>NZ_BMZO01000008.1:0-41135 GCF_014652835.1 Limoniibacter endophyticus
TTCGTCTGCGACACGCTGTGCTTCAGCGGCGGCAGCAGCTTCGTCGGCAACGCGCTTTTCTTCAGCGGCGGCGGCAGCTTCGTCTGCGACACGCTGTGCTTCAGCGGCGGCGGCAGCTTCGTCGGCAACGCGCTGTGCTTCAGCGGCGGCAGCAGCTTCGTCAGCAACGCGCTGTGCTTCAGCGGCAGCAGCAGCTTCGTCGGCAACGCGCTGTGCTTCAGCGGCAGCAGCAGCTTCGTCGGCAACACGCTGTGCTTCAGCGGCAGCAGCAGCTTCGTCGGCAACACGCTGTGCTTCAGCGGCGGCAGCAGCTTCGTCGGCAACGCGCTGTGCTTCAGCGGCGGCAGCAGCTTCGTCAGCAACGCGCTGTGCTTCAGCGGCAGCAGCAGCTTCGTCAGCAACGCGCTGTGCTTCAGCGGCAGCAGCAGCTTCGTCGGCAACACGCTGTGCTTCAGCGGCAGCAGCAGCTTCGTCAGCAACGCGCTTTTCTTCAGCGGCGGCAGCAGCTTCGTCTGCGACGCGCTGTGCTTCAGCGATGCGTGCAGCTTCTGCTGCTGCTTCGTCTTGCTCGCCGTCCTTACCGTCCTGGCGTGTCTCGACCGCTGCTACTACTTTCTGATCGGCTTCGCTTGTGTTGATGGCGCTTAGGCCTAGTTCGGAAATTGCTTGGTTCAATCGTTCAATCGAATGGTTGATCTTCTGGATCGAAACCATCAACTGTACCATAACCGCCGTCATGTCGATAATCGCGTCGAGAAGCGCTTCAACATGGGGACTGTCTTCGTCGTCGTCTTTGGCGCCTTTGATCTGCTGTTCGAGTGCGGCAAATGTGTCATCGGAGCGGGCCATCTCGGCCTTGGCGTTCTCGCGCACCTGACGCAATTCCTGAACCGCGTGCAGCAGTTCGGTTTTCTTCGTCATAGAAAAATTCCCTTGGGTAAAAATATTAATTAAAACATGCGTTTGACGGGGCCGGAATTGCTTCCCGAAATATGGCCGAATTGTGATAATTTAATCTCAAATGTCGCATGCGTGGATATACGCACGGTCAGGTCGCACGAACTGAGAAAGTCATGCCGCGGCGCTCGAGTGACCTGCGATCCTTGACGTGACCAGTCTTTTCGGCCATGGCTTTGCGCATGACGATCGACGCGCCCTTCTGGAAGACAAAGAGCCTTGCCGAGATGAATCGGCAGGAGTGGGAAGCCCTGTGCGACGGTTGTGGAAAATGTTGCCTGGCAAAGCTCGAGGACGAAGATACGGGTGAGATTTATTGGACGAGCGTAGCTTGTCGTCTGTTCGATGAGAGCGAGTGTCGTTGCTCCGATTACGCGAACCGGCAGAAAAAAGTAGATGATTGCGTCAAGTTGACGCCCGAGAATGTGCCTTCAATTGTCTGGCTGCCCGAAACGTGCGCCTACCGGCTGGTAAACGAGGGCAGGGATCTCCATGATTGGCACCCGCTGATCTCGGGTCGTCGCGAGAGCGTGCATGAGGCAGGTGTTTCGGTGCGCGGTATGGTCACGGCCCATGAGCACGATCTCGATGATACTGACGAGTATCTCGAACATATGCTTGAAGAAGCGCCGTAGCTTTCGCTGCATCATAATGAGGAAAAAGCGATGAAAGCTCTGTTTGCTCTGGCTGCAATTCTTTTTGCGGCGGGTATCTTCGTTTTCGTAAAGTTCCTTTTCGAGCCCGCAGCTCGCACTGTCGAGGGCGATCTTGTGGAGCCGAGTACGCTCCTTCCACTCTCGTTCTTTTTGTGCTCCTCCGCCGTCATTGCCCTGACTTTCGGCCTCGTGTTCAAGATAAAGCAACGCGCCGATAGAGAAATTTGAACAGCGCACCCTCTGGCTTTTTCCGCCGATGACGCGTTCTGTGCTCCCTGAACCGGGAATGAACGCGTAGTTCCAGAAACGTTCAGTTATCCGGTGGCAATGTCTTCGCATCGGCTGAGGGCGTGGGCCCGGCCATTCAAGGAGAAGCAACATGAACGGTTTCCTCAAGACAACGTTTCTTTCGGCGATGATTGGTCTCGGCGCATTCTCAGCCATGCCGTCCGCAGCCTTGGCGCAGAACTTCGGGGTTGCGGCTGAGGCTGGTTCCATCCAGCTTGCCCAGCATTGGGACCGTCGCGATCGTGATCGTGATCATCGTCCTCGCCCCGGTTATCGTGGCCGTTGCACACCGGGTGAAGCAGTCGCCAAGGCACGTGCCATGGGGCTACGCGCAGTTCGCGTCGTGGATATAAATCGTCGCACCGTCACCGTTCGCGGTATAGGCCGTCGTGGGCCGGATCTCGTGACCTTCCGATCAGATACGCCGAATTGCCGGATCGCTCGCCGATAAATGATTTTCTGACGCGCCCCTTGCGGGCGCGTCTTACAGTTTCCGCGTCTGGAGCCTGGCTCGGCGCAGCGTGACGAGTGCAAGGAATAGAAGTGCTGTGGCAATCATGGCGAACAGGATGTTGCCGATAAGGATATGGCCGCCGGCTCCCAATATTCCGCCTGTCACGAACGCGACGAATGTACTGCTATGCAGGATAACCCGATTGGCCGTTTCTTGATTATTTCGCGGAGAGGTCAACAGCCTGGCGGCGTTTAGTCCTAGATCCGTGGCCATGCCCGATACATGCGTTGTACGGACTCTGGCATCCGTCAACCGGGTCGTGGTTGCATTTTGAAGTCCCATGACGAAACTCAGTCCCAACACAAGAACGATATCCGCTTCGTTTCGAGCCAGGTAGATGTCATGCATCGACAGGGCCGCCAAGATCAGTGCTTCAAGCAGTATGCAATATGTGTAGATGGTCGCGATCCGGCGCTTCCGGCCGATCTCGATCATCATTCCGGCCAAAAATGCCCCCAGAATGAACGCCGCAATCAAAGCAGCGAAAGCATTCATGAGCTCCAACTTACCCAGGGCCACATAATCGGCGAAAGAGGATGCATTACCTGTCATGTTGGCAGAGAAAAAGCCGGCTGCCTGAAAACCAGCCGCGTTGATGGCGCCCGCTATACCGGCGAAGACAGCAGCAAGCGCCACATCTACCCTACGGGTCCTGTTTTCACCTTCGAGGATCAGCATGAGGGGGAAGCGACCTGTCTTGCCGGATTGATGGGCGGGTTGATCTCCACGTAATCACTCCAATCGCCGGACCCCATTGTCTGCTTCCTCGAATTCGTTCGCCCTTTGAAGACTATCAGGCAGAGTTAGAAAGTCACGCCTTGACGTGATATATGGCCTGCGGTTTGTTCTACGGAGGTTTTGCCCGTCATCCCGGCCGGAGGTGGCGGGCAAGTTCGAATTATCATGCGAATTTTACGATAGGGAGCATGGGAGTGGAGCCTGCGATAGTTAGAGTGACTATCTCCCTTATCGTGCCCGCGACAATAATGGTTTATGGGGCGGCTTTTTTCGTCGCCTGGTATTTTGACAGAAAGCAGGGCTACCTGCGGCTGATGGGGCTAGCGTGTCTGGTTTTCGCGGCAGGTGCCTGCGCGCAGATTCTGAGTATTCCCAGAGATATAGGGCTGAATGCCCTGTTTTCCTGCGCCTTCTATACGGCAGCCACGTTGCTTGTGGCCGAATCCATGATGCGAAGATACAAGCAATCATACCCGATGCTTTATCATGTCGTCGTCGGCTGTGCGATCATGCTGTCGATTGCCTATTTCTTTTATATTGAACGAAGCCTAACGACGCGCGTCTATATCCAGAATTTCGGCTATGGCCTGATCCTCCTGATTACGGCGTTTCGATTATTTCCCTATCGAAAACGGTCTTGGCCGGATGCTGCCCTGTTCTGGGTCCTTTTCTTATTTGCTGCGAGTTTTTTCCCTCGAACCATCCTTACTTTCGGCGGGGATGCTCCAGTTGGGGCTGCGGCGTTTGGCAACAGTGTCTTCTGGCAATTCCTGCAATTATGGATGGCGATATCGGGTTCGGTTCTGGCTGTAACGGTGCTGGTAATCGCCATGTACGATGTCATGAAGGAACTGCGGGTAAGCAGCGATATCGACGGCCTGACCAACATACTCAATCGCAAGGCCTTCGAGACAAGGGCGGAGCGAATGCTGAGCGACAAACTGCTCCAGCCCATATCACTGATCATCGTCGACATTGATCATTTCAAGAAAGTGAATGACACGTACGGACACAGGGGAGGCGATGCAGCGCTCAGAGAGGTGGCGGCTGTGCTCAGACATCATTCCCGCAAGGATGATCTGGTCGGTCGTCTGGGAGGGGAGGAATTTGCAGTGCTTGCGCCACGGTGTTCTCTTCACGAGGCATTCGAGCAGGCGGAGCGTCTGCGTCAGGCCATCGCTGCAAAAAGTCTTCCAGAAATTTCGCCCCGTTTACAGGTAACCGCCAGTTTCGGCATAGCGACGTTGAGGCCGGGCGAAACCTGGCTCGATATTTACGACGAGGCGGATCAGCGCCTGTACGAAGCCAAGAGGGGCGGGAGAAACCGCGTAATCGCGTCACCGGAAGATGATGGCGTTGAACATGTCACGGGTGTTCAGGCCTAGAATATTGTTGCAGTCGAACGCAGGCTTTCAATGCGGCGCCAGTTATACGATGCGCCTCAGCAGTTCTGCCACCGGGTTTTAATGTTTTCCTGCCAGCCACATTTGTGCAGCAGTGGTGTGTCGTCGGTGAAACTGGGTAAACCGATGCAAAGGTAGAAACTGAAACGCCAGCTTGGCGGAACACAAAACAGCTTCTGCATGGCCTCCGGATCGAGGATCGAAACCATCCCGGTGCCAAGGCCAAAGGCTCTGGCGGCAAGGCAGAGGTTCTGCACGGCCATGGCCGTGCTTTGTTCCAGGGTCGAGGTCATTGATTGGCGGCCGAGACCATGCCCGGCATCGGGCTCACTTTCGGTAAAGATGGCGAGTTGCAGCGGCGCGACCCTGATACCCTCCAGTTTCAATTTTCGATATTCATTCGCGCGCTCGGTCTCGTAGATTGCTTGTGCTTTGCTATTGGCTTTCTCGAAAATTTGGCGGACCTGCTCTCGCTTTTCGGGACTTGCGACATTGAAGACCCGCCACGGGCGGGCATTACCCACGGAAGGCGCGTAGTCCATGGCCTTTTTGAGCGCGACCATGATCTCGTCTGTGACAGGCTCATGCTGGAAATGGCGGACATCGCGTCGCCACTTCATAAGATCGAAGAAGATGTCGCGTTGTTCGGCTGAGAATTGCATAATTACAAGGTTCGCAAATTGATTTGAGCGCGCGCCATTCCTGTTGCCATCCTGATGATTGCGAAGGAAGCCCAAAAATTCGATCCCGCACGGGATCGAACCCTGGAACGGCAAAGGAAAAGATTAAGCTCACGCCCGGTTTTCAGGCAGGATAAAGCCATAAACATTTAATGATATCAATGGTAATGTCGGTACTGGTGGGCCCGGAGGGACTCGAACCCCCAACCAAGCGGTTATGAGCCGCCGGCTCTAACCAATTGAGCTACAGGCCCGACGGAAATCCGCATAGGGGTTTTTTGTCGACTGCACAAGAGCGAATGCCTAAATACCCCCTTATTCACATGGGAGAAACTGCTCCCATTATCCTGAGTTTATGGAGCTTATTGCATGAAAGCCTATCTCCTCCCTCTCGTTCTTTGCAGCGCCCTTGTCGCGGTACCGTCCTTTGCGCAACCCGCAGCACCTAAAGAGCCTGCGAAGCTCATTGTCTCGGGGGAGGGGGAAGCCTCTATCGCTCCCGATATGGCGATCGTGAACCTGGCGGTGATGCGCGAAGCCAAGACCGCGCGCGATGCGCTGAGCGCGAATAATGATGCGATGGCCGCTGTCATTGCCTCGTTGAAGGGGCTGGGAATCGAGGAGCGCGACTTACAAACCTCCGGCATCAACATCAATCCGCGCTATCAGAATATCGAGAAGGACGGCAATACCAATACCGAACTTGTTGCCTATCAGGTCACCAACACTCTTGCCGTCCGTATTCGCGACATTGCGAAGGCTGGTGAGGTGCTGGACAAATCGGTGACCCTTGGTGTCAACCAGGGCGGCAATATTTCCTTCACGAACGACAATCCCGATGCCATCATCGAGGCGGCGCGCAAGGATGCTGTCGCGCGGGCTCGTGCAAAAGCGGAAACGCTGGCGGCAGCAGCGGGCGTCAAGCTGGGGCCGGTTCTCGAAATCTCCGAGAATAGTTATCGTCCGATGCCCATGGAACGCGGCATGAAAGTCAGCATGATGGCAGCTGCCGATTCCGTGCCTGTCCAGGCAGGTGAGAACACCTATCAGGTCCAGGTGAATATCACCTATGGCATTTCGCAGTAAAAAGGGTGCCGTGGCGGCGTCACGGCGTGCCCATCGCGAGTTAAGGTTGCATGAAAATATATAGCATGTAATCTGTTTGGATGAATGATCCTAAAGACATTGCCGATATACGTATCGGCTTCGGACAAAGTTTTGTCAGTATCGCGCGCCTTTGGAGGCGCGCGGCAGACCTTTCTTTGGAAAAGCTCGGGCTTTCGCACGCGACGGCTACGCCGCTGCGCATGTTAAGACGAATGGGGGGCGAGGCTCGTCAGGGAGCGATTGCCGAGGCGTCGGGAATCGAGGGGCCGGGGCTGGTCCGCATCGTCGATCTCCTTGTCGCCGAGGGATACGTCACTCGGCGGGAAGATGCTTCCGACAGACGCGCAAAAATCCTGGTCTTGACCGCGCGCGGACAGACCAAGGCAGATAAAATCGAGAAAGAACTTACTGCATTGCGAAACCTCATCCTGGCCGATGTCAGCGAAGAGGAACTACGCTCCACCACAACCACGATTGCCCGGATCGAAAAGCGCATCCGGACCTTATACGATCTCTAGCCCAGGCGATTGTTCACTTATGCAAAGTCAATCCGGGACGGCGGATATGCGTTCTAGGAGCGCAGCGACGCTCTCTATCGTATAGGGCTTTTGCAGGACGATCGCGTCGGGGAAATCGTCAAACGTGTTGCCCATCTCGCCATACCCGGTTGCGAAGACGAATTTCGTGGGCCCGCCCAGCAGCTTCTCGGCGATCCTGTGGCTCGTCTCGTTTCCGAGGTTGATATCGAGCAGCGCAAGGTCGAAGCTGCGCTCTTCGATAAGTTCAAGCGCCTGGGAGACGGAACTCGCCGTTACGACCTCGGTGGCGCCCAGAAGCGTCAGGATGTCTTCACCATCCATGGCAATGATGAGATTGTCCTCGACAAGGAGTATGCGTTTTCCCGCGAGCGGGTTCTTGACGGATGGCGTGCGGTCCGTGGGGGCGCTTCGACCGCTCTCGTTATGTTTGCTGCTGATGATTTCTTCTGAATATGTAACATAGCGCGCCGGGATAATGAATTGCGCAGTCAGGCCTTCCGGGGCGAAGGTCACCTCGGCCCGTCCGCCGAGGTCGTAGGGGATGGAGCGCCGAATTATCGTGGTGCCGAAGCCTTGACGGGTGGGCTCTTTCACCGGCGGCCCGCCGTTCTCGCGCCAAGTGATTGCAAGGTCGCCATTGCCCGCCAGTGTCCAGCAGACAGCGACGCGCCCGCCATCTGACAGGCTGCCATATTTCGCGCTGTTGGTGACGAGTTCATGAAAGACGAGCGCAGCCGTCGAATAGGCCTCTGGCTGCAAGAGAACATTGCTGCCCTCGAGACTCAACCGTGCCGAGGTCTTGCCGAGATAGGCCTCTGCTTCGGCTTCAAGCAGCATGGAGAGAGGCGCCGGTGACCAGCTGTCCCGCGTGATCTGGTCGTGAGCGCGGGCCAGAGACTGAATGCGCCCCTCAAGCTGCTCGACATAGGCGCTAACCGTATCCCCGGAGCTGCGCGATTGACGGACCAGGCCGCTGATGAGGCTCAGTATGTTGCGAACGCGATGATTGAGTTCGGCGATGAGCAGTTCCTGCCGCTCGTGGGACCGCTGGCGTTCCCTGTTGGCTTCATCGGTCAAGCGCAGCACGACTTCGATCAGTGTAACGCGAATCGTTTCGGCGACACGGATCTCCGCAGAACTGAAAGGCACTGACCGGTTGCTGACCAGCTCCGACCAGCTTTCAAAGCTTTTGCGAGGGGTGAGGCGCGGGCCGTTGGCTCCATATTCCACCGGCTTGTACGGATCGCCTGCCCAGCGCACGGTGCGTATTATCTCCTGGCGAAACAGCACAACATAGTCGCGCGGAAACCGGGATATAGGTATCGCAATCAAGCCGGCGACACTGCCGTCCAGTACGATCTCCGGCATTGCGGAGCCCAAGTGGTCCGTGCTGAAAATTCGCCGGGCATTGTTCTTGTTCAACGCTTTGACGATGCATTCGAACTGCTCCGCGGTAGGGGTCATGCCCGAAAGCGCGTGCCTGCCGTTGATCCAGACGCCGATGCCATCTGCCGGAACGACGCTCGAAAGCGCCTCGCTCAGCCAGGCTGGATCCTCCAGAAGCGTCGCATTATCGGCAACCGACGTGAGCACCTGGTCGGCGATCTGACGCGCCCTGGTCTCGAACGCGAGCGCAAGATGACGTTCACGGCTTTCAAGCCGCGAGGCAAACATCTGGCCAAAGAGTTCGCCAGTGGAGCGGCGTTCGAAGGATGGCAGGCGCGGAGAATAATGATGGCAGGCAAATAGCCCCCAAAGCTCACCATCGACGATGATCGAGATCGATAAGGACGCGCCAATGCCCATATTCTTCAGGTATTCGATATGGATTGGTGAAACCGAGCGCAGGATTGACATCGACAGGTCGAGCGGGTGGTCATGCTCATTCCCGGCGGGGAACACTGGAACAGGGGTGGCCTCCACATCCGCTATGATCCGAAACAAATTGCGACGGTAAAGCGCGCGAGCCTGTGAGGGAATATCAGAAGCAGGATAGTGAAGACCCATGAAGGACCCTATGCCCGGTTTGGCGGCTTCGGCGACAACTTCACCCGCTCCGTCTTGATCGAAACGATAGATCATGACTCGATCAAAACCCGTGATGGCCCGCATCTGACGAGCGCCTTCCCGACAAAACGCTTCAACCGTTGCAGCCTGGTCAAGACGGGCCATCATGGCACGAACGGAACTTGACGCGCTAAGTTGCTCTTCTTCCTGGCAGGGCTCCGCTTCTATGATCACCACCCCGTCGGACATGTGAACGGCAATATCAAACAGTGGGCCATTTTCCTGCAGGCGCAGGCCGAAAATACGTTCGACAATATTGGGCGTGCGGACGATGGTCAGGCGATTGCGAATCGTGTGAATCGCCTCACTGTGGAGAACAGAAGAGAGAGGCTGGCCTATTGCGTCGTGATGCTCGATGCCGAGGTAGGTAGCAATATTCACCGATGCACGCGTAATGTACCAGTTGGCCGCGACAGCGATAAGGAAGCCGAATGGCTGGATAGCGCCCAGCTTGTGGATCGGCTCGCGATCGCAATTCGTCAGATCGACGCGGGAAGTTGGTTCGGTCACGCCTCAGGTCCAGAATATATGCGAACGCGTCGCATACTCAAACGCGTCGCATACTCAGAAGTAATGCGCCGGACCATAGGTTGACGCTAGGGCAGCGTCTATAAGTTTCTGGCTGAATTGTGCTTGATGCAGTGACTCGAGGTGTCGGAACCGAAGGACGTATTGCACGTTTGATGGCTCATGCAGGAAATCTGGAACGACATTATTGCGCCAGGCGTGCTGCCGACATCGGTTCAATTCGCCCGGCTGCTGGGCGCAATTGTGTTCGGCGCATTGATCGGCTTCGAGCGCCAGATGCACGGGAGACCGGCCGGCTTGCGGACCCATATTCTCGTTTGCCTTGCAGCCGCGACCTTTGCAGTGCTTTCAATAGAAAGCGTCCACATGCGCGGTTTTGAAGACCAGCAGGTGCAGATTGATCCACTGCGTGTGATCGAGGCAGTGACCGCAGGGGTCGCCTTCCTTGCGGCCGGGATGATCATCGTTTCTCGCGGTCGCGTCAAAGGGCTGACGACGGGGGCCGGTATGTGGCTGTCCGGTGGCATAGGTCTGGCTGTGGGCTTGGGGCATTGGAAGACGGCCATCTTCGGAACGATCGCCAGCATTTTCATTCTTTATGTGCTGGGCCTTATCGAACCCAAGAAGTCTTCAACAGAAAAAGACGAAAATCCGAGCGACTGAGAAGGGCTCGCGCAAAGGTGGGCGCGTCTTGCTGTGTTGCTTTCGTCGTGCCGTCATGAAAGGACCGTATGGCGTTGACTGCGTCACAGAAGAGGCACATTCGTCTTGACATAAATACATATGTTCAATACGGCTGCCTGCATATTTACCTAGGGAGGATTCCGTCATGGGAACCAATGTCGCTCTTACCGGCCTTGCGCGAGATCTTGAGGAACGCGCCAAGACCGGCAAGCCTATTCGTGTCGGTCTGATCGGTTGCGGGGAGATGGGTACAGATATCGTAACCCGCGCTGCACACATGAACGGTCTCGAAATCGGCGCCATCAGTGAGTTGCGCCTGCCGCACGCACACAAGGCGGTCGATATCGCTTTCCAGGAAGAAGGTCATACGAAGGAAGCCAATTCCGAAGCCGCAATGACTGCTGCGATGGAAGCCGGCAAGGTTGCTGTGACGACTGACTCTTCTCTGGTCATTTCCAACCCGCTCATCGACGTCGTCATTGATGCGACCGGCATTCCAGCCGTTGGCGCAGAGATCGGTTTGACGGCGATGGAACATGGCAAACATCTCGTCATGATGAATGTCGAGGCCGATATCACCATTGGGGCGCTGCTCCAGGCTGAAGCCAAGCGCCTTGGCGTCGTCTATTCGCTGGGCGCAGGCGACGAGCCTTCTTCCTGTATGGAACTGATCGAGTTCGTTTCCGCCATGGGCCACCCGATCGTTGCGGCAGGCAAAGGCAAGAACAACCCGCTCAACATTGATGCCGTTCCGGTCGATTACGAGGAAGAAGCGCATCGCCGCAACATGAACGTGCGCATGCTCGTCGAGTTCGTTGACGGTTCGAAGACCATGGTGGAAATGGCTGCAATTGCCAATGCGACCGGTCTGGTCCCCGATATTGCTGGCATGCACGGCCCGGCAGCGACGCTCGACCAGCTCAACAAAACGCTGATTCCGCAGAAGGATGGCGGTGTTCTGTCGCGCGTCGGCGTCGTCGACTATACGATTGGCAAGGGCGTCGCTCCTGGCGTGTTCGTAGTCGCCGATATGTCGCATCCGCGCGTTTCGGAACGGATGACCGATCTGAAGATGGGCGAGGGGCCATATTTCACCTTCCATCGCCCGTACCACCTGACGTCGCTCGAAGTGCCGCTTACCTGCGCGCGCGCCGCCCTTTATGGCAAGGCCGACATGGTGCCGCTGGCAACACCCGTTGCTGAAGTCTGTGCGCTCGCCAAGAAAGATCTGCAGCCTGGCGACACGCTCGACAATATTGGCGAATACACTTATCGCGCCTGGATCATGACGGCGAACGAGGCCCGTGCCGCGAAGGCCATTCCTTGCGGTCTGCTGCACAAGGGCGTCGTTACCAAGCCGATCAAGAAGGGCGAACTCATTACCTATGACAACGCCGGACCGGAAGCAGGCTCGAAGATTGCAGCGCTGCGCGCTCGCCAGGATGAGCTGGTTTACGGCAAAGGAGCCTAATCATCATGGCGCAAGCTGAACGCAACCCAAGCGAAGCGGACAATCGTCCGTTTCTCTATCGCCAGTATGATGCCGAGACGATCAAGGACGCCTATCGCAAGATGTTGCTCACCCGTGCCTTCGAAGAAGGTGCGGAAGAGAGCTACATGCGCGGCCTGATTCACGGCACAATGCATCTCTCGATCGGTCAGGAAGCTAGCGCCATCGGCATTTGCCTTCCCCTGACTGAACAGGATCAGATCACCTCGACCCACCGCGGTCATGGCCACTGCATCGGCAAGGGTGCGGAGGTGAAATACATGTTCGCCGAATTCTTCGGCAAGGAAACCGGTTACTGCAAGGGTCGTGGCGGCTCCATGCACATTGCCGACGTTTCCAAGGGCAATCTCGGCGCGAACGGTATTGTCGGCGGCGGTCTCCCGATCGCTGTTGGCGCTGCTCTCACCGCCAAACGCCTGAAGAACGATAAGGTCGTCGTTTGCTTCTTCGGCGACGGCGCCAACAATGAAGGCGCCTTCCACGAAGCTCTGAACATGGCTTCGGTCTGGAAGCTGCCAGTCGTTTTCGTCTGTGAAAACAACGGCTATGGCATGTCCACCTCGACGGCTCGTTCGACCGCTGTCGAAAATATTGCTGATCGCGCTGTCGCCTACAACATGCCTGGCGTCATCGTTGACGGCAATATCCTGTCGGATGTGGCGGAAGCCTCGCATCAGGCTGTCGAACGCGCTCGCCGTGGTGAAGGTCCGACGCTGATCGAATCCAAGACCTATCGCTACCGCGGCCATTCGAAGTCGGACCGCAATCGTTATCGTACCAAGGAAGAGATCGATCAGTGGATGACCGAGCGCGATCCGATCGCGCGTCTTGAGAAGGAACTCAAGGAATTCGGTCTCCTCGACGACGCCGGCATGGCCGAAATCCGCGAAAGCGTGAAGAAGGAAATCGCCGACGCGATCGAATTTGCCAAGGACAGCCCGGCCCCACGGCCAGAAGACAGCGCGCTTTACGTTTATACCGAGGAAGCGAAATGAGTACTGAAATTCGCGAACTCAGCTATGCCCAGGCCATCCAGGAAGCCATGGCTATTGCCATGGAGAAGGATGAGCGCGTCATTCTCATGGGCGAAGACATTGGCGTTTACGGCGGTGCGTTTCAGGTAACCGGCGATCTGGTCGAGCGCTTCGGCACGGACCGCGTGATGGACACTCCCATCTCCGAACTTGGCGGTGCTGGTGTTGCCGTCGGTGCAGCCGTTACCGGTCTGCGCCCGATCTTCGAATTCCAGTTCTCCGATTTTGCCACGCTGGCCATGGAACAGATCGTCAATCAGGCTGCGAAGATGCGCTTCATGCTTGGCGGCGCGGTCTCGGTTCCACTCGTCATGCGCTTCCCGGCCGGCTCGGGAACAGGTGCGGCAGCGCAGCACAGCCAGAGCCTCGAGGCATGGCTTGCTCACGTACCGGGCTTGAAGATTCTTCAGCCGGCAACACCGGAAGATGCCAAGGGCATGTTGCTTGCAGCGGTAGCCGATCCCGATCCGGTGATGATCTACGAGCACAAGATCCTCTACAAGATGAAGGGTCATGTGCCGGAAGGCTATTACGAGACACCGATCGGCAAGGCTGCCGTCCGCCGCGAAGGCAAGGACGTAACTATTGTTGCGACCTCGATCATGGTGCACAAAGCTCTTGAAGCGGCTGAAAAGCTTGCTGCCGAAGGCATCGACGTCGAAGTGGTCGATCTGCGCACCATTCGTCCGATCGACGGCGAAACGGTCATCAACAGCGTCAAGAAGACGACGCGTCTCGTCTGCGTTTACGAGGCGGTCAAGACGCTCGGCATCGGCGCGGAAATCTCGGCGCTGGTTGCTGAAAGCGATGCCTTCGACTACCTGGACGCCCCGATCGTGCGCCTTGGCGGCAAGGAAACGCCGATTCCGTATAATCCGGACCTTGAACGCGCTACCGTGCCGCAGGTCGATGACATCTATCAGGCGACGCGCGCTCTGGTTAAAGGAGAGCGCTGATGCCGACAGAAGTCATCCTGCCCAAGGTTGATATGGATATGGCCACAGGCCGTATTTCCAAGTGGTATGTGGCAGAGGGTGCAAGCGTCAAGAAAGGCGACGTGCTCTTCGAGATCGAGACCGACAAGGCTGCGATGGAGATCGATAGCCCTGAGAGCGGTACGATCGCCAATATTACCGGTAAGGAAGGCATCGACATTCCGGTTGGCGATGTCGTGGCTTATATCTACGCGGAAGGCGAAGCGGTAGGCGCAGGTGCTGCACCGGCATCTGCCGTCGAAGCGAAAACCGATTCCAAGCAGGTCGAGGCGCCGAAAGACAAAGCGTCTGCCCCGGCTCCGCAGGCGACACCTGCGGCTCCGGAAGGCGAGGGTGTCCGCGCTACTCCGCTGGCACGCCGTCTGGCGAAGGAAGCGGGGCTCGATCTTTCGAGCGTGAAAGGCTCGGGACCGCGCGGTCGCATTGTCAGCGCCGACGTCCAAGCCGCTGCCAAAGACGGTGCTGGTGCTGCAAAGGCGGAAGCTGCTGACGCGCCGGTTCGCGCTGAAGCGGCGCCTGCTGCCGTCGCGAAGGGAATGTCGGACGAAGCTATTCTCAAGCTATACGAGGAAGGCTCTTACGAGGTGAAGCCGCATGATTCCATGCGCCGCACCATCGCCAAGCGTCTGGTCGAGTCCAAGCAGACCGTGCCGCACTTTTACCTCTCGCTCGATTGCGAGATCGATGCGCTGCTTAAGCTGCGCACCGAACTCAACGCGGGTGCGACGAAGAAGGGCGACAAGCCAGCCTATAAGCTCTCGGTCAACGATTTCGTCATCAAGGCGCTTGCCATGGCGCTCTCCGATGTTCCTGCGGCGAACGCCTCCTGGACTGAAGGTGGCATGCTCCTGCACAAGCATTCGGATGTCGGCGTGGCTGTTGCGCTGGAAGGCGGACTGATTACGCCGATCGTTCGCAAGGCGGAGCAGAAGACGCTATCCACCATCTCGAACGAGGTGAAGGATCTGGCTGCGCGTGCGAAGGAAAAGAAGCTCAAGGCAGAAGAATACCAGGGCGGCACCACGTCGGTGTCTAATCTCGGTATGTTCGGCATCAAGAACTTCTCGGCCGTGATCAACCCGCCGCAAGGTACGATCCTTGCCGTGGGTGCGGGTGAAGAGCGCGTGATTGCCAAGAATGGTGAGTTCAAGATCGCCAACGTCATGAGCGTTACACTTTCCTGCGACCATCGGGCCGTGGATGGTGCGCTGGGAGCCGAGCTGCTCGCCGCCTTTAAAGCACGCATCGAAAACCCGACGGGGATGCTGGTCTAGAAAACAGAAGCCGCTCCGCCTTAGGGCAGGGCGGCTTCATGAATTTAGCGGGGATTTTCCCGACGCCCGACAAGGCCGAAGCGTCTCAGCGCTTCGGCCTTCATCGTTTCTGGATCACAATGTTTTCATCACGGCGTGCATATCGCCGTAGTGGTGGCAAATGGCATGGGCGCCGGCCTTGCGCAGAACGTCTGCATGGCCCTCATAGGTGTGGCCGCCACCGACATAGCCAATAACCTTCATTCCGGCTGCAACGCCACCCTGAACGCCGAAGGGCGAATCTTCGATCACAGTGCATACGGACGGATCAAAGCCCATTTGCGCGGCGGCATGCAGGAACAGGTCGGGAGCCGGCTTGCCCCGCTTGACCATCGATGAGGAGAAAATGCTTTCGCGAGGAAAGAATTGTTCGACGCCGGTAACTTCCAGACTGTGATAGATGCGCTCCAGAGACGACGATGAAGCCACGCATCGCGCCGTCGGCAGACTGGCGATGAATTCCTCGACGCCTCCGGTGGAAACAAGCTTTTCAGTGAACAAAAGCTTGGTTTCGGACCAGATGTCGGCTTCCTTGTCTTCCGTAAGGAGATGACCGGTAATTTCCTCGATCTTGCGGATGATGTCGGCCTGCTTCATGCCGACGCCCTGGGCAATCACGTCGGCGGTAATGTCCATGCCGTGCTTTGCATAAACGCGCACATAGGCTTCTGCTGCCAGTGGTTCGGAATCCACCAGCACACCGTCGCAATCAAAAATCGTCAGTCTGTCTGCTCTCACGCTTATCTCCCGATTAGGACAAAGGTCTCTTAGTTCATGCTTTGGTTCGGCGATAGCCCTATGCTCTTCCTCTATCTGCTGCTGACGAGCAGTGATATGTTCAGAAGAACGTGTGGCGATTGCTTACATATTGACATTTAAGAAGACAAATGTTCTGTGGGTCGGATGCGCCTCGTGGAGGATGGCGTTCGAAATCGGGTGGGAGATAATCGGGATGGCAATTTGGCAATGGTGCCTGCTTTTGATGGGATTGGCTTGGGCCATCCAATCGGCTGGCGTGTGGTTTCAGATGCGCCATTACACCGACGTCTTCAAAGGCATTACCAACAAGTATAATGATGGTTTCGTAGGGGCAGGCCACGTGCGCGGTCGTTTGTCGAAAGGCACCATCGTGCTAATCGTCAGCGACAGGGACCTTATCGTGCGTCGTTTGCTGATCATGAGCGGACGCTCCGTCTTTGCCAAGTTCAAGCGCCTCGAAGAATACGAGGGCCAGACGGTGGAAGCCGTCGGCGCGCATTTTGCCGCGTTGGAAGACAAGGATCGTTCCATTCCGGTAGCCGTCGAAAAAGCCATAGAACAGCTCCACAAGGCACGCGCCAATGCGCTCGAGAAAGCGGAAGGCGCAACAGAAGCGAACAATGTCCAATACGCGTGATCCCAGCGTGATTCATTCGGGGTAGAGAGGGAGGAACGATGTCCATTCTATCGATGCTGTCGCAGCATGCGGATGTGGCCATCCAGCATGCACATGCAGCCAGCACGGTGCTTTCCGATGCGGCTTTTCATGCCAAGGTGGCGGCCGAACATGGCTCAGACCAGATGATCCAGCTTGCGCAGGCAAGCGGCGGGGATATTACGGTCGACGAGTTTCGTAATCGCCTGGAGAACGTCCAGCAGGAAGAGCAGCTCGGCTGGCTCTCGGCTGCCGGGCGTTATTTCATCGGCATCTTCCAGAAAGGCGGCGAAACCTTCGCTGGCTTTGTGACGGGAATCATCCCGACGCTGGTGGTTCTGATGACGGCGTTCTACGCGCTGACCGAACTTGTTGGCGAACAGCGCGTTCACGGCCTTGCACGGGGCGCAGGCAAGATCGCACTGACCCGTTATACGCTTCTTCCCCTTATGTCGGTTTTCTTCCTCACCAATCCGATGGCCTACACTTTCGGTTCGTTCCTGGAAGAAAAGCATAAGCCCGCCTTCTACGACGCCACGGTGTCTTATGTGCATCCGCCGCTTGGTCTCTTCCCACACGTCAATCCGGGCGAATACTTCGTCTGGGGCGGTATTCTCGTGGCGCTTCAGGAACTCGAGCGGAATGGTTCCGTTCCGGGCGGCTACCATATCCAGGTTGCCATCTGGTACGCCATCGTCGGTCTCGTCGTCATCCTGCTCAAGGGCATGCTGACCGAGCGCATTACGGCCATCATGGCACGCCGCCAGGGCGTCGAGCTCTAAGGCGCGGAGGAAAAAATGGCTAAAGAACTAAAAGCAGTCAAAATTTCCAAGGGCGCAGGCGGCTGGGGTGGTCCTCTTGTCGTCAAGGCCGAAGGTTCGCGTGACAAGGTCGTGTCGGTCACCGGCGGAGGCATTCATCCGGTTGCCGCGCGTATCGCGGAACTCACCGGGATGCAGGCGGTCGACGGCTTCAAGGCGCCGCCGGTCGAGGGCGAAATGGCAATCGTCGTCGTCGATTGCGGCGGTACCGCGCGTTGTGGCGTTTACCCGCGCAAGCGGATCCCCACGGTGAACGTTACACCGGTCGGCCAGGTTGGCCCGCTGGCGCAATATATCACCGAAGACATTTACGTGTCCGGCGTGACGCCAAACGACGTCCAGCTTGCCGATGGTTCGGAAGCTCCGGTGACTGCCGGCGTTGCCGCACCCACTGCGGATGCCGGACCGGCCGCGACGGCTGCCGCTGCCAACGCCACGGATGCGGATGCTCCCTTGGCGGATAATAGCGGTTTCGTTGGCGTAATCTCGTCTGTCGGCCGTGTCATGGGCAAGGTCGTCAACGTCTTCTTCAACGCCGGTCGTCGCACGATCGATCAGGTCATCCGTAACGTTCTGCCCTTCATGGCATTCGTCACGATGCTGATCGGCTTCATCCTCTACACCGGTATCGGCGACATTCTTGCGCAGCCGATGGGGCCGTTGGCTAACAATATTATAGGCCTCCTGGTTCTATCGGCTATTTGCGGCCTGCCGTTCCTTTCTCCGATTCTTGGGCCAGGTGCGGTTATCGCGCAGGTTGTCGGTGTTGCGATTATCGGGCCGCAGATCGCCAATGGCACGATTTCCCCCGCCATGGCTCTGCCAGCGCTATTTGCCTACAACACGCAGGTCGGTTGTGACTTCGTGCCTGTGGGGCTGGCACTCGGAGAAGCCAAGCCGAAGACTATCGAAATTGGCGTCCCTGCCGTTCTGATCTCGCGTCAGATCATGGGACCGGTTTCGGTTCTCATTGCCTGGGCTGTCAGCCTGGTGGTTTTCTAACCCAAACTCTTCAAAACGGGCGGCGAGGCTTCATGTTGCCGCCCGTTTTTCATGCCATACACGCCGAATAATGGCGACATTGAAGGATAAGAACATGACGCTGCACCTGAAGACCAAGATCACCGCCGTTGGACCCGATGTCGCGGATCTCGCCGAAGGCGGTGTTCTTATTCTTTTCGCGGACGGCTCGCCGGCTGAACTGGCGGAAGTCTCCGTTCTGCATCGCGTTGAAGGTGAAGCCGCGCAGACAGCTCCCACCGTCGGAACGGCAATCAAGGTCGGTGATGTTTCAGCGGAAATCACCGCAATCGGCGAGAAAGCCTGGGCCAAGGTGCTCGATATAGGTCATGTCGTCATCAAATTTACCGGCGCATCGACAACTGAAACGCCCGGCGAAATTGCCGCCAGCGAAGTCGACGGCGCAGCCCTGACCGCAGCCTTGAAAGAGGGCGCGGACATTATCATCGGTGCCTAAAGCGCATCTGGTCGAGATAGCGGGTCGGAAGGCTCGCTCTCCCAAAAAACATCGAGAGAACTGAAAATGGAACGTTCCACGGTTGTCCGGGTCAAGGATGGCTTGCATGCCCGCCCGGCTGCACGCTTCGTCAAGCTCGCAAAATCCTTCGAGAGCGATATCAATCTCGTCAAGGGCGAAAAGAGCGTGAGTGCCAAGAGCACAGTCAAGCTCATGTTGCTCGGCGTCAAGGAAAACGAAGAATTGACCGTGCAGGCGGAAGGTGCAGATGCCGTTGAGGCGCTGGAAGCACTGATTGCCTTCCTGGACGATCCGATGTCGGGTCTCGAGGAAGAGCCTGCTGCTGTCGTGGAAGCAGAGGCCACGCCGCCTGCTGAAAAGCCGGCTGCGCAAGCCGCCGCCCCAGAGGGTGGAATAAAGGGTGTCGCGGCATCGGAAGGCGTTCATATCGGTCCGGTATTCGCGCATTTCCCGAAGCAGATCGAGCCGCTCGACCGGAAGCTTGCGGCTGACCAGATCGCCCCGGCGCTGGCGCAGTTCCAGGCTGCGGTTGCAGCGGTTCAGGAGCGCATGGACCGTTCCTTGCGCGAGGATAATCTCGCGGCCTCCGACAAGGGGATCGTCTCTGCCCTGCGTGAAATCGCAGGTGACGAAACATTGATCGAGGACAGTGAGAACGCCATCCGCAACGGGGTCGAACCGGTCGGTGCTGTGATTGCAGCTGCATCACAACTGTCCGCCCAGTTCTCGCAGGTGGATGATCCCTATCTGCGTGCCCGTGCCGACGATGTCTCTGCGGTCGGTCGCCAGATTTGTTTGGCATTGCTTGGCGAAGAAGACGTTTCTCTCGACAGGCTTCCGAAAGGCTCGGTGCTGATTGCCGAAGATATCGGTGCTTGGGATCTGGCGCGGGCTGACCTGAAGAGCATTGGCGCGATCGTTTGCGGTCACGGCGCTGCTACCTCGCACATTGCCATTATTGCCCGTACACATGGTATTCCAGCTGTACTGGGCCTTGGGAAGAGCGTGCACGACCTCGCAGGCGCAAAAACCGTCGCTGTCGACGGTGATAAGGGGGTGGTCTTCCCTGATCCAGACGCTGCCGTTGCGGCTCGTTTCGAGGAGACGCTAGCCAAGGCAAATGCCGAAAAGGAGGCGCTGAGAATCTACCGCGATCTCGAGCCGACGCTCGATGACGGTACCGTGATCGAAGTTGCCGCCAATCTTGGCGCGACGGAAGAAATCGAAGCCGCGCAGGAAGCGGGTGCTATGGGCATTGGCCTATTTCGCACGGAGCTTCTCTTTATGCGCCACACGCATCTTCCCTCGGAAGATATGCAATATGATGTGTACAAGCAGTTGGTGGAAGCTTTCCCGAAGCACTCCGTGATTGTGCGCACTCTCGATATTGGTGGCGACAAACCCATTGCGGGCATCGAATTCCCTTCGGAGGAAAACCCTTTCCTTGGCTGGCGCGGCATCCGCATGTGCCTTGAGCGCCCGGACATGTTCAAGATGCAGCTGCGGGCGTTGTTGCGCGCAGCTGTCCACGGTAATCTGAAGGTCATGCTTCCCATGATCTCCACGGTTGACGAGATCGAGCGTACCGAGCGGCTGATCGAGGAATGCCGCCAGGAGCTGAAGGAAAAACGCATTGCCTTCGGTGATTTCGCCCTTGGGGTCATGATAGAGACGCCGGCTGCGGTGCTGATTGCGCCAATGCTTGCCAAGAAGGCAGCCTTCTTCTCCATCGGTACGAATGATCTGACGCAATATATCATGGCGGCCGATCGTCTGAATCCGGCGGTTGCCGGCTTGAACGATGTGACCAATCCGGCTGTCATGGCGGCGATCGAGATGGTGGCGAAGGCAGGTCGCCAAGCGGGTATCATGGTTGGCATGTGCGGTGAGGCAGCGGGCCGCCCGGATCTCATTCCCGAGTTCGTTCGCTTCGGCCTGACGGAACTTTCGATGAGTCCGGCGTCTATTCCGCGTGCCAAGCGTACGCTGAGCGAACTTGGCAAGAAATCGGCAGCCTGACAGGCAATCGAAAGGCCGGTGCATCTGCATCGGCGTTTCTCCGAATAAAAATCAATAGCCTAAAGTCGCGCAGGCGCTGCATGTCTTCACCATTGACGCTGACGGCGCATGTCTATTTTGTATCGCTGTAAATCTAGATGATTCCGATTTCGTGCGAATCAAATGCTTTTGGAGGATCTGTGGCGAGGAGAGGCAACAAGGCTTCAGACGATGATTCCATGCCGTCCGGACAGCTGGGGGGAGACAGCCGTCAGGATCGACTGCGTATGCGCGCGGCCTGGATGTATTTCATCGAACAGATGACGCAGAACGAGATCGCCGAGACGCTTGGCATCGGTCGTGTCAGCGTGGTTCGGATGCTGGCTGAAGCGCGCGGCCGCAACGAGGTGAAGGTCACCATCCAGGGCGAGCTGGCCGAAGCAACACGTCTCGAGCGTGCGCTCGAAGATCGTTTCGGCATCGATCGTGTTTACGTTGCGCCTATCTCGGGCGAAGAAGCTGATCCCGTCCCGGCGATCGCTGCCGTTACCGGCGCCTATCTTTCCGAAGCCATGAAGGCCGGTATGTCGGTTGGCGTTGGCTGGGGCAAGACGCTTCTGGCAACATTGCCATTCATCGACGCGCGTTCGTTGGCGGATTTCAAGGTGATCTCGCTGCTGGGCGGCATCGGTCACGCCCGGCGTTATAATCCGGCTGAATTTGCATGGCGTTTTGCACAGGTGTTTCAGGGCGACGGTTATCTGATGCCGGCTCCTGCGGTGGTC
This sequence comes from Limoniibacter endophyticus, assembly GCF_014652835.1. GTDB lineage: Bacteria > Pseudomonadota > Alphaproteobacteria > Rhizobiales > Rhizobiaceae > Limoniibacter > Limoniibacter endophyticus. Next base: position 21,530 of record NZ_BMZO01000008.1, read on the forward strand.
GATAGCGTCGAAACGCGGGTCGCTCTTATCGAGCGCTGCGGCTTGAACGAAATCTTCGAGATGGCGGACAAGCTCGATGCGGCACTACTTTCCGTGGGGGGTATGTCGGCTGCCACAACACTCTATCGTGGCGGCTTTCTCAAGGAAGAAGACCGTGCCGTGCTGGAAAACCATGGAGCCGTGGGCGATCTTCTTTATCATTTCTATGATGCGGAAGGGCAACTGGTCGATCACCCGATCAACTCGCTGATCATGTCGGTTGATGTCGAGCGCCTGAAGAAGGTGCCGGTGCGAATTCTGACCTCCGGCGGACCGGACAAGGTGGACGCCCTGATGGGGGCGCTGAAGCTGATTGAGCCCACGGTTTTCATCACCGACGAAGAAAGCGCGCGGAAGATGCTTGAGCGCGCTTAAATTTCCGCGGTAAGAACAATAAAGCCGGCCCTCGTGGGGCCGGTTTTATTGTTTCAGAAGCTCCCTTTCAGTCCGATAAGCGCGGTGCGGCCCGAGCCACGATACCCCAAGACTTCCTCGTGCTCTTTGTCCAGCAGGTTCTCAATGCGCAAGTAGCCTTTCAGGTTTTCGCTGAACTGATAGGATCCGCCGAAATTGACCAGCGTACGCGCACGCAGATTGACTGGCGTGCTATAGCTGGGCGGGCCGAAATAAGTGTCCCGCGTCGTCCCATTATAGTCCATCTCACCAAACACGGTCGCCCGGTTTTCAAAGAAGGTGTAAGTGACATTGAGCGAGGCACTATGGCGGGGACGACGGATTTCGGTGACGCCGTCTGGATCGGTGGCGTCCGTGTAGGTATAGTTAGCGCGTGTTGTCAGGCCGTCCAGGATTTCGGCGGTCGCTGCGATTTCAAGACCTTGGCGGCGGCTTCTGCCGTCCAGATTCATCGCGCTGTCGAAGGTCGGACTGTAGACGATTTCGTCATTGAGCACCATGTTGAACCAGGTAACATCAACGATCACTCGATCATGGAAGAAGCCTTGCTCAATGCCAACGTCCCAGCCACGGCTCTCCTCGGGTTTCAGGTTCGGGTTACCGAGATAGACGCCAGGATAGTAGCCGAATTGCTCATCAAAGGTCGGGTTTGTCACGCCGGTGCCGATAGAAGCGTGCAGCCTGGGCCCGCCATCGAACGTCTGCCAGGCAGCCGAAAGCGAATAGGTCGTCGCGTTCTTGAAAGCATCATTAATATCGTGGCGAAGCGCTGTCCCGAGGTAGATGCGATCGAATAGCTCCGTACGATATTCGCCGACGAAGCCGTGCAAACTGCGGCTCCGCTCGTTAAGTTGGTCCGGTGCGATGCCGGGTGCATCAAGCATGTTGTAGCTTTCACGTTCCCACTCATATCCGGCCGTAAGCGTATGCCTGGCGTCGGCAAGGGCCGGTGTCTCAAAAGCGTAGGAAAGCTGATAAAGACCGGAGACGCGGCGACCTTTATTGCCCGACAGCAGGGTTCCGTCTCGATAGTTTCTGCGTTCGGTATCGCCGAAGGAAAAGCGCAGGCGTTGCGTTAGGGCGTCGTCAGGCGTCTTGCTGGTCAGGCCGATCGAGCCAAGCAGGCTGATGCGGCGAGACGCATCATCGCTATCTGCGGGAAGGGCGGTTGCGTAATCCTCCGCATCCGTTTCCCCGAGCAGGCGCGCATAGCGTAACGTGCCGTCCAGCGTCGTATTGGGAGCTATATCGGCATTGAAGCGCGCGCTGAAGGTGCCGCTCCTGCTTCCGTCATTCTCATCACCTTCGCGGGACATATTATGACCATCGGTGCGAAAGAGAGATGTCGACACTGCCCCGTCGATGGTCTCCGCGCCGCCGCGCCATGACAGCAGACCGCGAGCCGTGCTTCTGGTGCCGACCATAGTTTCCCAGCCCCAGCGGCTGGCATTCCGTTCTCCTCCTACCGTGATGATATTGATGACACCGGCGAGTGCATTCGACCCCCAAAACGCGCTTTGCGGCCCGCGCAACACTTCGATCCGCTCTATATCGCTTGCCTGCAATCCACTGAAATCGAATTCGCCGGTGGCGGCCTCGCTGGCTTCGATCCCGTCAATGAGGACGAGGACATGATTGGCTTCGCCACCACGCATGCGCAGCTGTGTCGGGCCGGCGCCAGCGCTTATGCTGATGCCGGGAAGCTGGCGCAAGGCATCCGTCACGTTGACGATGTTGCGCGCTTCCAGTTCTTCGCGCGTGATGACGCTGGTGGCGCGCCCATTCTTTGCAGCTTCCAGAGGCGTGCGCCCTGCGGTGATGACGATCTGGTCTAGAAGAACGGGCTCGGCATTCTGCGCAAGGGCAGGGGAGAGACCTGTCCCAAGTGAGGTCGTAATGCCGAGATGAATCAAAAAGGTTTTCATGGCTACACGCATGCAAGCGCCTGGCGCTAAGGAGAACATGCCTGTCCGCGGGCTTGCGGTCAGACGGCGACTAATGTCACCGCGACAGCAAAGCTGCACCTCGGCACCCCACGTACCCAAGGTCTGGTGACCGGAATGGCAGGTCTCCTGACTTCTGCGTCGTCGCGGGTTCCTTCACCTTCCCATCTTGCGACAGTGGCTTTCCGAAGGGCGCTCGGCAGTTACAGTTGCGGGGGCAGTCGCGGCTTTGAACCGCGTTCCCTTTTCATCCGCGATGTCGAAACACCGCAGAACCATCCCGGCTTTTTGCTAGCAACCGATCCAGGGCCGGTCAATCGGAATTAGAACGCCTTGAAGGTCAGAGTCGTGAGCGAACGTACAATTCCCGGTACATTGGCGACGTTCTCGTTGATGAACTTGCCGATATCGGTTTCGTTTTCGACATAGATTTTCATGAGGAGATCGTATTCGCCGCTTGTCGAGTAAAGCTCGGATGCAACTTCTCTTTCGAACAACTCCTCGGCGACGGCGTAGGTTTTGCCGGGCTGGCACTGAAGCTGAACGAAAACGGCGCGCATGGGAAAATCCTGAAATATGGTGTGTGACTCACCTTGCTTACCCTCCGGCAGACTGTCAATCAAATCTCACAGCATTGTGGACCACAGTAATTTTTGCTGGCAAAACAGGCTGGACCGATAAAATATTTAAGCATGAAATAGTGGAGACATGCGCCGATGGAAGATATGCACGTTGCGGTGCAGCAAGACGACATTGAGCAGAAGGAAAAGCTCAGGCTCTGGGTCCGTCTCCTGCGCGCGTCGCGCATGATCGAGGCGGAGTTGCGTAACCGCTTCGCTGTAGAGTTCAACACGACGCTGCCGCGTTTCGACGTGATGGCTGCGCTCGATCGTTTTCCGGACGGCATGTTGATGAGCGACCTGTCTCGCTATCTACTCGTTTCCAATGGTAATGTGACCGGCATCATTGAGCGGCTTGTGCAGGAGGGCTTCGTTTCGCGCGCCAAGCGGGAAGGAGACAAGCGCACCTCGATTGTCTCCCTGACGGCGGAGGGGTGCGCCCTGTTTGCGCAGATGGCCGATGCCCATGAGAGATGGGTGAGCGCTTATCTCAACGCAATGTCGTTGGATGAGGCACGGACCCTCTCTGGCATGCTGGAAAGCTTTCGCAGCAATTGGGAAGACCATAGCCCCGAATGAAAAACGGCCGGCAGAGTGCCGACCGTTCGAGGGTACATGGGCTAATTGCAGGCTTAGGCAGCCTTCTGCAGCACGCGTGGCGTGAGGTCGTCGTCCATTGCCAGACCCCCAGCCTTGAGGAGCGATGTGAAGCGGCCGCCCTGCTTGGCAAGTTCGTCGAAGGTACCCATCTCGATGATGCGACCGCCATCAAGGAATAGAACCTTATCTGCATCGCGAACTGTCGAGAGACGGTGAGCGATGATGATCGTCGTGCGGTTCTCGCGCAGATTGTCGATCGCGCTCTTGACACGTTCCTCGGTTTCCACGTCGAGTGCGCTGGTCGCCTCATCGAGAACAAGGATCGGTGCATTCTTGAGAACGGCACGTGCGATTGCGATACGCTGACGCTCACCACCCGAAAGCTTGCCGCCGCGGTCGCCCACCAGCGTGTCGTAGCCTTCCGACTTGGACAGGATGAAGTCGCACGATGCAGCCTCGGCAGCGGCCTCGACTTCCGCATTCGTTGCGCCTTCACGACCTACGCGGATATTCTCTTCGATCGAACGGTTCAATAGGCCGGCGTCCTGGAAGACGCTGGCAATATTGGCACGAAGCGAGTTCTTGCTTACGGAGCGTGTGTCGACACCATCAATATAAATCGCACCTTCGCTCGGATCATAGACGCGCTGCAACAAATTGATGAGTGTCGTCTTGCCTGAGCCCGTCGGGCCAACGATTGCCAGGGTTTCGCCCGGCAGGATTTCGAATGAAACATCCGATGCACCTTTCGTCCCATTCGGGAAGAAGAACTCGACATTCTCGAAACGCAGGTGGCCTTCGACCTTGCCAAGATCACGCGCCGTTTCCGGCTCCTTCGACTGAGATGCCGCATCTTCCATCACGTAGAACTGTTCAAGGCGTGCACGCGATTCGAATATCTGGTTCACGAAGGTCGATATCTGTTCGAGGCGGCCGATCAGAAGCTGCGCGAAACCGGTGAACGCGACGACGTCGCCAATGCGCATTTCACCGGCAGACACAAGAATCGCGCCAATGATCAGGACGACCATCATCGCTACTGTAGACGCAAGACGGTGCATGGCGTTTGCGACGGCCCACCAGTCCAGCACCGGATACTGAGCCTTCAGGAGGTTTTCTGCGTAGTCACGTAACGCGGAGGTTTCCTGCTGCACTCGATTGTAGCTTTGCAGGACCGACACGTTAGTGATCGAATCCGAGACGTGCGAGAACATCTTGTGATTATGGTTCTCTACACTCATCTGGCCATCCTTGGTCTTCTTCATGACAAGGCGGCTGATGAGAACATAGCTGACGCCGAGCACGAATAGGACAGCAGACATGCGGAGGTCCATGGCCAGCGCGGTCGGGATGAGCAGCGCGAGCGCAACGATCGTGGAAAGGTGCGTGCGCATGAAATCGAGCCAGAGGCCCTGCAGGGCGTCGACTGCGCGCAGAAGCGTCTGTAGCGAGTAGGATGTGCCGTTCTGCTGGTGCCAGGACAATGGCATGGAAACCACGCGTTCATAGCTTTCCGTGAGGACGGATGCTCGCCGCTCATGGGCAAGCCGGTCTGCGCCGCGTGCAACCAGAACGCTGGCGACAATATTGAAGGCACCCAAAGCCGCCCAGATCATCAGGGTAGGGACGACGTCCATACCGCCGGAGATCGTGTCGATCACGCGACCAAAAAGGATTGGCTCGGCGATGACGACGATAGCCAACGCAACGTTGAACGCGCAAATGACGGCGACACGTCCTTTGCGCGGAGCAAGATAGCCTATGGCCCGCTTGTAGATTTCAACCAATGTCACGTCGGGTACTCCCGTCAAGAAAATTCGACCGTATTTACTGCCGAGCGTAAGCACTTACAATGACGGGAGTGGGGACAGGTTGCCTTGGTGCGTACACTTATGGCGAATCGCGTGTAATGTCGCGTGAATGGATAACGCTTTGATTAAAAGGATAAAATATACGTGAGATGACGGAACCCGAGCGGGTCCCGTCATCTCTTCGCGCTTATGCGCTTTCCGACATGGGGATTGCTACAAGTATCTTCGAAGCACTGGGTAGTTTATCCAGATCAATGGCGGGTACGGATCGGCCATCGATAATAATGGATTTTTTCGAAACGACAGTCTTTCGCTCTACCGTAACTTCCAGCTTTACTTCATCAATCACGATCTGAGCGCTAAACCCGCTCCATGCTGAAGGTATCCGGGGATTCACATGCAGAATGCTGCCTTCGCGCTCGATCCCGAGGATACCTTCCACAGCGGCACGGTAGAGCCAACCTGCCGAACCCGTGTACCAGGTCCAGCCGCCGCGGCCTGATTTTTCCCCGACCCCGTAGACATCGGCGGCAACCACATAGGGTTCTACCCTGTAATGATCGGCGGCTTTCTGTGACAAAGCGTGATTGACCGGGTTGAGTGTTTCAAACGCCTTCCAGGCCGCATCAAACCGGCCCATCTGTGCCAACGCGATCACGAACCAAGTCGCGGCGTGGGTGTATTGTCCACCATTTTCGCGCACGCCCGGCGGGTAGCTCTTGATATAACCGGGTTCGTTCGGAGACTTGGAGAAGGCGGGGGTGAACAGCTTGATGACGCCAGCCTTTTCGTCCACCAGATGCGCGCGGGCCGAGTCCATGGCCCTGGCGGCGCGCTCTGGATCGCCAGCCTTTGAGAGAATGCTCCAGGACTGCGCAATCGAGTCGATCTGGCATTCGTCCGACTGCGATGAACCGAGTGGCTGCCCATTATCGAACGTGCCACGCCTGTACCATTCGCCGTCCCAGCCATGTTCTTCAATCGCATTAGCGATTGCACCCGCTTCCTTGCGGAAACGGGCGGCTGTGGCCTTGTCTCCACGTTTCTCGCAGATGATCGCGAAGTCGCGAAGCGTGCTGACGAGGAACCAGGAAAGCCAGATGCTCTCGCCCTTGCCCGCTTCGCCGACACGATTCATACCGTCGTTCCAGTCCCCACCAAGGATCAGCGACAGACCGCGTTCCGACCGACGTTTGAGCGCAAGGTCGAGACCCCGCAACGCATGCTCATAGACTGTGGCGCTTGCCCCTTTTTCTGGCTGAAAGAAGGCATCATGCTCGCCATCTTCCAACGAGCGTCCCGTGATGAATGGCAGTTCTTCGTCGAGCAGAGCATAATCGCCCGTTACGCTTACATAGCGGTGGATGCCATAGGCAAGCCACACGACGTCATCCGAGATCATTGTGCGTACACCAGCGCCTGTTCCGGGCAGCCACCAGTGCTGCACGTCACCTTCCGGAAACTGGCGGCTTGTTGCATTGATGATCTGCGCCCGCGCCAGCGATGGATCGTGCATGAGAAGTGATAGCGTATCCTGCAATTGATCGCGGAAGCCAAAGGCACCGCTCGCCTGATAGAAGGCCGCCCGCGCACGGATGCGACAGGCCAACGCCTGGTAGGGCAACCAGTAGTTGACCATCGCATTGAAGGCCTTGTCCGGCGTGTTGACTTGCAGGGTTTCAAGGAATGCGTTCCATTCCTTCTTGGTATCGGAAAGACGTTTGTCAAAGTCGACGGCGCGATGTGCAACGGCAAGATCGACCGCTTCTTCGCGTGAGCCGGCGTCGCCCATCAGCCAGAGAACAACGCCTTCCTCGCCCGGTTTCAAGGTAATGTCCTTGGATAGCACGCCGCATGGATCGTCCCCTGCCGCGACATTGCCGGAGAGTGGTTCGCCCGTGTGCGCCAATTTTGGAACAGAGACATTGCCAGGGGCACCCAGGAATTCACGGCGATCAGAACCTACCCCATCAGCTACCGTGTCGAAGGCCATGAAGGCCGTCCTGTGCGGAAATTCCAGGCTGTAGGGGTTATTTGCCAGCAAGACGCCTTCCTGCTCTGCCCACTCGGGCACAATGAAGGGCGATGTTTTCGCACGCGAATTGCCCAATACCCATTCGGCATAAGCGAAAACCCTTAGCTTCAACGTCTTCGAGCCGCCATTGCGGATTTTAAGGCGGCTTATCTTTACAGGCGCCTGCGGATCCACGAGCTGCGTCATTTCCAGCCCAAGACCGTCGCGATTGGCGCTGAACCTTGAATAGCCCTGGCCGTGTCGCGCTTCATATACGGCGTCCGGCCTGCGCGCGACGCAGGCGTAAGGCGCAAGGACAGAGCCATCCGCTAAATTCGCGACATATATAGCTTCGCCCGCACGATTGACCACGGCATCGTTGGTCCATGGCGTGATCTGGAAATCGCGACTGTTCTGGCTCCAGGTGAAAGATGCACCCTCGCTGGAGGTGTGGAAGCCGAAGTTGCTGTTAGCGATGACGTTGATCCATGGCTGTGGCGTTGCTGTCGACCCGGTGAGGCGTACGACATATTCTCTGCCGTCCTTGGTGAAGCCGCCATAGCCGTTCCAATAGTCAAGGTCATCATGTGAAATCTCTGCCGGAGCAGGGAGCTTGGTGATGCTTCGCTTGGGGAGAGCGGGCTTGCGCGCCGTCTCTTCGACTGCCCCCTCGACATTGGCATCTATCACTGGAGGGACGATATTGTAACGCTGCCGCTCGGTGATCTCGGCGCGGTCCAGTTGATCGAATATGCGGCCATTGCTGGCGTGCATCACCACGCGTGCCGCCGCTAGCAACGTGCGGTGGCTCTCTTCGTCCATAAGATCGCGACGCACGGTGAAAATGTGCTGGCGCGGCCCAAGTTCGTGACCACGCAGGCGCGCATTCTCGCACAGATGCTCGATAGCGTGCTGGAGGTCTTGAATGTAGGAGGACGCCTGCTCATTGATGATGACGAGATCTGCAAGCAGACCGTGCGTGCGCATATATTCCTGATAACGCAGCGCTTCAGCCACGACTTCGAGATCGGCCTGATCGCTGATGCGAATGGCGAAGATAGGAAAGTCGCCCGAGATTGCCATCGGCCACAGGCGGGCCTGCGACCCGAGACCCGCACTGATCGACTGTCCAGGTTGGCGCAGCGACGCGTCGGGATAGAGCAGGTAGCGGGCGAGGCGCTGTACGTTGGCAGCTTCCGCAAGCGACAGGTTGAGATAGCGGGTCTGCACTTGCGAGCGCGTCCAGGCGAGCATTGATTCCCGCGCAAAGCTTTCGCGATGCATCAGATGCTTCATCGCCTTGTTGAGATGAGCGCGGTCCGGGCCGGCAATCGTCCAGAAGGTGATCTGTACCTTGCGGCGTGCCGGAATCCTGACACGACGCCGCAAAGACATGACGGGATCCATCATGAAGCCGCTGCGACCGGAAAGCACAGTGCCTTTATCGAAAGCGGCAGCGGTACCGAGATCCCTCCCGCGCCCGATGAAAGCGTGGCGGCCGGTTTCAGCGCTGGTCATGCCAGCGGCATCGATATCGGCGCTGAGGAAATGCAGCATATGCGCATCCGGCTCGGAGGCGGAACGCTTGCGACGTTGTGCATAGATCGCGTGGCGGTCGAGAGCGATTTCCGTTTCGACAAACATCTTGGAGAAGGCGGGGTGAGCATTGTCCGCCGCTTCCTGACCCAGCACGACTTCGCTGTAAGATGTAATATCGATGACGCGATCGGTGTTGCTGTCATTCCAGACGGTGACCTTGCGGCCTTCGCCGTCGCACTCCGAAGTGACGATGCATTCAACTTCCGAGCGAAGCCCGCCCGCCGCTTTCACAAAAGTAGCCTTGTCGTCCGAGAAGTAGGTGACGACCTGTTCGTCGGGCGCGCGGCGCGGCTCGGCGGTTGCTGACCACCATTCGCCCGTTTGCGGGTCGGACAGAAAAATAAACGAGCCCAACGTATCGAGCGTCGGGTCCGGCTGCCAACGTGTCAGGGCCAGATCGTTCCAGCGGGAAAAGCCTGTGCCCGTCGCAGACAGCATAAGCGAATAGCGACCGTTCGACATGATGACGGTGGATCGCAGTGATCTGTCTGGGTCGCGCGTGATGCGCATGTCGGGCGTCGCCTCGATGTCTGCCTGCTTGACAGGTTCGGCCGTATCGGCACGGACAACGGCAACAGGGATGTTGCGCGGCGCCTTTTCCTGCAAAAGCAGTTCCGCAGCCTCGATCACCGGGTCTCGATGGAAGCGATCGCGCATGCGGCCTTCGAAAATCGCATTGTCAATGGCGACGATCGACATGCCGTGATGGTGGGCATAGTAGTTCTTCACGACCACGCGACGGTCGCCTTCCGGCACGCGGCGCGGCGTGAAATCCACGGCGTCATAATAACCGTAGCGGCCGAGCGCACCAATGGCGCGCAGCTTGGTAAGATTGTCGATTGCTTCACGCGGCTGGAACATGGCCGACATGATGGAAGCGTATGGCGCTATCACCAGGTTCTGCGCCAGTCCCCGCTTCAGGCCAAGGCCGGGAACACCGAAATTCGTATACTGGTAGGTCATTTCGCGGTCGCGGGCGTTGAAGGCCGCTTCCGAGATCCCCCACGGCACATCGCGTTCACGGCCATAGGCGCGCTGGCGGTCGATGATGAGATTGTTGGTCTGGTTGAGCAGGCCGCCGCTCGGTTCCTTCATGACCAGAGGGGGCATGAGATATTCGAACATGGAACCGGACCAGGACATGAGCGCCCCGCGCGAGCCGATTTCGACGATCGGACGCCCCAGTCGGAACCAGTGTTCGGTCGGTAAATCGCCCTTCGCGACGCCGAAAAGGCTGGTCAGACGCGCTTCGGAGGCCAAAAGGTCATAGCAGCTTTCGTCAAGCTGCTGCTCGACGACACGATAACCAATGGAAAGCAGCTTGCGTTCCTCGCGCAGCAAAAAGCTGAAATCCATTTCGAAGGCGTATTGACGGGAGCGCTGTGCAAGGCTCTCAAGCTGCCTGCGCAACGCGACAAGATTGTCCTGATCCGTCAACGTATCGCTCATATGTGCTTCGCACGTCTTGGCGACGAGCTTTGCCCAGGCCAACACGTCTTCGCTTTCCGAGGATTGAGCTTCGGTGTGGATTGCTTGCGCCAGCTTGACGAGATCAGCAGAGATAACGGCAAGGTTTATCGTACGCACGGAAGCCATTTCAGGCTCATCCTGGATTGTAGCGACGGCGCGGCGTGTACCTTCGATGCGATCGGACAGGCGCTTGCGCAAGGGGCGCATCTGGCGGCGGTCGTCGGGCAGGGCCCCCAGCATTTCTTCAAGAATGCTGACGGCGTCGATGATGCCCTCGAGGTCGCCATGCAGCGCAACCGCCGGAGATTCTGCCCATTCGGTCAATGCTGACGACAGCGTGACGAGATGGCCAGCCAGATTGCCACTGTCGACCGCCGAGATATAGGTTGGTTGAAGCGGTGCGAGATCGCGTGTGCCATACCAGTTGTAGAGATGGCCGCGGAAACGCTCCATCTTCTCAATGGTCGTCAATGTTTGATCCACGCGCCGAATGGTCTCCTCAAGGCCGATCCAGCCAAAGTCGCGCGCAGAAACGACTGAGAGAAAATACATGCCGATATTGGTCGGGGACGTCCGCGCGCCAACTTGTGGCGTGGGGTCTTCCTGAAAATTGTCCGGGGGCAGGAAGTGATGTTCTTCGGTGGTGAAATCCTCATAATAGCGCCAGGTCCGGCGCGCGATGCGACGCAGGCGCAGACGATCTTCCGGGTCCAGTTCGAGGCGTTCTTCCGTCTCTGCCGAGCGCGAGATGAAATAGGCAAACGCCGGGGAACATAGCCAGAAGGCGGAGAAGATGAGAGCAAGCCACACGCCGCTTGAGCCTGAGAGCAGAGCAGGGAGCGGGCCGAGAACGGCGATTATGAGCGCGCCGCGCATGATGCGATAATGTGCTGGAATCGTGCGCGCGGCGCTCTTGCTCGCCTGGGATGCCGCATGCCATTCGAGCATCTGCTTGCGACTCGAATAAAGGCGATGCAGCGTGCGCACGACAGCATCGCCCATCATCCAGGCCTGATCGGCCAGCACCATCATCTTCAACGCGACCTGAGCCGTTCCAAACGCGACGTCCTTGCCGAGAGCTCGGAAATGACCGCGTAGCGTGGCGTCGTTCGATTTGGGCAGGATCGAATTGAAGATGTCGAAGGTGGGAGCCATGAAGAGGCTGATGATCAGCAGCGCCTGCCATTGCACGGCATTGGTAAAGTCAAGGAAGGCCCAGCCAGCGACCGATGAGAGAATCCAGAAGATCGGGGTCAGGCTTCGGCGCAGATTGTCGATCATCTTCCAGCGCGAAATGCCGGAGATCGGCAGTTTCGGGTTGAAAATGAAAGGCAGAAGCTGCCAGTCACCACGAGCCCAACGATGATGGCGTGCCGCGTCGACCGCATAACGTGTCGGATAATCTTCAACGACCTCCACATCGGTCACGAGAGCTGCACGTGCGAGAGCGCCTTCAAGCAGGTCGTGGCTTAGAATCGCATTTTCCGGGATATGATCGCCAATAGCGCTTTCGAAAGCATCGACATGATAAGCGCCCTTGCCGGTAAATGTGCCTTCTCCATAGACGTCCTGATAGAGGTCGGACACTGCGAACACATAGGGATCCAGGCCGCGGTTGGATGAGGAAACATGCTGGAAGAACGAAGCTTCGTCCCCCGTGGTCAATGACGGTGTGACGCGCGGCTGCAGGATCGTATATCCGGCAACGACACGCCCTGTTTTCGGCATTATAACCGGACGGTTGAGCGGGTGCGCCAGCTTGCCGACAAGCTGGGTCACTGTTTCGCGCATCATGCGCGTGTCGGCATCCAGCGTCACGACATAAACGACATCTTCCGGAAGCGGATTGTCGAGGGGCATGAACGTCGTGTCTTTTTCGCCGCGCAAAAGCAGGTTTAGCTCGTGCAGCTTGCCACGCTTGCGTTCCCAACCCATCCAGGCGCCCTGCGCCTCATTGTAAAGCCGCCGGCGATGGAGCATGTGGAAGCGCGGCGACCCCTCCATCGGATAGCGTGCATTGAGACGCGCAATTTCTTCGCGCGCATAGTTCAAGACACGGCGATCGGCTTCTTTTTCCTCCAGATTGCTGTCTGGCCAGTCGGACAAAATTGCAAAACGCACGTCGCCGGTCGCATTGGAAAGATAATGGATCTCGATGTTTCGGATGCTTTCTTCAACATCTTCACGAGAGCCGATCAGCGTTGGTACGACCACCAGGGTGCGCGCCTCGGCTGGAATGCCTTCCTTGTATTCGAAGCCGACGAGACGGGTCGGCTTGATGAACTGCATCACGACCGTATTGTAGAAGCTCACTGCTGCGTCGGCTGCGGGCAGCATGAAGAAGAAGAGCATGACGGCAATCGCCGCAGCCGACAGACCAAGCGAAGCGAGGGCCGCCCCCGCCATCCAGGTCAGGATCGCAGTAAACAGCAAAACCGGAACGGCAATGCCAGCCCATCCCATCCTGCCAAAGCTACGCTTGACGCGGTGGCCGAAGGTGGGTTTGTAGCCAACGTGCTTCTCGAGTTCCGCCCGCCGCGAACCCAATAGATAGAATCCGACATCGTTCTCACTGCTGCGTGCACCCACTGCTTCTCTGGGCTGGGGAGCAAGCTCCTTGCGCTGCAGCAGGTCGAGCGTCGCCCGCGTGACCTCGTCTTCGGTTTTGCCAGAGCCGCGCGCCAGTTCCTCGATCTCGGACCGATATTGATCGCGAGAGTGGAAATCGAGCTTGGCAAAGTTGGTTTGCTCGCGCAACAGACGGTCAACCTGGCTCACCTCCTCAAACCAGTCTGTCCATTGGACATCGTTGATATGGCGCATGCCGCGCACGATGTTGCTCATCGTGACATTGCCGCCGGAAAGCGTTGCGTGCTCCCGGCTGGTTACCTTCTCGGCATCTGTATTATTGCGTTCAAATTCCGCTTCGAGCCAAGTCAGAGCCGCAGCTGAATATTGGGCACCATCCCGCAAACGGTAAAGCATCTGCGTCGAGAAGGTGGAGTCTGAGGCATGAGTGGCGTAAGGGGCGAGGATCGCGTGGATTTGCTCTTCGCTTTCGGCGCTCAATAGACGGTCGGCCACCTTGTTCGCGGTTTGCCGCAGAAGGCGCGTGCGATTGACGCGCAGGGCAAGTCTGCGCAAATTCTCGATCAGCACGAAGCGCAGCATCGAAGGCAGAGCCCATATTTCGCCGATCCGCAGCGGCTTGGTTTTCTGGTAGCCGTCAACAATCGCTCGGAAAGTAGCACCTGAAACGGAGGAATCCGTGTGGGCGACATAGAGCCAGGCAAGGGCCAGCACGCGCGGCACGCTTTTCCCCGGCTCAATATCCAGAACCGGAAGCTCACGATAGAAGCGGCGGGGCAGATCGCGCTTTACCTGATAGATCGTTTCCTCGATCACATAATAATTGTCCAGCAGCCACTGCGCGGCTGGCGTAATGGCTTCGTCATTAGCGACCGCCTGGTTAATCTCATTATAGACGGTGAGGATCTTCTCGCCGTTTTCCTGATTTCGCGCCTGGAAATCAAAAAGCGTAAGGCCTTGCCAGTTGTCTATGGCATTTGCTGCCAAGCTTTCGCCCAATGCGACGAGTTCGTCTTCGTGGAGGAAATTGGAGCGGATGGGGCTTTCGGCGGATGCCGGAAGAGGGAGAAGTGAGGTCGGGAGGTTCTCGGGCTTTTCCAGGGCATTCATTCCTAAATTTCCAAACAACTTTTGGCTTAACTGAAGCAGTATCGCACGTACGGTCAGGCTTAAATGCTTTTTTGTCCATTTCGGTTGCATCGATTAAAATGAGGGCAAAAATTTTGTTTCGCAGCGCAACAAAAAGATAATTGTGCAAAGCGGAACCATTGGCAATCGTAATGCTTAGTTCGGCGGTGCGTGTAACGCCCGACCAGATAAGCAGTAAAGGAGTGCCAATATGAATCCCCGGATTAGGAAAGCGATTATTCCTGCGGCAGGTTTCGGTACACGCATGTTGCCTGCAACGAAGAGCGTGCCGAAAGAACTCTTGCCGATCGTGGATCGCCCGGTCCTGGATTATATTGTGCAGGAAGCTTTTTCGGCCGGTATCGACCATGTCATTATTGTAACCGGTCGTATGAAATCCTCCATTGAGGATTACTTCGACAAGAATTTCGAGCTGGATGTTTCTCTGCGAAAATCGGGGAAGACCGCGATCGCTGACAAGTTGTGCGAGGCTACTCCTGGGGTTGGCCGGGTCTCCTTCGTGCGTCAGCAGGAAGCCCTTGGTCTGGGGCATGCGGTGTGGACGGCGCGCCATCTTGTGGGAGACGAACCGTTTGCGGTTCTTCTGCCTGACATGTTGATGGTCAACGACACCGGCTGCCTTGAATCAATGGTGGACGTCTACAAGGAATTTGGCGGCAACGTGTTGTCAGTCGAAAAATGCGCGGAAGAAGATGCGCACAAGTTCGGCATTGTCTCCCTGCGCCCGTCTTCCAACGGTCCGCTCATCAATGGCCTGATCGAAAAGCCCGCTCCGGGAACGGCTCCGACCAATCTCTTTCTGTCGGGACGCTATATTCTTCAGCCGGAAATCTTCCAGTTGCTGGAGAGCCAGGAACCGGGCGCGGGTGGCGAAATACAGTTGACTGACTCGCTCATCAAGCTCATGGCCCAGCAGGAAATCCGTCCGCTCGAGTTCAAGGGCCGAACCTTCGATTGCGGCTCACCGGCCGGCTACGTTGCGGCAACGCTTCATATGGCGATGCAGCGTCCTGAACTGGCCGCAGCTCTAGCTCAAGAGGTGGAATTGCTCGGTAATACGCGCGGAACGTCTCGCGCGGCCTGACCGTCTCTCCCTTTCCGAGCCTTCGAGACACTGCGTCGTTTGCGACGCGGTGTCTTTTTATATGTCGATCAGAAACATAAATTAGCTTCGCAGTGCTGGACACTAGCGGGATGGGATAGCTATTGAGGAGGGATGGCAACGATCTGTTAACCATGAAAGACGAGCTGTGATGTCGGGAGCTCCCCAATTCATTACAATTTTAGTCTATTCACGATAAGCTCGGCGCATGATTTTGAAGTTGTCGCGTAATCCACAGCCCACTTCCTGCCGCCGCTCAACGTGGCGCGCTCTGCTATGCGGGGGGGCATTGGCCGGTCTTGTGATCGGGCCTGTCGCGCAGGCCGATGCTTTTCAACTCTTTGGGTTTCGCTTCTTCGAAGGTGACAAGGAAGAGGCAGCTGTCGATATTGTCGATCCTCTGAACTATACCGTTACCCTGACGATGGAGCAGGAGGACAGTGACGTCGAGAGGGCGTTGCGCGATGCGTCCAGCCTGATAAACGACGAGGATATTCCGGTTTCCGGGTCTCTTGGTCTCATTGTGAAAGCGCGGGGGGATCGCGAACGTCTGGTCGCGACACTCTATAATGAAGCGCGCTACCAAGGCGTCATCACCGTTCTGATCAATGGCCGCGACATTGACGATCTCCCGCCCGATGCGCAGTTCGGTACAGGTCCGGTTCCCATCGAGATCCGTGCCAGCCCGGGGCCTGAGTTCAAGCTCGGCAATATTCGCCTTGCGGGGGATGCAGCCGGGCTTGACCCTGCGGACTTCGATCTCGTTTCAGGTAGCGATGCCAGTTCACGTGTGATTCTGAAGGCCGAGGACGAAATCGTGCGTCGCCTGAAGGAAGAAGGCCGACCGCTCGCGCGCGTGGTCGGACGGGAAGTCGTTGCCGATCACCGTACTGCGACGCTCGATGTGACGCTCAACCTTGAGGCCGGACCTCTGGGCGATTTCGGCGAGACCACTGTCGGTGGCACCGAGCTTGTCGATCGCGAATTCACTGAATATATGGTCGGTCTTGAACCCGGTACGCGTTATTCGCCGGAGCGTGTGGACAAAGCGCGCGAACGTCTGCTTGATCTCGGGGTTTTCTCGTCCGTGGCGATGAAGGAAGGCACGGGCCTTGATCCTAATGGCCGACTGCCTATCGATGTGGAAGTCAAGGAACGCAAGATGCGCTACTTCGGCGTTGGCGCATCTTATTCCAATCTCGATGGCGCCGGTTTCGAAGGCTACTGGGGTCATCGCAATCTTTTCGGACGTGCCGAAAATCTCCGTCTCGAAAGCTCCGTCAGCCGCATTGGCGCCACCTCCCAGCCTGGCGAGTTCGATTACAAGGGCGGCATCATTTTCGAAAAGCCCGGTGTCATCGGTCCGCCGTCGAAGTTCTTTGCCAAGATCAATGGTGTCTGGGAACACCCGGATGCTTATGACCGTCTTTCGGTGAAGGGAACAGTCGGTGTCTCCTACGAACTCACCGAGCGGCAGACCGTTTCGGCGGAATTCGCGCTGGAATGGTCGCAGATCGACGATGCGTTTGGGCGTAATCGCTATCTGCTTGCTTCGGTGCCGCTGCAATATGTCTATGATAGCCGGGATAACAAACTGAACCCCACGGAAGGCATCAGGGCTCTGGCCTTTGCCGAGCCGACCTATGACATTCTCAATGGTACGCCGTTTGCCAAACTCCAGGGCGAAGTTTCCGCCTATTACAGCTTCACGCCGAGAGATAGCTTCATTCTGGCGGGTCGCGTAAAGGCGGGATCCCTGGTCGGGGCTGGTCTTTCCGATGTTCCGGCCGACCGTCGTTTCTATGCCGGTGGTGGTGGATCGGTGCGTGGCTATTCATATCAAGGTATCGGCCCCAAAAATGCGGATGGGGAGCCGATTGGCGGCCTGTCGCTGGCGGAAGCCTCGCTTGAAGCACGTATCGCGATCACGGAAACTGTCGGCATCGTGCCTTTTATTGATGCAGGCTCCGTTTCGACCGAAAATTATCCAGATTTCTCGGATATGAAATTTGGTGCCGGTGTTGGTTTGCGTTATCTTACGTCGTTCGGTCCGCTTCGACTCGATGTGGCAATGCCGCTTAATCGCGATCCGGACGATGCCAGGTTCGGCATCTATGCCGGCATTGGTCAGGCGTTCTGACAAGGCCCTAAACGCCGGCCGCGGCCGCAATGCGATAGAGATTCTAGGCGAATTGACGATGAGCACAGTGAAGACCATCTCGCGCTACGCGCTTATCGGCGTTGCCCTGATTGTGGCGGTTCTTGCGATGGCGGTGGGCTATATAGGTCTGTCCGAGAGCGGTCGCAGCCAACTCGCCCGCATAATTTCCGGCGTTGCGAGCAATGAGAACCAGACTGTCGACGTGGAAGGTATTCACGGCCTGTTTGGCGGGAACTTGCGGGTTGAGCGTGTCAGCATAGGTGATAGGCAAGGTGAGTATGCCACGCTGCGTGATGTGCAGGTTGACTGGTCGCCGCTATCACTTCTTTCCCGCACTTTCTCAGCCCAACGCGTTGCGGCTGGCGAAATCGTCGTCTCACGCGTGCCATTGCCTGCCGAAAATCCGCCGCCTGCCTCCGACGAACCCCTGTCGCTGCCGGTTTCAATCGATATTGATCGTTTCGAATTTCCGCAGATACAACTTGGTGAAGGGCTGGTCGGGGAGGCTGCATCGATTTCCGCGACTGGAGCGACGAACGTTTCGCGTGACCTCGGCATTGTTTCTCTTGAAGGCTCCGTCGATCGGCTGGGCGACATTCCGGGGCGCCTGGATGCAATCATCGGTTTCGATGCAGCGACGCAGGAGCTCGCCGTCAACATTAACGGTGCTGAGCCAACTGGCGGTATCGTTGCGCGTCTGCTTGGCTTGCCAGCAGAGTCACCGGTGGAACTCAATGTAACCGGCGGTGGACCCGCAGATAACTGGGCGGGGCGTGCCCGCTTCAATGTGGATGGCCAGCCGCTTGCAGCGGTTGACCTGACACATGCGGTGCGAGATGGCGTTCGGTCAGTGACTGCCAAAGGCAATGGAAGCTTCGACCGTTTCCTGCCGGAAAACTTTCGCTCTCTGCTCGCAGGTGAAAGCAATTTGGATCTTGCAGCCAGTCAGGATGCCGACGGAGGTTTCTCTATCGAGCGCGCAAATCTCGTCTCTAGCGCTCTCGAGCTGAATGCGCAGGGTGCCTACAATCCGAGTGCCGATAGCGATATTGACGTAACGGTTACAGCTCGTAATGGCTCTGTGCCGATTGCTTTTGGCGAGGGCGAGGGCGCAACGCATCTGGATATAGGCAATGTGAATTTACAGGTTTCCGGCACTGGCGAAGCGCCTGCACTCGAGGCGCGTGCGCAGCTTGCCGCTTTTGATGCCGGGATCGTGTCGGGGCAGGAGACGACGCTTTCCTTGACATCGCCGGCCTTCAATATTGCTGAGAGGAGCGGTGATTTCGATCTTGTGCTTGAAGGACAAGGGTTGTCTTCGCCAAATGCAACACTCGCGCAGTTGTTCGAAGGCGCGTTACGCCTGCGTGGACAAGGGAGCTTCACCGGCGACGCGCTGACGCTCGAAAGCGCTCAGCTCGGCAATTCGGTTCTGACATTGAGCGCTAATGGTGACGTCGCACTTGATACCGGTGCCGTGACCATGGCGCTGACTGGCGACGTGGCTAGCCGCGCCTTGCCCGAGGCTGCCCGTGGCCCCTTGGGAGAAAACGCGAATCTTTCCCTGAACTTCGCAAGGACGGCTGAGGGAGTGATTCAGGTTTCTGATCTGGCACTCGAATCGACGGGGCTTAATGCACAGGGCAATGTTGCCTTGCGTGATGGCGTGATCGAGCTCGACCTTAACGGCGCACTTTCAGATCTGGCTCTTGTCAGCCCGCAGGCGAGAGGTGCGATTTCTTTTTCCTCGACGCTCGAAGGTTCACTGGACGCGCCGCAGTTTCAGCTCGATGTTACCGGCGAAAGCATCGAAACGGGCGGCCGTGCCATCGAGGGGCTGAAACTCACCGCAACAGGTGTCGCGAGTGCGGCGACACCTTCAGCCAACGTAACGCTTTCGGGCAATGTGGCAGGCGAGACCCTGCGTGGTTCCGCCGTGCTCTCAAGTGAGAATGGAGCGAGACGCCTGCAGGAACTGCTCGTAGAGCTTGGCCAGAACCGCATTTCCGGCGCGCTCGACCTGGATCCTTCTTTTACGCCTGAAGGAGAGTTGCAATTCCAGTTGCCCAATATCGGTCCTCTGGCAGCTCTCGCC
>NZ_BMZO01000008.1:41202-249832 GCF_014652835.1 Limoniibacter endophyticus
ATCATCGACGCGACAATTCCGGAGCTGCGCCGCGATGCACTGGCAGTGCGAAATGGCACAGCGAGTCTGGTTGTCCAAAACTACCGTCAGGCTCCCTCCATATCAGGGAGTATTCGTGCTGGGGAGATCGTACAGGGCGCCAATACGTTGCGTGACACCGATCTCGTCCTTGAAAGCACTGGCAATCGAACAGGCTTTACCGTTACTTCGCGCTTCAATGGTGGACCTGCCAGTATTCGAGGCGCGCTCACGACCGGGCAGGCGCTGGAGGTCGCGCTTGATGCGGCCAGTCTCACATTCCAGAACATTCCCATTGCGCTGCGGCGCTCGACGCAAGTCAACATTGAAAACGGGACCACTCGTATTGCCGAAACCACCCTTGAGATTGGCGGCGGCTCTGTCGTCGTGAGCGGGACGGCGGGAGACCAGCTCAATATCAGCGCCCGCATCAACTCCGTGCCTGCTTCGATCATCAACCAGTTCGCGCGAGGTTTGGGTGCGCAGGGTACGGTGAACGGCACCGTGGGCGTAGCGGGTGCAGCCTCCGATCCGAGCGTGTCCTACGATGTGAACTGGACGGGTGCGTCGCTGGCGCAGACACAGTCGCTTGGCGTCAGCGCCATGAGCCTGACCGCGCGCGGTCGCTACGCGAACGGTCAGGTCAACTTCGAAAGCTTCGGCGCACAAAATGGCCAAGGCTTGTCGCTAAGCGGTTCCGGTACTGTGGGCGTCGCAAATGGTGGCGGACTCGGCCTGACGATCACTGGTCAGACGCCTTTCGCGCTGCTTGCCGGCATGTTGGCGGAGCAGGGAATTGCACTCACCGGCAGCGCAGACGTTAATCTGCGCGTAGGCGGCACGACCGGCAATCCGGATATTTCAGGGACTGTGCGTTCGAATGGCGGACGTCTCGTCCTGGCGGCTTCCGGTCTTGCGATCAATAATATCGCGCTGAACGTGGATCTCGGAGCCAATACGGCCCGGATAACCGCCCTGGCCGGTCAGCTTTCAAGCGGCGGCTCAGTATCAGGATCGGGCACTATCGGTATTGCGCAGGGCAGCGGGTATCCTGCCGATCTGCGCCTTCTGGTCGAAAACGCGCGATATACGGACGGCCGTCTCGTAACTACCAATCTGGGCGGCGAGATTACTCTGAGCGGTCAGTTAACCGCCTCGCCCGATATTGGTGGCACGATCAATCTCGGGCGCACTGTCGTGACGATCCCCGAGCGCCTGCCTGCATCTCTAACACGTCTGAATGTTCAGCATCGCAATGCCCCCGCCGATGTACGACGGCAGCGTCAAGCTCTGACCCCGATTACCTCCGGCGGCAATTCAGGTAGCGGCATCGGGCTGAACATCACTGTCAACGCGCCGCAACAGATTTTTGTCCGTGGCCGCGGCCTTGACGCGGAGCTTGGCGGCAATATCGTTCTGACAGGAAATACCGCCGCACCCGAGGCGCAAGGTCAATTCGAGCTTCGTCGAGGACGACTGGAAATTCTCGGCCGTCGTTTGACCTTCACTGAAGGCACCATGACCTTCGCAGGCTCCTATATTCCCTACCTCGACATGCGCGCGGAATCGAAGGCGACCGACACAACGGTGACGGTGCTTGTAACCGGGCCGGCGGATAATCCGAAATTCAGCTTTGAATCGATCCCGGCATTGCCGGAAGACGAAGTTCTGGCACGCCTTATCTTCGGCCGCGAGATGTCGTCGCTCTCCCCGGTTCAGATCGCGAGGCTCGCCGCGGCGGCCGCCGAGCTGGCTGGAGTCGGCGGTTCGTCCTCGCTGCTGTCGACGCTGGAGGATAGCATCGGCGTCGATGATATAGATGTTGAAAGTACGGAGGATGGCGGAACATCGGTGCGCGCGGGTAAATATCTCAATGAGCGCACTTATGTAACGATCGAAAAAGGCGACGCCGCAGGTTCGGGCAAGGCAACGATCAATCTTGATCTCGGGCGCGGTCTGAAAGTGCGTGGGCAGGCCTCGGACGATGGTGACGCTGGCGGCGGCATTTTCTATGAAAGGGAATATTGAGAAACTGAGTCAGCGTCTTTTCGAGCTGATTCAGTTCTCAAGTTCAAGAGACTGGATTTAAAGCAAAAATGGGAGCACGCCGTCGCTCCCATTTCGTTTCCAAGTGAAACTCGGCTTATTTTCCGGCGCGAATTTCGCTCAAAGTCCGCGCAGGTGTGATCGCTTCAGGATCGAGCTTGATCTCGATGATCGCGGGTTTGTTCGATGCACGTGCTCGAGAAAAAGCTTGGGCAAACTCTTCGGTTTTCTCTACCGTCTCGCCATGCCCGCCATAGGCGCGGGCGAGTGCCGCGAAGTCAGGGTTCTTAAGGTCGGTGCCGGAAACGCGGCCAGGATATTCGCGCTCCTGATGCATGCGGATCGTGCCATAAGTGCCGTTGTTGATGACGAGCACAATGATATTGAGGCCGTGCTGAACGGCAGTGGCGAATTCCTGCCCATGCATCATGAAGCAGCCATCGCCTGCAAAGCAGATGACCTCGCGATTCTTGTCGAGGGCCTTCGCTGCTACGGCTGCGGGCAGGCCGTAGCCCATCGAACCGGAGGTCGGCGCTGCCTGCGTTCCGAAGCTGCGGAACCTGTGAAAACGGTGCAGCCAGGTTGCATAATTGCCAGCGCCATTGGTCATAATGGCATCAAGCGGCAACACTTCTTCCAGATGCTCCATGATTGGTCCCATCTGCACCGCTCCCGGACCGGTCTTCGGAGGAGTGGACCAGGCGAGGTAGCTGGCATGCAGAGCCTGGGTGCGATCGGCCCAGGCGGGCAGGGCGTGGGGGGCATCGAGTGCCGCAAAAGCATCGACGAAGGCCGATGCAGCCGCATTGATTGCCAGTGTCGGACGATAAACGCGACCCAATTCCTCCGCGTCTGCGTGGACATGCACCAGCGTTTGGTCCGGATAAGGCGATTTCAGCACGGTATAATTTGACGAGGGCATCTCACCGAAGCGCCCGCCGAGCAGAAGAACCAGATCCGACTGCTTGATGGCTTCGGCGAGTTTTGGGTTGGGTCCGATGCCTATGTCGCCAGCGTAACAAGGGTGAGCGTGGTCAAACAGCATCTGGCGCCGAAAGGAGCAGGCGACAGGAAGAGCCCATTTTTCGGCAACGCTCTGGAAACGGCTGACGGCATCTTCGTTCCATCGCGTGCCGCCAAGAATCACGAATGGTCGTTGGGCGCGTGTCAAAAGGCCCACAAGTTCATCCATCTCCGGCTGACCTGGCCGGGTTTCTACCGGCGTTGCCGGAAGCGCTTTGGGCGCATCCACTTCCGTCACCAGCATATTTTCAGGCAATGCTATCACCACGGGGCCGGGGCGGCCGGACGTGGCGACAGCGAAGGCGCGGGTCAGGAGTTCAGGAATGCGGGAGGCGTCCTCGATTTCCGTCACCCACTTGGCGACGGAGCCGTAAAAGGCCCGGTAGTCGATTTCCTGAAACGCTTCGCGCTCGCGTGCACCCGCGTCGATCTGGCCGATGAAGAGGATCATCGGGATCGAATCCTGTGCCGCAATATGGATACCGGCGGAAGCGTTGGTAGCGCCGGGGCCGCGCGTGACGAAACAGATGCCGGGTTTGCCGGTCAGGCGTCCCTCGCAATCGGCCATCATGGCCGCACCGCCTTCTTGGCGGCAGACGATCGTCTCGATCTTCGAGTCGTGGAGCGCATCGAGAACGGCAAGATAGCTTTCGCCGGGGACGCAGAATATGCGTTCCACGCCATTGGCTTCCAAAACCTCAACGACGAGTTGGCCACCGGTTCGGGTCATTTCGATGTCTCCTCAAGTGCGCCGAGAACGGCCTGCGTATGTTCGCCTAACCGGGGCGAGGGGCGGTCGTAGGAAAGCGGGGTTTTCGACAGGACGATCGGCGTCCGCACCGAAGGGACCGTATTTCCGTGCCCGTCGTCAAGTTCGAGTTTCAGCTTGCGCGCAATAATCTGCGGATCGGCGAACATGTCCTCAATCGTGTTGATCGGGCTGGCAGGTACGCCCTTCGCTTCCAGTGCTCCCAGAAGCGCATCTCGTGAAAAGAGCGCCATCTTATCGACGATCTGGGTGCGCAGGGCGTCGCGATTGGCAACGCGCGCGGCGTTAGTCGCGAAATCCGGATCGTCCGGCAGGTGGTCCAGACCGACAACTTTACAAAACTTTGCGAACTGTCCGTCATTCCCGACAGCGAGAATGATATGACCGTCGGCAACCGGCAGAACCTCGTAAGGGGCAATGTTCATATGGGCATTGCCCATCTGCACGGGCGTGCGCCCCGAAACGAGATAGTTCATATTCTGGTTTGCCAGAACCGCGGCTTGCGCATCGAAGAGTGCCATGTCGATGTGCTGACCTTCTCCGGTTGCCTGCGTGTGCCGTAATGCGGCTTGAATGGCGATCACCGAGTATAGACCAGTAAATATATCGGCAACGGCGACGCCTACCTTCTGGGGCTCGCCCTCCGGCTCGCCGGTAATCGACATGAGGCCGGACATGCCCTGAATGATGAAATCATAGCCCGCGCGCGGAGCATACGGCCCGCTCTGACCAAAGCCTGTGATCGAGCAATAAACCAGCTTCGGATTGATCTTGGCGAGTGTTTCGTAATCAAGCCCATATTTCTTCAATCCGCCGAGCTTGAAATTCTCGATAAGCACGTCGGCATCGGTCACAAGCTTGCGGATCGTTTCGGCTCCTTCCGGTGTGGCGAAATCGATGGCGACGGACCGTTTGCCGCGATTGCACGCGTGATAATAGGCGGCGGACATATCGGCGCCGTCATGGCCGGTTACGAAGGGCGGGCCCCATTTGCGTGTATCGTCGCCGCCATTCGGATTCTCGATCTTGATGACGTCGGCGCCCAGATCAGCCAGCACCTGCCCGCACCAAGGTCCGGCCAGAATCCGCGCGAGTTCGATGACTTTGATCCCTTTGAGAGGCGCGTTGTTCTGACTCATGCAGCTTTCCATCCCATTCATTTGCGGGATAGAACATAACAGCCGTTCAGCATCGGTTTGAATGCTGAAATGAAATTGGTTGATGCCGGAAGCGTGTCATAGCGGTGGAAAACGCTGCTTCAGCCAGGAAATAAATTCAGCGGTTGCGTCGTCGCGATTGATCTCGTTCAGCGTTTCATGGCGGGTGTCGGGGTAGATCGTAACGGTAACATCGCTCATGTTCTGAGCCCGCAATCGCTTGTCCAGCCAGAGCACGGATTTGCCACCTTCCGTTGCCGGATCGGCAGTGCCTCCGACCAGATTGACCGGTATGTTCGAGCGCAAGCGTTTCATCCGTTCCGGCTGATGCGCAACCTTCATGAGCGCAAAAACATCCGTCCACATGGCCACAGAGCCATCGAAGCCGCATAGCGGATCGCGTTCATAGCCATTCACTTCCGCTTCATCCCGGCTCAGCCAGTCGCTTTGCCCCTTCCTCCCTGGAATGCCGGCCGCCCATTGCCGAAACGTCATGCGTGGCAAGAGGCGCGACGGCACGTCATGGCCAAGGCGGAAGCGCTCGTAGCCCAGCAGAAAACGCGCAGTCGCGTTAAGGGCTGGAACGCCGAAATTACTGTTCCAGATGGCGAGCGCCTGCGTCGCTTCCGGATGCCGAACTGCGTGGTTGAGCGCGATCAGCCCGCCCATCGAATGCCCGAAGGTGATAATTGGTAGATCGGGAAAGTCTTGCGCAATGCGCATATGCACTGCGGCCACGTCATCGAGTACCCGCAGTGCGCCCTCTCTTGGCGCAAACATGCCTTGTCGCGCATCCGGCGCTTTCGTTTCACCATGGCCGCGATGATCATGCGCGTAAACGTGGAAACCGGCTTTTGCCAACGCAGCGGCAAAGCGACCGTAGCGCGCGGCATGTTCCGCGAAGCCGTGATTGATCTGCACCGCGCCGCGTACGCGGCTGGTGGCCGGGGTTACGAAGAGAGCGAGCGAGGCTCCGGAGGGGGACAGAAGAGTTTGTTTTTCCACTTCCGCGCTGTTCTCCCAAAAGAGGTTTGCCGATTACGGCCTGATCGCCTACATAGCTGCCAAGACATTTCCATTCAGTGCAAAAACGGGAAACATCGCGTGGCGCGCCAATTCATCTATCATATGTCCGGCCTCAACAAGGCCTATGGAGCCAAGAAGGTTCTCGATAATGTTCACCTGTCCTTCTACCCCGACGCCAAGATCGGCATATTGGGTCCGAACGGTGCAGGTAAGTCGACCGTCCTGCGCATCATGGCGGGCCTCGACAAGGAATACAGCGGCGAGGCGTGGCTCGCAGAGGGCGCTACCTGCGGCTACCTTCCGCAGGAGCCAGTGCTTGACACCTCCAAGGATGTCTGGGGCAATGTGATGGAGGGTGTTGCCGAAAAGCAGGCCATCCTTGATCGCTACAATGAACTGATGATGAACTATTCGGATGAAACGGCGGATGAGGGGGCAAGGCTCCAGGATGTCATCGACAGCCAGAATCTCTGGGATCTGGACAGCCAGGTCGAAATGGCGATGGAGGCGCTAAGATGCCCGCCCAAAGATGCAGACGTCACCATGCTTTCGGGCGGTGAAAAGCGTCGCGTCGCGCTTTGTCGTCTGTTGCTGAGCAAGCCTGATCTGCTGCTGCTCGACGAACCGACCAACCATCTCGACGCTGAAACCACTGCCTGGCTCGAGCGTCACCTGCGTGAATATCCAGGCGCGGTGATGATCATCACCCACGATCGCTATTTCCTGGATAATGTGACGGGCTGGATTCTCGAACTCGACCGTGGCCGCGGCATTCCGTATGAGGGCAATTACTCGGCCTATCTGGAAGCCAAGGCAAAGCGTATGGAGCAGGAAGGCCGCGAAGAAGCCTCTCGTCAGAAGGCCATTTCACGCGAACGGGAATGGATTTCCTCCAGCCCGAAAGCCCGTCAGGCCAAGTCTAAGGCGCGTATTAACGCTTATGACGATCTGGTCAAGGCAGCCAATGATCGTCGCCCCGGGGACGCTCAGATCATCATACCAGCGGGCGAGCGTCTCGGGCAGACCGTCATCAACGCAAACAAGATTTCCAAGGGCTTCGGCGACCGTCTGTTGATCGAGGACCTGGAGTTCAAGCTTCCGCCCGGTGGCATCGTTGGCGTTATCGGTCCGAACGGTGCGGGTAAGTCTACGCTGTTCCGCATGATCACCGGCCAGGAAACACCCGACAGCGGTTCGATCGAAATTGGTGAGACCGTACAGCTCTCCTTCGTAGACCAGAGCCGCGATACACTGAATGCCGACAAAACCGTCTGGGAAGAAATCTCCGGCGGCAGCGATATTATCAAGCTCGGCAAGCATGAAATGAACAGCCGCGCCTATTGCTCGTCGTTCAATTTCAAGGGCGGCGATCAGCAGCAGAAGGTCGGGAATCTGTCTGGCGGTCAGCGCAATCGCGTGCATCTTGCTAAAATGTTGAAGAGCGGCGGTAACGTCCTTCTGCTCGACGAACCAACCAATGATCTCGATACGGAAACGCTGGGCGCGCTTGAAGACGCGCTCGAAAACTTCGCCGGGTGCGCTGTTATCATCAGCCACGATCGTATGTTCCTCGACCGTCTGGCAACGCACATTCTGGCATTCGAAGGCGACAGCCATGTGGAGTGGTTCGAGGGCAATTTCGAAGACTATGAGAAGGACAAGATTCGTCGTCTTGGACCGGTATCAGTCAATCCGAAGCGCGTCACCTACAAGCCGCTGACACGCTGATAGGCACCTATCGGTGAATGCGGCCCGGCATCGCTCGATGCCGGGCCGCATTTTATTTGGGCTTTCCGGTCATTCGCAGAATTTCGTGGGTTTCTAGCGCGGAGGGCGTGACAAATGAGATGCAGACCTTGAGGCATGCCGATGGATTTTGTATGCGCAGGGCTTAACAGGTTTTGTCGTGAAGGGAGGCGCGGCGCAACGCAGATGGAGAAGAGCATATGTTGGTAGGCAGAAAAGTACCGGAAGTGACCTTCCGCACCCGCGTTCGCGACGATTCGATCGAGGGTCCGAACCCATTTCGTTGGGAAAACAAGACGTCCTCGGATTATTTTGCAGGCAAGCGCGTCGTTCTGTTTTCGCTGCCCGGCGCGTTCACGCCGACCTGCTCGACTTTCCAGTTGCCGGATTTCGAGCGCCTTTTCCCGGAGTTTCAGGCTGAAGGCATCGACGACATCTATTGTGTCTCCGTCAACGACGCCTTTGTCATGAACGCGTGGGGCAAGTCGCAGAACCTTGTCAACGTCAAGCTCATTCCGGACGGCTCGGGCGAGTTCACGCGCAAGATGGGTATGCTGGTCGCCAAGGATAATCTCGGCTTTGGCATGCGTTCCTGGCGCTATGCTGCTGTCATCAATGACGGTGTCATCGAGAAGTTCTTCGAAGAAGAAGGCTACGCCGACAATTGCGAAACTGATCCTTACGGTGTTTCGGCGCCGCAGAACATTCTGGAAAACCTGCGCGCCAAGGCAGCCGCTTGAAATCGAAATCAGCCCCGGCCACGTGCCGGGGTTTTCATTTGCAGGAATGGAAAGCATGAAAGACTGGTCGGCGGCGCAATATCTCAAGTTCAATGATGAGCGAACGCGGCCCGTGCGCGATCTCGTCGCGCAAATTCCCTTCTCCGGGGAGGGGCGGGTTGTCGACATTGGCTGCGGACCGGGCAATTCAACTCAAGTGTTGGCTCAGGCCTTTCCGAAGGCGGAGCTTTCAGGCTTTGATACATCGCCGGACATGATCGCCAAGGCGCAGAAAACTCTGCCGAACGTGGCCTTCGAACTTGCCGACGCAGCAAGCTGGAAGCCCGAAGCGCCGGTGGATGTTCTTTTTTCTAATGCAGTATTCCAGTGGCTGCCGGATCACATCGATATCCTGCCGCGCCTACTGGATCATCTGAAGCCTGGTGGTACGCTCGCTATCCAGATGCCGGACAATCTCGCGGAACCAATCCACGTCGAGATGCGCCGTGTCGCGGCAGAGGGTCCTTGGGCCGGGCGACTGAAGAACGCGGCGCGCGAGCCACTTGCCCCACCTATCGATTATTACGATGCGCTGCTGCCGAAATCGGCCCGAATCGACATCTGGCACACGGTTTATAACCATCCGCTGGAAGGCGTCGACGCCGTTGTCGAATGGGTGAAAGGAACGGGTCTCAAACCGTTCATCGATCCGTTGGATGATGAAGAACGTAGCGAATTTCTTTCGCGCTATCGTGCTGCGTTGATGCGGCATTTCAAGCCGGCCACCGATGGCAAGGTGCTGTTGCGCTTCCCCCGGCTGTTCATAGTTGCACAGACGGCTTGAAACGCGGTTGACCCCAAGGTTGATGAGAATTGACTTCAGTCAACCTTCGGGCAATGGCAGATTGCTTCACTCCATTATCGCCCAGGAAGTTCCATGAACGCGCAGCCGTCCCTTTTCGAACCAGAAATCAAGATCATTCCCAGTCGAAAGGTCGCGGGTCGTGTCACCGGTCTTTTTCAAGCCCCGCATCGGGATTTTGAAACGGTCGCGGTGGAGAACTTGCAGCTCGGTTTCGACGGAATAGCCGGTGACTTCCATCAGGGAATTACCAGAAAGTCGGGCGGACGTGAGCCATGGTATCCACGCGGAACGGAGATTTGCAACGAACGTCAACTGACGATCGTCGCGCCCGACGAGCTGGCGAAGATCGCCGCGCTCATGCAACTCGATGAGCTGCATCCTGAATGGATAGGCGCAAACATGCTACTGGAGGGGATCGGCAATCTCTCCATGCTGCCGTCCGGATCGCTCATGTTCTTTGAGGGCGGCGTGACCCTCAAGATCGATGGGCAGAACGCGCCCTGCAAATTGGCAGGCGGGCGGATTGCCAAACACTGCGCGACAGAGGATCAGGCGGGAATGGCACTGCGATTTCCAAAGGTTGCGCGTCGATTGCGAGGACTTACAGCCTGGGTCGAAAAACCAGGTGAGATTCGGGTCGGCGAAGCGGTGACTATCCGTGTGCCGGAGCAGTGGATTTATTCAGTCTGAAGTTCAGCTGTCCTCTTCGTCAGGATCAAGCAGGCGTGTCGCGCGCCATTGTGTCAGCACCGCATTGATCTCGTCCACAACGAAGAAACGTGCGGCGTCGCGGTCATAGCCCTCGTCGAGCAGTTCATCATAGCGCGTGTGCTGATGGCGAATGTGAGCCACGGTTGCCAGCCAGACCGCAATGCTTGGCGGCAGTGATTTCAGATGCACAGCAAATGCATCCTCGCGGATTGCTTCCATGTCTATGTAAGGCCCCATGGGAAGCAGTGCAGTCAGCGCCTCGGCGATGGCGCGCTTTCGGGAAGGGGCGTTTCGCATGAGCTTGCTCCAGAATTTCAGGCTCCAGCGTACAGGTGCTGCCTTGCCTCTGCCTATCCACCTAGGAGGAACTCCACAGGCCTGTCTTGCTTCGCAGGCGAAAATCGCATAAACATATCTTTATGTGTAAAGGAGGGGCGTATGGCGCTCGACCGGCAGCAGTCGCTTGAACATCTGGTAGATATTCTGAAGTCCGTGGCTGAGCCCACGCGCTTGCGTATCCTTGCGCTGTTGCGCCAGGGGGATCTCACCGTCTCGGACCTGACCGACATTCTCGGCCAATCGCAACCGCGCGTCTCCAGGCATCTCAAGCTTTTGCTCGAAAGCGGAGCTATTGAGCGTTATCAGGAGGGCGCCTGGGCCTATTTTCGCCTATGCGATAATGAGAGCCGCCGCAGCTTCCTTGCGGAAATAGTAGAGCGGCTGAGTCCTCGGGATCCACAGGTCGAGCGCGACAATGAACGCTTGACGACTGTCAAGACCAGGCGTCGCCAGAAGGCGAGCGATTATTTCCGTGCGAACGCGGCGGGCTGGGACGAGTTGCGCACACTGCACGTATCTGACGAGGCAGTGGAGCAGGCGCTGCGCGATGTGGTCGGTACGCGATCCTTCCAGGCCATGCTTGACCTGGGGACCGGAACAGGACGTCTTCTCGAACTTTTTGCGCCCCTCTATCGACGCGGTGTCGGCATTGATCAATCGCGCGAGATGCTGGCAATCGCCCGCGCCAATCTTGAGGCGGCAGGCATAGCACATGCGCAGGTTCGTCAGGGCGACGTGCTGGCACCGCCAGTGGAGCGCGATGCCTTCGATCTCGTGACGCTGCATCAGGTGCTGCATTATCTCGATGATCCGGAAACGGCGGTGCGCGAGGCCGCGCGCCATTTGCGTCCTGGGGGCAAGCTCGTCATCGTCGATTTTGCGTCGCACGATCTTGAGTTTCTGCGGGAGGAACATGCGCATCTGCGCCTTGGCTTCTCCGACAAGCAGATAATGGAGTGGCTTGAGGCTGCCGGACTGGAGATCGGCGAGATACGGAATTTCCAGCCGCAGAACGCAGACGGACGATTAACCGTAAAATTTTGGGTGGGCCTGGATCAGCGCATGCTGATCGCAGATACCGAGGCGGCGCTCGCCTCGGGCTTGAGGGAAACAGTATAATGAGTGCATATCGCCTGTCGCGAAGCCCGGAGCTTGGCAAGAAGATTTCGATTTCTTTCGAATTCTTTCCGCCCAAGACCGATGAGATGGCCGAGCGTCTTTGGGAAACCGTAAAGCGGCTTGAGCCGATTGCGCCGAAATTCGTCTCTGTCACCTATGGTGCAGGCGGTTCGACGCGCGAACGCACGTCGCGCACCATCGAACGTATGTTGAGCGAAAGCGCGTTGTCGCCTGCGGCCCATCTCACCTGCGTCGATGCTACGAAGGAAGAAGTCGATCATGTGATCGAAGACTTCGCGCAGATGGGCGTGAAGCGCTTTGTTGCCTTGCGTGGCGATCCGACGGCAGGGGTGGGGACTGCCTATCAGCCGCATCCGGGTGGCTATAGTAATGGCGCCGAGCTTTGCGGTGCGTTGAAGCGCATCGGCAATTTTGACGTCTCCGTCTCTGCCTATCCCGAAAAGCATCCTGAGAGCCCGGATTTCGCGACCGACATCGACATGCTCAAGCGCAAGGTCGACAGTGGGGCGGACCGAGCCATCACGCAGTTCTTTTTCGACAATGATCTTTACGAGCGTTATGTCGAGCGCGTACGCAAGGCTGGCATCTATATTCCGATCGTGCCCGGCATCCTGCCGATTCATAATTTCAAGCAGGTGGCGGGCTTTGCCGGTCGCTGCGGCGCATCCATTCCGACCTGGCTGGCCGAGCGCTTCTCCGGCCTCGAAAACGAGCCGCAGACGCATCAACTGGTGGCGGCCGCTATCGCCGCGGAGCAGGTGCTTGATCTTGTGGAACGCGGTATTGACGACTTCCACTTTTACACGATGAACCGTGCCGATCTGCCTTTTGCTATTGCACACATGATTGGTGTTCGTCCGAAAGTCGCGGAAGCAGCCGCGTAGTAGCGGGTTCGTAGATGAAGAAAAAGGCCGCATCATGCGGCCTTTTTCTTTTGAACTTTTTATCGCTGTCTTTCAGCGATGGATGAGAGTGAGATCAAGGAAAAATCCCGGTGATCAAAGCTCCGACGACCACGAATGCAGCGCAGATCATCAGCGCATTGAACGAACGTGACAAGCCCATGAAGACCCTTTCGGTTGCGTTTACAGTTCATAAACCAAGGTGGAACTTAGGCAAAAACGCGCCAAAAGCAAGGGCGCATAATTTTCGCGTGGTCGCCGCAGGCGCGCCTTTCCCCTAATTTTCGGCGCAACTGCGGGATTTCCACGGCGCAAAAAAAAGACGCCCGACCAACTGATCGAGCGTCCTTTTTGTGAAGATCCTTTATGGATTTAAAGCCGAGCAACGAATTCCTTGGTAGGCCAGCCATCGACGGGTAAACCGAGACGATCCTGTTCCTTGCGCACCGCTTCACGCGTACCAGCGCCAAGAATGCCATCAATGTCGCCTACGTCGTGGCCACGCGCTTGAAGCTTTCGCTGCAATGCCATCATGGCTTCGCCGGTTACGCTTGGCTCCGGATTCCCGCGATCGAACTGAGGCGCGCCGGCCAGCCGAGTGGCAAATTCGGCGGCGGTGAGCGTGTAGATGAACGACTGGTTCCATTCCAGATAGACGTCATAATTCGCAAATGCGAGGAAGGCCGGACCTTTGCGTCCCATCGGTAGCACCAGGCCTGCCTGGAGATTAGTGTGCTTCAGTGCCGAGCCATCGCGATTGACGATACCCCACTGTGCCCATTGCGTAACCGGCAATTTTTTGCTGCGGCCGGTCTCGTGCCAAGGCAGTTCCTCCGGAATCTTCACCTCCACGATCCATGGTTCGCCCGCACGCCACCCGCGCGACTTGAGTTTGTTGGCAGTGGTCAGGATCACATCCGGCACCGAGTTGATCAGGTCAACCCTGCCATCGCCATCGCCATCGACACCGCGCGCGAGATAATCGCTTGGAAGGATCTGCGTCTGGCCGACTTCACCAGCCCATGCGCCCTTGAGACCGACCGGCAGCACACCGCGGTCCATCAGCGTCAAAAGCGGCACGATCTGCGGCCGGAAAAGCTCTGGACGCCGGCAATCATGCGCCAGTGTGACAAGCGCATTCAGCGTATCGAAATCGCCCATATAGCCGCCGTAGTCGGTCTCTAGGCCCCAGAAGGCGGTGATGACCGGGCCCGGGACGCCATAATCGCGCTCGGCCTTCGCGAAGATCGCGGCGTGCTGCCGGAGCTTTTGGCGACCTATATCGACGCGCCCTTTGGAAATCACCTTGCCGTAGAATTCAGAGAAGGTTTGCGAGAAGAAGCTCTTTGAACGATCGCGCTTCAGCACGTTCTGGTCGATGGACGCATTTTGCAAAGCAGAAAGCCCGCGCTGGCCGACGCCCGCTGCCTGAGCTTCCGCGGCGATTCGGGCCTTCCATTGCGAAAAATCTCCGCCGCATGTTTGCGCATAGGCTGAAGTCGCGCCGAACAGGGCCAAAGCAACGGAAATCGACCTGAGAAACATAAGAGACGCACTCCTGGAATTGTACATGCCGCCTCATGGCGGCAGTTCGTGGCATTTACACGTCACGCCTCGTGTGACGGTGAAATATCAGTGTGGATATGAGATAATTTCAGCCGGTGTTTCTGCTCAACCACTCGGCCCAGCTTGATTGGCTGCCGTTGAACACATTGATGTCAGCGTCGCCGGTTATGCCTGGGACGATACCTGTTCCGGTATATTGCCAGAAGACGAAGGGGTGGTCCCCGTATTTCTCGGTCGGATGTCCGGCCACAGAGCGAAGCCAGAACGGATAGTCCTTGAAGACGCCGAGCTTGTTATCGTCGAAGAAATCCACCGATGTGTAGATGATCGGCTTTTTGCCGTAGTGACGCTCTACAATATCAAGGAAGATCTTCATCTCCGCCCGCACTTTTTCAGGCGAGGGGCGCAGCTTACAGCTTGGCGAGAGCGGGTTCCATTCCATGTCGAGAACAGGCGGCAAGGAAGCGGCCTCTTTTGGGACATTACGAATATACCATTCGGCTTGCTCGCGAGCTGTGCGACAGAAATAGTAGAAGTGGTAGGCACTGCGCGGAATACCTGCTGCCTTCGCGCCGCGCCAATTTTCGGCGAAATAGTCGTCGACGCGGTCGCCGCCTTCTGTCGCCTTGATGAACGCGAAGGAAATGCCGGAGGCTTTGGCCTTTGTCCAGTCGACGCTGCGCTGGTATTTCGATACGTCCGTGCCGTGTACCGCGAAAGCATGGGGCTTATGCTTGCCCCAGCTCCACGGCTTGCTGTCCTCGAAGCGAGGATAGGCTAGACCGACGCTATGGTGGGTTGTAGAGCTGCGGGTCGATGATGGGCTGAGCGATGCCGTCTGCATCACGTCTGCGGTCGTACATCCGGCAACAAGGCTGGCAGCCAAAAGCGCAACCGTCCAACGCATGAAAATCTCCCCGAACGTCTCGACCCTATTCGGATCATGGAAATCTTAACCTGTATCGGCCCGCAACCCGTCAAGTCTCAGGGAAGGTACGATGCAGCGGATAGAATTACCAGCGCATCCGTCTGCGTCTGCGGAACGCACGGCTCGCTAGCTCTTCATAGAAGGCCAGACATGGTTGAAATTTCGTTACTGTTCTAGGATGGGCGTGTCAGCTTCAGGAATTGCGCGTAGTCGCGAAAGGCTGAATCAAACCGGAGGTTTAGGCCTTTCTGCTCGCAGAACGATTCAGCGACTTCGCGCAATGAGTCACGCGGAGACACGTGGTAGCGCGCAAGCCAGCTACGCAGGCCATTCTGGAAGAAGCGCGGCAGGCGCGCGGCCGAACCAAAATCAACGATATGAAGCGCGCCGCCCGGATTGAGGGCTTCGCTTGCCGCATCCAGCGTGCCTTCCCAGTCTGGGATCATCGATAGCGCATAGGAAATGAAGACGTGATCAAAGCCGCCTTGTCCGAAATCTGCGGCGGAAAATCGTGCGGCGTCGCCTTTAACGAGCGTGATCTTATGGCTTAAGTCCTCGCCCCGGAATTTGGCACGCGCTGTCGCCAGCATTTGTGCGGAAATGTCGAGGCCGAAAAGACGTGTTTGAGGATAGAGCTTGGCCGTCAAACGTAGGTTCCGCCCCGTGCCACAGCCGAGTTCAAGAATGGTTTGTCCCGGGCGAGCCTCTATCTCATCAATCAATCGGTCGCGACCGAGCAGATAATATTTTCGCGTCAGATCGTAGATGTGACGCTGATAGCGGTAGTTTCCGTCCATGAGGGCGCCGTGGTCGCCATTCGCATTTCCGCTTCGTGCGGCCATGGTCAGATCTTTTCGTAAAGGTGGAAGCCGCCATAAATGCCCGAGCGATCGGCGGCGCCGAAAGCACGCGAAGCGTTCTCGAAATAACGCCATTGTGCCAGCGTGTCTGCATCCACGCGTCCGGGCAGGAGGCTCGGTTCATTGGCCGTCCGGAAGATGACCCGCGCTCCCGGGGCTGCGCTCCGCGTGATCTCGTTCCACAAGGTGTTGAGTTGATCGTCGGTCATCCAGTCCTGCGCGTCGAGCAACACATAGCGATCCACGGAGTTTGCGGGCTTCTGCTGCAGAAGCTCGACGAAATTCAGGTGATGGATATGGACGCGGTCGGCATGGGCGCGGATGGTTTCGAAGTTCTCCGCCTCGAGATAGGGTGGCAATTTTGCCTCGCCCGGCTCCGCATAGCGGCGCGCAAATGCCTGCCAAGCGAAATAATTATCCTTGAGCGGGAAGTGGCACGAAAGCTTCTCGAGACGGGTGGCCAGAACATCTGCCATGCCCCGTTCGCCGGATGAAAGCAGTGCTTCATATTGTGCGGGTGGAATACCCAGGCCAAAGAGCGAGGCGCGGTTGGCGCAGAGCCAGCGCAGGAGGGGCTTTTCCAGAATGGGCTTGAGCTCCAGGCGGAAAAAATCGCGTTGCTCGGCCAGCGTACGCGATTGCATGATTTTGGCGGGATCGACACCATGCAGCTTCGCCAGGCGATGCGCGGTGCCTATGAAGAAGCCGAGCAGGCCGGTCTGGTAGAAGTTGCGCTCGAAAACGCAGATGCGGCGCTGGCCCTTCCAATTGCGGCTCTCCCAATAGGCGCGGGTATCAGCGTCCAGCGTATTTTTCAAGAACAGGTCGTAGGCCTCCGCATTGCCTCTGACACCGTTGGCGCCGAAGAAGCGGAAGAAGGCTTTCTGGTCCGGCAGGTTCTTCACCGCCGAGAGCTTCATCTTGTTGAGCGCGATGTGGGCCGCGTTGAGATCGACTGCGTCGATCCGCGCAGGCTGGCGCGTCAGATAGGAAAGGACATTGCAACCGCCCGAGGCGATGACGACCATGCTGTGGCTCTCGTCGAGGGCCATCGCATCCATGTCCACAATAGGATCTTCCCAGATTTGCGGATAGACGAGGCCGGAGAAAAGCAGCGTGAAAAGACGTTCCGACAAACCGGCCTTTGACAGAAGACGGTTCTGGTGGACGGCACGGCCAAGACGTTCCTTATTGGAAATTTCGCCGGTAATAGAAATATCGCTCATTTCCTGGCTCCCTCTATTGGCTGGCAAAGCAGGTACTCCAGCCTGGTGACAACCAAGTGACAGCCTTGTGGGGATATTTGAAAGTTTGCCGGGTTCATGAGTGACCGCAACGGCGCTACAATATGCGCTGTAGATAATGTTTGGAGTGTGCAATGCCCCGTCGCTTTCTGATTTCGTCCCTGCTTCTCGCTTCGATGCTGGCCTTGTCTGCGTGCGGCGATGATGAGGCTGCGAACGTGGATGAGGGAGGTCCGATCCAGGCCGAGGAAGATGGTCCAGTCGACCTGCGCGACACTGCCGACCAGCTGTCGCGAGATGCACAGGATGCCGCTCAGCGTGTACAGGATCAAGCAAGGGAGGCGTTGCAGGATGCGGGCGATGAGGCCCAGGGTTTGTGGCAAGGCTTGCAGGAATCAGCGGATGAAGCGGCTGATGCTCTCGGGGAGGCGGCAAATGATGCCGTGGATGCCGTAGATGACGCACTCGGCGGTGGCGTGTTGCGGGACCCTTCGGAGGGCGAAGTGATCGGTGAGGATGCACCGGCGCGTCCTGCCGATGATCTGAATTCCAGGCGTACGGGCCAGCCCTGATACAGGACATTTTCGATGGACCGGCAAAAACGCCGCGGCTTGATCCTTTCTACATTCTGTTTATGCAAATTCCCAACCAGACATTCGCGTTGATGCCGGTTGTCTGCTCACGCGCCGGATGGCTTGGTGGAGATGACTATGAGCGATTTTCCAGCAGATTTTCTCTATTGCAGCAGGGTAAGAAGGTCACCGAACGTCAATAGCCGGGGCGGGATCAAACCGGACATTCTCCTGATGCACTACACCGGGATGGAAACGGCTGAACTTGCTGAAGAGCGTCTCTGTCATCCTGCTGCGGAAGTTTCGAGCCACTATCTCGTCTACGAAAACGGTCATGTCGTGCAGATGGTCAGGGAAGAAGAACGTGCATGGCATGCCGGTCGAGGTAGTTGGAAGGGCAGCCAGGATGTCAATGCGCGTTCTATCGGTATCGAGATCGCCAACGTGGGATATGTCGAGGGAAAAGGCTTTGCGCCGTTTCCGGATATACAAATTGCGGCAGTTATACGTCTTTCGAGGGACATAATTGCCCGGAACAATATCCCGCCGGAGCATGTTCTTGGTCATTCGGACGTAGCGCCAGGTAGAAAAATCGACCCTGGGGATAACTTCCCGTGGGCGCGACTCGCAGCCGAAGGCGTCGGCCATTGGGTGGAGCCGGTGGAGCCAACGCTTGCGGATGCGGGGCGCGAGGTGGTTCCCTTTGGTGACGCAGCGGTCGTCCAGACGATGCTGCAAGGCTACGGCTACGGTATTGAATGCACTGGAAAATTTGACGAACAGACCGAGCGGGTCGTCACTGCGTTCCAGCTCCATTTCCGCCAGAAGAGAGTTGATGGAATAGCCGATGCATCAACCGTAAGGACACTTGAAGCATTAGCATCAAAATTAACAGTAAATAAACGAATGTAATCTGGGACCGGCGTGTGTCACAGTTTGTAATAATTTGTCATGAAACCCGCCTTCATTGATGCCCATTTGCCCGCGAAACAAGGCCCCAGACAAGTTCGGGGCGCTCTTCTGACGTGCCTCCGGGAATGGCAACGCAGTCGTGGTGACATAACCGCGTGAAGTAGAAGAGAAAATAAAAAATATGAAAAATCTGATGTGTGTAGCGACGGTGCTTGCCGTCGGCGGGATTTCTTTTGCCGCAAACGGTGCGGCGGCACAAGATTTCATGAGTAATCGCGAGAAGACTGTCGAAAGGACGACGATCTTCGACGCAATGGCCGCAAGCCGTAAGGCGGCCGCAGAGAAAACCGAAACAGCCGCGGCCAAAAAACAAGCTGCTCCCGCAAAGAAGACCGCGTCACGCAAGAGCAAATCTTCAGCCCAGAAAAACGTCGCTCAGACCGCCAGGAAGCCGGTGCAAAAGAAGACGGCATCGCGCTCCTCTAAATCTTCCCAGGTCGCAAAGTCCGAGACCATCACTCGTAAATCCGCCAACGGCTACGCGCTGCCGGGTGTTGCCGCCAAGAGTGCAGTCGAAAAGCCTCAGCTCAAGAAGTCGGTTGCCAAGGGGCGTACACCCTACAGTGAAATCATCACTCGCTATGCCGGTCAGTACGGCGTTCCAGTTGGTCTTGCGCATGCCGTCGTTCGCGTCGAGAGCAATTTCAATCCGAAGGCGCGCGGTGCGGCAGGTGAAATCGGCCTGATGCAGATCAAGCCGGCAACGGCGCGCTCCATCGGGTTCTCTGGCTCCAACAGCGCGCTCTACGAGCCTGAAACCAATATCAAATATGGCATGAAATATCTCGCCATGGCCCACAAGCTGGGTGGTGGCACGACTTGCGGCACGATCCTCAAGTACAATGCTGGCCACGGCGCCAAGCGCATGAACCCGGTTTCGGCAAACTATTGCTCGAAGATCAAGGTTCATCTCGCAAGCTATTGATGGTACCCAATAAAAAAGCGCGGTATCAACACCGCGCTTTTTTATGAACTCTAAAACCAGTCGGCCTGTAAGCCGGGTTCTGTATGGCCCGGCACGAATGCCGGAACGTGGCGGCCATTCCTCTGGGATACGCCTTGCGACGTACCTCACGCGACCAACCCGGGCAGTCAAGGACGGAAACATCCCCGGAGCGAACTCCGCGCTGCCCCTATTCGGTCTTGCTCCAGGCGGGGTTTACCGTGCCGTCGCGCGTTGCCGCTGACGCGGTGGGCTCTTACCCCACCCTTTCACCCTTACCTCGCCAGCGCTTGTGTCAAATCGACAAAAGGGCAGGCGAGGCGGTTTGCTTTCTGTGGCACTTTCCCTGGGGTCGCCCCCGCCGGCCGTTAGCCGGCACCTTGTTTCCATGGAGCCCGGACTTTCCTCGAATACCGTCTTTCGACATTGGCATCCGCGGCCGCCCGGCCGACTGGCAGGCGCTATAAACGCGCAAGCGTCATAAAAAGCAAACAAAAAGCGGCGCCGCGTTGTTCATGAGTCGCTTATTCCCTTCCGGGGCATGAGAATTTTCAGGTGCTCGAGTGGCATTGGTAACGCTTTGTTAGCCATAAGCGCGCTTTAAATCAGTTTCGACTTAATAGCCCAATTCTCCCCTTCATCGGATGGTTAAACCTGGCATTCCCATTGACGCCCATAAAGGCCCATGTTATCCCATATGTGTCATCAAGTTTCGGTTTTTGTCTGGGGGCGTTTCACCCCGCCAGTGGTCGCTCCGGGAGTGGGGCGGACCGTTTCTGTCATGCCCATTTCGGGGCGTTTTCGGGCAGGGGGCATGGCTTGATGGTTTGCGTAATCGAGCAAGGGGACGTGGCAGCTCGGTCTGCTACAGCAGGCGATGGATCGGTTTTTATCCAGTGCAGTGAACAAGGTGGACGCGAAGGGTCGCGTATCCGTTCCTGCACATTTCCGGTCGGTCCTCGCCAAACGTGGGTGTGCCGAGATTTACGCTCTGCGGGCACTGGATGTTCCTGCCATGGATGTCGGTGGGCTCGACCTTCTGGATCGCTACGAGGAACGGATCTCGCAACTCGATCCTTTTCTCCAGGCTGCGGACGACATGTCCTTCTTCATTCACGGCGACGGTGCCTTCCTGAAAATGGATCAGGAGGGGCGGTTGTTGCTGACCGACTTCATTCGCGAACAGACGGGCATTTCAACAGAAGTCGCTTTCGTCGGTCGCGGGCTATTCTTTCAGATGTGGGAGCCGTCGCAGCTCAAGGCGCATGCCGACCGGGTGCGCGCGCGACTTCTCAAACTGCGCCAGGCGAGCGCGGAGGTATCTTCATGAGCGATCCGGAAAACGGGGTCCCGCATATTCCGGTCATGCTTGAGGAGGTTCTGACGGCGCTTGATGCCGGCGAAGCAAAAACCATCGTCGACGGTACCTTTGGTGCCGGTGGTTATACGCGTGCAATCCTGGCGCGAGGCGCCTCC
This sequence comes from Limoniibacter endophyticus, assembly GCF_014652835.1. Taxonomy (GTDB): domain Bacteria; phylum Pseudomonadota; class Alphaproteobacteria; order Rhizobiales; family Rhizobiaceae; genus Limoniibacter; species Limoniibacter endophyticus. The sequence goes on from NZ_BMZO01000008.1 coordinate 62,225, forward strand.
GTCATTGCCATTGATCGCGATCCGGATGCGATCGCCAACGGAGCGGCATTGGCGGCGGCCTCGGAAGGTCGCCTGGGCCTTGTGCACGCGCCTTTTTCGGAGATGGATTCCCATGCTGAAGGCGTCGATGGCGTGGTGCTCGACATTGGCGTCTCCTCCATGCAACTCGATCAAGCCGAGCGCGGCTTCTCCTTCCGCTTCGACGGTCCCCTGGACATGCGTATGGCGCAGGCGGGGCTCTCTGCTGCCGATGTCGTCAACCGCTACAAGTGGGAAGACCTGGCGCGTATTTTCGGACTGCTTGGCGAAGAGCGGCACGCCGGGCGTATTGCCCGGATGATCGAGAAACGCCGCGCCGATCGTCCGTTCGAGCGCACCGCCGACCTTGCCAGCGCCATCGAGCTTTATGTCGGACGAAAGCCCGGCGACAAGATTCACCCCGCAACGCGCGTCTTTCAGGCGCTGCGCATCTATGTCAACGACGAGCTTGGTGAACTGGCGCGTGCGCTGCTTGCCGCCGAGCGCATCTTGAAGCCGGGCGGTCGTCTCGTCGTCGTCACCTTCCACTCGCTGGAGGATCGTCTCGTCAAGCGTTTCCTGGCGGATCGCGGGGGGAAGTCCAACACCGGTTCGCGTCATCTGCCTCAGGTTGCCGAGGTTCAGCCGCAGTTCGAGAAGGTGTCGCGCGCCATTGCGGCAACGGATGCCGAAATCGCTATCAATCCCCGGTCACGCTCGGCCAAGCTGCGCAGCGCTGTTCGCACCGCCGCAGCCGCACCGGCACGGGAAGATTATTCTGTATTCGGCCTGCCGGACCTCTCCAAGGTCGGCCAGACAAAAGGAAGGTGAGCCATGCTTTTTCGCACAAGTGACATCGTGCTGATTTGCGCCATGGTTGGTGCTGCCGCCTTCACCTATCAGGTTAAGCATCAGGCCGAAGACGAGATCGGTAAGATACGAAAGCTGGAAACGCAGATCAGCCTGGAGCGCGATTCCATCGATGTTCTCAAGGCTGATTGGAGTGTTCTGACGCAGCCGTCGCGCCTTCAGCGCCTCGCCGGAGTCTACGAAAATCAGCTCAACCTGAAGCCGAGCGATCCGCAGCAGTTCGGCAATATTAGCGATCTACCAGAGCGCCCACTGCGTATCGAGGACGTGTTGCAGCAGGATCTCGAGCTTCTGGCTGAAGGCGAGCAATTGCCTGCGCAGGACAACATTCACACGGGAGCAATTTCGCAATGATTGGACGCTGGCGCAAACGACTTTCAGGCGAAAGCGAAAAGCCCCTTCCGATCCAGATGGAATCGCAGGGCAAGATGTTTCGCGGCAGTGCCCGCAACCGTATTCTGATCACCATGGGGGTGTTCTTTGCCTTCTACGCCGTGATCGGCGTTCGTCTCGTGCAGTTTGGTTTGGAAGAGCCACCTGCGAGTGGTGCTCCTGCGTCGCGCGTTACCGCCTCGCGTCCCGACATTGTGGATCGGAACGGTGAGGTGCTGGCGACCGATATCAAGACCTTCTCGCTCTTTGGTGAGCCGCGTCGAATCGTTGATGCCGACGAAGCCATTGAAAAGCTGATGACCGTTCTGCCGGATTTGAACTATGAACAGACCTATCGTCGCCTGAAGAGCGGTACGGGCTTCGTCTGGTTGCGCCGTCAGCTTTCACCGCGCCAGCAGGCCGAAATCATGGCGCTCGGTATTCCGGGCATAGGTTTCCGTACAGAAAAGAAGCGCTTTTATCCAGGTAGCTCCACCGCCTCGCACGTCCTTGGTCTCGTTAATATCGACAACAAGGGCATTTCGGGCATGGAGAAATATATAGACGCCCAAGGCCTTGCGGATTTGCAGGAAAGTGGTCTTGCCCTGCCGGAGAACCTTGAGCCCTTCAAACTCTCCATGGATTTGCGCGTCCAGCATATCGTGCATGACGAGCTCCTTCAGGCGATGCAGCGCTACAAGGCCAAGGCTGCGGGCGGCGTCGTTCTCAATGCAAAGACGGGCGAAGTGGTCGCTATGGCGTCGGTGCCTGATTACGATCCGAACAACCCGGTCAACGCGCTCGAAAAAGATCGCATGAACCGCGTGTCGGCGGGTCTTTTTGAAATGGGGTCGACATTCAAATCCTTTACGCTCGCCATGGCGCTTGATTCCGGTCTGGTGAAGTTGACCGATACGTTCGACGCCACGCGTCCTATCCGTATTGGTCGTCACACAATCCGGGATTTCCATGGCAAGCATCGCGTGCTGACCGTGCCGGAGGTGTTTCTCTACTCCTCGAATATCGGCACCGGCAAAATGGCCGAGGTGGTCGGCATCCAGGGGCATCGGGATTATCTGACCAAGATGGGCCTGCTTTCCCGTATGCAGACGGAATTGCCGGAAGTCGCGACGCCGACTCAGCCGAAAGTCTGGAAGCAGATTCATTCGCTCACTATCTCGTTCGGTCACGGCATCTCAACAACGCCACTCCAGACGGCTGTCGCAGCGGCGGCTGTCATCAATGGCGGAAAGCTGATCCACCCAACTTTCCTGCCACGCACTGAAGAACAGGCAAATTATGATGCCGTTCAGGTCATGTCGGAGAAGACCAGTCGCGAAATGCGCTATCTTTTCCGAGTTAACGTCCTGAAAGGTTCGGGCCGTCGCGCGGAAGTTCCCGGCTACTATGTCGGCGGCAAAACAGGGACGGCCGAAAAGGTAGTCAATGGTCGTTATTCCAACGATAAGAAGTTCAATAATTTCATTGCTGCCTTCCCGATCAACGATCCGGAATATGTCGTCCTGGCCTTCGTTGACGAGCCGGAGCCGGCGGAGGGGCAGCATAGCGCAACCGCTGGTCTGAATTCAGCGGTCATGGCGGGCAATATCATTCGCCGTTCGGCCCCGCTTCTTGGCGTGAAGCCCGATTTCGGTCATGACATTGAGCCATTGTTGGTCGCTTATCAGTGATTCGTGACCCGGTGCGGCCCCGCGCCGGGTTCATTTGAGACGAAGTGTGGGACGGAATGAAACTCGAAAACCTTGCCTCTGCGCTTCCTGTTTTGCGGCCGGATCTCGCCGATCTGGCCGTTCGCGCAATCAGCGCGGATTCCAGGACCGTGACGCCGGGCGCATTGTTCTTCGCCCTTTCAGGCTCGAAGACCGACGGCACCAGATTTGCGCAGGACGCGGCGACCAAGGGCGCTGTAGCTGTCGTCTCCAACCTCGCCGACCTAGCCATCGACGTTCCACATATCCATTCGGACGATCCGCGTCGCGCATTGGCGCTTGCTGCGGCTGCCTTCTACGGCAAGCAGCCCGAAACCATGGTCGCTGTCACCGGCACCAGCGGTAAAACCTCTGTTGCTGCCTTCACACGTCAGATCTGGTCCTACGCCGGCAAGCAGGCGGCGAGCATCGGCACGACCGGCGTTACTGCGCCCGGCCGCGAGGATTACGGTTCGCTGACTACTCCCGATCCCGTCACGTTGCACCGCATCCTTGCGGAACTGGCTGAAACCGGCGTTACCCATGCGGCAATGGAAGCTTCTTCGCACGGCCTCGATCAGCGTCGTCTCGACGGCGTGAAACTTGCAGCTGCCGGTTTCACCAATCTCGGTCGCGATCACATGGATTATCATCCCACTGTCGAGGATTATCACGCAGCGAAAATGCGGCTGTTCGATGCGCTGCTCGAAGCGGGCAAGCCCGCCATCATCTTTGCCGATGATCCGTGGTCCCAGGCCACGATCAATGCCGCGCAGGCCGCTGGCCTCGACGTGCTCACGGTTGGTCGCAAGGGCGATTTCATCACTCTGAAGCGCGTGGAGCATGAACGCCATCATCAGCGCATCGAGATTGCCATCGAGGGCAGGATTTACGAGATCGATCTGCCGCTCGCCGGTGATTTTCAAGTGTTCAACGCGCTCGTCGCAGCCGGTCTGGCTATCGCCACCGGCACAGAGGCAGGCATTGCGTCGGCCGCGCTCGAAAAACTCAGAGGCGCGTCGGGGCGCCTTGAGTTGATCGGAACGACCAAGGCTGGTGCGCCGATCTATGTCGACTACGCACATAAGCCGGAAGCGCTAGAAAACGTACTTTCATCGGTGCGCCCGTTCACTACAGGCCGTGTCGTCGTCGTCTTCGGTTGCGGTGGCGACCGCGATAAGGGAAAACGGCCGATCATGGGTGAAATCGCGTCACGCCTGGCCGACACCATTATCGTCACTGATGATAATCCGCGTTCGGAAGTGCCGGCCACCATCCGCGAGGAAATCATGGCGGCGGCGCCCGGTGCGATCGAAATTGGTGATCGGCACGAAGCAATTCGCCACGCGATTTCCCTGCTGCAAGCGGGGGATACGCTAGTCGTTGCAGGCAAGGGACATGAGGAAGGCCAGACGGTGGGCGAGGTGACCTTGCCTTTCTCCGATCATGAAGAGGTGCGCAAAGCGCTTTTGGAGACTGGCATATGAGTATTTCGTGGAATTCAGATGCGTTTGTGGAGATTATGGGAGGTCGTCCCTTCGGCAATCTCCCCTCCACGATCACCGGTGTTTCCATCGACACCCGCACGCTGCAAAAGGGCGAAGCCTTCTTTGCTATCAAGGGCGATCGCTTCGATGGCCATAATTTTGCGACTGCCGCTATCGGGGCGGGTGCAGGCGTCATGGTCATTGCAGAGCACAAGCTGCCCGCATTGGGCCGCTTCAATATTCCGATGATCGTTGTGCCGGACGTGCTTGTTGCGCTCGAGAAAGTGGCAGCCGCAGCCCGTATCCGCAGCCGCGCCAAGGTCATCGCCATCACGGGATCGGCTGGCAAGACCAGTACAAAAGAGGCACTGCGCCATGTGCTGTCCGAATTCGGGACCGTGCACGCGGCGGACAAATCGTTCAATAATCACTGGGGCGTGCCGCTGACGCTTGCGCGTCTTCCCGACGATGCCGATTTCGCCATTGTCGAGATCGGCATGAACCATCCCGGCGAAATTCGCCCGCTGGTCAAGCTCGCCCAACCGCATATTGCCGTCATTACGCTGATTGCTGCCGCCCATCTGGGTCACTTTTCCGGTCTGGACGAGATTGCGCGCGCGAAGGCTGAAATCTTCGAGGGTATCGTGCCGGGCGGTTATGCACTGCTTAACCGCGACGATCAGCGCTGGAAGCTGCTCGATGAGCTGGCGACCGAAGCACGCGTGCGTCACGTGCTGGGCTTTGGTGAGAATGCCCGTGCGCATGTGCGGCTCACGGACTGCCGCCTGGGTTCGGAACATTCCGATATTCGCGTCGCTCTTGATGGCAAGGAGATTGATGCGCGCGTTGGAGCCCCCGGACGCCACGTGGTACAGAATATGCTCGCCGTCCTTGGGTGCGCTCAGCTTTTGAGTCTCGATATAGAAAAGGCTGCAAATGCGCTCGGTAATCTGCGACCCGAAGAGGGACGAGGGCGGCGCCACCGCCTTCGGATCGACGGCGAAATCGCCACGTTGATCGATGAAAGCTATAATGCCAACCCCGCCTCGATGCGAGCCGCGCTTGATGTGCTGCGCACCGCGACAGTGGGGGAAGGTGGACGACGTATCGCAGTGCTTGGCGACATGCTGGAACTTGGCAGTCATGCGCCGAAATTGCATGCGGGACTTGCGGAATTCATCATCGACAAGGGTATTGATCTCGTGCTTCTGGCAGGCGACGAAATGACCGCGCTTGCCGATGTTTTGACGGACAAGATCGCCGTTGAGTATCGCCCTGATGCGAACGCACTCGAACCGGTCCTGCTTGATACCGTTCGCGGCGGTGATGCCGTGATGATCAAATCCTCGAAGAGCAGCGGTTTTTCCAAGCTCGTCGAAACGCTTGTCAATCGCTACGGGCACAAGACGCCCGCCTAGCGAAACGAGCTTGACATTTGCATACCGTTTGGCACGAGGCAGACCGCCAAATGCCAGATAAGAAGGCCCATGGAAACATAAATGCGGGTGGCTCTTCCCAACAGTTGCTTGAAGCTCCGCGTCGGAGATGCAGGTGCCGGAATTGACACCGGAAGTAACCGGCCATGGAAGGCCCGGGGGAATAATAGATGCTGAGTTTGCTGGTCGCTTTTGCCGACGATTACGCCGTGTTCAATGTGTTTCGCTATATAACGTTCCGAACCGGCGGAGCCTTGATCACGTCTGCGTTCCTGGTTTTCATGTTCGGACCAATGATCATCAATTCGTTGCGCGTCCGTCAGGGCAAGGGGCAGCCGATCCGCGCCGATGGCCCGCAGACCCATTTCAAGAAGGCAGGTACGCCCACCATGGGAGGCCTGATGATGCTCGTCGGTATTATCGGCTCGACGTTGCTCTGGGCTAATATCACTTCCATCTATGTGTGGGTGATCCTTTTCGTCACCGTCGGTTTCGGTGCCATCGGTTTTTATGACGATTATCTCAAGGTGACGAAGCAATCCCATATGGGATTTTCCGGCAAGGCGCGCCTCGGTATAGAATTCCTGATTGCCGCAATTGCCTCCTATGTCATCATGCAGGCCGGGCAGGGTCCGTTCTCATCTTCGCTGGCTTTCCCGTTCGTGAAAGATTTCCTGCTCAATCTCGGCTGGTTCTTTGTTCCCTTCGCGGCGTTCGTCATTGTTGGAGCAGGCAATGCCGTAAATCTGACAGACGGCCTTGACGGCCTTGCCATCGTGCCGATCATGATCGCCGCCGCTTCTTTCGGAGTCATCGCCTATCTCTCGGGTAACGCTGTCTTCGCTGATTATCTTCAGATCCATTTCGTGCCGGGTACCGGTGAACTTGCCGTAATCCTGGGGGCTGTGATCGGTGCCGGTCTCGGCTTTCTCTGGTTCAACGCGCCGCCTGCCGCGATTTTCATGGGCGATACCGGATCGCTCGCGCTTGGGGGGCTCATCGGCGCAATCGCCGTTTCAACCAAACACGAGATCGTGCTGGCCATTGTCGGTGGCCTCTTCGTGGCGGAAGCGCTTTCGGTCATCATCCAGGTGGGTTTTTTCAAGATGACCGGCAGACGCGTTTTCCTGATGGCTCCCATCCATCACCATTTTGAAAAGCTGGGCTGGACGGAAAGTCAGGTCGTGATCCGCTTTTGGATTATCGCCGTCATTCTGGCCCTCATCGGTCTTTCCACCCTCAAGCTCAGATAAGCGATCATGATCCCGGCCAGCCGCTTCAAGGATAAAAAAGTAGCACTCTTCGGTCTCGGCGGATCAGGCCTTGCCACCGCTCATGCGCTGGTGGCGGGGGGTGCCGATCTCATTGCCTCCGACGATAATCCCGACAGCGTGGCAAAAGCGGCTTCGGAAGGCGTCGGGACTGGGGATCTGCATAATATTGACTGGGCCGGGCTGGCCGCGTTCGTACTTTCGCCGGGCGTCCCGCTTACCCATCCCAAGCCACACTGGAGCGTTGATCTGGCACGCGCCGCTGCCGTCGAAATCATTGGGGATGTCGAGCTCTTCTCGCGCGAACGCGCGGCACTCGCTCCATCTGCGCCACTTGTTGCGGTCACCGGCACGAACGGAAAATCGACCACGACGGCGCTGATTTCGCACATGCTGAAATCAGCTGGTCGCGATACGCAAATGGGCGGCAATATTGGACGCGCCGTATTGACCCTCGAGCCGGTGGAGCCCGCCCGCCATTATGTCATTGAATGCTCGTCCTATCAGATCGATCTTGCACCGACGCTCAAACCCAGCTGTGGCATTCTTTTGAATTTGACTCCCGATCATCTCGACCGTCATGGCACCATGGCCCATTATGCCGAGATCAAGGAGCGTCTCGTCGCCAATAGCGATCTCGCGATCGTCGGCGTTGATGACACGTGGTGCGCCGATATTGCACAACGTCTCGAGCGCGCCGGGCGGCGCGTCGCACGCATATCTGCCCGGCTGCCACTGACTGACGGCTATTTCGCCTCCGGCCTGTCGCTCTGTCATGCACGTGGCGGCCAGGTCGAAATCGTCGGTACGCTGGAAGGCGTCGGGTCTTTGCGCGGTCGCCACAATGCGCAGAATGCATTGGCCGCGATTGCGGCCTGCCGCGAAGTTGGCTTGAGCCATGCGGAAATTCAGGCCGGGCTGTCGAGCTTCAAGGGCCTCGCCCATCGCATGGAGCAGGTCGGACGCAAAGGCAATGTCCTCTTCGTGAATGATTCCAAAGCGACCAATGCCGAGGCATCTGCACCTGCACTTGCGAGTTTTGAGACGATTTACTGGATCGTCGGCGGTCTGCCCAAACAGGGCGGCATTGAAAGTCTTCGTCCGCTTTTTGACCGCGTCAAGCGCGCCTATCTGATTGGCGAGGCTGCGCCGGCTTTTTCGGCAACGCTTGGCGATGCGGTTCCATTCGAGATTTCCGGAACGCTCGAAGCGGCGCTTGCGCATGCGGCGCGCGATGCGGCTGGCAGTAAAGAAGAGGGCGAGGCGGTCGTCTTGCTCTCGCCGGCCTGCGCCAGTTTTGATCAGTTTCGCAATTTCGAAGTACGCGGCGAGGCTTTCCGTAAAGCCGTCTCTGCAATCGAGGATATCGAGATGATGGGAGCACAATCATGGTAAGTCGCGTCGACAGAGGCCCGGTCGCCAATTGGTGGTGGACCATTGATCGTTGGTTTCTCGCAGCGTTTCTGAGCCTCATGGGGCTTGGTATCGTGCTTTGTTTTGCCGCAAGTCCCGCGGTTGCCGAACGCATCGGCCTCGACAGTTTCTATTTTGCCAAGCGCCAGATCATGTTCATGGCCATGGGTGTCGTGGTGATGATTGGCGTTTCCTTTCTGAACGCCCGTCAGATTCGTCGAATCGCGATCGCCATGCTTATCGGATCTCTGGTCTTGATGGTCGCGGTTCTCTTCATCGGCGTCGAGGTCAAGGGGGCGCGGCGCTGGGTTTCGCTGGCCGGCCTCTCGGTTCAGCCGTCAGAATTCCTGAAGCCTGCCTTTGTCATTATCTGCGCCTGGCTTTTCTCGGAACACGCCCGCCAGCCCGATATTCCAGGCAACCTTTTTGCCACGATCCTGCTCGGTCTCGTGTTGGCTCTGTTGCTTGCGCAGCCGGACGTCGGCCAGACCCTGCTCGTGGCCGGAACATGGTCGGTCATGTTCTTCATGGCGGGTTTGTCGTGGTTCTGGATATTGCTTCTGGCAGGTACGGCGGTAACAGGGGCGTTCATCGCCTATGAAGCATTGCCCCACGTCGCCAGCCGGATCAATCGCTTCATAACAGGTGAGGGCGATACTTTTCAGGTTGATATGGGACGCGAGGCGCTCATCACCGGTGGCTGGTTCGGCCAGGGGCCGGGCGAAGGCACCATCAAGCGTATCATCCCCGACAGCCACGCCGACTTCGTATTCTCGGTAGCTGGCGAGGAGTTCGGCTTGATTCTGTGCATGCTCATTGCTGCGATCTTTGCCTTCATTGTCCTGCGCGGCCTGTTTGTCGCCCTAAAGGAACATGACGATTTCACACGCTATGCGGTTTCCGGCCTGGTTGCCAATTTCGGCTTCCAGTCGATCATCAATATCGGTGTGAATGTGCATATTCTACCCGCAAAGGGGATGACGCTGCCTTTCATTTCGTACGGTGGCTCGTCACTTATCGCCATTGCTGTCGGCATGGGCATGGTTCTGGCACTCACGCGCCAGCGTCCCGACAAGCGCATGATCTATGCCTATCACCGTCCCTATTCGACGGTGCCTGCCGAATGAGCCAGAAAAAGACCTTTGTCCTGTCCGCTGGAGGTACTGGCGGACATCTCTTTCCGGCCGAGGCTCTTGCGCATGAGTTGAAGGCGCGAGGGCATAGTGCGCATCTGGCAACAGACGAGCGTGCAGAGAAGTTTGCGGATCGCTTTCCGGGACCGGTTCATGCCATCCCGTCGGCGACGATTGCCGGTCGCAATCCTCTGGCACTCATTCGCGCAGGTCTCGCGATTTGGAAAGGCATGCGTGCCTCAAGCGCCTTGTTCTCGCAGATGAAGCCGTCCGCTGTCATCGGCTTTGGCGGCTATCCGACCCTTCCACCGCTCCTTGCCGCAACGCGCGCGGGAATACCCACGCTTATCCATGAGCAAAATGCAGTCATGGGCCGTGCCAACAAGCTGCTTAGCACACGTGTAACAAAGATCGCGGGTGGCTTTCTGGAAAAGCCGCAAGGTCCGCTCGGCGCTAAAACCATCATCACCGGCAATCCGATCCGGCCTGCCGTGATCGAGGCAATGGAGACGCCATACGTGGCTTCGTCAGGTAATGCGCCGTTTCATCTGTTGATCTTTGGCGGCAGCCAGGGTGCAAAGTTCTTCTCTGACGCGCTGCCGCCGGCCATCGAAAAGCTGTCATCGGAAAAGCGATTGCGTCTGCGCATCGTACAGCAGGCGCGTATGGAAGATGAGGCTGCCGTTCGTACGGCCTATGCAAATCTTGGCGTGGAGGCGGAAGTTTCGCCGTTCTTCAATGATATGGCGGCGCGTATTGCCAATGCCCAGCTTGTTATTTCGCGCTCGGGTGCGTCGACCGTGTCGGAAGTTGCCGCCATCGGTCGTCCGGCAATCTTCGTCCCGTATCCGCACGCTCTCGATCATGATCAGGCAGCCAATGCAGCCAAGCTCGAGAAATCGGGTGGTGCTCGTGTCATCCGCCAGCAGGAGCTTTCCGCCGCCCGTCTTGCGGATCTGCTCGCCTCGCTCATGGATGAGCCGCAGACCTTGTCCGACATGGCGGGTTCTGCCCGCTCTACCGGAACGAAAGATGCTGCACGGTTGCTTGCCGACGCCGCGGAAGCTATTGCAGACGACAAAAATATCTAAAGAACGGCAGGCGATCTCCCTATCGTCGCCTGAAGAACAAGGAAAACGCCTCATGAAGATGCGCCAATCGGTCGGTCTCATCCATTTCGTCGGTATCGGCGGTATCGGCATGAGCGGCATTGCCGAAGCTTTGTACAATCTTGGCTACAAGGTGCAAGGGTCGGATCAGGCCGATGGCGCAAATGTTCAGCGTCTACGTGACAAGGGCATTGAATGTTTCGTCGGCCATCGTGCCGAGAACCTTGGCGACGCGGAAGTCGTGGTGGTCTCGACCGCCATCCGCAAGGACAACCCGGAGCTCGTGGCCGCCCGCGATCACCACCTGCCGGTGGTGCGCCGAGCCGAAATGCTGGCCGAACTCATGCGTTTTCGTCAGGCGATTGCCATTGGCGGCACGCATGGCAAAACGACGACCACCTCACTGGTCGGCACATTGCTGGAGGCCGGTGGGCTTGATCCGACCGTGATCAATGGCGGCATCATCAACGCCTATGGTACCAATGCGCGCATGGGCGATGGCGAGTGGATGGTAGTAGAGGCAGACGAAAGCGACGGCACCTTCCTCAAGCTTCCTGCGGAAATCACGGTCGTTACCAATATCGATCCGGAGCATCTCGATCATTACGGCTCCTTTGACAGGGTTCGCGACGCATTCCGCCAGTTCGTCGAGAATGTGCCTTTTTATGGCTTTGGCGTTCTCTGCACCGATCACCCCGAAGTGCAGGCGCTGGCTTCGCGCATAGAAGATCGTCGCGTCATCTCCTACGGCGAGAACGCGCAGGCGGATGTTCGCTTCCACAATGTCCGCATCGACGGGGCCGCTTCGATTTTCGATGTAACAATCCGCCACCGTAAAAGCCGCGAGACAACCGAGATCAAGGATATTCGTCTGCCGATGCCGGGACGCCACAATGTCTCGAATGCGACTTCGGCCATCGCCGTCGCTCATGAACTTGGCATGACACCCGATCTGATCCGTCAGGGTCTGGCGAGTTTTAGCGGCGTCAAGCGTCGCTTCACATTTACCGGCGAATGGAATGGCGTGAAGATTTTTGACGATTACGGTCATCATCCGGTCGAAATCCGCGCCGTTTTGCGAGCTGCTCGCGACTCCGCTGAAAAGCGGGTGATTGCCATCGCTCAGCCGCATCGCTACACGCGTCTCCACGATTTGATGGACGACTTCGCCACCTGTTTCAACGATGCCGATACCGTTTTGGTTGCACCCGTCTACACGGCAGGCGAGGAACCGATCGAGGGCGCGACCTCGGGAGAGCTTGTCGCTCGTATTCGTGCAGGCGGCCATCGCGATGCCCGTAATCTGGAAGGGCCGGACGCAATCGGAGGTGTGATCCGCCAACTGGCGCAGCCGGGCGATCTTGTCATCTTTCTGGGCGCGGGCAATATCACGCAGTGGGCCTATGCTCTTCCGAACCAGCTCAATTCAGGTGCTGCATGACTCAATCCGGTTCCGATCTTCTGGCCAAGCTTGGCGACAGACTCTCCGGTCTTCGCGGTCGCCTGATGCCTGATGCCGGTATGGACAAGATCACCTGGTTGCGCGCGGGTGGTCCAGCCCAGGTTCTGTTCACGCCGGCTGACGAGGAAGATCTCGCGACTTTCCTGAGGGCCGTGCCGGAAGAGATCCCTGTCATGGTCGTCGGGGTCGGTTCCAATCTTCTGGTGCGTGATGGAGGCGTTGACGGCTTCGTCGTGCGCCTGTCGCCGAAGGGTTTTGGCGCAGCGAAGGTCGTTTCGGATGTGCGTATAGAGGCAGGGGCTGCAACGCCCGACAAGCGGGTGGCAGCAACGGCACTGGATGCGGGTATTGGCGGCTTCCACTTCTATCATGGCATTCCCGGTGCCATTGGCGGCGCGCTGCGCATGAATGCCGGTGCCAATGGCGTCGAGACGCGGGAGCGGGTCGTCGAGGTGCGAGCGCTGGATCGCCAGGGTGATGCTCATGTGCTTTCCAACAGCGAGATGGGTTATGCCTATCGCAGCAGCATGGCTTCAAAGAGCCTGATCTTTACCTCCGCGCTGTTTGAAGGCTACCGGGAAGACAAGGACGCCATCCAGGCATCGATGGAGGGTGTTCAACAGCATCGCGAGACGGTCCAGCCTGTTCGGGAGAAAACCGGCGGCTCCACCTTCAAAAACCCGGAAGGCTCTTCGGCCTGGAAAGAGATCGATAAGGCCGGCATGCGTGGTTTCAAGGTCGGCGCGGCGCAGATGTCGGAAATGCATTGCAATTTCATGATCAACACCGGCGAGGCTACCGGGCACGATCTCGAAACCCTTGGCGAAACCGTGCGTCGTCGTGTACGCGAAACTTCGGGTGTTTCCCTTCAGTGGGAAATCAAGCGTATCGGCAAATTCGTCGCGGGCAGGGAAGTAACCCCATTTCTCGACTGACCGCGGTAGTCGAGAGAACAGCACAAATTCTTGTAATTTTTATCACGATTATTACACTCTTTGGTTGCATCAATTGAGTCCGCGATTCATTGCGATTGTGCGCATTAACCATAACTCCTTGTTTTGTGGGAAAACCGGGATGACGGCCTTCGCTGCTCCTGTCTTACGCTTCCCGCACCGTCGGTACGTCGTGCTCTTGCGCTGAGACCAACTCTCTGATTCTAAGAGATGAATCGAATAGTCGATGTGATTCGTCGCTGATCGGAGAGGTCAGCGGGATGATCGAATCTCCATGGCTTTTCGTACGGGTTTTATGTTGCCCGCGCTGCCGTCCGGTCATTATTCCGGTTCAACCATGCGGCGTGCAAGGGTGGCGCAAGCGTCGCAGTGTAGCGTTGTGGGATTGGAAGAGGGGACATCATGAGTGTCAAGCATGTTGCCGTCCTGATGGGTGGTTTTGCTTCTGAAAGGCCGGTTAGTCTTTCGTCCGGCAATGCCTGCGCCGATGCCCTTGAAGTTGAAGGTTATCGTGTTACCCGCGTCGACGTCGATCGCGACATCTCAGCCGTTCTTTCCGAGTTGAGGCCGGATGTTGTCTTCAATGCTCTTCATGGTCCTTTCGGTGAGGATGGGACCATTCAGGGCGTTCTCGAATTCCTGCAAATTCCCTACACGCATTCCGGTGTTCTTCCGTCGGCTTTGGCAATGAACAAGGAAGTGGCAAAGAAAGTTGCCAAGGCTGCTGGCATCCCGGTTGCCGAAAGCAGGATCATGAGCCGCTTCGATATTGGCTCGAAGCATCCAATGGAGCCTCCATACGTGGTCAAGCCGGTTCGCGAAGGATCGAGCTTCGGCGTCGTCATCGTGCGTGAGGGGCAGTCGCATCCGCCGCAGATTCTCACCTCGGATGAGTGGAAATATGGCGATGTTGTTATGGTTGAGCGCTACGTGCATGGGCGCGAATTGACTTGTGCCGTCATGGGGGACGTGGCGCTCGGCGTCACAGAGATCATTCCGACCGGTCCTGCTTTCTATGATTACGATGCAAAATATGCAGCCGGCGGATCAAAACATGAATGTCCGGCAAAAATTTTACCGAATATTTACCAAAAAATAATGACACTGTCCCTGAAGGCACATCAGGCGATTGGCTGCAGGGGCGTGTCCCGATCCGACTTCCGTTACGACGACCGGTTCTCCGAAAATGGCGAGCTGATCTGGCTGGAGATCAATACGCAGCCGGGCATGACGCCCACGTCTCTGTTGCCTGAGCTTGCTTTGCATGCCGGACATTCGTTCGGTGAGTTGCTGAGTTGGATGGTGGAGGACGCCTCGTGTTCGCGTTGAAGTCGCAGCGTACCGATTTTGACAGGCGCGTTTCACGTGCCGATTATGATCGTCGCGGCTTTTTGGATGGCTATGTTCTGCCGCGCTGGCTGCGCAAGCCGGTGCGTCTCGCTGCGCGTCTGTTCGATGATGATTTCCAGGCGCCGCGCTTTGCAATGACCATTGCCAGTGTCGGGCTATTCGCGGCCTCGGCCATGTATGGCACCGCCGCCGGCGGTCACACGCCAGCCGTTCTGCAGGCGATCACTGCCAATGCCGGCTTCGCGATTGAGCAGGTTCGGGTCAATGGCCAGAAGGAAATTTCCGAGATCGATATTGTTGGTGCGCTTGAGCTTGACGGGTCAACTTCGCTTATCGGGTTCGATGCCTTTGCAGCTCGTGCGCGGGTTGCGGCGCTGCCGTGGGTTGAAAGCGTCGAAATCCGCAAGGTCTATCCCGGGCAGGTCGATGTTAATCTGGTCGAGCGCAAACCCTTCGCTCTGCTCCAGAAGGATGGCGACTTGTCCGTTATCGAGGAAGACGGTCGCGTGATTGCGCCGCTGACCAATATGGCTCATCTCGATCTGCCTTTGCTGGTCGGTGCCGGTGCTGACATGCGTGCGTCTCAGTTCATCGGTGAAATGGCTGCGCATCCAGATCTGGCTTCGCAGGTCAAGGCCTATATCCGTGTCGCCGATCGTCGCTGGGATCTGATGCTGAAGAATGGTGTCACGCTGCGCCTGCCGGAAGATGGCATGGAAGCGGCAATCGACAAGGTTCTGCGCGCAGATCGGGAGCAAGGTCTGTTTGGCAAGGATATTCTCGCCGTCGACCTGCGTCAGTCGGATCGCATGGTTTTGAAAATGTCGCCGGAAGCCGTCGAACAACGTGCGGAAGCTTTCAAGGAAAGAGCCAAGAGAATGCGTGCGGAGCATAGAATATGAGCTGGCTCGGCCCCAAGAACGAAACCCCACGCCGTTCCGGTATAGCAACCGTTCTCGACGTCGGCTCCAGCAAGGTTTGCTGCATCATCGCGCGGCTCAAGCCGCGTGAGGAAGGGCAATATCTCAAGGCCCGTACCCACGAGGTGCAGGTTCTCGGCATTGGCCATCAGCAGTCGCGCGGCGTGAAGTCGGGCGTCGTCGTGCAGCTCGATCATGTCGAGCAGGCGATCCGCCTTGCTGTCGATTCCGCCGAGCGCATGGCTGGGCTGACGGTCGATTCGCTCTTTGCCAATGTCACGGCCGGCCGTCAGAAAAGCGAGATATTCACTGCCAACGTCAATCTCGGCGGTCACGAAGTTTCCGAAGGCGATATCCGCAAGGTGCTGGGCGCCGGTGCGCGGCAGGCGATGAAGGCGGAACGGGAAGTCGTGCACTCGCTGGCCACCGGCTATACGCTCGATGCCGAGCGTGGCATTCGCGATCCACGCGGCATGATTGGCGACGCGCTCGGTGTCGACATGCATGTCGTCACAGCCGATTCTGCGCCGCTGCGCAATTTGGAGCTTTCCATCAACCGCGCCCACCTTTCGGTTGAGCGCATGGTCGCAACGCCTTACGCCAGCGGCCTTGCTGCTCTGGTCGATGACGAACTCGAAATGGGCGCAGCCTGTATCGATATGGGGGCTGGCACGACCAGCATTTCCATCTTTGCCGACGGCAAGTTCACGCATATCGAGTCGATCCCGGTCGGCGGAAGCCATGTTACCATGGATCTTGCGCGCGGCCTCTCGATCCGTCTGGAAGATGCCGAGCGCCTTAAGGTCATGCATGGTTCGGCTCTTCCGGGTGCGAGTGTGGACGATCATGATCTTGTCACCATACAGCCGATGGGGCTTGAGGATATTGAGGCGCCGCTCCAGGTGCCGCGTGCGCTGATGACGCGCATCATCCGTGCCCGCATCGAGGAGACGTTGGAACTTCTGCGCGACCGGCTAAATGAATCAGGTTATGCTAATATCATTGGCAAGCGAATCGTCCTGACCGGCGGTGCCAGCCAGCTCACCGGATTGCCGGAGGCGGCGCGGCGCGTGCTCGGCCGTAATGTACGCATAGGCCGCCCGCTGGGTGTTGCGGGTCTGCCCGAGGCGGCCAAAGGGCCGGCCTTCTCAGCCGCGGTCGGACTGTTGATATACCCGCAGGTTGCGGGGCTGGAGAATATCCAGACGCGGGGCGGTACCCGTTTCCGGATGACTGGTACTGGCGGCGCGTTCTCACGCGTTGGGCAGTGGTTCAGAGAGAGTTTCTAAGCGCGGAGCCAATAAGCTGCTCCGGCAGCCGGTTCCCGTAAGTGTTCAGAGTTTTGAGTGCGTGTTTTGCACTTGGAGTGAGTTTGCGTGGCGGGGCGTGTCCCCATAGCAAAGCCGCTTTTGGCGAGGCGGCGAATAGGCGAAAAAGGACGAGAAAATGACAATCAATCTGCAGAAGCCGGATATCACCGAGCTGAAGCCCCGCATCACTGTATTCGGTGTTGGCGGCGGCGGCGGCAACGCTGTCAACAACATGATCACCTCCGGCCTGCGTGGCGTCGAGTTCGTCGTGGCGAACACCGACGCGCAGGCACTGACCATGACCAAGGCTGAACGCCTCATTCAGTTGGGCGCCAATGTTACCGAAGGTCTGGGTGCTGGTTCGCAGCCGGAAGTCGGCCGTGCGGCCGCTGAAGAGTGCATCGACGAAATCATCGATCACCTGTCGAATACCCACATGTGTTTCGTTACTGCTGGCATGGGCGGTGGCACCGGTACGGGTGCTGCTCCAGTCGTTGCCCGTGCTGCACGCGAAAAGGGTATTCTGACTGTGGGCGTCGTGACCAAGCCGTTCCACTTCGAAGGCCAGCGTCGCATGAAGACGGCGGATTTCGGCATCGAGGAGCTGCAGAAGAACGTCGACACGCTGATCGTCATTCCGAACCAGAACCTGTTCCGCATCGCAAACGACAAGACCACTTTCGCCGACGCCTTCGCGATGGCCGACCAGGTGCTCTACTCCGGCGTTGCCTGCATCACCGATCTGATGGTCAAGGAAGGCCTTATCAATCTCGACTTTGCCGACGTTCGCTCGGTCATGCGCGAGATGGGCAAGGCCATGATGGGTACTGGTGAAGCCTCGGGCGAGGGCCGTGCGATGGCTGCTGCCGAGGCTGCGATTGCCAACCCGCTGCTCGACGAGACCTCGATGAAGGGCGCTCGCGGCCTTCTCATCTCCATCACCGGCGGTCGCGATCTTACCCTGTTCGAAGTCGACGAAGCTGCAAGCCGCATTCGTGAAGAGGTTGACGAGGACGCAAATATCATTCTCGGCGCTACCTTTGATGAAGATCTGGAAGGCGTCATTCGCGTTTCTGTCGTTGCTACCGGCATCGACAAGTCTGCCGCTGAAATTTCCAATCCGGCCAACCCGACCATCCGCACCATCCAGAATGCTGCTCCGGCTCGTCAGGCTTCCCAGCCGGTCCAGGAACAGATTCGCGATCCGCGTCCGGTCGATCCGGTTGCAGAGGCCCTGCGCTCGGCCGAGTTCCATGCTGGCGCACCGCGTGCTCAGGCCGCGCCGCAACCTGCGCCTGCCGCTCAGGTTCAGGACGATTTCCGCCCGCAGAGCCGCCTCTTCGCCGGTTCCGCAGCGGTTGCCCAGGCACCGGTCCGCGCACCGCAGCCTGCTCCAGCTCCTGTTTTGCAGCAGCCGGCTCCGGTTCGCGAAGTCGCGCCGCAGCAGCCCCAGCAGCAGATGTACCAGCAGCCTGCACCAGCTCCGGTCCAGCAGCCGGTCGCCCAGCCGCGCATGCCACGTGCGGATGACTTCCCGGCCGTTGCCCGCGCTGAAATGCAGCCGCAGGCTCAGCCGCGTCATGAAGAAGAAGATCGTAGTCCGCTGGGTGGTCTCCTGAAGCGCCTCACCAACGGCCTGACCCGTCGCGAGGAAGAACCTGCTCCGGCTCCACAGGCCGCGCCGCGCATGCGTACCCCGCAGCCTGCTGCTCCGGCTCCGCAGGAACGTCGTGCACCATCTGCCGACAGCCAGATGTATGCACCGCGTCGCGGTCAAATGGACGATATGGGGCGTCCGGTCCCGGTCGCACGCAATGCCGGTCAGGAAGACGACCAGCTGGAAATTCCGGCCTTCCTGCGCCGTCAGGCCAACTAAGATAAAGTTATGGCGGGGGATATCCCGCCATAGCCTACCCGCTGGCTCTCTCGTGTTATCCGGGTGAGCTGGTAAAATCGTCCTATCGCCAGAAAGCACCGTGCTTCGACAGAGGCGCGGTGCTTTTTCGTCTTGCAAAACGTGGGTTGTTTGCGGCGACCGGATCACTTCCCGCCCTTGCTCATAGGAACGAGAACTTCGCTCAAGCCGAGCGTAACCTTTCCGTCCGCCGTCGTTTCGCTGATCTGAAGACGGATCTTGGAAATTCCGCCCTTGATCGTCACGCCGTCGACCATGACATTGTCTGCCCGATTGACCATCTTGAGGCAAGGTGCCTGGTTGTCACTCAACTCGTCGATCACATCGGCAATGATGGCAAGGCCGTCATCATTCTTGCCCAGCGTTTGCAGCGGCTCGTCCCATTTGACGCGAACGACGGCTTTGCCCTGAAAGTTGCGGCCGTTGAAGATAGCCGTGGCATTCTTTGGTTTCAGCCGGTCTTTGTTCTCGGCACCATTGGATATCGTGGTCTTCGGTTGTGGTTTCGCATCTTCATCCTTTGCGAGCGTTGTCGTGTCGTCATCCGGTGCCGGTGCCCTGCCGCGTTTCATCGGTTTCTTTTCCGTGGCAGAGAGATGCTTCGGTTCATCCGCTTCTTCTTGAAGATCCTCGTCCGCCTCGACTTGTTCAGCATAGTCCGCAGTCGCTTCGTCTTCGATTTCAGCGGTGTCCGTTGTCAGGAGGCGCGTAAGAATGACAATGCCGTCCTGTTCGTGCGACAGTGTGACGAGGCGCGAGGCCGGGATCGTCCATCTCGTCTCAGTCGGGCTCGTCTCGTCCAGGGTGAAGGCAGCCAGATCCAGCGCCGGCGCAGGACCGACTGCCATGGCGAACTGAACGATAGACGTTGCGAAACGGTCATCATCGCTGATTGTCGCGATGCAGAGCCTGTTCCGGCGGCGGTGAGGGATCGGTCGCTGTTCTCCCGTGTGCTCCGCCAGGTAGAACTCGAAGGTGAGCGAAAGCGGGCTTCCGATGCCGCTCTTGATGATGATGCCTGCGGCGCTTCCGGTGACCAGCTGGTCGCCTATCAGAATGCGCATATAGTACCAACCGAAGGTTTCGTCGATGTGATACCATTTCTCGGAGCCGGCTTTGGCAACGTAGTCGCTCAGCCCATGTCCGCTCATGAGGATACGGACCGATTTCCCCTCGCTCGTCATCCAGTTCGTCAGGTCGACGCTCGCCAGACGAGCCCCTAACGTCTGGATGTCATCGCGAAATATGGGGACGCTTACCGCGCGTTCGATGGCTTCGAAGCTTGCTGTATCGTCGTCCTGCTCTAGGTCTGGCTTTGCCATTTCATGCCCCCGCAAAACTGTGGCGATATCGATGGTAGCGGGAGCAGATTGATTTTTTCGCAGGATATTTGTGTCGATTTTATCATTAAGTTTTATGTTGCCGGGCGGGTTCGCCCTGTGCCAAATGCCATCATTAAACCGGAGCATGCACCATGCCGAAACAAACGACTTTGGCTGCCTCAGCCAGCATTTCGGGCATAGGCGTACACTCTGGTCGGCCAGCCAGCTTGCACTTCCATCCAGGCGCAGCCAATACAGGAATTGTTTTTCGTACACCTGAAGGTGTCGCACTCCAGGCCGTTTCAAAGAATGTCGGTGCAACATCGCTGGCGACGGTGCTGGGCGACATGTCAGGCGTCTTCGTGGCGACGATCGAACACCTTATGGCGGCGATTTCAGGCATGGGCATCGATAATCTGACCATCGACATAGACGGGCGCGAAGTGCCGATACTTGATGGTTCCGCCCTCTGTTTCGTCGAACTATTCGACGAAACAGGTCTTGCGCAGCTTGATGCGCCGCGCCGGGCTTTGCGCGTGCTTAAAGACGTGCGTGTCGAAAAGAACGACAGTTTCGGCGAATTCATGCCGTATGACGGGCGACGTTTCGAGATTGAGATTGACTTCGCTTCGCCTGCCATCGGGCGCCAGTCCTTCGCCGCTGATCTGACACCGGAGATTTTCCGCGTGGAGATCGCTTCGGCACGCACCTTCGGTTTTGCAGCCGATGTCGAGAAATTGCGGGAAGGCGGCTTTGCGCTTGGTTCCTCCCTTGAAAACAGTGTTGGTATCGGTGCCGACAACGACATCCTCAATCCGGAGGGACTGCGTTTTCCTGATGAGTTCGTTCGCCACAAGACGCTCGACGCGATCGGCGATCTTGCCTTGTCCGGCCTTCCGATCATCGGTTGCTTCCGCTCCTACAAAGGCGGACATGCCCTCAATGCGGCTGCGCTTGGTGCGTTGATAGCCGATTCGTCCGCCTTCGAACTCGTCGATAATGCCAATATTCCGAAGGGTAGCGCGGAGGTATCGGTCGATTTGGGACCATCTTCCTGAGTAAAGATGGCACGATTTTGCTTTGCCACAAAAATGCGGTAATGCGAGGCAATGTGATTGCCGAATAAACGATGTTATGTTTAATGCGATGCGTCGTTTCTTTAAGAATTCTGACGGCAGAGGGAATTGTCGAGTGATGAGCAGCGTTTTCGCAATGAACAAGGGCCGTCGTGGTCGTCTGGCTTTGACTGCATCGCTTCTGGCTGCTGCAGCACTGCTTTCCGCCTGCCAGACCGAGAAGGATCTCGATCTATCGTCCTATGTCGAAACGACCGAGCCTGCTGATGTGCTTTATAATCAGGCCCTCGCTAATCTGAATGCAGGTCGCCTCAACGAAGCATCCAAGAAATTCCAGGCGCTCGATCGCCAGCATCCTTACTCCGAATATGCGCGTCGTGCGCTCGTCATGAACGCGTTCACCAGCTATCGCATGGGCAAGTATGAGGACGCGATCGGCACCGCCAAGCGTTATCTTACGCTCTATTCGAACAATGAAGACGCAGCCTACGCGCAATATATCATCGGACTTTCCTATCATAAGCAGATCCAGGACGTGACGCGCGACCAGCGTGAATCTCGCCAGACCATCGCTGCCATGGAAGAGTTGGTCCAGCGCTGGCCGGATTCCGAATATGTCGCCGACGCGCAGGCCAAGATCCGCTTCGCGCGCGACCAGCTAGCCGGCAAGGAAATGCAGGTCGGCCGCTATTATCAGGAACGACGCGAATATATCGCCGCCGTCAAGCGCTTCCGTACCGTCGTTGAGCAATATTCAAACACGCGCCACATTGAAGAGGCGCTCGCCCGGCTCGTCGAATCTTATTATGCGATGGGCCTGACATCGGAAGCCCAGACGGCAGCGGCCGTTCTCGGACACAATTATCCCGACAGTCAGTGGTACAAGGATTCCTTCAAGCTGCTTCAGTCGAACGGATTGGAGCCGCGTGAAAACGCCGGGTCGTGGATTTCCAAGGCCGGCAAACTGTTCGGAGCCTGATCACCATCCATGCTCGCCCATCTTTCGATCCGCGACATTGTTCTGATTGAAAGACTGGACATCGATTTTCAGTCTGGTCTCTCGGTGCTGACGGGCGAAACCGGCGCCGGCAAATCCATCCTGCTCGATTCCCTCGCGCTCGCTCTCGGCGGGCGCGGCGACGCTTCTTTGGTGCGTCACGGCGCCAGTCAGGGGCAGGTGACTGCCGTATTCGACGTGCCGATGAATCATGGCGCGCGGAAGCTTCTTTCCGAAAACGAAATTGAACATGATGGCGATATTATTCTGCGCCGCGTTCAATCGGCCGACGGTCGCACACGGGTGTTTGTCAACGATCAGGCGGCAAGCGTTGCGTTGATGCGCGAGCTTGGTCGCCATCTGGTCGAAATTCATGGCCAGCATGATGATCGTGCGCTGGTTGATGCCAGCGCTCATCGCATGTTGCTCGACGCTTTCGGCGCCTATCGTGCCGACGTATTTGCCGTGTCCGAGGCTTTCCGCCATTACCGTGAAACTGCTTCGGCCCTGACCCGTCATCGCAAGAAAGTCGAGGAAGCAGCGCGTGAAGCCGACTATCTGCGAGCTTGCGTTGCCGAACTTGCAGAGCTGGCGCCCATTTCAGGTGAGGAGGAAGAGCTTGCTGAAGAGCGAGCCGCTATGATGCGCGCTGAAAAGACCGCTTCCGACATTCAGGACGCGCAGGAAGTTCTCTCGGGCCATGCATCGCCCGTTCCAGCACTTGCCAGCCTGCTGCGTCGCTTGCAGCGTAAAGTGGAGGAGGCGCCGGAGCTGCTTGGCGAGATGGTCGAGTCGCTCGATTCCGCTCTCATTGCCCTGGATACAGCGCAGTCGGCCGTCGATGTGGCGATGCGCGCCAGCGAGTTTGATCCGCAGCGGCTCGAAAAAGCCGAGGAACGTCTGTTTGCCTTGCGTGCGGCAGCCCGCAAGCATTCCGTTCAGGTCGAGGAACTTGCTGCATTACGCACCAGGATGGAAAGTGATCTTGCCGATCTCGATGCTGGCGAAGAGCGCCTGGGCAAACTGGAAGCGGAAGCACGAGAAGCCAAGCGCGCCTATGATGAGAAGGCAGCGAAGCTTTCCGCCCTGCGCCGCGCGACGGCTGCCCAGATCGAAACTGCTGTCATGGCGGAGCTGCCTGCTCTTAAACTCGAGCGCGCCCGCTTCATCGTCGAGATCGCGACCGACCCCCAAAACCGGCAGGAAGAGGGTATCGATACGGTCGAGTTCTGGGTGCAGACCAATCCCGGCACCCGTCCAGGGCCGATGATGAAGGTAGCCTCCGGCGGCGAACTATCGCGCTTTTTGCTGGCGCTGAAAGTGGCGCTGGCCGATCGCGGCTCAGCCCCTACGCTTGTATTCGACGAAATCGATACCGGCGTCGGCGGAGCGGTGGCCGACGCCATCGGGGCGCGTCTGGCGCGTTTGTCGGAAAGTGTCCAGGTGCTTTCGGTGACGCACGCTCCACAAGTCGCCGCGCGCGCTTCCAGGCACTACCTTATCTCCAAGGCAGGCAATGCGGAAAAGGTCACCACCGGCGTTGCCGTCATGGATCGTGCGCAGCGTCAGGAAGAGATCGCGCGTATGCTTTCCGGTGCATCGGTTACCGACGAGGCGAGAGCTGCCGCCGAGCGGCTTCTGAGCGCCGAGGGCGTTTGACCTTATTCGCTCAGGTGACGTTCAGAGCTGATTCTGTAATTCCGCGGAAAGGTGTTTGCGTTCGCGGGAGCGTGTGATCTGACGGGTAAAGGCGGTAACCGCCCGCAGCTTTAACGCATCGCTTCGCTCTTCAATATGGAATTCACGCGAGGCGCCGATCAGCAGATCCTCGGAGCCATAGACGCCCAGGATTACGAATTCGATGAAGCTCGTGTCTTTTGCAAGCTTTGAGCCTTCGAATTTCTTTTCCTTGCAGCAGGCACGCGCTGCATAATCAAGAATACCGCCATATGCACCCATGTCGACCATCGTGCCGGGCGGCAATGGCCCTTGTCTCGTAAGTCTCTGCCAGCCTGTAGCGTCGCCGGATTGGCGAATATCCTCGGCATCCGTGATATAGGCTCGGTGTTCTTTGCCGTCGGCCATGATACGAACGAGTACGCTTTGAATATAAATCGGATCGCGACTCATGTTGGTGACGAGACAGCGTGATTGCAGCCCGTCACCTTCACCGCGATTGATAAGCATCATCGGTTTGACCTGGCGCTGATGGCTGACCATGAAGATATGCAGATAAACGCCCCAGATCAGCAACGTGCCGAGACTTGCAAACGCAGATATGACCGGTGCGTAAGTTGACAGCCATTCATTCATCGTCGTTCCTTCTCATTGGTGGGGGTGCTGTTACCGGTAGGCGGAGGACCATGTACCCCACCTGCGCAACCGCGCTGACGGGCTTCTGGTTTCAAAAGAGGACTGTCTGGCGCAGGCGCGGGCCGCTATTGCGTGGATGGATTTCTCGCCCTTGCCGGAGCGGGCGAAAATATTTCGCAATAGTTTCAAAGGAAAAGGCGGGAAGATCCTGCCTTCATCCCGTCGTTCATGCGCCGATTTATCCCACACCCCGCAGCCTGGCTTATTATCGTCCTCAGCACTTCTCGAGGGGCTCTGGTCTGCGCAGACGGATCTTGAGGGAAGGGCCGCTGGCGTACGCCGCTACTGCATGGGCTTCACGCACCCATGCCTTGAGCGGGACCAACGTACGGGACGCAAGCGGGTGACCGCGTCCGGCACCTTTTCCCAGGTCAGAGCGGGGAAAGGAAACGCTTCATCGTTCAGGCATGAGCGAAAGGGGGCAGCCGGATGAATAAAAGCGGCGCCGTCGGGCACGAGAGGTGCTTGCTCCCTTGCAGCGAACATGAGGCCTGTCTCACGACTTCCTCATCCATCCGCATACCGAGACGGGCTTCATGTCCCCCTCGCATTCATCGCCAAACATGGGAAGCCGGATGCTTTCCAGGGATTGGCGATCACCTCCTGGCCTTTCTCCCTCGCGCGGAAATCCGCTGCGGGGCAAAGCTGCTGCTTTCGGTCGAACACATCCGTCCTGGTTTCAACACAGTCGGGGAAGGCACGTCAGCGCTTGTTCCCGTCCCGTCGCCTTTAGGCTAATCTCTCCGCCGGAATCGCATGAGAAAAAGGCGCGCACGAACATGGCCCAGTCGCTGAAACCCGTTGAAGAGCTGACAGTCGAAGAGGCCCGTGCCGAGCTGGAACGGCTGGCCGAGGAAATCGCGCATCATAACGAACTCTATCATAGCAAGGATGCGCCTGAAATATCGGATGCCGAGTTCGATATTCTGGTGAAGCGCAATGCGGCAATCGAAGCGCATTATCCGGAATTGCAGCGCGAGGATTCTCCGTCGCAACAGGTTGGCGCCGTACCGTCCTCGGCATTCGGCAAGGTGCAGCATGTGCGCCCAATGCTTTCACTCGACAATACGTTTTCGGATGAAGACGTACGCGATTTTGCGGCTTCCGTCTGCCGGTTCCTCAACGTCTCGCAAATCCCCGAATTTACTGCGGAGCCGAAGATCGACGGTTTATCGCTGTCGCTGCGTTATGAAAACGGCAAGCTCTTGACTGCCGCAACGCGCGGCGATGGCTCGACCGGAGAAAACGTGACGCAGAACGTGCTGACGATTGATGACATTCCCGCTCATCTCGAAGGGAACTTCCCGCAGGTGGTGGAAGTGCGCGGCGAAGTTTATATGGCCCGCGATGATTTCATGAAGCTCAATGAACGTATGGCTGCATCAGGGCGCGTCTTCGCCAATCCCCGTAATGCGGCGGCTGGCAGCCTCCGCCAGCTCGATCCCGAAATCACGCGGTCGCGTCCCCTGCGTTTTTTCGCATATGCCTGGGGCGACGCCTCCGAGCCGCTCGGCAAGACGCAATACGAGGTCGTGCAGCGGTTTCGCGACTGGGGCTTCACGGTCAACGAGGAAATGAAGCTTTGCAAGACGGTGGAAGAGGTGCTCGCTCATTACCACCTGATCGAAGAGAAGCGCGCCGAACTTCCTTATGACATTGATGGTGTGGTCTATAAGGTAAATGATCTTGCCTTGCAGGAACGCCTCGGCTTTCGTTCGCGCAGTCCGCGTTGGGCAACGGCGCACAAGTTCCCAGCAGAAAAGGCGATGACAGTCCTCACAGCGATCGATATCCAGGTGGGCCGCACCGGTGCCATGACGCCCGTGGCGCGGCTTGAACCGATCAATGTCGGCGGCGTGGTCGTTACCAATGCTACCTTGCACAATGAAGACTATATCAAGGGTATCGGCCTCAACGGCGAGCCCTTGCGTGAGGGACGGGACATTCGCGTCGGCGATACGGTCATCGTTCAACGGGCGGGCGATGTGATCCCGCAAATTCTCGACATTGTGCCGGAGAAGCGTGCGGCGCATTCGGAGCCTTATCAGTTCCCGCATGAGTGTCCGATCTGCGACTCGCAGGCGGTGCGCGAGGAAGGCGAAGCGGTGTGGCGCTGTACCGGTGGGCTGACCTGTGATGCACAAGCGGTGGAGCGCATGCGCCATTTCGTCTCCCGCAATGCCTTTGACATCGAGGGCTTGGGAGAAAAGCAGATTGATTATTTCTACCGCACAGACAATCCGGCTCTGAAGATCAAGGCGCCTGCCGATATCTTCACGCTTCGCAAGCGACAGGAAGCGCTTCCTGCAACGCTGGAAGGATCGATGCAAAAGCTCGAAAAAACCGAAGGCTACGGCCCGGTTTCTGCGAAAAAATTACTCGACGCCATCGATGGGCGGCGGGAGATTGCATTTTCACGCTTCCTTTTCGCGCTTGGCATCCGCCACATCGGCGAGACGAACGCGAAGCGCCTTGCGCGTGCGTATGGCAGCTTCGCCAAGTTGCGCGCAGCAGCGGAAGCCGCGCAAGCGCCGACCGACCCAAAAGACAAGGGCAACGAAACCTGGAACGATATACTTGCCGTTGAAGGCATTGGCTCGGTTGTTGCCGAGGCGCTCGTCGCTTTCTTCGCCGAGGAGCATAATCGTCAGGCTCTCGATGCTCTCCTCGCGGAGGTCACTCCGCTGGACGAAAAGCCGGCTGAGACCAGGCAGACGAATGTAACAGGCAAGACCATCGTCTTTACCGGATCGCTCGAACGCATGTCCAGAGACGAGGCAAAAGCTATGGCCGAACGTTTCGGAGCCAAGGTTTCGGGATCGGTATCGAAGAAGACGGATCTCGTGGTGGCGGGGCCGGGAGCCGGATCCAAGCTCAAGGCGGCAACAGAACTCGGCATAGACGTTATTTCGGAAGATGACTGGTTCACGCTGGTGGGCGAAGCATAAAGGGTGCTGGACCAAGCGATTAAGGCGGCTTCACATTGTGCTTCAGAGAAATTCATGTGACAGCTTGCGCCATGTGGCTCTAATCTCGGCAATCGCGCGTGGACAGAGCCGCAGCTTTAACGCAAGAGCAGATATCCAGTTCTAGGATGCATCGGAAACGAGGCATCCTTTTCGATACTATGAAGGCCATTCATGCGCTCGCCACAAGACGCAGCGACAGTCTCCGGAACGTCCGAAACACCTCTCCAGCAGTTTATGGCGGGCGTTCGCCTGTCATTGCCGCTCTGCATTTCCATCGCACCGTTCGGCGCGCTGTTCGGAGCACTTGCCGTCAGCCAGGGTTTGAGCGCAACGCATGCCGTTCTGATGAGTGGCCTGATCTATGCGGGTGCCAGCCAGATGGTTGGTATCGAATTGTTCAATGGCACAGTGCCGGCCTGGCTCATCGTGCTTTCCGTCTTTGCCGTCAATTTCCGGCATGTGCTTTATTCAGCAGCACTTGGCCCTGCCTTGGACAAGTGGCCCTTGTGGAAGCAGGCGCTGGGCTTCGGGCTTCTCGTTGATCCGCAATACGCAGAATCGGAAAAGAAGCGCGAGCGGGGCCTGCCCGTTACTTTCGCCTGGTATCTCGGTCTGGGCGGGACGATGTATGTGAATTGGGTCGTTGCCACCTGGCTTGGCACGCTAGTTGGCCGCAGCCTCCCCGATGCGCATACTTACGGACTGGATTACCTGCTCGCCATCTACTTCCTCACTATGGTGCTTGCCTTCCGGCATCGTCGTAACTGGGCGCCGGTAGTGCTGTGCAGCGGCGTCGTTTCAATGCTTGCCTACAATTGGGTGGGCTCTCCCTGGCATGTATCGATTGGCGCCATGGCAGGCATCATCCTTGCAGCCATGATGGCGCCGGCGAAGCAACAGAGAAAAATCCCGGAAGAGATTGTGCGGGAGAACTTGGCCGAAGAGGAGACGACGCTATGAACGAAGAAATGCGCCTGATCCTTATCATCCTTGCATCGGCAGTCGTCACCTACTTTACCCGCATTGGCGGGCACCTCGTTCTTTCGCGTTTCGACAAGGTTCA
Source organism: Limoniibacter endophyticus (assembly GCF_014652835.1). GTDB lineage: Bacteria > Pseudomonadota > Alphaproteobacteria > Rhizobiales > Rhizobiaceae > Limoniibacter > Limoniibacter endophyticus. Next base: position 90,753 of record NZ_BMZO01000008.1, read on the forward strand.
CCCGCGTGTGCAGGCAGGGCTGGATGCCGTGCCGTCGGCAGTTCTGACAACGCTCGTTGCGCCCTCTCTGCTTACAGCAGGCATCGCGGAGTTGGCCGCCTTCGCGGTCGCGACCGTTGTGTCTATCCGGGTCGGGCTGCTGACCGCCGTGACCACGGCCTTGCTGACCTTGATCGTCCTGCGCCATCTCATAGGCTGATCCCGAAGAAGTGAAGCGTATTCATATTTCTTCGGTTCATCTTGAGTTATAAGCGTGCAGCCTTCCTCGTCTGTACATTTATAGTTTAGAGCTTTCGATTGTCACACTTCGTCCGCGCGCTCCTCTGCCTCTACGTCATTTCCCGTTTCATTCTGCCTTTGCCCTGGCCGCGCTGGGTGAAGCTCGGGCTTTCGGTCGTGTTGATGATCGTCTTTCAACACAGCTTCATCAGTCTTCTGGTTTTCGGCACGATGTTTTCGCCGGAGGTGCCGCGGGGCATGATGATTGCGGTTAACTGGCTGGCGGGGAGTATCCTGCTGCTGGCGGGTTTCCAGCTTGTTCTCGACCTTGGCCTTCTCGCACTTGCACTGTTCAGGCGCGGGCATTTCCTGGTTTCGGCAAAGCTGCGCTATGGTCTGGGCGTTGTCGCACTTGCACTCGCGGCTTTTGCCGTCAGCCAGGCGATCCGCGTGCCGCCGGTCAAGGAAATCGAGATCGCGATCAAGGATCTGCCGCGGGAATTCGACGGTTACCGTCTGATCCAGCTTACCGATCTGCATATAAGCCGGCTGTTTCAGGCTCCGTGGGTGGAAGAAACAGTGGCAAAAGCCAATGCGCAGGATGCAGATCTCATCGTCATCACCGGAGATCTCATTGACGGGACATTGCAGGCGCGACAGAAGGACGTAGCACCGCTTGCCAAGCTTAGTGCGAAGGATGGCGTTTTCGCCATTCCCGGCAATCATGAATATTATTTCGATCACGATACCTGGATGCGGCATTACCAGGAACTTGGCATGCACACTATCGCGAACGGCAATATCGTGCTTTCGCGCGGTGAGGCAAAGCTGGTTCTGGCGGGTGTCAATGATCTGGCCGCAACACGGTTTGACCGGCCGGGGCCGGATTTCGAGGCTGCATTTGCCGATCTGCCGCCAGGCGCCCCGGTAATCCTGCTCAATCACCAGCCGCGCGACGCAAGGCTCGGTGCAGAGAAGGGAGCGGCGCTACAACTTTCAGGCCACACGCATGGCGGAATGATCATAGGGTTTGACCGATTGATCGCCCGGTTCAACAACGGCTTCGTGTCGGGAATGTATGACGTTGATGGAATGCAGCTCTATGTCAACAATGGCACAGCGCTATGGATCGGCTTTGCACTGCGGCTCGGTGTACCTTCCGAGCTGACGGTCATCACTTTGCGGCGTCGCTGACAAAATGCTCGCCCGCATATTCGCTGGCGAGCATTTTTGGATCAAAACGGTGCGGTTGCTTGTTCAAGCCACGCGAGCGTTGCTGCATCTTCCGTGATCGCCGCGCCGATTTCGGAGCGTACGCGGGCATGATAAGCATTGAGCCAGTCAAGCTCGTGCTTCGCCAGCAAAGAAACGTCGATCAGGCGGCGATCGAAGGGCGCAAGAGTCAGAGTCTCGAAGCCGTGCATGGCAATATCGCCGCCCTCGAGCTGCTCGGCCTTCGTCACGACGATTAGATTCTCCAGGCGAATCCCGTAATGGCCGTTCTTGTAATAACCAGGTTCGTTGGAAAGGATCATGCCTGCCTTGAGCGGTTCGGTGCCAGTCTTGGCCAGACGCTGCGGCCCTTCATGCACAGAAAGGTAGGAACCCACACCGTGGCCGGTGCCGTGGGCAAAGTCTAGGCCATGTTGCCACAGCGCATGGCGGGCGAAAGCATCGAGATCGCAACCGCGTGTGCCGGACGGGAAGCGCGCGAGCGAAATGGCGATCAGCCCCTTGATAACCAGCGTATAGCGCTGGCGCATTTCGCCGGTGGGCTCACCAAGAATGATCGTGCGGGTGATATCGGTCGTGCCATCCTGGTATTGAGCGCCGGAATCGACAAGGAACAGCTCGTTCCTGACGACCTTTCGATTGGACGCGGTAGTAACGCGATAATGCATGATCGCGCCGTTCTCGCCAGCTCCGGCGATCGTATCGAAGGAGACGTCCTTGAGCGGCATCTGGAAACTTTCGCCGACGCTCGCACGGGTGCGCTCCAACTGCTCGACGATCTTGATTTCGTCTAGTGTTTCCGGGTCCTGCGCATCGAGCCAGGCCAAAAAGGTGGTGACAGCCACGCCATCGCGGCGGTGGGCGGCACGGCTTCCTTCAATTTCAGCGGCATTTTTGATGGCGCGGGGCAGACGGGCCGGATCAGGCATTTCGATCACTTCGCCGCCGGCCGCCTCGATGATGAGGCGAAGCTTTTCCGCAGCCAGAACCGGGTCCAGGGCTACTTTTGCGCCTTCTGCGGCAATCCGCGAAAGCGCTTCTTCGAGATCGCCGGGCGCACGGATCGAGCCGAGCTGGGTCAGATAGGCTTCCGTTTCACGTTCCAGCTTGCGCTTGTCGAGGAAGAGCAGCGGCTCTCCATCAGCTTTCAACACGGTAAAAGAGAGGGGAAGCGGTGTATGCGGAACGTCGGAACCGCGAATGTTGAAGGTCCAGGCGGTCGATGACGGGTCAGTCAACACCGCATGTGTTGCACCTTTGGCGCTGAGGGCCTTGCCCATGCGCGCGATCTTGTCGCGTGCGAGTTCTCCTGCGAAGGCTTCCGGCTGAATGGTGACAAGACCGAGCGGATGCGGTGGCTGGTCAGACCATATGGCGTCGATCGGGTTCTCATCGAGGGCTATCAACTCGACGCCGCTTGTGCGGGCGCCATTGCGCAAAGCGCGAATTTCGGAGATCGTGTGCAGCCACGGGTCGTAGGCGAGTTTTTTGCCCGACTGGCCGTTCTCAGCAAGCCACACATGCGGTGGCCTATCGACCAGGCTTTCGATGGTGAAGATCGTGCTGTCGGCCTGTTGCTGCGCTTGCAGCGTATAGCGGCCATCGACAAAAAGCTGGGCTGCATCCTGCCAGATCAGAGCCGCCCCCGCCGAGCCGGAGAAACTGGTAAGCCAACGCAGACGCTCAGAGCGATCGGCGACATATTCCCCCTGATGCTCATCGCCGCGTGGTACGATGAAACCATCGAGATTCTTTGAAGCTAGCCATTTGCGAAGCTTGGCGATGCGCGGTCCTTGCTGGGAACCATCGCTTTTCGCCTCAAATGACTGGAACATGCTTCTAACCCTCCAAATTTATCTGCTGGCTTTGTAGCGCAGCCGATTTCATCTGGCGAGATTCAACTCGCCTTCCTCACAGCTGTTCGTCACCTGCTTAAAGCAATGGCAGTGCAAAAAGAATGGGCTGCCGTGCAAAAAACGCACTTCTTATATAGGTCAGTAAAGCTTACCTTTATGGCGTGGCGGAAGGGCGAAAGCCTGAATGCCGGGAGGACATGAAAAGCAGTGCAATGACCGGATATTCCGGATTTGTTTTTCGCCAGCGGCGGCAGAGAGATGCGATAGGCGCATTTGCGACGGTGCTGGCATGATCCTCAGGAGAGCGACAATGGCAGCCAAGGCACGCAATTTCTTCTCAAGCGCAGTACATGCCCTGATGAACGCCCGCGAGCGTCAGGCAGAGCGCTATGTTCATGGTGCGCTTCTTAATCTGGATGATGCGACGCTTCGCTCCTATGGCTATAGCCGTAGTGACCTTTCCAAGCGTCCTGTGTCCTACATGATCTGATTTTCGCTTCGGCATTCCAGTCGAAGTTCAAAAGCGCCGCATGTCCGAGGGACGTGCGGCGCTTTTTTTGCGCTGGATCTTAAAGGTTCTGGCCGCCGGATACCTCGATACGCTGGCCGGTCATCCAGCCGGTTTCACCGGCCAGAAATGCTGCAATCGCGCCGCCGATGTCGTCGGGCAGTCCCGCGCGTCCCATGGCAACGGTGCTGGCAATATGGCGATTGAGATCCGGAATGTCGCGCACGGCGCCATCGCCGAAATCGGTTTCAGTTGCCCCGGGAGCGACTACATTGACGGCGATCCTGCGTGGTCCCAGCTCCTTGGCGAGATAGCGGGTGAGCGTCTCGACGCCTCCCTTCATCGTAGCGTACGCCGCATATCCGGGGAGTGAAAAGCGTGCTAGGCCGGAGGAGACGTTTAGAATGCGCCCGCCATCCTCGATCATTGGCGCAAGCGTCTGGGTCAGGAAGAATACGCCCTTCAGATGGACGTTGGCTAGCGTGTCGAACTCCTCTTCCGTCGTCTCGGCGAATGGCCTGAAGACGCCATGGCCAGCATTGTTGAGCAGAATATCGAAGTTCGAGCGACCCCATTCCTTTTGCAGGAGCTCGGCAAAGCTGCGCTGGAAGGATGCAAAGGTCGCTACCTTGCCCGTGTCGAGTTGAAGAGCTGCAGCTTTCCGACCTTCGGCGCGTATGGCGTCGACCACTTCCTGCGCCTTCTCGGCGTTGGTCTGGTAGGTAAGTACAATATCGATGCCTGCTCTCGCGAGATGAAGGGCAGAACTCTTGCCAAGCCCGCGGCTGGCGCCGGTAATCAATGCGATCGTCATTGGAGAATCCTTTCGTTCGGATGTTCCCACTATCTTCCATGCCAGCATATGATGCCTGCCGATTTCTCCGAGAGACTTGCACGATCCTCCAGTCGTGTGAATTTTTGACGCGTAGGCTTCGGGATTGGTATAAAAGGAGGAATGACGAACGCAAACCTTTCCCTGCTCGACCGTTGTCTCACTCTCGTGGGTGAAAAGCCTTACGTCGGCGTTCCTTTCGGCACCTGTATTGATGGCCTGACCATTGTGCGTTCGCACGAGCCCTCTGCCATAGAGCCTACGCTATACCAGCCCATGATCTGCCTGGTTCTCCAAGGGGCGAAAGAAATTATCTATGGAGATCGCAGCGTCCTGTTTTCGCAGGACGAGACGGCGATCGTCACGCACGAGGTCATAGCCCCCGCGCGTATCGTACGGGCGGAACCTGAAAAGCCTTATGTGGCCATCGCTGCGGTGCTTGACCTCGACATTCTGCGCTCACTCTATGCCGAGATCGAGCAACAGGAGATCGAAGCTGCGCAAGCCGTAGCTGCTGGCGCGGCAGGGCATGAGATGACCGACGTAATTCGCCGGTTGCTCGACATGGTCGACAAGCCGCTCGAGCGACGCGTGCTTCTCCAGTCAACCTGGCGCGAACTGCATTTTCGCGTGCTTCTTTCGCGGCATGGCGCAATGGCGCGCCAGCTGATGCGCCTCGACAGCACGGCAAGCCGTATTGCCAAGTCTATCACCCATATCCGCAATCATTGGGACGCGACTATCCGATTGGGAGAGCTTGCGCGCATCGCCGGCATGAGCGAGTCCAGTTTCCACGCTCATTTCCGCGAGGTCACGGCTACTTCGCCGCTGCAATATCAGAAGGCGCTGCGGCTGTTCGAAGCGCGGCGACGTCTGACACAAGGCAGCGAACCCGTTTCCTCCGTCGCTTTCGGAGTCGGTTACGAAAGTCCGACGCAGTTTAGTCGCGATTACCGCCGCGCCTATGGCATGGCACCTAGCGAAACGCGAGGATGAGCCGTTAGGGCGGGGGCAAGGAGTCACTTCCGCATCAGGAAAGAGACCCATTCGCCGCGGGGAAGGTTTTTCACTTCGGTGAAGCCAGCTCTTTCATAGGCGGAGCGGACGCCGTCGCCCTGGCGGTCGAGGATGCCGGAGAGGATGATATGACCCCCGGACGCGCTTTGCGCATAAAGTTCAGGAGCAAGGGCGGTGAGAGGGCCGGCCAGGATATTTGCCACAATCAGATCGAACGGACCTTTTTCAGTAAAGACCGGATGGCCGAAACCTTCCGCGGTGACGCAATCGACGTGAGAAGAGACGCCGTTGAGTGCCACATTTTCAGCAGCCACCTTCGTTGCGACCGGATCTATATCGGTTGCCAGGACGGGAATGTCGGAAATTTTCGCAATTGCGATGGCCAGGACGGCGCTGCCGGTTCCCAGATCGAGTGCGTTTCCGGGCCTGGCTTCATGCATGATCTCCCAGATGAGATCGAGGCACCCCGAGGTTGTGCCGTGGTGCCCTGTGCCGAAGGCCTGACCCGCTTCGATCTCTATGCCTATATCGCCTTCTTCCAGCTTGTCGCGATCATGCGCGCCATGGATGACGAAATTGCCGGCGCGGACAGGCTTCAGGCCTTCGAGCGAGAGCGTGACCCAATCTACGTCCGGCAGCACTTCGTGTTCGATCGCGAGGGCGTGGGTCGTTACGCTGGAGATTGCCTGCATGATCTTGGCTTCGGCATCGGCCGTATCGCCCAGCACATAGATGGAAAGCTCGTGGCGATCTTCCTCCTCGTCTATCTCGATGATTGCAACGGGAAGGCCGTCATCCTCGAAAATGGCTTCGATCGCCGCGTAGGCTGCCTTGGCCTGAGGGCCCTGCATCTCGAAATGCAGGCGGGTCTGGCGCGTATCGTCGGCGCTCATGGGGATTATCCTTTGGGGAAGATGAAAAATCAGCTGCCTTTTGCGACAAGACGCTGGAGCTTGGCAAGCGCCGTCTGCGTATTTTCTTCGTAGGCGATGGTGCCGAAGAAGTCGCCATTACCGTCCAGAAGGATGACAGAGGCGGTATGATCCATCGTGTAGTCGCCATCGTCGAGCGGGACCTTCTTGGAATAGATGCCATAAGCCTTGGTCATGGCCATGACGTCTTCCGGCTTGCCGGACAACCCGATGGTGCGCGCGGAGACGTTGGAGAGATAAAGCTTCATGACCTCTGGCGTATCACGTTCCGGATCAACCGTGACGAAGACGGTTTGCAGCTTTTCGGCGTCTGTCCCGAGTTGCTCTGCCAGGGCAGTCAGCTCGTAAAGCGTCGTCGGGCAAATCTGCGGACAATGGGTAAAACCGAAGAAGAGGGCCGATGGTTTGGTGTTGAGATCATCCTGCGTGAAAGGCTGGCCGTTCTGGTCGATCAAGGTGAAGGGCGCACCGTAGGAGGCGACCTGCGTGTTCTGCTGCATCCTGTACCATTGAAATGAAAGATAACCGACACCGGCGGCGATGAGGAAGAGCAGGGCAAACAGGATGGTGCGGATCATGGGAGAATTTCACACTCGAATTAGAAGCACCAGGAGAGGCCGTTTTCTGCCGCAACCAGAAAGATCTGCGCACCGTGCTCAAGCCAGCCGGCAAATGCAAATCCTGTCGCAGCGGCAAGAAGTACGGTGCCACCGGACAGAATGCAGACATGGATCAAGGTTAAACGCATGTAGTGAGTTTAAGGCCATGGGAATGCTACGCCAAGGGAAAAGCGTATGCGCGGCATCACGACGCTGTGCGCAAGGACGCTTCCATACTTGCTTTCATGGAAGGGGCGGGCCACGTGTTGGAAACAAGAGCGATTAGTTGCTGGAGAGCGTATATGCGTTGGTTTCTCGTTATGCCTATGCTTCTTGCGGGGGCGGTTCAGGCGCATGCCGAGGAGGTTGGCAAGGTTGGCGTCGACTGGCTCGGCAATGACATAGTAGTGGAGGCTTTCCATGATCCGCTCGTGCAGGGCGTGACGTGCCATGTCTCCTATTTCAATCGAGGGTTGATCGACCGATTTCAAAAAGGCAACTGGTTCGAAGATCCTTCCGACAGTTCGATTTCGTGCCGTCAAACCGGGCCGCTCGTCATAGGAGACATTGATCTTTCCAGGGATGGCGAGGAGGTGTTCCGCCAGGGACTGTCGCTGATCTGGAAGGAGCAGGTGGTGAATCGCATCTATGACAAGGCGAACAGGACGCTGATCTACCTTTCCCATTCGCGGCAGGTGCAGGACGGGTCGGCCAAGATGGGCGTGACGACCGTTCCCCTTTATGGCCAGACGGTCGAATGGATCAAGGATGAGCCGCAATGAGCGATGAGGATGACGAGCACAACGAAGCGCTCCGCTATCGCGATCCCGCACCCCGGTTTCATCCCACGGCCCAGTTGAAGCAATCGAAACTTGCACCTTATGTCGTGATAGGTGAGCGAGTGATCCTGCGGGATGTGACGGTCGGTACCTTCACCTATTTCGAGCGGCACGGCGAGGCGATTTATGCTGACATAGGCAAGTTCTGCTCGATTGCCGCCAATGTGCGGATCAATGCGCTCGAACATCCGATGGACCGGGTGACGACGCACAAAGTGAGTTATCGTCCGAACGAGTATTTCCGCTTTCTCCCGGTCGATCAGACGGTGCGGCAGCAACGGCAGGCAAAGCGTGTCACCATCGGTAACGACGTCTGGATCGGCCATGGTGCAGTGATCATGCCCGGCGTGACGATCGGCAATGGGGCAGTGGTGGGTGCCAATGCGGTGGTGACGAAGGATGTGGCGCCTTACGCCGTGGTGGCTGGTGTTCCCGCCAGAGTGCTGCGCCAGCGTTTTCCCCTCCAGATCGCACAACGGATCGAGGGAATGGCTTGGTGGGACTGGCCGAAGGAGAAACTCTTTGAAGCGATTGAGGATATGCAACACCTCGAAATCGAGCAGTTTCTGGAACGATGGGAAACGGTAATCGCACCTTGATGCAATTTCAGCGCCGGATAAAAAGCAGCCTCTCCCTTTACTGGGGTACAAGGGGATGGGGAGAGGCTGCAGTAAACCGCGTGGCGGCGCGGTGCAGTGCGGTACTGCGCTTATGGTTGTAATTTACAACTTAAGATTTGTAAATAGCGATCACCTACGGTTGTGAAATTTACCTATAGTGTCGCCTTCCGCACATTTTTCCTCTCACGAATAGTGGATTTCTGGAAAAGCGGTATTCCGTCCTATCGTGCCAATGCGAATGCGGGTTGCAGCTCTGATCTTGTCCGAACGGTTCCTTTGAGAAAACCGTTCGGTTGCCTATCCTGCAATTTTTTCGGGCGGCTCGGTCGATCCTGTCTTTGCAATCAAGCAGGAGCGGTGTCACCCTGATCCAGGGCGTCGATGTCCTTCACGGTATCATAGATGGCTTCGTTCAGGATGCCCTCGCGCTTGGCAACGATAGTTGGTACCAGCGCCTGACCCGCAACATTGACCGCAGTTCGGCCCATGTCGAGGATCGGATCGATGGCCAGCAATAGACCCACCCCTTCAAGCGGCAGACCGAGGGTCGAGAGGGTCAGCGTCAGCATGACGACTGCGCCTGTGAGGCCTGCGGTTGCGGCTGATCCAAGCACCGAAACGAAGACGATCAGCACATATTCCTGGATGCCGAGTGGCACGCCGAAGAACTGTGCGATGAAGATCGCCGAAATAGCTGGATAGATGGCGGCGCAGCCGTCCATCTTCGTGGTCGCACCCAGCGGCACGGAGAAGGCGGCATATTCGCGCGGCACGCCCAGGCTCTTTTCGGTTATGGTTTCCGTGACGGGCAGGGTGCCGATGGAGGAACGCGAGACGAAGGCGAGCTGGATCGCCGGCCATGCACCTGCAAAGAATCGCGCCGGCTTGAGCCCATGCGCAAGAAGGAGCACCGGGTAGACGACGAAGAGCACGAGGGCGAGGCCAATATAGATGGCCGCCGCATACCAGCCGAGTTGTGAAAGCGTGGTCCAGCCATATTGGTCGACGGCGCGGCCGAGCAGGCCGATGGTGCCGATCGGTGTCAGGCGGATGACCCACCAGAGGATCTTGCGCACAATGGCAAGAAGCGACTGGTTGAAGGCGAGGAAGGTTTCTGCCGCTTTACCGGCCTTGAGTGCTGCGACGCCGAAAGCGATAGAGACCACGAGAAGTTGCAGGACGTTGAAGTTCAGCGAGGTGCTGGCCGAACCATCCGTAATGCGCGTCGAGGCTTCAAGGCCAAGCACGTTGGCGGGGACGAGGCCTTTCAGGAAGTCCAGCCACGAGCCGGTGGATGCGGGCGCGCGGGCAGCAGTTTCAGTAATCGCGGTATTGAGGCCGGGTTGGATGACGAGGCCGAGTACGATGCCGATGACCACGGCAATGAGGGCAGTGATCGCAAACCAGAGCAGGGTCTGCCAGACCAGCTTGGCGGCGTTGGTCAGGTTCCGCAGATTAGCGATGGATGCGACGATGGCGGTGAAGATCAATGGGGGAACCAGCGCGCGCAGAAGCTGCACGAAGATGGTGCCGATAGTCTGCAAGGTGACCGACAGCCAGTTTGGATTACCCGCGACATCGGGGCCCATGTTGCGAGCGATGAGCCCAAGCAGAAGGCCGATGACCATTGCGGACAAGACCTGGAAGCCGAAGTTACGATAGAAAGGTTTATGGCTCGAAGGGGTGGGGGAAGGCGTTGCCTGTGACATGGCTAATTCTCTTTCCAATGCATAAAGCGAGGACGCTCGCAATTGCCTGCGCGCACCCTCGCTCCGATGGCTCAAGAATAAAGATATTCGTTTACGTTTTAAGAGATGCGCTTGCGTGAGAAATGCGCCGCAGAGGTTTTAGTTCTGCGCGACCTCTATTTACTGGAAATAAATTCCAAGTCAGCCACCATTTTCCAGCAAGTTACAAAATGTTTCTCGACTTAACAGTTTGCATAAGACCCATCGCACGCCGTTGGACAAGATTCACGCTGGCTGCACAAAACTGTCCAGCACACGTTTCTGGCCCGCCTTGTCGAAGTCGACCGTAAGCTTGTTGCCTTCAATATTCGATATGTTGCCATTGCCGAACTTGATATGGAAGACGCGGTCACCCACAGAAAACGGGGAAGGGGCGCTGGCTACGGATTTTGCAACCAGTTCTCCCTCGATGGTGCGTGGCTTGACCGAACCGCGGCCCGCGCCGAAGCCGGAATCGACCTCGCCATAGCCGATACGCTCGACGGCGTGACCGGACCGGTTACCCCAGTTGCGCGACGTGGCTTCGGTTTTGTTCTTCTGCGCGCGCTGCCAGCCAGGCGTTGCGTAGGTGTTGGAGAAGGATTCGACCTTGTCGAAGCGCGAGGAACCGTATGGATTGCGCCGATCGCCGACACCATAGCCGCCATAGGAATTGCCGCCACCTTCTGCGACCTCGACATGCGCTTCGGGTAATTCGTCGATGAACCGGGAGGGAATCGTCGATTGCCATAGACCATGGATGCGGCGGTTGGAAACGAACCAGAGGTGCAGGTTCTTCTTGGCCCGAGTGAGCCCGACATAGGCCAGACGCCGCTCTTCCTCCAGGCCAGAGCGTCCTCCTTCATCGAGCGCGCGCTGGTGCGGAAAGAGACCTTCCTCCCAGCCCGGCAGAAAGACGGTTTCAAACTCCAGGCCTTTGGCCGAATGCAGCGTCATGATCGAGACGGCATCGAGGTCTTCCTGCTGTTCGGCATCCATGACGAGCGCGACATGCTCAAGGAAGGAGCGCAGGCTTTCATATTCCTCCATCGACCGGATGAGTTCTTTCAAATTGTCGAGGCGGCCGGGCGCTTCAGCCGACTTGTCGTTCTTCCACATATCCGTGTAGCCGGACTCATCCAGAATCATTTCCGCAAGCTCGGTATGCGGCGTGTTTTCGAGCAGTTCCTGCCAACGGTGGAAATTGGCAGAGACCTGGCGCAGGCTAGCGCGCGCCTTTGGTTTCAGTTCGTCGCTTTCCGCCAGTTCGGCTGCCGCCTGGAGCATGGGGGTGTTCCGGGCGCGCGCCGCGTCATGCACCTGACGGATGGTCGCCTCGCCAAGGCCACGCTTCGGTACGTTGATAATGCGCTCGAAGGCCAGGTCGTCAGCCCCTTGTGCAACGACGCGGAAATAGGCCATGGCGTCGCGGATCTCCTGACGCTCGTAGAAGCGCGGGCCGCCGATGACACGGTAGTTCAGGCCAAGCGTCACGAAGCGATCTTCGAACTCGCGCATCTGGAAGGAGGCACGCACGAGGATCGCCATGTCGTTGAGATTATGGCCCTTGCGCTGATATTGCTCGATTTCCTCACCTATGGCGCGGGCTTCCTCCTCCGAATCCCAGGCAGCATGCACCTGTACGAGGCCGTCGTCCGGGTTTGGATGATCGGTAAAGAGCGTCTTGCCCAAGCGGCCCTCATTATGCGCGATGAGGTGGGCGGCAGCGCCCAGAATATGCGCGGTCGACCGATAGTTGCGCTCCAGTTTGATAACTGTTGCGTTGGAAAAATCCTTCTCGAAACGCAGGATGTTGTCCACTTCTGCACCGCGCCAGCCATAAATCGACTGGTCATCGTCTCCGACACAGCACACGTTCGGGCGTTCGCCGCCGGGGCGCTGGGCAAGCAGGCGCAGCCACATATATTGCGCGACGTTCGTGTCCTGATACTCGTCCACGAGAATATAGCGAAATTTTTGATGATATTCGCGCAGCACATCCGGATTCTCGCGGAAAATGCGGATGGGATGCAGCAGGAGGTCGCCAAAATCGCACGCGTTCAGCGTCTGTAGACGCGCCTGATAGGCATAGTAGAGTTCGCGCCCCTTGCCATTGCCGAAGGCGCGGGCATCGCCTTCCGAAATATCTTTCGGACCCTGGGCCTTGTTCTTCCAGCTGTCGATCATATTGGCGAATTGACGAGCAGGCCACCGTTTGTCGTCCAGCCCCTCCGCCTGAATGATCTGCTTGAGGAGGCGGATGACGTCATCCGTGTCGAGAATGGTGAAGCCGCTCTTCAAACCGGCGAGTTCGGCATGACGGCGCAGCATCTTGACGCCGATCGAGTGGAAGGTGCCAAGCCATGGCATGCCCTCGATCGCCTCGCCGACGAAATGACCGATACGCGTCTTCATTTCGCGTGCCGCCTTGTTGGTGAAGGTGACGGCAAGGATCTGACTGGGATAAGCGCGGTTGGTGGAAAGGATATGGGCAATACGCGTTGTCAGCACCCGTGTCTTGCCGGTGCCTGCACCTGCCAGAACCAGGACGGGGCCTTCCGTTGTCTCCACTGCAAGACGTTGTTCCGGGTTCAGACCGGCAAGATAATCCGGCATATTGCCGGAGGGCTTGCGCGCTGCCATGGCGCGTGCGGCAAGCCCGCCGCCCCCTTGCGACTTGGCCGGAACAGGCGTTGCATCATCATCGTCGAAGAATGGTATGTCGTCGGAAAAGCCGGCCATGCGCCCTTTGTCTCGGTATCTCTCGGACCAACGGCAGCCGAATCCGGCGCAAGCGATCGGTCGAAACGTTTCCTGTTTGTACCGCTTCTATGCGCAAAGGCCAACCCCATAGCGGCACGAATCACAGCTGAGGCTATCTGGGCCTTTGCAGGCTTCGATGGCGCTGAAGCGCGGTGCGGGCGAGGATGGCGCGCCAGCGGACCAATTCGAACGGGATAGGGGCACTGGCGGCCTGAATCTGCATCATCTGCCGCTCCACCTCGCCCATGACGCGGTGAAGGTCGGCATCCGAAATTTCGGGGTCAAATGCCAGATTGCGCGAAACAATATCGAGTTCTCTCGAAATCCTTGCGGACACGACTGCCTCCCACACCCAACGCCAATTATTCTTAAGTATAGTGGAGCGCAGTCGGCTTTGCAGTTCAACTGAATATTCCCATGTTGATTGCGTCTGTTCACGGGCAAACGGTTACAGAGTAAATGCGCCTTTACGTTCGCCTCGTGTTTCTGAATCAAATGCGCTTTATCGGATAGCCTTCCGAAGCCCCATGATCCGTCCTGCCTGCTCCGGGCGAGGCAAAGCGAGATGCGGGCGGGCAAGTTCTTCGATGCGCAGGGCCACATCGGACGGGTAAGGCACGACCTTGGGGCCGCTCTGATCGATATGCAGCGTAACGGATTCGCCCGTTGCCGCGAGCCATCCTTCGTCAGCATGGCGGATTTCCTGGAAAAAGTGGATACGCTTTTCATCCCAGTCCAGCATCTGCAAAGAGACGGTGACTGGCGCGCCGTCATGCAATTCGCGAATATAGCATATGTGGATTTCGGCGGTGTACGTTGTGTGGCGCGTGCGTTCGGCATAAGCGGCGCCGAGGCCGACACGGCCGTAGAACTGCTCGAGGCCATGGTCGAAAAGCATCGCGTAAAAGGCCATGTTCATGTGGCCGTTGAAGTCGATCCATTCCGGGCGAATCTGCATGCGTGACGATATGAATGGGCTCGACGCGGCGGCGATATGCATTATTTTCCTCCATGATCTTTGCGTAAGCTCTTTCATTGGCAAAGCAAGTTCAAGCTTTTATAGCTGCTCGCAGAAGAAGAAAGGGAAGGACGCAGAATGGCCTTGATCGACGTCAAGACGCTTGAGCGTAACGAAGCGGGAATTGCAAAGGTTTGCGGCGCGCTGAAGGAGATATTCGGCGAACGTTTTCAGACAGGGCAGGCGATCCGCGAGCAGCACGGCCATACCGCGACCTACATTCCGAATCAGGTTCCTGACGGCGTGCTTTTTGTCGAAACGTCGGGGGATGTGCAGAAGGCCGTGCAGCTTTGTGCGGCAGAGAAGGTTCCTGTCATCGCCTTCGGAACGGGCTCCTCTCTGGAAGGCCAGTTGAATGCGGCGGCAGGGGGCGTCAGCCTGGACTTTTCGCGCATGAACAGGATCATTTCGGTCAATGCCGAGGATCTGGATTGCGTGATTGAACCGGGCGTGACGCGTGAGCAGCTCAATGATTATTTGCGCGATACGGGACTTTTTTTCCCCATCGATCCGGGCGCCAATGCGAGTCTGGGCGGCATGGCCTCCACGCGGGCATCGGGCACGAATGCCGTACGCTATGGCACGATGCGCGACAATGTGATCGCGCTCGAGGCGGTGATGGCCGATGGACGGCTGATCAGATCAGCGCAGCGGGCGCGCAAATCATCTGCCGGTTATGATCTGACCCGCCTGCTGGTCGGCTCGGAGGGGACGCTCGGCATTATCACGAAGCTGACGCTCAAGCTCTACGGCCAGCCGCAGGCGATTTCCGGCGGCGTCTGTTCCTTCCCGGATGTGGAGGCGGCCTGCAACACGGTGATGGCGACTATCCAGATGGGGATTCCCGTCGCTCGCATCGAACTTCTAAATACGTTGCAGGTACAGGCGGTCAATGCCTATTCCAAACTGGATTTCCCCGAGCAGCCGTGTCTTTTCGTCGAGTTTCACGGGTCCGAGACGGGTGTGCAGGAACAGGCGGAACTGTTTGGCGAGATTGCTGCCGAATATTCCGGAGGCCCCTTCGCGTGGGCGAAAGAAGCGGAAAAACGGAACGCACTTTGGAAGGCACGGCACAATGCCTATTGGGCTGCCTGTGCGCTTCGCACAGGTGAGCAATTTGGTGCGCTTTCAACCGATGTGTGCGTGCCGATCTCACGGCTGGCCGAATGCATCAAGGCCACCGAAGCCGACATTGCCGAAAACGGCCTGGTTGCCCCAATCGTCGGACATGTGGGCGACGGCAATTTCCATGTGCTCGTCGTCATGGACATGAAGGATCCGGACGATGTGATCAAGGCCGAAGCCTTCGTCTCTCGCCTCAACAAACGGGCAATCGAGATGGATGGCACCTGCACGGGCGAACATGGCGTCGGGCAAGGCAAGATGGCATATCTCGACCTCGAGCTTGGCGAGGCCGTTGATTATATGCGCATGATCAAGAAGGCGCTCGATCCGGACAATATTCTAAACCCAGGCAAGATATTCTCGCTCTGAGATGGCCGGAGCGGGCAAGTCCGCTCCGGCATGCCATCAGTGCGCCAAAGGCACGTCCTGAAATGTTGGCTGTGCGCAAATGGAGGGATCGTCGTCCGGGAGCATCGAGAGGGTCTCTGTTGCTTCTCCTGTGGTCTCGTCCGGGATGTACCAAACTCCATTGCTGAAGAATTTCTTCTCGGCAGCCTTTATGTTGGAAAGATTATAGGTTTGAGAATTTTTATTCAAATCGGAAATCTTCAGGAGTTCCACATCCCGAAGATAATATTTGTAAAGTGCCTCTGTCGGCTTGCTGGTGTCGTTGTTAAGATAAAATCGCTCCTTTATCCGCACGCATTTGCCAGAGGATGATCGCTCCACTTCCAGTAATCCGGAAATTTCCTCCAGTTCGACCGTATCCATACCATCGCCGCCGTGGATTTTCGTAGTGATCGTGGTCCATTCCCAATGCCGCTTGAAGCTGTGCAGCTTGATTAGGTCATCTCCGTCGCGCGCATGAAGGGTTGAACCCAGTTCCGCACTAATCCTGTCGTCGTGACGGGTACCTTCGCGGGCAGCGCCCGAAGGTTTTTCTCCATGCCGCATCAGTTGCATGTTTTCGCGATCCTGGCTCGGAACGATACGATTCTCAATCGCGTGGGCGGAAGAGAGGTGCCAGTCATTACCGATGGGATGGAATTTGTGCGCGGTTGTTTTTGTGGGATCGAGTTCGCTCCGATTCTTACGGGAGGCGATCGTCGCGATTTCCCAAGAAGGCATTTGATTTAGATGCTCGGTCATGGAAGCGGGCTCTCTATCGCCGCCGAACGGTATTTTCAGCACATCCTTGATGAAAGACGGGACGTCCAGTTTCCGGTATTGAGGACTGCCGTCCGGCTGCGGAAACTTGAATATCAATGTCTTCACGTCGACGAGTTGCAGGATCGTGTCGTGGCCTGCGCCAGCTTGAAATCCGGTGCTTTGCTTCTGATGCACATAAAGGATTCGGCTATGGTAAGAGACCGCTTCGAGATCTGCCGGGTCTGCCTCCACTATGACTTCCTGAGCATTGCCTCGCCCCCACACGGTGTCGAGCGGATTGAACGACTTGCTGGGTTTCCAGACAGGTATCGGTAAGGGTCGCGTCATGTAATGTCCAAATAAAAAATTCAAACGTTAAAGCGTGAGAGGCTTGCCTAACTGAATTCAGGTAGGCAAACCATGCGCATATTAGGCAGCTTCAGATATAAAGTGCTTCAGGCTTATAGGGGTGCTGTCCTCATCATATTCGTAAGACTGGTGATCTGGAGACAGGAAGATGAGGGATGGTGCGTCTTCTCGACCATGAATTGCGAGCGTTTCCACGTTTTTCAATTGGTAAACATGCGTGGATGCATGATCCTTTATCGGACATGTGCCCTTATCATCGCCGATAAACCACTCGTTTTCCTTGTCGGCATTCTTATGGCGATAACAGTGATGTTTTACCGTAAGAACAGTTTCATTCGGCTTTTCACCGCGTGTAAGAAAAACGCTGTCGGTATCGTCATACCAGAAATGGAAGGTATCACTTCCCGAACCGCCATCAACATGCGTTTCGAGCAATTTTCCTTTGCTGGCATCACGCGAGGACTCATTGTACCAGATATGATCATTACCATCCTGGGCGTTCAGTCTAAACCCAAGCCGGATAAGCAGGTTATCGTTTACGGGGGTGCCGGAAAAAACCTGGTTTGAGTCATCGTAACGAGCGAGAGACCAGTGGCTATGGTCCCCGATGCCGGGCTTCTCGCTTGCGACGCTTTTAAGATATTGCGCCGTAGTCAGGTCTGCGAAGTCGCGGCGACTCATATGTGCAGAACCCCAATCGGTTAAGCCCCGCTTTTCCTGATGGCTGAGGAAATTCGTTTCGTAGAGAGTTGTATCGCGATCCTTGTTACGAGTTTGGATGATGACGAGGTTGCTGTCATCGATCCAATCGGGAAGTTCTAGATTTCTCAATGTTTGCCATTCGGTATTCTTTACCTTGGCAACATCGATGAATGCGGACGGGCTCTGATAACGGGGCTTGGTAACAAGTTCGATTTCCTCGACGTTCTTCAGTGTCCAGATTATCTCGCGATCTTCCTTGTCATTGAACCGTTCACCCGACATCCTGCCATCATGGCTAGAAGCTTCGGAAATATTGAGCGTCTTGATCTCTACATAATTGCCTAACCGTCTGATCTGCAGATCGCGGAGATCGAAAGTAACGGTATCAAAGCCTTCGCCGCCTTCAATGAAAGTCTTTACGGGTCCGCCCGTTGTAGGTGTTGAATCACGGAAAGAGTTCTCGGCCTTGATGCGATCGTCTCCGGCAAAGGCATAAACGAGCTGACCGATCTCGACTTTCAGAAAATCGGCCTGGTTACTTCCATCATGATATTTTCCCGTTTTGTCGGGCGAGGCCTGAACGAAATTATACTGGTTGCCATAGGCTACCGAATGCGGGCGGTCAGCGTTGACAAGCTCTGCCTCTCGGAAGAGCGCATGCTTGTCTTCTGGAGACAGCGGCCGGGCGTAAGCGGCAAGTAAAGCGTTGTTGTCCTGCGGATAGTCGGCTTGCAGCTCGTTTACGTTGATCAGATGTAGCTCATTCTCTCCTGGACCGGAGACGATGATATTCTCAATATCAACAAGAACCAGACCTTCTGGCTTTGGAGGGAGAGCTATTTCCTGCGCAAGGCCGAGTTTTTCCAGGGTTGCTTTCAGTTCCGCTCCACGGGACTGCTCGCGCATCCTGAGAAAGGCTTGATATTCCTGCGCGCCTTCCAGCGAGAAGTAAGGAGTTTTTAGCAGGGAACCATTTGGCTCCTCGCGAAGTTTGATCTCGTTGTCGATCGCGTCCGGGAGCTGTGCTTCCATATCCGCCCTGGCAGCTTTCAACGATTCAAGCTTGTTTTCCAGGGCTGCCTTTTCGGCCTTCTTGTTGAACCGAAAGAAGCGATCGATAGCCCAATATTTACTGAGTTGCCTTTCCTTGCGGACAAGATCTAGCTCTGTCCTCCGGATTTCATTCTCTGTATCTGCAATTTTTGCTTCGACAAACGCTCGATAATCTTCGGCCTCGTGCAATCTTTTTCTGGAGGCATGGTCTTCAAGCACTTGCGCGCGATGCGCGTTTTTCACGTGCGCTGCCTCAAAAGCCTGTTTCTCCGCTTTCGCTAAAATTTCGATCTTATAGCTCTGGTTAAGGGGGAGGCCGTCGAGACTTTTGTAGGAAATGGCGTAATCTTCTGCCCTGCCTACGAGTTTTATCGTGCGCATATCCTCAGTGCCGTAGACAGGCCTGCCAAGGCTTTTCAGCTCTGAGATTTCCAGTATTTTTTTTGTCATCGCTCAAATATCTTGTTGGATTTTAAAGGGAAAAATTCGCGTCTTAAAAATTAGACATTTCTTTAATATTTTTGCTGCGCGAAGCCGGCAATATTAGAAGCAACCAATTAGAGAAGCGGCTCTGTTTTCAGCAAGGGTCGCATCCCTTAAATTGAAAGGAATTGCTGTATTGTCGCCAGGTGCCGTTGCATAGCTCGCCGCATCTGAAGCATATTGCGGCGCGATATAGACGGTGATCGGACGGCAGCCCGTCGTTCGGCGCTAGCCCGAAGACGTATGACATGACCTTGATCCGCATTTTCGTCACGCTTGGAAGCCTGGTGGTTCTGCTACTGGCCGCGGCGCTGGTTGTTCCCTACTTCGTGGATTGGAACGCCTATCGGGCTGAATTCGAACGAGAGGCCTCGCTCATCGTGGGACGCGAGGTTCGTGTCGAGGGGGAAACGCAGGCGCGACTTCTGCCTTTTCCTTCGGTTAGTTTCAAGAACGTGACTATCTCCGGTGATGATCCTGCCGAGCCCGCGATGACAGCGGATGCATTTTCGATGGATGCTGAACTGGCCCCCTTGATCAATGGTTCGCTGCATATTTTCGATATGCGGCTCGAGCGTCCGCGCTTTCGCATGGACGTAGCGTCCGATGGCAGTATCGACTGGATGCTGCGCCCCGAAACCCCCGTCGCCCCCAGCCTCATTTCAGTCGAGAAGCTGACGATCAGCGACGGCACGGCAATCATTGCCCATGCGCCGAGCAGAACCGCTCATATGGTTACGGATATCAATGCGCAGGTTTCGGCGCGGACGCTGAGTGGACCGTGGCGAATTGACGGTCGAGCCGTCCTCGGTGGGCAAGCCATGACGATCGGCGCATCGACGGGCACGTTGACGCCAGATGGCACAATGCGACTGCAACTCGATCTGCATCCGAACGGTTTGCCCTGGAGCCTGAGTGTCGATGGCACGGTTGCCGCAAGCGAAGGGCGCCCGCGCTACACAGGGAACTTTCGCATCAATGGCGGGGCGGTCACCCGTCGGGAAGGCCAGCGCGCGGGACCGTCGCCGTACCGTTTCAGCGGGCCATTCATGCTCAATGCCAATGCACTCGCAACCGAAGATTTTCGTTTCGAGACAGGCACACTTGACGCGCCTTATACGGCAACCGGAACGGCGCGGCTCACCCTGGATGGAGCACCATCGTTTGAAATTCGCAGCGACGCCGCCCAGTTTCAGCTGGCGCAGGCTGCCAATGAAGGCGAAGAAACGGAGACGGGTGTCGTGCGCCAGCGTCTGCGCGAACTGATTTCTGCGCTTGGTGTGCTGCCGGTCCCCACTATTCCCGGGAGGATCGACATTAGCCTCCCGGCCGTGGTGGCAGGGGACACAACCGTGCGCGACGTGCGTTTCAGCGCAAGACCCCAAGGGGCGGACTGGCGGATAGAAACATTGCAAGCCGACCTTCCGGGGCGGGCCCGGCTGGAGGCTTCCGGCGATCTTGAGGCCGGAGAAGGCAGCGCACGTTTTGCCGGACATATGGTGCTGGCGATCCAGCAACCGGCGGGTTTCGTCGAATGGGCGACGGGGGAGACCAAACCCCAAGCGCGAAGGCTGCGTGCAACAGGCTTCGAAGCAGATGTTTCGCTGGCAGGTGATGCGCTGCATTTCTCCAATACCGAAATCGTGGCGGGCAGTTCTGTCCTCCGGGGCAATATTGCGGTTTTGGCTCCGGGGCAGGAGACACAGACGTTGACGCTTGATCTGGAGAGTCAGGCAATTGATCTCGAACAGGCCATGGCACTCACGACTCTTCTGACGGCAAACAGCGGTGCGACGCGCTGGGGCAATGCGGATGTTAAATTGCGGACCGATCAGGTAACAGGATTTGGCCTCACGGCCGCTGGTGCGGACGTGGCTGCGCGGATGCATGGCAATACGCTGGAGATCGATCGTCTTCAACTTGCCGACTTTCAGGGAGCGGCTCTGGCTGCAACCGGCAAGTTCGAAGAATGGATGGTGAAGCCGGAAGGCGAAATCGATGCGACCGTGACCGCGGCTGATCTCGCGCCCGCTATTGAAACGCTGGCCAGAACTTTCCCGCAAGCAAGCTATCTCCAGCAATTGCAGAAGCGCAGTGCCGGCTTTCCCGGGCTTTTTGCCGATGCGCGGCTCGACCTTGTGGGCAATCTCGTGACCGATGCGGCCAATTCCAACGGTAGTTCGGTGGCGTTGAGCGGGCGCGCCAATCTGGGTGGCAGTGATATGACGCTGACCGGATCGGCAAGCGGCAATCTTGCAAACCTTTCGGCAGCTTCGCTTTCGCTCAATCTGTCGGCACGCAACGAAAAGGGCGAACGGGTGCTGGCGCTTGCGGGACTTCCCGTTCTGCCGCTTGATCTGATCGGTGAAGGCGAAATGACCGTCAATGCGACGGGCCAGTTGCAGAAGGGAATGGATGCGGCTCTCGATGTCGTGTTCGACGATCTCAGTTATCGCTTTGCCGGCGCCATTACGCGCAGGGATGAGGCTTTCGAGGCACGCGGGCGGAGCGAATTGAAGAGCGCGGACCTCTCACCCTATCTGGTGACGGCCGGGATTGCCGTGCCGGGAGCGAGCCTGACCTTGCCGCTCGACCTGACGGGCGGCACACAGGCCGCCTTCGACACGCTCTCCTTCTTCGATGTCGACGGCACGATCGCGGACAATGATTTTTCAGGTTCGGTTGCGTTCGATCTTTCGCCTTCGCGCCCGCTAATGACCGGTAACGTAAAGATCGAGACGCTCGATCTCGGCTGGCTGGGTGCCCTTGCCTGGGGCGACGAGGCGGTTTCCCCCTTCCTGGCAAAGGAAGAAACCAGCGGAATCATAGCAGCTGCCACGACCTCACCGTGGGATATGCGCATCGATGTTCAGGCCCAGCAAATGACGGCTGGACCGCTGGGACTGAATAGTGCGGCATTCAAGGCCGATGTCAGTGTAGAGCAGGTAGCGCTGACCGAATTTCAGGCGAAAGCGGGTGAGGAGGGTACGGTGAGCGGCGCGGCAACCCTGTCGAATGTCGACGGGGTTGGGGGGCTTCAGACGCAATTGTCGCTCGACAATATCGATCTGACGCCGCTTTTGCCATGGGAAGGTGCCGGCGGGGCGGGGACTGTCTCTGTGGCAATGAACGGTCGTGGGCGAAGCGTCGAGGACATTGTCGCCTCGCTGAGCGGTTCGGGCACGGTGAACATGACCAGATTCAGCATAGCGGGCTTAAGTCCGAACGGCTTGGCTGACGCCATCCGTGCCGCAGACGATATGGACCAGACGCAATTTGGCGATGCTGACTTTGCAGTGCCGCTCATTCTGCGTGGGGCGGGTGTATCCTTCACGCGAGGGCAGCTTGGCTTCACTATTTCCGAAGGACTGGTGCGCGCACCTTCTCTTGCGTTGGAGGGGGACGTCGCAAGTATCTCGGGCAGTGGCGAAATCGACCTGCGCGAGCGTCGTTTGAAAAGCGATGTCAGGATGCTGTACGAGAATGTCGAGTTGCCCGAGGGCGCGAGCAATCCGCCGCTCCGTCTCTCTCTGCAGGGAGCGATCCCTTCGCCCCAGGCAAAGCTCGATACGAGCGATGTAGCGCAATTTTTGACCTTGCGGGCAGTAGAGCGGGAAGAAGCACGCGTCGCTGAAATGCAAGCGCTGTTGCTGGAAAAGCAGCGGTTGCGGCGTGAAGCCAGCTTTTATCGCGATTTGCGCCGTCAGCGGGAAGAAGCGCCTGCACCTGCCGCACAGCAGCCTGTGATTGATGGTTCCTCCATCGAACGTCTACTGAATGATTTGCAGCCTGTGGAGTGAAATCAGGCGCTTTTTTTAAGCGATCTGAGAACAAACAGGCGCAAAGCGGAGGAAAGATTGACTTTTTCCTCACGCTCAGTGTCAATCTCGAAGATCAGCGCTGCCAATGCCAGCTTTCGCTCTTCGGCAATGGCTTTAAGCTCGGCGTGAAATTCCGGCTCCAACGTAAAGCTGGTCCGGTGACCGCGCAGGGATACGGAATATTTGCGGAGCGCCGTCACTTTTTGCGGAAGGCATCCAGCGAAACGACGTCGGCGCTTTTGCCGTCTTCCGTCTTTTCGCTCTTCTTGGCGACCGTCTCGAAGATATTCTCCTCTACCACGGGGGCTGCTTCAGGTTCCTCGTCCTCCAGGTCCTGTGCGATGTCCTGCACGACCGGCTGAATATCGAATTCGAGTTCGAAGTTCACCGAGGGATCGTAGAAACCGCGCACGGCCGCGAACGGAACTTCCAGCTTCTCGGGAATATCGGAGAAGGACAGGCCGATCTCAAAGCCTGTTTCTGTGACCTTCAGGTCCCAGTACTGGTACTGGACGACGATGGTCATCTGCTCGGGATAACGCTCCTTCAGACGGCTGGAAATGCGCACGCCTGGCGCACCGGTCAGGAAGGTGATGAAGAAGTGGTGGTCGCCCGGAAGGCCGGTCTTGCTCACTTCCGACAGAACTTTGCGCATGACGCTGCGAAGCGCGTCCTGAACAAGGATGTCGTATCTGATCTGATCGTCGGCCATTCTTGGGCAGTCTCCGAAATTTCCATTCACGTGGCGCGCCGTGCATTTTATAAGATGCAGGAAGAGCGCACCGCCAGTTTAAAGTCCGCTGCGCCGTACTTTCCGAAAACCGGCGCGGATTTTCAGGTTAATGCAGTACGTATAACCAAAATACGGCAATATGCCATATCGCGCACGCAGCGTTTCGTCATCCCGCAAATTGCATAAGGATGGATGAAAAGCCAGAGAAACAGAGGGAGAAGTGGAGGTTTCTGTTGCCAGGTACCTCCGAACCCCGCCTAAAGGTGCGAACCCGTAGGGCTTGATTTGAAGCTATCGCACTGCATTAAGCAGCGAGACGTGCTTCCGCATAGTTGTCGTTTGCAACTACAGTTTTGGTCCGATAACGGCGGCTACCATACCGAGCGAAAGCACACTCTTTACACCCTCGTCGATCCTGACTCGCCCCCAGCAGCAGCCGACATTGGTGAAACGTCGGTTCCTGGTGGAGGCGCCGGGTACTGCCCCCGGGTCCGATAGGCTTATTACAATGACCATTTATCGCCATAGCCGGAACGAGCCGGCAAAGGTCATATAGGTGACATGGCGGCGTTTGAAAAGGGGGCGGATATTTCCAGTCGAGGGTTCTTGACAGGGAGGAAGATCAACAAGAAGCTCCGGACATGATTGCGGGGGATTCTACTGTGATCAGCACGCAAATTATCGCAAGCGGAGTGATCCATGACAGACTATCTGGCAGATGTGCGCAAGTACGACGCAAGTGCAGACGAAACCGTTGTCGGCAAGATCATCAAGCATCTTGGCATCGCGCTGCGTAACCGCGATTCCTCGCTCGTTTCGGCCTCCGATCCGAAGGAACTGGCCCGTGTTCGCGCCAACTGGGCGGAAAAAAAGCTCGGCGAGACCGATGGCGATAAGATCGAGGGAGCAATCGCGGCCGTCTGTGAGGCAATGAAAGCCGATCGCACGAAGGAACGCGTCACATTCTATTATCTCGTGGCGAAGAAGCTCGGGAAGCTGGAAACGCTTTAAGCCTCGCGGCCTTTGCCGTAGCCTGTGGAACAAAAAGAGCGCCAGCCTCCTATCGCTGGCGCTGTTCGTCGCATTGCTGTTAAGAAACCGTAGAGGCGGCGTTGCAGGCTGCCGCAACTCGATTCTGCAGGAAGAGCGCCGTGCGGCATCCCGAATATCAATATCTCGATCTTCTCGAAACGCTTCTGGAGCGCGGGGACCGGCGCATCGACCGCACCGGTGTTGGCACGTTGTCAATCTTCGGAGCGATGATGCGCTTTGACCTCTCCGACAATACATTCCCTGTTTATACGACCAAGCGCGTCTACTGGAAGACCGCCGTCAAGGAAATGCTCTGGTTCCTGACCGGCGAGACGAATATCCAGTCGCTGCTTAAGAACAATGTGACGATCTGGACCGACTGGCCGCTTGATAAGTACCGGCGGATGACTGGCGACGAGATCTCGCAAAAGGAATTCGAGAAGCGAATCGTCGAGGACGATGCTTTTGCTAAGGCATGGGGTGATCTGGGGCCTGTCTACGGCAAGCAATGGCGTCGTTGGCTCGATGCCGATGGACGGGAACATGATCAGATTGCCGGCGTCATCGAGACGTTGAATAACAACCCGTCAAGCCGGCGCATGCTTTTCCACGCCTGGAACGTGCCGGAGCTAAGCGGCATGGCTTTGCATCCTTGCCATCTCGTCTATCAGTTTCATGTTGGCGGGCTAGGGCGAACGGAAAAACCGAAGCTTTCAATGCTATGTTATGTCCGCTCCAACGACATGGGCCTCGGCAATCCATTCAACATATGCCAACAGGCGGCATTGCTTGCCATGGTAGCGCAGCAGGTTGACATGGATCTGGGCGAACTGGTCTGGGTTGGCGGCGACGTGCATCTTTATCTCAACCACGAGGATCTGGCGCGCGAACAACTGGCGCGTGCGCCGCGTCCGTTCCCCAAGCTGCACCTGAAGCGCAAGCCCGACAGCATTGATGGCTATACGATCGACGATTTCGAGGTGACGGGTTACGATCCGCATCCGCCGATTACAGCTCCGGTAGCGGTGTAGGCATGATCATTACCATCCACGTTGCGGCGGCGAGGAACGGCGTCATAGGCAAGAATGGGACGATGCCCTGGCATCAATCGTCCGATCTCAAGCGCTTCAAGGCAGAAACGTTCGGCAAACCCGTGATCATGGGACGCCGGACCTATGAAAGCATAGGCAGAGCTTTGCCTGGTCGCCTGAATATAGTGGTTTCGCGCAAGCCGGATTTCGCGGCCGAGGGCGTGGAGCACGCGACATCGCTGGAGGCGGCGCTGGACAAGGCGCGTGCGACTGGTGCGCAACAGGCCTGCGTAATTGGCGGAGCCGCACTTTATGCGGAAGCCATGGACATTGCGGACCGACTGCATGTGACACATCTGGAGGCTGAGATCGCAGACGGAGATACTTTCTTGAAAGCGATTGATCCGACGGTCTGGAAAGTGATCGAGGAACACCGCGTGGATCCTGACGAGAAAGACGACTATCCGATGCGGTTCACCGTATATGCACGGAAATAGCTAGACGAGATCGCATTCGCCTTTGGCAAATCGTCTCCTTTGAAGGGAAAGGGGATGGTCTTTATGCTACTACCGCGGAATATGATGGTGCTGCGTTGTGTCTGGCCGGGTGCCGGGATCACCATTTTGTTTGCGGATAAGCGCTGTTATTTTACGCGAATCTTCGCGCGCGGGCATGGTTTTTTGCCTGTTCATGGCCGATAAGGCGCGCGATGGAGAGATCTGAGAGCTCTATTGCATTTATCTTCTCGCGAAGTTGTGTGCGGAGCGGCGTGCTCGAAAGCGACCGGATGCTTCACGTGGCGTTGAAAGGCGACGGGGCAACCCCTATAGATTGTCCACTCAAGAATTTTATGCCGGGGGATGTGCCGGCATCATGATGGAAGGAACTTCATGCCCTGGAATAATCAAGGTGGCGGCGGACCATGGGGCGGCGGCAATAATGGTGGCGGCAACGGACCATGGGGCCAGGGACCGCGTGGCGGTGGTGGTGGCGGACCGCAAGGCGGCCCTCCGGATCTCGATGACATTTTTCGTCGCGGCCAGGACCGTTTTCGCAGCGTCTTACCGCCAGGCGGTGTAAGTCCCGCGATGATCGGTATTGTGTTTCTGGTGGTTGCGGCATTCTGGCTCTATAATGCTGTGTATACCGTGCAGCCCGACGAATTGGCCATCGAACTTCGCTTCGGCAAGCCGAAGCAAGAAGTCTCCGAGCCGGGCCTGCATTTCCACCTGTGGCCGATCGAAACGGTCGAGAAGGCGGTGACGGCGGAAAAACTCGTGACCATCGGTCAAAGCCAGAGCAATAACGCGACGCTAATGCTGACGGGCGACCAGAACCTGGTGCGTGTCGCTTTCTCGGTTGCCTATCAGGTTTCCGACCCGCGTATTTATCTGTTCCGCATGGTCAATCCTGACGACACGCTGACGCAGGTTGCCGAAAGCGCCATGCGCGAAGTGGTGGGACGGCGTCCGGCGCAGGACATTTTCCGTGATGACCGCCAGGGTATTGCCGATCAGGTTCGCGATATTATCCAGAGCTCCATCGACAGCTACGGTGCTGGCCTGGCGATCAACGCGATCTCCATTGAAGATGCTGCTCCGCCGCCATCCGTTGCGGATGCATTCGACGAGGTGCAGCGCGCCGAGCAGGACGAAGACCGTTTCGTCGAGGAAGCCAATCGCGATTCCAACCAGGTGCTTGGCCGCTCGCGTGGTGAGGCAGCGCAGATTCGCGAAGAAGCTGCCGGCTACAAGGCCCGTGTGGTACAGGAAGCAGAAGGTGAGGCGCAGCGCTTCATCTCGATCTATGACGAATACGCCAAGGCACCGGAGGTGACGCGTCGCCGTCTTTATCTCGAGACTATGGAAGGTGTGCTGCGCGAGTCCAACAAGACCATCCTGGGTACCGAGGGCGGACAGAGCGTCGTTCCTTATCTGCCGCTCAACGAATTGCAGCGCCGTGCGCCTGCACCGGCAAATGCACCTGCTGGACAGGGAGGAAATAACTGATGAACAATCGTCTTCCCGCAATCGGCATTGTTGCTGCCGTTCTCCTGTTCCTTGGCTATAATTCCATCTTCGTCGTAAACGAACGCGAGCAGGCGATCGTGCTGCGCTTCGGTGAAATCGTCGATGTGAAGAGCGATCCGGGTCTTTATTTCAAATTGCCCTTCAGCTTCGCCGATGCCGACAGTGTCCAGATGATCGAGGACCGCTCCATGCGGTTCGATCTTGACGACATCCGCGTCCAGGTCTCCGGGGGCAAGTTCTACGAGGTCGACGCTTTCGTCGTTTATCGTATCGAGAATCCACGCGTCTTCCGCCAGAGCGTGTCGGGCAGCGTTTCACAGGCTGAACAGCGCTTGCGTACGCGTCTCGATTCAGCTTTGCGTCGGGTTTATGGTCTGCGGGGCTTCGAAGCTGCTCTTTCCGAAGAGCGTGGCTCCATGATGCGCGAAGTTCGCGACGATCTGCGTCCGGCTGCACAGCAACTTGGCTTGTCGATCGAGGATGTTCGCATCCGCCGTACCGATCTGACGCAGGAGGTTTCCGAACAGACCTTCGAGCGCATGAAGGCGGAACGTCTTGCGGAAGCGGAGCGCCTGCGGGCTCGCGGTCGCGAAGCAGCGCAGCGCATTCGCGCCCGTGCAGAGCGTGAGGCAGTCGAAGTTGTTGCAGAAGCGCAAAGGGATTCTGAAATCCTGCGCGGTGAGGGCGACGCCCAACGCTCCAGTATCTATGCTGATGCGTTTAACCGCGACACGGCCTTCTTCGATTTCTATCGCTCGATGCAGGCTTATCGCCAATCGCTCAACGGTACGAACATGGTGTTGTCGCCTGACTCAGACTTCTTCCGCTTCTTCAATCAGACCGTACCGGCGCAAGGGGGGGCACCAGCCGCGCCGATCGCTCCGGCACCGGCGCAGTAAGAAGAGGCTGAGAACATGAAGGATCTGGTTACTGCCATCGGGCTTGTCCTTGTTTTCGAAGGGCTGGTCTATGGCGGTTTCCCGACGCTGGCCAAGAAGCTGGCACAAGAGGCTGCAATCACACCTGAACGCCTGCTTCGTATCGGCGGTTTGTCCGCCATGGTGGTTGGCGTGCTGATTGTCTGGTTCGCCCGCGGATGATTTTCACCCATTGGTGAATATGCGCGTCATAGGATCGCTCTATAATCGGGCCATGGTTTGTACCATGGCCCGATTTTTGTGTGCGCTGCTATGTCATTCGGTGGAATTGGCTAGATGCTCGTGCGAGAGTTTACGCAAATCGGCCTCATTCCTGCGTGTGAATGACGGCTACTGAAATCTTACGGAGAGCAGCCCTATGGCCTTGGCGAGAAAGCGTCTAATCCCCGCATTGATGGCAGCGACGCTGCTTGCAGCCGCCGCACCGTTCACCACGCAGCCGGTCTTTGCGCAGGGGCCGGAATCCGTAGCAAACGTCGCGGAAGGGCTTCTGGACTCTGTCGTGAACATTTCGACGTCGCAAAACGCGAAGCCAGCCGGAGGCGGCGTACAGCCACCGACCATGCCGGAGGGCACGCCTTTCAACGATATGTTCAAGGACTTCTTCGAGAATGCGCCGGGGCAGACCGATCCGCAGCGTGACGCGCAGTCACTCGGCTCGGGCTTTGTTCTGGATGCGCAAGAAGGCATTATCGTCACGAATAATCATGTGATTGCGGACGCCGATATCATCGAGGTGAACTTCGCAGACGGTGAGAAACTGCCCGCCACACTGATCGGCAAGGACGCTGAAACAGATCTCGCCGTACTCAAGGTTGATCCGGCGGGGCACGCGTTGAAAGCCGTATCCTTCGGCGACAGCAACAATATTCGTGTCGGCGACTGGGTGATGGCGATCGGCAATCCATTCGGTCTTGGCGGATCGGTTTCCGTCGGCATCATCTCGGCGCGCAATCGCAATATCAATGCGGGTCCCTATGACGATTTTATCCAGACCGATGCCGCCATTAATCGCGGCAACTCGGGCGGACCGCTGTTCAACATGAATGGCGAGGTTATCGGTATCAACACCGCCATCATCTCGCCCTCAGGCGGCTCGATCGGTATCGGCTTTTCCATCCCCTCATCGTTGGCAATGCGCGTGGTTGAACAGTTGCGTGAATTTGGCGAGACGCGACGTGGTTGGCTTGGCGTACGCATTCAGCCGGTCACGGAAGACATCGCCGAGAGCATGAAGTTGCCAGGCGATGAGGGCGCACTGGTTTCGGGCGTAACCAAGGGCGGGCCGGTGGACAACGGAATTCTCAAGGCTGGCGACGTGATCACGGCTTTCGACGGGCAACCGATCAAGACTCCGAACGAGTTGCAGCGCGTGGTGGCCGAGACGGCGGTCGACAAGCAGGTCGAAATCACCATCATCCGCGAGGGCAAGGAGGAGAAGGTTTCTGCCAAGCTTGGCCGCCGTGAGGAAGGCACACGCGCTGCCGAAGAGGCAACGCCGGAGACGCTGCCGGATCAGCCGGTCGAGACGCTCGGCATGAAGCTTGCGATGCTTGACGAGGAGCAGCGGGCCGCTTTCCAGATAGGCGAGGGGGTTAAGGGCGTCGTCATTACGGAGGTGGCGGAAAATACCGGCGTTGCCGAAAAGGGCGTGAAGGCAGGTGACGTTATCGTCGAGATAGGGCAGGAGGCAGTGGAAGAGCCGCAGCAAGTGGTCGATCGAATCTCCAGACTCCGCGAGGAAGGCCGTCGTAACGGCTTGCTGATGCTGGCCTCAAAGGATGGGCAGCTCAGGTTCGTGGCGATCCCGCTGGACTGAATACCCTATCGGCTACAAGCTTTCCGGTCTCACTATGAGGGAGAAGTCTCTGGCAGCGCTTTCCCTCAAGCTCCGGCCATCAACCATTCGTCTCTCGTGAGTGCGAACAGGCGGTGGGGACGCAGATGCGCCTGGTTCTCTTCGATGAACGGGTGATCGAAATCGCGCTCGACATCGTGATGCAGGCCAAGGCGGCGCATCGTGGCGAGCGAGGGCTCGTTGGCCGCAACCGCGAAGGAAACGATTTCCTCGATGCCGAGGTCTTCAAAGCCGATTTGCAACCATCGCCACGCCGCTTCGCTGGCATAGCCCTTCTGCCAGAACTCCGGCGCGAGCCGCCAGCCGATCTCGACTGCCCCGGTCGGCATGGGAGCCGGGCCGGTGACACGATGCAGGCCGACGAAACCGATCAACTCACCGGTTTCGCGCAGGGCAACCGCAGAAAGGCAGAATTTTTCCAGCGCATATTCGGCGTTGATCCTGTCCATCACAGCATCGCTTTCCCCACGCGTCAGCGTGCGCGGGAAATAGGTCATGATGCCCGGGTCGGAATTCAGCCGATGAAAGAATGCTCGGTCTTCATCCTGCCAGAGGCGAAGGGTGAGGCGGTCGGTGGTGGCGATCTCGGTCATGCGAACTCGCTTTGGCGATAGCCTTGTATATAGAGAAGGGCAGTCAGATCACCATGGTTGATCTGCATGCGGGCAGCCGCCGCAACGGACGGCTTCGCGTGAAGCGCAACACCGGAGCCGGCAAGGCCGATCATGTCGAGGTCGTTGGCACCATCGCCCACCGCCATTGCATCCCCGACCTCTATGCCGAGCTTCCCGGCAATTTCGGCGAGAGATTGAGCCTTGGCAACGCGTCCCAGGATCGGCTCCTCGACCATGCCCGTCAATCTGTCGCCATCGATGATAAGCGTGTTGGCGCGGTTCTCGTCAAAACCGAGCGCTGCGCCGATACGGGCGGTGAAGAGCGTGAAGCCACCGGAGACGAGCGCAGTATAGGCGCCATTGGCACGCATCGTTGCGACGAGCGCCTTGCCGCCGGACATGAATGTGATGCGCCGGGCGATAATGTCGTCAATACTATCGACGGGCAGGCCCTTGAGAAGAGCGACGCGCTCCCGAAGGGCAGGCTCGAAAGCGATTTCGCCGTTCATGGCGCGCGCCGTGATACCCGCGACCTGATCCTTGATGCCGAGTTCATCCGCCAGTTCATCGATGCATTCCTGCTCGATCATGGTGGAATCCATATCGGCGATGAGAAGCTTTTTGCGACGGCGGGCTGCTTCCTGCACGACAACATCTATCGGTAGATCGGTAAAAAGCGTGCGCAGCCCTTCGAGCGTCGATGTCGGATCACTGCCCTCTGGCAATGGAAGGTCGCAAGCTATATTGAGGCCAAGCCAGTCTACCGCTGGAGCATTGACAAGGGCAGCAGCCCGCAGCGCCAGTTCTTCGGTCAGATCCATGGTGGCTGGATGCGCGATGAGTGTGGCGACAAATGCATTTGGAAACGACATGACTGAACCCAGGCAAGGCGCGGAGGTCGCGCCGATCAAAAACGCTATCCTGATAGCGGGACCGACGGCCAGCGGCAAGTCGGCGCTGGCACTATCGCTGGCGCAAAAATGCAAGGGTGCCATCATCAATACGGATTCCATGCAGGTTTACGCCATTCTCGATGCGTTGACGGCGCGACCGCCACAGGATGATCTCACGAAAGCGCCGCATCACCTCTACGGCCATATCGATCCAGCTACGCACTATTCAACAGGCGCATGGCTCGAGGATGTGCGAGGCCTCGCAGCTTCTGGCGCGCTGGAGGACAAACGGCCGATCTTCGTAGGGGGCACGGGACTCTATTTTAAAGCATTGCTCGAAGGTATTTCGCCGATGCCGGTGGTCGCCGCGGATGTTCGCGAGATGTGGCGCGCGGCGCTGAGGGAGCGGGGGGCGCAAGCCCTGCATGCCGAGTTGGCCGAGCGGGATTCGGAGATGGCAATCGCGCTCAAGCCGAGCGACGGACAGCGCATCGTGCGGGCGCTGGAGGTTCTTGACTCGACGGGTATTTCGCTTCGCGTGTGGCAGAAAAAGAACGGGGAGCCACTTGTCGAAACCACCACCGTCACCAGAATAGTTCTGGAGCCCGACCGCGAAAAGCTGCGTGAATGGATAGGCAATCGCTTCGTGAAGATGATCGAAGCAGGGGCGATGGAGGAAGTGCGGGCGCTTGCGGCCACGAAGCTCGATCCGGCCATGCCGGCAATGAAGGCGATCGGCGTCCGCGAACTCATGCGGGCCGATGCTGGTGAGATCACGCTTTCGCAAGCGAGCGAGCGGGCGACGATCCTGACGCGGCAATATGCCAAACGCCAGATGACTTGGTTTCGGAACCAGTGTGACGAGAGTTGGAGCAGAATCCGTGTAGAAGATCAGGAAGATTTGAGAGATTTTGCGAATATTCTCGACATGTAACCGTTAAAAACTTGCACTTCCCGACGCTTCAGCAAATAACGCGCCAGTAGCGGCGGAAGCGGATTCTACAAAAAAACTAAAATACGCGCCCAGGGGGAAGAGATTTGCAGCGGGGGAGGCAAAGACACAAGTTCGAGTCGGCGTTTTTTGTGCTGCTCGCGATTATTCTGGGCGCGCTTGTGCTAGTCGTGCATATGGCGAAACGGCTTTTCGAAGAGACTGCCACGGTCGCAAGGCTGGACGGAATCGACGATATTGCCCGCATTTCAATCCTCGCCGCGATGCTGGTCGGTACGGCATTTCTGTTTGGTCTCTTTCTCTATTATCCACTGGTGCGCGAGCAGGTTCGTGAAGATGAGCGGCTGCGCGCCATGGCGGACGCGCTGAGCGAGCGTTCCGAGAGCATGGAACTCGCCGCACTGACGGATGGGCTGACCGGGCTGAAGAACCGCCGCTTCTTCGATGAAGCCTTGCGCGAATACATCGATGCTTTTCGTAGCGTCGGCCGTTCCGTGGGGCTGGTCATGATCGACCTGGACCATTTCAAATCGATCAATGACAGATTTGGCCATGACATTGGTGATGAGGTCTTGCGTACAGTCGCTTATCGGCTGGCGGGCCTTGCGCGCCACCATGACGTCGTCGCTCGTCTCGGCGGGGAGGAATTCGCGCTGATCGTGCCAAATCTCAACTATGATCAACTCGTCAGTCTGGTAGAGACGATGCGCATCAGCCTCGCCGGCAGTCCCGTATCCTGTGCGCGAGGCCAGGTCGCCGTGACGGCAAGCTTCGGCCTTGCACTGTGGAATGGCTCGGAACGGGCTGGCGATCTTTATCGGCGCACCGACCGTTTGCTCTATGCAGCGAAAAACACCGGGCGAAACTGCGTGTGCGCCTGACGCTGACCACCTAGCGCTTCGGCCATTCCTTTCGTGCCAGCTTGCCGAACAAGACTTCCCGGTCCGTACGGGACGGAAACGAACCTGCCGAGGCTGGCGGAGCATAATGCCTGTCGGGTTCGGGATAAGGTTCCGGCTCTATCGGCTGTGCCGGTACCGACCGGCGGATGGGGGGCGTCGGTTGAGATTGAGGCGGGAGTTCCGAAGCTTCGCTTTCGCGCCGCGGCCAAGCAGGTTCCTCTGGAACTTGGTCCTGCGTCGGCACCTCAGCTTGCGTCGGCGTGACCTGCTGTCTTGTCACGGCCAAGTGACCCGACGCGACTTGCCGCCTCAGCGTAGGGCGGGATTCAGGCTCGGGCCATGCTTGCGACACCGGCACGACGTGCGGCGCGAAAGTATCATTCTCGGGCTGCTGAGTGCTGCCGCCTGTCAGGCCCCGTCTTGAGCCTTCCTTCTTGCCGAGATTGCGCATGTTGTCGATCGCGCTGGCAAGATCGAATGCTGCATCCGGCGCGCTCGTCTCCTCCTGTCGCATGGCAGGCATGTGTTCCGCTGCCAGAATGTCGAACTTGAAACGCATGGTCGTCGCGACACCCTCGCCGAAAGCTATGGACTCGCGCTGGCCCATGGAAGACAGAAAGGAGAGAGTGGATGATGACGCTTCACCTAACGCCTTGCGAATGATCTCCTGGTCCTTTTCGTTTGCGAGGCGCATGGTGAAAATGGTTGAACATTGAGACAGAACCGTCGGATCGAGTTCGCCTGGGCGTTGTGTCACGACACCGAGGTAGCATCCATATTTGCGCCCTTCCTTTGCTATGCGCGCGATGGCCTGCCGCGTCGGAGCAAAGCCGAGCTGCTGGTCGGAAGGCACGTATCGGTGTGCTTCCTCGCAGACGATGAGAAGCTTGAGCTTGCCGGACGACTGCATGCAAAGATCGAAAGCTACCCGGCTCATGACGGCGCAGACGGCATTCGTGACTTCGGGAGGAAGGCCCGCCATTTCAAAACACGTTATGGGTCTTCCGTTCATCGGTATGCGGAAGAGCTTGCCTATGATGCCCGGCAAGTCGTCATCGCTTGAAACGGACGAGAACATGAAGCGGAAGCGCGGATCCGTCAGCACACTTTCAAGACGTGTGCGTAACGAGCGGAGGGCGGGGCGCTCCAGCTTCTGGTCGAGCATGCCGATGCGTTCATCGATCAGGTTCAAAAGCTCGGTGAAGCGGTAGGGCACTGGCGTATCGGGGGTTAGATCGTCATCGCCCCGCTTCAAGAGGGCGCTGCCGGCTGGCTGGCGGAAGCGCCGCTTTGCAGTCGGAATGAGATCGCGCAGCAGTTCTACTTCGTCGTGTGCTGCATTTCGTTCGTGAAAGACGACCTCGCACAGCTCGTCGAGCTTGAAAAGCCAGTAAGGAAGCTCAAGCTCTCGTGCATCAAGACGTATGGCCAGGTCCTTGAAAGCATTATAATATTCATTATGTGGATCGAATATGAGGATGCGCTGATCTGGAAGCGCATCGACCATGCGACGAACCATCAGAGCCACCGCTGAAGATTTACCGACGCCCGTCGTGCCGAAAACAGCAAAGTGGCGCGAAAGTGTCGCTTCTACCGCGATACGAGCTTCAATGTCGGGAGCCTGGGACAGATGTCCCACCTGCATGGAGCGGCGCCCACCGGTTGCATAGACTGCTTCAAGATCGGTCCGGCGTATGCGGTGGGCAATGGAACCGATGTGCGGGTAAACGCTGACGCCGCGGTCAAAAGTGGCAATCCTCGTTTCGGAATCCTCGCGAATTTCCCCAATCAGTTCCACTTGCGATTCTATCGCTGGGCGCTCGCTTGCGCCAACAAGCGAATGCTGGATTCTGGTGACCAGTCCAACCGTTCTGGTGGAGCCGAGATTGATCGAGATTATAACACCTACTGCCCATTGCTCGATGAGTTCGGTGTCTTCATCGTCCGTATATGCGATGATCGACGCGTGCATCCCGCTGCACTGAGTGACCCTGCCGAGAATCCGGCGCGTGCGACGACGTTCCTCTGCAGGGGGCGCCGCCTCGGCCGGCTCCGATGCCTTGTTCAGACTGGCCTGGTCTGCGGGTGTAGCTTCCTTGGAAAGAACAGAGTCTCTGGTAGTACCTGTCTTTTTCGGATCGTTGGACATCGATATCTCGGTCGAAGACTGCGTTAGACCAAATTTTTATCCCAAACCGGTTAAGCGCTCGTGACGTTGTTGACTGGCAAACGAAATATCTTCCAGCGGGTGAAGAATTTTGTTTCAGTTAAAGCGGATGGATTGAAACAAAAAGAAAGTTGGCTGCTCGTATTTTTGTCCGTTGACAGCCCGGCGGATTTGAAAGTAACGTCCCGACCCATGAAGACGAACCTTATTCTTGTAGTAGGAAGGCGCATGGGCAAGGCGGTGTAACCGCCAGGCGAAAAGCACCCATGCGCGACACCAGGCTCCCCGAAGGGAGCCTTTTTTGTTTCCAAAAACGCTTCAAGACAGTGAACAGGGAAGAGACCGGAGAGATGACCAGCAGCGCAAACGAGAGCGAACGACGTGAGATGACGGGAGCCGAAATGGTGATCCAGGCTCTCAAGGACAATGGCGTCGAGCATATTTTCGGCTACCCTGGCGGCGCAGTTCTTCCAATCTTCGATGAGCTGTTTCAGCAAGACGAGGTTCATCACGTCCTCGTTCGGCATGAGCAGGGGGCGGGACATGCGGCTGAGGGCTATGCGCGCTCGACCGGCAAATGCGGCGTTATGCTGGTGACTTCGGGGCCGGGGGCGACCAACGCCGTCACGCCGCTGCAGGACGCCCTGATGGATTCAATCCCGCTCGTTTGCATCAGCGGGCAGGTGCCGACGGCGCTCATTGGTTCGGATGCGTTCCAGGAGTGCGACACGGTTGGCATTACGCGTCCCTGTACCAAGCATAATTGGCTTGTCCGCGACGTCAACCAATTGTCGGCGATCATTCACGAAGCGTTCCATGTCGCGACAACGGGGCGCCCCGGCCCGGTCGTCGTCGATGTACCCAAGGACATCCAGTTCGCACGTGGCATCTACACGCCACCGCAAACAGCGCCTCGCACCTCCTACAAGCCGGTCACAACGGGCGATGCCGGCGCGATCAAGGCGGCAATCGAACTGCTGGCTTCGGCCAAAAAGCCGGTCATTTACTCCGGCGGCGGCGTCATCAATTCCGGTCGTGAAGCATCGCGTCTCCTGCGCGAACTGGTAGAATTGACCGACGCGCCGATCACCTCGACGCTGATGGGCCTCGGTGCCTATCCCGCATCCGGCAAGAACTGGCTCGGCATGCTGGGTATGCACGGCACTTTCGAAGCAAACATGACGATGCATGACTGCGATGTCATGCTTTGCATCGGCGCGCGCTTCGACGACCGCATCACAGGCCGACTGAACGCTTTTTCGCCGGACTCAAAGAAAATCCACATCGATATTGATCCATCCTCGATCAACAAGAACGTTCACGTTGATGTCCCGATTATCGGGGATGTCGGTAACGTATTGGAAGACATGGTGCGCCTGTGGCGCGCGCGTGGAGCAGCAGACAAGGCCGCGCTCAAGCCGTGGTGGGAGCAGATCGAGCGGTGGCGGGCGCGCAACTCTCTGGCATTCGAGCAGAATCGCGACGTCATCATGCCGCAATATGCGATACAGCGCCTCTATGAGAAGACAAAGCATCTGAACCCCTATATCACCACGGAAGTTGGCCAGCATCAGATGTGGGCCGCCCAGCATTTCGGCTTCGAAGAGCCGAACCAATGGATGACGTCCGGCGGTCTCGGCACGATGGGTTACGGCTTGCCGGCGGCACTGGGCGTGCAGATCGCGCATCCAGATGCTCTGGTCATCGACATCGCGGGTGACGCCTCGGTACAGATGAATATTCAGGAGATGTCGTCGGCCATCCAGCACGATGCACCGATCAAGGTCTTCATCCTCAACAATCAATATATGGGGATGGTGCGCCAGTGGCAGCAGCTTCTGCATGGCAACCGCCTGTCGAACTCATATACCGAAGCGATGCCGGATTTCGTCAAGCTCGCAGAAGCCTATGGGGGACATGGTATTCGCTGCGAAAAGCCTGTCGATCTCGACGCGGCGATCGACGAGATGATCTCGATCCGCAAGCCTGTCATCTTCGATTGTCGCGTTGCCAATCTTGCCAATTGCTTCCCGATGATCCCGTCCGGCAAAGCGCATAATGAAATGCTGCTTCCCGATGAGGCGAGCGACGAAGCCGTTGCAACCGCGATCGACGAAAAAGGCCGTCAGCTCGTCTGACCAACCGGAAGTGGAATTGAAACAATGAACGCACATCTACAGCCAACCGGTTCAGCATATTTCATAGCACCGGAAACCGAGACCCGCGAACGCCATACGCTATCGGTTCTCGTCGATAACGAGCCGGGCGTTCTTGCCCGAGTGATAGGCCTGTTTTCCGGGCGGGGGTACAATATTGACAGCTTGACCGTTTCGGAAACCGAGCACCAGAAGCACCTGTCCCGCATCACCATTGTTACCAGCGGCACGCCGCATGTGCTTGTTCAAATACGTCACCAGTTGGAACGGCTGGTACCAGTGCATAAGGTTGTGGACCTTTCCCTGCGCGCCAGGGAACTTGGTTACGAACGCCCGCTCGAACGTGAGCTGGCGCTCGTCAAGGTGCGCAATAAAGGCGACGATCGCGTCGAGGCGTTGCGCCTGGCCGATGCCTTCAAGGCGAATGTGGTCGATGCCAATACCGAGCATTTCATCTTCGAGCTGACTGGACGCGTTTCGAAAATCGAGCAGTTCATCGCCATCATGCAGCCACTTGGTCTCGTTGAAGTCTGCCGGACAGGTGTTGCTTCAATGAGCCGCGGACCTGAAAGCATGGCATGATGGAACCGTCCTTTGCTGCATCTGCCCTGCAGATGCTTTTGCCTGTCGCGCTTTTCGGTGTCGCCTCATCGATCACGCCGGGTCCCAACAATTTCATGCTTCTGTCGTCGGGGGTCAATTTCGGCTTCCGGCGCACGCTGCCGCACATGTGGGGAATCGTCGCTGGCGGCATCAGCCTGTTCCTCGCCGTGGGACTGGGACTTGGCGCTATCATCAAGGCGTTTCCTGAGTTGCACCTCGTTCTGAAGATTGCCGGCGGCGGATATCTGCTCTACCTCGCCTGGAAGATTGCCAGTTCCAGAACGATGAAGAGCGGAAAGAGCGCCGACGCCGCCTATCCGCTGAGCTTTATTCAGGCGGCGCTCTTCCAATGGGTCAACCCCAAGGCCTGGGTGCTGGCACTCACTGCGTTCTCGCTCTACGCCGATCCGCGTTTCCCGTTCTGGTCCGTGCTGATCATCACGGCAATTCTGTCGACGGTGAATATTCCCTGCGTTTCGACCTGGGCCGGTTTTGGCGTCGCCCTGCGTGGTTTCCTCGCCGATCCTGTGCGGTTGAAGTGGTTCAACATCTGCATGGGGATTCTTCTGGCGCTGTCGATCTGGCCGATGCTGCAGTGAGATAAAAGCGGATCGGACCCTGAGGCGCTTTTTCTCGCGAGATTTAGCGCTTTTGCAATCTCACGCTTCTGTCGCCAAAAACTTTGTCAGCAGTGTCCGAATCTGCCATGAGAAGCGCATGCAGTTTTCTCCGCAGCAGGACCAGGCGCTGAAGGCCGTTTCGCAATGGCTCTCCAAAGGTAAAACGCCGCTTTTCAGGCTTTTCGGCTACGCCGGAACGGGCAAGACAACACTTGCACGCTATTTTGCCGAACATGTTGATGGTTCCGTGCAGTTCGCCGCATTCACCGGCAAAGCTGCGCAGGTTCTGCGCTCAAAAGGCGCGACCAACGCGCGAACTATCCATTCCCTGATCTACCGCCCCCGCGGCGAAGAGGCGGTCGAGGACGAGGTGACTGGGCGGACTTCCATGTCTCCCACCTTCGCCATTAATCGTCAGAGTCCGATTTCCAAAGCGGCGCTTCTCGTCATTGATGAATGCTCGATGGTCGATGAAGCGATGGGGCGTGATCTTCTCTCCTTCGGAACGCCGATTCTCGTGCTTGGTGATCCGGGCCAGTTGCCGCCTATTTCCGGCGGCGGGTTCTTCACTGAACAAGAACCGGATTTCCTGCTGACCGAAATTCACCGGCAGGCGCGCGACAATCCGATTCTGCGGCTTGCTCTTGATGCGCGGGAAGGTCGGGCACTCGACTATGGCGATTTTGGCAGCGCGCAGGTTATCGGAAAGAACGACGTCGATCGCGATCTTGTTCTGGATGCGGATCAGGTATTGATCGGCACGAACAGAACCCGTCGGCGCTACAATGCGCGGCTGCGGGAGTTGAAAGGTTTTTCAGCCAGCTATCCGCAAGCGGGCGACAAGCTCGTGTGTCTGCGCAATGATCCGTCCAAGGGCTTGCTCAACGGGTCGCTCTGGAAAGTGATGACCGCGTCACGCGAGTCAGTGAAGCCGGGGATTAACCTCCTGGTCACGCCGGAAGAGGACGATCCGGACCGCGGGATGGCCAAGATCAAGCTCTTGAAGAGCGCGTTTGATGATCCGGATACGGAAGTGCCGTGGCAGACCAAGAAGCGTTATGACGATTTCGATTACGGCTACGCGCTCACCGTGCACAAGGCGCAGGGTTCGCAGTGGAACAACGTCGTGCTCTTCGATGAGAGCTACGCATTTCGCGACACGCGTCAGAAATGGCTTTACACCGCGATCACGCGAGCGGCGGAGCGCCTGACGATCGTTCGCTAACGCGGCAAATATTAAGGGAGGTACGCTTCAAGCAGGTTGTGCCTCAAGCCAAGCCCAGGCGTCTGCCTCTTCATCCACGTTGAAATGCCGCATTTCAACATCCGTACTGAGAGCTGCCAGCTGGAGAAGCGGGTTTTGCCAAGCGCGTTCGCAAACCAGAGCCAGCCGCCGCACATGGGGAGAAGCATCGCGATTGTCGCTCAGGCGATCGTCGCCCATGCCTGCATCAAGATCGATCTCGTCTATTTCGCGCGCCTGCATCAGCACATCGATGCGGTCGTGCAGCGTGTAGCCTGCCTCGATCAAGCCATAGAAATTCTCGATATCAGCGGCTGTCACGAGACCGAATATCTCTACAGCAAGCAGCTCGGGGCGGTTCGTGTCAATTTTGCGGATCGCCGGCGGGCGGTCATTAATCGGCATGTCTTCCTCATGGTTCGTGCATGGACCAATGCGAAACTGCGGAGTGCGTCTTTCCGTTCCCTCTCGGCTCGCATAGTGTATGTCAAACCAGCCTTGGAATCATGAAATGACAGCGACACTTTCGGTTAATCTCAACGCGGTGGCACTTTTGCGCAATCGTCGTGATCTGCCCTGGCCGAACGTGACGCATCTTGGACGTATCGCGCTTCAGGCAGGGGCGGCGGGCTTGACCGTGCATCCCCGTCCGGACCAGCGTCATACGCGTTTTGCGGATCTGCCGGAGCTGCGAAAGCTCATCGACACAGAGTTCCCCAAGGCGGAATTCAATATTGAAGGCTACCCGACCGAGGAATTCATCGATCTGTGCCTCCGAAACAGGCCGGAGCAGGTAACGCTGGTTCCAGACGATCCAGCGCAGGCCACCTCCGACCATGGCTGGGATTTCCTTCGGCATGGGGAAGGGCTTGCGAGGGTGATTGCGCTTTTCAAGGCGGAGGATATGCGTGTGTCGCTGTTTGCCGATGCCGATGCCGGAGCGATGGCAGCAGCGAAGGCGACGGGAGCGGATCGTGTGGAGTTCTACACTGGACCGTATGCCGCTTATCACAATGATTCCGCTTCTGCCGCCAAGCAATTGCAAATGCTCGCGGAAGCGGCGCAGGAAGCAGATCGCCTGGGCCTGGGCATCAATGCTGGGCATGACCTGACGGTCGCGAATATTCCGGCTCTGGTCAGGGCGGTGCCGCAGCTTCTCGAAGTCTCTATCGGCCACGGATTGACAGCGGATGCGCTGGAATTCGGCATGGCGGGAAGCGTGCGGCGGTTCATCGCTGCTCTGCAAGGCTAAGGGGGAAAGCAGTTAGCCTCGCGTTAAAATGCCACTTCTTTTTCTTGTAGAAAGGAATATGCATTTCTTCCGGGCGCTCGTTGTGACGGGACTGACACGTCAAGGCGCCAGGGCTAAACCCTGCTACATGGCGGCAGCCTGTGCAGCGGCCAGGAGAGCAGTGCGTAATGGCAATCTCTAGCGAAGTACAAGCAGTCTCCGACACAGAAACACAGAAGACCCATGCCAATGAGGGCTTTCCCCTTCTTTTGCTTGGCGCGCTGGGTGTTGTTTATGGTGATATCGGCACAAGCCCGATCTATGCGTTTCGTGAGGCGCTTGCGGCAGCCGGCGGCGATGGCCGGATCTTGCGCGTAGATATTCTAGGTGTCATCTCAATGATCTTCTGGGCGCTGACACTGGTCGTCACACTCAAATACGTTGTGTTCGTGCTACGCGCGGATAATAAGGGTGAGGGCGGCATCCTCTCCTTGATGGCACTGGCTCGCTCACATGCGCGCAGCCACCCGCGAACGGTCACGCTGCTTGGAATATGCGGTGCGGCCTTGTTCTTCGGCGACGCTGTCATTACGCCTTCGATTTCAGTTCTTTCGGCTATTGAGGGCTTCAAGATCGTTGCACCTGATCTTGAAGCTTACGTTGTTCCGGTCACGCTACTGGTTCTTATCACGCTCTTCGCGGTGCAGAGGTTCGGTACTGGCAAGGTCGCAGCAGTGTTCGGACCGATCACCGCACTCTGGTTTCTGGCGTTAGGCTATTTCGGTCTGGTTCACATATTCGACGATCCGACCGTCCTTTACGCGATCAATCCGTACTACGCTTTCGAATATGCGATCCTGAGTCCCGCGACGACCTTTGCCGTCGTTGGAGCGATCTTTCTCGCCGTGACAGGTGCAGAAGCGCTTTATGCCGATCTCGGACATTTCGGGCGCCGGCCCATTGTCGTAGCATGGCTGGCTATCGTCTTTCCGTGCCTGCTATTGAATTATTTTGGGCAGGGGGCTTTCGTTCTGGCGCATGAGCACGCGCTGGAAAATCCATTCTACCAGATGTTCCCGCAATGGGCGCTTCTGCCGATGGTGCTCCTGGCAACGGCTGCCACGGTAATCGCCAGCCAGGCGGTCATCACCGGGGCCTTTTCGCTTGCCAGACAGGCAGCGCAGTTGAAGCTTCTGCCACGTCTGGACATTCGGCACACCTCTGCAAAGCAATTCGGCCAGATCTACGTACCGCGCATTAATCTTCTGCTTTGCATCGTCGTCATTGCTCTCGTAGTCGGTTTTGGTGAATCCGGTAACCTCGCGTCGGCCTATGGGATCGCTGTCACTGGCAACATGATCGTCACCAGCATTCTTCTCGCTGTCGTGATGATGCGGGTGTGGAACTGGGGAAAGAAGATCGTGGTCCCATTGATCCTCGGTTTCCTGGTTTTCGATTTCCTCTTCTTCACCTCCAACCTCTCAAAGCTTCACGAAGGTGGCTGGGTGTCTATCCTCATGGCGATCTGCGTCATGGCTGCCATCATCATCTGGCAGCGCGGTTCGCAAGAATTGTTCGAGCGCACGCGTCGTAGCGAAATTCCCATAGAAGTGCTCGTCAAACAGATGAGCCAGCGCCCGCCGTTGATCGTGCCGGGCACCGCCGTCTTTCTGACAGGCGATGCAACCTGCGCGCCAACTGCGCTGATGCACAGTCTCAAGCATTACAAGGTGCTGCATGAGAAAAACGTGATCCTTACCGTCGAAACCACGGGAACGCCCCGTGTTCCGGCAGATGAACGTGCTTCTGTCTCTCAGTTCAGCGAACGTTTCATGCAGGTAACCCTCCGTTTCGGCTACATGGAAGAGCCCAACGTCCCGCGCGCCTTGGCCTCGTTGCACAAGCTTGGCTGGAAGTTCGATATCATGACGACATCCTTCTTTCTGTCGCGTCGTTCGCTCAGAACCAACACGCGGTATGGCAGGAAGATTTTTGATCGAATCTTCATTACCTTTGCGCGCTCGGCTGCGGACGCGACGGAATATTTCCGTATACCGACCGGGCGTGTCGTCGAGATTGGCATGCAGGTAACGCTGTAAGGACTAGGATGGCTGAAATCCCGTGTTTCCGCCGTTTTCACACGCGCAATAAGTTTTCAAAAAACATCTTGCAAAAGCAATCTTGCTTCGACATATTGCCGAACCGTAACGTACGGTACGGTGATATGTCACAAGGAATCGACATGGCGGGCGAGTGGACAGAGCGTCAGGTAGACGTTCTCAACGCGGTTTTGCGCCTGCTGGTCGACAAGGGTGACAATCTGACCATGGCGGCCGTCGCGCGGCATGCAAGCTGCTCGAAGGAAACGCTCTACAAGTGGTTCGGGGATCGGGATGGGCTGCTTGCAGCGACGGTACGTTGGCAGGCCTATCGGGTGCGGGCGGGCAATTACGATGTCCAGAAGCTCGATGCTGGCGCGTTGCGCGACAGTCTCGATGGATTTGCCGTCAACTGGTTGAGCGTCATCTCTAGCCCAACGTCGCTAGCGCTCAACCGGGTAGGGGTCGCCCATACCTTG
The DNA here is from genome assembly GCF_014652835.1 of Limoniibacter endophyticus. Lineage (GTDB taxonomy): Bacteria > Pseudomonadota > Alphaproteobacteria > Rhizobiales > Rhizobiaceae > Limoniibacter > Limoniibacter endophyticus. Next base: position 135,199 of record NZ_BMZO01000008.1, read on the forward strand.
TCCGGAAAGGACAACCTCGGGCCGATCGTGCTCGAGAATGGACGCTTCGCCATTGGCGAACGCCTCAAGCCTCTGCTGGAAGCAGCGCGTGAAGCGGGACTGCTTGCCTTCGAGGATAGCGAAATTGCCTTTCAGACCTTCTTCGGGCTGGTAGGGCGCGACATTCAGATACGATTGCTGTTGGGCGATCGACTGGAAATGACTGAAGCGACGATCGCACGCGATGCAGCGCGCGCCGTGCAGCAGTTTATGGCTCTTTATGGGGCCGAAAAGAAACGGGCGGGCGCAGATGCGCCGCTGAATTGACCATAGTAGGGAAGAGAAACATGCGTGTTTATTACGATCGCGATGCAGACCTCAATCTGATCAAGTCCAAGAAAGTCGTGATCATCGGTTATGGCAGCCAGGGCCGCGCCCACGCGCTGAACCTGAAGGATTCCGGCGCCAAGGAAATCGCCGTTGCGCTGCGCGAAGGTTCAGCCACTGCCAAGAAGGCTGAAGCTGATGGCTTCAAGGTCATGTCGGTTGCCGAGGCTGCCAAGTGGGCAGACCTGATGATGATGGCTACGCCGGACGAGTTGCAGGCCGACATCTACAAGGAACATATTGCTCCTAACATCCGTGACGGCGCGGCCATTGCCTTCGCGCACGGCCTCAATGTGCACTTTGGTCTGATTGAGCCCAAGGCTTCGGTCGACGTTCTGATGATCGCACCGAAGGGACCCGGACATACGGTTCGCGGTGAATTCGAGCGCGGCGGCGGTGTCCCCTGTCTCGTTGCTATCCACCAGAATGCTTCGGGTAATGCACTCGAACTCGGCTTGTCCTATGCGTGCGGCGTGGGTGGCGGTCGTTCTGGCATCATCGAAACCACATTTAAGGAAGAGTGCGAAACGGATCTGTTCGGTGAGCAGGTCGTTCTGTGCGGCGGTCTGGTCGAACTGATTCGCGCTGGCTTCGAAACGCTGGTGGAAGGCGGTTATGCGCCGGAAATGGCTTATTTCGAGTGCTTGCATGAGGTGAAGCTGATCGTCGACCTGATCTATGAAGGCGGCATCGCCAACATGAACTACTCGATCTCGAACACCGCCGAGTGGGGCGAGTATGTCACGGGCCCGCGTATCATCACTGCCGAAACCAAGGCCGAGATGAAACGCGTCCTCACCGACATTCAGACCGGCAAGTTTACGTCGGACTGGATGCAGGAATACAAGGCCGGCGGTGCACGCTTCAAGGGCATTCGTCGCCTGAACGACAGCCACCAGATCGAGGAGGTCGGCGAAAAGCTGCGCGCCATGATGCCATGGATTTCCAAGAACAAGCTGGTCGACAAGGCGAAGAACTAGTTCAGTCTTCCTCCCAAGACGCGAAAAGGCGCTCGGTCGAGCGCCTTTTCTGCTTTTAATGTCTCACGAAACTCAGACGTATGGCGATATGCACTGACGACGCGGACCGTTATACGGCTGGAACGTATTGTCATATGCGCGGTAAGACCGATAGCGGTTTGCGCACCAGTTCACATGTGCCGAACCGCCACGATAGACCCGGCGTGGCGCATAGTAGCGCGGCGCGGGTCGACCAAATTCCAGATAGATCCCGGAACGCGGGCCATAGTGGCGATAGTGCGGGCGATATGGCCGGTGATGACGGCGCCAATGGCGGTCTCCGCGCCAATGACGTCGGTCATCACGCCAGCGCCGGTCATATTGTACTGTCTGGGCCTGAGATGCTGTGTCCGCAGTCTGCTGAACGACATTGGCTCCGGCGGCGAGACCTGCTGGGGCTGCTGCGGCAGAACCGGCACCGATCATGCCGAGACCAACGGCAAGCAGCCCTGCATGTAGAAGGGTTGTAAGCCTGGGTTTCATCACGTCTCTCCCAACTTTCCTGACGGCATGAGTGCCGTGCGCGAGGTGAACCGAGGTTCATGCTGCATAATCTAGGACGTGAGCCTGAACCTGACATGAACGGAAATCTTCGCTTTTTGTTGCATTGAGCGCAATTCCGGGCGCTGGCTCTCCATCTGACGGATGCTCGTCGCAAACCTCCGCGCGTCCGCCTCGCCGGGAGAGCCTGTTCGCGTGAAATTAACACTCGTTCGTCAAGTTGAATTTCGAATGTTGGAACATTTCCCGTTATCGCGTCGTTAATTTTTCATGAATTTTCGAGATGTGCCCGGTCAGCCGGCTGCATCGGCTCCCAAGGAGGGTGCACGAAATGAACATGACGAACGCTATCCAGTCATCGGTTGCCGTGACGATCATTGCGGCCGTCTCCCTTTTTGCCGCAATTTCCAGCGCAGCCTCGCAAGATGGTGAAATGCTGGATGTCTATGGCCCGATCTACAAGGAAGCCGCGCTGCTTGAGGCGCAGGCGTCCATATGCGGCACCAATATCGAAGCCAGCGATGTCGCCTTCAAAAAACTGATGCGGGAGGAAAACCTGCCGGAAGATATTGCCGTGGAGATTGTGTCCGACATGGCCACGGTCATTATCGATGAATCTGCTGCTACCAAGGATTCTGCTGCCCGCTTCTGTTCGGAAGTGCCATCCATGGTCGCTAAACTCTAAGCCAGTCGCCTTCATCTTAGGCATAAAAGGCCGCGATTCCGCGGCCTTTTATATTGATATAATTCTTACTGAGCCTGTCCTGCTGCCTTTGCGGCCTCAAGCCAGCCATCAACTTTGCTGCGATTTTCCTCGATGTACTCAGCGGCCTGCTTCTTGATATCCTCGGGGCTATCGGCGCCGTTCTTCATTTCGGCGTTCTGCTTGAGAACGAACTCGATCGACATGGAGGCCTCTTCGAGCAGCGTGCGAGCCGCTGGATTCTCTTCCAGAAATTCCTTGTTCGCTACGGGGCGAATATCATTGACCGGCCAACCCAGAACGCATGGCTGCGCGACGCAGCCTTCGATCTCATCCAGCGTCGCGGAATCGGCCAGATCGCGTTGCTCTTCCGGCAAGTCGACAGAGGGCGTCTGAATCCACACGACGTCCCGTCCCGGCTTCAGCTCGTCGACTGTCCAGTTGGGTGTCCAAGTGTAGAAGAGGATCGGCTCGCCTGCCTCATACGCAGCGATGGCATCGGCCATGGAGGCCGAATAATTGGCCTTGATAGGGTTGATATGGTCGTGGAGCTCGAAGGCATCCATCTGATACGTGATCGTTTCTTCGCAGCCCCAGCCTGGAGGGCAGGCGACGAGATCCGCTTTACCGTCACCATTGCGATCGAACGCCTTCTTGACCTCGTCGCGCTTGAAGTCGTCAAGTGTTTTGATATCGAATTTTTCAGCCGAAGCCTTGTCGACCAGATATCCCTGCAATGCGCCCTGCCTGGCGACATAGCCAACCTGCTCGCCTCCGAAGCCCTCTTGCTCGACGTAAAGATTGTGCAGAGGAAACCAGCCGTCCGGATAGAGATCGGCACTGCCTTGCGAGACCGTCTGATAGGCGACCGGAACGTCCAGCGTGATCGCTTCGTCGACCGTGTAGCCCAGCTCCTCCAGGAGTTGGGTATAGAACGCGGTCATTATCCAGCCGGTGTCATCATTAGGTTGGACAACTCTCACCGATTTGCCTTCGCCAGGCAAAGAATCCTGCGCGATGGACTGGTTGAGGGGAGAGATAAGAGCGAGAATAGCAGAAGATACGAAAAGGTTGCGGGTATTCAGGAATTTCAAAACGACTTGGCTCCTTTGTGGGAATGATTGAAACACTATAGGGATCCTGTTAGCGGGTGTCACCCTTCGACGGAAATGATCTATAGAGTGACTTCAACTTGTGCTCCGGATTTCCGCAAGAGCGCGACGCAGAGGGTCATCCATCACCTGGATCAAGCCTGCAAAGGGCTTGTCCATATCGAGGATGAGATGAAGGGAGGTTGCCAGCACGAGAGCCGATGCGGCGACCGCGGAAATGACCATGGCATTGTGCGGTGCGCGATAGCCGTAGCTGATGAAGATCAGCGTCAGCCAGGCAACGAGCATGGCAATCAGCGCCAAAGGAATTCGCCCTTCGGATTGCTCTACGAGCGCCCAGCGCAGCTGTACGATCTGGCGGTATTGCTGGCGGGCCTCCTCAAGGAGATGAGGAAACGTAGATGGAGAAATGATCGATGAGATCTCGTCGCCCAGCTTGTCCAGTTCTTCGCCGGCAGGGTCCGGGCCCAGGCCGGTATGTGCGGCACGCAGCGGGTTTTCGATTGCCATCTCGACATAGCCGCGAAGCTGAGTGCGCGCCTCGTCCGCCGTCGGACCGCTATGGCGCAAGGTGCGGTCGAGAATGATCAGGTTTGTCGCGTATTGATGCACATTGGAATTAATGACCTCGAATGTACTTTTTGAGGAATTGATCATCAGCCCGAAAACCAGGGAGGTCATGACGACGAAGAGATTGGCCACCAGTCGAACCGTCGCCGTGGTCTCTTCGTCACGGTGCTTTTGCGGCAATTTCGGAAAGAAATGCATTGCCGTGACCGCGGCCCCCGCGAGCCACGCGAAGATCATAAAAGCCAGTGCGAGATCAGTCATACATCTCCCCCATAAGATGCTTCAAATATGAAGCGACGTTACAAGGCAAGGAGCATATGATCTATAGTGTCAGGGGAGAATGACGGCGTTTCAGCCTGAACCTGGTAGATAAAAAACTTTATCTTCTGGTCGTAAGTCGTTGCATTAAAAGGGAAAATGGTGGGTGATGTAGGGATCGAACCTACGACCCGCTGATTAAGAGTCAGCTGCTCTACCAACTGAGCTAATCACCCGCCAGCCGCGTCGTGTGCGGTGACGGCGATATACCCAAGGCGTTTATCGCTGTCTACCCCTCGGCCTCATAAAAGTGTCATTCCCGGCAAAATAATTTCAGCCGCCTGGGAAAAGGCGCTCAAACAAGCCGTCATAAGTGACAACCAGCCCTTCACGATCAATGGTCAGGTCGGCCTCGAAACCCGCCAACAGGCCGAGATCGATATAGCGCACTCTGTTCCGGTCCAGGCGGATGTATTTCTGGCGGGAACGGGAGACCTCCAGCGTTGCACCGTCCACGTAGGCGACATCGAGTTCAAGAGTATCGCCGGGTTTGACACCTGTTCGCCGGATAGGAAGCGTGTTGCAGAACGGGGTGAGCGAAAGGTCGGGTTCCTCCAGGCCGTCGAGGTCAGCACGGTGCGCGCCGTTGACCCTCCAAGTGGTGCCGGTCCGTTCGAGAATTAACGCATCCTGGCGGCCTTGCATCCATCGTCGGATCGCCAGTCGAAGAGTGCGCCAATCCGGGCTGAGATGCCAGAAATGCTCGACACGAATGCCATCAGCTTCGAGACAGAGCAGGTTGCCCTGTACTTGTACCGAGGATGCAGATGCGCTCACCTGGAGGTGCTCCAGCCCCTCCAGGTCCAATCTGCGCCAGAAAACCGTCCTTTGCATCTGCCTCTTCCTTCAGACGAGCAGTTTGCCTTCTGAAATCTTCACTGCATGTCCACCTATACGCGCTGTGTCGATTGCACCGCCGACAATGTCCATCTCCAGACGGATGCGCGACGGCCGATTTATTTCCATGCCTTGCTCCACCCAGAGCCGATGAGCTCCTTCCGGCATCCTGTCGAAATGCTGGATTGCACCGGCAAGGGCTGCCACAGCCGAGCCCGTTGCCGGGTCCTCGCCGCCGTCAGGGAAAGGCGAGAATTTGCGAGCATGAAAGGCGCAGTCCGAACCGATGCATTCACGGCAGTAGAGATAGGCGGACGGCGTTGTGGCGGGATAGTCTTCCAGCACGTCCGCCCAGATGGCGAGGTCGATGCGGGCGCGCGCTATGGCTGCCAGGCCGTGGATGGGAATTAGTGCAATCGGGTTGCCGGCGGTCCAGAGCATCGGCTGATGATTTTCAAAGCCGATGTCGGAGTGATCGAGGCCCAGCGCTGCGGCGGCAAGCTCTGGTTGAATGCTGCTAGCGACCGGGGCAGGCAATCGTGGCAGATCGAATTCAGCAAAGCACTTGTCAGTCAGGTCGACAACACATCGCACCACGCCGACATTCTCCTCAAGCGCCATGATGGCCGTGCGATCATTGGCGGCATCCCGGTTGCGTTCGCCAATTGCGATGGCTGCGCCCACGGTGGGATGTCCTGCGAAATCGAGCTCGGCAAAGGGCGTGAAGATGCGTAGACGTGCGGTGTGGCGTTTGTCCTCTGGCGGCAGCACGAAGACAGTCTCGGACAGGTTGAACTCCCTGGCGATTGCCTGCATACGCGGGGCATCCAGGCCTTCGGCATTCCATACGATGGCGAGCTGATTGCCGGAAAGTGGCTTCTCGGTGAAAACGTCATAGGTGCTGAAGGCACGTGTGGTCATATGGCCCTGCTTTTCGGGTTGCGAATATCGGCTTCCTGCTCGAAGGTTTGCCCGAAACGATGATTTGCGCAAGGGATGGAAATGGTCGAGACGATCACGCAGACGCAAGCAAGACGCATCGTGCTGGGAGCGCAGGGCTTTACTGCTGGCGCACCGCGTACGGAGCCGAAAAAGGCTCATCTGATGAAAGTCATCGACCGGCTTGGCCTGCTGCAGATCGACTCGGTCAGCGTCAGCGTGCGCGCGCATTACATGCCGGTCTTTTCGCGCCTCGGAGCCTATGACCAGAGCATGCTTGACCGTGCGGCGGCCAAGGCGCCGCGCCCGATTTTCGAATATTGGGGCCATGAGGCCTCCTACCTTCCGGTTGAGCTTCAGCCGCTCTTTCGCTGGCGCATGGAAGATGCTGCGCGAGGTGTGGGGACCTGGAAGGGAATCGCAAGATTCGCTTGTGAGCAATCGGCTTTCATAGAGAGGATTTTTTCCGAGATCGCAAAGCGCGGTCCGCTCTCGCCTTCCGATTTCGAAGAGAAAGGTCAGGGCGGCTGGTGGGGCTGGTCGGATGTGAAGCGAGCGATGGAAGTGCTCTTCTGGAGCGGCCTCATCACGTCCGCGGGACGTAAGGGCAGCATGGAAAGACTCTACGATCTGCCGGAGCGTGTACTGCCGGCAGCGATCATTGCTGCGCCTACGCCCGCGCGCGAGGATGCTCAACGCGCCCTGATCGCGCGTTCGGCAAAAAGTCTTGGCGTGGCCAGCGCGCAGGATTTACGGGATTATTACCGTCTTCCCGTGGCGGGATTCGCTGAGCGGCTGCGCGAACTGGTGGATGCGAAAGAGATTCAGGAGATTTACGTAAAAGGTTGGAAAGGCATATTTTTCCTGCATAGAGACGCCAGTGTGCCGAGGCGCGTCGAGGCCAATACTCTGCTTTCTCCCTTCGATCCGTTGATCTTTTATCGACCGCGCACGGAACGGTTCTTTGACTTTCACTATCGCATTGAGATCTACACGCCCGCCCATAAGCGCGAGTACGGTTACTATGTCATGCCATTTTTGATGGATGATCGGCTCGCTGCGCGTGTGGACCTGAAAGCTGATCGCAAACGCAGGGTGCTTCACGTGCTTTCTGCCTTTGCTGAGGAAAATGCAGGTGAGGAATGCGCGCCGCGCCTGCTTGCCGCCTTGTGGAAGCTTGCGCGCTGGCAGGGGCTGGAGGCAATGGAGATTGCAGATGCGGGCAATCTGGCGCGACGGTTGAAGGATGCCAACTCAGCGTGAAGCGAGCCATTCCTCGGGCCTTGCCTCGGCAATATCGTTCAGCAGACGCAGCATCCCGTTCGTCTGGTGCTGTGCAATCATTTTACCCTTTTCGGCCGTCGCAATGGCCGCATTGCCGACGACGCCGCGTGGATTAATATCGTTAGCGGCCCAGGAAAAGCCGAATGGACCCGTCGGACGCAGCAAATCGAAGGTCTCTTCCGCTCGATCATAGGACGAGACGAAATCCTGCGCCCGGTCCATCCGGACAAGCTCGGGCCTGAAATGCAGCATGAGCGATGTTTCGAGATCGCCGCCGTGGATGCCCTGCGCGATCTCCTTCGGAGGCAAAAGACCTTCCGGATATCCAAACCGGTTCCAGCTTGACTTGACCACCAGCAAGCCGTGGCGCACCCGCATGTCGCGGGCGACGATGCCCATGATTTCCTCATTGCCACCATGCGACGTGACAAAGATCATCTTGCGAAAACCCAACCTGGCGACTGCATCGCCCAGCGCGCGCCATTGCCGAATGAGCAGTTCCGGCTCCTGATGCAGCGTGCCCGGAGCGAATAGATGTTCGTCAGATTTCGTTACGGATTGAAGAGGAAGACAGCGCAGATCGATATTTTCAGGCAATTTGCCTGCCAATTCCGCGATCATGCCGCGCATAATGTTCGTGTCGGTCGAAAGAGGCAGGTGGGGTCCGTGTTGCTCCGTCGCGGCCAGTGGCAGCATGGCAATGGCCCGATCTGAATCGATGGCCTCGAAATCTTCGGCAGTGAACTCTTCCCACCAGATTGTTCGTGTCATAAGCCTTGCCTTTCGCTGAATTGCGGCATCTTTAGCAAGAGCGGCAAGGCTCGGGCAAGCACGCCCTATCATTGCCTTATCGCGATATTAGGAGCGCGTGGCGTTTGGCGCGAGAGAATCAACCGGCGTCTGTAGATGGTAAGTATTTCCGGAGTTGGCCAGCGATGCGTTTAATCGCCCTGTTCATGAGTTTGATGATGCTGGCGCTGCTGGGCCTTCAGTTCGCACAGGCGCAGCCCGGCGACTTTGCCACCGATGTCGTCAGGGAACAGACGCGGGTGGTGGAAACCATCGTCACCCGCATCGAAGGTATCAAGAAAAGCATTCCCGAGGATCCGGCCGATGACGAGTCCCTGATCACCCTTGGCGGCCAGATCGAAGAAATCGTCACGGAGCTTGCCGAAATAAACGAGGCACTGGCGCCGCGTCTCCAGCAAATCAACAGCCGCCTTGAGGCATTAGGTGCTCCGCCTGCGGATGAAGCGCCCGCAGAGGCGGAGGTGGTGACCACGGAACGCAACCGTTTGAACGCAGAGAAAAACGCCATCAACGCGCTGATGAGCCAGGCCCAGGACCTGACCAGCCAGCTTGGCGAGGAGCGTTCGCAGGTTGCGAACCTGCGGCGTGATCTGTTCGCGGAACAGTTTACGCGCCGCTACAAGATCGACGAAACCTTGTTTCAAGAGATAGGTTCTTCCATTGCCGAGGAGTGGGACACCTTCAGTGACATCATCGGCGCCTGGCTTGGCTTCGTCATGTCGGCCAAACTTGCGGCGACCATTGCGGCAACCGTCGTCTCGCTCGGAGCAGCGTTTGGCATCCGCTTCGTGGGGCGGCGCTATTTCAGCCGATTGGTCATCACCTCGCTATCCGACAAGCCGAGCTATTTGGGCCGCCTGTCGGTCGCGTTTGGCTCGACATTGGTTGCGGTTGCATCGCTTGCTGCCTTCCTCGGCATTACCTTCTTCCTGTTCGACTACATGGATATTTTCCAGCCGGTGATCCGTCAAATCGCGCAAACCTTGTCCATGGTGGCGCTGACGGCCTTTTTCATCAACCGTCTTGCCTGGGCGATCCTCAATCCCGGGCATCCTGAATGGCGTTTGGTGCCGGTCTCCGACAAGGCTGCTCCCTTGCTGGTCGGTATCATCACCGTAATGACGATCATGTCGGGCATCGACTATTTCACTTCGTCGGTCTTCCGACTGATGGGCTCGCCAGTTGCCGTGACCGTTGGCAACAGCCTTCTAGCAACGATTATCGTCGGGGCCTTGTTTGGTCTGCTGGGTTTGGTGCGACCTTTCATGGACGAAGGTGGCAAACCACGCCAATGGCGCTTGCCTCTGAGGCTGACCTTTTATGGCCTTGGACTGGTTACCATTCTGGCGGCGCTTTTCGGCTATATCGGTCTTGCGCGGTTCTTGTCGCAGCAGGTTGTCATCACTGGCGCAATTATCGCCACCATGTATATAGGCTATCTGACGGCGCGGGCCATTTCCGCGGAAAATGCGCTTACGAACAGTTCCGTCGGGCGCTCATTCTCCGAACGGTTCAAACTGGACGATACCGGGCTTGACCAGCTGGGATTGTTTCTCGGCATTTTGCTCAACGTGCTTGTGACGGTGGTTGGCCTGCCGTTCATCATGCTTCAGTGGGGATTCCATGTCGGGGACTTGCTGGCTATTGGCGAACGTCTTTTCACCGGCGTCACCGTGGGCAGCTTCACTTTCTCGCTGACTGGCGTGATCTGGGGCATTGTCGTTTTCATTCTCGGCTATCTCTTCGTGCGCTGGTTCCAGGGATGGATCGACCAGACGGTGATGGCGCGCGGCAAGGTGGATCTCGGCCTGCGCAACTCGATCCGTACGATCATCGGCTATGTGGGCCTTGCCGTAGCGGGAATCATCGGCGTGTCGGCTGCGGGCGTCGATCTTTCCAATCTTGCACTGATCGCCGGCGGCCTTTCCCTCGGTATTGGTTTCGGCCTTCAGAACATTGTCCAGAATTTTGTCTCCGGCCTTATTCTGCTTGCCGAACGCCCTTTCAAGGCGGGAGACTGGATCGTGGCAGGTACGGTTTCCGGAACGGTGAAAAAGATTTCCGTTCGTGCAACGGAGATAGAAACCTTCCAGCGTCAGACAGTGATTTTGCCGAATTCGCAGCTCATCAATTCCGAGGTTGGCAACTGGACGCATAAGAACAAGATGGGCCGTTGCGATATAAAGCTGACCATCGCCTACACGGCTGATCCACGTAAGGTGTATGCCTTGCTGATGGACATTGTTACGGCCCATCCGAACATACTCAAGAACCCCGAGCCGATGGTCGTTTTCACTAACATGACCAATATGTTGATGGACTTTGAAGTGCGTTTCTTCATGGCGGATATCACCGCGACCATCGGCGTGCAGAATGAAATCCGGTTCCTGATTGCCGAAACCTTCGCCGAGGAAAGGATCGTCCTGATCAATCCGGTGCTGAAGGAATACTATATCAAGGAAGCGGTAGGTGAGGGTGAAAAGGATTATCGCCAAATTCCCGACGATCCGAGCCATCCTGCCGCCATGGCCGCCGGCTCTCAAACGACCGAGCAGGATGAGGCGCCTTCAGCCGATGATCCGCTTGACGTTGATCTGCCTGCTGAAAATCAACCAGGCAAAAGCAAATAGAAGACTTTTACGGAAGATAAATTTAACGCTAAATACGAAAGCAGGGCAGTGGAGGGGAGCTGCTTTCGATTATTAATCTTCTATTTCACCTTTATATTCTAATCAAAGTACCCAAGCGCCATGGGGTGGAGCGGAGCGGGGGCCCGGATTGATGAATGTGCATGTCGAAGACCAATCTGTGCCTTTGGCCGTCGATCTCGATGGGACGCTGATCGCCAGTGATCTCCTTTGGGAGGGCGTTTTTTCGCTCTTGAGGAAATATCCCTATCTGCTTTTTATGCTGCCATTCTGGCTTTTGGCTGGCCCTGCACGCCTGAAATGCGAGATCGCCACGCGTATTGATATTGATCCGGCATTGCTGCCCTATCGGGAGCAGGTACTGGAACGGTTGCACCAGGAAAAGGCGAAGGGACGCAAGATCATTCTGGCGACAGGTACGCCGCGTAAGTTCGCCGAGGCGATTGCACAATATCTCGGCATTTTCGACGAGGTGCTTGCAACCGAGGCCAATCATAACATGACTTCGCATCGCAAGCTCAAGGCGCTCGTTGATCTTTATGGCGAGTACGGCTTCGACTATGCGGGCAACAGCGTCCATGACATCCAGGTTTTCAAAGGCGCCCGACGCAACATCATCGTGGCGCCTGATCGCCCGGCGCGGCGTTGGTATGTGCGCAATGGCGGGGAGTTGATCGGCGCGCAGCGGCCAAATTTCAAGACGATCGTCAAGATGGTGCGCGCGCATCAATGGTCTAAGAACGTGCTGATCGCGGTGCCGATAGTGCTCTCGCATGCCTATGCGAATGAAAGCATGGTGCTTGCCTGCATTCTCGCCTTCATCTCGTTTTCCGCAGCGGCGTCGGCCATTTACATTCTCAATGATTTCTTCGATCTGGCGCTCGACCGCCAGCATCCGACCAAGCGCGACCGTCCGTTTGCCAGTGGCGTGCTCTCCATGCGTTTTGGCCTCGCTTGCGCCTTCTGTCTTTTGGCAATCAGCTTCGCTATAACTGTCTTTTTGCCGGTCGAATATGCCTTCGTGCTTGTGCTCTATCTGATCATGACGACGGCCTATTCTTTCTCCATCAAGCGTATGCTGTTGATCGACGTCTTGACACTGGCCGGGCTTTACACGGTGCGTATCCTCGCTGGGGCCGCCGCATCACAGGTGGATATTTCCTTCTGGCTGCTCGCCTTCTCGATCTTCTTTTTCCTGTCTCTGGCTTTGGTGAAGCGTTATGTCGAACTGCGTTCGGTCACGCTCGATCCGAAACTTCGCATGGCCGGGCGCGGATATCGCCCCGAAGATCAGGAAGTGATCATGCAAGCCGGCATGGCGTCAGCATTCGCGGCTACGCTGGTCTTGGCGCTCTATATCGACAGCGCCGATGTGCGCAATCTCTATGATGATCCATGGATGGTCTGGCCGGTGGCGCCGATTATTCTCTACATAACAATGCGCATCTGGATTCTGGCGCGGCGCGACGAGATGTATGACGATCCGGTGGTCTTCCTCTTGCGGGACTGGCGCAGCCAGGCCGTCATCGCGATTGGCGCTGTTCTCGTTATCATAGCGAAGTTCGTCTGATGGCGGAAATATATCCGAGCTTCGGGCGAACGGTTAGGGCAGGTACACATGCCCTCACACTCGGGGCGGCGCTTGACGAGTTGCGGCAAGGCAGCACATCGCTTCTGCCTTACGGCAATGGTCGCACATATGGCGATAGCTGCCAAAACGCGGATGGGGCCCTCGTCGACATGAGCGGTCATGCGAGTATTCTCGATTTTGATGCGCAAACCGGTGTTCTGGAAGCGGAAAGCGGCGTGATGCTCGGAGATATAATCGCGCACGGCCGTCCGCATGGCTGGTTTCCACCGGTTTTGCCAGGCACGCAGTTCGTGACGCTGGGTGGTGCGATTGCCAATGACGTTCACGGCAAGAACCATCATCGACGCGGCAGCTTCGGCGCGCATGTTCTCTCTTTTGACCTGGCGCGTTCCGGTGGCGAGATGCTGCATTGCTCGCCGACGGAGAATGCCCATCTCTTCGCTGCGACGATCGGGGGCATGGGGCTGACGGGAATCATCCTCTCGGCGCGGATACAGCTTATGCAGGTTGCGTCGGTCGATATTGAGGAGCAGGTGAAGCCATTTCCCTCTCTTGGCCACTATTTCGACATGGCGGAAGACGGCGATATTGAAAACGAATATGCCGTCGCCTGGCTCGATCAAATGGCGACCGGTGCCAGGGCCGGGCGTGGAGTGCTTCTGCTTGGCAATCATTCAGCGCGGGACGCTTCCCCCGCAGGGGTCGGAAGACGGCCACTGACTGTGCCGTTCCAGCCCCCGCTGACCATATTGAACAAACCGTTCCTGACACTCTTCAATCTAGCATACCGAGCGGCCAAAATGCGCAGGAAGGAAATCTCCCTCACGCCATATCAGAGCTATTTCTTTCCGCTCGATGCCGTTTCCAACTGGAACAGGCTCTACGGTCCCGCCGGGCTTTTTCAGCATCAGAGCGTCATTCCCGAGCCTGTGGCGCGAGAAATTGTGCCCGCGCTGCTCTCGGCCAGTCACGCAGCGGGGCAGGGTTCGTTTCTCACTGTCCTGAAACGTTTCGGGACAGCCGGATCGCCGGGTATCATATCATTTCCCCGGCCAGGTTATACGTTGACGCTTGATTTTCCCAACCGCGGTGCGGCAACGCTTGCTCTGCTCGAACGGCTCGATGCGATCACTATGGAGGCCGGCGGCGCAGTTAATCCATACAAGGATGCGCGTATGTCTGCCGCTGTATTCAAGGCGTCCTTCCCGCGTTGGCAAGAACTCGAAGTCTGGCGCGACGCGCGTTTCGTTTCGGACTTCTGGAAAAGAACCGTCCTGCGGGTTTCTGGTAGCGCGTAGCACTAGGCGCTACACTAAGCAGCGTCTGCAGGGTTCGACCTGAGATGCGGACTGCGCATACGAAGAAGTTGTCGCTCATTCTTGCGGTGTTCAATGCCGCTGCACCACCAGATCATCTGAGAGGCGAGTGCAAAATTTGCGATATTCATAAGAAGTAAATCATGTTCTTTCATCGAATATTCGAACTCAACGGGTATAGCGAGAGAAAGGGCGGGGGAACGATGAAATATATAGGATTTATTCTCTTTACGGTGATGACGAACGCCGCGGCGCAGTTGATGCTCAAGCAGGGCATGATCAGCCTCGGCGCGATTTCCTTCGCGGGAGCCAACCCGATATTCAAGCTGCTGTCCATCATCTTCAACCCATGGGTTTTTGCTGGTCTGGTGACCTTCGTCATCTCGATGGCCTCGCATCTTTTTGTTCTGTCGAAGGTCGAACTTTCCTTTGCCTATCCATTTCTGTCGCTGGCTTATGTGGCCGTTGCTGTCTTCGCCTACTTTGTTTTTCGCGAGGATCTGAATGCATGGCGCATCGGTGGCATCGCCTTCATCTGTATAGGCACGATCCTCATTGCGCAGGGCGGCAGCGGCGAAGAAAACGCGGCGCCGGTTTCTGCCGATATCGTTCAAAAGAGTGAGCTTTCCTGATGAGACACGTGATTTTCGGTGGTGACGGTTTCGTCGGTCGCCATCTTGCTCCCAAACTGATTGCCGATGGCCAGGAAGTCGTCGTGGCTGACCTTGTGAGGAGCGATCTTGCCCATTACGACACTGCGCAATTCGTGCATGCGGATGTGACGGATAGGATCTCGGTGGAGAAGCTTGGTCTTCGCGGTGACGACATGATTTATAATCTGTCGGCCAAGATGCTCTCACCCTTGCAGGTGCGCGCCAAACGCCACGATTTCTTCTTCCCCGTAAATTACTACGGCACGGAAAATATCATTCTCGCAATGGACAAGGCCGGTGCGAAAAATCTCGTGCACTATACGACCGACATGATCTACGGCCATACTGTGACCTATCCGATGACGGAAGATCACCCGGTTGCACCACTTGGCGAATATGGGCTTTCCAAGTGGAAGACCGAAGAGCTGGCGCATGACTGGCGAGACAGGGGCATGAATATCTCGTTGTTCCGTCCACGTCTTATCATCGGACCGGGCCGTCTCGGCATTCTGGAAAAGCTCTTCAGGCTGATCGACGCCGGCCTTCCGGTCCCTATGATCGGCTCGGGCAAAAACCCGTATCAGTTCATCTCCGTGTTCGACTGTGCAGAAGCCGCGCGGCTCGCTTGGAAGGCCGGTGTGCCGAACGAGGCATACAATCTTGGCTCCCTCAACCCGCCTCCGGTTCGGAAATTGCTGGGCGATCTCATCAAGCACGCTGGATCGAGGTCGATTCTGGTGCCGACGCCGGGTTGGGCCGTGAAACGCACGCTCGATCTTCTTGACTGGATGAACATGCCGCTGATGGATCCCGAGCAATATCTGATCGCCGACGAGGAATGCGTTCTCGACGTTTCCAAGGGCAAACGCGATCTCGGTTGGGTGCCGCAATATCGTGACGAGGATATGCTTATCGCGGCTTACCGCGAATATCGAAACAAGAAGGAAGGCAAGGCATCTGCTCTGGATGCCGCCTCGACCGCCCGGGAGACGCAGTCATGAATGCCGTAACCTCTGCTGAAACGCTGCGCAATTCCACAGCTAAGCCAGATCTGATCACCGTCGAGGAAGCGAAGGTGATGGACGTCGCCCGCATGACGGACCTGTTCAAGGCGCATATCAACCCCGGCCAGCTGCATTTCATGAAGCTCTTGGGTTTTCATAAGGTCAAGATCGAGCGCGCCGAGGGTATGTATTACTACGATCAGAACGGCCGCAGGATATTGGATTTTTTCGGCGGCTTCGGTTCGCTGGCTTTCGGCCATAATCATCCGCGCATTCTTGCGGCGCGTCAGAAATTCCAGGAGGAGAAGCGCCACGAGATCGCGATTGCCTTCATGTCGCAATATGCTTCTGCGCTGGCGCATAATCTTGCGGCCTGCTCTCCCGGCGATCTCGACATGGTTTTTCTCGGCTCTTCCGGCTCGGAAGCGATGGAAGCGGCGGTGAAGCTTGCCGAACGCGCGGCAGGTCCGCAGCGTCCCAAGATCGTCTATGCCGAAAATTCCTTTCACGGCAAGACGAAGGGCGTTCTTTCTATTACCGATGGCGCGCTTTACCGCGGCGAGTTCAAGCTCGTCGACAATAATGTGCGCGTGCCGTTTGGCGACATTATCGCCATCGAAAACGCCTTCAAGGCCGATCCATCGATCGGCGTCATCGTGCTTGAAACTATCCAGGGTGGTGGAGGCATTGTCGTCGCAGAGCCCGAGTTCTGGCGCCGCCTGCGTGCGCTCTGCGATCAGTACAAGGTCGTCTGGGTGGCGGACGAGGTGCAGTGCGGCTATGGACGATCGGGACGGTTCTATGCGTTTCAGCATGCCGGTGCGGTGCCGGACATAACCGCGCTTGCCAAGTCGCTCGGCGCTGGCAAGGCAGCCGTCGGGGCAATGATTGCCAGGCGCGACATCTACATGAAAGCCTACGGAACGCCGAAGACGGCGATGATCCATGCGCAAGCTACGTTTGGGGGCATCGGCGAGGCTTGCATCACGGCAATCGAAGGCCTCAATGTGCTCTACGATGAAGGTCTGATCGACAATGCGGCCGAAACGGGCGAATACCTGCTTTCCGAACTGCGCCGCCTGCAGGCGAAATATCCGAAGATCATCAAGGATGTACGCGGGCAGGGGCTGATGGTGGGGCTGGAATTTCAGGATTTCAGCCAGACGCTGCCGATGGTCCTTCGCCCGATTGTCTCGGTGCTCGATGACAAGTTGAAGGGTTCGCTTTCGGGCTTCATCGGAGCGCTGCTCCTGCGTGACTACGATACGCTGGTGGCCTTCACGGAGTACAACCGTAACGTCATTCGGCTCGAACCGCCGCTCATTTGCCAGAAAAGCCACGTCGACGATTTCATTCAGGCGCTCGACAGCCTTCTCGATCGCGGCATTGTCTCGATCGTCAAGGACTTCGTGAAATCGCAGGTGTCTTGAAGAGTGTTCCAGCCGCCTATTCCAAGGGCGCGGTGTGCATCGCCTTCGACGTACTAAGAGAAGGACCCGGGGGATGGTTGAGGGGGAGCGCAATCTGGCGCAATGGTTTTTTGCTACGGGAGCGGGCGGCTCGATCGTGGGCCGTGTCGCCGCACGCCGCTTTCTCGATCGCTTCGCAGGTTTTTTCTTCCTGTTCAGCATATTGGCGCTGACGCTCTATGGCGTGGTCCGCCCCGATTATAATTGGGATATGGTCGCCTATGTCGGCACGGCGCTCGAGGACCGCTACACGGATGCCGAAACGCTACATGCCGAAACGTGGAAGCGGATCGAGGCGGGCGCTGACGAGGGGCAGCAATTTCACCTGAAATTCAGCAATCCCTACAATCTTGCGCAGTGGGAAAATCCGGACAACTTCCAGTCCCAGCTCTCCATGTATCGCGTCAAGGTGGCTTATATCTGGCTCCTGCGCCTTCTCGAACCTGCGATAGGCCTGATTGACGCAATCATCCTGTTGAGCGCATTGCCGGCATTTCTCATTGGCCTGACGATCTTTGCATGGCTGAAGCGGACCGATTCTCTTCAGGCGGGCTTTCTGCTCATCCCGTTCCTGTGGATCGCCGACTATGCCCGCCTTGCTGCGGTCGCCACCCCGGACGCGCTTGCTTGCGTTGTCGCGCTCTGGGCGCTTTATCTGCTCTATTTCCGCAAGGAAATGCTCGGCTGCCTGGTTCTGGTGCTCTCCGTTCTGGTGCGCCCGGATAATATCATCCTCGTCTTTGCGTTTCTGATTACGGCTATTGTCTTTCGCTGGCGCCTGCTGCCCTATCTGGTTGCCTTCGTTGCATCTCTGATCGCGTCAATGCTGATCTCGAAATATGGCGGGCATCCGGGCTGGTGGGCGCATTTCTACTTCTCCTGCGTGCAGATACAAAACTCGATGACCGGCTTCCAGCCCGATTTCAACCTGTCTGACCTGGCGAAGGGTTATGCGCGCGGCCTCAAGGTATCGCTGGATTTCAATGATTGGCCCGCCCTTCTTCTCATTGGCTGCGGTGGTTGGGCTTTACTGGCGAAATATGGCTCCATCACTCGGATGCGCGTCCACGCCTTCATCTTCGCCATGCTTATCGGCACCCTGGGCAAGTTTGCCAGCTTTCCTCTACCCGACGATCGCTTTTACCTGATCTTCATCATGGGGCTGTTCGTGTGTCTTGCTGTCCAGTGGAAACCCCGATTCAATATCGAGAATGCATAAAGTTCATCGTATATCGCCGATGAAGGATTGACAGCGGACTAGGTTTCGTTTTCAGTGAAACGAAACCGGAGCGTCCGCTCGTTCAATATTGCTGATGAGGCACCCCATGTCACAGCCCTTCACGAAGCCCGTTCCCATGCTCGATCTCGACGTGTTACGCAGTTTCGTCGCCATTGCCGAAACGGGTAGCTTTACCAGCGCGGCACATGCCGTCTTCCGTACGCCATCTGCGGTTTCGATGCAGATCAAGAAGCTGGAAGATACGCTTGGTCACATGCTTTTCGTGCGAGATGCGCGCGCTGTGACACTCACAGGCGATGGCGAAATCCTGCTCGGCTATGCGCGGCGCATGCTGGCACTCAATCGTGAGGCGGTAGCGAAGTTCGTCGCGCCCGATATTGCGGGCGTGGTGCGGCTAGGTTCCCCGGATGATTTCGGCGAGCGGGTGCTGCCATCCATGCTCAAGCGCTTTGCCCAATCGCACCCGTCAATCTCTGTCGATGTTGTCATCGATCAGAGCGTCAACCTGCGTCGCCGCATGGAAGAACGCACACTCGACATTTCGCTGATCACCTACGCTGCAAACAAGAAGCCGCTCGGCGAGATTCTTCTGACCGAGCCTATTGCCTGGGCAGGTGCGCGCGGCGGTGTTGCCTATATGCAGGAGCCGCTGCCCGTTTCATTGTGGGAAGAGGGCTGTGCCTGGCGTGCCTGCGCCCTCAATGCGTTGACGAGAGAAGGACGTAATTATCGCGTCGCCTATATGAGTGCGCATACTGCCGGACAACGCTCGGCTATCCTGGCTGACCTGGCGGTCGCGCCCTTGCCAAAAAGTTTCATAGGTGACGATCTGATGGAGCTTGGGGCGGAGCATGGTCTGCCGGAGATCGGCAATTATTCCATCGCGATGATCGTCGCACCCGATGCCAGTGCGTCGGTGCGTGCAGCGGCGGAACACATGCGTGCGACTTTCGATCTTCTGAAGCGTGGCAAGCCGTTCAAGGTCGTTGCGGCTGCTTAAAAAGGCCAGAAGTGGGCAAGTAATGCACCAGCCGAGCCGATAAAAGCACCTATCAGGCAGATGGCAAAAATGCCGACGGCGATGCCGATCCAGAAAAGCACACCGTCCTTTTCAACGAGTGCGAGGCCAAGGATCGCCGTCGCGCAGGCTGGAAACCAGTTGCCGAGCGGGATGGGCAGGGTGATGAGAATTCCCATAAGAAGCGCAATCGCACCGATCAACCGCTCGTCGTTGCGACCAAACAGCCAGTAGCGCGGGCGCACGAGACGTTCCATCTGCTTCAGGCGCGGCACCATGCGCGCGATAAGTGCCTTGAACTGTGTTTCGCCGATTTCCTTTTTGGCGAGGAAGCGTGGTAGCCAGACGCGTTTCGAGCCCCAGACCATCTGTGCCGCAACGATGAGAAGCGGCGCGCCAAATATAGCTGTGGCGCCAGGCGGCAGGGGCAGCATGTTGAGCGCTGCAAAAAGCACGAGCAGCGCTGAGAATGAGCGATCGCCCAGCCCGTCACGAATCGTTTCGATGCTCACTGGGCCGGTTGCACGTTCCGCCATCTGCGAGAAAATATCGGACAGATGGGTGCGGTCGTCATCGTTTCCCCCCGATCTTTCGAGCGGGACGGGCAAGGTGACCGGTGAGATGTTCTGGGCGGGTTCAGTCATGGTCCATAGCTAATCAACTCAGCGCTTCAATTCCAGAACGTCGAACTTCGATTCCAGATGCGGGGCAGGGAATTCAATGCGGAAACGGTCCTTTCCCAAGCTGTAGGCATAGCCAACCTGATCGGCTGGCGCTCCCTTGCCATAGGCTGGCGCACGTTCGCCTGTCACGAAACCGGTACCAAGGTAGATCATGCGGTCATTCCCGTCATCGAAGAACATGCCCTTTGTGCGCTGGGAACCGCTGATCTTTTCAAGCATCCAGCCCGCACCGTCATCCGTGACCCTGCACCTGAACCAATTGTAGACAACCAGCTCCGCAGGTCCACCAAACTTGATTGTCCGGCATTGCCAGTTGCCAGCCATGTCGAAGCCTTCCAGCGGCTGTCTGGGCGTATTTAGCACCGCCTTTGCGATCTGTAGTTGGGTCGCATTGCCGGTATTCGCGCGGGCGAGCGCGTCCTCTCTTGTCTGTTCATATGCCGCGAGCCGAGCTTTGTCTGAGTCCGTCATGATGCGCGTGACAGAGCCATCTGCGTGAGCAGGCGGAGGAACGAGAAGAAGCAGGGCGGCGGCGAGAAATTTTTTCATGGAACACGTCTCCGTTACACGCTCATGTAGACAAGGTTTGTGTCGGTTTGGGGATCAAGTGCTTCTTTGCGCGCTGATTCAACTGCTTGCCAAAAAGAGTCGGGAAACTCCCGTAAGGTATTGATCCGTATCGGAGATGAGTCGATCTTGAAAAATAAAAGCCGTGTTCTCCATCGGAAGAACACGGCTTTTGAAGATTTTCTGAAGGCCCCGGTACGCAGTACCAGATCCGGAGCAGGCGGTCTCGCGATCCGCTTGAAGCCTTTGTAGCCGACCATGGTTACTATTAGGTTAGCGAGACCTTAAACAAGCGTGAACTGCTAAAATTTTCTATGCTCCGGTACTCATGGAATCAGCTCTCCCGACTCCCGCGCAAGAAGTTGACGATGCTCGAGAAATCCTCGTCGCTGCGACCTTGTGCGGCGAAAAGCGCGTAAAGCGATGTTGCTTCCGCTCCCAGCGGCGTAACTGCTCCAGCGCTTGAAGCAGCTTCCTGCGACAGCTTCAAATCCTTCAGCATCAGGCCAGCGGCAAAGCCCGGCTTGTAATCCCTGTTCGCGGGCGAGGTGGGCACTGGTCCGGGTACCGGGCAATAGGTCGTCAGAGCCCAGCACTGGCCGGAAGAGGTCGAGGCAACGTTAAACAGCGCCTGCCGATCTAGTCCGAGCTTCTCCGCCAGTACGAAGGCTTCTGAAACGCCGATCATGGAAATGCCGAGGATCATATTGTTGCAGATCTTGGCTGCCTGTCCAGCACCACCATCGCCGCAGTGCACGACCTTCCCCGCCATTGGCTGAAGGAGCGGCTCTGCCTTGTCGAAAGCTGCCTTTTCACCGCCTGCCATGAAGGTCAGCGTTCCGTTCTCCGCGCCCACCGTGCCGCCTGATACGGGCGCGTCTACGCTGAGATGTCCATGCTCTTTGGCAATGGCATGCGCCGCGCGTGCCGATTCGACATCGACGGTCGAGCAATCGATGAAAAGCGTTCCGCGCGCAGCCTTGGGTGCCAGATCGGCATAGACCTCGCGCACATGCTTGCCGGCCGGCAGCATGGTGATTATGACCTCGGCTTGCGAGACGGCATCGTCGGCGCTTCTTGCAGCCTCGACGCCGCGCCCTGCTGCCGCCGCCAAATTGGCTTCCATCAGATCATAGCCGATCACGCTGTGGCCGGCCTTGACCAGATTGCCCGCCATCGGATTGCCCATGTTGCCAAGGCCGACGAATGCGATAACGCTCATTTACTTCCTCCCGTAACGTCTTTGATCAGCGATTGTCGATCAGGCTGCGGGCGATGATGACGCGCATGATCTCATTTGTGCCTTCAAGGATTTGGTGCACGCGCAGGTCGCGCACGATCTTTTCGACCGCGTATTCGTGTAGATAGCCGTAGCCCCCATGTACCTGAAGCGCATCGTTCGCCACATCGAAGCAACGGTCGGTCACGAATCGTTTGGCCATGGCGGACCACTTCGTCGCATCCGTGGCTTTCGCATCCAGCTTGGCCGCTGCCGTGTAGAGCAGCGTGCGTGAAGCGCAAAGCTCCGTTTCCATGTCGGCCAGCTTGAACTGGATACCCTGAAACTGGTCAATGCTCTTGCCGAAAGCCTTGCGCTCATGTGCGTAGGCGAGGGCCTTGTCGAAAGCACCTTGTGCGCCGCCGAGCGAGCAGGCGGCGATATTCAGACGGCCACCATCCAGTCCGGCCATGGCTATTCGGAAGCCCGCACCTTCATCAGAAAGCAGGTATCGAGCGGGCACGCGCGCATTGTCGAACACGACCGTGCGCGTAGGCTGCATGTTCCAGCCCATCTTTTTCTCCGCCTTGCCGAAGGAGAGGCCGGGCGTGTCCTTCGGAATGATCAGCGCGGAAACGCCTTTCGGACCATCTTCGCCGGTTCGCACCATGGTGATGTATATATCGTTCTCGCCAGCGCCCGAAATGAACTGCTTGGCGCCGTTCAGCACGTAATCGTCGCCGTCGCGCACTGCACGCGTCTTGAGCGCGGCAGCATCGGAGCCCGAGCCCGGTTCTGTGAGACAATAGGAGGCCAGCTTCTCCATTGAACAGAGCTGGGGAAGAAACTCCTGGCGTTGTTCCTCGCTGCCGAAACGATCGATCATCCACGCGGCCATGTTGTGAATCGATATATAGGCAGAGTAGGCCGGGCAGGCCTTGGCAAGCGCCTCGAAGATCAGCACGGCTTCCATGCGCCCAAGTCCCGAGCCGCCGACATCATCACGCACATAGATGCCGCCAAGTCCCAAGGGGCCGGCTTCCGTCACGATGTCGCGCGGGAAATGGCTCCTCTCGTCCCATTCGAGCGCGTTGGGCGCCACGCGGTCCGCAGCAAACCCTTCGGTCATCTCCTGAATCGCTCGTTGATCCTCATTCAGTGAAAATTGCTGCGAAGCGAGTTCGGGCGTTGCGTCCATCTCTCATTCCTCCCGCGTGAAATATATGGATTTCACGACCTGTCTCGGCTCAACCTGAAAAGCGAACCGGTTTCCTCAGGCAGGGAGTTTAGAGAAATGGCTTATCAGCGCAAGCGCGGCCGCTGGCGACGTTGCGCGTAGCGGCTGTGCGAAATTAAGGGTGCCGTTCTACAGTTCACGCAAATCTGCGGATCATACCGCTTGCAGGTTCGGCGCAGGTTCCTCGTCCCGGTCACTGGTGGCGGGGCCGAAAACGTCTTCGAATGCCGCTTTCAAGGCCAGGTCTAGATCGTGCATCGTAACGGGAAGGCCTAAATCAACGAGGCTCGTCACGCCATGTTCGTTGATGCCGCATGGAACAATGCCGGAAAAATGTGACAACTCCGGTTCCACATTGATGGATATGCCGTGGAAGCTCACCCATTTGCGCAAGCGAATACCGATCGCGGCGATCTTGTCTTCCGCAACCGAGCCATTCGCATTGGCGGGGCGGTCGGGGCGTACCACCCAGACGCCGACGCGATCCTCGCGTCGCTCTCCCTTGACATTGAAGGAAGCCAGTGTGCGAATGATCCATTCCTCAAGCGAGGCCACGAAGGCGCGGACATCTTCCTTGCGACGCTTCAGGTCCAGCATGACGTAGGCGACACGCTGTCCCGGACCATGATAGGTATATTCGCCGCCGCGTCCCGCATCAAAAACCGGGAGGCGGTGCGCCTCAAGGAGATCTTCCGGGTTTGCACTTGTTCCCGCCGTATAAAGCGGAGGATGCTCCACCAGCCATACCGTCTCTTCCGCTTCGCCGCTTCTGATCTGCGCGACACGCTCTTCCATGAAGGCAAGTGCGGCCGGATAGGGCGTCAATCCGTCAGCCACAATCCAGCGCACGGCACGCATGCGGTCTGTCTGGTGGAAGAAGGGGGAAATGTCGTCGCGGTTTGCCATGCTCGTGCCTGCGCCAGTTTACTAAGGGGCGGGCTCGAAGCGGCCGCCAGCGTCGGTTCAATATTTCATATGGCGAATCCGCGAAGCTTCGTCCAGTTTTACACGTGCATGGCAGCACCTCGCATCTGGCAGGACAAAGATCATCGGCTCCACTGTGCCCCGATCATCCGTCTCTTCATGAATTATGCTATATTAGATGAAAATTAGAAAAATACAGTTAAATCAAACGGTTGTGTGTTATTATCAAGCTGCCGGAGACTTCCCGGCAAAATAAAATGCGGGGAAATGCAGATTATTCACAAACCGCTCTTGTGCGCCCGGAATCCATTTGCTAAATGCCGCCCGTGCCGATGAAACGGCACTCACAAGTCACGGGCGGTCGTGGCGGAATTGGTAGACGCGCAGCGTTGAGGTCGCTGTGGGGCAACCCGTGGAAGTTCGAGTCTTCTCGACCGCACCAGTGCTTTCTCAAGCAAACGATGAGATGAATTAGCGGCGTCGGATACTGCTTGTGGCAGTTCAACTGGCGCGTTTGGTTGTTCGCTTTTTCGGCGCCTTCGCGGGCTTCTTCTCTTCCACCTTCTTTTCTGCCTCAGCCTGGGCTTCAGCAGCTAGACGCGCAGCGCGCAGACGCTTCGTCTTGGCAATATTTTCCATGCGCTCGGTCTCGATGAGCTTGAGAGCTGTTCGCGTGGTGGTTTCATGCTTCGCTTCTGCGGATGAAGTCGTGCGCTTGAAAACATCTTTGGCGTCGATCTGCATTTTTCATTCCTTTAAAGAAAAAGGCCGGACATTCATCCGGCCTCGGTAAGTTCGTGTCGCGCCAGTTAGGCGGCGGCAATATTGCCGGCTGCTGCCTTGCCCGAACGACGGTCGGTGACGACCTCGAAGGAAAGCTTCTGGCCCTCTACGATCGAACGCATGCCGGCCTTCTCGACTTCCGAGATGTGGACGAAAACGTCATTGCCGCCATCTTCGGGAGCGATGAAGCCAAAGCCTTTGGTGCTATTGAAGAACTTTACGGTGCCGATGGTCATTAAATGATCCTTTCAAAATCGACGTGGTTAGGAGGGCATAGCCCCATTCGTTATCGAGTTGAAAAGAAGCCACTTAATCGCAGAAAAAGCGTGATTATAGTCAAAATCGATGGGAGATATTCTGCCTGATTTTTTATAAAAAAGCAAATTAATAAGACTTGGTCCAAGACTTATTATTTGCCCGATATTATTTCGATCCAAGTAGGCAGCTTTGCGACGTTCTTGTACGCCTGATTTTGCAGGTGATGCGTGCTCAGCTTCGACGTACAAGTGTCCAGACTGCCGTTCCCATAAGAATGGTCGCAGCACTCCGGTTCAAGCCGCGCATGATGGCAGGTTTGGTGAGTACGCCACGGGCGCTGGCCGCAAGAGCCGCGTAAGGCAGCATTACGAGAAGCAGGATCAGGGTGGTCGCGACGACAAGGAGGCCGAAGATGGCCGGCGTGATGCTTCCGAGATCGATCACCGTAGGCATCAGCGCGAGGTAGAAGACGATGGTTTTCGGATTGGACAGTGTGATCAGATATCCAGCCGAGAAACTTGAACGAACGCTTTCTTCCGCGACCGCGCCCATGCGCTCATTGAGACCAGTTGAGCGCCACAATTTCCACGCGAGGTAGGCAAGATAGATCGACGCTGCGATACGCACGATGAGGAAAAGTTCTCCCAGTGCAGCCGCAATCATCGCCAGGCCAAAGCAGGCAGCGCCGAGGAAAGTAAGGTCGCCAAGGATCAGCCCGCCTGCGAAAGCGAGGCCGTGGCGAAAGCCGGAGCCCAGTGCGCGCGCGATAAGGGCAATCACCCCCGGTCCTGGAATGGCGGCTGCAATACCAAGTGCGATGCAATAAGGAAGAAGCTGCGTCAGATCCATTTCGTCGTTTTCCTGAAAATCAGCAGAAAGCATTGCGCCTGCGCGCCTCGAATTTCAAGAGGGGCAACCAATCGCTGCACGTGGTCGTTTGCATGGCATTCCGCGATGAAGAAGGAGCGATCATGGCCGATCCGCTGCAGGATGAAAACGAATTGCGCAAACTGGTCGAGGATGTCGCACAGCGAGTGAGGAAGGCAGCGCCGAGGCTCTACGATGAAGCAGTTTCTGCGGCTGCGGAAAAGGAGCAAGCGCCACCGCGAAAAGGTGATTTCGAGAGGTTCGGCATTGCCGTTGAAACCAAAGAGGGCATTATCGTCAGTTCCGGCAATGCCGGTGTCAATTTCCCCATTCAGTCCATCTCCAAGGTTTTCGCGCTGGAAGTAGCGCTGGAGGCGGTCGGCGAGCCGCTCTGGAGGCGTCTGGGCCGTGAGCCATCCGGCGATCCTTTCAATTCGATCATCGATCTCGAACGGGCCAAAGGCATTCCGCGCAATCCGTTCATCAATGCCGGAGCACTCGTCATCTGCGACGTTTTGGTCGGACTTGGTGGAAAACGCTCCGATCGTCATGTCGAGGAATTCATTTCCCGGCAGCTTCAGGTCGACAAGATCGAACTCGACGACAGTGTCATGGAAAGCGGACGCAAGGGCGGTGAGCTCAATCGCTCGCTCATGTTCATGGCAAGCCATTTTGGCAATCTCAAGCACGACATCGAGCGTGTTATGGATGCCTATGTGCGCCAATGTGCCATTTCGCTCGACTGTCGGGGGCTCGCGCGCGCAGGACGCTTTCTCATGCATGATGATGACGGAGACGAAGAGCGCAGTGTGCGTGCCGCACAGCGGGCGCGGCGTATTCTCTCCATCATGATGCTCTGCGGGCAATATGATGGCTCGGGCGATTTTGCCTATCGCGTCGGTCTGCCGGCAAAATCTGGCGTGGGGGGCGGCATCCTTGCTATCGCGCCGCATCGCGCATCCATCGCCGTCTGGTCGCCGGCGCTGGACCCGATGGGCAATAGCTGGCTCGGCACGCTGGGGTTGGAGCTTCTGGCGCAAAAGACCGATTGGTCTGTTTTCGGCATGGCGCGCAGCGATGCGAGGATCGTGGCTGACGCTTAAGCGAGCAAATGTTGATAAAGGATCGAGCTGCCGAGGCAGATGAGTGCGTGCCACCAATTGCCTTGGCAATGCGACCGAAGCCCAGCCCGATCAGCGGCGTCAACATTTCGATGACACCGAAGACAAAGCCGGTCTTCAACGCCTCGTGAAGTCGAGGCTGCTTCATGCCCGCGCCGCGACGACGGACGCCAGAAAGGCGTCTCTGGACATGCCTACAGCGAGAACGGGATGGAAACAGGAGACATGGCGCCGGCCGTCTTGCATTTCGAGGGCCGTCTTGGCGCGAGTTATAAAAAAGAAAAGTAAAATCAATTACTAATCGATGTATTTGCAGTAAGCGAGTAGAGCAAAGGCCGGAGCCGCGTCGGATTGCTCCGGCCTTTGATATGGCCGCTAATTTCGTCAGCGTGTGAATAGCGTAACGCTGTTATCCGGGTTCAGCTGTGCAGCAAAGACGCTCGCGACCTGAACATTTTGCGATTGCAACGCCTGCGCCATCTCAGGCTTCTTCTCGATAGTCGAGTGCAGTTCGCTGATCTGTGACTTGTTGGACGAAATCAATTGATCGAGCACCTCTTCGTTACCGCCTTGCAGCGCGCCGGTGACATTGATCACCTGAACGGCCGCAACTTGCTGCACCTGCTCGATTTTTTCCTTTTCCTGCGGGATTTGGCTCATGGCAGCTCCAAGGTCGACGGGGCCGGAAACTCCTCCGCCCTGGCTTGGTGGAGCACTTGCGGGCGGCTGTTGCGCTGCGCCGGGAGCGGGCGAATCGGGAGTTCCCATGCCTTGCATGCCTGGCATTTCGGTTCCCGGTGCCATGCCGGTGCCCGGAGTTTGCGCAGGCGCAGACTCCATCCCTTGAGCCATCACGGCTGGCGCGGTGCCAAGGGAAGTTGCAAGCATAAAGGGGAGGGCGAGTTTGACGAAGTTCTTCATAGGATTTGATCTCCTTCTCGGGGGCTTTGAATTGGATCTGCTCCTGTCCGGGCATCAGCGATGACCGTCTCCCCAAGCTAAGGGCTGAGGCGCATGTGCCAATCCCGGATCGGCTGAACTTGGCCTACAAACTGTTTTATCCCGTGACTCTGTGGTCGGAGGATGCGCCTAAGCGCTTGTCTGACTAAGGCTTTTTCTAACAAGCTTCTCCGCAGCAGACGAAGAAAAAATATGAGAATCCGTTAATCGAAGCCTGATCTTGAGCCCCAAAAACGCCGTGACCAGAAAGAGCGGGACCATATTTCGACACATTTGCTACACTTTAACCGCATGACGCGCCGATTGTCGTTTCTCTTCCACAGTTTAGTTCTACATGACTGGCGTTCGACCGCATGAACGGCTAGGTCTGAGCGCAAACCGATCCATTCTACCAGCCGGAGGTGCCCTTGAGCGAAAACATGAGCGAAAAGCAGCGCCCGGAAACCGACCCGGAAGCTGTCGAGGAGCATCGCGACATTTATGGTGAGGATGGAGCGATTCGTGCCAGTTTCCTCAGTCACATTGGCGCGGCTATTGCTGATCGCGATGTTTTGGCGCTGCGTGCCGACGTTGCCGACCTTCATCAATCGGAGCTGGGCGATCTTCTCGAAGCTCTCTTGCCCGAACAGCGGCAGGCGCTTGTGTCGCTCATGGGCAGCGACTTCGATTTCACGGCGCTGACCGAAGTTGACGATACGATCCGCGCCCAGATCGTTGAATCCATGCCGAACGATCAGATCGCTCAGGCCGTTCAGGAACTGGATTCGGACGACGCGGTCTATATTCTGGAAGATCTTCCCATTGAGGATCAGGATGAGATTCTTGCGCAATTGCCGTTCACCGAACGGGTGCGCTTGCGTCGTTCGCTCGACTATCCGGAAGAAACAGCCGGTCGTCGCATGCAGACCGAATTTGTCGCAGTGCCACCCTTTTGGACGGTCGGGCAGACAATCGACTACATGCGCGATGAAAACGAACTGCCGGAAAGCTTCTCGCAGATATTTGTCATCGACCCGACCTTCCGTCTCGTTGGAGCAGTCAACCTTGATCGCATTCTGCGCACCAAGCGGCCGGTAAAGATCGAAGAGGTCATGCACGAGACGCGTCACGCCATTCCGGCCACCATGGACCAGGAAGAGGCTGCGCAGGTCTTCGAACAATACGATCTTCTCTCCGCTGCGGTCGTGGACGAAAGCGAACGTCTGGTCGGCGTTCTGACGATCGATGACGTTGTTGACGTCATCCAGCAGGAAGCCGAAGAAGATTTGCTGCGCATGGGCGGCGTCGGTGATGAAGAGCTGTCGGACCGCGTGCTTACGACCTCGCGGCTACGCATCCCGTGGCTTTTCGTGAATCTCGGTACGGCGTTCCTGTCTGCGAGTGTAATATCGCTTTTCGACGGCACGATCGAGCACATGGTCGCTCTAGCCGTTCTCATGCCGATCGTTGCTTCCATGGGCGGTAATGCGGCGACGCAGACCATGACCGTTACCGTGCGTGCACTCGCGACACGCGATCTGGATATTTACAATGCAGGTCGCATTATCCGCCGTGAGGCGTCCGTCGGCTTCATCAATGGCTTTATCTTTGCCGTCCTGATCGGAATAATCGCGGGCTTCTGGTTTTCGGATTTCCAGCTGGGCGGCATCATCGCGGCAGCGATGATAATCAACATGATGGCTGCGGCCCTTGCAGGTATTCTCATTCCGCTTTGTCTCGACAAGGCAGGAGCCGACCCGGCAATCGCCTCCGCCGTCTTCGTGACGATGGTAACCGACGTAGTCGGTTTCTTCGCTTTTCTCAGCCTTGCTGCCTGGTGGTTCAATCTCTGGTAAGACGGATCAGACGATGAAAATTCCGGGGGTAATCGTCCGCTGGGTCACTTAGCCAGGCAAGGTTGATTGACTTTTACGTAAAAACCTCAGCATGTTTGCCTCCTGCTATGACGAAAAGGTGATATTCATATGCCCGTGCGCGAGTACTATTCGATCACCGAATTAACCCGGGAGTTCGATATCTCGACCCGCACGCTTCGTTTCTACGAGGATGAAGGATTGTTGCGGCCTATGCGTAAAGGGCGCACGCGCCTGTTCCGTCCGGCTGATCGTCATCTTCTGAAGCAGATCCTGCGCGGCAAGCGTCTCGGCTTTTCAATTGCCGAAATCCGCGAAATCATAAATATGTACCGCGAACCTCCGGGGGAGGTGGGGCAACTCAACCTGATGCTCAAGACAATCGAGCAGAAGCGTGAAGAGTTGCGACAGAAACGTCGCGATCTGGAAGAAACGTTGAATGAACTGGATCGCGCGGAGGAATCCTGCATCGAGCGTCTGGCGGAGTTGGGCGTCAGCACTTGAACAGCCTGTGCGGGCGTGGATGAATTTCCGCAGCTGAATCTTTTAAAAGCATCGAAATCAAGCGCTTGTCATTTTTATTCCAGGTGTTGGGGCGCAATCCATTCACACCTTGCGGGCATGAGGGATACTCTCCCTGCGCTTGGGGTATATGGTGTGCACCCGGACACCTGATGCGCTGAAAAAGCGGATGCATGCGGATTAGCGACCCGTATGCAGGAAGGCCGCGACATGTGAGCCTGACAAACTCACCAGTCAATGCTTTCGAACCGTTCAGGGCATGTGGAAGCATGCGAGAATACAATGAAATGAACGGGCCACATGCCCTGACTCCATTTCATCCTTTCCCCGCTCGAGCCAGATCGATGGCTCCACATAAGGGGAAGCGAACAACCGCGCGGCAAAAGCCGTAGCGGATTTTTCTGCTGCGCCGCCCGTACCAGCTAACAAAATCCGGCTGGGTCAGCTCGATTGGAACGACAGCCTCAGCGTATGAGGGCCACGATTGATGCCAGGGTGAACGCAGTGGAACAAAGAATCATCAGGCCATAGAAGCGCGGACGATAAAAAAGCACCGCGTGGCCGGCAATCCACGCAAAAAATGCGGCACCCATCGCCCAAAGAAAGACCGGGCGATCGCTCCAGGCAATACCCGCAGCCATCATTCCGCCGATCAGCAGCGCACCGAACACGATGATGACGGCTACGGCGTAGGTCTCGTGATTGTCGTTCATTGCAGGTCTCGTCGAACTTTCCATGATGGTATGGCACTACTAACATTTTTGGCGCGCGTGGAAATGGCAAAATATGTATTGAACACGAAACTTGCCACCTTTGGGTATAATGGTGCAAAGCTGGATCAACGCACTTGCACTCCCGCGGGGCGGGGCGCATGCCTTAGCTTAGACTATGATCCGTGAGTGCCCGCCGATGAATGCCGACCAGCCCTTCAAGCCGCTTCGCATGCCACGTATTGCCTCCATAGACGTTGCGCGGGGGCTCGCCCTTGTCGCCATGGCGATCTACCATTTCACTTGGGACTTGAGTTTCTTCGGCTATGTTGCGCCAGATCTGGCCATTACCGGCGGCTGGCGGATATTCGCGCGGCTGATCGCCACGAGTTTCCTCTTTCTCGTGGGGGTGAGCCTCATTCTGGCGCATGGCAATGGCATTCGCTGGCAGGGCTTCTGGAAGCGATTCTGGATGGTGGCGGTCGCAGCCCTGCTCATCACCGTCGCGACATATTTTCTGACGCCGCCAACCTACATTTTCTTCGGCATACTGCACCATATCGCGCTGGCGAGCCTGCTTGGTTTGCTCTTTCTTCGGCTGCCGCCGGTCATTGTGGCGGTTGCGGCTGTGATCGTGGCGGTGCTGCCGTTTTACGCCTCGTCAGACTTTTTCGATCCGCGTTACCTGGCGTGGACGGGCCTTGCCGAGCGCGCGCCGCGCTCCAATGATCTGGTGCCGCTCTTTCCATTCTTTGCTGCCGTCCTAGCCGGCATCGCTGCCACGAAACTGGCGCTGGAGTTCGGTCTGGCAGAGCGCTTGTCGTTAGTCGGGGTGGCCAAGGCCTTGAAGCCGCTCGAAACCGCGGGCAGGCATAGCCTTCTGTTTTATCTCGTCCATCAACCGGTGTTGATCGGTTTCGTCTGGGTTTTCTCGCAGGTTGTGCCGCCACCGCCGGTCAGGTTCAGCGAAACGGAGTTCAGTTCCATGTGCATGCGAACATGCACACAGGAGCGGGACGGCGCATTCTGTACAGCTTATTGCGGTTGCATGCTCGATCGCTTCAAGGCGGATGTTTCCTTGTTCGAGCAGCTACAGCGGCAAGATGATCTTGCTGCTCAGGAAAATATCGTAAGAGTCGCCAATCAATGCAGCCTGCAAACCGAGCAACTCAAGCTTCCTTCCAATTAATCGGAACGATGCGGGCGCGGTCTCGTTATTCTCCCACACCGGCAATAAAGCGGGAAAAACAGGAGAAACGCACATGGGTAGCATGTCTGATAAGGTTTCCGGCAAGGCCAATGAAGTCGCCGGCAAGTCACGCCAGGCTGCTGGCAAGGCGATGGACGATAATGAAATGCGCGCCAAAGGTGCAGCACAAGAAGCAAAAGGCCACGCTCAGCAAGCCAAGGGCGAAGCAAAGCAGAAAGTCAAAAACATTGTCGACCGGGCCTGAGCAGGCCCACTCCTTATAGAAATACTGCAACAGGGCTGCCGCAGAAATGCGGCGGCCTTGGTCTTATGAGATATCGAGGCTCATGTAACGTGCGTCCGCCCCGTATTTTGCGGTCTGCGATACGAGTGTTTCGTCATCTTGCACGACAAACCCATGTTTTTCCCAGAAGGGAACTGAGCCATTGACCGCCATGAGGGCGATCCTTGGCAAGCGGCGCGACAAAGCAGCTTCCTTAAGCATCGTGACGACCTGTCTTGTGGCTCCGCTGCCGCGCAGATCGGGATGGAGTGCAAGATCGTGAATATAAATGCACTCCGGCTTTTGCGGCAGTTCGCCCAGCGGGGTATTGAGTGCTGGAATATTCCGCCATTTCCATGGGTAGGAAACGAGATAGGCTTTGACGAAGCCACCATCGTCGCTGTTCACGAAACAGGTATCCGGACTCAGGCGCTGACGTTCTTCGAAATAATGGCGCGCTTCGGGATAATCCGGGAAGGCAATGTCGCTGACAGCCATTATGCCATCCATGTCTTCGGGTCGCATCTGTCGCCACATTGGTCTTGTCTCCGGTAATGGTGCTCTTCATGCATCAATCGGTCTTTTCGATCAACGGGAACGAGAGAGGCAGGAACGCCGTTTCTTCGCTTTGGAGGGATTTGCATGGCTCCTCGACCCTTCTGGAGAGGCTATCTGAAACTTTCGCTTGTCACCTGCGCGGTCACGATGACACCTGCCACCAGCGATTCCGCAAAAGTACGCTTCCACACCCTTAATCGAAAAACGGGAAATCGCGTTGCCAGCCGCTACGTCGATTCGGTCACCCACAAGCCGGTCGATGAGGATGATGAGGTAAAGGGTTATCCCCTAGGCGAGGACGAGCATATCATGCTCGAGGAAGAGGAAATCGAGGCGGTGGCACTGGAAAGCACGCGTACCATCGATATCGAGACCTTCGTCCCTGTCGATAGTATCGAGTGGATCTGGTACGACAAGCCGCATTACCTGGCGCCCAGCGACGCTGTGGGAGAGGAGGCTTTTTCGGTCATTCGCGCCGCTATGGAAGCGACCAAGACCGCGGGCATCGCGCGGCTTGTCATGTATCGTCGCGAACGTGCCGTTCTTCTCAAGCCTTATGAGCAAGGGATCGTTGTCTGGACATTGCATTATGCCGACGAGGTGCGTGATGAAACCGACTACTTTGCCGAGGATGACGACAGGCCGAAGAAGCAAGAGATGACACTCGTTCGCAAGCTTATCGACGCGCGGATGAAGAAATGGTCGCCCGACATGGTTTCCGATCCGGTCCAGGCCAAGCTCAAGGACATTATTGCCGCCAAGAAGAAGGGCCGCAAGAAGCCTGCAAAGAAGACGGCTGCAAAGCAGGAGGAGAAGCCGAGCAATGTCATCAGCATCATGGACGCGCTCAAGAAGAGCATAGCGGCGGAAAAGAAGGGCAAGTCCTCCTGATCAGCCCTTCAGGCTTTTCACGTCGGGTAGCGGCCTGCTTTGGGCAGAAAAACCTTCCCATGGATCGTCGTTTCTGGATGAAACGTGATCCGGCGCGTTCTGGATGGTGAAGGATGCCGGGCCGATGTCGGAAGTGAGATCCTCCCAGTTCAAGGGCATGGAAACCGCCGCTCCGGGCCGGGCACGGCTCGAATAGGGCGCTACAGCCGTCATGCCGCGCTGGTTCCGCAGGTAGTCAATAAGGATTTTGCCCTTGCGCTTCGACTTGGTGATGGTCGACACATATCTGTCCGGATCATCGGAGGCCATTATATCGGCCAATGCCTTGGTGAAGCGCTTGAGCGTCGGCCACGTCGCCTTCGGCTCAAGCGGCGCAACCACGTGCAGCCCCTTTCCACCGGAGGTCTTCAGGAAGGGCACCAAGCCAGCCCCCGCGAGGCGCTCACGGACGTCCTGCGCTGCGGCCATGACATCTTCCCAGCCAGTGCCTTCCCCAGGATCAAGGTCGATAATGAGGCGATCGGGTTTTTCCCATTTGTCGATGGTCGAGCCCCAGGGGTGTATTTCGAGCGCGGCTGATTGCACCAGAGCGAGGAGGCCGTCGAGGTCGGCAATATGGACCAAGGGTTCATCGTCTCGGTGCTTTGGATCGGTAATCGTCCTGATTTTCTTGTTCATGCCCTTCCAGGCGTGTTTCTGGAAGAAGGATTGGCCAGTGATGCCGGTCGGGCAGCGCAGCAGGGCGAGTGCACGTCCGGTTATATGGGGAGCGATGAAGCGCCAGATATGCGCGTAATAATCGGCCAGATCAGCTTTCGTGACACTCTCGTCGGGCCAATAGACGCGATCTGGATTGGAGAGTTTCACGCTACTTTTCGGGATGCTTTCAGCCCCCGTTTCCGTTTGCGGTTTCTCGCGCACGATTTCCTCCGCGGGTTTATCCTCGCGCAGTCCCCGAAAACTTGCATGGCGCAAATGTCCGTCACCGGTCCAGGCGCGGAACTCGACTTCCGCCACTTTCTCAGGCTTGACGAAAATGGCGCCTGACCGCTCAGGTCCAGTCAACTTCCCATCGAATGGATTTTTATCCGTGCGGAGCGCCTCGAGCTGCTTGAAGAGACCGCCAGCGATCGACCGGGTGAAACCGGTTCCGACACGTCCGACATGCCGCAGCTTGCCGTTTTCATGCAAGCCGAGAATCAGTGATCCAATGAGTTTGTCGGAAGTAGAGGACAGGACGTATCCGCCGATGACAAATTCCTGACGCGCGCTGCATTTGGACTTGATCCAGTCGCGGGTGCGGCCAGAGCGATAGGGCGCGTCGACCCGTTTCGACACCACGCCTTCGAGACTCAGACGGCATGCGTGACGCAGGACCATATCCCCATCATCATCGAAATGATCCGAAAAGAGAATCTTTTCAGCGTCTCCTACCAATTTCTTCAAGACTTGCTTGCGCTCGCTCAATGGCGCATTTCGCAAGTCGCGTCCGTCAAGGTGCAGCAGATCGAACGCATAGAAGATGAAGCGATCGTTGCGGCCTTCGCTTAGATCCGCCTGTAGAGCGGAGAAGTCGGATGCCCCACCATTGCCTTCAACGACGAGTTCACCGTCGACCATCGCTGTTTGCAGCGGCAGGGCCGCAAACGCCTTGCGCAGTTCCATTCCGAATTTCTCGGTCCAATCGAGGCCGCTGCGGGTGAGGAGACGCACGTCACCATCTTCTATTCTCGCCATCAGCCGGTAGCCGTCAAACTTGATTTCATGAATCCAGCCCGGTCCGGCAGGCGGTTCGGCGCGAAGCGTCGCAAGTTCCGGTTTGATGAATTCCGGCAGCTTCTGCGCTTTGCCGGCGGGCAGTTTTCTCGCCGCCTTCTGCGCTGGCCTTTCAGCGATCTTGCCGGTCCTGGAGGACCATCCGGGCGATTCCTGCGCGATCTCGTCAAGGGTTCGACCGGTCGATACCGAATCCGGCACCTCTTCGAGAATGTCCTTATCCTTTGGACCACGTGCGACTTCGTCATCACCTTTGATAAGAAGCCAGTTCTCGCGTTTCTCGCCGGGCTTACCGTTCATGCGCACCAGATGCCAGCGACCGGCCAGCTTTTCTCCGTGCAGCTCAAATTCAAGGTGGCCTTTTTGATAGCCCTTCCGGGCATCGTAGAGCGGCTCCCATGTGCCGCGGTCCCATAGCATTACCGTTCCGCCGCCATACTCGCCCTTGGGAATGGTTCCTTCAAAGGAGCCGTAGTCCAGCGGATGATCCTCGACATGGACGGCGAGACGTTTTTCATCCGGGACGAGGCTTGGTCCCTTTGTCACTGCCCAGCTTTTCAGGACGCCATCCATCTCAAGCCGGAAATCGTAATGCAGCCGGGTCGCATCATGTTTCTGAATGACAAAGGTGTTGCCGCTTGCTCTGGCTTTACGTCCCCGCGGTTCATTGGTTTTCTTGAAATCGCGCTTCTGGCGATAAGTCTCGAGCTGCGCCATTCCCTAGCTCGCTTTGCGTCTGGGCGTTGTTTTCTTTTCGGGAGCGGTCTTGCCCGCGCTCTTGCGAAGGGCCTCCATCAGATCAACGACGTCGGCTGTCTTCTTCTGCTTCGGCGGCCTTATCTTTCGGCCCTCCTGCTTGGCCTTGACAAGTTCGGCCAATGCAGCGTCGTAGCGATCGTGGAAATCACCGGGGTTAAATTTACCCGCCTTGGTACTTATGATGTGTTTGGCGAGATCGAGCATTTCGCTACCGATCTTGCGCTTCTTGATGCCGTCGAAGATCTCTTCTGCCGGACGGACTTCATAATCGAAATTCAATGTCGTCGCGATCAGGCCCTTCTCGTGCGGGCGGATGAGAACCGTACGCAACCGGCGAAAAAGAACAGTTTGAGCAAGTGCGGCGACATTTTTAGACGACATGCCCTCCCGAATGAGGGCATATGCCTCAAGGGCATCCGCACCGTCTGGGGCGAGATAATAGCCTTTGTCGAAAAAGCGGTGATCGATCTGGTCACAAGGGATAAAGGCATCCACGTCGAGTCGCTTGTCGCTTTTGGGCACGGCTTCCGCGATTTCTTCCGGTTCCAGGACAATGTAATCGTCCTGGCCGGTTTCATACCCCTTGACCTGATCCTCCCGTTCGACCGGCTTTTCCGTTTCACTGTCGATATATTCGCGCGAAAGGCGATTGCCGGTCTTGCGATTGAGCATGTGGAAGCTGATGCGATCGGACTGCGAGACTGCCGTGTAGAGCGCAACCGGGCATGAAAGCTCGGCGACGGTCAGAGTACCTTTCCAGTTCGCACGTGGAGCCATGAGATCATTTTCCGCGAGAGTTGTGCGGATGAAACGTCATTGAAGGCGCGATCGTTCCAGAAGTTGACTGCCAGACGTACTGCCTGACCGCTCCTCCTGTTCGTGGATGCGGGAGATGGTGTTAGCGATCTTTTCCATCAGGTCCTTATCGCGGTGGATGAGATACGCACATATTAACTGGATTGGCACAATATCGGGCCTTGGCCTTGGCAAATCTCCTATCTGTCTACGGACAGCGGAAATTGCCGAAGTTCGCGATGATTTTAGGGGAGATTTTCGCGGAAGATGACTTCGCTGCGCAGCGGTTCGACGAGTGGCGCCCCTTCGCGTGCCAGCAGCAATCTTGTGAAGATAATTGCCGCGCGGGCGATCGTGTCACCCGGATTTTGCGTGATGACGGCATCCATCGTACCATCGATGAGATAGGCGCGAGTATCCGGTGTCAGGCCGTGGCCGATGAAGACGACATCTTCCGCACGCATGGCATCCTTCAATGCACGGCCTACGCCGCTTGCGCCGCCGCCAATATTGTAAATGCCTTTCAGATCGGGATGCTGGGATAGGAGCATCCGCATCTGGCGATAATTCATCGCTTCGTCGTCATGCCCTTCACGAAGACCGACAACTTCGATCTGCGGATGCATCTCCTGCATGATATGCAGAAAACCCATTTCTCGTTCTTCGTGAGCACGATAGCTCAGGCTGCCGGCGATCATGGCGACCTTTGCGGGTTGAAGGCCGAGAAATCGCGCGATCAGATCTCCGGCAAGACGACCCGCCGAGCGATTGTCGAGGCCGAGGTAGAAGCTGCGGGCCGCATTTCCGAGATCGGAGATGATGGTAACCGTCGGTATCCCACGTTCGGCGAGCGTATTGACCGCTTCGCGAACGGCAGGATGCTCCAACGCCATAAAGCAGATGCCGTCCGATTGTTTGCCATGGCGAATGAGTGCGGAGGCGAGAATCTCGGGGCTGAAACTTTTGATGTATTCTACTACCGGCTTGATGCCCTGTTTCGCCAAGGCGGCCGACTGTTCGACAATCATGCGCCCGAGCATACCAAGGTAGCGATTGGTGCCCTCAGGGAGAAGAAACGAAATTCGCAATGTGCGTGACGTACTCTCGCTGGTTGTCGTCTCATCAACGTAACCAAGCGAGAATGCCGCATCCATTACGCGCTTCAGGGTCGGCGCGCGCACCCCGCTGCGACCGTTCAGGACGCGGTCGACTGTGGCGGTAGATACGCCTGCGGCACGCGCAATATCCGCTATCGTCGTTCGCCTGTTGGCATCAGAAGACAAAATATCCATCAAAATCCATCAAAAATTCGATTTGACGCCATCATTTCTATGATTGATTTTCATAAATGGGAAGAGAAATTTCGGGAGGAGATCATGACCATGGAATTGAACCGCCGTACGGTTCTGAAAGGTCTCGCAGCCGCACCGGCTGCTGTGACGCTTTTTAATATCGGCAAGGCTCAGGCCGCAGAACATAATCTGCGCTACGGGCACAATCTGCCGCTGTCCCATCCGCTTCATATTCGTGCGCAGGAAGCCGCCGATCGAATCGCGAAAGAGACGGATGGCAAGGTGCAGCTGCAGATTTTCCCGTCGAACCAGCTTGGCGGCGACACGGACATGCTCCAGCAGGTGCGTAATGGTGCCATCACCTTCTTCACGCCGTCTTCGCTGGTGATTTCGACATTGGTGCCGGTGGCTTCAATCAATGCCGTCGGCTTTGCGTTCAAGGATTATGAGCAGGTCTGGGCGGCGATGGATGGCCCGGTGGGCGATCACATTCGCGATGAAATCAAGAAGCCCGGGCAGATCGAAGCGCTCGACGTCATGTGGGACAATGGCTTCCGCCAAATCACCAATAGCGGCGATCCCATTACTGATGCGAAAGACATGGCGGGAATCAAGATACGTGTTCCGGTTGCGCCGTTGATGGTGGACATGTTCCGGGCGCTGGATGCTGCGCCGGCTGCAATCCAGTTCTCGGAGGTCTATACGGCCTTGCAGACGAAGACCGTCGATGCGCAGGAAAATCCGCTGCCCATCATCAGCGTGGCCAAGCTTTACGAAGTGCAGAAGAACTGTGCCGTGTCGAACCATATCTGGGACGGTTACTGGTTTATCGCCAATTCGCGTCAGCTCAATTCTTTGCCGGATGATCTGCGTAGCATCGTAACGACATCGCTGAATGAAGCCGGCAAGCAGCAGCGCAACGACATCAAGGCGCTGAACGAGGGTGTGCGAGCGGAGTTGGAAAAGAACGGCATGACCTTCAACGAAGTGGATACGGAGAGTTTCCGTGCCAAATTGCGCGAGGCAAAATTCTACTCCACCTGGAAGGAAAAGTTCGGCGAGGCGGCCTGGGGGCATCTTGAAGGCGTTGTCGGTCAGCTCGCGTGAGATGATCGGATCCGGTTCCCGCCTGCTGATGCGTGATCGGGCGGCCCGCTCGTCCTTTGATGCATCACTCGTCACCACAACCTCCGGCGTTTCTGCCGGAGGTTATTCAAGCAAATTATCGGAAAGCAGTATGAGCCGTTTTTTTGGGAAAGTGCGTCAGGCAGGCTATGTCGTCGACGATATCGAGGCTGCCATGCGTCATTGGAGCGATGTGCTGGGTGTCGGGCCGTTCTTTTACAATGAGCGCGTGCCGATCAGGAATTATCGCTACAATGGCGAACGGTTCGAGCCGCATAATTCTGTGGCGCTGGCCAATTCCGGCGATCTTCAGATCGAACTGATCCAGACGCGTAACGACGTTCCCTCCATGTATCGCGACTTCCGCCTTGCTGGCCATACCGGTCTGCAGCATGTTGCATATTGGACGGAGACCTATGACGAAGATCTCGCACGCCTGAAGGGGGAAGGTTTCGTCGAGGTCATGGCCGGGGAAGTTGGAGTGAACGGCCGTTTCGTTTATTTCGACACGCATTTCCACCCCGGCACCGTCATCGAGCTTTCTGAAGTGAAGGGGCCGAAGGGCAAGATGTTCGACCTGATCCGCAAAGCGTCCGAAGACTGGAATGGCAGCGATCCGGTTCGCCCGTTTCCGGACCTCTCGAAACTTTGAGTGCATGGAATGAATGCAAGAGTGAATGATGAGCATTTCGAGGCCAGCTATCTGATCGAAACACCGCTCGATCCTGAAAAGGTGGCGGAGATCATGGCGGGTGAGCAGTCTTGTGGAACCTTCATCCGCGTTCCAGGCGAAAATGATGATTTGCGTGCTCGAGCCCGCGCCGACATCGTTTCGGTGGAAGAGGTGGAGCCGGTCGGACAGGCTTCGATGCCCAGCGCATGGTTGGAGCGCAAGGCGATAGGCGGGCCGTTCCGCCGCGCACATGTGACAATCCGCTTTCCTGTTGCCAATGTTGGAGCCAATCTTTCAACGCTCGCCGCTACAGTGGCAGGCAATCTGTTTGATCTGGGCGAGGTGACGGGGCTTCGGTTGGAGACAGTTTCCCTGCCACGGCGTTTCCGTGAACAATTTTGTACACCCTCGCAGGGCGTGGCAGGCACTCGCGCTCTTTTGGGTGTGCCGAGTGGCCCGATGGTTGGCTCGATTATCAAACCCAATGTCGGCCTGTCGTCGGATGAGATTGCCAGGCTTGTCGGCCTGCTTTGTGAGGCCGGCATCGACTTCATAAAGGATGATGAGATTGCCGCGGATCCGGTGCACGCGCCGTTGGCTGAACGCATCCCGGCAGTGATGGCCGAGGTGCGCAAGCGCGAGGACAAGCTTGGCCGCAAGGTAATGGTTGCATTCAATATAACGGATGAAACAGATGCAATGCGCAGGCATGCCGATCTGGTAGCCAGGGAAGGTGGCAGTTGCGTCATGGCCAGCCTCAACTGGTGCGGCTTCTCTGCAATCGAGACGCTGCGTCGCTCGACTGATCTCGTTCTGCATGGTCACAGAAACGGCTATGGCGCCTTTTCGCGACATGAGGCCCTTGGCATCGGCTTTTCCGCCTATCAGACCTTGTGGCGACTTGCAGGCGTTGATCACATGCATGTCCACGGGTTGAAAGGGAAGTTCGCACAGCCTGACGCGGAGGTCATAGAGGGCGCGCAAGCCTGCCTCTCAAAGCTTACGCCCGACGGAATAGATGATCGTGTCTTGCCCGCCTTTTCCTCAGGGCAGTGGGCGGGTACGGTGCCGGCGACGTGGGATGCGATCAAGTCGGAGGATGTGCTTTTTATGGCAGGGGGCGGCGTCATGGGCCATCCGGGAGGTCCCTCGGCAGGGATCGAAAGCATTCGTGAGGCGTTTGCAGCTATGCGCGCCGGAGAAACGCTTGAAAAGCGGGCCCAAACGGCTGCATCCTTGCGAGAAGCCCTCGATTTCTTCGGAGCTGTCTGATCATGCACGCGCGCTACGGCTGGTACGGTGACGACTTTACGGGAGCAAGCGATACGCTGGCTACTCTATGCCGCCGGGGCGTCAAAGCATTTCTCTACCTGGGTATCCCAAACAAGACCAAGCTTGATGCCGTAGGGCAACTCGAAGCCATAGGCATTGCCGGGGCTGCGCGAAGCATGGCGCCAGATGCCATGCGCGAGGAGCTTTATCCTATTGCCGCTTTTTTGCGTGAGTATGGTGTTCGCATTGTCCATTACAAATGCTGCTCGACCTTCGACAGCGCGCCGGACATTGGGAATCTCGCCGTGGCGCTCGACATTTTCGAGAAGCGCTTCAGGGACGCGCGGACCGCAATTATCGGCGGGCAGCCATCGCTCGGGAGGTATTGTGCCTTCGGTAACCTTTTTGCGCGCGGCGGCAAGAGCGGTGAAGTGTTTCGGATCGATCGGCACCCCGTGATGAGCAGTCATCCTTCAACACCCATGCACGAGGCCGATATACGGCTGCATCTGGCAAACCAAGGGTATGATAATATCGCTCTATGCGATCGGGTGCAGATTGAAGCAGAGGAGATGCCGAGCTTCGATACCCCCGTTTTGTTCGACGGGCTGGCGCAAAGCCATATTGATTTCGCTGGAAAATGTCTTCGCGACGCGGCGCAGGAAACGCCACTTGTTGTCCTGGGTGCAAGCAGTGTCGCCGAAGCATGGTTCTTTCAACGCATCGTCGTACCGATCAAAGTGACGCCGCTCGTGGAAGAAGGCCCGGTTCTGGCGATTGCCGGAAGTCTTTCCGAATTAACCCAGCGCCAGAAAGCCGCCGCGAAAGGCTATGTCCATATGGACGTTACGCCGGAGCAGATTTTTTCCGACGATGAACGTGGAAAGCTCGCCTGCAAGGCGTCGCGTCATCTCAGGTGGGGAGAAAGCGTTTTCCTCTCCACTGCGCCTGCTGATAAGGGCGGATTGCGTTCGAGTGAGGGACTTGCACGAGCGACTGGGGAACTGGCTGCGCGTATCATCCACGAGCAGCCAGTGCGCCGCCTGATCGTGGCTGGTGGTGATACGTCGAGCCACGTGGTCAAGGCGCTTGGCTTCTGGGGGCTGGGCTATGCCGGGGCGATCAGCGATGGTGTGGCAATTGTCAAAGGCCGAAATGAGAACGCGGCGCGCGACGGGATGCTTATGATGCTCAAAGGCGGGCAAATGGGTTCTGAAACGCTTTTCCAGGATTTTCTCGAAACGACGGAAATGACCGCTGCCTCTAGGACGGACGCATGATCTCTTTCAGTTCTGCCGCAGCATATTTAATGACCGATTCCAACGATTGATTGACATTGACTGCGACCACGTCCTGTTCACCAAGTGGTGGTTCCAGCGCGGCGAGTTGGCTGTCCAGCATGGACACCGGCATGAAATGCCCGGTTCGCATTTGCATGCGTTCGATCAACGTTTCACGCCTTGCGTGGAGATAGACGAAATAAAGAGGGTCGCCAGCAGACGCCCTTAATCTGGTGCGGTAGCTCTTCTTCAAGGCCGAGCATGAAGCGATGAGACCGGGAGGCGGGGCATTGCGCAGCTTTTCCCCGATCTCATCCAGCCAGGGCCAGCGATCATCATCCGTCAGTGGAACTCCTTGCATCATTTTTTCGATATTCTCGTCAGGATGCAGGCTGTCGCCCTCCAGATAGGAGAGGCCAAGAGCGTCCGCCAAGGCTGCGCCGACCGATGATTTGCCGCAGCCGGAAACGCCCATGACCACGACACGTAGCCGATGGCCGAAATTATATTCCAAAGTCATATTATCTCGGAACCTCATCGTCTCGCGAGACTTCCCTAAGCATCGCAACGGCAAACAAAGGGAGACCTCTCATGCCACGCGGTGACAAATCCGCTTATACCGATAAGCAGGAGCGCAAGGCAGATCATATCGCCGAGCATTACGAGGACAAGGGCGTTTCCGCCAAGGAAGCGGAACGCCGCGCCTGGGCCACCGTTAACAAGGACGATGGCGGTGGGAAGAAATCCGGTTCCGGTCGTGGAAAAGAGACCGGGCATCCGGCATCGCATAAGGGCGGCAAAAAGGGTGGAGAAGCATCCGCCAACCGCTCTGCCGCGGCACGATCGGCATCGGCCAAGAAGGCCGCCGCAACGCGCAAGCGCAACGCATCCCACGCTCACAGCTAAGGCGAAAACAGAGTCAAATCAGGAGGCTAAAATGGGTTTCTTTTCAAAAGACATCAAAGATATGGATGATCTCTTCGTGCATACGCTGCGCGATATATACTACGCCGAGCATCAGATACGGGATCATTTGCCGGACATGATCAACATGGCCAAGGATGCCGAGCTGAAGGCAGGTTTCGAGCTGCATCTGCGTGAGACCGAGGGACATATCCAGCGTCTCGAACAGGTGTTCGAGCTGTATGGCGAAAAGGCCAAGGAAGTGAATTGCCCCGCAATCGACGGTATTTTGAAAGAAGCCAAGGAGGTGAGCGGGGAGGTTGAGGACGAAACAGTGCTGAATGCAGCGTTGATCGCTGCCGCACAGGCCGTAGAACATTATGAGATCACGCGCTACGGCACGTTGATCGCCTGGGCAAAGCAGCTTGGCCGTAGCGACGTCGCCCGTCTGCTCGAACAGAATCTCGAGGAAGAGAAGGCAACCGACGCAAAGCTGACGAAGGTAGCGGAAAGCCATGTGAACCGCATGGCGGCCTAAGGTTAAAGCAGCTAAAGATGGGCCGGGGCGCTTTGCGCTCCGGCTTGTTCATGTCCGGATTTTGCTTTGCTTGATCTTTCCTTTTTTAACCGCGAGCCAGCCAAGGTTGGGCCTGCACTCATCGGCGCTAGCCTGAGCTTTAACGGTGTTGGCGGGCTGATTGTCGAAGTCGAGGCCTATGATCGCGACGATCCGTCCTCACACAGCTTTCGCGGCGAAACGCCACGTAACAAGGCCATGTTCGGCCCGGCTGGGCACGCT
Organism: Limoniibacter endophyticus; assembly: GCF_014652835.1. Classification (GTDB taxonomy): domain Bacteria; phylum Pseudomonadota; class Alphaproteobacteria; order Rhizobiales; family Rhizobiaceae; genus Limoniibacter; species Limoniibacter endophyticus. The sequence continues at coordinate 179,896 of NZ_BMZO01000008.1, forward strand.
TATGTCTACCGCTCCTACGGGATTCATTGGTGCCTCAACATCGTGACCCGCAAGGGATCCGCCGTGCTTATCCGGGCACTGCAACCGAGCATGGGTGTGCAAATGATGGAAATGCGACGCGGGGCAGAGGATATTCGTCTCCTCTGTTCCGGTCCTGGAAAGCTTTGTCAGGCATTGGGCATATCCATCGACCAGGACGGACTGCCTCTAAACGCGCCGCCGTTCGAGTTGCGTTTAGCGGATGTCGCACAGCCCGTCGTTGCCGGACCGCGCATCGGCATCACCAAGGCACTCGATCTACCGTGGCGTTTCGGACTCGCTGGTTCCCGGTTCTGGAGCCGGAAGTTCTAATCCTCGCGCAGACGCTTGGAGGTCCTGTCGCGCTCGTAATGATGCTTGACCGGTAATGGAGGAAGCCAGGCCTCACGGCGTATGGTCCACAATTCATAAGTCGGCTCGAACTGGTTCGTCTCATCCAGCGCGCCAAGGCTTATTTCGGCTTCGTCGTCGCTGCGGCCGAAAACAGAGGAGCCGCAGTCGGGACAGAAGTGACGCCCTTTATAGGCACGCGTTTCGCCTTTGATTGTCACCGCCTCCTGCGGGAAGATCGCGGACGCGTGAAAAGGTCCAGCACTCACTTTGCGGCAATCGAGACAGTGACAAATGCCTACCCTGTTCGGTTTACCGGTCGCAACTATGCGAACTTTTCCGCACAGGCATCCCCCTTCAAAACGCTCCATTCACCAATCCCTCACGTATGATGCGATTTCTTGTCCTGGCTATAGGTGCTGTTCGGACTCTTCTTGCCAGGCACCTTCCGTGGCTCGGCACTTGCCAATCCGTCTGCATTGCGGCCCTCTTTCGACTTGTGAAACTGCGGCGCCGCGTCGCTTTGCGGCGTATTTGCGGGCTTATCCGGCTGGCCTTTGTCCGTCATGGCGTTCTCCCTTCGGCTAAATGACTTTACTTGGAACCATGAGGCGTCACTTCGGTTCCGAAAGGAGGGGAAGGGGGCAACAAATTCTCGAACAGGAGCTAAGCATGTCTTATCCGACCCCGCCATTCCCAAGTCAGGATCAGCCAATCCCCGGCAAGACGAAGGCCATGAACCCAGTTCCGGATCATGGCGAGAAAAGCTACAAGGGTTCAGGTCGCCTGCAAGGCAGGAAAGCGTTGTTAACCGGCGGTGATAGCGGCATAGGTCGCGCAATCGCCATTGCTTACGCCCGTGAAGGGGCCGATCTGCTGATTTCCTATCTCAACGAGGAGGAGGACGCGCAGGAGACCAAGCGGTTGGTGGAAGATGCGGGACGCAAGGCCGTTCTGGTGCCGGGCAGCATCGAGAATGCCGACCATTGCCGTGAATTGGTCGAGACGGCGGTGAAGGAACTTGGCGGTATCGACATTCTCGTCAACAATGCCGCGCATCAGTACAGCTTCAAGGATATTGGCGACATATCCGACGAGGAATGGGAACTGACTTTCCGCGTGAATATTCATGCCATGTTCTATCTCACGAAGGCTGCGGTTCCGCATATGAAGCCGGGCAGCGCCATCATCAATACCGCCTCCGTTAATTCGGATATGCCAAACCCGTTGCTACTTGCCTATGCCACTACCAAGGGCGCAATCCAGAATTTCACCGCCGGGCTGGCGCAGATGCTGGCGGAGAAGGGAATTCGTGCCAATGCCGTCGCCCCCGGTCCGATCTGGACGCCGCTCATACCATCCACTTTGCCAGACGAATGGGTGCAGAAGTTCGGACAGGAGACGCCGATGAAGCGACCGGGGCAACCTGCGGAACTCGCGACCGCTTACGTGATGTTAGCTGATCCGCTGTCGAGCTACGTGTCCGGCGCGACAGTTGCAGTTACTGGCGGAAAGCCCATTCTCTAAGTCGTAGAGGTGGCGAGAATTCCGCTCACCGCCATCACATCAATATTGATTATGGCTTGCGGGTCGGCTTGGCGTGCTCGATCAGACCTATGTCAGAGAGCAGATGCGGGGAAAGAGATTTTACGTCCCGCCTGCTCATCTTCTGCCTCTTCTTCATGCGTTGACTCCTGAACGCCTGTAAAACGGCTGATAAATAAAAGTATTTTCTACTAGGGGTATCTGATGAGTAGGCCATCGTGATCCGGCAGACGGGCCGCCTCCTTTCTGATTGACACGCCAGGAAATAGACCGTTCAATCGCAGCAATCCAATCGAACGTCTGTGCGATTACATAAGGAAATTTTATCTATGGATGCGACGCGTCTGCCGCCGATGAATGCCATGCGCGTGTTCGAAGCAGTGGCGCGGCATTTAAGCTTCACAAAGGCCGGCGACGAACTTGCCATGACGCAGGCGGCGGTGAGTTATCAGATCAAGGTGCTGGAAGAGCGCGTTGGCTACCCACTTTTCACGAGGCATGCGCGACGGATCGCACTGACGCCACGCGGGGAAAAACTGGCCCCAATGGTGCAGGAGGCTTTCGAGCTTTTGCGCAGCGCTTTCGAAGCAGTTCAGGAAGATACGGAAAGCGTGCTCTCCTTCTCCATCGTGCCGACCTTTGCGGCGCATTGGCTGGCCGCCAATATTGGGCGTTTTCAACTGGCGCACCCCAACATCGCGGTGCGCATGGACGCTTCCGTTACGATGGTCGATCTTTTTGGCGGGCAACACGACCTGGCCATCCGCGCCGGGGCTAGACCTGACGATGAAAGGCTGATCGTCGAGACGCTGTTGCTCGCCGACTTCTCGCCGATGATTAGCCCTGCTTTGCTGGAGCGCTCCGGCCCGGTGGAAACGCCTGCCGACCTTCTCAAGATGCCTTTGGTCGATCCTGATGACCCCTGGTGGCACGCCTGGTTTGAAGCGGTATGCGTACCGTATCGCCCAACCCGGCAGAATAAGGGAAGTAAGCTGGGAGGCCAGACGTTTGAGGCCGCTGCTACCTTGGCTGGGCAAGGCGTGGGTATTCTGACGCCAATCTTTTTCCGTCAGGAAATTTCCGAGGGCCGATTAATCCAGCCCTTCGCGCAAACGGCGACGAGGGGCGAGGGCTATTGGCTCGTTTATCCGAAAGCGCGAGCCAATAGCCCGAAAATCCGCATGTTCTCCCGTTGGCTGCTGCGGGAGACTGAGGAATTACGCTCGTAGAGCGTCAGCTTAGCCTTCAGGGGCCTCGTTCTTCGTGTCCGGGTCCTGATTGGCAGCGTGATCCTGCCGCTGTTCGTTGCGGACATGTTTGCTGTCCAGGCCGCGCTGGTCGCTGTGCTGCGCCTTGTCGCGGTTGGACAGGATCTCGTTTTCGCCGACAAGTTCGCGGGGCAGGTCGGTCATTGCGCCGCTTCCATCCTCTTTGCCCTGCGCGCCCGCCCCCATTTTTTTGCTGCTTGCATGTGCCATGATCAGTCTCCTTTCGAGAGGCTAAGCGCATGGCCGGGGCGTTGTTCCCGTTTACGGTAAATCAGTTGGTACAAGGCGCTGAACACGCCAAGATTTTTGCCTTTTCTAAGGGGCGCTATGCAAGGTCGTATCCGCGAGATGCACCGTCGATCAAAGTCGTATTAAATATTGGCGATCCCGTAGATGTGGGGGCGATTGAGGCGTTGCCCGTCAATGTTGTGTTGCTGGCGTAATGTTTGATGGCGCCACGGCGTCGGCTGGATTGCCCGTTGCGGCGCCGATATTGATATGGGAAGAGCCGTGCGGGCTGAGAATCTTCATCCGAAATTCCCATTCCACCATCAGCAAGCCGCGTTAGAAACGGTGACGGCTCCGCGAGAATCGTCGCCAAAAGCGGCAATGCTCAAAAATCTCCGCTCTTGGTCCCGCACCATCAACCAGAAATTGGCCGTGGCCAAGCGGCACGTAGTTGCCGCCGCCTACATTCACGAACGCATCCGTCGAAAGATAACCGCCGTTCAGAACGGAGAGCCTCGCGTCACCGCTGAACCCACAGTCAGATCTCCGGCATGAAAATGTGAGCCGATGCCGCTGATGATAACCTCGCCTCGCGAACCAGCTCCATCGCCTACATGAACCTTGCCGGCCGTAGAGGCTGTCCCCCATTTTCAGTCTTGAGCCGCTACCGTAACTGCCTATCAGCAAGGAACCAGTGTTGGGCCAGGTAGAGCCGTTTCCGGTCACGGTGACATTGCCAGTGCTCCCGGCATGGACGCCAATATTGCCCGCCGGTGTTGCAGCTGACATTGCTAGCGCTCACGACGGAGAGAGTGCCGTTTCCGGCAACTCCCACTTGCAGAGCACCCGTATGTGTCCAGAGTTCGCCGCCGCTGGTGAGGGTAACGGTACCGACGCCGCCCTGGTCAAGCCGAGATTGGGCTCGATCAGCTCGTAAAGCGTCGCTCCGGTGCGAGGCAGTAGAAACTGCGTTGGATTGCTCTCGAAAATCCCAGCGGCATTGTTCAACCGGGACGCGGGTGAACATAGTCCGAGCGGGCGGGTTGTGGGTGTTGGTCGCCCATGTTTTGCGGGACATCGTTGGGGAAACGTCGCCAAGGGCGTGGGCCTCAGCCATACTTGCGACAGCTGCTCGCCGAACGCTTTCATGCCCTGATCGGCGACGCAAACGAGCTGATCCAAAAGGCACAACCGGTGGCCGATGTATCCGGTATTGACCGGTTTCGAGGCGCCGGTCGGTTATCGATGGCTTGTTCCAGGCGGGCCTTCAGCCACGGCGCGTGCCGGAAAAGAGCGGAGAAATAAATTCAACGTCTGACCCCCAATCGCGCCGGCAAGGATGAAACGAGCCGATTATAGAGAGCTTTGCGTTGCGGCAACGCCTGGCTGATTGCCTTCCACGAAGCTCGGTGGTCCTCTGCGATTGAACATTATCAGGCTGCACTTGCAGATAATTCACCTGCGGAGGGCAAGCTGAGTTGCCCTCCGCAGGTGGTTAGTTAGATCAGCTGCAGCCGCTCGTTGCGCCGCAGGTGTCGCACTTCTCGCAGGTGCCGTTGCGCACCATGGTGAAGTTTTGACACTCGGTGCACATGTTGCCAGTGTAGCCCTGCATCAGCGCCTTCGCGCGGCGGTCGGCCGCGATCTTCTTGGCTTCATCCACGGCTGCGCTTGCATCGGCAGTGAAGAGGGCGGAGACGCCTTCCTTGCGTTCTTCCGTGTCCGGAGCCGTATCGAGATCACGCTTGAAGGCGGTTTCCTGACTTGTCGTCTTGAGCTGCGTGGCGGCGGTTGCGATGGCGCGGATATTGCTGCCCGCGATCGACGCCGTTACGGCCTGGGGCTTTGCCGGAGCGGCGTTGCCTGCCGAGCCCTTGGGATCATTGTTGGCGCCCGTCACTACCTTGAGCGAGGAGGCGCCCCGCACCAGACCCTTGGAGAAGGGAAGCGCATTGCCTTCATTGATGCCCTTGCCCAATGCTGTATTCGAAAAATCGCTCGTGTCGACATGGGCAAGATCGTTGCGACCAAGATAGGACACAGCCAGCTCGCGGAAGACATAATCGAGGATCGAGGTGGCGTTCTTGATTGCGTCATTGCCCTGTACCATACCGGCCGGTTCGAACTTGGTGAAGGTGAACGCCTCCACATATTCTTCCAGCGGTACGCCATATTGCAGGCCAAGCGAGATGGCGATGGCGAAATTATTCATCATCGCACGGAAGGCGGCGCCTTCCTTGTGCATGTCGATGAAGATTTCGCCAAGGCGACCATCATCGAATTCACCGGTGCGCAGATACACCTTGTGACCTCCGACCACAGCTTTCTGCGTATAGCCTTTGCGACGGTTCGGCAGCTTGTCGCGCAGTGAACGGACTTCACGTTCAACGATCTTCTCGATAATCTTTTCGGTGACCGCCACAGCGCGAGCTGCTGCCGGAGCTTCCAGCAGGGATTCGACCAGATCGTCCTCGTCCTCATCTTCGTCCGAGATCAGCGACGCATTGAGCGGCTGGCTGAGTTTCGAACCGTCGCGATAGAGCGCGTTGGCCTTGAGTGCCAGCTTCCAGGAAAGCATGTAGGCGTTCTTGCAATCCTCGACGGTCGCTTCGTTCGGCATGTTGATCGTCTTGGAGATCGCACCCGAAATGAAGGGCTGAGCCGCCGCCATCATGCGGATATGGCTTTCGACCGAGAGATAACGTTTGCCGATCTTGCCGCACGGATTGGCGCAATCGAAGACGGGCAGGTGCTCATCCTTGAGATGAGGTGCACCTTCGAGCGTCATCGCACCACAGACATGGATATTGGCCGCCTCGATGTCCTTTTTCGCGAAGCCAAGTGCGGGCAGCATTTCAAAGGAAAAGTCATCGAGCTGTTCCTGCGTCAGGCCAAGCGCCTCCTTGCAGAAGTCTTCGCCAAGCGTCCACTTGTTGAACACAAACTTGATATCGAAGGCCGAGCCCAGCGCCGCATTGAGAGCGGCAATCTTCTCATCGGTGAAGCCCTTGGTCTTGAGCGAGCCTGGATTGACGCCCGGAGCCTGGTTCAGATTGCCATGGCCGACGGCATAGGCCTCGATCTCGGCGATCTGGCTTTCCGAATAGCCCAGCGTGCGGAGTGCTTCGGGAACGGCCCGGTTGATGATCTTGAAATAGCCGCCGCCAGCCAGCTTCTTGAACTTGACGAGCGCAAAGTCCGGTTCGATGCCGGTCGTGTCGCAATCCATGACAAGACCGATCGTGCCCGTTGGCGCGATGACGGTTGCCTGCGCATTGCGGTAACCGTGTTTTTCACCGAGTTCCAGTGCCTTGTCCCAGGCAGCGCGTGCATGGGCGATGAGATCAGCCTGCGTGCAATCCTTGGCGTCGAGTGGCACCGGGTTGACCGAGAGGCCTTCATAGCCTTCCGTCTCACCATGAGCGGCGCGACGATGGTTGCGGATGACGCGCAGCATGTGCTCGCGGTTCGGCTCATAACTCGGGAAAGCGCCAAGTTCGGCGGCCATCTCAGCCGAGGTTGCGTATGAAATGCCAGTCATGATCGCAGTGAGGGCACCGGCAATGCCGCGGCCTTCTGCGGAATCATAGGGAATGCCCGATGTCATCAGCAGGCCGCCAATATTGGCATAGCCTAGGCCGAGCGTACGATATTCGTAGGAGAGCTTGGCGATCTCCTTGGACGGGAACTGCGCCATCATAACTGAGATTTCGAGAACGATGGTCCACAGGCGCGCGGTGTGCTCGTAGGCCGCGATGTCGATCGTGCCGTCCTGACGACGATATTGCAGCAGGTTGATCGACGCCAGGTTACAGGCCGTGTCATCGAGGAACATATATTCCGAGCACGGATTGGAGGCACGGATCGGGCCGGCGGCTGGCGAAGTGTGCCAGTCATTCATCGTCGTGTTGAAATGCAGGCCGGGATCGGCCGAGGCCCAGGCGGCATAGCCGATCTTCTCCCACAGGTCGCGAGCCTTGAGTGTCTTGAGGACCTTGCCATCCTTGCGAGCGGTCAGGTTCCAGTCGCCATCATTCTCGACAGCGCGCAGGAAATCATCCTTGAGCGAGACGGAGTTGTTGGAATTCTGGCCCGCAACCGTCAGATAGGCTTCCGAATCCCAGTCTGTATCGTAAGCGGGGAACTCGATCGAGGTGTAGCCCTGCCTGGCGAACTGGATGACGCGCTGAATATAGTTTTCCGGAACCTGGTTCTTCTTGGCCGCCTTGATTTCCCGCTTCAGGGCAGGGTTCTTGGTCGGATCGAAGCAATCATCATTGGAGGCTTCGCAGTTGATGCATGCCTTCATGATCGCCGTCATATGCGTCTTGACGATCTTGGAGCCGGTAACGATAGCCGCAACCTTCTGCTCTTCCTTCACCTTCCAGTCAATATAAGCCTCGATATCCGGGTGATCGGCATCAACCACAACCATCTTGGCCGCACGGCGTGTCGTGCCGCCCGATTTGATCGCGCCTGCTGCACGGTCGCCAATCTTCAGGAAAGACATGAGGCCGGACGACTTGCCACCGCCGGAAAGCTTTTCGCCTTCGCCGCGCAGGTAGGAGAAATTGGAGCCCGTGCCGGAGCCGTATTTGAAGAGGCGCGCTTCACGCACCCAAAGATCCATGATGCCACCTTCGTTGACGAGGTCGTCGGCGACGGACTGGATGAAGCAAGCGTGCGGCTGCGGATGTTCATAGGCCGACTTGGACTGTACAAGCTTGCCGGTGAAGGGATCGACATAATGGTGGCCCTGGCCGGGACCATCTATGCCATACGCCCAGTGCAGGCCGGTATTGAACCATTGCGGACTGTTGGGCGCGACGCGCTGCGTGGCCAGCATGTAAGCAAGTTCGTCACGGAAGGCGAGGGCATCTTCTTCCGAATCGAAATAGCCGCCCTTCCAGCCCCAATAGGTCCAGGTGCCTGCAAGACGATCGAAGACCTGACGGGCATCGGTTTCGGAGCCGAACCGCTCCTCTTCCGGAAGCTCCTTCAGCGCCTTCTCATCTGGCACCGAACGCCAAAGGAAGGACGGAACCTTGTTTTCCTCGACCTTCTTCAGGCGAGCGGGAACGCCAGCCTTGCGGAAGTACTTCTGCGCCAGAATATCGGCGGCAACCTGGGAGAACTGCGCGGGCACGTCGATGTCAGCCAGACGGAACACGATGGAACCGTCCGGATTCTTGATCTCGCTGGTCGCCTTGCGGAATTCGATTTCCGCATATCGTGACTGACCTTGCTTGGTAAATCGACGCTCGATGCGCATTTTAAAGCCCCTTCGGCCCTGTGGCCGCCAGATCCAATATGTAGTGGTTCCCTCTCCGGAAACCAGCGAAATGTCGTCGAGGTTCCAATCGCTGCGAGGCATCCGCCCCAGATGCTTTCGCTGACCTTGAAAACCCTTATTTGCCGCCCTGAAAACGCGCGAGACCAGTGGCCTCGCCGAGTCTCAGAAGATCATCGTTTCCTGTATCTGTCTACATCATGTAGCGCTAAAAAATAGTTAACATCACTATATATGGTTGCGATGTTGTGGCTGCGCCACATCATATAGGTGCGGCAGAGGCGCGCAAAGCTCCTTGCCGCATGGCGTGACACACGGCAAATGGCAAAAAGCGTACGACTTTCACAGATTAACCGGACCCGCGCGAAGCGAGGCGGCAGACTCAAGTTACGTTGATGAAATCATCTAAACACGGTCGATGCGGGGAGGGTCAAGCGCTAGTTTAACGGCCTGTTAAGCTAACTAGATATTGAGGGCAGAGATGTGGATAACGGGGAGAGATGGAGGTTTCTTTCAAGCCCGATGCAGCCGCTTGAAAAAAAACTATATCGGCGCGACGACGCCGAGGAAAAAGACGATAAATGCGGCGATGACGGCTGCGCCAGGCACGGTCGTAGCCCACGCTCCCGCGATGGTTAAAAGATGTGCGCGCCGAACGAGCTTACGTCTGCGGATTTCCGGTTTCGATCCGTACTTTCCTCCAAGCCTTGGCGTGTGTGATTCGTCCTGCACCTCTTCCCGAAGACCAAGCATGGCCTGTCTTGCCCGTTTCATATCTCGCCATTCGCGGAAGAAGCCTACGCCGAAAACTGCGCCCACGGCAATATGGGTGGAACTGACCGGCAAACCCAGCATTGCAGCGGTGAGCACAACCAGGGCCGTCGAAAGCGCAATGCAGAATGCGCGTATTGCATTGAGCTTTGTGATTTCACCGCCCACCACGCGTACAAGCCTGCTACCGAAAAGCAGAATGCCGGCAGACAAACCAATGGCACCAATCGCCATTACCCAGAAGGGGGTGCTGTCACCAATCGATGCAGCTCCCATCAGTTCAATATTATGCGTTATCGCCGCGAGCGGGCCAATCGCATTGGCGACGTCGCTGGCGCCGTGGGAGAAGGAGAGGAGGGCAGCAGACAAGACCAACGGAACGCGGAAGAGCACTTTCAGTGAGGCTTTGCGATTTTCGAGTGTCGCCGACTGGCGCTCGATAGCCGGGCGATAGACAATCCAGGTCAGTCCGCCACAAAGGAGGCCGACAAAGCAAGAGGCTGTGAGGCCGAGGCTGAAGAACCGCCCGGAGCCGCCCGAAGCGAGAAACGCGCAGAAGGAGCCAACCATTGCGGCAACCATGAGCGGAATCCATAAGCGCGCAGCAGCGAGTTTATCCGTCCGCTGTACGAGAAAGCGGTCAAGCGTCGCAAGCATGAGAGCAGCGATCACGCCACCAAATAGCGGTGTGGTGATCCAGCTAAGGGTAATCATGCCGATCTTGCCCCAGAGGATCGCCTCGAAGCCGAAACTGGCGAGACCGGCGCCGACCAGCGCTCCAACTATGGCATGGGTGGTGGAAACGGGTGCGCGGATCCAATTGGCCAGGTGGACCCAGAGCGCTGCCGCCAGAAGCGTGACAAGCATGACGCGTGTGTGCAGCAGGTCTTCCCGATGTGCCGGGTCTATGATGCCTCCTGCAATAGTGGAGATGACCGCGCTGCCGCCCATAAAAGCTCCAGCGATCTCGCAGAAGGCAGCAAGAGAAAGAGCCCCACCAAGCGAGATGACGCGCGCACCAAAGGAGGGGCCGACATTATTGGCGACATCGTTCGCCCCGATGTTCATGGCCATGTAAATTGCAATGGCCGCGCCCGTTACGAGAGCCAGCACGCCAGGTTCATCGCTGAACTTGAAGGCAACTATGCTGGCGACCAGCATAGTCAGTATGAAGCCCAGGCCCGGCAGCAGCAAATCACGCGTCACGAGGCTTCCTGCTTCTTCGATGGTTGAGAAGCGAGCAAGGTCCTTATCGAGAACGTTTTTGCGCCGTTTATCCCGTTTGGGGGCCATGCGTGGAGAAATCCGGATTGTAACAGGAAGGGGTTCGAGCGGCCTGGAGACCATTTCAGCCATTTCACGCGGATAGAGGCGCCTTGTCTAGTGAGACTTTGCCCTATCCGCATGCGAATCATCGCAGCGCTAAACAGTCCGCTTACACGCCCGGTGCGTTTTCAATGGTCTCAGAGGTTGGCGAGAAGGCGCGTATGAGTTCAGAAAGTTCGCGCTCGTCCACGGATTCGGCTGCTCGCTCACGGCTCATCCACACGCGTTTGCGTTGCTTCTGCTCCGGCCAGCTCGACGCTTCCCGCTGTACCAGCAGGGGGAAGACCAGAACCTGGCAGCGATTGGCCATGCCGCTGTCCTTGCGTTTGTCATAAACAAAGCTGCCGATCGCCTCGATTGCAATCTCGCCTGCGAGGCCAGCCTCCTCATACGCTTCGCGCGCGGCCGAAACGTGCAATGGCTCGAGACCTTCCGGCCAGCCTTTCGGGATGACCCATCGGCCCGTTCCACGACTGGTAATGAGCATTACTTCTACCCGCGCGCCGACACGCCGCCATGGCAGCGCAGCGATCTGCAAACGGGGCGGCTTGATGCCCATCAATGTCCGCAACCCATTCATAATGGAGGTGGTCATAGCTTTCAGTTTCATTGTCCAAGAACGGATTCGAATTGCATGTCGCGAATCGTTTCGTAACTAATGTGTGAGGCCTGGCGGGCAGTAGCAAGGACCTAACGCAGTCGTTATCTCAGATTTGTGCAAATCCCCGGGGAAGCCCCATCATTCCCAAAGCGATTACCGCGCGTACGAGGCTCGAATAAATCAAGGTCGCAACGACCAGATGGAAAAGAACACGAAAAAAAGCTGTGCTCAGGCGCCGTAGACGACGAAAGCGCGTTGCCGGGAAAGGGATGGCAAAATTTGCACTATAAATCTCGGCAGGAGAAATATGCGAAAGCGCATAGACGCAGACATATATCCGTAGAAGGTGCTCGATAAATTTAAGGTCTTCCATGCTTTTGCTCCTGCTGTCCAGTTTGACAGGAGCGGGTAGAGAAAGGATGGACAAGGCTGCTAAAATTCAGCGTTTTTCGTTCTCGTCGGATATTGGCTTTTGAAAGGTAAATCCCAGATCCCAGGGAAAGAAAATCCAGGTATCCTGCGAAACTTCCGTGATGAAAGTGTCGACGAGGGCTCGGCCTTTGGGCTTTGCATAAACTGTGGCGAAATGCGCCTTTGGGATCATGGCGCGCACGATCGCTGCCGTCTGACCAGTATCCGTCAGATCATCCACGATAAGCACGCCCTCGCCATCATTGTCGGTGAGCGGGGCGCCCAACTCCTTGATGACCGAAAGCTGCCCCTGGGTGCTATACTCGTGGTACGATGCTATGCAGACAGTATCGATCAGCCGTAGATCGAGCTCGCGGGCAATAATTGCAGCCGGAACCAGGCCGCCCCGGGTGATGCAGGCGATGCCGCGCCATTTCGTGCGCTCGGAGGCCAGACGCCACGCAAGGGCACGAGCGTCTCGATGAAACTGGTCCCACGAAACAGGAAACGCTTTTTCCGGCAAAGACATGGGCGACCTCTCTTCGAGCGAGATTGATCGCCCTGTATTACCGCGAAATTGTCGTTTTTCAAATCAACGCGACATGAAAATTGCGGCGGGCATGGCCTTCAGCATTGCTCGTGTCGTGCCGCCGAATAAAAACTCCCGTAACCAGGAGCGACTGTAACCACCCATGACGACCAGGTCGGGCCGCGTAGACTCGACATGTTCCTGAATGCGTGTGGCTACGTCGCTGTTTGATGATGCCGTATCCGTGATACGCGTGTTAATGCCGTGTCGCGACAGGGAGGCAGCAATCTGTTTGCCTGTCGCAGCATCACGTTCGCCATTCCTTTCGGCGTCGATCGTGAGAATTTCCACGATGTCGGACCGTTTCAAGAGTGGAAGCGCGTCGAACACAGCGCGGGTCGCTTCCCGCGAGCCGTTCCAGGCAATGAGAATGCGTGAGAAGCTTGTCGGGAGTGCGCCTTCGGGCGGGACGAAGATCATCGGGCGACCGGCTTCTGCAAGCAGGGTCTCCAGGTTTGCCTGGGAAAAGGACGCATCCGAACTACCTGGATGCATGGATATCATCAGATCGGCGCTGCGTGCCGCCGAGAGGGCCGAGAGCGCGCTGTCGCCGGAAAAGCTTTCGATGCTGCGCCACTCCGAAGGGATGCCTTCGGCAGCCGTGCGCTGGGAAAAGACGGAAGCCATTGCCTTCGCCCGCTCCTCATTCACTGCGGTTGTCTCCTGGACAAGGGCGACATCGGGAAAGCCCATAGGTGTCGTGTAGGAGACAGGAAGGGCTTCGGCGTGGCAGCCGATGACGTGCGCCTCGTTCTGACGCGCGAAGGGCAGGACGAAATTCAGCAGACGGTCGTGATCCAGCTCGTTCTGGATGACAGCGACAATTGTGCGATAAGCCATGGATACCCCCTTCAATCGATCTGGTCATGATCTATTCGGAAAACGCTTCGTCGCCCGTTTGGTTTCACCCGGATTTATTGGCCGGTATCCTGCTCGGTCAGAAGCCTTGCGACAAGGGCACGTACAGCACCTGTCGTTCGTTCGAGTACTTCTTCAGAGCGAGCGCGTACCACGATATCGGTCATGAAATTCCCCGATTCGGCGAGCTTCGGATAGGAGCCGATGATCGCTTCAGGATTATCCTTCTGGATCTGGCCGAGCGGAGTGGAAATAATGCCCTCGCCAAAGGGACAGGGCGTGGTGGTCGAGATGAGCTTCGCGCCGGTCTCAAGTGTTGGCAGAACATTGTCGAGCATGGCCCGGAAGATGGAGGGCACCCCGGCCATCACGTGGACATTACCGATGCGAAAACCGGGCGCAATCGAGATGGGATTGGCGATATGCGTGGCGCCTTTCGGCATGCGTGCCATGCGCTGACGCGCCTCGTTGAACTCGATGTCGCGGCCCTTATAGTAGTCGCGGAGCAGCTCAATGGCCGCAACATCGTGCTCGCAGGGGAGGTCGAAGGCCTTCGATATTGAATCGGCGGTTATATCGTCATGCGTCGGACCAATGCCGCCGCTGGTGAAAACGTAAGTATAGCGCGCCCGCAGCGCATTGACCGCGTCGATAATCGCATCTTCATCATCCGATACGATACGCACTTCCTTCAGATCGACGCCAACGGACGTAAGGATATCGGCGATGTGGCCAATGTTCTTGTCTTTGGTGCGGCCAGAAAGAATTTCATCTCCGATAACGATAAAGGCGGCTGTTACGATCTCGCTCATATGCTGCTCCACTTTTTCCCTCCCTATCTAGGCTGGGGCACGTTCTGGAACAATCTGTTTCCCAACATTGGGAAGTGACATTGTCTTTAGCGCGTAGACGGTCTGTCGCGCGATATGTCGGTTTCCTGTCACATTGGTTCCTGTAAGGTGCGAGCCACATACGCGAGACAGTGCGTTTCAATGAAAGGGAAGAAAATGGCGAAGATTCTGGTTCTCTACTATTCCGCCTGGGGACACATGGAAGCGATGGCGGAAGCCGCGGCTGCCGGTGCGCGCGAAACCGGCGCTGACGTGACCATCAAGCGCGTTCCCGAGCTTGTTCCGGAAGAGGTCGCCAAGGCAGCCCATTACAAGCTGGACCAGAAGGCAGAGATCGCACAGCCAGCGGAACTGGCCGACTACGATGGCATCATCTTCGGTGTTTCGAGCCGCTTCGGCGCAATGCCTGCCCAGTTGAAGAATTTCCTCGATCAGACCGGCGGCCTTTGGGCTGCCGGCAAGCTGATCGACAAGGTTGGCTCTGCCATGGTTTCCAGCGCCACGCAGCATGGCGGCGCAGAAACTGCGCTTCTCGCCACTCAGGTCTACATGCAACATCAGGGTATGCTCGTTGTGCCGCTGTCCTATGCTTATGCCGATCAGATGGGCAACGACGTCGTGCGTGGCGGCGCTCCTTACGGTATGACCACGACCACTAATGGCGATGGCTCGCGTCTTCCGAACGAGCAGGAGCTGGCCGGGGCCAAATTCCAGGGCAAGCGCACTGCGGAGATCGCCAAGAAGTTGCACGGCTGATTTTGAGCCAAGCCGGATTTTTGGAAAGCGCCGTTCGAAAGACCGGCGCTTTCCTGCCCTTCTTATCGTGCTTTTCGCCGATTGCCCCAAGCGACGCCTATCCGTCGCGAATGCTCTCCATCGCCACAAAGGTGGAAGTTTGCGCGACATGGGGCAGCGCGGAGATGCGTTCGCCTAATACGCGTCGATAGGCTGCGATGCTCGTGGTGCGGACCTTGAGCAGATAATCGAAACTTGCCGCCATCATGTGGCACTGTTCGACTTCCTCGATCTGGCGCACGGCGTTGTTGAACGACGCAAGCGCTTCGGATCGCGTGTCTGAAAGTTTGACCTGCACGAACGCCAGATGCCCTTCACCGATCAATTCACGATCGATGAGCGCCGAATAGCCTTTTATCACTCCTTCCTGCTCCAGCCGTTTGACACGCGCCTGCACCGGAGTCTTGGAAAGACCCACATGTATGGCGAGTTCCGCCATCGACATCCGCCCATTGACCGAGAGCGCGTTGACGATGTTGCGGTCGATCCGGTCCAAAAGGACTTTCTGTGCCATTATTTCGATCCAGTTCGAGTTGTTTGGCGGCTATAAAATAATCGATTTGATCTGAAAAGGGAGAAAATTTGGTCATGCGGACTTCATAGCATATGGTAATGTCGCGGCCAAAATGGCTCGGACGGTTCTCGTCCTCGGCTTTCCCGTTTATCGACAGTTCGGACCTCGTTCATGACCGTACAAACGCTTACCGAAATTCGCCGTCAATTGAGAAGCAGCACACTTGGTCCGGAAGACGCAGCTTTGTTGCGCCTGCGACAGTCGTTGGATATGACGGAAGAGCGCCGTAAGGCGATTGTTTTGGCAGCAGCCGGACTTATCCGCAAGGTGCGCGCCGATTCTGATCCCAAGCTGATGGAAAGCTTTCTTGCCACCTATGGTCTTTCGACGAAGGAGGGTGTTGCGCTCATGTGCCTGGCCGAGGCGCTGCTGCGCGTGCCGGATAACGCAACCATCGACGATCTGATCGCCGACAAGATCACGCCGCATGACTGGCGCTCACATGCAGGCGATTCCAGCTCGATCTTTGTTAATGCATCCACCTGGGGGCTGATGCTTACAGGCAAGATTCTCGATGACGGCGAAGGCGCCATCGAACGTACACTTCGCGGCATGGTGCGGCGGTTGGGCGAACCGGTGATCCGCAAGGCCGTGGCGGCTGCCATGCGCGAAATGGGCGAGCAGTTCGTGCTGGGACGCACGATCAAGGAGGCGGTTGAGCGCGGTCAGCCGATGCTCAAGAAGAATTATCTCTATTCCTATGACATGCTGGGCGAGGCCGCCCGGACCGATGCCGATGCGTTGCGCTATCTCAAAGCCTATGAAGATGCGATCCTCGCACTGAGGCCTCATTCCAAGGGCAGCGACATCCGCAAAAATCCCGGCATCTCGGTAAAACTTTCGGCGATCCATCCGCGTTACGAAGTGGGCCAGAAGGGTACGATGATGCCGGTCATGGTCGAGCGTCTGCTGGGCCTTTGCCAAGCAGCAAAGGAGGCCCAGATGGGCCTCAACATCGATGCCGAAGAAGCCGATCGCCTTGATTTATCACTCGATATTATCGAGGAAACGCTATCGCACCCCAGCCTCGCGGGCTGGGACGGGTTCGGCGTCGTTGTGCAGGCCTATGGTCTGCGCGCTTCCTATGCCATTGACTGGCTGTATCAGCTTGCCGTCAAGCTCGATCGCAAGATCATGGTACGTCTCGTAAAAGGCGCTTACTGGGATACGGAAGTGAAACGCGCTCAGACCATGGGGCTGGAAGGCTATCCGGTCTTCACCCGCAAGGTGAATACGGACGTCTCCTATATGGCCAATGCGCAAAAGCTGCTTGGCTACCGTGATCGCATCTATCCGCAATTCGCCACGCATAACGCACACACGATCGCAACCATTCTCGAGATGGCGGAAGACCGCGACAGCTTCGAATTCCAGCGCCTGCACGGCATGGGCGAATCGCTGCATGAAATCGTTCGCAAGCAGGAGAATACCCGCACCCGCATCTATGCGCCGGTTGGTGCACATGAAGACCTTCTGGCCTATCTCGTACGCCGCTTGCTGGAAAACGGGGCGAACTCTTCCTTCGTGCATCAGATTACCGATGAGGATGTTTCTCCTGAAGAAATCGCACGCGATCCCGTTGCCGAAGTCGAGCGTCAGGGAGACGCGCATAATCCGGCACTGCCGATGCCGCGCGACATTTTCGGCAAGGGCCGCAAAAATTCCCAGGGCTGGGATCTGACGGAAGTGAATATTCTGGCGGCGCTCGAAGAAAAGCGGGGAGCGTTTTTAGGTTCGGATCGATGGACGGCGAAGCCGCTGACCCGGGCCGCGGGTTATGGTAAGGCGCGCAAGGTGCTGAATCCGGCGATTGCAGGGGAAGTGGTCGGCACGGTGCATGAAGCGACGGCCGATATGGTGCCGGTGGCGATCAAGGCTGGTCTCGATGCATTCCCCGCATGGACCGCGAAGCCTGCTGCCGAGCGTGCTGCCATTCTCTCCAGGGCAGCAGATCTTTATGAAAAGAATGCCGTCGAATTCTTTGCCTTGGCAACGCGGGAGGCCGGAAAATCGGTCACCGACGGAATTGCGGAAGTGCGCGAAGCGGTGGATTTCCTGCGTTACTATGCTGCCGAGGCAGGTCGCGTTGAAGCTGGCACGCAAGCCCGTGGGCTCATCGTCTGCATTTCACCTTGGAACTTCCCGCTGGCAATTTTCACGGGACAGATCGCGGCGGCGCTCGTCACCGGTAATACGGTCATCGCGAAGCCGGCGGAACAAACGCCGCTGATCGCAGCACGCGCCGTGGAGCTCCTGCGTGAAGCAGGTATTCCAGCAGATGTGCTGCAGCTTCTGCCGGGAGATGGCCCGTCCGTCGGCCAGCCACTGACGGCTGATCCGCGCATTTCTGGCGTCTGTTTTACCGGTTCGACGGAGGTAGCCAAGCTCATCGAAAAGCAGCTTGCCAAGACCGCGTCGCCGGATGCGATGCTGATAGCTGAGACAGGCGGCCTCAACGCAATGATCGTCGATTCGACGGCATTGCCGGAACAGGCCGTGCGCGACATCGTGGCCTCGGCTTTCCAGAGCGCGGGCCAGCGCTGTTCCGCGCTTCGCATGCTTTATGTGCAGAAGGACGTGGAAAAGAAGATCGTTGATATGCTCAAGGGCGCGCTGGACGTGCTGGAGATCGATGATCCGTGGAAGCTCTCCAGCGATGTCGGCCCCGTTATCGATGAGGAAGCACAGCGCAATATCATTGAATATTGCGCCGAGCAGGAAGTGGCTGGCCGTCTGATCCACAAGGTGAAGGCGCCGAGCGACGGCTTGTTCGTCGCGCCGCATGTACTGCGTTTGTCTGGTATCGAGGAACTGCGGCGTGAAATTTTCGGCCCGGTCCTACACATTGCGACCTTCGAGGCCGAGGAACTAGACAAGGTCATTGCAGCGATCAACGCCAAAGGTTTTGGGCTGACTTTCGGTCTGCACACGCGTATCGACGCGCGCGTGCAGGAAATCGTCGATGGCGTGCATGTCGGTAATATTTATGTGAATAGAAACCAGATCGGCGCTGTCGTCGGTTCCCAACCGTTTGGCGGTGAGGGACTTTCCGGGACAGGTCCGAAAGCGGGCGGCCCCAACTATCTGCGCCGGTTCCGCAAAAGCGAGACCGTAGAGAGCAATGCTGACGCTGCTCCTGTCACCGCGCAGCAGCTCAATGACAATTTGCCGGGCGAGAAGGCAGCAAGTGACTGGGCTATGCGCGGTGACCGCATCTCCGTCCTGCGCAAGCATCTGCGGGGTAAAGGAGCAGAGGCTATCGGTGCGGCAGCGCGTCTGGATTTCGGTCCGATCGATCTGCCTGGCCCGACCGGTGAGGCAAATTCACTTTCGCTGACTGCGCGAGGGACCGTTTTGTGCCTTGGTCCGGACGAGGATGTTCTGATGCTTCAGGTCGTGCAGGCCCTTGCGGCAGGCAATGCAGTCCTCGCCGTGGCACCAAAGGCAAGTGCGGCGCTGAAGGTCCTGGCCGGTCGCGATCTGCCGCTCGGCATTGTCGACGGCACAATATCTGCGGATAATCTGGAAACATTGCGTATCGACGTGGTAGCGGCAAGTTTCACTGAAGAGCGGCAGCGGGCTATCCGTCAGGCTTTGGCTTCGCGCGAAGGCCCCATTGTGCCGCTGATTTCGGAAGCGATCTATCCGGCGGCCTATGCACATGAACGCGCGGTCTGTGTCGATACGACGGCTGCGGGAGGCAATGCAAGCTTGCTTGCTTCCGCCTGATGATTTTCCGGACCCGCCCCTTGATGGGGCGGGTTTGACTGCTGGAAACCGTGAATACAGTCCGACTCCGGTCCTGGAGACGCTGGGCGTGATGTCGGACTACTTGTCTAATACGGACGTGAAACCTTCGAACTGCGGAGGACCCGCGTAGAGCGGTTTGCGTTCGCCAGCGCCGGCATGGGCACGACGGAAATTTTCCGATTTCGTCCAGGCAGTGAAATGGGCGTCACTCTCCCAGATCGTGTGCGATGCATAGAGCGTGTAGCCTTCTGTCTCATTGGTTGCGCCGCGTAACAGACGGAAGCTCTTGAAGCCTTCCATCTCGGAAAGTTTGGAATCGCGGTTGCGCCAGACGTCTTCGAAGTCGCTTTCTGAGCCAGTAAGCACCTTGAAGCGGTTCATCGCTACGAACATGTTTTTCCTCTTTTTGCCATTGATTGCGTAATCTCGCGAACGGTGACAGGCAGGGCGGAGATGGCAAGGCCCGCTCGTGTCGCGGGCCTTGCATTTGTTTTGCAGGACAGGTCAGCCACCGAAGCGCATGGTCGCGCCCAGCTTCAAGGTGAGGCCGGATTCGTTGAGGCCTGACGTTGTCGTGCCATTCAACGGATTTGTGTAGGTCTCGTCGAGCAGATTATCGGCACGGAAATCGACACGAAAATTATCGGTCGCCTGATAACTCGCAAAAAGATTTACCAGCGTGTAATCCTCCGCATAAGTCGCACCATCGGGCTTGCCATTATACTGTACTTCTCCACCAATGGTGAGTGCCTGCTTGTCGAGCATGCGGAAGCCCAGCTGAGCCGTGACCTGAGAGGAGGGGATGGTGAGAAGGTCTTCGCGCAGAGAATCGCTGTCGACAGTATAACCGCTGATGATGGAAGCACTCAGACCGCCGAAGACGTGTCCCGCATCATAGAAAGCTTCCATTTCGAAGCCGCGGATCTTCGCGCTGGCGAAGTTCTGGTATTGATAGCAGATCGGGATTGTGCCGGTGAAATTGCAATCGTCGGTGAATGATGCAAAAGCGCTGATTTGCTGCAGCCCGATATAGTCATCGATATCATTATTGAAATAGGCCGCCTTCAGACGCAATGAGTCGTTGGCGTAAATCAGCCCGTCGCGCTTGTAATTGATGCCGATTTCCCAGGTTTTTCCAGTTTCTGGAATAAGGTTCGGGTTGGGAAGGAATGGAAACACGACACCGCTCGGATGCAGGCCGTTCATCAACGTTTCTGTCGTTGAAGGCGAGCGATAGCCTTCGGCATAAGTGCCGTAGAACTGCAAACCAGCCAGCGTCTCGTCTTTGAAGGGCGAGATACCAACTGTCAGACGAGGGGATACGCGATCGCCGGAGTTGCTGGCGACGTCATTGTCCAGCTCAAATTTATCGTAGCGCAGGCCGCCGATGATTTCGAGCCAGTCATAGGTCAGCTTGTCCTGGATATGCAGGCCCCATACCGTCCGATTTCCAGACGGTGTATAGACGTCGTTGCTGCCGAAGGGGCTTACCGTTTCGACCTTATCCTTCAGCCAGTCGCCACCATAGGTAAGTTCGTGCGAAACCGCTCCGGTGTCGAAGCGCGAAGTGTTCCAGACATCGATGCCGGTGGTGCGTAGGTCGTAGGTCGTCCTGGAACCCGCGGGCACAACGACAAAGCCGCCAACTGCCGGGTTATAGCGGCGCGCTGGCGACGTGAATGTCTGCACCATCTCGCTGTTGGAATGTGCTGCATTGATATGCAGATCAACCAGCGGATTGTTCGGATCGGCGTAGTTGTAGCGACCGGTGAAGGTGTTCTGCTTTACCTCGACATCGTAGGCACTGCTGCCCGGCTCCCTCCAATCGTCGTTCGCGCCCGTCCAACCCAGCTTGAGCGAGCTGTTTTCGGTCGGCTTGATCGTGCTTTTCAGCATGCCTGAAACGACGTCAAAGCCGGTTCCGTCGACGCGGTTACCGTCGCCATCCTTGTAATTGCCGAAGTCGCGATAGACGATATTGCCCAGAATATCGACGTTTTCATTGAAGCGATAGGCGCCGACGGCGCTGGTCGTCCAGCCGCTGCCATTGGAATCGAAACGGGCGGTGGTTGAGGCGCCCCAGGTTTCTTCCGGGCGAAGGAAGTCATCCGCGTCCTTTGTTTCGAAGGCAACAACGCCGCCGATCGCGCCGGAGCCATAGGTGTTGGCAACGGGTCCGCGAATGACATCGACCTGCTGCACCAGTTCGGGATCGAGGAAGAACATGCTTTGCGTGCCATGGTCGGAACGCTGGAAGTTCTGACGCGCACCATCGATGATAACAGCCACGCGGCCAAAATCTTGCAGGCCGCGAATATTCACACTGGAGGCTACGCTGCGAGCGTCCGACTTGATCTCGACGCCGGGAACGCCAAACAGAAGATCATTGGCGGTTGAAGCCTGACGACGCTGGATTTCCTCCGGTCCGACGTGACTGACCGATGCCATTTGTTCGATGGCGCTTTCGCCCGTGCGGCTGACGATGGTGATGCGGTCGAGAAGCGTCACCTCCGATGTGTCGACGCCGTTGGCGGCGAGGTCGGCTGTTGTGTTTTCCTGTGCGTAGGTGCTCGTCGTTGCCATGACGATTGCCGATACGCCAGCGAGCAAAATGCGCCGGCGCGCGTCGGCGCCGGAACCGTGGTTATCCCACCCCATGATATTATACCCCAAATACCCAATGCCGACGTGGCCGCCAGCTGATCCTAAAAACGAACTTGCCGATAAAACTTGAGTCTTGCAGTCCGGTATTTGCGTGTGTAATAAACATGATAATTCGAGTCAACATTAACTCATGCTTAAACCACTTAGCCAGCCATGTCGGCGAGCCACATTCCCAGGAGGCTAGGACTATGAATAGATTTGCACAGACGATGGTCAGCAACGATGCATCGAGCGCCCATGGCGCGCTGCAACCTTCCTTCATCAGTTCGCAGCCAGATCGCGTCATCGAAAGCCGATCGCTCTTCGCAGGCGATCGTGAAATCGGCATTGATCATCGAGGCTCGATCTACCGGTTGCGCATTACACGCCAAGGCAAGCTTATCCTGAACAAGTAATCCCAACGGAGGGGACATGACAGCCAACACCCGACCCAATGCTGCGCAGATCCGCAGCGCCAGGCAGGACAATCCGAAGATGCGCGAGCGCGATCTTGCGTTGTCCCTCGACATTTCGGAGGCCGAACTCGTCGCGGCACAATGCGGTCAGCAGCTGGATAGCCCGGTGGCTTCGCGGGCGCGCCGCATCAATGTCGATATCGAAACGCTTCTGAAGGGGCTCGGCGCTCTCGGAGAGGTCATGGCGCTAACCCGCAACGAATTTGCGGTTCATGAGAAGATAGGCGTTTACGAGACGGACAAGGTGCATGTCGGCAACGGCAATGCCATAATCCTCTCGGAAAACATCGATCTGCGCATCTTCCCGTCGGTATGGGCGCATGGTTTTGCGGTGGAGAAGCAAGACACGGACGGAACCGTTCGCCGCAGCCTGCAATATTTCGATCGGTTCGGAGAAGCCGTCCACAAGGTCCATTTGCGTCCGGCATCGGACGTGGCAGCGTATGAGGCGTTGGTGACGCGCATGCTCTCCGATGACCAGAATGACGCGCTTGTCGTTGATCTGCCGGGAGAAGCCGCGCCGCTTGGCAAGAAGGTGATCGATGTGGATACGTTGCGCACGCGGTGGAGCCAGATCACGGACGTGCATCAGTTCTTCGGCATGCTGCGTGATTTGAAGCTGTCGCGTCATGAAGCTGTGCGCATGATCGGCGACGAATATGCCTGGCCGCTGGCTGAGGACACGATTCTGGCCATGTTCAATCATGCTGCGCAAGAAACCATTCCAATCATGTGTTTCATCGGGAACAAGGGCTGTATCCAGATACACTCCGGACCTGTCAGCAATATCAAGCTCATGGGGCCGTGGCTTAATGTCATGGACCCGACGTTCCACATGCATTTGCGGGCCGACAAGATTGCGGAAACCTGGGTCGTGCGCCGTCCGACAAAGGATGGTCACGTAACTTCGGTCGAAGCTTACGACGAAGAGCGCAATATGATCCTGCAATTCTTCGGCAAGCGTCATGAAGGCGAGGTAGAGCGCGAAGACTGGCGGTTCCTCGTCGAGCATCTGCCTCGCCTGCCGCAGGCAAGCGCAGCTTAAGGAGCGTTCCATGCATCGTCGCACCGTTCTGGCCGGGCTCTGCTCGGCCGCTCTCCTGTTCTCAACAGGTCTGTCGCTCGCGCAGGATATCAGCGCTGCGAAGAAAATTGTCTCCATCGGTGGCTCGGTCACCGAAATCGTCTACGCGCTGGAGGAAGAAGGACGGCTCGTCGCGCGCGATACGACGAGCGTCTTTCCGGAGCAAGCGCATAGTCTGCCGGATGTCGGCTACATGCGACAACTTTCGGCGGAGGGCGTTCTCTCCGTCGGTCCCGATGCGATCATCGCCATAGAAGGTAGCGGTCCGCAGGATACGGTAACGCTGCTCGGGCAGGCGAACGTGCCGTTCGTCACCGTTCCCGAAAAGCACTCGGCGGGTGGTGTAGTCGAGAAGGTGGAAATCATCGGGCGGGCGCTTGGCGTCTCGGAAAAGGCGGACAAGCTGGCTTCCGAGTTGCGTGAGAAGCTTGATGCGGCCGCTAAGGCCTCCGAAGCAATTGCACCGGCGGCGCGGCGCAAGGTCATGTTCGTGCTGAGCGTGCAGAACGGACGCCTGATGGCCTCTGGAACGGGTAGCGCAGCCGACGCGATGATCAAGATGGCGGGCGGCGTCAATGCCTTCCCGGATTATAAAGGCTACAAGTCGCTTTCCGACGAAGCGATTATTGCAGCGGCGCCAGATGTCATCGTGTTGATGGATCGTGGCGGGGGAGATGTTTCCGGTGCGACGGCAATTCTGGCCAATCCGGCTGTCAGCCAGACGCCGGCGGGCAAGGAGAAGCGTTTGGTTGTGCTGGACGGTGCATTTCTGCTGGGCTTCGGTCCGCGTACGCCAGAGGCCATTATGGCGCTGACCGATGCGATCTATGGCGAGCACGCGGCCGCAATGCGCTGATTTGGATGGGCGTGCGATTTGCCTCGCACGCCTTCATTTGCCTGGCGCTACAACTGCGCCACCTCATACGGTTGAAAAATGTCACCCAGTTCTCCCGCCGCGAGCTTGAGTACAGGCTCTTTTGCAGGCGACAGGCAGACCCGAGCACAAGTCACGCTGGCAGCCCTGATCCTGTTGCTCATTGCCGCCTGCTTTGTTTCGCTGGCAACCGGCGCTTCTGGCGTTTCGGCTGGTAATGTTATCTGGTCCTGGCTTGCAGGTTCCGGGGAGGTGAGTGCACGCGACACGCTCATCATGCGCGACATAAGATTGCCGCGCACTATCCTCGGTGTGCTGGTTGGTGGTTCGCTGGCGACCTCCGGCGCGATCATGCAGGGTCTGTTCCGCAATCCTTTGGCTGATCCAGGACTCGTCGGTGTCTCGGCCGGTGCCGGATTGTTCGCCATCATTATAATCGTTCTGGGAGGTGGAGCGCTTGCACCATTCCTGTTGCCATTCGGCATTTACGCCTTGCCGCTGGGCGCCTTCTTCGGTGGTTTTCTCGTAACTTTCCTGCTTTACCGTATCGCCACGCGGCAGGGCCGCACCGAGA
Source organism: Limoniibacter endophyticus (assembly GCF_014652835.1). GTDB lineage: Bacteria > Pseudomonadota > Alphaproteobacteria > Rhizobiales > Rhizobiaceae > Limoniibacter > Limoniibacter endophyticus. The sequence continues at coordinate 204,773 of NZ_BMZO01000008.1, forward strand.
TCGCCACCATGTTGCTCGCAGGCATCGCACTCAGTGCTCTGGCCGGGGCAGTGAGCGGAGTTATGATCTTTTATGCAAACGATCAGCAATTGCGCGACCTGACTTTCTGGGGACTTGGATCGCTTGCCGGGACCAGCTGGATCAAGATTGCAGCGGCTGGACCGATCATTGCTTTATGCCTTGCAACCGCGCCGCTGCTTTCGGGCGGCTTGAACGCGTTGGCATTAGGCGAGGCGGGAGCCGCCCATCTCGGCATTAGCGTTCAGCAATTGAAATGGGGCGCAATCACCAATGTTGCTGCGGCGGTGGGAGCCTGCGTCGCCGTGACCGGCGGCATAGGTTTCGTCGGTATCGTCGTCCCGCATTTGCTGCGTCTGGTGATTGGCCCGGACAATCGCTACCTTCTGCCATGTTCCGCATTGCTGGGCGCGAGCCTGTTGCTTCTCGCGGACGCTTTGGCGCGGGTCATCGTATCGCCTGCCGAGTTGCCCATTGGCATTGTGACGGCTCTGTTCGGCGCGCCGTTTTTCCTCTGGTTGCTTTTGCGCAATCGGCAATTTTCATGAGGATGAGATCATGATCGAAGCGCGCAATCTTACGGTAAGACGCGGCAATCGCGCAGTTCTGCAAGGGCTGGATTTCTCCGTGCAAGCGGGCGAGGTAACGGCGATCGTAGGTCCCAACGGTTCGGGAAAATCCACACTGCTGAAGGCCCTGACTGGGGAGTTGGGCTATGAGGGTGAAGTGACCATGCACGGGACCCCGCTCTCCTCCTATTCGCCGCGCCAGGCAGCTCAATGGCGCGCCGTCTTGCCACAGTCGGTGGAAATGGCCTTTCCTTTCACCGTGCGCGAGGTCATTCGCCTGGGGCTTGAGGGAGGTGTCAGCGGTTTGCGGGGCGAGGCTCTGAAGCAATTGCCGGACCAGGCTCTGCACGCCGTCGATCTCGACGGCTTTTCCGGGCGTTTCTATCATGAGCTTTCCGGAGGCGAGCAGCAGCGCGTTCAGCTTGCACGCGTTCTCTGTCAGGTTTGGGAACCGGTATGGCAGGGCCGCTCACGCCTTCTGTTTCTCGATGAGCCGGTGTCGAGCCTCGATATTCGCCACCAGTTGTTAGTCATGGATGTGGCCCGAGACTTTGCGAGGCGCGGGGGTACGGTGATCTGCGTGCTGCACGATCTCAATCTCGCTTCCATGGGCGCTGATCGAATCGTGATAATCGGGCAGGGCAAGGTGGCCGCTTCCGGCGCGCCGGAAGAGGTTCTCAAGGACGATCTTCTGTCGGATGTTTTTTGCTGCGGGCTTCGCGTCGGTTGCGTCCCGCGCGGTATCAAGACTTTCGTCTTGCCGCAGACGGCCCGTTTTGAAGCCTAACGGGCCGTTCCCTCAATCAATTGATCAGTTTGCCAGCGCCGGGACGGGCTCGAACGCAATGCCAAGACGGATCTGCATGGCAGCCTTGTCCGCAACCAGATCGGCAATGCTATGTTTCCCCAGCACCGAGAAAAATGCATTGAGCGCTTCACGCAGCGCACTATTCAGCGCGCAATTGTCGATAAGCGGACAGTCTGCACCATCTGCTTCGAAGCACTCCGCCATGGCAAAACTTTCCTCCGTGACGCGTACCACGTCGAAAAGACTAATGTCAGCGGCTGCGCGTCCGAGCCGGACACCGCCATTGCGCCCACGCACCGTCTCTACAAGTTTTGCTTCAACAAGAGGCTGCAAGATCTTGAAAAGGAATAGCTCCGAAACAGAATAAGCAGTCGCGATCTCGGGAATGCGGCTCAGCCGCCCTTCATTCGAAGCGCAGTACATGAGGATACGGATCGCGTAATTGGTTTGACGGGTCAGTCGCATAAATACCCCCGGTGGGTTTATAGAATCCGATCTATTTAGAATTATTCCAACAATAATGCAAGAAGTTGGCCTGGAAACTCATGTTTTCGCCTGCATCTTTCCGTCTGTATTGTGCAACTTGTCTCAAACCTATTCATTTGCCGTTGACCGGTATGCAAAACTGTCTGTTGAAGGGTCTGCTGCAATGCACAATAATACAAGGGAGTTTGGGAGGGCTCGCAGGCAACCACGAGTTTGGCTATGGCGAACCACTCTGTAACCTCCAAAAGACAGCCGGCCCGGATCAGGCAATTGCGTCCTTCCGATCTGCCGCGCTACCGCGATCATCTTCTGCGCCTTGACCCTGCGACCCGTCACGACCGTTTCAACGGCTACGTGAACGATGCTTTCCTCATTGCCTATGCCGAGCGCTGCTTCAAGGAAGGCGCTACGGTTATCGGTCTGATCCATGATGGCCGTGTTCTAGGCGCGGCCGAGCTTCATGAAATTGCAAATGCGAGCGTCGCCACGGGCGAAGCGGCCTTCTCCGTCGAGCCGGAAGTACAGGGGCAAGGCATTGGCAGCCAGCTCTTCCAGCGCGTCCTCGCGCACGCATACTCTCTGGGCTACGAGCAACTCGTTATCACCACGCACTCCAATAACGAGGCTATGAAAAAGCTTGCCCGCAAGTTCAATGCGCGCCTTCGCTTCGAAGATGGCGAGACGGTTGGCCGCATCGATCTGTCGGACACGGATTCTACTGGCTTTATTGATGCGCTGATCGCTGGCGCCAAGGCCTCGATCATGTCGCTGCGCACCAATGGCATCGAGTTCCGCGCACACGCCGCGTGATCTCTTTTCGGCGTGTGCATTTCCTGGAAATTCGAATTATACGCCGTGCGGGCGCGCGTAATCAGAAAAGAGTGCGCGAAACATCGCGCCATCTTTTCTGTGTCCAGTCAGATGGCATTGCCGATCGTGATCTCGATCTGGCTGAAGCCATCGACACCGCCCTTGACGACATCGCCTGGAACGAGGGTCGTGACACCTGCGGGTGTACCCGTGTAGATCAGGTCGCCAGGGCGCAGTTCAACCGATTGGCTGCAAATCGAAATGATGTCCGGGATCGGCCAGATCAGATCGGCCAAATCGCCGTCCTGGCGTAGCTCATCATTTACTGTAAGCCAGATACGGCCGGACGAAGGATGGCTGCCGTTCTTGATTGGAGCGATTGCGCCGCAGGGAGCGGACTGATCGAAGCCTTTCGCCCAATCCCAGGGATGCCCCTGTTTTTTCGCCTTGGTCTGCAAATCGCGCCGGGTCAGATCGATCCCGACACCATAGCCCCAGACGTGATCCAGCGCGCGTTCGCGGTCGATGTCGAAGCCGCCAGTGCCGATGGCAACCACTAATTCGATTTCATGCTGGAGATCACGTGTCAGAGGAGGATGGGGAATGACCGAGCCGCTGTCGACGACCGCATCGGCGGGTTTAGAGAAGAAGAAGGGCGGTTCGCGATCCGGATCGGAACCCATTTCGCGCGCGTGGTCGGCATAATTGCGGCCGACGCAGAAAACCCGGCGCACAGGGAAGCGCTTGTCTGACCCTTCGATCATAACGGAGGGGCAGGCAGGCGTTTCTATAACGTATTCAGGCATATGAATTCTCGGTCATGTGAATAATGGGGGCATGACCTTGTGGCACGTTTCGTCAACGACTTCCAGCGCGTCGCAGCAAGCCACTAAAAAAGCGGTCCGGATCGTTAACATCCAGACCGCTTCGGTAAGATTACGGATCGGTTAGAACTGCCGTCCGATCTTTGCATCGATCGAGTGGGCATTTGCACCGCGGATCGCGAAGAAGAACAGGGCAGCAGCCCAGATGATTGATTTTTCTGCCCCGGCGAGCCCTTCGGCTTTCACGATCCAATGGAAGTAAACGGTGACGAGCAGAACGATGGTGCCCGCAAAGGCCGCCGGTCGGGTCAGCAGACCGATGGCGATGAGGATACCGCCGAAAAACTCAGTGGCCGAAAGAAGAGGCGACCAGAACACGCCGGGATAAAAACCCAGGCTTTCAACCATCCCGGCGGCGCCGAACGGATTGGTGATCTTGCCGAAGCCGTGCGTCACCAGCAGTACGCCGACCACGACACGCAGCAAAGTTTCCGCGAAGGGCGAGAGGGAGGCGTAGAGGCCGCCGAGGGCCGGGACGAAGAGGCTGGAGGAACTAGGCTGGGGCGTATCGCTCATGGGAGGGTTCCTGAAATTGCGTTGACCTTCAATTGCCATAGCCGCGGGTTTGGGCAAGCCGTGCATTGGTAAACACAGTGTTTAGTTACAATGACGCATATGTGAAGAGACGAGGGATCTCAGGCGCCTGCGGCTAGTCGTAAAGAATGACCCGATTGCCCCGCAATTCGAACGAGGAAAGCGTGTTGATGAAGCTCATGCCTATCAATGTCTCGTGCAGGCTGCCCGGTTTGGCGACATAAACGCGCTGGCTCCCGCGCGTAATATCACCAATTTTCAGCTCGTCTATACGAGCGGCTGCAACGAATGTTGTTCCGTTCGCTGTCGAGACGGGCACGTCATACGCGATATTTTCCGTGTCGATGCCGGAGGCCTTTGCGTCCCGCGTGGTAAGCAATGTAGTTGATGCGCCTGTGTCGAGCAGCGCCCGGATCGTAGTCCCATTGATCTCCGCACGCACGAAAAAGTGACCGGTTGAGTCGCGGTCGACCATCATCCGTTTGCGTCCCGTCTCATCCGGACCGAGTGCGACCGGCGTGCCATCCAGGAAGCCTGCACCAACTCGCGATGCGATTTCATTGAGTTCGAAGCGATACTGGTACCCCGCCGCAAGCAGCACGGCGAAGAGGAGCCAGATCGCGATGTTGCGGCCGAAATCACCAAGCTTGAACTGGCGCAGGCTCAGGCTCGACAAGAGAAGCACAGCGAGAACAACCAGATAAATGCCCCGTACGATGCGGTCGTTTTCCGGCGTCACCCATTCCGATGTGTCCTGACTGAAAAAGAAATAGCCAAGCACAGCCGCTGCGAGGACGATGATTATGAAAATTGGGTTCTTCAACGACGACTCCGCGAAACAGCTTATCAGAAAAGATGTGGGACCTGATACAGAGGTGGTCAATAAGCAGTTAGCTGGACAAAGGTGACGCTTGCAATTGTAACTGGGGTCAAAGCGGTCTATTTGCCTGCCGACCAACTGATGGAAAGAACACATGACCAGCGGCCTGCCCTTTGATGATATCCGCAACCTTGTAAAGAGCTTTGGCGACCTCGACGAAGATGCGCGCCGTCAGGTTCTGTCACGCTACCGGATCTACGGCCCGGCTTCCTTCTCTACCGGCCGCATCGAGCAGGTTGCGGCACAGATGGCCGCTATATTCGGGCGCACAAGCTTTGCGATCAGCCGTCCGCTCGTCGCCGTTTTTGCTGCAAATCATGAAATCGCCAATCGCGGAGTTTCGCCGCGGACTATGGAAATGACGGCGCAGAATGTCGGCCTTTGCGGCGCGGGGCAGGCACCGGTCAGCGCCATCTGTGCGCAGGCTGATATGGGGCTGAAGGTTTTGGACCTCGCGCTCGAATACCCAACGGCAGATATTTCCAAGGAAGCGGCCTTTGATGAACGCGACTGTGCCGCAACCATTGCGTTCGGGATGGAAACGATTGCGGGCGGAATCGATCTGCTTTGCATCGGCGATATAGGCGTCGGCAACTCGACAGTATCCGGTGCTTTGCTTGCCGCTCTTCTCGGCGGGCGTGGCGCTGATTGGGTGGGGCCGGGTTCCGGCGCAGATGAGCGTGTCATGGCGCGCAAGGCCGAACTGATCGATGCGGCGCTCGATCTGAATGGTGGCAACCTGAAGGACCCGCTGGAAGCCCTCCGTCGTGTAGGCGGTCGAGAAATTGCCGCTATCGTCGGCGCGATCGTTGCTGCCCGCGCCGAGCGCATCCCTGTCGTCATCAGCGGCCTGCCTGCAATTGCTGCGGCTGCGGTTTTGCATCGCATGTCTCCAGCCGCAATCAGTCATTGCGTTCTGGCCGATCTTCCGCCGGAAGCCGGTGCAGTCAAAGCCGCCGAAATCCTGGAGCTGGAGCCGATCCTAAATCTTTCCGTGCCGAATGCCGCAGGTGCTCAGGCCGCGCTCGCTGGTTCTGTACTGCGCTCGGTTGCAGCATCTGTGCCGCATATGGCATCCTGATCTCACCTTGCGAACCATAGTCTCTTATTAGCAACATCCGTCTCGGTAAGAGTTCATTAACCATAACAGCATCATGAAATATGTAGCGCGAATCAATGAAGCGATTTCATTATTGCGCTATCTTGAGAGGGGTTTCATGATGCGTTTGGCCCGCATTTTCGTGCTGTCGACTGCAATTTTCGGCGCTGTGAGCGCTGCCAATGCCGAGGACGGATTTCTTGGAGGAGTCCAGTTCGGCAGGAATGCCGATCACTGGGAGTTGCGCGGCGGTGCCGGTGCATACGATGTGGGTCCTTTCTCCGTCCAGAGCTTCAATGGCGTCACGCTGAATGCCGAAGTTCTGGCTCCGTCACCTGATTTCCTTTCCGGAATCGGATCACCACGTCCTTATTTGGGCATGGATCTGGCGTTTTCAGACCATGAAATTCACGCGTTCTATGGCGGCGTGAACTGGGAAGCCTATTGGACCCAGCGTTTCTATACCGGCTTCAGTGTAGGCGGGGCGTTCGTTTCCGATCAGACCAAGACTAATGATTTGGGAGAACAGAAGGATCTTGGTTCGAAGGTTCTGTTCCATTTGCAGGCCAGCGTAGGCTTCGACATTACGCCAAACTGGACGACGCAAGTCTATCTGAACCATTTTTCGAACGCGAACCTCGCCGATTCCAATGACGGCCTGGAATCCTTTGGTTTCCGTATCGGTTATCGCTTCTAATCAGGCACTCATCCGATATTCCTGTTCATCCGGCAGATCCCGACGTTCTCCAAGAACGCGATCTGCCGGAAATGCAGCGATGGCGATCGTTCCCTCGCGCAGTTTTGAACGCAATTCGAACTCGCCACCATGCATACGCACCAGGCCCTGCACAATAGGTAAACCGAGACCCGCTCCTTGCTCTGCGTTTTTGATTGCTATCGAGCCTTGCCCGAATGCGGCGAGGACGATCGACATTTCATCCTCCGGAATGCCGGGGCCCTTGTCCTGAACCGAAAGATATTGTCCGCCACCTGCCGTCCAGCCGACACGCACGAGGATTTCACTGTCGTTGGGCGCGAACTTGAGAGCGTTGGAGATAAGATTAAGCGCGATCTGCCGGACCGCTCTTTCGTCCGCATAGATGCGCGGAAGATCCGTCTGAAAACGCGAGGAAATGTTGATTCCCTTTTCGCGCGCACGCAATTCCATCATGTAGCAGGATTCTTCCACGACGTCGGCAAGCGACAGATGCTCTTCATGTAATTGGTACTTGCCGGCTTCGATGCGCGAGAGATCTAGAATCTCATTGATAAGATCGAGCAGATGTTTCCCGGAGCTGTGAATATCCTTGGCGTAGTCCCGATAGGTCGGGTTCGACATTGGGCCAAGGACTTCCGCTGCCATGACTTCGGAAAAGCCGAGGATAGCGTTGAGCGGTGTGCGGAGTTCATGGCTCATCGAAGCAAGAAATCGCGACTTGGCCAGATTGGCTTCCTCAGCACGGCGTCGCGCCTCGTCGGAGATGGACTTCGCCGTTTCAAGTTCCGCTATCAGTCCTTCCTTTTGCTTGCGCAGAGTCAGCAGCATCAGCGAGGAATCATTCATATAGCGGGCAATATAACCGAAGAAGGGCAGAGAAAGTATGAGTAGCCCGGTCACGGCAGCCTCAATCGAGAGCCATTTGTCAACGCCGAAATAGATGAAGGAAGCGACCGGAAGAGTGAAAGTGACGAGTAACCCCCCAGCCAGAGAGGCCGTCAGAAGAGCCGTCGCGGCCATGATGAGGATGAGCGTGACGGCTTGAATGACGGGAAAGTGTAGCGCCGTACACGCGTTGCAGTCGATCAGCGGAAAGAGGGACCAGGCGAGGCCGTTGAGGCCGTGGAGGGCCAGGAAAGCATTTCTGGTTCGCTCGACATCGAAGGAATGCCGCGGTTGGCTTTGGACCTTTCGAGCGTAGAAGGAGAGAAGGAAATAACTTGCGGTGGTGCTGGCTCCCCAAAGGGGAAGCATCAGTGTGAATCCCGAGGCCATACTGGCGACAGCGATGGTGAGAATGAGTAAAAGCATGGTGGATGAGCCATGCATTGTCGTGTTTGCGTGAAAGAGGATCAACTCCCGATCATACTCGGGGCCACCGAAACGGCGCGATAATCGTATACGTGAATCGCGCACGGCTTTTGCCGTCGCGCCATTGCGGGACGGCTTCGTACGGTCAACAATGAATTTGTCTGTCGCAGTATCGTACACCGGTCACGCATTCAGCTTGCGAATATTCGTGAACGCTATTCTAGGTAGTAAAGCTTAAGAGACCCTTCTTCGAAGGAAGTGAAAGAAAAGACCGACGATGACGCGTTTCCTCAACAATAAACGACGCCGACGCTTCTATCCGCGCCGTAAATCACATGCCCGCAAAATGGTGGAGATGGGGGTGACACTGGTCATTCTGCTTGGCGTTGCCGTTCTGGCTGGACGTTTCGATACACCGGATAGCCGTATCTCCAGCGGAAAGGCGGTGGTGAATGATGGAGATACAATCACGCTCGGTGCTGAGCGTGTTCGTCTCCTGGGAATAGATGCGCCGGAATTCGATCAGACTTGTCGGGACGGGCAGGGGAGCGAATTTTCCTGCGGGCGACGCGCCAAACAGGAACTGGTGCGGCTTATCGATAATCGGCCTGTCCGTTGTGAAGGATGGGAGCGCGACAAGTATGATCGATTGCTCGGAAGTTGCTTTGCCGGGACCGACGATGTTAGCCTCAACGCCAAGCTTGTTGCCACAGGATGGGCGGTTACTTATGGCGGCTTTGACGCGGAGCAGCGACAGGCGAGGGAGGAGGCCCGCGGCATGTGGGCAGGCAATTTCGAACGACCGCGCGACTTTCGCATAAGGAAGGGTGCCATGCTCGATGACCAGCATGGCGGACTGACGAGTTTCTGGAACTGGATAAGGACGGCGTTCGGTCTAGGCTGACCACGCAAGACAACCGGAGGAAATGATGAAACTGTTCGATGGCGGCATGGCGCCCAATCCCAGACGCGTACGGATCTTTCTGGCGGAGAAGGGAATCGAGGTGCCGATAGTGCCCGTCAATATGGCGGCGATGGAGCATCGCGCGGATGATATTGCCGCTCGCAATCCGCTAAGGGCGCTGCCGGTTCTGGAACTGGATGACGGCGTGATCCTGACGGAGTCGGTTGCGATCTGCCGTTATTTCGAAGCGCTCTACCCTGACCCTTCATTGTTCGGAACAAGTGCGCTGGAGCAGGCTCAGATCGAGATGTGGCACCGGCGCATCGAGTTGAAGCTTCTGGCGCATATTCAGGCGGCATTCAGGCACCTGCACCCGGCCATGAAGGAGTGGGAAGTGCCGCAGGTACCCGAATGGGGCGAAATCAACAAGCCGAAGGCGGTGGATTTCATGCGCTTTCTGGATGGCGAACTCGCAACACGTTCCTATATAGCGGGCGAGAACTTTTCGATCGCCGATATCACGACCATGATCGCGCTCGATTTTACCAAACCCGCACGAATCGCCATTCCCGACGATTTCGAGCATCTTCGAGCCTACCATGCCCGCATGAAGGCAAGACCGAGTTCCAGTGCCTGATCCACTCGCTACGCTTCTTACGAATATTCGCGGCTGCCGCATATGCATCGAGCAGCCGCGAGGATTGCCTTTGCCACACCGGCCGCGCCCGGTCGTGCAGACGAGTCCGACGGCGCGTATCCTCATTGCCGGGCAGGCGCCGGGAACGCGGGTGCACGCCTCCGGCACACCTTTCACAGACGCTTCCGGCGATCGCTTGCGCGATTGGATGGGTATCGATGAAGAGCTTTTCTACGATAAGACGAAGATCGCCATCGTCCCGATGGGGTTCTGCTTTCCCGGTCTGGACGCGAAGGGTGGCGATCTGCCGCCACGCAAGGAATGTGCGCCTGCATGGCGTCTCCCGTTAATGGAGCGGCTTCCCGGGGTTTCACTTATCCTCGCTGTGGGGCAATATGCGCAGAGCTGGCATATAGAACCTGCATTGCGTCGTAAGTCCCTGACGGAAACTGTCGGTAACTGGCGTGAGATTTACGCGGCGGCGAAACCGCGGATCATACCTTTACCTCACCCCTCGTGGCGCAATAGCGGCTGGATCAAACGCCATCCCTGGTTCGAGACAGATTTGCTTCCATTTCTTCGTACGGAAATTTCTTCCACGCTTTCATGATTTTTGAGACGTTTTACGCTCCCAGCTGGTGGCTGACGAGAAGGATTTTCTTGTTTTTTGCGCTAATTAGCCTAGATTTTGGGAAAAATTTCTAACGGAGAGTGGGCATGGACCGTTTGGACCGAAAAATTTTGCGCCTCTTACAAGAGGATGCAACGCTGGCGGTCGCCGACATCGCCAAGAAGGTCGGTCTTTCCACCACGCCTTGCTGGCGACGAATCCAGAAAATGGAAGAAGATCGGGTCATTCAGCGCCGGGTCGCCGTACTCGATCCGGGAAAGATCAATGTGCGGGTAACGGTTTTCGTTTCCATCCGCACGAATGCCCATAGCCATGAATGGTTGAAGCGCTTTTCAGAAGTAATCCAGCAATTCCCGGAAGTCGTGGAATTCTACCGCATGAGCGGCGACGTCGATTATCTGCTACGCGTCGTGGTGCCGGATATTGCCGCTTACGACGCGTTCTACAAGCGGCTGATCGCGAAGATCGAAATTCGCGATGTCTCCTCGGCCTTTGCTATGGAGCAGATCAAGTTCACGACGGAAATGCCGCTCGATTACATGCATCTCGACAAGGAGCCGCAACCGAAGGACTAAGAAAAACGGGCGGGTTCGAATGCGCCCGTCTTATTTCCGGACCGTTATATGTTCGGTCAGCGCGCGAGACGTGCGAGCAGTGATGAGGTGTCCCAACGGTTCCCGCCCATTGCCTGGACCTCTTTGTAGAACTGGTCGACCAGAGCAGTCATGGGCAGAGAGGCACCGTTGCGATTTGCCTCGTCAAGGCAGATCGACAGGTCCTTTCGCATCCAGTCTACCGCGAAACCAAACTCATATTCGCCCTTGTTCATGGTCTTGTGGCGATTCTCCATCTGCCACGAACCAGCGGCGCCTTTCGAAATCACCTCGACTACTTTCTCGATATCGAGGCCGGCCTTCTTGCCGAAGTTAATGCCTTCAGCAAGTCCCTGCACGACACCCGCAATGCAGATCTGGTTGATCATCTTAGTTAGCTGGCCTGCGCCGATGTCGCCCATAAGGCCAACCATCCTGGCATAGGCGTCGATAACTGGCTTTGCGCGCTCGAAAACGTTCTGTTCTCCGCCTACCATGACCGTGAGCACGCCATTCTCGGCTCCGGCCTGACCGCCGGAGACTGGCGCATCCAGAAAGTCGAAGCCCTTTTCCCTTGCCGCTTCGCCAAGCTCACGTGCCACCGCAGCCGAGGCAGTCGTATTGTCGATGAAGATCGCGCCGGTCTTCATTGCAGAGAATGCGCCATCAGGTCCGACAGTAACCGAACGCAGATCGTCATCATTGCCGACGCAGCAGAAGACGAAATCCTTTTCCCTTGCCGCTTCGGCAGGCGTCCTTGCGACGCTGCCGCCATGCTCGGCGGCCCATTTTTCCGCTTTCGCCGTGGTGCGATTATAGACGGTGACGTCGTGGCCGCCCTTGTGCTTGAGATGTGCGGCCATGGGATAACCCATGACGCCAAGTCCAAGAAATGCAACGGATGCCATGTCTGTCTCCTGTTATGCTTCAACGCTTGAGATGGCGAGTGATGCGCCGCTCGGCCCAGTCTGTTGCGTGGCGCAGAGCCTCCACGATCAACAGATAGATGATCGCCGCCCAAATATATGTCTGGAAATCGAAGGTGCGCGAGAAAGCCTGTCGCGTCACACCCATCAGGTCGAAGACGGTAATGATGGCGACGATGGCCGAGCCCTTGATCATCAGGATGATCTCATTGGCATAGGGGCGTAGTGCCACGATCATCGCCTGCGGCAGGATGATCTTACGAACGGCAAGCAGGCGCGGGATACCGAGCGCGGCTGCCCCCTCCCACTGTCCGCGCGGGACGCTCTGGATTGCGCCGCGTAGGATCTCTGCCTGATAGGCGGCCGTGTTCAGCGTGAATGCGAACAAAGCACATCCCCAGGCATCGCGGAACACGCTCCACAGACCGATTGCTTCGAGCTGAGGGCGAAACTGCGGGAAGCCATAATAGATCAAGAATGTCTGCGCGATGAGGGGCGTGCCGCGGATGAAATAGACGAAGACATAGGCTGCGCCGCTGATGATCTTGTTTGGCGACATGCGGGCCCAGGCAACCGGGACTGAAAGAATGGCGCCAAGGAAAACCGAGAGGCCCACCAGCTGAATCGTGATCCAGAGTCCCGAAAGATAGCGCGGACCATATTGCGCGATCAGCGCTGGATTATAGACCGAGTAGAGATAGGTAGCGATGCCAATTCCTGCTGCGATCCAGAATGCCATGAGCGCAGTGCCGGCAATGCGGGCCGCGTTCCACGGCCGCTTGGCCTCGATCTTAGGCGCGGGAAGAGCGGTCACGTCTTGCGCTCCCATTTATTGGCGCGCCGCTCAAGAGCATCAATGAAGATCGATGAGACAAGGGCGATTGCGATATAGAGCAGACAGGCGATGAAGAAGAACAGGAGCTGTTCGCGCGTGACCCGCGCGGCAATGCCGGTCTGGCGCATCAGGTCAGAAAGGCCGATGATCGAAACCAGCGCTGTATCCTTGACGAGGATGAGCCAGAGATTGCCGAGTCCAGGGAGCGCGTGCCGTAGCAGCTGGGGCGAAATCACAAGACGCATCGTCTGGCCTCTGGAAAGGCCGAGCGAGTGACCAGCTTCGTATTGGCCATGAGGAATGGCGCGAAATGCAGCCAGAAAGACTTCGCTTGCATAGGACGAGAAGACGACGGCCAGAGCTACCATGCCTGCGACGAAGGCGTTGATCTCGATGGTGCTGTCGGGCGCAATGACCGCGGCAATATTTTGCAGACCAAGCTGTGCGCCGTAATAAACGAGAAAGAGTGTCAGAAGTTCGGGAAGCCCTCGGAAAATGGTGGTGTAAATATTCGCGGCACGCTGCAGCGTAGGTTCCGCGGAGCGCTTTCCCAGCGCAACCAGGAAACCTATGGCTAGGCCAAAAGGCAATGTGGCTAGCGCAAGAGAGATGGTAACGAGTAAACCGCCGAGGATTTCGTCGCCCCATCCCGCGTCGCCGTAACTCAGAAATTTGAGTGCATCCATGGTGGGTTCTTAAAAAGGAAAATATGCGCGACCGAAAACCGGCCGCGCATTCAATGTTTCAGGAAAACGATAGACGATCATTCGCCATAGACGTCGATCTTGAAATACTTGTCGTTGATTTCCTTGTATTTGCCGTTCTCGCGAATTGCCTTGATGGCACTGTTCAGCTTTTCCGCCAACTCGGTCTCGCCCTTGCGGACGGCGATACCGATCTTGTCACCCCCGGCAACAGATTCACCCTTGAACTCGCAGCAATCCTTGCCGTCGCCATCGACGAAGCCCTGCTGGACGCCGAAATCGCCGAGGACTGCGTCAAGGCGACCGTTTTGAAGGTCGGTCCATGCCTCGACCTGCGTCGGGTAGGGGCTGACCGTTGCTTCCTTATAGGTATCCTGTGCGTAAGTTTCGGCGATCGTGCCTCCCTGCACCCCGATCGATGCATCACCCGGATTGGCTGGGTCGAATTCACCATCCTTTGGTGCGACGAAAACCAGCGAATTCGTGTAATACGGATTGGTGAAATCAACCTGTTGCTTGCGTTCGTCGGTGATCGACATGGACGCTACCACGGCATCGAAACGCTTGGCCTGGAGAGCGGGGATGATGCCGTCCCAATCTTGTTGTACGAATTCGCAAGTTACGTTCATTTCCTCGCAAAGCGCCTTTGCAATATCAACGTCGAAGCCCCCGAGCTGACCGTTGGATTCGACGTAGTTGAAGGGCGGATAGGCGCCTTCCGTGCCGATTTTCAGTGTTTCCTGCGCCTGCGCTGCACCCGTTGCCAGGGCGATGGTCAAAACGGAGAGCGAAACGAGCGATTTGATCCGGATCAAGACGATATCCTCCTTCGAAGCGCGAGGCCGATAATATTTCCGGCTCTTATGCGCTAGAGCTGCTGATTCCCAACTTTTCCCACTGTTTCCAATGTAAATGCAACAGTGAATCGATTTGGAACGCGCAATTGGCCGTGACTGGTTCCACTTATCAAGCGCTTCCCTTTTCCATTCTGGCGAGGATCAGCTCGGCGATAGCGTCGATCTCGTTATGTGTAAAATGAACCAGGGGTCCGTACCGATCAGGCGAATCCGTGACGATGGCGAATATTTGGGCATCGCATGGGGCGAGCGGGGCCCCGGCGAATGCTTCGCGCCTGACTTCGATCTTGGCATGTGTCGCTGCCTTGAAGCCCTCGATCAGCACAAGGTCGACATCGCTGAACTTTACAAGCATATCGTCCAAAGGCGGTGGGCATCCCACTTGCAGCCGGTCATCTATCATCCAGGCATCCGCAGCGATCAGAATCGCCGGGACTGCGCCTGCTTCCTTGTGGCGAATACTGTCTCCTTGGGTGGAAAGCGCGCTCAACCCGTGATGCGAATGCTTGATGCTACCAACGCGCAAGCCCTGCTGTGTCAGCGTACGAATAAGCGAGCAGGCGAGCGTCGTCTTGCCAGCGTTCTTCCAGCCGATAATGCCGATCAGCAAAGGACGTCGCTCAGCGGGCGTAGATATGGGCCTTCTCCAGATCGTCAGGCGTGTTGATATTGAAAAACGGATCCACGCCGCTTGAAGGCGACGGATATTCGCAGACTTCGTAATTCTGTGTGTGCAAGAAGGTCCTCACACTGCGGTCGTTCGTCTGACGCAGATGCGTTTCCAGGATGGAGGCGCGATCGACGCTCCAGAGTGAAACGGTCGGATGAATGCGGCTATTGCTTGCGGCAACGACAATCGCCGCTTCTTTTTTCCTTAGCTGTTTCGCCAGATCGCCGGGAAGAAAAGGCGTATCGACGGGTACGCAAAGAAGAGCATCAAGACCGGATTGTCGTGCCCATTTCAGGCCAGCAAGGATTCCGGCCAGTGGTCCCTGGCCGGGAAAGTCTCCGTCATCCAGATGAGGAATAGAATCAGCAAATTGCGCTAACTCATTGTGTGCACGTGAAATTGCGATTTTTTTTACCTGCGGCGAAATTCTGTCGACGACGTGCGCAAGCAAGCTCTTCCCGTGCAAAAGGACGCCGCTCTTGTGCGCTCCCATTCTGCGGGACAGGCCGCCAGCCAGAACTATGCCGCCGGCCCTAGGTGCCATCAGGCGCCATGCCTGGATTGGTGCTTTCGGCCACGGGACGCTCCGCCCCGCGCTTCTTTTCGCGGTAGAGCGTGTAGAGACCCGAGCCGACGACGATAAGCCCGCCGATAATCATGTAGATGTCCGGTAGTTCGCCGAAAATCAGGATGCCATAGATGACCGCGAAAAGCAGGTTTGTGTAGCGAAAGGGCGAGATGATGGAAATTTCGCCGACGCGCATTGCCTTGATGACAAACTGATAGCCGATGAGTACAAAAACCGCGGATACGAGGAGAGGAGCGGTATTTGCCGGCGTGGGTTCGACCCAGCCTCCCAGCGGAACGACCAGAATGGCGCCTGTGATCGTCACCGCCACCGTCGTCAGGGTCGACATAAGAACGGGCGACACTTCCGCGGGTACGAGACGGGTCGAGAGATCGCGCAGGGCCGAGAACAGCACGGCTAGCAAGACCATGAGCGAGTAGGTGCTGAAACCCTCCGGTCCAGGACGCAGGATGATCAATACGCCCAGAAAGCCTACGCCAATCGCTGTCCAGCGCCGCCACCCAACGGCCTCACCCAGAAACAGGGCCGCACCCATCGTGACAGCCAGCGGCAGGGCCTGGAACAGGGCGGAAGCATTTGCAAGCGGCATATTAGCAAGTGCAAGAAGGAAGAAGATGGTGGCGCCAACCTCCCCGATGACCCGCAGGCCGACCGTGCGGTGCAGCAGTCGCTGCGGCGTGTGCAACTGCCCTTGCAGATAGGCGAGGGCGAGGATGAGAACGAGGGCGAAGAGCCCGCGCACCATCATCAACTGGCCCATGTTGATTGAGGAGGAAACGAATTTCGAGACAGCGTCGTTGCTGGAAAAGGCGGCCATGGAGACCGTCATGAACATGGCACCGCGTGCGTTGGCTGAGGCGAGCACGTCAAAACTTTCATAAGGCGGAAACGTTCGTAAGCCTTAGCATCGCAGGCGCAAAGCGCAATCGAAATCGGTAAGGACTTAACCGGATAAATTCATCCGCCGGTCATGCTCATATGTCGAGAAACCGATGGCGTTCTGGTGCGGCGGTCGATGATGAAATCATGGCCCTTCGGTTTTCGTGCAATCGCCTTTTCGATCGCCTGCATGAGGAGATCATTATCGCCTGACGCTCGTAATGGCGTGCGTAGATCAGCGGCATCCTCCTGGCCCAGGCACATGAACAGGGTACCGGTGCAGGTAAGGCGCACGCGGTTGCAGCTTTCGCAGAAATTGTGGGTCATCGGCGTGATAAAGCCGAGCTTGCCGCCGGTCTCTTCAACCATGACATAACGTGCGGGACCGCCCGTCTTGTAGGCAATATCCGCGAGAGTGAATTGATCTGAAAGGCGGGCACGCACCAGGGAAAGAGGCAGATATTGATCCGTTCTATCTGCATTGACCTCGCCCATGGGCATGGTCTCGATAAGCGTCAGATCCATGCCTTCACCGTGCGCCCAGCGCAGCAATTCAGGGATCTCATTCTCGTTGAAGCCCTTAAGTGCGACCGCGTTGATCTTTATTTTGATGCCGGCTGCCTGAGCGGCCGCGATGCCTTCCTGGACCCGTTGAAGATCGCCCCAGCGGGTAATTTCTCGAAACTTGTCCGCGTCGAGCGTGTCCATGGAGACATTGATGCGCTTGACACCGCAGTGAGCCAGTTCGGCGGCGTGCCTTGTCAGTTGTGAGCCGTTCGTCGTGAGCGTCAGTTCCTCCAGAACGCCTGTTTCGAGGTAGTGCGACAAATCGCGGATCAGTTGCATCACGTTCTTGCGTACAAGTGGCTCACCACCAGTCAGGCGAATTTTTTTCACCCCGAGTGCAATAAATGTTGCTGCCAGCCGGTGCAGTTCCTCAAGCGTCAGCAAATCCTTTTTAGGCAGGAAGTTCATGTTTTCGGCCATACAATAGGTGCAGCGAAAATCGCACCGATCCGTCACCGAGATGCGCAAATAGTCGATCGTCCGGCCGAAGGGGTCGATAATGGGATTAATCCGCAGAGGAAGCGTCATGAACACACTTTCGTTGAGCCGGCTGCTGGTTCTTTCATCTATTGTCACATAAATCTGCCAGAAGGCGAAGACCATGGGGAAGGTAAAAAGGTGAACGCACCAACCGAGTTGCGGGTTTCGAAAGATCGCAAAGTTTTGACTGTGACCTTTGAAGGTGACGCCGTTCCTCTGGAGGCGGAGCTGTTGCGCGTACTGTCTCCGTCGGCGGAAGTGCAGGGGCATGCGCCGGACCAACGCGTGACGGTGCCGGGAAAGCGGTCGATCACGATCTCCGATGTCCAGCCGATCGGTCATTATGCGATCCGGGTGGTTTTTGCCGATGGCCACGATTCCGGGCTTTTTACCTGGAATTATCTTGCGAAGCTGGCCCGCGAAAAAGATGCGCTGTTTGCGCAATATCTGGATGAGTTGGCGGCGAAAGGCCTGTCACGCGACTAGGCGAGGGAATGATGGTGCATATTCAAACACTGGCAGAGCTGGAAGCGATTTACGGTGTCCCCGGTGAGGCGTCGCTAGTCAAGGAGCTCGACCAGATCATTCCTGAATATGCCGCGTATATCGAGGCTTCTCCCTTTGTCGCGCTGGCGACAGTTGGGCCGGAGGGACTCGATTGTTCGCCGCGCGGCGATGCGGGGCAGGTGGTACGCATTGCTGATCCGAAGACCGTACTTCTGCCAGACCGCCGCGGCAATAATCGCATAGACTCGCTACGCAACATCGTGCGCGATCCCCGTGTCGCATTGCTTTTCCTCATTCCAGGGTCGGGAACGACTTTGCGCATTAACGGCCGGGCCGCGATCAGTGCAGATGCCGAGTTGCTCTCCTCTCTCGTGATGGAGGGCAAGAAGCCGCGCTCGGTCATCATCATCACGGTCGAAAGTATCTATTTCCAGTGTGCCCGCGCCATCAAGCGGTCCGACTTGTGGAATCCGCAGAGGCATGTCGATGTCGCGAATCTGCCAACGCCTGGCACCATCCTGGAAATCACCAGCAAGGCCAGCATTGACGGCGGGACCTATGATCGTCAATGGCCCGAACGCGCTGCCGCTACCATGTGGTAGAATTAGCAGGGCATCTTCCTGAATTGATTCAGGAAGATGCTTCTACTATTTGATCTTACTAAGCATCAGCTGTGAACGACGATGACCCGGGTACCCACTTTCACGCGTTCGTAGAGATGCTCGACATCGTCATTTGCCATACGGATGCAGCCCGAAGACATGGCGTGTCCGATCGTCCAAGGCTGATTGGTGCCATGGATGCGATAGAGGGTAGAGCCGATGTAAAGCGCGCGTGCGCCGAGTGGATTTTCCGGGCCGCCGGGCATATAGGCCGGAAGAATGCGGCCCTTGGCCTTTTCACGAGCGATCATGCGAGGAGGGGGAGTCCAACCTGGCCATTCCGCCTTGCGTGAGATCTTGTTGGAACCGGCCCAGGTGAAACCATCCTTGCCAACGCCGACGGCATATTTCAGAGCGCGACCATTGCCCAGCGTATAATAGAGGCGACGCTCAGCGGTGTTCACGATAATGGTATTCGGCGGATACTTGCCGTTATAACGCACCGTCTGGCGCGGTATCGGCGAGGCGTTGGAACGATAGTGGCGGTTGGTCGCGACAGGAGGCTTGCCGCCTCGGAAAATCTTTTCCAGCAGCCCTGGACTGCGTGTGTCTTGCGCAACGGCAGGTGTTTGTGAGGTCGCAAGCAATGCAACACACGCTAGCGTAAGGAAAATCTTCTTCATCGGTCCCCTCTCGATCAGATTCTGTTAGTAGGCAGTCGGCATTTCGCGAAGTCAATCGTGCCTCGATGCTGTAACGAAAAAATGAGTATTTTCTAAATTATCAGAAATTACTTCTCCCGGTACGAGCCGGCTGACATCTGCTTGTTGCCTGAGAGTCCGGGGGGCATCGGCGAATAGCTGTGTGTAATCACGGTGCAGATGAAATGTTTCTTATGCAAATTTTAATAATGTTTAATCATTTTTGCCGGAGCCTGCCGCCCGCGTGAGTCTGCTGGACGAACGCCTGCAATCGTGTCGATTTCCGGAGCAAATCATGTCGCGTTCTCTCCGCTTCAAGGCCCTCATACTGCTGACGGCAACGGCGATCCTGACGCCGCACAATGCGCAGGCTGAGTATCTCTTCGACCGGTTGTTTGGAAGAAATAAGCAGCAGACGCAGCAGGTTGCGCCTGCGCCTGCACAGCGTGGGCGGGCTCCTGCAACACAATCCACGATGCCGATCAAGCGACAAGTCGCTCCAAAGCCAATCCGCAAGATCGCCGCACCGTCATATTATACTTATAGAGTTGCAACGCCCGGTTCGCTTGATATTGCCGCGCTTGCAGAAAAGCTTGATGCCTATCAGGGACCGGAACTGGCTCCCGCTAAGCACGGTTTCCGTTGGGCGATCTTCGCTGCGTCGGCAGAAAAGATCTCGTCCGAAAAACCGATTGCCGAAGCGGTTGTCGCACATTATGCGGCAAAGCCGGAATTTGTCTGGATCGAGAATGGTACGTTCGGTGAAAAGGCCAAGATCGCGCTCGATATCCTTGAGCATGCGGACAGGGAAGGGCTTTCACCTGCCGATTATACCGTCCCGGCTCTCGGCACGGACGCTGCCTCTCTGGCGGTTGGCGAACTGACGCTGTCGGCCCGCCTTCTTCGTTTTGCACAGGATGTCAATTCAGGTCGCGTCGATCCGAACAAGCTTTCCGGCTATCACGACTTCGCCAGGAAGGATTTAGATCTGTCCGCTGCAATGAATGCACTGACGAGCGGCGATCTGGCTGCCTATCTTGAGAGTCTTCAGCCGAAGGACAAGGTTTATGTCCAGCTGCGTCGCGAACTGGAAATGCTGCGTGCCATGCCGGATGACCGGATCGAAGTCTCGGCAAACTTGCTGATACGCCCGGGTGCGGCCGATGCCGAGTTTAGCAAGATTTTGGCCGTCATAGCGGAAGAGTTGCGGGCGCAGCGTGACAACAGCCTCATCACCGCTGCAACCCAGTCCGTGGATGGCGCTCCGGTCACAGTGACGGAAGCGGACAAGATGCTGGCGCTGCTCGAGCAACACAAGGACTCCGAAATTTATAGCGCAGAACTCGTGCCCATCATCAAAGCGGCACAGGAACGTGCGGGGTTGAAGCCGGATGGCATTATCGGCCCGCGTACGGTGCAAAGGCTCGTAGGCCTGTCGAAGAGCGATCGCATCGCGCGCGTCGAAGTGGCAATGGAGCAGTTGCGCTGGCACCCGCAGGAGCTGGGCGAAACCCGCGTCTTCATCAATCAGCCCGCTTTTATTGTCAATTATATCGAAAACGGCGAATTGAAGCTCACCATGAAGACGGTGATCGGTACGAAGGCCAATCAGACCAGCTTCTTTTATGACCAGATCGACAATGTGGTCTTCAACCCTTATTGGGGTGTACCCACTTCTATCATCGTCAATGAGATGCTTCCGCGCCTGCGCTCCGATCCCGGCTATCTGGATCGTGCCGGCTATGAGGTCGTGGATTCCAAGGGTAGGAAGATCCCCTCATCGTCAATCAACTGGGCAGCGCATGGAAGCCGGATCCCCTATAGCGTCCGCCAGGTC
The DNA here is from genome assembly GCF_014652835.1 of Limoniibacter endophyticus. Lineage (GTDB taxonomy): Bacteria > Pseudomonadota > Alphaproteobacteria > Rhizobiales > Rhizobiaceae > Limoniibacter > Limoniibacter endophyticus. The sequence continues at coordinate 225,809 of NZ_BMZO01000008.1, forward strand.
CCCAGCGAGCGCAATGCGCTTGGCGAATTGAAGATTCTCTTTCCCAACAAACACGCGATCTACATGCATGACACCCCGGCCCGTGCACTGTTTGCGCGCGAGGATCGCGCTTACAGTCACGGCTGCGTACGTCTTGAAAACCCGCGTGCGATGGCTGCCGCGCTCCTTGATATCAGCGTCGAGGAAGTTGGTGCGCGGATCAAGGGCGGAAAGACTTCGGGAGCCAAGGTTAAGCGCGACATTCCGGTTTATATTGCCTATTTCACCGCTTGGCCGGACGCCAGTGGCAAGGTGCATTATTACAACGATATCTACGAACGCGATGAGTATGTACTGAAGGCGCTGGACAAGGTTAGCGCTTCTCGCTCGAAAGTCGAAGAGAGCTAGCGCGTACAGCGAAAAATAGTTCTTGCCCCTCTAGTAACTAGAGGTCGTAGACCATCCCTGAATGAAGGGATGGTTAGGATGAAAGATATTCAACACACGCGCTTCAGGGTCGGCGGCATGGATTGTGCCTCGTGCGCCGCCAAGATCGATAGGGCAGTGCGTCGGCTTCCCGACGTGGAAGACGTTTCTGTTTCGGTTTCCGGCGGCACGATGAGTGTACGCTACTCTGGCGATGACACTTTTGCCGCCATTCAGAAGCAGGTTTCCAGGCTCGGTTATCCGGTTACGCCTGTCATTGATGGACCAAACCGCATCGTTGCCGATCATGACGAAGCCGGTTTTTGCCGTGGCGACAGTTCCAGGGTAAAAGATTGTGGGTCAATCCACGTCCATTCCCACGTACAGGCGCATGAGTCCTCGGGCGGTCCCTGGTGGAAATCGGATAAAGGCGGTCTGACGATTTTCTCCGGGGTGGCGCTCCTTCTTGCCTATGGTCTCGGCCAGCTCTTGCCGGAAATCGGCAGTGTCGCGTTCGTCATTGCCATGTTCGTCGGTCTCGTGCCGATCGCAAGACGTGCTTTTGCAGCGGCTCAAGCGGGGACGCCTTTTTCAATCGAAATGCTGATGACGATCGCAGCCTTGGGCGCTGTCTTCATCAATGCGGCTGAAGAAGCGGCAGCGGTCGTCTTTCTGTTCCTTGTTGGTGAATTGCTGGAAGGGGTGGCAGCGGGCCAGGCCCGCGCCAGCATCAAGGCGCTTGGAGCGCTGATCCCTGAAACCGCGCAACTGGAAGTAGGAGGGCAAGTGCGCGTGGTTCCCGCGGAGACGCTCGAGCTTGGGCAGATCGTCATTATTCGTCCCGGTGACCGCATTGCGGCCGATGGTATCGTTCTTTCCGGTGAGAGCGACATTGACGAAGCATCGGTGACGGGGGAAAGCACTCCCGTTCAGAAGGGTATCGGCGACGTTGTCTTCGCCGGTACCGTGAACGGCGCTGGCGTCTTGCGTTCTCGTGTGACTGCTACGGCGCGGGATAATACCATCGCCCGCATTATCAGGCTCGTTGAAGAGGCACAGGAAAGCAAGGCACCGACCGAGCGCTTTATCGATCGCTTTTCGCGTTATTATACGCCCGGCGTGGTTGCCGTTGCCGCGCTTGTCGCAATCATTCCGCCGCTATTTGTGGGTGCCGCCTGGGGAGAGTGGGTCTATCGCGGCCTTGCGGTTCTCCTGATTGGCTGTCCTTGCGCTCTGGTGATCTCGACGCCGGCGGCGATTGCCGCTTCCCTTTCAGCCGGTGCTCGCCGTGGTTTGCTGATGAAAGGGGGCGCGGTTCTTGAGGGTTTTGGCAAACTCACCGCCATAGCGTTCGACAAGACGGGAACTCTCACCGAGGGGCGACCCAGGGTCACAGACATTCTGGTTCTGGGTGAGCTACCGGAAACCGAAGTGGTTAGGCTGGCGGCGGCGCTGGAAGCGGGTTCAAGCCATCCGCTGGCGCTTGCCATTCTTGCTCATGCCGAAGGCATCGTGCTTCCGCCAGCGGAAAAGGCGCGCGCATTGGGAGGCAAAGGCGTCACTGGCACCATCGAAGGCAGGGAGGTTTTGCTTTCTTCCCTGCGTGCCATATCGGTACCATTGTCCGATGAAGCCCTGGCCGTCATTGCACGGCTGAATGATGAGGGAAAGACGGTGTCTGTTCTTGCCGTTGATGGGGCCGTTGCGGGTGCCATCGCGATGCGCGACGAACCACGCGCCGACGCTATTGCCGGGCTTCTGGCTTTAAAGGAAAGCGGCTTGCGCACACTCATGTTGACCGGTGACAACCGCCGCACTGCCCAAGCCATAGGTGACATGCTTGGCATAGAGGTTCGCGCCGAACTTATGCCAGAGGACAAGCAGCGCATCGTCAACGAACTGCAGCGTGAGGGTCTGATTGTCGGCAAGGTTGGCGATGGCATCAATGATGCGCCCGCTCTGGCTGCCGCCGACATAGGCATTGCCATGGGCGGCGGCACCGACATCGCGCTGGAAACGGCGGACGCCGCAGTGCTCCATGGACGTGTAAGCGACGTTTCAAAAATGATAGTCTTATCAAAACGTATGATGCGAAACATCTTCCAGAACATTGCCATCGCCCTCGGCCTCAAAGCGCTATTTCTGGTAACGACGGTTCTGGGTGTAACGGGGCTTTGGCCAGCAATCTTGGCCGACACTGGCGCAACTGTTCTGGTGACGCTCAACGCACTGCGGCTTTTACGGCAGCCAGTTTGATCGGTCAGTGCTCGTCAGCACACAGTTCGTGGCTGGCGAGCGCATGGATGACGTAGCAGTCCGCCACCTGATTGCCGTTGCAATGGGTGGCGATGCGTTCCAGTTCAGCTTCAAGCTTCTTTAGTCTGACGATTTTATCGCGCACTGCGGCGAGTTGTTCCGCTGCGATGCGATCGGCTTCCGCACATGGTTGCTCCGGATGCTGACTCAATTCGATCAGCTCGCGGATCGCGTCGATCGTCAGGCCGAGATCGCGGGCATGGCGGATGAAGGAAAGTCGATCGCGCTCACCTTTGGAATAGCGCCGCTGGTTTCCTTCCGAGCGTTCCGAATGCGAAAGAAGTCCCATCTGCTCATAGTAGCGGATGGTAGGCACCTTCACGCCAGTTGCCCTGGAGAGATCGCCAATCGTCAGCATCGTCTTGTCCCGATATGTTGCACAGTGAATATGTATGCAGGCTTGACGGGACGTTCCAGATGGAAAGTGCTGCGACCCGTTTTGAAACCGAAAGAAAGCGTGTGCTGGATGGTGGGCGTGACAGGGATTGAACCTGTGACCCCTGCCGTGTGAAGGCAGTGCTCTCCCGCTGAGCTACACGCCCAAGGCCTTAGCGGCTCAAGGATGGCGGCGATATAAGGGGCAAGGGGGCTACCCGTCAATATGCTCCCGGCGATAAACACCGAAAGCGAGTCCGTTAGCCGGCGGCGGCGCGCAACAGCCCGTCGACCAGTTCCACGGTTAGCTCGTTGTAGTGCGAGATGATTACTGACGGATCGAATTCGCGCACATGCAGATCGGTATATCCGAAGTCGACCGCAATAACCGGAATGCCGGCGGCCTTGGCGGCATTAATATCAGCCCGCGAATCGCCCACCATGATGGCGCGTTCGGGATCGTTTCCGATTTTGCGAACGGTCTCAATTATATGACGAGGATCAGGTTTGCGGAACGGAAACGTGTCTCCACCCGTCAAGATCTTGAATCGCCGTGTCAGATCAAGTCCGGCGATCAGCTGTGTCGCCAGCGCCTCGGTCTTGTTGGTGCAGATGGCCAGATCGAATCCTGCTTCATCCAGTCGGTCAAGCGCGTCCAGAATGCCGGGATAAGGTTGCGATTTTCCGGGCATATTGCCGGAGTAATGCCCGATGAACTGGTCGAACATCGCCTGAAATTGTTCGGGTGTGGCCCTTTTTTGCTGAGCTTCAAAAGCGCGCTCCAGCATGACCTTCACGCCCATGCCGACAAAACGGGTGAATTCCGATGTGGAAGCTGTCTGCATACCAGCCGCTTCGAGACAGTGATTGAGACTATCTAGCAGATCGGGCGCCGTATGAATGAGCGTACCGTCTAGATCGAAGACTGCGGTCGGACGAGACATGGCGACACCTTCCTGATTTTCGAAGTTTCGTGGATAGAGGTGGATTAGACGGTTGGCAAGCGGGCACGATGATCGCTTCCCCTTTGCCATCGGTTACAAAAGTGCTAAAGCGCCCGCACTGCTATTTCAGGGAATTTGTCTGCATGGATCAGCGTCAGCTCAAGATCGAGGCCGCACGTGCCGCACTTGGACATGTCGAAAACGGCATGCGTCTGGGTATCGGAACCGGATCCACGGCGGAGGAGTTTGTCCGCTTGCTGGCCGAAAGAGTTGCAGACGGTCTCGACGTGATCGGTGTGCCGACTTCCGAACGCACAGCCTCGCTCTGCAAGGAGCTTGGCGTCAGGCTGGCAACGCTGGACGAACTGCCCGAACTCGACCTTACCATCGACGGTGCCGACGAGCTTGATGCAGAGCTTACTCTGATCAAGGGCGGTGGTGCCGCTTTGCTGCGCGAGAAAATCGTTGCAGCCGCATCCACAAAAATGATCGTAATCGCGGACAAATCGAAGGTCGTCGAGACGGTCGGCAGATTTCCCCTTCCCATCGAGGTCAATCCCTTTGGTCTTGCCGCCACCAGGCTTGCTGTCGAAAAGGCAGCGGCAAAGCTTGGTCTTGAAGGCGAGGTCACGCTGCGTGAAAAGGACGGCGAAACCGTCGTGACGGATGGCCAGCATTTCATTCTCGACGCATCTTTTGGCCGCATTCCCGATTCAAGAGCACTGTCTGAAGCACTGCACGCGATTCCGGGTGTGGTGGAACACGGTCTTTTCATCAACATGGCGACGCTCGCCATCATCGCCGCACCGGAAGGTGTGCAGACGATGACCCGGAGCTAAGTTTAGGAGTTCTGACATATGATCTTCGCATCGCGTATCCGCACGCTCGCTCTATCCGCTGTCGCTGTCTCCATGCTTGGCGTCAGTGTCGCAACGGCTCAGGAAATATCCAGCGAGCATCTGGCTGCCGCTCGCGCCACAATCAATGCTATCAATGCGACCGACCAATTCGACAACGTGTTGCCGCAGTCGGCTCAGTTCCTCAAGAATGAGCTGATCAACCGCAACCCGGACAAGCAGGATCTGATCGTCTCAACGGTAGACGAAGAAATCATCAAGATCGCTGCACGCCGTGCCGATCTGGAGCGCGAAGCGGCAACGGCATATGCCCGTGTCTTTTCGCAGCAGGAGCTGACCGAGATCGCCAATTTCTACAATTCCGCTACCGGCAAGAAGCTGCTTTCGGAGGGCCCGATCGTAAGCCGCTCCATGCTCGAGGCGGCTGCGATCTGGCAGCGCGGCATAGCGCGCGATCTGACGCAGGCAGTAGAAAATCGCCTGGGCGGTGAAATTCAGCCGACCTCTGCTCCCGCCCAACCGGCACCGGCGCAGTAGGAGGCGGCACTTTTTACAAGGATCAGCCCGGTGCGCAAGCCGGGCTTTTTCATTTCCACGTGTCGGCGCCTTTTATACGATGTGGTGCCGACATAAGTATCGAAGCATGATGCAAATGAGTTGGGGATTCCTCTGTGAGCTATGATTTTGACCTGTTCGTGATCGGTGGCGGTTCAGGCGGCGTGCGCGCTGCACGCGTCTCGGCGGCCCTCGGTAAGCGCGTTGCCATTGCGGAAGAATTCCGCTTCGGCGGTACCTGCGTCATTCGCGGCTGCGTTCCAAAGAAGCTCTATGTTTATGCTTCGCATTTCCCCGAACATTTTGAAGATGCGGCAGGCTTCGGGTGGACGGTCGGTGAGGCCCATTTTGACTGGAAGAAGCTTGTTGCAGCGAAAGAAAAGGAAATAACCCGCCTCGAGGGACTTTACGAAAAAAACGTTAGGGCTGCGGGGGCTACCACGTTCGACAGTCGTGCCGAGCTGGTGGATGCGCACACGGTTCGTCTCGTCAAGGACGGGCGGACGGTAACTGCGGAACATATTCTGATTGCAACGGGTGGCATCGCGAATCGTCACGACGCACTACCGGGTCATGAGCATTGTCTGGTTTCAGACGACGTGTTCGATCTGCCTGAGCTTCCCAGTTCCATCGTTGTGTATGGCGGGGGCTATATTGCCGTGGAATTCGCCAATATCATGCATGGCCTCGGCGTTGAAACGACACTGATTTATCGCGGCAAGCTGATTCTTAATCATTTCGACCAGGATCTGCGCGAACTTCTCTCGGAGACCATGCAGGCCAAGGGCATCAAGATCATCTATGAAGACATGATCGTTGAGGTCGAAAAGCGCAGTGAAGGCACACTTCGCGTTCATTTGCAGAAAGGCGAAGCGTTTGAAGCGGATCAGGTTCTTCTGGCACTTGGCCGCACCCCGTACACGAAGGGACTGGGCCTGGAAGCTGCTGGCGTCAAGACGGGCGATAAAGGGGAGATCCTGATCGACGACTATTCGCGCACCAATGTCGAGAACATCTGGGCGTTGGGCGACGTCACCGATCGCGTGCAACTGACGCCTGTGGCCATCCATGAAGCCATGTGCTTCGTCGAGACCGCATTCAAGAACAATCCGACCAGGCCGGATATCGAGACAGTGGCAACGGCGGTGTTCTCGCAGCCTGAAATCGGTACGGTCGGATTGGCGGAAGATGTGGCTGCAAAGCGCTACGAGACGCTAGAAGTCTATCGCGCGATCTTCCGTCCGATGAAGAACACGCTATCGGGCCGACAGGACAAGACCCTGATGAAGCTGATTGTCGACGGGGTAAGCAAAGTTGTTGTCGGCGCACATATTCTTGGCCCGGATGCAGGCGAGATGGCACAGCTGCTCGGGATTGCCGTCAAGGCGGAACTCACCAAAGACGCGTTTGATCGCACCATGGCTGTTCATCCCACTGCTGCCGAGGAGCTGGTAACAATGTACAAGCCGAGCTACGTCTTGAAGAACGGCGAGAAGGTCGAGGGCTGATATGACGGACAGGATGGCAGGCGAGGAAGGGCTGATCGCCTATTTCGGTTATGGATCGCTGGTGAATGCCGCAACGCACCGTACCGATATCGTCGCCATGCATCCTGCACGTCTCAAGGGCTGGCGACGCGTCTGGCGTCACCGGCCCGACCTGCCTGATTTCGAGGCCGCTCTTCTCAGTGTGCGCCGGGATGAGAACGCGATGATCGACGGTCTTCTGGTGGTTGATCACGCGCGCAATCTGCCCGCTCTCGACGAGCGCGAGAAAGGCTATCATCGCCATCTCGTTTCTTATGAAGACTTCGAAATCCTCTCCGGCGCCACGATCGATTATCCGATCTATGTCTACGAAGTAATGACGGACCTGCCACGCTCGCCGCTGGAATCCGCGATTACGCAATCCTATCTCGATGCCGTGATGCAGGGCTTCTTCACCATCCATGGAGAGGAGGGCGTGCGTCGTTTTGTCGAGACGACGGATGGTTTCGATGAGATGCCTTTGCACCTTGATCGGGCTGCGCCCCGTTACCCGCGCTCGGTGACGTTGAGCGATCATGAGGCACTGTTTTTCGACACGATGCTCTCGCCATTGTGGAAGCGGTAATGGCGGATCTTCAGTCCATTGTTCTGCTCAGCGCAAGCAGGAAAGGCTTTGCCTGTCGAGCACGGAAATTACGTATTTGAGGCTTTGGCGGTGCTTTTGTTGCAACTGCTATGGCATAGTGGACGGCAATGATGTATCGAGCCGCATTCCGAATGGTCGGATGGAGGCAAAACCAGTAAAAGGTTTTCGAGTTTTTATAGACGGGTGGGTAAGACAATGACGAAATGGTCGCCAAATTCCTGGAGATCCAAGCCAATCGCACAGGTTCCGGAATATCCGGATGCACAGGCTCTTGCCGAGGTTGAAGGTCGTCTTGCTACGTTTCCGCCGCTCGTTTTTGCAGGTGAGGCACGCAAGCTGAAGAAGCAGCTGGCCGCCGTTTCCGAAGGGAAAGCGTTCCTGCTGCAGGGTGGCGATTGCGCCGAGAGCTTCGCCGAACATGGCGCGGATAATATCCGCGACTTTTTCCGCGTATTCCTGCAGATGTCTGCCGTATTGACCTTTGCTGGACGTCAGCCGGTCGTCAAAGTCGGGCGTATCGCCGGGCAGTTCGCCAAGCCCCGCTCTTCTGGAACGGAGACGCGTGGCGAGGCAACGCTGCCGAGCTATCGGGGTGATATCATCAATGGCATAGACTTTGATGAAAAGTCGCGTCTGCCTGATCCGCAGCGCCAGGAAATGGCTTATCGCCAGTCAGCCGCGACGCTGAACCTGCTGCGCGCATTCGCCCAGGGCGGTTATGCCAACTTGGAAAACGTGCATCAATGGATGCTCGGCTTCGTATCCAACAGCCCACAAGGCGCGCTTTATCAGGAAATCGCCGACCGCATTTCCGAGACGATCGCCTTCATGCGCGCTATCGGCATAACACCGGAAAGCCACGCGGCCCTGCGTGAAACCGACTTCTATACGAGTCATGAAGCGCTTCTGCTCGGATATGAGGAAGCGTTGACGCGCGTCGATTCGACGTCTGGCGACTGGTATTCGACCTCCGGCCATATGATCTGGATCGGTGATCGCACGCGTCAGCCCGATCATGCTCATATTGAATATTGCCGTGGCGTGAAAAACCCCATCGGTCTGAAGTGTGGGCCGTCCATTACAGATGATGGCCTGCTGCAGCTCATCGATCTGCTTAACCCGGAAAACGAAGCAGGGCGTTTGACGCTCATTGCGCGTTTCGGTCATGACAAGGTTGGCGAACATCTGCCGCGTCTCATTCGCGCCGTCGAGCGCGAGGGCCGTAAGGTCGTCTGGTCATGCGATCCGATGCACGGCAACACGATTTCCGCGCCGAGCGGATACAAGACGCGCCCGTTTGAACGCATCATGAGCGAGGTCGAGAGCTTCTTCGATATTCATCGCGCTGAAGGCTCCTATCCAGGGGGCGTGCATGTCGAAATGACCGGCAAGAACGTAACTGAATGCACTGGTGGCGCGCGTGCCATCACCTCCGACGATCTGCATGATCGCTACCACACGCATTGCGACCCCCGTCTCAATGCCGATCAGGCGATCGAGCTTGCATTCCTCGTGGCAGAGAAACTGCGCGAAAATCAGCGCGTGGAAGCTCCGCAGGCGGCTGCCGAGTAAACGGAGTCGGTTTAGTAAAGGGCGGCAATGGTAACATTGTCGCCCTTTCTGTTCCACGCATGCGTATTCGCATGGGAGCCTTGCTTAAGCTGGACTCTTACATTTGGCGAGAAGCAGTTTAAATACGCTCTTTCAATTCAGCTCATGGTCACCATTTTGTCGTGACACTCTGACAATACCGCCCAAGCACATAGCATTGCCACACGAAGGAGAGCTCGCGTGACCACCACGACAGGCGATACCAATCCATTGCCGCCGCAGGTCGAGCCAAAAGCGGTTCCGGTCAAGCCGGGTATCGTAATCCTGGCAATGGCGATGGGCGGCTTTGCAATCGGTACCACCGAGTTTGCATCGATGAGCCTGCTTCCCTATTTCGCGAACGCCTATGGCATCGACGAACCGCGGGCCGGTCACGCGATCAGCGCCTACGCGCTGGGCGTTGTCATCGGCTCCCCGATCATTGCGGCATTGGCGGCGAAGGTTTCGCGGCGCATTCTGCTTATGGCGCTGATGGCGATATTCGCGACGGCTAATGTCGCGAGTGCTGTGGCTCCAAGCTACGATCTCTTCGTCTTCTTCCGTTTCCTTTCCGGAACGCCGCACGGTGCGTTTTTCGGTGTGGCTGCCTTGGTTGCCGCTTCGCTCGTTCCACGCGAGAAACGCGGCAAGGCCGTCGCCTCGACCATGCTTGGCCTGACTATTGCGACTATTCTGGGCGTTCCCGCCGCAACCGTGGTAGGCGAGTATATCGGCTGGCGTTGGGGTTTTGCTATCGTTGCCTTCTTTGCGTTGCTCAGCGTCACGATGGTCGGCGTTTTCGCACCGCGTGACAAGCCGGTTGAAGGTGCAAGTCCGCTGAAAGAATTGAGCGCGTTGAAGAGCGGCCAAGTCTGGTTGACGCTCGCCACAGGGGCTGTCGGTTTCGGCGGCATGTTCGCCGTCTATGCTTATTTGACCGCGACGCTCCAGCAGGTGACACTGGCCAATTCCTTCCAGATTTCGCTGGTTCTGGCAATCTTCGGCGTTGGTGCTACAATTGGTGCACTTGTCGCGGGCTGGGCCGCCGACAAGGCGCTCGTGCCTTCGACCTATCTTGTCATCCTCTGGTCGATCGTGGCATTGCTGCTCTTTCCCGCGTCGGTAGGCAATGTTTGGGCAGTTGCTGGCGTCGTGTTCCTGATCGGCTGCGGCGGTGGCCTTTCGACGCTTCTGCAAACGCGTCTTATGGATGTTGCTGAAGATGCGCAGACCCTTGCTGCCGCACTTAATCACAGCGCGTTCAATTTCGCCAACGCGCTTGGACCATTCCTTAGCGGCTTGGCGATTGCAGCGGGCTACGGACTGCCTTCGATCGGCTATGTTGGCGCGGCTCTTGCCTTTGGCGGGCTAGTTATCTGGGCAATTTCTGTCGCCAATGACAAGCGCCTTGTGCGTCGCATGCAGGCCTGCGAGGCGTGATCCGACTTTTGCGGATTAGCATTACATTAAATGTAATGTCGATCCGTCGAGGCCATCACGCCCGCGAGCAATAGCATTATCGGGCGTGCGGAAGAAGAGATCCTTGGGTTCGATCACACGCGCTCCTGTACTGGTTCCGGTACCGGCACTAGGGAAGCCAGGCTCAGGCCCGGCTTCTTCGCTTATTGCTGCTGTGCGATCCATGCATCGAAATCCACCAGGGCTCGAGCCGTCAAAGCATGCTTCTTCGCGGTGGTCTTTTCCTTGCCACGCAGGCGCTTGCCTTCCTCACGCGGAATTTCCACTGGCGGGAAGAGGCCGAAATTGACGTTCATCGGCTGGAAGGAGCGCTTGCCCGGTTCCTCGTGTGAGATGATATGGCCGCCGGTAATATGGTTGAGCAGGGCACCCATCGCCGTCGTTACAGGAGGCGGCGCGAGATCCTTGCCAAGACGTGCGGCCGCTGCGAAGCGACCGGCCATCAATCCGACCGAGGCACTTTCTACATAACCTTCGCATCCGGTGATCTGACCGGCGAAGCGCAGCCCCTTGCGGCTCTTCAGCTGCAGGGATGTGTCGAGCAATGTAGGGGAATTGATATAGGTGTTGCGGTGCAGCCCACCCAGGCGCGCGAACTCCGCGTTCTCCAGTCCCGGGATCATGCGGAAGATGCGTTTCTGCTCGGCATATTTCAACTTCGTCTGGAATCCGACCATGTTGTAGAGCGTGCCGAGCGCATTATCCTGGCGCAACTGCACCACCGCATAGGCTTTTACGGTGGGATTGTGGGCATTGGTCAGGCCCATCGGCTTCATCGGGCCGTGGCGCAATGTCTCGACGCCGCGTTCAGCCATGATCTCGATTGGCAGACAGCCGTCGAAATAGGGCGTCCCTTCCCATTCACGGAACTCGGTCTTTTCGCCGTCGATCAGTGCCTGCACGAATGCCAGATATTGGTCCTTGTCCATCGGGCAGTTAATGTAGTCCTTGCCGGTGCCGCCGGGGCCGACCTTGTCATAGCGCGACTGGAACCAGCATATATCCATGTCGATCGATTCCGTATGAACGATCGGCGCTATGGCATCAAAGAAGGCAAGCGCATCGGCGCCGGTCGCAGAGCGTATCGCTTCGGCGAGGCCAGGTGCGGTGAGGGGACCGGACGCGATGATTGCCTGATCCCACGCCTCCGGAGGCAAGCCTGTGATTTCCTCGCGAACGATGTTGACCAGCGGATGCTCTTCCAGCTTTTGCGTTACGGCCTGCGAGAAGGCGACGCGATCGACGGCAAGCGCGCCGCCGGCAGGAACCTGATTGGCATCGGCACAGGCCATGATGAGCGAGTTGGCGCGCCGCATCTCGGCATGGATCAGACCGACCGCGTTCGATTGGGCATCATCAGAGCGGAAGGAATTGGAGCAGACGAGTTCGGCAAGGCCGTCCGTGTGGTGGGCGTCGGTGCCGCGTACGCCGCGCATTTCGTGCAGGATCACTGGGATGCCGGCATTCGCTGCCTGCCAGGCGGCTTCCGAGCCTGCAAGCCCGCCGCCGATGATATGAATAGGTGCGTGTGTCATGAGCCACGCATTACTGCATCGACCAGAAAATCGAAAGTGATTTCGGAACGGATAATGTCGCGAAACCGATGGTCTTGATCGGTACAAGGAAGCTGTGACGAGGCTTTCGCCTGACTGGACCTTCCTTGCTGATTGCTTCAAAATAAGAAAAGTGTCGCCACACGACTCGAAAGAATCCATGACCGCCAATATTCCCAGGACCTTCATCCATCTTCGCGTGCATTCGGCCTATTCGCTTCTCGAAGGCGCATTGCCGGTTGGCAAGATCATCAAGCATGCATCGAAGGATGAGGCGCCGGCGATCGCGATCACCGACACCAACAACATGTTCGGCGCGCTGGAATTTTCGCAGAAAGCTTCGAAGGAAGGCATTCAGCCGATCATCGGCTGCCAGCTCGACATTGCTTTTCCCGGAGCTGAAGAGCAGCGTAACGCGAAGAGAGGGGGCAGTCACTTCCTTCCACTGGTGCTGATAGCCGCAACGGAAGAGGGACATGCCAATCTCGTGCGTCTTGTCAGCCGCGCTTACATGGAAACGCCCGGTGATCTGGCGCATCTGCCGCTCGGCAAGTTCGATGGCTTCGCAGATGGTATCATCTGCCTCACAGGGGGCGAGCTTGGGCCGATCGGCTCAGCTATCAAGTCAGGTCATGCAGCACTTGCGGAAGAGCGCTTGCTGGCGCTGAAAAGCATTTTCGGTAACAGGCTTTATGTCGAGCTTTCGCGTCCGAAGGGCTTCGACAAGAATGTCGAAACGCGCTCGATCGAGCTGGCCTATCGGCATGAATTACCGCTTGTCGCGACCAATGAAGCGTTCTTTCCCGCGCTCGACGACTACGAGGCGCATGACGCTCTGATCGCAATCTCCGAAGGGGCTGTCATCGCGGCCGATGACCGGCGCAAGCTTACACCCGACAATCATCTCAAGAGCCAGGCGGAGATGATCCGGCTCTTTCTGGATATTCCGGAAGCCATAGAAAATACGATCGAGATTGCCCGCCGCTGCTCCTATTTCACTCAGGGCCGCGCGCCGATTCTCCCTTACTTCGCCGCCGACAAGAATGCGAGTCCGGAAGAGGCCGTTTCTGCCGAGGCGGCAGAGCTGACACGGCAGGCCCGTGAAGGCCTTGAAGCGCGTCTTGCCAAGCAGGGCATGTCTGCGGGCTACACGCGCGAGGATTACGATAAGCGCCTCGACTACGAGCTCGGGATCATCGAGCGGATGAAATTTCCGGGCTACTTCCTCATCGTTTCCGATTTTATCAAGTGGGCGAAATCGAGGGGCATCCCTGTCGGCCCGGGTCGCGGGTCGGGTGCAGGTTCGCTGGTGGCCTGGGCGCTGACGATTACCGACGTTGATCCGTTGCGTTTCTCACTTCTGTTCGAGCGCTTTCTCAATCCTGAACGCGTTTCGATGCCTGACTTCGATATCGATTTCTGCCAGGATCGCCGCGAGGAGGTGATCCGTTATGTGCAGGAGCGGTACGGACGCGATCAGGTGGCGCAGATCATCACTTTCGGTACGCTCCAGGCGCGCGCCGTGCTGCGCGATGTAGGTCGCGTCTTGCAGATGCCCTACGGCATGGTGGACAGACTCTGTAAGCTCGTGCCATCCAATCCCGCGAACCCGACGCCGTTGCACAAGGCGATTGAGGAAGAGCCACGCTTCGCTGAAGAGGTCGAGAAGGAGCCGGCAGTTCAGACCTTGCTCGACATGGCGCAGAAGCTCGAAGGTCTCTATCGACACGCCTCGACCCACGCCGCCGGTATCGTCATCGGAGATCGGCCGTTGTCGGAACTCGTGCCGCTCTATCGCGATCCGCGTTCGGATATGCCGGTCACGCAATATAACATGAAATTCGTCGAGCAGGCCGGTCTCGTCAAGTTCGACTTCCTTGGTCTCAAGACCCTCACCGTTCTGGAAACAGCGGTGAAGCTGATTGCGCGCAAAGGCATCAACATCGACCTGTCGACTATCCCGCTGGACGACAAGGTGACTTACGAGATGCTGTCGCGCGGCGAAACGGTCGGTGTATTCCAGGTGGAATCGGCGGGCATGCGCAAGGCCCTGATCGGTATGCGCCCCGACTGCATCGAGGATATCATTGCACTGGTCGCGCTCTATCGTCCGGGGCCGATGGAAAACATCCCGGTCTATAATGCGCGGAAGCACAAGGAGGAGGAAATTGCTTCCATCCATCCGAAGATCGATCATCTGGTCAAGGAGACGCAGGGCGTTATCGTCTACCAGGAACAGGTGATGCAGATCGCGCAGGAGCTTTCGGGCTATTCGTTGGGCGAAGCAGATCTGCTTCGCCGGGCGATGGGTAAGAAGATCCGCGCCGAAATGGACAAGCAGCGCGTGCGCTTCGTCGAAGGCGCTATCGAAAATGGCGTGACGAAGGCGCAGGCCAACACGATCTTCGACCTGCTTGCGAAGTTTGCCGATTACGGCTTCAACAAATCGCACGCTGCCGCCTATGCCATTGTATCGTACCAGACGGCCTATCTGAAAGCGCATCACCCGGTAGAATTTCTTGCCGCATCGATGACATACGATATGGCGAACACGGAAAAACTTTCCGACTTTCGTCAGGACGCGATGCGTCTCGGTATCGAGGTTGTTCCGCCGTCGGTACTGACGTCCTATCGTCCGTTCGAGGTTTCAGGTAAGCAGATTTTCTTTGCTCTGTCGGCGATCAAGGGCGTGGGCGAGGCGGCGGTAGATCATATCGTTGAAAAGCGTGAGGAGCGTCCTTTCGAAAGCCTCGCAGATTTCTGCGAGCGCATAGATCCCAAGCTTGTTGGAAAGCGTGTGCTGGAAAGCCTGATTGCGGCTGGCGCCCTTGATTGCTTTGGTTATAGCCGCGCCGACATGTTCTCCGGCATAGATCGCATGATGGGCATGGCGAGCCGCGCGCAGGAAAACGCCGCTTCCGGCCAGTCAGACATTTTTTCATTGGCTTCGACCGGCGAAAAACCGACATTGCATCTGGCGCAGGCCGATCCGTGGCTGCCCGCCGAACAGTTGCATCGCGAATACCAGGCGGTCGGCTTCTATATCTCCGCCCATCCATTGGACGAATACAGACTGGTGCTCGACAAGATGCGCGTACAAGGCTGGGCGCAGTTCTCGGCGGCAGTGAAGAAAGGCGCTAGCGCCGGGCGGCTCGCGGGTACCGTCACCTCCAAGCAGGAACGCAAGACGCGTACCGGCAACAAGATGGGTATTGTCGTCTTTTCGGATACGACCGGCCAATTCGAAGCGGTCATGTTCTCGGAAACCCTCAATCAGTACCGCGATCTACTGGAACCGGGTGTTTCGGTGGTTATGACAGTTGCCGCTGATAATCGTCCGGAAGGCGTCAGCCTGCGCATCCAGACCGTACAGTCGCTCGAAGTCGAGGCGACGCGTGTGCAGAAGTCGCTACGCCTCTATGTGCGCGATACCAAGCCGCTTGATCTGATCGCCGGTCAGTTGACGCAGAGGGGTGACGGGCAGGTTAGTCTCATCGTACTCAAGGAGGATGGCAAGGCCGAGGTCGAGATCGGTCTTCCGGATCGCTACAAGATCACGCCTGCGGTTGCCGGTGCATTGCGAACGATGACTGGCGTGGTTCAGGTCGAACTGGTCTAGGCGGCCAGTAGCTTGTTGGCGCGGCATGGGAAGTAGTGCAGGGTCTTCCATGTACAGCCGAGCGTGCGATAGACATTGAAGATGTCGGAGAGATGCGCCTTCGGCCCTGCAGAGATCTTTATGACGTCACAGTGAGAGCTCGGAGTGAACAGATCCCCTTCCGCGGCGTAGGTCAGGCTGTAATTGTCGACATGCTGACCTGGCTTTAGGGTTTCCGAGGTATAATATGGGAAACCCGCAAGGACACGAGCGGCGTCTTCTATGCCCGTTTCCACCAAGGTTTCTGCGCAGCGCGCGCTGGCAAATTCCATGGTTAGGCCGTCCGGTATCACAACCAATCCCGAGCCGCGGCGAAAGAAGTCACGCCTCGGCGTATAGCCACCGTGACTGATCAATATCGCCTCGCGAACTGCGTCCTCATGGGTGGTCAGCAGGATTATATTGGCAATTCGGTATTTATAAACTTTCTCTCCCGAAGGTGTAGTGCTCATTCCAGCATAATACTTGCAGAAATTGTCTTTTCTCATGTCGCTCGTCCCGAAAGATAATTTCGGATTATGAGCCCAATTCATTTCCGGTAAAGAAAAGTACAGCGACAACTTTTATGCAAACAGGGTTTTGCGATGCGGTCAGGTATCGTCATCCAGTACGGGCCGGACCTTCTTTGCGGAAGACCTTGTTCCAAACGTATATCCGGTCTCTACCGTCGCCGTTCCGAACTTGCCGCGCAGCCTGTCCATCGCGCCTTCGGCGAGTGCGCGTTTGCGGGCCTGCTCGTCGACAAGATCTGGTGGATCTGCACGATCCTTATCAACCAGGTCGCTGACGCCAATGCCAAGCAGCCTGTAGCGCGTGCCATCGGTCTCCTTCTCCAGAAGTGAGAGACCGGTTTGAAAGATGCGGTCGGCCAGCTGTGTGGCATCTGCGAGTGCACGGTTGCGTGTCCGGGTGCGAAACTGATTATCTTTCAGCTTCAGCACGACCGTTCTTCCTGCGAGGCCATATTTCTTCAACCGCTCGGAAACGCGCTCTGACTGCCGGCGCAGGATTGGCACCAGGTCCTTGTAGGTAGCAATATCAATGTCGAAGGTCGTTTCCGAGGAGACGCTCTTCATCTCGTGCTCTGCATCGACACGGCGCACATCTTCACCGCGCGACAGGTGATAGAGACGCGTACCCATCGTGCCGTAACGGCGCATCAGGTCGTTCTTCTCCATGCGCTGCAATTGCCCGATGGTGCGAATATTGTCCTTGGCGAGCTGCGAATCGAAAGCCTTGCCGACCCCCCAGATCATTGCAACCGGCTTGTCGGCCAGGAAGGATAGTGCTTCCTCCTGACCTATCACGGAAAAGCCGCGTGGTTTGTCGAGATCGGAGGCAACCTTTGCCAGGAATTTACAATAGGAGAGGCCGACCGACACCGTGACGCCGATCTCCTTTTCTATGTCGATGGCAAGGCGTGCAAGGACGAGCGCGGCAGGTTGACGATGCAGCTTCTGAGTTCCCTCAAGGTCAAGGAAAGCCTCGTCGATGGAGAGTGGTTCGACCATCGGCGTCAGCGCCTGCATGCGCTCACGGATTTCACGCCCGACGCGGGCGTACTTCTCCATGTTCGGCTTGATGACGACGGCGTGAGGGCAGGCATCCAGCGCCTTGAACATCGGCATGGCGGACCGAACGCCGTTGATGCGCGCAATGTAGCAGGCGGTTGAAACCACACCGCGTTTGCCGCCGCCAATGATTACGGGCTTGTCGGCCAGGGAAGGATCGTCACGCTTTTCGACGCTCGCATAGAAGGCGTCGCAATCGATATGCCCGAGCGACAGGGCGTAGAGTTCGGGATGGGCGATAATGCGCGGGCTGCCGCAGCTTTCGCAACGCGTACGCTTCTTCGATTGCAGCGCGAGACAGTCGCGGCAGAAGCCATGCCGGGGATCGTTCAACGCCAGTTGCATCGCAGAATCGGATAAGATGTTCGCTATTCGTTTCCAGTAGCACGTGCGAGAGAGGGGCGAAAGCGGATTTGCAACTGCTTCAGTAGTGGCTTTCGTCGAAACCACCTAGTGCGCGGCGCGCGCGCGCGACGTGCTCCGGCGCTATTTCGGCTTCCTGGCAGAAGCGTAGAAGCGTGGGCTCGTGCGCGAGAACGAAGTCGAGCACGCCGGCAAGGAAACCCGGTTCGGCAGCGGCGCGGCGAATCGCCGAGGCATCGATTCCCGACAAGTCGAGGAAACGCGGCAGAAGCTCGGGATCGGCGGCGATGAACCCTAGCGCCGCGATTGCGACATCCTCGTTACCGGAGCCTCGTTTCGCTATGTCGGTCATCGTGTCGCTCCTTGGTGAAAACCTTTAGGGGATGATGCTTGCCGTCGAGCATCATTTGAAAGAGTATGGCCGGGTTTTTCATCAGATTTCCGTTTCGTCAATGTTCGGGCATTAAGACATCAGTCAATAAGCGCCGTTAGATGAAGCGGGAAAGATTGCGAGCAGGTAAGGCGGCATGGCCAAAAAAGTAATGATCGTCGAAGACAACGAGCTGAACATGAAGCTCTTCAACGATCTTATCGTCGCGAGCGGCTATGAGACGATCACAACCCGCAGCGGCCTTGAAGCACTTGATTTGGCACGCGCGCATCGACCCGATCTCATCTTGATGGACATCCAGCTGCCGGAGGTTTCGGGCCTGGAAGTTACAAAATGGTTGAAAAACGATGACGAGTTGCATGTCATACCCGTCATTGCCGTTACGGCTTTTGCAATGAAGGGCGATGAAGAGCGGATCAGGCAGGGGGGCTGCGAAGCCTATATCTCAAAGCCCATATCCGTGCCCCGCTTCATCCAGACGATAAAATCCTATCTTGGGGACGCATGACGGGGGAGAGCCGTCTGTCTTGGGGGAAAAATGACTGCGCGTATCCTCGTCGTCGATGACGTACCGGCCAATGTGCGCCTGCTGGAAGCGATGCTTTCGGCGGAATATTTCGACGTCCTGACGGCGGCGAGTGGACCCGAGGCGCTTGAGATTTGCGAAGCGGGCCGCGTGGACGTGATATTGCTTGACGTTATGATGCCGGAAATGGACGGCTTCGAAGTTTGCAAGCGCCTGAAGCTCGACCCTCGCACGGCTCACGTGCCCGTCGTCATGATCACTGCGCTCAACCAGATCGACAGCCGCGTGAAGGGACTCGAAGCAGGCGCGGATGATTTCCTCAGCAAACCCGTCAATGGACTGCAATTGATGACGCGGGTGAAAAGCCTCGTACGCCTCAAGACCCTCACGGATGAACTGCGGCTGCGAGCGTCCACCACGCGCATGATAGGCATCGAGGCCTTGATGCGTCCAGACGCGGATAGCGGCGCCCGTCAGGCACAAATTCTCGTCATCGATGAACATGCAGCGTCGTCGGAGCGCATCTCTTCCAGCCTGCAGAATGTCTGCGACGTGCTCGTCGTGCCTGATCCGCAATCCGGCCTCTTCCAGGCATCGCAGGGAGATTATGATTGCATCATCATTTCGGGACGGCTGGAAACAGTTGATCCGTTGCGGCTCTGCTCGCAGTTGCGCTCGCTCGACAAGACGCGCTCAGTGCCGATCGTGATGGTTGCGGAGCAGGGGGAAGATGCAAAGGTCGTGCGCGCGCTGGAACTCGGCATCAATGATTTTATGTTGCGCCCCATTGATCCCCATGAACTGACGGCGCGCATCAAAACCCAGATCCGCCGCAAGCGTTATGATGACGAATTACGGGCAAGCCTGTCGCAAACGCTTGAGATGGCGGTCACGGATAGTCTGACGGGCCTGAATAATCGTCGTTATCTCGACAGCCACCTGCGTACTTTGATCGCACGTTCCATGTCGCGGCAGAAGCCGCTTTCGCTGCTGATTTGCGATCTCGATCATTTCAAGTTGATCAATGACAGCTGGGGTCATGATGGAGGGGATGCCATCTTGCGCGAGTTTGCGCAGCGCCTGCGCGATAATGTGCGGGGAATTGATCTGGCCTGCCGTTTCGGCGGAGAAGAGTTCGTCGTCGTCATGCCGGATACGCCGTTCGACTCATCAACCAAGGTTGCCGAGCGCATTCGCGCCGATGTGGAACGCCAGCCATTTACGGTGGGGCAGAATGGCCAGGCGATTCCGGTGACGGTTTCTATCGGCGTAGCGTCGCTTAAATGGACCGGCGACACGATGGAAGATCTCTTGAAGCGCGCCGACCGCGCGCTCTATCAAGCCAAGCGATCAGGCCGTAATCGCGTCGCAGCCGAGGCGGCCTGAACAGGATCCGCCAGCCGAAAGTCGCGCGCGCATTGCCGGGAGAGAATCAGCGGCGGATTTCGCCGGCCTTGACGACTGCGATTTCACCTTCAAGCGCACCCTGGTAAGCCGATGCGTAGGGCTCTTCGTCTGGTTCTTCCTGCATTTCGCCGATCTGGTCCAGCTCGGCGAAGGCATAGCCCTCAGCCTTCAGCGCCTCCAGCGTGTTATGCACGGCGGTATCATCGTCGGGAGCGACCAGAAGTACATGCACTTCGGTCTGAGGGCCGTCCTCGTCGCGCTGGACACGGCCAATGATGATGGTTACCGCCTTTTCTTCGTTGTCGTTCATACGTGCTGTCATCTCGTTGTGTTATTGGAATACGTAGCCGAGCGATGACACGGGCGGGGTGCATTGTAAACCCGGCCAGGGTCCTGTAGCTTGCTCAAAGCCCTAGAAATCCGCCTTTTGCGGGGCTGATATTAACGTTTGGGGTTGACGACTCGGAATCGAAAATGTAGAAGCCGCATCGTCAGAGCCGATGTGAAACGTCGATTTTCGGGGCGCCTCGTCCTGAACCTATGTTTCAAACAGGGTTCTTTTTTAAAGTGAGCCTTACATTCCTGATCGCACGAAGCCCAAAGGCTTCCTCTGCTTTTTGGTTCGGGTGAGCCGCGGAAGCGGTTTTTAGCCCGAATTTTTGTATGGAAAAGGCTCACTTGAGCCGCGGCTCAGGCCCGAGATTTTAATAGAGGAAGGTTGAATGCCTACCGTAAACCAGTTGATCCGCAAGCCGCGCCAGGCGCCGGTGAAGCGTAATAAGGTTCCTGCAATGCAGGAGAACCCGCAGAAGCGTGGTGTTTGCACCCGTGTCTACACGACGACCCCTAAGAAGCCGAACTCGGCTTTGCGTAAGGTTGCCAAGATCCGCCTGACCAATGGCTTTGAAGTCATCGGCTACATTCCGGGTGAAGGCCACAACCTGCAGGAACACTCCGTCGTCATGATCCGCGGCGGCCGCGTCAAGGACTTGCCAGGTGTTCGCTACCACATCATCCGTGGCGTTCTCGATACCCAGGGTGTCAAGAATCGTAAGCAGCGCCGTTCGAAGTACGGTGCAAAGCGTCCGAAGTAATTCGGTCGTTTTCGGTTTAACGGTGCCGCGCGAGGTTCTCCGCGTGATAGGTGCCATATTTTTTGAGAGACGAGACTAGTATGTCCAGACGCCATAAAGCAGAAAAGCGTGAGATCAACCCGGATCCAAAGTTCGGCGATCTCGTGATCACCAAGTTCATGAATGCTGTCATGTATGATGGCAAGAAGTCTGTTGCTGAGCGCATCGTTTACGGTGCTCTTGATCAGATCGCTGAGAAGGCGAAGAGCGAGCCGGTGGCCCTGTTCCACAGCGCGCTTGCCAATGTCTCTCCGCACCTGGAAGTTCGTTCGCGTCGCGTTGGCGGTGCAACGTATCAGGTTCCGGTTGACGTTCGCCCGGAGCGCCGTCAGGCCCTCGCGATCCGCTGGATCATCAATGCTGCTCGCAACCGCAATGAAACGACGATGGTCGATCGCCTTTCGGCAGAGTTGCTGGATGCTGCTAACAACCGTGGTTCGGCCGTGAAGAAGCGTGAAGACACGCATAAGATGGCTGACGCTAACCGCGCATTCGCACATTACCGCTGGTAACGGCACGACTAGAGGCAAGAGGCACCTTCCATGGCCCGCGAATATAAGATCGAAGACTATCGCAATTTCGGCATCATGGCTCACATTGATGCCGGCAAGACGACGACGACCGAACGCGTCCTGTACTACACCGGCAAGTCGCACAAGATCGGTGAAGTTCATGACGGCGCGGCCACCATGGACTGGATGGAGCAGGAGCAGGAGCGCGGCATCACGATCACTTCCGCTGCTACGACCACCTTCTGGGCAGGTCGTGATGGCAAGAAGCGTCGTTTCAACATCATCGACACGCCCGGCCACGTCGACTTCACTATCGAAGTTGAGCGTTCGCTGCGCGTTCTCGACGGTGCTGTTGCTCTTCTCGATGCCAATGCAGGCGTTGAGCCGCAGACCGAAACGGTATGGCGTCAGGCAGACAAGTATCATGTTCCGCGCATGATCTTCTGCAACAAGATGGACAAGATCGGTGCGGACTTCTACCGCTCGTACGAAATGATCGGCCAGCGCCTTGGCGCGAAGGCTGTCGTCATGCAGTTGCCGATCGGCGCCGAAAGCGAATTTGCCGGTGTTGTCGATCTGGTCGAAATGAAGGCGCTCATCTGGAAGGGTGAGGACCTTGGTGCTGCCTGGGATGTCGTCGAGATTCCGGCTGACCTGAAGGACAAGGCAGAAGAATACCGCGAGCGGATGATCGAAGCGGCCGTCGAAATGGACGACGACGCGATGAATAATTATCTTGAGGGTAACCTGCCGTCGAACGATGAGATCCGTGCGTTGATCCGCAAGGGTACCATCGCCGTCAAGTTCTTCCCGATGTTCTGCGGTTCTGCTTTTAAGAACAAAGGTGTGCAGCCGCTTCTTGATGCGGTGGTTGATTATCTGCCTTCTCCGGTCGACGTTCCTGCTATCAAGGGCATCGACGCCAAGACGGAAGCTGAAATCGAGCGTCATGCTTCGGACGACGAGCCGCTGTCGATGCTTGCTTTCAAGATCATGAATGACCCGTTCGTCGGTTCGCTGACCTTCGCGCGCATCTATTCCGGCAAGCTCACAAAGGGCGTGTCGCTGAAGAATACGGTGAAGGATAAGAACGAGCGTATCGGCCGTATGCTGCAGATGCACTCCAACAGCCGTGAAGACATCGAAGAAGCCTTTGCTGGCGATATCGTTGCTCTTGCCGGTCTGAAGGAGACGACGACCGGTGATACGCTTTGCGATCCGCTGAAGCCTGTTATTCTTGAGCGCATGGAATTCCCCGAGCCGGTCATTCAGATCGCGATCGAGCCGAAGACCAAGGGCGACCAGGAAAAGATGGGTCTTGCGCTCAATCGCCTGGCAGCTGAGGATCCGTCCTTCCGCGTCAAGTCTGACACCGAGTCGGGGCAGACCATCATTGCCGGCATGGGCGAGCTTCATCTCGACATTCTCGTTGATCGCATGAAGCGCGAATTCAAGGTAGAAGCAAACGTCGGTGCTCCGATGGTTGCCTATCGGGAAACCATCACGCGGTCGGTCGAGCAGGATTATACTCATAAGAAGCAGTCGGGCGGTACGGGTCAGTTCGCCCGCGTCAAGATCATCTTCGAGCCGAATACCCCGGACGAGAACGGCGAAGTCAAGGATTTCGCATTCGAATCCAAGATCGTTGGTGGTGCTGTTCCGAAGGAATACATCCCGGGCGTTCAAAAGGGTATCGAGAGCGTCATGTCGTCCGGTCCGGTTGCGGGCTATCCGATGCAGGGCGTCAAGGCTACCTTGATCGACGGTGCGTTCCACGACGTCGACTCATCGGTCCTGGCGTTCGAAATCGCAGCACGCGCAGCGTTCCGTGAAGCAGCCGGCAAGGCTGGTGCTCAGCTCCTCGAGCCGATCATGAAGGTCGAGGTCGTGACGCCGGAAGAATATGTCGGCACGATCATCGGCGATCTCTCTGGTCGTCGCGGTATCGTCCAGGGGCAGGAAATGCGTGGCAACGCTATCGTCGTGAACGCGATGGTGCCGCTGGCCAACATGTTCAAGTACATTGATACGCTGCGTTCGTCCTCGCAGGGGCGTGCCCAGTATACGATGCAGTTTGACCACTACGAACCGGTTCCGGCAGCAGTTGCTCAGGAAATCCAGAAGAAAGCAGCCTCTTAAGGCGATCCCGGAAGCTGGAATTTTTTCCGGTTGATCCGATAATAGGAGATTGGAATGGCTAAGGCTAAATTTGAGCGCACTAAGCCTCACGTTAACATCGGCACGATCGGTCACGTT
>NZ_BMZO01000009.1:0-115486 GCF_014652835.1 Limoniibacter endophyticus
CCAGCCCCCAAAAGGCCGGAACAGCATTACCACCAAAAGTTTTCAACAGATAATGAACAGAACGGAAATTATGAAATCCGCCGCTCATTGCCACCAGAGCGAAATCGTCACCGGTGGATTGCACGCAATTCTGGACAAATTTTATCGAATTCACAAAGCCGACATATTGGCGCCCGATTGGCGCAGCATCAGTTTCGCCATATCACGACGCGTCGAATATCCTCGCGCGATTATATGTAGATATTGCAGTGCAGACTGGCACCAGCTTTCTATGGTATTGCGCAGGTTGACTTCGAAGATGGGGGCAGCAATTGTGGCCCGCCAGCGATGCCTTTTCACGTTTGGGTAGGGGAACGGACGATATTGCAGCCCGAGAACGACATGACGCGAATGATCGGCGAGGAGCCGGCGCTTGTCGCAGACGGGCGAAAGACGCCACCTGACCGCCGCGAAATATCCATCCGCTGGCTGTCCGGCACCTTTCTGACTGGCGTCATCTCGACGCTCCTCATGGGCGTGGCTCTTTCGGTTGCCCTCGATGGTCGCCAGCAGCTGGCGACACCGCCGGAAATCGCCCATATCAAGGTTGCATCGACGCAAGGCTCGGGGGAGCAGGGCAAAGTCGGCCGCATTGCTCCGACAAGGCCAATCGCGCGCGCGCAGGACCGTCGCCGTATGCAGGTCTCCACGGTAACGCGCGAGGGCGATCGGGAAGTCGTACGCACAATCCCCTTTGCCTATGTGCAGATGGATCTGGCCGCCGGACACAAAACGAGCCGCACCTACCCCGATTTCGATCCGCTCACCGTTTTCGCCAATGAAAATGCCAACAAGGCGGTTGCACCGACGCAACTTGCCACCGGCATGATCTATGGCGCCAAGGTCGAGAGCGACATGAGCATCAAGACAGTGGATTTCCCTCTTGAGGAGGCGAACTACGACCAGCAGAGCGAGCTGTCATCCTCCGAAGTCGAGCAGGTTGTGCGCAATACCGCCTCCCTGCTGAACGACGGCGACATCCAGCTGGCCTCGCTGCATTATGTCGATCCGCAGCGCTTCGGCGAAACCAACCTGACGCTGCAGGCACTGGATGCCGCCTTTGCCGTTCGCGTCGTACCGGAAAACATGTCCATCGCAGCACGTGACGATGAAGCCCCACCTTCGCCGATCTATGCGGAAGATATCATTCCCTTCAAGGAAGAGCGCAAGATAACGGATGCCTTCACGCAAGCCGGCTATGACGGCGAAAGCATGGAAGGAATGGCCGAGGCCATCGCCAAGCTGATGAATGCGCCGGCGCTCAAGGCAGGTAATGTTCTACGAGTCGGCCTCGAAATCCGCGATGAGAAGGCACGCATCGTCCGCACCAGTATCTATCAGGGCACCTCGCACGTGCTGACCATCGCGCTCAATGATCGCGACCAGTATGTGCCGGCCAACGAGCCGGAAGTGTCGGACGAAATTCGCATGGCATTCGAGAGCTCGGAGCCAAGCGCCGTATCGCGTCCGGATCTGCCCAGTGTCTATGACGGCATTTACAATACCGCATACTCCTACGGGATGTCGCGCGAAGTGACACAGCAGCTCGTGCGTCTGATTGCGGCGGACGTCGACCTCCAGGCTCGCCTGACCACGCAGGACCGAATCGAGGTCTTCTTCTCGCAACCAGACAATGATGGCGGGATGACGGAAGATTCGGAGCTGCTCTATGTCGCCACCGACTTTTCGGGCAAGGAACGACGCTATTATCGCTATCAGACTGCGACAGGAGCGATCGACTATTTCGATCCGGAAGGCCGTAGCGCCCGCCCCTTCCTGTTGCGCAATCCTGTTCCGAACGGCCGCTTTACCTCCGGCTATGGCATGCGCCGCCATCCCATTCTTGGTTATTCGCGCATGCATACCGGCGTTGACTGGGCGGCGCCGCGCGGCACGCCTATCATCGCACCGGGAGACGGCGTCGTTGAAAAGGCCGGATGGGCCGGCGGCTACGGCCGCCAGACGATTATCCGTCACCCCAATGGCTACAAGACATCGTTCAATCACCAGAGCGGCATAGCCAGCGGCATAACAGCTGGCGCCCAGGTCCGGCAAGGTCAGGTAATCGGCTATGTCGGCTCGACCGGACAGTCGACGGGCAACCATCTTCATTATGAGGTGATGGTCAATGACAGACGCGTAGATCCCATGCGCGTACGTCTTCCTGTCTCTCGCACATTGACGGATGATGACCTGGAAGCGTTCAAGAATGAACGCGAACGCATCGATCAACTGCTGAAGGACAGCAATGACGATCCGCTGTTCATGGCGAGTACAAACCGCGTCCAGGGTTGATTAAGGTCATGTTCAGCCGCCCGACGCGTGGATAAAAATACCTGGTTTTTCAGCCGGGTATTTTTTTGTGCCTTACCGATCAGGGACTTGTCATTTTATCGGGAGGAGAAAAGCTCCAATCCATCCACACCTTGGGCAGTTGGCCGATAATACTCTCGCGTTCTCGGAGGGGTCTCGTGTGCACCCGTGACACTGAGCGAGGACGTCGGCGACTGGATGGGTGAGGTCTGACAAGCCTTGCATATCTGGCACGTCTTTCGCCCTGGCAAAGCGAAGGATCATCGTCGGGAGCATGTGGAAGCATTTGAGATTGATGAGTTGACGGGCCACATGCTCCAAAACCCCTCAATTTCCCGCAACCCCTGGCCTACGAAAGCCATGGATTGCGAAAGGAATGCGGAAGTTTCCGAAAAAAGAGCGAGCAAGACGCGCCCAAAACTTCCGGAAAGAAAAACAATACGTCAACCGCAGGCGATCACGTCGGGCGGCGTTTGCGCACGTCCCTATCCAACCGCTATTCCCGAAATTCGACTTCCACCCCCGGTTTGACCAGCTTGGCGAGTTCTTGTGCATCCCAATTCGTCAAGCGTACGCAGCCATGGCTCGAGGTCTTGCCAATCTGCGACGGTTCCGGCGTACCATGAATGCCATAGGTCGGCTTCGAAAGCGCTATCCAGACGCTGCCGACAGGCCCATTGGGACCAGGCGGAATGGTCAGAATCCTGTCATTATTCCCCTGCTTGAAATTGACCTTGGGATTGTAAGTATATTGCGGATTGATCGCAATACGCTCGACCTTATGGGTGCCGGTCGGAGACGGCGTGTCGGATGAACCGATAGTAGCCGGATAAGCAACTACCAGGCTGCCATCAGCCCCATATCCAAGCACCTGCTTGCGCCCCTTGTCGGCAACGATCCGCACGACCTCGTTCGCACGCGGTTTACCTACATTGACCACACGTATCTTCGTGCCCGGCCGATTGAAATTGACGCCCGGATTGATTGACTTGAGATAGTCCTGGTCCATGTGGAAGCGTTCGCCCAGCATCTCTGTCACGCTCGTATAGCTCAGCCGATCAAGCTTGGCCTTTTCGCCATAATCGGCGGGTACTGAGGCGACATAAGGACCCGCGACGTCCTCCGGCGTAATCACGTACTCTGTGAAGGCCTCGCCGCCCGTTTGCTCCAGCGCCTTGGTAATGCTCTCCGCGTCGGTAGAGCGCAGGACGAGCCCGGTAATCTGCGCGTAGCTTTCCAGCGCCTTCTCCAGATTGCTGCCGAATCGTCCGTCGATCGCGCCAGGGGACGCTCCTACCCGGTCGAGCAGCACCTGCAGTTCCGCCACCTGCGTACGGGCGCCATTGCGGGCAGGAACTTCGATGCGTGGCTGGTCTTGCGGCTCTGTGATAATTTCAGACGGTGGTCTTGCAGGGCGCTCCGCTGCCGGAGGTGGCGCGGACGGCTCGGCATTCAACGGACGGCGAATAATGCTGCCCTGCCGTTCTGGTGGTTGCTGATAGCGCTCCTGATAACCGGGCCGCGCTCCCTGCCCCCCGTAAGATGGTTCCTCCCCATAACCATAATCACCGTATTCCGGTGTGTTGGCATAATAGCGATCGTCATAGCGGGAGGGCGCATCATATTCACGAGGAGGATAATCACGCGGCCTTTCCGGATAGGCCTCGCCCGGAACGCCTTCCTCATAAGGGCGGCGGCCATAGCGGCGCTCGCCGCGCGGCTGCACCGAAACAACCTCGCCCGTCCAATTATCAACCAGAACTCGGTTGCCGTACTCATCATAGTAGACGCCGAAACCACGCGATTGCGCAAGCTGTACCGGAACTTCCCCGGCGGGGTAGGAACGATCCTGCGCGAACGCGCTCAGGCAGCTGCCAGCCAGAAAAAAAGTAACCAGAAGGGGGCTGCGACGCATCATGCTCTCTTGATCAGCAAATGAAATCGGTGATTTATAATGAAACTAGCGAAGAAAACAGGCATGAAAATGGCCGCACGGCGCGGCCATCTCCAGACGTTAGGTAACGAAACGGTGATCGTTACGCCTTACGCGGCGAGCGTCTCTTCCCCATCCTTCCGGATACGAAAATTGAGACGATCCGAGCCTGCGACCACCGCAACGCGCGATCCGTCCGGCACCTCGCCCATAAGTATCTTCTCTGCGAGCGGATCCTGCAGCTCCTTCTGGATCACCCGCTTAAGCGGTCGGGCACCATAAGCCGGATCGTAACCGCGCGTCGCCAGCCATTCGATGGCCTCGCCATCAAGCTCAACACTGATTTTGCGATCCTCAAGCAAACGGGCAAGCCCCTTGAGCTGGATCTGCACGATCTGGCCCATGTCGCTGCGGCGCAGGCGGTGAAACAGGATGATCTCGTCGATCCGGTTAAGAAACTCCGGGCGGAACGAGGCACGTACCACGGACATGACCTCGTCGCGTACTTTGTCGACATCCTCGTTCTCGCCGAGCGACACGAGATATTCGGCACCCAGGTTCGAAGTCATGATGATCAGCGTGTTTCGGAAATCAACCGTACGGCCCTGGCCATCCGTCAGACGGCCGTCATCAAGCACCTGCAACAGCACATTGAACACATCGGGATGCGCTTTCTCGATCTCGTCGAACAGGATCACCTGATAAGGGCGACGGCGCACGGCTTCAGTCAAGGTTCCACCTTCCTCATAGCCGACATAGCCAGGAGGCGCGCCAACCAGGCGGGCGACGGAATGCTTCTCCATGAATTCTGACATGTCGATGCGCACCATCGCCTGTTCATCATCGAACAGAAACTGCGCCAGCGCCTTGGTAAGCTCGGTCTTGCCCACACCAGTCGGCCCGAGAAACATGAAAGAGCCCATAGGCCGATTCGGATCCTGCAAACCGGCACGCGCACGGCGCACCGCCTTGGAGACAGCCTGAACGGCTTCACCCTGGCCCACGACACGCGCAGCGATTTCATCTTCCATACGCAGAAGCTTTTCGCGCTCACCTTCCATCATCTTGTCAACCGGAATGCCGGTCCAGCGGGAGACGACATACGCGACGTGATCCGGCGAGACGGTCTCTTCCACCATCGAACCTTTGCTCACATCCTGTTCTTCGGCCTCCGCAAGCTCCCTTTCCAGCGAGGGAATCTTGCCATAGGCAAGCTCACCCGCCTTCTGGAACTCGCCCTGCCGCTGCGCAATGACCAGCTCGTTGCGCGCCTCTTCCAGCTTGCCCTTCAACTCGGCAGCCAGACCCAGCTTCTGCTTTTCTGCCTGCCATTTGGCAGTAAAGTCCGCAGATTCTTCCTCCAGGTCGGTCAGTTCGCGTTCAAGCTTCTCCAGCCTGTCGCGAGAAGCGTCGTCGGTTTCGCGCTTCAGGGCTTCGCGCTCGATCTTCAGCTGCATGATGCGGCGGTCGATCTCGTCGAGCTGTTCCGGCTTGGAATCGACCTGCATTCGCAGGCGTGACGCGGCCTCGTCGACGAGGTCAATCGCCTTATCCGGCAGGAAACGGTCACTGATATAGCGGTTGGATAGCACCGCAGCCGACACCAGCGCGGAGTCAGCAATGCGCACCTTGTGATGCTGCTCGTACTTTTCCTTGAGGCCACGCAGGATCGAGATCGTGTCTTCCACGGTAGGCTCATCAACAAAGACAGGCTGGAAACGACGAGCCAGTGCTGCGTCCTTCTCGACATGCTTGCGATACTCTTCCAGCGTGGTCGCACCAACGCAATGCAGTTCGCCGCGGGCCAATGCGGGCTTCAGGAGGTTCGAGGCGTCCATTGCGCCAT
Organism: Limoniibacter endophyticus; assembly: GCF_014652835.1. Lineage (GTDB taxonomy): Bacteria > Pseudomonadota > Alphaproteobacteria > Rhizobiales > Rhizobiaceae > Limoniibacter > Limoniibacter endophyticus. Next base: position 6,132 of record NZ_BMZO01000009.1, read on the forward strand.
CGGCCTTGCCCGCTCCAACCAGCGTATGCATTTCATCAATGAACAGAATGATTCCGCCATCTGCAGACGTGACTTCCGAAAGTACGGCCTTCAGTCGCTCCTCGAACTCGCCGCGGTACTTCGCCCCTGCAATCAGAGCCCCCATGTCAAGCGACATGAGCTGCTTGTCGCGCAGGCTTTCCGGCACGTCGCCATTTACGATGCGCAGTGCAAGACCTTCAGCAATTGCCGTCTTGCCGACGCCGGGCTCACCTATCAACACCGGATTGTTCTTGGTGCGGCGCGACAGGACCTGGATCGTGCGGCGGATTTCGTCATCGCGCCCGATGACGGGATCGAGGCGACCCTCGCGCGCATCGGCAGTCAGGTCGCGCGCGTATTTTTTCAACGCGTCATAACCCTGCTCCGCACTCGCTGAATCGGCAGTGCGCCCCTTGCGCACCTCGTTGATTACGGCATTAAGGGCCTGCGCTGTGACACCCGCCTTGCTTAAAATATCGGAGGTTTTCGCAGACTTCTCCATCGCCAGCGCCATCAACAGACGCTCGACCGTGACGAAGCTGTCGCCCGCCTTCTTGGCCAGATCCTCGGCAACGGTGAAAACCTTGGCAAGCGGCTGCGAAAGATAGAGCTGCCCATTGGCGCCTTCCACCTTCGGCAATGCATCGAGTGCTGCATCGACGCCGAGCTGCACATCGCGGGAACGACCGCCAGCGCGCTCGATCAACGAGGCCGCGAGACCTTCCTGATCATCGACCAGAACCTTGAGGATGTGTTCGGGTGTAAACTGCTGATGATTGCGCGACAGTGCCATCGTCTGTGCGGACTGAATGAAACCACGCACGCGCTCGGAATATTTTTCTATATTCATCTACGTCTCCCTTTGTTCCCAGCCTGCTTTGCAGCACCGGAAACCGCTGGATTGACGAACCGATCTTCTGATCCGGTTCTCTTCAACGAATATGGGAGAGATGCCATGTGGCGACAAGTATTTGTGCGCCGCCAAGAATCCGTATTTTGTGGGATTTTAGGCTTTGAAACGTAAAAAGCGGGCGAACCGCCCGCTTTTCAAAACCTCTTTCACAAAGATCAATCGGCTTGTGCCAGATCCTTCTGGGTCGACGTGTCGTCGGAGGGCGCATTGCCCTCACCTTCCGTAGAACGGGCGCGACGAGGACGACGAACCTTCTTTTCCGCTGCTGCAACTTCAACTGCAGGCGCATCGCTGCTCTGTTCGGAAACCTGCTCCGTACCCTGCTCGGCGGCCGGGTTCGAAACCGGCGCACGGCGGCGACGACGAACCGGAGCCTCCGAAACGCTCGCCGCTTCGCGTTCTTCAAGCGCGACCTCGGCGGGCGTGCCTTCAATCACCGGCTGCGGAGCAGAGCCATGATCTTCGACCGCCTGCGACGGACGCGGCTGATGCTGGCGCTGCGGATGATCGCTGCGCTCATTGCGGGGTTGACGCTGGCGATCGTTCTGGCGGTCGCGCTGGTTGTTCTGGCGATTGCCGTTGTTCTGGCCACTATCGTCCGAACGAGCCTGCGACTGCTGATCCTGGTTGCCCCCGGCAGAACCGAATTCACCATCGAAGCCGTCCGCATCGTCATCCTCATCGTCAGAGAGACTCTGCGACGCCTGCTGCGCCTGAGCGGCAGCGATGATGCGATTATAATGTTCGGCGTGCTGGAGATAGTTCTCCGCCATCACCCGATCGCCGGAGCTTTGAGCATCACGCGCAAGCGTCATGTACTTCTCGGCAACCTGCTGCGCAGAACCGCGGATTTTCACATCCGGGCCATTGCTCTCGTAATTGCGCGTAAGCGGATTCGGGCCCCTGCGGTTGTTATTGTTATTACGACCGCGCATACGCCTGTTCTGTCCTGGCCTCATTCCATACTCTTCGAAATAGAGAATCTGGGAACCTTCGCATCCTGGTGCGATCCGTTCCGATGATTGTCCGCTGGTCTCTTTCAACCGCGACTGGCATCACTTGCTCATGCAGGACTTTGGCGCCCAGCATCGTCGTGACAATCAACAGTCACTTATACAAGGAAACAGCTTGTTTCAACGGGGACCGGACTTCTCGAAGACAACTGCTTCGCTCATCCGGTGATTTGACCCTAGCCTTATTCGGCAAGAATGCCAAGCGTTTTTTCTGCCATTTCTACTTAGGACTGCATAAATATAAGCACTCTCTCATGTCCTGACAAGTCCTGAGCCGCTTCAAGGCATTCCCAACCGTGCTCTGTGAAGATCGCCGTCACACTGTCGCGCTGGTCGAAGCCTATTTCCACCGCCACGATACCTCCCGGCTTCAGATAGTGCGCCGACTGTTCAGCGATTTTTCGATAAAAAACAAGGCCATCAATACCGCCATCAAGCGCCTGCAGCGGGTCGAAATCGCGCACCTCCGGCTGCAGACCCTCAATATCTGCACTCGGTATATAGGGCGGATTGGAGACGATGGCATCGAACCTCCCTTCCACCATTTCGAAGCAATCCGAATGGAGTGCGGTAAACCTTTTTTCCAGCCCAAGCAGCCGGGAATTTCGCGCAGCGGTAGCAAGAGCATCCTGTGAAATATCCACACCAACCCCGCTAGCCACAGGAAATTGCGACAGAATCGCCAGGCAGATTGCTCCGGTGCCTGTCCCGATGTCGAGAACGGTGCACGGCTTTTGCGACTCAACAAGCTTTTCGAGGTAAGCCAAAACCCGATCTACGAGAATTTCCGTGTCGGGACGGGGCTCCAATGTCTCCTTGGAGAGCGCAAGGTCGAGGCCATAGAATTGACGGTGGCCGATTATGCGATGCACCGGTTCGCCAGCAAGACGACGCTTCAGGGCAAGCTCAAGGGCTGCCAGCTTCTCCTCCCCCACCTCGGCATCCGCATATGCAATCAGAGAAAGACGCGAAAGCCCGGCGAAATTTTCCAGCAACAAGCGGGCTTCCATTGCCGCTTCCGCGATTTCCCTATCGCGCAGTATCGCTTCGACATGAGCCCGCAGGCTGGCGGCCGTTTTCGGCAGCTCACCCATTCTGGCCAAGTTCCAGCAACAGCTTCGACTGGTGATCCGAAATCAGCGCGGAGATCACTTCGTCAATATCGCCTTCCATCGCCCGGTCAAGCTTATAAAGTGTGAGATTGATACGATGGTCCGTGATACGACCTTGCGGGAAATTATAGGTCCGGATGCGCTCCGAGCGATCGCCCGACCCGACCTGCAAGCGGCGCGCCTCTGACCGTTCTTCTGCTGCCTTGCTGCGCTCCATGTCGTAGAGCTTGGCGCGCAGGACCTGCATCGCGCGTGCCCTGTTCTGATGCTGCGATTTTTCCGCCTGCACGACGACGATACCCGTTGGCAGATGGGTAATACGCACAGCGGAGTCGGTCGTGTTGACGTGCTGACCACCGGCGCCAGATGCCCGCATCGTGTCGATGCGTATGTCATCGGGTCGGATATTGACGTCGACTTCCTCCGCCTCCGGCAGGACGGCCACTGTCGCGGCGGATGTGTGAATGCGACCGCTGGCCTCCGTCGCCGGAACGCGCTGAACGCGATGGACACCGGACTCGAATTTCAGCCGCGAGAAGACGCCGCGCCCCGAAACCGTCGCGATGATTTCCTTAAAGCCGCCCGCTTCGCCGTCACTCGCGTCGATCACCTCTACCTTCCAGCCACGATCCGCTGCGTAGCGCTCATACATGCGAAACAGATCGCCCGCAAAGAGTGCAGCCTCATCGCCTCCGGTACCGGCGCGAATCTCGAGGATGGCGTTGCGCTCATCGGCCGCATCCTTAGGCAGCAGCAATATCTGGATTTCCTGCGCAAGGGTTTCAAGCCGTTCCTTCAATTCAGGAAGCTCGTCTTCTGCCAGAGCGCGCATTTCCGGGTCGGTCGTTTTGTCGACCAGCATGGCTTCAAGGTCGCGCTTTTCCGCTTCGACACCGGAAAACTCGCGGATTTTTGCAACAATATCCTGTAGCTCGGAATATTCCGCAGCCATTTTTACATAGGCGTCCGGCTCAGGACCGGCTGCCATCTGGATTTCGAGCATTTCGAACCGACGGACCAGCTGGTCCATGCGATCATGAGGAAGCGTAACCATACTGTTTCATTTCTGCGCAGGGTCGGAAATCGACGCGCATTAAGCCGTAAATGAGTTTATATTTAGAGCGTGATTCCGTGCGTCTCGGCAAAATCCATGACGTGCTGTCGCACATCCCGACCAACATCGCCAGACGAAAGCAAGACCTCCAGCGACTTCGAAAAATCGCCGAGCGGCAAATCCTTCATCATCGCCTTCACCGGACCGATCGAAGCGGGTGACATCGAGATCGAGCGATAGCCAAGCCCCAGCAGTACCATAGCGGATATCGGTCGACCTGCCAGTTCGCCACAGAGCGTCACCGGCGTATTGTTGCGATGTCCCGCATCGGCAATCTGCTTCAGAACGCGCAGGAAGGGAATCGCCAACGTGTCGAAGCGATTGGATATCTGCGTATTGCTGCGGTCGACGGCCATGACGAACTGGAACAGGTCGTTCGAACCGACCGAGACAAAATCAACCGCCTTCATCAGTTCGTCCATCTGCCAAAGCAATGCGGGCACTTCGACCATGGCGCCGAGCTTCAACTGCTTTGGCAAATCATGGCCGAAACGCGACAGATGCCGTACCTCCTTGTCTATCAGTTCCCGCGCCTCGGCAATTTCGGAAAGCTGCGTCACCATCGGCAGCATCATGCGCAACACCCGCCCGCGCGAGGCCTTCAAAAGCGCGCGTACCTGAGTACGAAACAGTGCGGGACGATCGAGCGTCAGCCGGATGGCGCGCCAGCCCAGAGCAGGATTTTCCTCGACGAACCCCGCCTTGAAATAGGGAAGAACCTTGTCACCGCCAATATCCAGCGTGCGGAACGTGACGGGCTTTTCGCCTGCCGCCGCCATCACGTCATAATAAAGCGCCTCTTGCGCTTCGGCGCGAGGAAAAGCTGCCGCCACCATGAATTGCAGTTCCGTGCGGAACAGACCGATGCCAGCTGCACCCGAATCCTCCAACTGTGGCAAATCGACAAGCAATCCGGCGTTCATATTGAGATCAATGGCTACATTGTCCTTCGTCACCGCCGGCCTGTCGCGCAATTCGCGATAAAGCTCCTGACGACGGGCCCGGAAACGCACTTTTTCGGCATAAGCCGTCTCGACGTCGCTCTGGGGACGCAAATGCGTCGTGCCATCATCACCATCGACGATGATTGCGTCGCCATTTTCCGCCATAGACACAGCGCCCTTGGCCTGTCCAACAACCGGGATGCCCAGGGCGCGTGCCACGATGACTACATGACTGGTCGGCGCCCCCTCTTCAAGCACCAGTCCACGCAGCTTCTCGCGCGGATAATCAAGCAACTCGGCAGCACCCATATTGCGGGCGATGACGATGGAATCGCTTGGCAGCGATTCTGCGACATCTTCCGGCGCGCGCCCCATCAGTTGGCGTAGCAAACGGTTGGCGAGATCATCGAAATCACTCATCCGTTCGCGCAAATAGGGATCGGTCATATGCATCATGCGCGCCCGCATGTCGCTCTGCACCTTTTCGACCGCTGCTTCGGCCGTCAGACCATTACGCACGGCCTCTTCCAGCCTCCGCACCCAGCCGCGATCATTAGCGAACATGCGGTAGGCTTCGAGAACTTCGCGATGCTCCCCCTCGAAAGCAACCTCCCGGCGCTCCAGCATGTCGTCGATCGAGACGCGCAGCAAATTGAGCGCCTGGTCCAGACGGCGCAGTTCATCGTCGAAATTCTCGTTGAACAGATTGGTGACAACGACCCGCGGCTCGTGCAGCACGACATGACCGAGACCGACGCCATCGTTGAGCGACAGGCCTTTGACCGTGACGGGGCGCGTCAGATCGAGTTCGATCCCGGTACGGGTCAGTCCGGAAAGGTCGCCCGTGGCGATCATTTCCGCAATCACCATCGCCGTCGTCTCGAGCGCTTCCATTTCGTCGTCGCGATATTGACGATTCGCCCTGTTTTGCACGACAAGAACGCCAAGTGTACGACCGGCCCGCAGGACGGGTACCCCCAGAAAGGAATTGTAGATTTCTTCACCGGTCTCCGGGAGATAGGTAAAGGCTGGATGTTTCTGCGCTTCCGAGAGGCTTAAGGGACGAGCCGATGCGGCAATCGTGCCGACGAGGCCCTGGCCGAGCTGGAGCTGTGCGGAGTGGACCGACCCGGGATTGAGGCCCTCGGTCGCATAAAGTTCAAGGACAGAATCGGAGCGCAGGACATAGAGCGAGCATACCTCGGCAACCATGTTGCGCGCGATCTCGCGCACTATCTGGTCCAGACGCTGTTGCGGTTCAGCAGCCTCCGCCATCAGGTCGCGCAAGCGCTTCAGCAACACGCGTGGGCCCGGCTCCATGTCCCGCATTTCCCCTACTCCAGTCTTGTCGCCGATCAGCGCGCCTTATGTCCAAATCAAATGCTACACAAGATCGCCAAACCCTAGAATTACTGAGCCTATTCCAAAACCATTGCGGTTTCGACCGGTCCAGTGGCGAACGCAGAATCAACATTCGCCTATAGAATATGTGCATACTCGTGAAGCAACGGCCAGCCTTTGGCAGCCCCATCGCACCAAAGGCACACGTCTATAACACCGAATAGCCCAACCTAAACCTTAACGGCTCTTGTCATCAGGTATAATTGCACGGAGCCGCTGCAATTATCACATAGCCTTGTCGAGACCATAAACTGCGTGCAGCGTACGGACGGCGAGCTCGGTGTAATCGCGGTCGATCAGGATTGATATCTTGATCTCGGAGGTCGTGATCGCTCGGATGTTTATATTCTTGTCGGCCAAGGCCTTAAAGGCCGTTGCCGCAACACCGGCGTGGCTACGCATCCCGATACCAATGACGGAAACCTTTGCCATCCCATCATCATGCTGGATCTGGTCGAAGCCGATCGCGGCACGGGCCTTGTCGAGAACGTCGAGCGCCTTCGCCAGATCGCCCGACGGAACCGTGAAGGTAATATCGGTGAACGAGCCGTCTTCCGAAATGTTCTGGACGATCATGTCCACGTTGATATTGGCTTCGGCGAGCGGACCGAAAATGCCCGCGGAAACTCCCGGACGGTCAGACACGCGCCGCAGTGAAATCTGCGCTTCATCCTTGGCGTAAGCGATACCTGTGACGACCTGCTGTTCCACGATTTCTTCCTCGTCGCAAATGAGTGTTCCGGGCGGATTATCGAAGTCACCCATGCCCGGCGCATCGGGATCTTCAAAAGACGAGCGCACGAAGGTGCGCACCTTGTGTACCATGGCAAGCTCGACAGAGCGCACCTGTAAGACCTTTGCCCCCAGCGAAGCCATTTCGAGCATTTCCTCGAAAGAAACCTTCTTCAGACGACGTGCCTTCGGCTCCATGCGAGGATCGGTCGTATAGACGCCGTCCACATCCGTATAGATGTCGCAGCGGTCCGCCTTGACCGCGGCAGCGATTGCAACGGCGCTGGTATCCGAGCCGCCGCGGCCGAGTGTTGAAATGCGGTTGTCGGGTGCAATGCCCTGGAAGCCGGCGATGACGGCGACCTGCCCCTGGTTGAAGCGCTCGACCAGAAGCGAGCCGTCAATGTCCGCGATACGGGCTGCACCATGCGAGGCATCCGTCTTGAGCGGAATTTGCCACCCCTGCCAGGAACGCGCATTGACGCCGATGCTCTGAAGCGCGATCGCCAGGAGTCCAGACGTTACCTGTTCGCCGGAAGCAACCACGGTGTCGTATTCACGGGCGTCGTGCAATGGCGAAAGCTCGCGCGCCCAGCCGACCAACTCATTGGTCTTGCCAGACATGGCCGAAACCACGACCGCGACCTGGTGACCCGCATCGACCTCACGTTTTACGTGACGCGCAACATTGCGAATGCGGTTGATGTCGCCGACGGAGGTCCCGCCGAATTTCATCACGATGCGCGCCATGATACTTGTCAGCCTTCACGTAATACGAGCGTTCTCTCGCTCAACCAAATCCCTCTTTCCCGCCCCTTTGCGGAAACGCCGTCTGATTAGCCAACTCGGGAGCGATGCGCAAGCACCTGTCGCAAAACGAGTTCAGAACGAAATCTTATGGCTTAAGACGCCAACCGGTTTTGAAGATGTACCAGACACAGACCATGCACAGGACAAGAATGAGCAAGGTCATCGCGGTGCTGACACCGATAGACACGTCCGACACTCCGTAAAAGCTCCAGCGGAAACCCGAGACCAGATAAACCACCGGATTAAACAGTGTCACCTTCTGCCAGAAGGGCGGCAGCATATCGATGGAGTAGAAGCTGCCGCCAAGGAAGGTCAACGGCGTGACGATGAGCAAAGGCACAATCTGGAGCTTCTCGAAGCCGTCGGCCCAGATGCCAATGATAAAACCGAACAGCGAGAATGTGAGCGCCGTCAGCACGAGATAGAGGAACATCCAGAACGGATGCGCGATCTGCAAATCGATGAAGAAGGCAGCCGTTGCAAGGATAATCAGTCCAAGCATGATTGACTTGGTAGCAGCCGCTCCGACATAGGCAAGCACGATCTCGAAGGTTGAGATGGGCGCCGACAGGACTTCGTAGATCGTGCCGGTGAATTTCGGAAAGTAGATGCCGAATGATGCATTCGCAATAGACTGGGTCAGCAGTGAAAGCATGATGAGGCCCGGCACGATGAACGCGCCATAGCTCACGCCGTCGATGGTTTCGATGCGCGAACCGATCGCCCCGCCGAATACGATGAAATAGAGTGAGGTGGAAAGCACCGGTGAGACGATGCTCTGGAGCTTGGTGCGAAAAGCGCGCGCCATCTCGAAGCGATAGATCGCCCAGACTGCTTGCATATTCATGACTGGTGCCTCACGAGATCAACGAAAATATCTTCCAGTGTGCTCTGCCGGGTTTCCAGATCGCGATACTGGATACCCTGCTCTGCCAGAGCCTGCAAAAAGCGCGTCACGCCGGTACGCTCGGCGCGGCTCTCAAAATGCAGCGTCAGCATCGTGCCGTCTGGCGATAATGTCAGATGATAGGCCGCCAGAGCCGACGGAATGACCTGCATCGGTTCCGTCAGATGCAGATCGAGCTGTTTCTTGCCGAGCGTGCTCATGAGCTCGGTCTTTTCCTTGACGAGAATGATCCTGCCGCCGCGAATGACGCCAATACGGTCGGCCATCTCCTCGGCTTCTTCGATATAGTGTGTCGTCAGGATGATAGTCACGCCGCGTTCGCGCAATTGCCGCACCAGCCGCCACATATCCTTGCGCAACTCGACGTCGACGCCCGCGGTCGGTTCGTCAAGGAAAAGAACATCGGGTTCATGGCTCAAAGCCTTGGCGATCAGCACACGCCGCTTCATGCCCCCCGAGAGCGTTATGATCTTGTTGTCGCGTTTATCCCATAGCGACAAGTCTTTCAGCAACTCTTCGATGAACGCCTTGCTACGTGGCTTGCCGAAAAGACCGCGCGTAAACGAAACCGTGTCAAAGACAGTCTCAAATGCATCCGTTGTCAGCTCCTGCGGCACGAGGCCTATCATCGCACGAGCCTGACGATAATCGCGGAATATATCATGTCCGCCGACATGAACCGTCCCGGCGGTCGCATTCACCAGCCCGCAAGTGATGGATATCAGAGTCGTCTTGCCCGCACCATTCGGTCCGAGAAGCGCGAAGATTTCGCCCTTGTTGATTTCGAGATCGACATTGTCGAGCGCCGTGAAACCGTTGGCATACGATTTCGTCAGCCCGGATATTGAGATAATCGGTTCCATGAGGAGGCCGTTTCCTGGCAGGAGTTTCTATGAACTGGTCTGCGATATAGGCGTGCTTCGGCAATACGCCAAATTTCGTGCATCCAAAAGCATTGAACGAACATTATGAATTTCTGCACCGCGTTGCGCCTATCGCCCGATCATGGCATGACCGGCAACAGGAAATGGAAATTGAAGGACGGCATTATGGCTGAGGCGAAGGCAACGACGATCGATCCGGCAGAAGTCGAACGCTTCTCGGCCATGGCTGCGGAATGGTGGGACCCTTCCGGCAAGTTCAAGCCGCTGCACAAGTTCAATCCCATTCGGCTTTCCTACATTCGCGATCAAGTGGCTTCCACCTTCAACCGCGATCCGCGGAGTCCTCGCCCGTTCGAAGGCTTGCGCTTCCTGGATATTGGCTGCGGCGGTGGTCTTCTTTCGGAGCCGATGGCCCGCCTCGGCGCGACAGTAGTGGGTGCGGATGCCTCCGCCATGAACATCGAAATCGCCAGGTTGCACGCGGCGCAGAGCGGCCTCGATATCGACTACCGCGCGGAAACGGCGGAAGCACTTGCCGACGCGGGTGAGAAATTCGACGTCATCCTGAACATGGAGGTTATCGAACATGTTTCGGACACCGGTCTGTTCATCGAGAAGTGCGCCCAGATGCTGAAGCCGGAAGGCATTATGTTTGTGGCTACCATCAACCGGACCGTCAAGGCCCTGGGGCTCGCAATCGTCGCAGCCGAATATGTATTGCGCTGGCTGCCGCGCGGAACGCACCAATATGAAAAGCTGGTGCGTCCTGACGAGCTGGAAACACTGCTCGACCGTTCCGGACTTTCCATCGTCGAACGCACGGGCGTCGTCTACAATATACTCGGCGATCGCTGGCAACAATCGCGCGACATGGATGTCAATTACATGGTGACCGTGCGCCCCAAGGCTATGCTGGAAACCCCTTCGGTCTGAGCGGGATCAGTTCTGCTCTTCAGGCAGGGGCGGGAGAGGCACAATGCCGATCCCGTCATCTATCAGGTTCTTGGCCTCCTCGAAGGAAGTCTCACCATAAATCGAACGATTCTCGATTTCGCCGAAATGCATTTTGCGGGCTTCTTCGGCAAAACGCGTGCCGACGTAATCGGAGTTTTCACGCATCTTTCGTGCCAGCTCCTGCATTTCCTTTACGAGTTGCTTCTGCTTTTCCTCATTGGCAAAAGCAACGGTTTCGCGCTTTCGTCCGGTCGAGACGGACGGAGCCATCAGAGCCTTCTCGACAGCATGAGAATTGCACTGCGGACAGGTCACGAGGCCCTTCCCGCGTTGGTTCTCGAAATCCTCACCGCTGCGAAACCAGGCCTCGAATTCATGCGCAAGTTCGCAACGCAGATTGAAACGGATCATCTTTTCAACTCTTGCCGCATGGCTTTGCAGCGATACGGCTCACCATATTCACAGAGATAATCAAAGTGCCGCGGGCAGCGTCGGATCGAAAGCGCGCGTATTTTTCAGATTAGGCACTTTACGTCGTGCTGCCGTCGATTCTTCCGGGTCTATCTCGGCGAGCGCAAATCCCGGCTCGTCGCCATCAAGCTCTGCAATGATCTTACCCCAAGGAGAGACAATCAGCGAGTGCCCATACGTCTCGCGGCCATCTTCGTGCGTCCCACCCTGCGCGGCGGCTATGACGAAAGCGCCGTTTTCGATGGCGCGGGCGCGCAACAGGACGTGCCAATGCGCCTCTCCCGTCTGACGCGTGAAGGCGGCCGGAACGGTTAAAACGCTGGCCCCGCTCAACGCCTGATCACGGAAAAGCGCCGAAAAACGAACATCATAGCATATGGCCAGTCCGAAACGCGTCCACGGCAGATCGGCAACGACGCAGCGGCTGCCCGGTTCATAGGTTGCGGATTCGCGCCAGCTCTCACCATTGTCCAGATCGACGTCGAACATATGGATCTTGTCATATTTCGTTACGAGCGTGCCATCCGGGGCGAACAGAAACGAACGGTTCGCGACTTTGCCGCTATCGAGCAATATCGCGGTGGAGCCTATATGCAGATGAATGCGTGCATCCTGGGCAATTCTGGCGGCGGCGGCGACGACAGGATCTTCAGCCTCTTCGCGGAGATTGGCGCGGAAAACCTCTTTGTCGCGCACCAGCGCTCCAGTCATCTCGGGGGTCTGTACATATTGCGCACCGGCACCTGCTGCGGCACGCACCATCTCTTCCATGTCGGCAATATTGCGCGCAGGATTCACCGTTGAACGCATCTGCACGATAGCAGCTTTGAAGCGTGTCATACCTCGTCACTTTCCAGAAGAGGATCGAGACGCCCCTCGCGTTCAAGCGCATAAAGATCGTCGCACCCGCCAACATGCGTACTGCCTATGAAGATTTGCGGAAAGGTCGTGCGTTGCGACTGCTCGATCATTTCCTGCCGAAAGGCGGGGTCCCGCGTCGCATTCTTCTCCGTGAAGGCGACATTCTTCGAAGAAAGCAGAGCCTTGGCGCGCGTACAGTAGCCGCAGCCGTCCCGGGTATAGATCGTGATATTCGACATTTCATAACCACCTGTTTGATCTTATATAGCGTCAGTTTCCTGCGCCGCAAAGTCGTCTCCCATAACCCGCGCAAAGGTGAGAACATCGACGCGCGCGGCGCCGTGCCGCTTCAGCACCCGCGCGCAGGCGGAAACCGTCGCACCGGTCGTAAAAACGTCGTCGATAAGCAGGATTTTCTTTCCCGCCACCAATGCCTTTCCCTTGCCCTTTACCTGAAACGCGCCGCTGACATTGTCCTTGCGCTGCTGCGCGGTAAGTCCCACCTGAGGCGAGGTGGATTTCCTGCGTGCTAGAAGGCCCGTGGTCAATGGCACTTTGGATAATCGCGACACGTGGCGCGCCAGCTCCGCCGATTGGTTAAAACGCCGCGACACGAAGCGATGCCAATGCAGCGGCACCGGTACGACGTGATCGGCATCAATCAGCAGTTCCTCTCCCGGGCGCAGCATCCAGTTCGCCAGCCAGGGTGCCAGATCCGTTCGATCATGATATTTCAGCCCCCGGATCATATCGCGCGCCGGACCGCTGTAATAAACGGCAGACCGTGCGCGATCGAAATCCGGTGGATTGGCTATGGCTGCGGGAGAGATCGCTCCCTCCCCCATGTCGAACTCAAAGGGTGTGCCAAGCACGGCACACCAGGGCTTCTCGAAAAAGCGCAGGTGCGGCCAGCACTCCGCGCACAACGTTCCAGGAGCCGCAACCATTGCCTGACATGATGGGCAGGTAGGAGGAAACAGAAACCGCAATGCCTGCGCTCCGGCCCACATCGCTCCCCTCTTGATTTGCATCGACAAATGCTCCACCTCCGCACCATAGCGTGCGATGCTAGCAAATATGATGCTTTCGCAAAACGGTATGATTGCGCAGGATGGACGGATGATGGAAACGGTTTTCGACGACGAAGCCTATGCCGCACACAAGGCGCGCGCCCATGCGATGCAGGACCGCGGCGCCTGGTATCTGCTTGATCGCGCCGTCGAGGAATTGAGCGATCGCCTCTCTCTCGTTGAACGACGCTTTGAGCGCGCGGCCCTTATCCAGTCTCAGGACGAAAGCATCGCCGAAGCTGTAATGGGAACGGGAAAGGTCACGCAAGTGGTCCGTGTAGAATGCACTGGCAGCAATGGTATTCTCGCGACGGAGGACGATCATCTACCGCTCGAACCCGAAAGCATGGACTTGGCCATCTCCGTCCTTTCCATGCAAAGTCTAAACGATCTGCCGGGGTTTCTTGTCCAGATAAGGCGGGCACTGAAACCCGACGGTCTCTTCCTTGCTTGCCTCGCCGGAGCCGGGACGCTCGCTGAATTGCGGGAAAGCCTCATGCAGGCGGAAGTTGAACTGACAGGTGGCGCGCGGCCACGCATCCATCCATTTGCCGACGTACGCGACATGGGAGCGCTGTTGCAGCGCGCTGGCTTCAAGCTGCCGGTAGCGGATATCGAGCCGGTGACGGTGCGCTTTGGCTCCGCCTTCTCCCTGATGAAGGATTTGCGGGCAATGGGCGAAACCAACGTGCTTGCCGAGCGTCAGAAAAGCTTCGCGCGACGCACCCTCTTCTTTCGCACAGCTCAGACCTATGCAGAAAAATTTGGAGAGCCAGACGGAAAAATCCGTGCGACCTTCAACGTCGTGTGGCTTTCCGGTTGGGCTGCACATGCAAGCCAGCAACAACCGCTAAAGCCAGGCTCAGCAAAAGCCTCTCTGGAAGATGCGTTGAAAAAGTTTCAATGATTGACGCAGTTGCGTTAGTTGACGGCGTTCGAAACGGCGGTGGAGATCAGCGCGTAAGCGTCGTTCATCGCGTCGCTAAGACCTCTCATCGCAGCAATCGCCCCAACGGAGATAAGCGAAGCGATCAACCCATATTCTATGGCGGTCGCGCCATCCTCGTCACTTAGAAATTTCTTCAAATATAACATTGCCAGCCTCAAAAAGAATCATACAGAACCTAACAGAGAAGGCCTGCGATTTCCTTTCGAACCGGCACCATGTTTGATTCAATCTTGTTCTACAGGCTTAGCAGTCACCAACGCGTTGCGGGCCGTAGATCAGGCAAACAGCGCCGGGATCATGCTGCGTCACGCTGCGCCGAATAGTATAGGTGCGCGGCTGGCCCTCGATAGAACTGGTCGTCATGCGATCGATACCCGGGCCTTGGCCGTAGAAATGGTCACCCTTGTAAAGGACCGGTACGATAAGCATACCCATGGCGACAGCTATCGAACCGAAGAGCAACGTCATACGCAGGACGCTGTCGCGAAGATTACCCACCCGATAAGCCGGATGCGTGTCGCGATTACCCTTCATGTTCTTCAGCATGGCGCCCCGCAGCTCGTATTAAATGGAAGTCGTCTCAAATTGCCACGACGGCCTAAATACTTGCTTAACGCTGCTATTAACTATGGGCTACAAAAGATCGATCAGGAATGGGATCAATGGCTCGTCAGCGGCTGGCATCGGATAATCCCGCAGATCCTTCGGACGAACCCATTTGATCGCCTGTCCTTCCACGCCGCGCGGAATGCCCCAGAAACGGCGGCATACGTAGAGCGGCATCAGGAGATGGAAGCTCTCATAGGCGTGGCTGGCGAAGGTCAAAGGAGCGAGGCAAGCCACTTTCGTTTCGATATCCAGCTCTTCCTTCAACTCACGCACGAGCGCCTCTTCCAACGTTTCGCCCGCTTCCAGCTTTCCGCCGGGAAATTCCCACAGGCCCGCCAAAGATTTACCTTCGGGGCGCTGTGAAATCAGCACGCGCCCATCGGCATCGATCAGCGCACAGGCCACCACCAGAACGATCTTCTTTTCCTCATCCATGCAGATCTCCTGGCGGCTTACGATAATGATAGGAATAAACGTTGTCGAAACCGAGCCGGCGATAAAGGCAGAGGGCTGCTTCATTATCGGCCAGAACCTGCAGCCAGGCGGTGTTGGCACCCTGTTCTTTTGCCCAGACCATGCCCTGCGACATGATCTTGAGGGCATAGCCCCTCTTGCGATAGCGTTCCGAAACGGCGACTTCGAAGAAACCCGCCAGATCACCATCGCGCACGCAGATCGCGCTTGCCGTGGCCTGGCCGTCATCGCTCTTCAAAACGAAGAGGCCCACCTGCAGCACGATTCTTTCGATAACCTTTGAGACATCCGCGGATTTTTCTGGCGCAAGACCACGCACCGAAGCCCAGGCTTGTGCGAATTCATCTGCCGGAACCGGCTCGCCCATCGAAGCCGACGCGACATCGGCAAGTTCGGCAGTCAATACATGTGAGGTTTCAAACCGCGTCCACCCATCCCTGTCCAGACGATCTGACAGAAAGTCCCCTGCCAAAGGCGTCATGCGGAAAAGTGGCGGGCGTCCTTTAGAGGCAAGAATATCGCGTGCCTGGGAAAGGTCGTCGCGAAATCCGATCTCGTCGCAAGGTGCAAGCGGATTGATGGAATTGAGCCGCTTTGAGGACATTGCGCCGTCCACACGCACCGACCAGTTGCCAACAGCAACATCCCGTTCGGACGGCCAACTGCGTGCGGCGGCTGCTTCCAGCCGCGGCACGATATTTGGATCGGGCAAGACGTCAGCTCCGGTAGTCGCCATTGATCGCGACATATTCCTTGGTCAAGTCGCAAGTCCAGACAGTTGCCTTGCCTTCGCCAAGACCGAGTTCGACAGTGATGGCGATATCCTCGCCCTTCATGTAAGCGGAAGTCGCTTCCTCCGAATAGGCCGGATCGCGCAACCCTTCATGCGCGACGCGAATGTCTCCGAAGTAGATCGACAGCAGATCGCGTTCGGCGGGCTCGCCTGCCTTGCCCACAGCCATGACGACGCGGCCCCAATTCGCGTCCTCGCCCGCCACGGCAGTTTTCACGAGCGGAGAATTGGCTATTGCAAGCGCAATGCGCTTGGCCGACACGTCGGACTGCCCGCCCTTGACGGTCACTTCGATCTGCTTGCGCGCGCCTTCGCCGTCGCGAACGACCTGGAGCGCAAGGGATTTCATGACTTCTCCGAGTGCGGCATCGAACCCTGCCAGATCGGCGTCATCTATGCTGGTTATGGTCTTTGCCCCACGCTTGGCGGAAGCACCCGTGGCAAACAGAATGAGCGTGTCGCTGGTGGACGTGTCGCTGTCGACGGTGACGGCGTTGAACGTGCCTCCGACGTGGCGCGTCAGAAGCGCCTGCAGAACGTCGGCAGATATTGCGGCATCCGTAGCGACGAAGGAAAGCATCGTCGCCATATCTGGCGCGATCATGCCTGCGCCTTTGGAGATACCGTTAATAGTCACTACATGACCGCCGAGCGAAACCGTTCTGGTCGCGTATTTCGGATAGGTGTCAGTGGTCATGATCGCGCGACCGGCATCATTCCAGCGCGTGCCTGTGGCCGTCTTGGTCATATCCGCAAACAAATGCATGAAACGTGACGCATCGAGTGGTTCACCAATCACGCCTGTCGAGGCGATGAAAACTTCGTCCGTGCCGCAACCTGTGACGTCGGAAACAGCCTTTGCGGTCTGCTCGACCGTCTCGATGCCGCGCCTGCCGGTGAAAGCGTTGGCATTGCCGGAATTGACAACGAGTGCGCGAGCCGTGCCGCTCTTCAGGTTCTGGCGGCAGAAGTCGACAGGGGCCGACGGGCATTTGGAGGTGGTGAACACTCCCGCGACGGAGGTAGCCTCATCGAACAGCATCAACAGAAGGTCGGTGCGCCCCTTGTACTTGATGCCCGCTTCGGCAGTGGCAATGCGCACACCGTCGATCTCCGGCATATCGGGATAGGATTTGGGTGCAAGGGGAGAAATTTGATCCGACATGCCTGTGCTCACCATGTTTTCGCGCGCTTCGATGCTGCGCATTGCGTTGTCTCGCTCTACCAAGTTTCCATGAGGCTGTCATGATACGAACCTGCATAAAAAACGGGCCATGCGAGATCCCCGCATGGCCCGTTTTCAACCTGTTCAAGCTATTTTCTTACTGCGCTGGCGCAGGTACTGCACCGCCGGCAGGAGCCTGCTGACCATTAAGCGCGTCGGTGCTCTGCTTGATCATATTGTCGTAGGCGGTCTTCAAAGTGCCGTCCGGAATATCGACCTTAGCCTGGTTCGGCAGATCGCGAACGATGCCTTGATATTTCTGGCTCAGCATCATTGAGCGGACCTGATCCTTGACATCCTCGAACGCCGGTGGCTGACGATCGCGCTTATCTTCGAGCTTGATGATATGATAGCCGAACTGCGACTTGACCGGTTCTTTCGTATAAGCACCCTTTTCAAGCGCAAAGGCTGCTTCCTCAAAAGGCGGCACCATCTGGCCTTTACCGAAATAGCCGAGATCACCACCTTCGGATGCCGAACCGTCTGCGGAATTTTCCTTGGCGAGTTCTTCGAAATTGCCGCCATCGTTCAACTGGCCAATGATTTCCTCGGCCTTTTCCTTGGCTTTGGCATCTTCTTCGGCATTGTCGCTGCCACGAATGAGAATGTGGCGTGCATGGATTTCTTCCGAGGCGGGAATCTTGGCGATCTGCGCGTCGTATTCGGCTTTTAGCTCCTCATCCGTAATCTGTTTTTCCAGGCTGGCGACATATTGGCTATGAAGCGCGCGGCTGCGCAGATGATCGAGGCGGAGCTGGAATTCCGGGGTTTTGTCGATACCTTCCTTCTCAGCCTCTGAAGCGAAGTGCTTGACTTCAACGAGTGCAACGAGAGCTGCTGCCTGACGCTGATCTTCCGGAAGCGCCGCAAACTGCTGGCCAAGTTCTTCCTGAATAAGTGCGAGCTCGCCCTGAGTGATTTCCTTGCCGTCCACAGTGGCGACAACCGCCTTCGGATCGACGGCAGGCGCTGCGTCCTGAGCGTGCAGGGGAGCGGCAGACAGCAACATCGCAGCGAATGCCGCGGCGATGTGCGACTTTCGGTTGCGCATAAGAATGAAAGACATTCAGACTTCTCCAGTAGGTTCGGGTCAGTCAGACCAGCAAAAAAAGGCAGAATTGTGCGATCCCTGCAATGGGGGACAACGTTGACATAGCTGCAACCCCCTCTTATCTGTCCACCGGTGTCGCGTCCAGCGGGGCTGCAGGCTTTGCATAGTTTACTTGCAGTCTGTTGACCGCCCACAGATGCTGGAGCCAAAAAGTTTACTTGCCTGCATCTGGTGGTGTAATGCCATTGGTCAGCTACAGACATGTGTTTTGAAAGGACCATTAATGGTCAGCCTTGGACGCATCGCGCGCTCGATTTTCGGTTCGGCAAACGACAGACGCATCAAAGCCACCCGCACCCGTGTGGCGGCGATCAATGCGCTCGAACGGGAACTGGAGCAACTGTCCGACGAGGACTTGCGCGCCCGTACGGAGATCTTCAAGAAGGAATATGCCGAAGGCAAGAGCCTTGATGACCTTCTGATACCGGCCTTCGCGACGGTCCGTGAAGCTTCCAAACGCGTTCTGGGTATGCGCCACTTCGACGTACAGCTGATCGGGGGCATGGTCCTGCACGAAAGCGCAATCGCGGAAATGCGCACGGGTGAAGGAAAGACGCTGGTTGCGACGCTTCCCGTCTACCTGAACGCACTGGCCGGCAAGGGTGTGCACGTCGTTACCGTCAACGATTACCTCGCCAGCCGCGACGCCGAGATGATGGCGCGGATCTATGGCTTCCTGGGATTGTCGACCGGCGTGATCGTGCACGGTCTTGACGACGAACAGCGCAAGGCCGCCTATAATTGCGACATTACCTACGCGACCAATAACGAACTTGGCTTCGACTATCTGCGCGACAACATGAAATACGAGCGCGCCCAGATGGTGCAGCGCGACCATTTCTACGCCATTGTCGACGAAGTGGACTCCATCCTCATCGACGAGGCTCGCACACCGCTGATCATTTCCGGACCGCTCGAAGACCGCTCGGAAATGTACAATACGGTTGATGCTTTCGTTGTAAAGCTGGCGCCCGAGCAATACGAGATCGACGAAAAACA
This sequence comes from Limoniibacter endophyticus, assembly GCF_014652835.1. Lineage (GTDB taxonomy): Bacteria > Pseudomonadota > Alphaproteobacteria > Rhizobiales > Rhizobiaceae > Limoniibacter > Limoniibacter endophyticus. Next base: position 25,499 of record NZ_BMZO01000009.1, read on the forward strand.
GAAGACGGCGACCTTTACCGAAGAAGGTACCGAAATCGTTGAAAACATGCTGCGCGATGCCGGCCTTCTCAAAGGCGAGTCGCTCTACGACATTGAAAACGTTGCCATGGTGCACCATGTCAACAACGCTCTGAAAGCCCATCACCTCTTCCAGCGCGACAAGGACTATATCGTCCGCAATGACGAAATCGTCATAATCGACGAGTTCACCGGTCGCATGATGCCGGGTCGCCGCTATTCCGAAGGTTTGCATCAGGCGCTCGAAGCCAAGGAACACGTGCAGATCCAGCCGGAAAACCAGACGCTGGCTTCTATCACCTTCCAGAATTATTTCCGTATGTACGAGAAGCTGGGCGGCATGACCGGCACGGCGGAAACGGAAGCCGAAGAGTTCGCTGATATTTATGGCCTGGGCGTTGTCCAGGTACCGACGAACCTTCCCGTCCAGCGTATCGACGAGGACGACGAGGTCTATCGCACCGTCGAAGAGAAATTCCAGGCGATTGCGGTAGAAATCAAGGATGCGCATGCCAAGGGGCAGCCGATTCTCGTCGGCACGACTTCAATTGAGAAGTCGGAATATCTCGCCGAATTCCTGCGCAAGGGCGGCCTGAGCAACTTCGAAATCCTCAATGCCCGCCACCATGAGCGTGAAGCGCAGATCGTCGCCCAGGCCGGTAAACCCGGCGCGATCACCATCGCCACCAACATGGCCGGTCGCGGCACCGATATTCAGCTTGGCGGCAATGCCGAGATGCGCATCGAGGAAGAGCTCGGGGATATGGAGCCCGGTCCGGAGCGCGATCGTCGCGAAGCGGAAATCCGTGCCGACGTGCAGCGCATGAAGCAGGCCGCGATTGCGGCTGGCGGCCTTTACGTTCTCGCCACGGAACGCCACGAGAGCCGACGCATCGACAACCAGCTCCGTGGTCGCTCCGGTCGCCAGGGTGACCCGGGTCGTTCAAAGTTCTATTTGTCGCTTCAGGACGATCTGATGCGCATCTTCGGTTCGGATCGCATGGATGCCATGCTGACCAAGCTCGGCTTGAAAGAGGGCGAAGCCATTATTCACCCTTGGATCAACAAGGCTCTGGAGAAGGCGCAGCGCAAGGTAGAAGCGCGCAACTACGACATTCGCAAGAATTTGCTCAAGTACGACAACGTCATGAACGACCAGCGCAAGGTCGTATTCGAGCAGCGTCTCGAACTCATGGACGGCACCAATCTCAGCGAAACCACGGCTGAAATGCGCCGCGAAACGATTGATGAGATGGTCGCTCGTTATATTCCGGAGCATGCTTATGCCGAAAAATGGGATATTGAAGGTCTGACGGAAGACGTCCGCAAGCATCTCAATCTGGACCTGCCTATCGCCGACTGGGCGAAGGAAGAAGGCATCGCCGAAGACGACATCCACCAGCGTATCACGCAAGCGGCCGAGGCTGCTGCAAAAGATCGTGCCGAGCGCTTCGGTCCGGAAGTGATGACCTATGTCGAACGCTCGGTTCTCCTGCAGACTCTCGATCATCTATGGCGCGAGCATCTGGTCAATCTCGATCATCTGCGTTCCGTCGTCGGGTTCCGCGGCTATGCGCAGCGTGACCCGTTGAATGAATACAAATCGGAGGCTTTCGAGCTTTTCCAGGCCATGCTTGGAAATCTGCGTCAGCTCGTCACTGGCCAGCTTATGCGCGTCGAACTGGTGCGCGAGGCTGCGGATGCGCCGCCCTTGCAGGCTCCCACCATGCATGGCCATCATGTCGATCCCCAGACCGGCGAAGATGACTTCGGCGAAGGTGCCGCTCCTGTTGCCGCTTCGGCGGAAGAGCGTAATCCGAGCGATCCGCAGAGCTGGGGCCATGTCGGCCGCAACGAACCCTGCCCTTGCGGTTCAGGCAAGAAGTTCAAGCACTGTCACGGTGCGTTCGTCTGATCCGATTTAGCAGACAACCAAGTTCAAGAACCCGGTCCTCACGCCGGGTTCTTTTTTGGCTGCAACCGGCGCGCAACCCGAGGTAAACCTTGTTCTCAGCTTTGGCCGCGAAACAACCAAATGTTAAATGCTCATTTTATAGCGTGCTAATCATCTTACGCATCTAAGCCGCAGCATAGCGCGCGGGTGTGGACCAGCAGGCCGGGAGAGGCGGAAATAATGGCTGCAAAACCCTTGCTTGAAGAGCTGTCAAACGCCCCCGCAGGCCGCGTCGTCAACCACGACATGCAGCATAAAGGCGCGGTGCATGTTGCGCCGTCACAATCGGAACCGCGCAGCAGAAATCAGCAAGAGCGCAAACTTGCTATCTACCCCGCTGCGGCCGGTTACGATCTCGTCGATGAACTGGATTATCTCTGCGCACGTGCCATCGAGCCGAACGTGTTCTTCAACCCGCGCTTTCTCGCTCCCGCCATGCCACGCCTTCAAAGCAAGGAAATCCGCCTTGCGGTCATCCGCGATCGCAACGACGATCGCAACCGATTGCGCATGCTTGTGCCCTTCTCGGTCGAACGTCATTTCAGCATACTCGGACAATCTTACCTGCGGAGTTGGGCGACGCCCTTTGGCCCGCTCGGCATACCGCTCATCGATTGCGATGATCCGGTCAGCGTGGTCGAGGATTTTCTTGCCATCATCGGTCGCCCCCGTTTGAAGCTGCCCGATGTTTTCGTGTTTCCCCGCATGCGTCTCAAGGGGGCGGCATCCAATGTGATTCAGGCCGCATGCAAGCGCCTCGATCTTCCTTTTCTCCTGACGGATGTAACCAGTCGCGCCTGTCTGAACAGCGATCTTGAAAGCTCCGATTATCTCAAGAGTCATGTCAGCGCCCATCATCGTGGAGAATGGCGTCGCTTGCGCCGTCGTCTCTCCGAAGCGGGTACGCTTGAATATCACCTCTTCCGCTCGCGTGAGGACATTCGGCGCGAAACGGAAGCCTTTCTCACACTGGAAGCGTCCGGTTGGAAGGGGCGCATGCGCACCGCCATGGTTATCGACCGCTTACAAGCGGCTTTCGCGCGAGAGGCGATCCATCGGCTTGCGGAGCGAGATCTTTGTCGCATTCATGCGCTGAAGCTGAACGGCCGGACGATTGCCAGCCTGGTCGTGTTCATCGAAAACGGCGTCGCCTACACTTGGAAGACGGCGTATGATGAAGACTATGCTGCATATTCGCCCGGTGCGCTCCTTATGGTGGAGGCCACCCGCACACATCTGGAAGACCCAAACATCCTCATGACGGATTCCTGCGCTTTTGCGGAAAACAAACTCATGAACAAGGTCTGGAAGGAACGCATCGAGATCGGCACGATCATGATCGGCCTGCATCCTTCGAGTAATAAGAAGGTCGCCCGGGTTGCAAGAGAAATTCGAAACGACACACGATACCGCTTCGCAATGAAGCGCTTGCGGCACAGGTTGAATTAGCCGCGCCTTGAAATCCCACAAAGCCCTTTCGGGAGTTAAATCGCGATTCACGGATAAGTGGCATTTATATGGTATATACAACTTTAAGTTTTGATGATAGCGTTCTCTTACTCAACCAGGGAGAGCATCATGAGAATATTCATTATCTCTGCAGCTACGGCTTTTTTGTCTACTTCTGCGGTGGCTGCGGATCCTATCTACGACATCGCTCCAAGGTTCGGCGAGCCGGTGGCCTTTACGTGGACGGGCGGCTATCTCGGCATTCAAGGTGGCGGCGGCTTTGCCAGCGCCGACTACGGAATACCCGATTATTGGGGAAACCCGATCTTCACTGACAGCTATAATGGCGGCTATCTCGGCGCCTTCGCCGGCTGGAACTTCGCCCTCGGCCAAAGACTCATCGTCGGTATTGAAGGTGACTTGAGCTACAACATGAACGAGACCAGCTATTTCGGCCTCGTGGAAGCGGGAACCAACTGGACCTATGGTGTTCGCGGCCGCGTAGGCCGTTTGTACGATCGCGCCCTCGTCTTCGCCTCCGCTGGCTGGGTTGGAACAAAGGCGTATATCGACACCCCGCTCGGAGGTCTCGAGGAAAGGTTCAGCGGCTGGTCTGTCGGCGCTGGCACGGACTATGCTCTGACCGACACGATTTTCGCGCGAGCCGAGTATCGCTACAATGATTTCGGATCGGAAAACATCGGTGGCGTGGACGTAGATCTCAGCCAGCACAAGATCGGCATCGGGCTGGGTGTGAAGTTTTGAGATGCCGACTTGACCGGCAGTTCTTCATAGCAGGCTGCCGGTCAACCAGCAGATTGGATATGGTGCGGGTGGTCGGAATCGAACCGACACTCCTTTCGGAACCGGATTTTGAGTCCGGCGCGTCTACCAGTTCCACCACACCCGCATCCTCGCATCGGGCCGGTGGAGGCCATTTGTCGATGCGCAGGTGCCCCTATACGATACATCTTGCGCCAACGAAAGAGGCTAGTTTTCGCTCTCGACAATTTTGCGTAATCGGCAACAGTGTGTTCAAGCAAAAGTCCCAGGAAACCAGGCCGGCAGCCCTCAATTTGCCCGGATTTAATTCGCATTCCTTGAGCGAACGCCGACTGGCTGGTAAGTATCTGCAAGGGCAGAGGACTGATGGCCATTCTGCACGCGACGAAATCTTGCACGAAGGCATGTCATGTTTCTGTTCAGCCCAACCGGAAAGCTACAGACGCAGATCGCGTCCGCTATCGCTATCATTCTGACCCTTACGATTGGTGGAGCTCTGCTCTTCCAACATGTTGGCGGCTACGTGCCATGCATGCTCTGTTATCAGCAGCGTACCCCGTACTATGTCGGGATTCCGCTACTGGTCTTGACAGCTATCAGCGCCGGTCTCCGCCTTCCGCCCGTTTTCACGCGCGGCCTCTTCATCCTCGGCGGTCTGCTGTTCGTGTACAGCGCAGGCTTCGGCGTTTATCATGCAGGCGTGGAATGGGGCTGGTGGGCAGGCCCGGCGGATTGCGGTATCGGCAGCGCTCCGATCATACCGCAGGGCGGCAATGTTCTGGAGATGTTGGACAAATACGTTGCACCTGCATGTGACCACGCCGCACTGCGCATTGCAGGCATTTCGCTCGCCGGCTGGAACGCTGTCATCTCGGCTGCCTTGGCAATCGCTGCATTCTATGCAGGCTTCAAGCGGTCAGAGGCATAATCAGGGTTCGAGTTCGACATCCCAATAGAGAAAATCGAGCCAGCTTTCGTGCAGATAATTGGGCGGAAATTTCCGCCCGTTCATGTGCAGGTCGAAAACACTCGGCTTATATGGTTTCTGACGCGGCCACATATGCGCATGATCCGGGAGGAGCCCACCTTTGCGCAGGTTGCAAGGTGAGCACGCAGCCACGACATTTTCCCAACTCGTCTCGCCGCCCAATCGGCGCGGAATGACGTGATCGAACGTCAGATCATGCGGACTGCCGCAATATTGACATTCGAACTTGTCCCGGAGGAAGACGTTGAAGCGGGTAAAAGCCGGGTTGCGCGGTGGCTTGATATAGTTCTTCAGGCAGACGACGCTGGGCAGGCGCATGGAGAAATTCGCGGACGATACGGCTTGCGTATATTCTGCGACGATATGAACGCGGTCCAGGAACACAGCCTTGACTGTATCCTGCCAGGACCAGAGCGAAAGAGGGTAATAGCTGAGCGGCCGGTAATCAGCATTGAGAACCAGCGCGGGAAGCCCACCGGGAGAGATGGCAAGCGTCACTTCCAGACACCTCCTTTGGGATCGAACCAATCGGCTCGCATAGTGTAAGCCCGATGTGACAGAGATGTGAAGCGGGAAAATACTTAGTCGGGACAACTAGAGTTGGACCAATTAAGAAGAGAAAACAATAAACTAAGGGGACGTCATTTCGTTGGCTCAAGGACTGGAATGACGGTGCGTCCTTTCCACTCCCGATAATAGGCCCAAAACAGCAGCGCAGCCGCCGAGCGATTCGGCTGCCAGCGATCCGCGATAGCCGCGAGTTCCATGGCGCTTGGGCGCTTCTCCATGCCGAATGCGTGCCCGACAGCTGCTTGCAGCGCGACATCGCCTGCCGGAAAAAAATCAGGATGCCCCGTCCCGAACATGAGGAAAATCTGCGCCGTCCAGGGACCGATTCCCTTGATCGCCACCAAGTGCTTAAAGGCATCATCCCCATCCATCAGCACCAGCGTCTCCAGGGAGAGGTCTCCGTCGACAAGTGCTTGCGCAAGAGCGAGCAATGTGCGTTGCTTGGCGCGGGACTGCCCCGCCTCTATCATCAGCGCCGGCGCATCGAGCAAAACTTGTGGCGTCAGCGGGTCTATTAAGTTTTGCATACGCCCGAAGATCGCAGCCGCGGAAGCCAGCGAAACCTGCTGCGAGGTGACGACGAAACACAGACCCGCGAAATCTGCACTGATGCGCCGTGGCGACACATGACCCGCCTTTTCCCGAACGGAAACCAGACGCGCATCCTCTTGGCAGAGCATGTCGATTGTTTGCGTCAATTCCTGTTCCAACGAATCACCTGATTGCGCCACTGGGTTTGCCTGCCTATAGATTTGCATCATCATACTCGCCGGACATATGACTTATCCTCGCTTGCGTTTCGCGCCCAGCCCCAATGGAGCGCTTCATCTGGGACACGCCTATTCCGCCCTTCTCAACGAGAAACTGGCGCGAGAACTTGACGGCATCCTTCTTCTACGCATCGAAGACATCGATACGGCCCGCTGTACACCCGAAAAGCGGCAAGCGGTATTCGATGATCTTGCCTGGCTGGGCCTCTCCTTCGATCCGCCAACCACACGCCTGCAATCCGCGCATTTCGACTTCTACGGCGTAGCTTTGGAAAAGCTCAGAAAAATGGAACTCGTGTACCCGGCCTTCATGACGCGGGGCGAAATCCGCTCTCACGTCGCACGCTTCGAAGCGCGGGGGAAGAGTTGGCCACGTGACCCGGACGGCTCTCCTCACTATCCCGGCATCGAACGCGAGATGGATGATGCGACGCGCAAACAAAGGATCGCTGAAGGACAGCCCTTTGCCTGGCGTCTGGACGTGCGGCGGGCGTTAGCTCGCCTCGAAAAACCGCTTACCTGGCAGGAAGCGACAGACGAAACCGCCACGACCTGGCGGCTGGAAACCGCTGATCCGGCCCGGTGGGGAGACATCATAATTGCCCGAAGCGACACACCCGTCAGCTACCATCTCGTGGTAGTCCTTGACGATGCCGTCCAGTCCATCACGCATGTCGTGAGGGGGCGTGATCTGTTCGAAGCAACCGCAGTTCACAGATTGCTTCAAACATTGCTTGATTTGCCGGAACCGGTCTATCTGCATCACCGCCTCATCCTGGATGAAACCGGACACAAACTCGCCAAAAGCAGAGGTTCGATGTCGCTCGCCGACTACCGGGCACACGGGGTGACATCGACCGAACTGCGCGTCAGGCTGGGTTTCGCCAGCTTATAGAACACGCCGTACAAGCGCGTAACAAAGAAGCAGACATAGAAATAGGCCCAGTGCACCGCCCGTCCCGTAAAGGATCGCGAGCTTCAGATCGGTCAGGCGTATGTAATTGTAATTCGCCAGATAGATTGCACCGAAAAAACCGGCTACGAGAATGAACATATTTCCCATACGACCGAAGGTGTCGCCCGGCATTATCGCGTCAAGGTAGTATCCCAGAACATAGCAAAATATTCCAACGGTAGTAACAGCTATACCGAGCCAGGCCGGGTCGAGGTTCCAGATCATGTCAACTTCGATTGCAAAGGATCAAACTGGGAATATTCTTAGACCCCTGGCATTTACAGAAAATGAAGCATTGGAAAAAAGATCTACGTGGGCACGCGCGGAATTAGCCGGTCGCGGTGCCGCTTGCAGGCAGCATTGATCTCTCCACCGAGAATGAAAATCGCCGACATCACATAAAGAAAAACGATAGCCACCATGATTGAAGCCAAGCCCGCATAGGTCGAGACATAATTGGCGAAGCCCTCAAGATAGGCGGCAAAGACAATCGAACCGATGAGCCAGGCGATCAAGGTAAAGATGATGCCGGGGAGCAGCTCGACAAACCGTCTTTTCCCGTTGGGGAGCCAGACGTGAATAGCCAGAAGGCCGAATACCATAACCAGCCCAGCAATAACATATCGCCAGAAATTGATAGCTCCCATGAGCGGCTGCAACTCTTCGAACCGGCTCAAAAGAAAGCGCGCGATGAGCGGCGCAAGAAGAAGCAATACGCTTACTGCCAGAAGCCCAAATGTGGCAATCAGAACGAAAACCAGGCTTTGGCCGCGCAGAAAGAGCATCGAACGCGTTTCAGTGACGCGATAGGCACGGTTGAGCGACGTGCGCAAGGCTTCGACACCGTTAGATGCGAAAAAAGCAGACGCAAGCACACTGAAGGTCAAGAGGTCGGTGCGGGGCACGGTCAGCACGTTGAGAACCTCCGAAGCGATCGGTGCGGCAATCTGCTCGGGCCACGTGTCGAAGACGACATGCACCGCATCGTCCGCAAAGCTGCTTGCTCCCAGGAAACTGGCCAGGGTGGTGGCGAAAATCAAGAACGGGAAGAGTGCCATGAGAGCGCTGATTGCGACATGGCTGGCCATCGCCCAGCCGTCATCCGTGTTGAAATGCATGATAGCGTTCCAGCCGATGCGCACGGCCTTCGACAAGAACTTCATCCAATTCCCTCATATATGGTGGGCAATCTTGCGATTGTACCCGCTCTCCGGATGTGAAAAGCCTACAGCATCGAAGCGCTACTGCGAACGGATTTAGACGATGCGAGGTTCCCTGTGAAGGAAAGCCGGAAAACCATTCTCGTGACGGGGGCTTCCTCCGGCATCGGCGCCTATTGCGCCCGGGCTTTGGCCAAGGACGGATGGCGCGTGTTCGCGACAGCGCGCAAGCCCGAAGATATTGCGGCTCTTCAAGCCGATGGAATCGAAACTTTCTATCTGGATTACGGGGAGCCAGCATCAATCCCCGTTCTGGTCGATCTGGTACTGGAAAAAACCGGCGGAACGCTCGACGCGCTCTATAATAATGGTGCCTACGCGCAGGCCGGAGCGGTCGAAGACCTTCCCACTCAAGCTTTGCGCGACCAGTTTGAAACAAATGTTTTCGGCTGGCACGAATTGACGCGCAGAATTGTGCCCACCATGCGCAAACAGGGCCATGGCCGCATCGTGCAATGCTCCTCAATCCTTGGCCTGATGCCGGTGAAATATCGCGGAGCCTACAGCGCTTCCAAACATGCGATCGAAGCACTCGCTCTTTGCCTCCGCGCCGAGTTGCAAGGCTCCGGCATCGAAGTCTGCCTGATCGAGCCCGGCCCCATCACCTCCAAGATCGCATCCAACGGTCTGCCCTGGTTCGAGCGTTACATTGATCACGAGAACTCAGCCCACCGCGATGACTATAAGAAGCAGCTGGAGCGCCTGCGTTCAGGCGGCACAAAATCGCGCTTCAAACTCGGGCCGGAGGCCGTTTATGTTGCGCTGAAACACGCCCTGACGCATCCCCGGCCAAGGCCGCATTCCGTGGTAACGACGCCCGCTCGCCTGGGCGTGCTGCTTAAACGCTTGCTGCCGGCGCGTATCTTCTACAAAGTCACGGCATCACAAGGGTGAGATAAGGCGGGAGGAGAGCCGATCTTGGAAACATTCATGCAGATCCTGATAGTGGTCGCGCTGGCGGCAGTGGTATTCGTACTACTGCGGGGCCTTATCAACATGATGCGCGGTGGATCGGGCAACACGTCAAACAAGCTGATGCAGGCACGCGTTTTCCTGCAATTTATTGCGCTGGTCGTGATTCTTCTCACCGTCTGGATCATGCGCCAATAGTGGAAAACCAATGGTCAAGCTGAACAAGATTTATACTCGCACTGGCGATGCCGGTACATCCGGTCTCGCAACCGGGCCGCGTCGCAAGAAAAGCGACCTCCGCTTCGCGGCAATGGGCGATGTAGACGAGACGAACGCCATTATCGGCGTCGCGCGGTTGCAAACAGACGTTGCGGGCACAGACCTTGATGCAATGCTCTCTCGCATCCAGAACGATCTCTTCGACCTTGGTGCAGATATCGCAACACCCGACACTGAAGAAGAGCTTGGCTATGAACCTCTGCGCATCGTGCCAGCGCAGGTGGAACGCATTGAGCAGGATATAGACGCGCTGAATGGCAGCCTTGAGCCGCTGCGCTCCTTCATCCTGCCCGGCGGAGCGCCAGGATCGGCGCATCTGCATCATGCCCGCACCGTGGCGCGGCGCGCTGAACGTACGCTGGTCGAGCTTTCGGAAAACCCGCGGGAACACATAAGCGCTCCATCGCTGCACTATATTAACCGGCTCTCCGATTTCCTGTTCGTCGCCGCCCGCATTCTCAATGATGGAGGCAAGGCGGACGTGCTATGGGTGCCGGGGAAAAATCGCTAATTCATCAACGATAGAAGTCGACATATGTTCATCCCGCTTCATGATGCAAACCGCCTGCAGCACATTAAGCTGCAATATATGACGCTGGCGCTCATGGGCATCAATATCGCCATCTATCTTCTCACCACAGTGCCCGGCAGCTACGAGATGGCAGCAGCCATAAGCTTCGGCTTCATACCTGCGGTCGTCAACGACATCGCTGACCTACCCCCGGGCTTCGACTTGATCCCGCACCAGCTTTCCTATGTAACCTACGCGTTTCTGCACGGGAACCTGATGCATCTTGCAGGCAACATGCTCTTTCTTTGGGTCTTCGGCGACAATGTAGAGGATGCGATGGGACATGTACGCTATCTCGTCTTCTATATCCTGTGTGCTGTCGGAGGTGCTATCTTGCATGGCTTGGTGATCCCCGAGTCACAGATGCCGCTGATCGGCGCCTCGGGTGCAATTGCCGGCATCGTCACGGCCTACCTGGTTCTGCACCCGCGGGTGAAAATCTGGGTATTGGCTTTCGGAAGAATTCCGTTGCGCATCCCTGCCTGGTTTGTACTCGCCGGCTGGATCGCCTGGCAGTTCGGAATGTTTTTCATCGGGGGTGATGACGAAATTTCATGGGCAGCTCACATTGGTGGCATCGTGACCGGCGGCATTCTCGTATGGCTTCTGCGCCGTCGCGACGTACCGCTGCTCGACAGACGTATAGAAACCCCGCGTAGCGTGGCTATCGATGCGAGTCTGCCAGCAGCGGCGATCGAAGACACGTCGGCATGGCGTGGTCCATGGAGCAAGGGCTGATGGGATAAAGAAGGATTTACGCTGCCTACGTCGTCTTTCCATCTGTTGACCTGACCGGAAAGCCTAACTAACTTCGCCGCAACCCAGACTTTTTCCGGGAGGATTACGGGGAAAGTTAGCGGAATAAAACAGAAGGGGCTGACTGCTCCTTGGAACGAGCCAGGAGCCAGATCCTGAAAACCAAGAGGTGTGACATTCCATGAAAGTTCTCGTGCCTGTTAAGCGCGTTGTTGATTACAACGTGAAGGTTCGTGTGAAGGGCGACGGTTCAGGCGTCGAACTTGCCAATGTAAAGATGTCGATGAATCCCTTTGACGAAATTGCCGTCGAGGAAGCCATCCGTCTGAAGGAAAAGGGCAAGATCACCGAGATTGTCGCTGTTTCGATCGGCGTTGCTCAGGCACAGGAAACGCTGCGCACCGCACTTGCAATGGGCGCCGACCGTGCCATTCTCGTCAAGACCGACGGCGTGGTTGAACCGCTCGCCGTCGCCAAGATACTGAAGGGCGTGGTGGAAGCCGAAAGCCCGGATCTCGTCATTCTCGGCAAGCAGGCGATCGACGACGATGCCAACCAAACCGGTCAGATGCTGGCCGCCCTGCTTGGCTGGGCACAAGGCACGTTTGCTTCCAAGCTCGAACTGGAAGAGGGCAAGGCCCGTGTCACCCGCGAAGTCGATGGCGGTCTCCAGCTTGTCGATCTCAAGCTGCCTGCCATCGTCACCACGGATCTTCGCCTGAACGAACCGCGCTATGCGTCCCTGCCGAATATCATGAAGGCCAAGAAAAAGCCGCTGGACGAAAAGTCGCCAGCCGATTTTGGTGTCGATACCGCTCCGCGTCTGAAAGTTCTCAAGACCGAGGAACCAGCAGGTCGCAAGGCCGGCGTCAAGGTTGGCTCCGTTGCCGAACTGGTCGACAAGCTGAAGAACGAAGCAGGCGTGCTCTAAGGTCGAGGAGACAATATCATGGCTATTCTTTTGATCGCAGAGCACACCAATGCTGCTCTTTCCGAACAAACCGCAAAGGCCCTGTCCGCGGCGACGCAGATCGGCGGTGATGTAGACATCCTCGTTGCCGGCAAGGGCGCGCAGGCGGCGGCTGATGCGGCTGCCAAGCTTTCCGGGGTGCGCAAGGTTCTGCTGGCCGAGGCCGATGAGCTCGAAAATCAGCTCGCCGAACCACTTGCCAATCTCATCCTCACCAAGGCCGCCGACTACGACGTGATCCTGGCACCCGCAACGACAACCGGCAAGAACGTGCTGCCGCGGGTTGCCGCACTGCTCGACGTAATGCAGATTTCCGACATCGTTGAAGTGATCGATGCCGAGACCTTTAAGCGTCCAATCTATGCGGGCAATGCCCTCCAGACCGTGCAGACATCTGACTCGAAGAAAGTCATCACCGTCCGTACCGCCACCTTCAAGGCTGCAGCCGAAGGCGGTTCCGCCAGCCTCGAGAAGATCGAGGCCGGTCCAGAGGCAGGTCTTTCAACCTTCGTCGAGAACCAGCTGTCGAAGAGTGACCGTCCTGAATTGACCTCTGCCAAAATCATCGTATCGGGTGGACGTGCATTGGGTTCGGAGGAGAAGTTCAAGGAAGTTATCCTTCCTCTCGCGGACAAGCTTGGCGCTGCCGTCGGTGCGAGCCGTGCAGCCGTCGATGCGGGCTACGCGCCCAACGATTGGCAGGTCGGTCAGACGGGCAAGGTCGTGGCTCCCGAGCTCTACATCGCAGCGGGCATTTCCGGCGCCATCCAGCATCTGGCCGGCATGAAGGATTCGAAAGTCATCGTCGCCATCAACAAGGACGAAGAAGCTCCTATCTTCCAGGTTGCCGACTACGGTCTCGTCGGGGATCTCTTCACCGTGCTGCCGGAACTTGAAAAAGCGCTCTAAGGTGATCGGGAGAAAGCATCAAGAAGGCCGGATTCGATCCGGCCTTTTTCGTAAGTAGCTCTCCTCGTGACTTCTAATCATTAGGATCATGGTCTAGGTTGCAATATGTCGAAAATCGAAGCGGGACGGAGAAAATGTCGGTGAAGATTCAAACAGTCGGGGTTATCGGCGCGGGGCAGATGGGCAGCGGTATCGCTCATGTCAGCGCAGCGGCAGGTTTCGACGTCCTGCTCTACGATCTCTCGCAGGAGAGCCTTGAAAATGCGCTTGCCACCGTCTCCGGCAATCTCGCTCGTCAGGTCAATTCCGGCAAAATCACCGAAACCGATCGTACCGAAGCTCTTGCGCGCATCAAGCCGGTCAAACAGATGGACGCGCTCGCCAGCTGTGATCTGGTAATTGAAGCGGCAACGGAAGAGGAAGCGGTCAAGCGCAAGATCTTTCAGGCTCTCTGCCCACTTCTGAACCCTGAAGCGCTGCTTGCGACAAACACCTCGTCGATCTCGATTACCCGCCTGGCAGCCCAGACAGATCGCCCGGAACGCTTCATGGGCATCCATTTCATGAATCCCGTTCCGAAAATGAACCTCGTCGAACTGGTGCGCGGTATCGCGACGGACGACAAGACGTTCGACGCGGCCAAGGTCTATGTCGCAGCACTCGGTAAAACAGTGACCGTTGCAGAAGATTTCCCGGCCTTCATTGTCAATCGTATCCTTTTACCGATGATCAACGAAGCGATCTACACGCTTTACGAAGGCGTTGGCACGGTCGATTCGATCGATACGGCGATGCGTCTTGGTGCGAATCATCCGATGGGGCCGTTGCAGCTCGCAGATTTCATCGGCCTCGATACCTGTCTTTCCATCATGCAGGTGCTGCACGATGGTCTCTCGGATTCGAAATATCGCCCCTGCCCGCTCCTCGTCAAATATGTCGAAGCCGGCTGGCTCGGCCGCAAGGCAGGCCGTGGTTTCTATGATTATAGAGGTGAGACGCCGGTCCCCACCCGGTGACAAGTTTCTAAAATGAAGAAAGGCCCGATGCGATCCGCACCGGGCCTTTTCTTCATCTCGCCTGATTTAGTCGAGTTTTACTGCGCAAGCGCATAATCGACCCGTTCGCGGATTTCGGCAAGCGTATAAGGCTTCTGAAGAACATCGATGACCACGCCATTGAGATCATCGGCTCTTTCGCGCTGGTCCGCATAGCCGGTCGCGAGCAGGATGCGCAAACCCGGAAACTCCTGTGCCGCGCGCTTTGCCATCTCGATGCCGTCCATTTCCGGCATACGGATATCGGAGACGACGAGGTCGAAATCGCCGTCGCATTCATGCAGCGTCTGCAGACCGCTCGCGCCATCGTCCGCGGTCTGGATTTCGTGTCCGAACACCTGCAAAGCCCTTGCAGCCAGCATGCGTACCGAGTCGTCGTCTTCAACAATGAGTATCTTAGCCATGGCTCGAATATCGCGGTCATCCATTGATGATCCCTGAACAGAACCGGCTAACCAAAGGTTAAAAGGCGATTCAATTGCAACCGGTGTCTGCAAGGCTCTGATATTCAACCGGCGAATCCCAATCCGGTTCCTTAAAATCCCAGCATTTACAGGCTTCGCCTGCCCTTTCACCCTTCTTTAACGACGCCAACAAATGGAAGCTCTCGAAAAGCATGGGCTGCATCCATTCCGTAGCCGACGACGAAATAGTCCGGGCATTCAAAGCCGACAAAATCTGCCTCCAGATCGACCTTGCGCTTCTCCCGCTTATCGAGAAGGACGGCGAGCGAAACGCTCTTGGCGCCGCGAGAAAGCATCAGGTCGCGCGTATAGCGCAATGTCTTTCCAGATTCCAGAATATCGTCGATAATCAGCACGTCGCGACCCGAAACATCATTATCGATGTCGCGCAGAATCTTGAGTTCGCCGCTCGTCGTGCCGGTTCCATAGCTCGAAATGAACATGAACTCGACTTCCGGTGCCAAACCGTGATCATGCATGGCGCGGATCAGGTCGGCAGCAAAGATGAACGACCCCTTGAGGATCGAAATCACGAGCAGGTCGTGGTAATCGCGCTTGGCTATTTCTGTTGCCAGAGACGCATTGCGTTCATTGATGGCTTGCACATCGTAAAGAACGTCGATTTTCTTGCCGCGAACTTCAATCATCGGCCTCTCCTGTCGATCAGTAATGAAGGCCAGTTTTCAAAAAGCGGCCAGTCAGGGCATTGTGATAGAAACGGAACGAACTCCGTCGCCCGTAATCGGATAACGGGCGCTGAAGACAATTTCTCCGCCCGGTGCAATCGACGCGGAAGCCGATGCTACGTGAAACGGAAAGAACTGCACATTCCCTGCGCGCGAAATAACCCGAACACGCAACGGCGGCAAGGCTTGGTGCGCATTGGAGCCATTCCGTAACATGCCGTCCACGAAAAGCCTGCCAATGGCGCCTCGCATCTGCACCCGACTCTTCAACTGCACTACGTAAACAGAGCTTCCGGAAGCGATATTCCGGCTGGACGATCGACCGGCCAAACCGGCTCCGCACGCAATAGCGATAGCAACGATCAGAGCGAGAGAGGAAAACACCGGTAGAGGTGCGCGTTTTGGTGCGGCAGGTTGAAAATAAGACAGATCAGGCGATGGGCCGGTCCCGCTTGAGGAGGGTGCAGGATGCGCTTTAGGCACAAAGGCAGACAAACCGCCCGACTGCTTTCCAACCGGCGGCAGAATTTCCCCGTCCAGCGGCAGACCGTGGCCGCTATTCATCGCGTCTTTGTCCGTGGTTGCAAGTTCCACCTTCGCGCTGCGTAACGACGCAACATGAACACTTCTAGTTAACAAAGCTTGCGAACCGCCTTAATTTTGCCAGCCACACCTTGTCACGCTCCTCCATCGAAGCGGTTTAATCGTATCGTTTCATAAGCTAGTGTGCCGCAATCGATTCTCTGCCGTTCTTCCGACGGCGCATCATTTCAGGACTGCACGTGATCCGTTTCGAAAATGTAGGGCTGCGTTACGGCATGGGACCAGAGGTTCTGCGCGACGTCACCTTTCGCATTCCGGAGGGATCGTTCCAGTTTCTGAGCGGCCCCTCCGGCGCGGGCAAGACGACGCTTCTGCGCTTGCTCTTCATGTCAATGAAGCCGACACGCGGCCTTATCACCGTGTTCGGCAAGGATCGCTCCAGCTTGGATCGGCGCGAATTACCGCTTATCCGGCGCAAGATCGGCGTTGTCTTTCAGGATTTTCGCCTGCTGGATCACATGACTACCTATGAAAATGTCGCGCTCCCTCTACGCGTGCGCGGCCGCGAGGAATCAAGCTACCGCGCAGACGTCGTCGATCTCCTGAATTGGGTCGGCCTGGGCGAGCGCATGCATGCCCGCCCGCCCATCCTCTCCGGCGGCGAAAAGCAGCGCGCAGCCATAGCACGAGCCTTGATCGAGCAACCGAAAATCCTCCTGGCCGACGAGCCAACCGGCAATGTCGATCCGCCATTGGCGCGGCGTCTGCTGCGCCTTTTCCTCGAGCTCAATCGTCTTGGAACCGCTGTCGTGATCGCTACCCACGATGTCGCTTTGATGGATCAGGTCGAGGCACGCCGCATGGTGCTTTCGCAGGGAAGGCTCGACATTTATGATTGAGCGCATGCGCGATTACGCACTGGGCCTTGCCGACGCCGCCAGGGATCGCAAACGGCTCAAGCAGACTCCGATCGTGCCGCAACGCAACGTGGCAGGAACCGCGCTTGCATGCGTCATCGCCATCATGACCTTTCTCTCCTGCCTGACTTTTGGCGGGGTGACGCTGGTCAGCAACTCGGCATCGGAATGGCAAACGCAGATTGCTCGCGAGGCAACCATCCAGATCAAGCCTTCACGCGGCCTCGATATTGACAAGGCAATTACCGATGCATCCGCAATTGCCTCATCTTTCACCGGCGTTCTGTCGACCCGTGTCGTGGATGAACAGGCTATGGGCAGGTTGCTTGAACCATGGCTTGGATCAGGGCTGGACCTGGATGAACTTCCCGTTCCGCGACTTGTCGTTCTTTCCATCGATCACCAGTCGCCGCCGGATTTTGCAGCAATTCGGGAGCGCCTCTCGAGAGAAGTACCGGCCGCCTCCATTGACGACCACCGTACTTGGGTGGATCGTCTTGTCGCAATGGCACGCTCGACTGTGCTGATCGGCCTCACGGTGCTGATGCTGATGCTCTCCGCAACGACGCTGGCCGTGGTCTTCGCAACGCGCGGCGCTATGGCGGGCAATGGCCATATCATAGAAGTGCTGCACTTCGTCGGCGCACAGGGGCGCTTCATCGCCGCGCAGTTCGGCAGGCACTTTCTGGCGACCGGCTTCAAGGGGGCCACGGCAGGCGGTGCAGCCGCAATGCTTGTTTTCGGGCTGTTCAGCTGGTGGAGCAGCCGCAACATGGCAACGCCGGAGGCCGATCAGGCTGCGGCCCTTTTCGGCAACTTCTCAATCGGCACCACAGGCTATCTCGGAGCCTTTGTCATCATTCTGGTCATCGCCATCCTTGCCGCTGCAACCTCCCATCTCACGGTCCTCTCTTATCTGCGCCAGATCGAAGATCCAAACCGCGATTTCGACCTCTGAGAACCATGACAATCCACCTAGGCATAGCCGCAATTTATCGTTAATCGGTGGTCATGAAGTCGAAGCGACAAACGGATGTTCAAAATGGCGATTCCCCTCGCCGTAGAACCGGGATGGCTTTCTTGCGCATCCTGCGCAATCTTCTGTTTGCCGTGTTGGCCTGCGCGCTGTTCTTCCTCGCCGGCTTTGGCGTCTTCACTCAATATATCGGCTCGATGAAAACGCCCGCCGATGTGGAGGCAGCTGACGCCATCGTCGTCGTGACTGGTGGATATGCTCGCCTGACGCCAGCGATCGACCTGCTACGCACCGGCAAGGGAAAGCGGCTGCTCATCTCAGGCGTCAATCCGATGGCAAAGCCTGACGAAATCCGCATAGCGACAGGAACCGATCGCAAGCTCTTCGACTGCTGCGTCGACATAGACAAGGCCGCCCTCAACACAATCGGCAATGCCACCGAAAGTGCCAAGTGGATCCGCGGCCACAAATTTCGCAGCGTGATCGTCGTGACGAACAATTATCACATGCCACGCACGCTGCTGGAATTGCAGCGCACCCTTTCAAAAGTGGAACTGCGCCCCTATCCTGTGGTTCTCACCCGACTCGATGATGGTGCCTGGTTGCACAACCCGGATGCTGTGCGCGTGCTCCTGACGGAGTACAGCAAATATCTGGCGGCTCTTGTCCGCAATTTCCTGCCCCTAGACATATCCGGCAATTCACTTGGTGAAGCGGAATTAGCCCATGTCAGCGGAACTACCGCAAAACGGCACTAAAGCACTACGGCTTTGCAAGCATTGCCAGACAGTGTACGAGATGGCACCTGCCTCCCCCGGCACTTCCCCGCGACCTGACTGAATGGACGACCATGCTGATTCTGCGCTCGGTGATCTTCAACACGGCTTTCTATCTTAATCTGATCCTGCAGATGATCCTGTGGACGCCATTTTACTTCCTGGCACCGCGTCATCTCGCGTGGATCGTGCCCCGCTTCTGGTCCTGGTCCTCGCAATGGTTGCACAAGGTTCTGGCAGGCACGCAGGTCGAAATCGAAGGTCTTGAGCATCTGCCGGAAGGCGCCTTCATCCTGGCGCCAAAGCATCAATCCTTCTGGGATACGATCGCCTTTTTCCCCTATCTCAAAGACCCGGTCTATATCCTGAAGCGGGAGCTCATGTGGATCCCGGTATTCGGTTGGTATGTCAAAAAGATGCGCATGATCCCCGTCAATCGCGCCAAGAAGGGCGGCGTGTTGCGGACAGTGGCCGCCGCGGCGCGCGAGGAGATTGCCGACACGCGCCAGCTGATCATCTATCCTGAGGGCACGCGTCGTGCGCCAGGTGCCGCACCGGCATACAAGTGGGGCGTGGCCGAACTTTATAGTCAACTCAACCTGCCTGTCGTCCCCGTTGCGCATGTTGCTGGCCTCTTCTGGCCGCGCCGCAAATTCCTGCGCTTTCCCGGAACGATCAAGGCGCGTTTCCTCCCTGCCATCGAAGCAGGACTCTCCAAAGAGGAATTCATGGCACGTCTGATTCAGGAGACTGAAGCAGGCTGCGACGAGATTTTGATGGAAACGGCGGCTATGAAGGATTGCCCGCCACTGCCGCCGACTGCGCAGGCGCGGCTTTCGCAACTGCGCGAAGAAGCAGCCGCAGGCGTTTCCTAGCCCGTTTTCTTCACAGTCCTTGCCACACTCTCCAGCCAAAAGTCGCTGATGCGCAACGCCTGGAGATGCTCCACCGTATTAATGACATAGTCCTCGTTCGGCCCGGATTTTCCAACCGCCCCAGCGACAACCTCGGCCGCCTTATCGGGCGTGAGCTTACCCGCATATTGCGCGTGCAGCGGATCGACGACGTAGCATAGCGCGGCGACACGATCATCGTTCTGCAGGGTGATCGGCAGCACCGTCTCGCGATATACCCCCGTCACCATCTCGCGATCACGCAGGTAGGCGACCACTTCCTCCTGCAAATCGCCAGGAACACGAAACGCCATGCCGACGCAGGAACCGCCTCTATCGAGACCTAGCACAAGGCCGGGTCGCTGGGGGGTACCGCGATGCACATGGGAATAGATACAAAGCGAACGGCGATAACCGTGCAGGCGCGCTCTTTGCGTTTCGACATGCGCAAAACCCGGCCGCCACATCAGTGACCCATAGCCAAAGACCCAAAAATCGCCCATATCGAGATGCCAATTCGAATTTATAAATATACCTCGTTCGAGGGGTAACGGGAGAAAGCAGATGTCGTCAAGCCAGACCATGCAACAAGCACCGCGCCGCAGCAGATGGCTCGTCTGGCTGATCGCGATCCTTCTGCTTCTGGTACTGGGCTATGTCGTTGGCTGGTTCTATGTCGCTCGCCAGCTTGAAAGCCGCGTGCAGACGATCAGCGCCAATATCAACGCAAAGGGTGGCGTTGCCGAATGTGCCCGGCCGCAAACCGGCGGCTTTCCCTTTACGCTCGCGCTAAACTGCGAAGCGCTGTCCTACAAGGATCCGGACCAGCTCTACTCCTTCTCCGCGGGCGCATTCCGATCATCTGCCACCTTCTACGACCCGTTCCGCGTCAACGGTACTTTACAAGGCCCTGCGCTGCTCGACATTGCAGGCCTCGGCGCCTTCCATGTGAACTGGCAGAAGCTGGACAGCAGCATCCGTCTGGCCCGACCGCTTCCAACCAGCGTCGCCCTGAACGGAGAAACACTGACGGCGACCAGCAATGATATGCCGCAATTTACATTGGCTAAGTTCGAAAGCGATATGAACCCGAGCGGCCAGAACTTGCAGCTAAGCTACAGCTTTACCGATCTGACTATCGATCCGGCTCTTCTTGAAGGACGCGAGGTTCCTGCCTTGTCGGGCATTGGTGACGTGCTCGTCAATAATGGCATCGCACTGCTGCGCGAAAATGCGCGTACGTTGCGCGGTACATCCGGCACGCTGAACACATTCGTACTGACGTTGGGCGAGACGCGGCTTGAGCTGAACGGTCCTTACGAGGTTGATGCAAACGGCCTGTTGAGCGGAAATTTCGACCTTGCGGTCGAGAAGCCCGCAGCGTTGGGCGATGTTGTTGCGGCCTTCGTGCCGGAAGCGGCAGATCAGGTGCGGATGGGATTCGCATTCCTCGGCTCCCAGGCCAGGGTACCACTGCGCGTGCAGAAGGGTAGCGTGATTCTCGGCTTTTTCCCGGTCGGCAAAATTCCGCCGCTCTGACTGAGGACATGATGAAAAGCCGGACACGAAATCCGGCCTTCCATATCTACGTCTATTGTTGCGTCGTCTCTGGCACCGCATGGCGGCCGAAGTCAGGCAGGTCGACTTCCTGCCCTGCTTCGATGATCGAGCGGCGCACCGAGCGCGTGTGCGTGAAGAGATCAAAAAGCTTGTCGCCGTCTCCCCAGCGAATCGCGCGTTGTAGGGATGCGAGATCTTCCGAGAAGCGGGCCAGCATCTCCAAGATTGCTTCCTTGTTATGCAGGCAGATGTCGCGCCACATGGTTGGATCGGACGCGGCAAGGCGGGTGAAGTCACGGAATCCGGAAGCAGAATACTTGATGACTTCCGATTCCGTCACCGTTTCCAGATCATCCGCGGTGCCAACGATATTATAGGCAATGATATGCGGCAGGTGCGAAACGATGGCCAGCACTTTGTCATGATGATCGGGGTCCATGCTCTCGACATTAGAGCCGAGCGCCTGCCAGAAACGGGTGAGCTTGTCGAGCGCAGCAACATCCGTCCCCGGAACTGGCGTCAGAATGCACCAGCGCTTCTCGAACAGGTCTGCAAAGCCTGCATCGGGACCGGACTTTTCCGTTCCCGCGAGAGGATGACCAGGAATGAAATGCACATGATCCGGCACGTGCGGCTGCATCTGCGCGATGACCGAGCCCTTGGTCGATCCGACATCGGTAAGGATGGCGCCTGGCTTTAACGCGGCGGCGATCTGCTCCGCAATAGCACCCGACGCGCCAACCGGTACACTGACGACGACCAAGTCGGCGTCTTGAACCGCTTGCGCCGCATCGGCGATGTAGGCATCTCCGAGACCAAGTTCAGCTGCGCGGTCGAGCGTCGACTGCGACCGCGTGGAGATGACGAGCTTGTTGGCAAGATTGCCGCGTTTGACGGCACGCGCGATGGACGACCCGATCAGACCGATGCCGACCAGTGCGATTTTTTCAAAGAGTGGTTGTGTCATTGTTCAACTTTTCAGGAAATCTCTGAGGGCGGCAACGACGCCGCGATTGGCTTCTTCCGTTCCGACAGTCATACGCAGCGCGCCCGGCAGTCCATAGGACGTAACGCGCCGCAAAATATAGCCTCGGTCCGAGAGATAGCTGTCAGCGGCAGCAGCCGTGTGATCTCCAGTTTCGTCGAAATGGATGAGTAGAAAATTGGTAACAGAAGGCGTTGTCTTGAGGCCAAGGGCCGAAACCTCGGCGGTCAGCCAAGCAAGCCATTCCTCATTATGCGCAACGGCACGATCCATATGCACGCGATCGCGAATGGCCGCGGCACCCGCCGCCATCGCCAGGTGATTGACATTGAATGGCCCACGCACGCGATTGATCGCATCCGCGACGTGTTCGGGACAGTACATCCACCCGATGCGCAGCGACGCCAACCCGTAAATCTTCGAAAAGGTTCGCGTCATCACGACATTCTGGGCTTCCGAAACAAGCGCCATGCCAGCCTCGTAATCATTGCGCCGCACATATTCGGCATAAGCAGCGTCAAGCACCAGAAGCACGTTCTTGGGCAGCCCCGCCTGCAGACGCCGCACCTCGTCGAACGGCAGATAGGTACCGCTCGGATTGGATGGATTGGCGATGAAGACCATCTTCGTCCGTGGCGTTACCGCTTGCAGGATATTATCCACGTCGATGCGCAGATCGGTTTCCTTGACTTCTACCGGCGTCGCGTTCTGCGCCAATATCTGGATCTTGTAGACGAGAAAGCCGTGTTCCGTGTGTATCGCTTCATCACCCGGCTGCAGATAGGTGAGCGCGAGCAGCCCAAGCAACTCGTCCGAGCCGTTCGCGCAGACAATATTGGCGGGATTTAGTGCATGGACGGAAGCGATCGCTTCACGCAACAACGTCGCCTGTCCGTCAGGGTAGAGTTCGAGCGCCCGCGATGCCTGCGCAATCGCTTCAAGTGCCCTGGGTGACGGTCCAAGAGGCGTCTCGTTGGCCGACAGTTTATAAACCTTGCCAGTCGTCGGCGCCTTGCTCTTTCCTGGAACATAGGCGTCGATCTGCATAACACCATCACGAGGACGAGGACGCATTTCTTCGACTGACATGATAACCACCTGATCTCTTTTACCCGCCATTATGGCAGGCTATTCCAGCGCTTTTTGCCGGAATGACGCGTCGGAAATACAACTTGGCCGGCTTTCTGTCGAGAAAAATTCCCCCCTTGTTGCCTGGGCCAGCAAGCATGACGCAAGGAAAAGATTGACACGGGTAGGGCAGAGTTTCTAGCTACGGTCCAAGATGACCATATCTCCTTCCGATATCAAAGGTGCCGACGCGGTGGATCAGAGCGAACCCAACGTCGATCAGGCGAATTTTCCGGCCAGCCAGATTGCGCATTTCGGCACGGACAATCCCTTGCAGCTTGACGCGGGCACGATGCTGGCGCCATTCCAGATCGCCTACCAGACCTATGGCACACTGAACGAGGATCGGAGCAACGCAGTCCTGATCTGCCACGCCCTGACCGGCGATCAGCATGTCGGCAATCCGCATCCTGTGACGGGAAAGCCGGGCTGGTGGCTGCCTATCCTCGGCCCCGGCAAGATCATCGATACCGAGCGATACTTCGTCATCTGCTCCAACGTCGTTGGGGGATGTCTTGGCTCGACCGGTCCGGCGAACATCAATCCGGCCACCGGCAAGCCCTATGGTATCGATCTGCCAATCATCACCATTCCGGACATGGTGCGCGCCCAGGCCATGCTCGTCGATCATCTCGGTATAGACCAGCTGTTTGCGGTCATCGGCGGCTCCATGGGCGGCATGCAGGTCCTGGAATGGGCCTCAAGCTATGCCGACCGCGTCTTCTGCGCCATGCCGATCGCTACCGGCGCGCGCCACTCCTCACAGAACATCGCCTTCCACGAAGTCGGACGTCAGGCCGTGATGGCAGATCCCGACTGGTGCGGCGGGCGATACATCGAGCAAGGCAAGAAGCCAAAGAAGGGCTTGGCGGTTGCGCGAATGGCGGCTCATATCACCTATCTCTCGGAACCGGCCCTGCACCGGAAGTTCGGTCGCAATTTGCAGGATCGCGACAATCTGACCTTCGGTTTTGATGCAGATTTCCAAATCGAGAGCTATCTGCGCCACCAGGGTATGAGCTTCGTCGACCGCTTCGACGCCAATTCCTACCTCTACATGACGCGGGCAATGGACTATTTCGATCTCGCTGCCGATCATGGCGGGCGACTGGCCGACGCCTTCTCGGGAACGAAAACACGATTCTGCGTCGTCTCCTTCACCTCCGATTGGCTCTTCCCGACCGAAGAAAGCCGCAACATCGTGCACGCGCTGAATGCCGCCGGTGCGTCGGTTTCCTTTGTCGAGATCGAGACCGACCGTGGCCACGACGCCTTCCTACTGGAAGAGCCTGAATTCTATGGTGCTATGCGCGGCTTTATTAATGCCGCCGCCAAGGCACGAGGACTGACCACAATATGAGCCCCGAGCAACAATCCACCCGCAACGATTTCGAAGTGGTGTCGACCTTCATTCCAGAGGGCGCGCGCGTGCTCGACGTCGGCTGCGGCGACGGTGCCCTGCTCGAGCTCTTGCAGAACGAGCGCAAAGTTGATGGACGCGGCATCGAGCTGTCACAGCGTGGCGTCAACCAATGCGTTGCACGTGGTCTTTCCGTTATTCAGGGCGACGCAGACATCGACTTGACCTTCTATCCCGACAAGGGATTTGACTATGTGCTTATGTCGCAGACGATCCAGGCGACGCGCAATCCGAAGCAGGTTCTCGACGAATTGCTGCGCATTGGCGAGTACGCGGTCGTTTCTTTCCCGAATTTCGGCCACTGGAAGGTCCGTTTGTCTCTTCTTCTCGCTGGTCGCATGCCCGTGACGAAGGACCTGCCCTACGCCTGGTATGATACGCCCAACATTCACTTCTGCACGATCCGCGACTTCGTCAATCTCTGCAGAGAGCTTGATGCCAAGGTTGAAAAAGCCGTGGCGCTTGATCTCTCCGGCAAGAAGATGTCGCTTTCCATGCCCTGGTGGTTCTGGAATTTCTTCGGTCAGCAGGCTGTCTTCCTGCTCAAGCGCTAGACCTGCCCGTCACGATTATAGGCCGTGCCGGCGACGCCTTGCGGCTCGAGGGCTGGGACAAAGACGCGGCGTGAGGAACGCTGCTTGACAGCAAGCCCCTGATAAAGCCGCTTCTGCCCTTCCATAATAAGGGCGCCAGCAAAAGCAGGCCAGAAGCGCCGCCCGCCGCGTTCCAGAACGTTATCCAGTTTCGCCACCCAGTTCTTCTCCGATGGTGGCGAAAATAGCGCCTCCGCCGAGACCGAAGGCGTGAAATTCGCAGCACGCATTAGCCTGGAAAGCTGCGTTCGCGAAAACGGACGGCCCGTGCCGAACGGCGTGTGCTCGAAACGGGCCCAAACACCGCGCCGGTTAGGCACAACCACCACGACACGTCCATTCGGTGAAAGAACGCGCCAAATCTCCATCAGGAGCTGCTCGGGATTTTCGGCATGCTCGAGCGCATGCACGAGAAGAACGCGGTCAAGGGAAGCGTCGGCAAGCGGCAACTCTTCTTCGTAAACGAGTGCCACAGCATTCGGGCCGGCAGATGGCCAGGTGGTCGCCCCTTGGCGCGCCGGCATAAAGGCCAGGACACGCTCCGCATCCGGAGCGAAACGGTCAAGCCAGGGCATCGTGTAGCCCAGCCCCATCAGCCGTTCTTCGCTCATCGGTTCCCATAGCGAGGAAAGTGCAGCGTGAATGGAGCGGCTTGCCCGCGCACCGAGGCTTGAATCATAGAAACGGCGTAGCTCAACAATATCCTCGGTCATAGCGGTTCTTGTATCTCAAAGGCGGCCTGATGAAAATGCGCCGTTATCTATCCCGTTGCCGCATTCCGCA
Source organism: Limoniibacter endophyticus (assembly GCF_014652835.1). Lineage (GTDB taxonomy): Bacteria > Pseudomonadota > Alphaproteobacteria > Rhizobiales > Rhizobiaceae > Limoniibacter > Limoniibacter endophyticus. The sequence continues at coordinate 51,382 of NZ_BMZO01000009.1, forward strand.
ATTTTCTCGTCAAAGCGATTCCTGTCCGGGAAAAACTGCGCTAGGCTGCCGTCGTCTCATCTTGCAATTATTTCCGGAAGATATCGTGTCGCTAGCTATCGAACAGTTTCTCTGCCGCTCGGATAATTTTGGCGTCCTCGTCCATGACCGCAAGTCTGGCCAGACCCTGCTGATCGATGCACCGGAGGAAGCGGCGATCAATGCGGCCATCGAACGCACCGGTTGGACGCCAACATTGCTTCTAACCACGCATCACCATTTCGACCACGTCGATGCCAATCTGTCGATGAAGAAGCGTTACAGTCTCAAGATCATCGGCCCGAAAGCGGAGAAGGACAAAATCCCTGGCATTGATCGCGCGGTTTCGGATGGTGACATGATCGACTTTGCCGGTCATCCGATCAAGGTGATCTCGACCCCCGGCCACACAGCCGGCCATATCTCCTTCTATTTTACAAAAGATGCGATCGCCTTTACCGGCGATACGTTGTTTGCGCTGGGCTGCGGGAGGCTTTTCGAATGCAAGCCGCCAGTAATGCTGGAATCGCTGAAAAAACTTGCTCGGCTGCCACTCGAAACCACGATCTATTGCGGCCACGAATACACGCTATCCAATGCCGAATTTGCGTTGACCGTCGATCCGACGAACTCCGCACTGGTCGATCGCGTCAAGTCGATCCGCGCCCTGCGCGCCGCCAACGAGGCAACCTTGCCGACACGCTTGGTCGATGAAATGGCGACGAACCCGTTCATGCGCTGGCACGACAAGGCCTTACGAAAGAATCTCGACATGGAGGGGGCCACCGACGAAGAGGTCTTTGCCGAATTGCGTAAGCGCAAGGACCTTTTCTGAGGGGGTCAGCGTGCTTCGAGTTTCGTCGCACGAATGACGATGGCACCGATTCTCGTGCTGACCGAGGCGCGTACCGGAGCATAAATACTTGTCCCACCAACTTCGGCAAAGGCGATTCTGATTCTGGAGCGGTCGCGCAAATAACGAATACCGCTGTGATTTGCGCGATAACCGCCGACGGGTACGAAACGTGCCGTGCAGGAGACGGCAGAGCCTTTGAACCCCGGGATCGAAACCTGCTCGTATCCGGCAGGCGAAAGTTCTATGTCAGCCCGGAGCTCCCCGTCATAATAGTTGAGGGTCCGATTGCAGACGGTTTCGGCGCTTTCTGCCTGCACCATGGTTGACGAAAGCGGATCGGTCACGCTCTGCAAGCTTGCCTTGCTCACCGGCACCCAATCGTCGCCGCGCTTCTTCGTGGCCGGCTTCAGGTCGACACGCGTCACCGCTCCGGCGGAAAAGCGCATGGAGATCATCTTGTCTTCACCGCCTGTACTATAATCGGTGCGGAAGGCAGCTGGACGCGTATAGCCCCGAGAAAATCGCCCAGAGACGGAGGTCGTACCGCGCGTACGGTCGAAAATATCGACAATGCCAGCGCTGCGCAGCGTTCCGGTGGTTTTATAGCTGCTGGAACTGATGATGCTGTCGAATTGCGACATGGCGACAGGAATGCCAAGATAAGAAACAGTGTAATCGGCCTGAACATGCACACTGCGCGTCTGCGACCAAGCCGACGCTGTTGCACCGAAAAACAGAGCGATGGCGGCAAGGGCCGTGGCTTTGAGCATACTCGTCCTAGGTTGCGGCATTGATCTTTGTAAACGACACGATTGAGACAAATATGTGAAGTGCTTTTCAATCTTCTATGTCCTATAAAAATCCATGGGCAGCGTGTCGGAAATCCCACGTTCGGTGCGGAGTTTACCCGGCTTACGCTTGACGAGCGGATTTTTTCCCACTATGGGAACGCAACTCTTATATTTAGGCCGTGGATTTCCATGCGCGCTGGCACAAGCGCCTCGATATCTGGCCGGAAATGAATCAAAGGTAGTGAAATGTCCCGCATTTGTGAACTGACCGGCAAGGCCGTTATGAGCGGCAACAATGTGAGCCACGCAAACAACAGAACGCGTCGCCGCTTCCTGCCGAACCTCGTCCGCGTTACCCTGATCTCGGAAGCGCTGAACCAGAACGTTCGCCTGCGCATCTCTGCCAACGCCCTGCGTTCGGTCGAGCATCGCGGTGGCCTCGACGCTTTCCTGATCAAGGCTGATGCTGCCGAGTTGTCGCAGCGCGCGCGCCTGCTCAAGAAGCAGATCAGCAAGAAGACGGCTGAAGAAGCTGCTGCTGCCGCTTAACCGGCCCGGCCTTCACGAGTTTTCAAAGGCGGGCCTTGAGCCCGCTTTTTGGCATTTTATGTGGCCATGCGAATAACCGCAGGCACTGGTTCCATTACCCAGGATAAAAAAATGTCCAGAGCGACGTCCTATACTCCCTACATCTTCGCGATGACGCTTGTTGTCGTTATCTCCAACTTCCTCGTCCAGTTTCCCATTCACGGGCAGGTCGGGGCTTTGCAACTTGCAGACGTGCTGACCTGGGGCGCATTCGCCTATCCCCTGGCCTTCCTTGTCACCGATCTGGTCAACCGCATTCACGGCCCGAAAACCGCGCGCCGCATCGTCTTCATTGGCTTTGCCGTTGCAGTCACCGCCTCGATTATCGCGCCCAAGCTGCTATATGCGACCGGCTGGCTCGAATTTGAAATGACGGCAAGTCGCATCGCTCGCATCGCGATCGCCTCGGGCACTGCCTTCCTGATAGCGCAACTGCTCGACGTGACGGTTTTTAACTGGCTGCGCAAGCAAGATTGGTGGCGTGCGCCCGTCTTCGGATCGCTGTCCGGCTCGATTGTCGACACGACGATCTTTTTCTCAGTGGCCTTTGCCCCTGTGTTCGGCTTCGTCGGCGCGGGCGAACCCTTTGCGCTCGAAAACTCTCCGCTTCTTGGCCTGATGGCAATGGAAGCGCCACGGTGGGTTTCCTGGGCGCTCGGGGATTTTCTGGTCAAGCTGGCCATCGCCGTTGTGGCGCTGATCCCTTATCGCCTGATCGTGGCCTCATACAGCCGTCCTACCCTCGCCTAGGCAAGTTTTGTCGATAGCCTTAGTTCCCCAGCGTAAATTCGAGATAAAGATTGCGCTGGAAAAACGAAAAATTGTCGTCGGACATCACGCCGACGACAATTTTGCCATCGGCACGTTTGAAAACATCGAGCGCTTCCATGTTATCTATGGATTTGTTCATATTGGCTTCCAGCAGTATTTCGCCATCATAGGGCGCGTTCTGCGCTTTGCTCAGATCAAGACGGCGCATACGCATGGCGACACCTCCGATCATGGAAAAGCGCCGCTCCAGCACGAGTAACCGACCATCGGGCAAGAATGCTGCGTCGGTTATATCGAACTCGTTGGTGCGCTTGATCTTGAACACGCCCTTGCGCGGGCCCCTGAGAATGGCCGCGAATATACTCCCGCTAGCGTCAAGGCTTCGCTCCGAAATCACCACAGGATGCGCACCGAAACCGGAATTTACCGGCGCCAGCGTCAGCGCTTCCATACCGCGATTCTTCCGAAGGTCGTGTGGAGGAATGATGAAATCGACTTCCCCGAGGGCGAAGCCCATCCGCCTCGGCTGAAACTTATAGCGAAGAACGCGTGCGCGACGTTCGAAGCTCACCCACACCTCGTCGCCGATGATTGTCATGCCTTCCGAGTCGGCATCGCGTTTATGGGTGAAGGGACGGCCTTTCAGATCCAGAAGCGGCTGCATCGCAAGGTCAGAAAGCCGGGTCGGTCTTCCCAGCGCGTCGCGCTCCACCCGTGCGAAGAACCAGTTACCTTCATCGGTAACGCCGATGATCGAACGGCCTTCGTCGAAATAGCGAAAGGCAGAAATGCCGCCAAAGGTTTCTGCGCCGCTCGTCAGACTGAAGCCTGCCTCGAAAAGCATTGCGCCCGAGTGAGGAGCATCCGCATTGGCCGGACCGAAGCTTGGGATGGGGCGCGGCAGAAGAACACCTTCCGCGCCAAACGCCATGTCGGAAAGCAGAGAAAAAGCGAGCAGGCAGGCTGCTCGCTTCATGCGCGTTGGCGAACCTTTGAGGCGCCCGCACTCTGTTCTTCGAAGAGCGAGGCAAGTTGTTCGGTCATTGCGCCTGCCAACTCCTCGGCATCCACGATAGTGACTGCGCGCTGATAATAGCGTGTCACATCATGGCCAATGCCGATTGCCAATAACTCGACCGGTGAACGGCGCTCAATCAGGTCAATGACGGAGCGCAGATGCTGTTCGAGGTAATTGCCCGGATTAACAGAAAGCGTCGAATCATCGACCGGCGCGCCATCCGAGATCATCATCAGGATCTTGCGCTGTTCAGCTCGCGCCATCAAACGCTGATGCGCCCAGAGCAGGGCTTCCCCGTCTATGTTCTCTTTCAGCAGCCCCTCGCGCATCATCAGCCCGAGATTGCGTCTTGAGCGGCGATAGGGGGCGTCAGCCGACTTGTAGATGATATGCCGCAGATCGTTGAGACGGCCGGGTGCGGCAATCTTACCACCCTTGAGCCACTGTTCGCGCGACTGGCCACCTTTCCATGCGCGGGTGGTAAAGCCCAGAATTTCAACAGAAACGCCGCAACGCTCCAGCGTACGGGCTAGAATATCGGCGCAGGTGGCGGCAACTGTGATGGGACGCCCGCGCATAGAACCCGAATTGTCGAGCACAAGCGTCACGACCGTATCACGGAAGCGCGTATCCTTCTCCATCTTGTAGGAGAGCGGTTGCATCGGGTCCATGATGATACGCGACAGTCGCGCCGGGTCGAGATATCCCTCTTCGAGATCAAAATCCCATGAGCGATTCTGCTGTGCCATCAGGCGGCGCTGCAAACGATTCGCCAGACGTCCCACAATGCCTGAAAGGCTCGCCAACTGCTTGTCGAGATAGGCGCGCAGGCGCTCCAGCTCTTCCTCATCGCATAGTTCTTCGGCGCCTACCGTCTCGTCAAACGCCCGTGTATAGACTTTGTAGTCGATGTCACGCGCAGCCTGATCGAAAGGATTTTCAGGGCGGCGCGACTCGCCGGGCGTCTCGTTTTCCTCGTCCAGCTCCTCGCCATCGTCGTCGGCTGCAGCATCCGAGACATCGTTCTCGCCCTCTTCCGGCTCATCATCGGAACGCTCGGCATCCTCGGCCTGAGCGTCTTCGCCGCCAGTTTCCTGCTCAGAACCGTCATCCTCGCTTTCCTCTGCCTGCGGCTCCTGATCCTCGTCAGGAGTCTCCGCGTCCGGCTCGTCGGATTCGTCCTCGATATCCTCCGCCATCTGCATGGCGCTCAACATGCGGCGCACAGCGCGGGCGAACGCATTCTGATCATCGAGCTCCTTGACGAGCCCGGAAAGATCTACGCCCGCCTTTTCCTCGATCCAGTCACGCCAGAGCGCAACAAGCGACTCTGCACTCTTCGGTACAGCCTGGCCGGTAAGCTTTTCACGAACCAGCATCGCAACCGCCTCCGAAAGCGGGGCGTCTTCGCGACTTTCCACCGTCTGCATATTGGCGCGACGGTATTTGTCTTCGAGCATCGCGCCAATATTAGCGGCAACACCCTCCATATTGCGCGAACCGATGGCTTCCACACGCGCTTGCTCGACGGCATCGTAGATGTCGCGGGCTGGCTTGGAAGCAGGCGCGAGGCGCGAATGCACCACAGTGTCATGACAGGCCAGCTTGAGCGCCATGGAATCACCCATGCCACGAATGACGGAGATTTCTTCCGCCGTGGGCTTGCGAGACGGTTCAGGCAGGCGCGCACGGTTGCCAACCAGCGATGGACGATCCTTTGAAAAGGCCACTTCCATCTCATGATCGCCAGCAATCGAGCGCACACAGACGGACACGGAGCGTTTCAGCACATCGCTATTGCCGACTGCCTTGTTTGCATTGCGGGTATTGTCACCAGGGCCTGCCAAAACGGATTATCCCAGAACGATGTTGGCCGCCGATTCCGGCAATTCCTCACCGAAGGCGCGCTGATAAAATTCCGCCACGACCGAACGTTCCAGCTCGTCGCACTTGTTGAGGAAGGTCAGGCGGAAGGCCAAACCGACGTCACCGCCGAAAATATGCGCGTTTTCGGCCCAGGTGATCACCGTACGGGGACTCATCACGGTTGAAAGATCGCCATTGATGAAGGCCGAGCGCGTCATGTCGGCGACACGCACCATCTTGTTGACGATCTGCTGGCCAGCCGTGTTCTGGTAATGCTTGGCTTTGGCGAGGATGATCGCAACTTCATTATCATGAGGCAGATAATTCAGTGTCGTGACGATCGACCAACGGTCCATCTGCGCCTGGTTAATCTGTTGTGTGCCGTGATAAAGGCCTGTTGTATCACCGAGGCCAACCGTGTTGGCAGTCGCGAACAGGCGGAAAGCCGGATGCGGATGAATGACGCGGCTCTGGTCGAGCAAGGTCAGGCGGCCCGACGATTCCAGAATACGCTGAATTACAAACATGACGTCCGGGCGACCGGCATCATATTCGTCGAAGACGAGCGCCACATTGTGCTGGTAAGCCCAAGGCAGGATACCGTCCTTGAATTCGGTAACCTGCATGCCTTCCTTGACCACTATCGCATCTTTGCCGACGAGATCGATACGGCTGACGTGGCTGTCGAGGTTGACGCGGATACAAGGCCAGTTGAGGCGAGCCGCAACCTGCTCGATATGGGTCGACTTACCCGTCCCGTGATAGCCCGAAACCATGACGCGGCGATTATAGGCAAAACCAGCGAGAATCGCCAGCGTGGTCTGACGGTCGAACAAATAGTCCGGATCGGTTTCCGGCACATGTGCGTCAGCTTCCGAATAGGCCGGCACGACCATCTCGGAATCGAAACCGAAAACGTCCTTCACCTTGACGGTGGTGTCTGGAAGATTGGCGATATCGCGGTCGACCTTGTTCATGCAAACTCCACAAACCGACAAGCGCCGGCATCTATCTCAATATGGCGAGTCCTCCCGGCGGAGAACTGCAAGTTCCCGAATTCGCTTAGCAGAAACCGGACTTCTTGAGCAAACGATATGCTTCAAGAACATTGCGGAACCGCTCCTCGGAAGCGCGATCGCCGCCATTGGCATCCGGATGATGCAGCTTGATCAGTTCTTTATAACGCGTCGTGATCATACCGCTAGTGGCGTTGGGGCCCAGGCCCAGCGTTTCGAGCGCCTTGGCCTCAAGCGGCTTAGGGCGTCGCGCCTTCGGCACGATGCTTTCGGGACGTGCCGCTTTCGCCTGCGGATCCCGGACGCGGCTGTAATAGGCCGCCGAGCCGGAACGCATTTGCGAAAAGTTTGGCGAGGACTGGTGCGTGGCGCTCGAGGTTGTGGCATTGGAGGCGGTTTTCCAGGTCGGACGATGTCCAGTCACCGCTTCTTTCTGGAACTTCGCGACTTCGCCATCGCTCAATCCGGAGAAGTAATTAAACTGCTTATTATATTCGCGCACGTGATCGACGCAGAAATGAAAATATTCACCCTCGCGCATGCGCCCGACGGGCGCCTTATGCGATCCGTCGGCATTGCAGCCGTCCCACTGACAGATCTGCTTGACGGGCTCGGCTTTCTTGCGCTTCTTGTCGGCAAAGCGGATGGAGGCGAATAAATCAGATTTTGCGTTCATCGGACCTGAATATCGGCACAAAGGCCGTTGCATACAGAATTAACATCCACGCAAGAATGAACCCCTAAGGGTGCTCATGCAAAGCGCGAAACGGTTGACACGAAGACCTCCGGATAGCGTCATGCGCCAACGCGAGGTCAGACGGCTGGTTCCCGGCATACGAATCGACCGATGCCAGAGGCATCAAGACGAAACCGGACAAGCTGAATACTCCCAAGAGGATTAACATGACGACCATACAAAACGCTATCGAAACCAAGCTAACGGAGAAATTTTCCCCCGACCGGCTTGCGGTTGTCAACGAAAGCCATCTGCACGCAGGACATAAACACGAAGATTCGGGCCATCATGCGGCATTTGACGGCTCCGGCGAGACGCATTTCCGCGTCCGTATCGTTGCCACCGCGTTCGAAGGAATGAGCCGCCTTGATCGCCACCGCGCAATCCATGCCCTTCTTGCCCATGAACTGGAAAACGGCGTACACGCACTTGCCATCGAGGCATCCGCTCCTGGCGAACCCACCCGCTGGTAATCAGCGTTCGAGAGACTGTTCCAGAAATGCCAGCACTTCCGATGATGGCACATCCCTAGCGATGAAACACTGTCCGATTCCTCGTGTCAGGATGAAGGTAAGCGCACCGCGCGATACCTTCTTGTCCTGCATGATATAGGTCAAAAGTGCCTCTGCGGTAGGTTTCATGCCTGGGATTTCATCGATGCATGTCGGCAAACCAACCGCACGCAGATGCGCTTCGACGCGACTGGCGTCGTCCGAGCTTGCCAGATTCAGCCGCGTCGAAAACCGATGCGCCAGCGCCATTCCTATTGCAACCCCCTCGCCATGCACCAGGCGCGCGGAGTCGTAAGCGCAGAAGGCTTCGAGCGCGTGGCCGAAAGTATGACCCAGATTGAGGAGTGCGCGATCGCCCGTCTCAAACTCATCGCGGCCTACGACATCGGCCTTGGCCTGGCAGGAAATGGCTATGGCCTGCTTGCGGGCATCGCCTCCGGAAAACACCTGGTGCCAGTTTTTCTCGAGCCAGACGAAGAATTCAGGCTTGTCAATCAGCCCGTATTTGACGACCTCCGCGTAACCAGCGCGGAATTCGCGCTCAGACAGCGTATTCAGTACATCTGTGTCCGCCAGCACCAGACGGGGTTGATGAAAAACTCCGACGAGATTCTTGCCGTGGCGTGAATTGATTCCCGTCTTGCCTCCCACGGAGGAATCGACCTGCGCTAGAAGTGACGTCGGGAGCTGCACAAAGCGCATGCCGCGTCGCACCACGCCGGCGGCGAACCCGGCCAGATCGCCGATTACCCCCCCTCCAAAGGCAATCACGATGTCGCCGCGTTCCAGACGTGCAGCAAGTATCGCTTCAACCGTCGCCTCAAGATGCGCGAAGCTCTTCGTCGTCTCACCCGTCGGCAGTACATGCGTTGCATGCTCGATCCCAGCATGCAAAAGCGAAGCTTGCAACGCCTCCAGGTGCGCAGCGGCGACATTCTCATCCGTAACGATCATCGCCCGCACCTTGCCCAGTCGGTCGACGATTTCAGCACCGGCGCGTGCAACGAGTCCGGAGCCTATCAGAATATCGTAGCTGCGCTCGTCCAGGCCGACGCGAACCTTGGCAATATCAGCGGTCATACAGTCTGGCCTTCAGTTGCGGAGAGGCAATGCCGGAGAACTTCTTCGATGACTTCCGCACAGATCACATCCTTCTGAACATCGCGCGAATGAATGATGATATTGGCTGTCTCATACACGGGATAACGCCTGGCCATAAGATCGGCCATCACGGCGCGCGGATCGGCAACCTTGAGAAGCGGACGGTTCTGGCGGCGCGAAACCCGCTCCATCAGAAGATTTAGGTCTGCCTTCAGCCACACCGAAATACCTTGGGCGATAATGGCGGCTCGTGTATTTTCGTTGATGAAAGCACCGCCGCCAGTGGAAAGAACTTGCGGGCCGCTTTCCAGGACGCGCAGGATTACGCGCTGCTCCAGTGCGCGAAACTCCTGCTCACCATAGGCCTCGAATATCTCGGGGATCGTCATGCGCGACACGGCTTCGATCTCGTGATCGCTGTCGACGAATGGCAAAGACAGCATCGCAGCGACCTGCTTGCCGATAACGGTCTTTCCGGCCCCCATGAGGCCGACAAATACAATCGAACGCCCCCCGAGAGCCTCGATGAGTGCATTTGCCTTGGCGCGTGGCAGCATTTTCATGGGCATCTTCCTTCAAGCCCGTTCGACATCAATTCAAACCAAAAATCAAGCTTCGTCGGTACGACCGAGCTGCTTGCAAAGCGCCTGAAGACAAAGCATAAATGCGCAATCATTCATGCAACCATTGCTCAACCAACGGTTCAATCTTAAAATTTGAGCAGCTTCTCGGGGACGTGCAGGACATATGCCGACATTGTTCAGGTTGGTCTTTTTCATGATGATCATGGCCGTTCTCATCTACGGTGCGATGTTTTCACTCGCGACCTTCGTCAAGCCGACCCAAACTCAGATGACGATCCGTCTTCCCCTCGAATCCCTGGTAAACTGAGCATCCCATGGATTTGCGCATCGAATCTTTTCTCGAAATGATGAGCGCCGAACGCGGCGCTGCGAAAAACACCCTGGAATCCTATCGTCGGGATCTTGAGGATGCCGCGGGCTTTTGCAAGGCGCACCAGTCTACGCTTCAGGAAGCCTCGACAGATCTGCTCCGCGATTACCTTGCCAGTCTTGCAGATGCGGGATTTGCAACGAGTTCACAGGCGCGGCGCGTTGCGGCACTAAGGCAATTCTACAAGTTCCTCTACCTGGAGAATCTACGAAGCGACGATCCCACCATCACCATCGACAGCCCGAAGAAAGAGGCAAGCCTGCCAAAGATCATGAGCGTGACGGAGACGAGCCGTCTTCTTGATCTAGCCGCGGAAGAAGCGGCGGAAGGCATCGGAACGCCCCGCGCCATCCGCATTCACGCTCTTGTCGAGGTTCTCTATGCTACAGGGCTTCGTGTTTCCGAACTGGTCTCGCTACCGGTAGAAGTTGCCAAGCGCGACGATCGTTTCTTCATCGTGCGCGGCAAGGGTAACAAGGAACGTCTCGTACCGCTCACCGCACCCGCGCGCGCGGCAATGAAACGTTGGCTGGCCGCGCGGAAGCTGCAGGGCGATGAAGATAGCCCATGGCTCTTTCCCGCAGCTTCCGAAACCGGACATCTGGCAAGACAGGTATTTGGCCGGGAGCTTAAAGAGCTTGCTGCACGAGCCGGAATCGCCAGTGCCAAAATTTCGCCGCACGTGTTGCGTCATGCTTTCGCCAGCCACCTTTTGCAATACGGTGCCGACCTTCGTACCGTGCAGCAATTGCTGGGCCATGCTGATATTTCAACCACGCAAATTTACACGCATGTGATTGAAGAACGACTGGTAAGCCTTGTGAATGACCATCATCCGCTTGCCGATTTGCCCCGGTGAGGGTATTGGGAAGCGACTTGCGGTAGCGTAAAGCCCGTTAAAACGCGCGCGATATAAGCGCAAATGCAACCGACTTTTGGCGATTGGTCCCCGAAAGAATGTACAATTACCTCGATTTTGAGAAGCCCGTGGCAGATCTCGAAGGCAAGATCCTCGAGCTCAAGAAGCTGTCGGAGGCCGGCGAGGCCGTCGACGTCAACGACGAGGTCGTCCGCCTGGAGAAGCGCTCGAAGGACGCGCTGATCGATCTCTATAAGGCGCTGACCCCGTGGCAGAAGGCGCAGGTCGCCCGTCATCCGGATCGTCCGCACTGCCTCGATTACGTTAAGGAGCTCTTCACCGATTTCACGCCAATGGCCGGCGACCGCTCCTTCGGCGAAGACCACGCCGTGATCGGCGGCTTTGCACGCTTCCGCGGCCAGGCAATTGCCTTGCTCGGCCATGAGAAGGGCAATGACACGAAATCCCGTCTCAAGCACAATTTCGGCATGGCGAAGCCCGAGGGTTATCGCAAGGCCGTGCGTCTCATGGAGCTGGCCGACCGCTTCGGCCTTCCGCTGATCACGCTCGTCGATACGGCCGGCGCCTATCCAGGCATTGGAGCTGAGGAACGCGGGCAGGCAGAAGCCATCGCTCGTTCGACTTCGGCTTGCCTTTCGCTCAAATCTCCCTCGGTATCAGTCATCATTGGCGAAGGCGGTTCAGGCGGGGCGATCGCCATTGCAGTTGCCAACAAGGTGCACATGCTGGAGCATTCCATCTATTCGGTGATTTCACCCGAAGGTGCCGCCTCGATCCTCTGGCGTGATCCCACTCGCGCGAAGGATGCCGCAACAAACATGAAGATCACCGCACAGGACCTGCTCGATCTCAAGGTCATCGACACCATCATCCCCGAGCCGCTCGGTGGCGCTCATCGTGATCGTGCAAAGGCTATTCGCGATACTGGCGATGTCATTGCCCGCTCATTGGACGAGCTCACCGCCTCTGGCGCGGACTTTCGAGAGCAGCGCCGCGAGAAATTTCTTGCCATTGGTCGCACCCTTTAAATGTCGAGAACGGCGGCGATCACAATTTCGCCGCTGTTTTTCCTTCTGACTGCCATCGGATAAGGTGATTCCGGCCTCTTCCGGTAAAGGTTTCGTAAGGTTAATCTCCGTATAGAATTCCATATGCATTGTGCAAAAAGGTGGAATTCGTGCTTAGTTCGGGTCACATCGTGAGGGACATGTCACAAGTCACCCCAGACGATCGACCACGCCGCATATCCGGCGTGATCGTCAAGCGTGCGCTTCAGGCGCTGATGCTGGCCTCCCTTGTGGCGCTCGCTGCCTGCCAGGACAAAACCCTTTCCGACATCGCCCCGAAGGCCAATGCCAAGTTGCCTGCCCGCATCGTGCAGCAGATGAAGGCCAAGGGCATGAATGAGAAGTCGCCCATCATGGTGCGTATCTTCAAGGAAGAGGCAAAGCTCGAAGTCTGGAAGCAGAAGACCAACGGCCGCTACGATATCATTGCCAGCTACGACATCTGCAAATGGTCGGGCAAGCTTGGCCCCAAGTTCAAGGAAGGCGATCGCCAGGCACCGGAAGGTTTCTACACGGTGGGACCCAGCTCTCTGAACCCGAATTCAAGCTACCACCTCTCCTTCAACATGGGCTTCCCCAACGCCTATGACCGCGTCAACAATCGCACCGGCATGCACCTTATGGTCCATGGAGGCTGTTCCTCGTCCGGCTGCTATTCCATGACGGACGAGCAGGTGACAGAGATTTACGCATTTGCGCGAGATGCGTTCTCCGGTGGTCAGCGCAATTTCCAGATCCAGGCCTTCCCGTTCCGCATGACACCCGCCAACATGGCGCGTTACAAGGACGATCCGAATATCGAATTCTGGAAGATGTTGAAGGAAGGCTACGACCACTTCGAAATCACCAAGGTGCCGCCTAAGGTCGATGTCTGCGACAAGAAATATGTCTTCAACCAGATGACGCTCGACGGGCAGCCGATTTCCCCGACATCCGCCTGCCCCGTAATGACACAGCCGGACAGCCTGAAACTTGCCTATCAGAGCTACAAGAACAACTATGAGAGTGCTTTTGACAAGGCGCTTGGCGGGAAGATCACGCGCCCTGCGCCAAGCATCCAGGGCCTGGCGGAAGTCGATCTCGTCGTTGACTGGACAAAGCGTCGTGCGCGCGGAGAAGCGGTAACGCGCGAACCGCCGTCGCTCTCGCCTGAGGGTGCTGTGCTCGCGCCACAGGACAACGCGATCGTGCGCATAGCCAACCCGGACGGTACACGCCGCGCCGATCCTGCTCCGCAGAACCGGACGCGATTCTCGCCAGCGCAACAGGCAATCACTACGCCGTCAGCCAGTGCACCAGCACCGGCTGCCCGTCCTGCGAACATCGCCCCTGCTGTGACACCGACGCCTGTCCCCGCCGACGTGCCAAGCGCTGCTGCCCCCTCTGCCGAGGTTCCTATCATGGCGGCGCAGCCAGAGCAGGAGAAGACCGGCTTTGGCCAGCGATTCCGTGGCCTGTTTACGCGCTAGAATGTCAAATAGCCCGGCCCTCCCCGAAATTTACGATCTCAGAGGGCTGAATTGCCCTCTCCCCGTTCTGAAGGCTCGAAAGCGTCTTGCTGCGATGCAGACGGGTGAGCGACTTGCCGTTGCCACCACCGATCCGCTCGCCGTGATCGACCTGGCCGCCCTCTGCAATGATGACGGCCACGTGCTCGTCGAAACCATACCCGACAAGCATGGCCATGTCTTCGTGATCCAAAAGGGCTAGCGCACCGTGAAGCCCGCAATCGCCAGCGGGTTGTCGCTGAGCGCGGCGTGATCGGCCATATCGATTTGTGGGGTACCGAACAGCGCCAGGAATGTCCGCTTGACCTCGTCAAGACTGCCGCCATCCATAATCACGACCATCCGCGTGCCGCGAGAGCTGTCTGGCCAGCGCTCAAGCCGGACCGGCGGATGAAACAGGCTCTGCACGCCATGCACAACCAATGGCCGTTCCGGATGTTCCATCGTTTCAACCAGACCCTTCAGCCGCAGCAGATGATCGCCCGCGATCGCACGCAACTGCCCTAAGAACGCGTCGACCACGCCAAAACTCACCGCTCCGTCATGAACGAGCGAGATAGTTTGAATATGAGAATGCGCATGATCGTGATGATGGTGCGCATGGTGATCATGCTCAAATTGGGGGGCGTGATCGTGCTCGGCCTTTTCGCCCAACCATTCGCGAACGGCGTCGTCTTTCTCGGAAAGATTGTAAGGCCCACAGGAAACCAGTCCCTTATCCGCCACCACGTCCGACATGTCGAGAAAAGCCGCGCGCGGATTGAGCGCACGCATATCGGCCTTCAATGTGGCAAGCACGGCATCATCAGCAATGAGATCGGTCTTGCTGATCAGGATGCGGTCCGCCACCGCCACCTGACGCCGCGCCTCTTCGTGCTTTGCAAGCGTCATCGAGCCGTTGACGGCATCCACCAGCGCAATCACACCATCAAGCCGCAGCATACCCATCAGGACGGGGTGCCCCATTAGCGCCTTCAGCACCGGCGAGGGATCGGCAAGTCCGGTCGTCTCGATGACGATCCGCGAAAGCCTGGGGATGCGCCGGGTCTGCGCCCGGTCCAAAAGGTCTGCCAGGGTATCGACCAGCGCGCCGCGCATGACGCAGCACACACAACCGTCCGGCAGTTCAACGATATTCTCGTTTGCCTGCTCGACAAGGAGGTGATCAAGCGAAACCGAACCGAACTCGTTGATGATGACGGCACAATCCGACAAGGAGCCGGAATTGAGCAGACGGTTGAGTAAGGTTGTTTTGCCCGCGCCAAGAAAGCCGGTCAAAATCGAAACCGGGACCGGCTCGTTCATTATGTGCATATCAGTAGAGTCCAGTTGCCGGTATTGACGAAGCCTGCGTCGCGCCTCGCAGCTCAAGCTCCTCGAAGATAGCACTTGCCTGCGGCTTCTTTTGCTCGAAAAGCCCCTGCGGCGCCGCGGGCGCGCGCTCGGTTGATCCCGTGGTCACGGTCGGTGTCGCCGGCGTGAACTCATAGACAGGACGCGGCGTTGGAATCGGAACATCGGCAATCTCGCCACCAATCAGACTGTCCGCCAGCGCCTTCGGCACCGGACCGGTCGCGCCACCTACCTTGATCACAGCTGCCCGAGGCTCATGTTTGCGCTCGTGCAGATAGGGGGAGTCGATCTTGAGGTTGCCATCTGTATCGCGGCCATCATATCGCTCCGCAGCCGCCTGCGGGTTGCAGATTACAGGGCGCATGTCGATCGGCGCCAGGGCATGCTTGGTGACAGGCTGCATCGCCATCAGATTCGTGCCGGCAGTGGCCGAGGTTTGAAATCCTCGCGTCAGAAGCTCGGCCGCCTTGATGGCACGTTCCTGCTGCGAGGATGCACCCAGCACCACTGCTGCGAGGCTGCGGCCGTTGCGTGTTGCCGAAGCGGCGAGATTGAAGCCCGATGCACAGACAAAGCCTGTCTTCAGCCCGTCAGCGCCATCGAAACGGCCGACGAGCAAATTGTAATTGGCTGTTACCTTGCCATTCACCTCGATACCTTCGAGGCCGAAATAGCTTGCAAAGTCAGGGAATTCCGAACGCAACGCCCGGATCAAAACGGCAAGATCGCGCGCCGTCGTATATTGCTGGGGATCATGCAGCCCATGCGCATTGATGAAATGTGTATCGTTCATCCCGAGCCGCCTGGCTTCTGCATTCATCCGCGCGACAAAAGCCTTCTCGCTGCCGCCAACATTATCGGCAACGGCAGTCGCGACATCATTCGCGGATTTGACGAGTAGGATCTTCAGCGCATTGTCGAACGTAATAATGGTACCCGGCGCATAACCCATCTTGCTCGGAGGCTCGGAGGCGGCATTCCGCGTCATGCGGATCGGCGATTCCAGCGTCAGTTCTCCGGCCTTTAATGCGCGCAGGCCCGTGTAGACCGTCATCAGCTTGGTCAGCGACGCCGGGTGCCAGCGTTGGTAGGCTTCCTGCTGGCCAAGAACCTGGCCGGTCTTGACATCGAATACGATCGAGGGATTGGCGTGGACAGGACCACTGAGGACGGAAAGGCAAAGAAGTATAGCTGCGCTGCGCTTCATCATTCGGTTTCCTGACCGATCTTCCTGCAAGATAGTCCTTGCACCCGAGGCACCTGCTTTTCTACAGTTCGCGCTTCGAGCGGATTGATACAAATTTCCGAGCCGGAAAACGAGGCGTTATCGGTCTACTGTGACCTGATGATGGCACGGAAGTAATTGCATCGATTTCTACCCATTTATACCGAGGATGAAAGTGGAAACTTGAGAAATGCCCATTCTTAACAGCGCTGCCGATCTTGCCACCGAAGCCACGCAATGGCGCAGAACACTCCACACCATCCCGGAACTGGATTTCGCCCTACACAAGACTTCCGCCTTCGTGGCTGAGCGCCTTGCCGAGTTCGGCTGCGACGACATCGTCACCGGCGTCGCAAAGACGGGCATCGTCGCCACCATAAAAGGCCGGCTCGGAGCCGGCCCCGCCATTGCCCTGCGCGCCGACATGGATGCCTTGCCCATCGACGAGGCGAGCGGCGTGGACTTCGCCTCCACGCATCCGGGAATCATGCATGCCTGCGGCCATGATGGACATGTCGCAATGTTGCTGGGCGCTGCAAAACACCTCGCCGAAACCCGCAATTTCGCGGGAACAGTGGTACTCTTTTTCCAGCCAGCGGAAGAAGGCGGGGGCGGCGGCAATGTCATGGTCAAGGAAGGAGTGATGGACCGTTTCTCGGTGAAGGAGGTTTACGGCCTGCACAACATGCCGGGACTACCGGTCGGAGCGTTCGCCACAACGGCCGGCCCGATCATGGCGGCAACCGCGGAGTTCGATATCACCATTACAGGCAAGAGCGGCCATGCTGCCATGCCGGACAAGGCAATCGACCCTGTCGTCATCGGCAGTCAGATTATCGGCGCCTTGCAGACCATCGCTTCGCGCAGCATCGATCCGCTGCAGTCAGTCGTCGTCTCCGCCACCAAATTCCATGCTGGCGATGCCTATAATGTCATCCCGGATACTGCGGTGATCTCAGGCACGGTGCGCACCCTCGACGCCAGGGTCGCAGAGACCGCTGCCGAAAAGCTCAGGGCCATCGCCACCGGAATTGCGAGCGCCCAGGGCGCCAGCGCCTTTGTCGATTACCGCCCGAACTATCCTGTGACGGTCAATCACCGGGATCAGACGGAGTTCGCCCTGTCGGTAGCGCAAAATGTCTTTGGGGCTGGTCAGATCAATCCCTCTGTTCCACCGCTAATGGCGGGCGAGGATTTTTCCTATATGCTCAATGCGCGGCCAGGCAATTTTTCGTTTATTGGAAATGGACCTTCCGCAGCTCTTCATAATGCGCGTTATGCCTTCAACGACGACGCAATCGCCCACGGCATCAGTTATTGGGTAGCGCTTGCCGAGAAAGCCCTGAAGGCGGCTTAAGACTATGGACAAGTCGCAGGGCAGTTGATCCTCGCCCTCGGCTGGTTTATGGGAAGAGCCAGTGTCTGCGTAGCTCAGCAGGATAGAGCACAGGATTCCTAATCCTGGGGTCGCAGGTTCGAATCCTGCCGTGGACACCATCTCAACGCGGTCCGTTCTGGACACACGTGAGTTACGATTTTCCCTGCACATAATTCTCGCCGAATCTATCCCTCTCTGTAGCGCAATGAATCGACGATCACCCGGAATGCCGGGAGGTTCTGTCGGCGGCTCGGGAAATAAAGATAATAACCGTCGAACAGGGGCACCAGTCTTCGAGCACGATGATAAGCGAACCTTCCGCAAGATGGCTTCGAACGATGTCTTCAGGAAGGTAGGCAATGCCGTAGCCGCTCACCGCCGCGTCGATCATCGCGTAGGAATTATTGAAGGTGAGTTGCCCATGGACGCGCACCCGAAGTGACTGGCCATCCTTCTCGAATTCCCATGCATAAAGCCCGCCCGAACTCTCATGGCGCATGTTGATGCAGAGATGCTGAATGAGTTCGTCGGGATGCGAAGGCACGCCCCGGGTTGTGAGATATTGCGGCGACGCCACGGCCACCAGGCGCCAGTCCGGCCCGATCCTCACCGCAATCATATCTTTCTCCACACTCTCTCCCAAGCGAACGCCCGCATCGAAGCCCTCCTCGACAATATTTCTGAAAGTGCTGTCGAGGATCATCTCGACCTTGATATCCGGGTAGTCCACTAAGACAGGCTCCAACTTTGGCCAGACAACGCTTTCCAGCGCGTGATCCGACAAAGTTAGGCGGATCGTGCCGGATGGACGCTCGCGAAACTCCATCAGCGCGGCGATCTCATCCTCGATCTCCGCCATACGTGGCGCAGTTGTTTGAAGCAGACGGGCGCCTGCCATCGTCGTCGCGACATTGCGGGTCGTACGCGTCAGGAGGCGAATACCCATACGCGTTTCCAGCTGGCTGATGGCGTGACTGAGAGTTGATTGCGCTACCCCGAGCCGCGCGGCCGCCCGTGTGAAGTTGCGCTCTTCTGCAACTACCTGAAACCAGACGAGTTGGTTGAAATCGGTTTTCGACATGTAAGCTCAAGAGGTGTGACGTCAGATTAATCGACAGTATCGATTAGTCCAATCAGTTTTGCCTGACTAATCGATACAAAGCAGAACTGCTATCTGGTCGATCGACAGGCAGACATATAGGACAGAACGTAAGCGAACCCCGCAAGCCGGCGGTCTATGGAAATAGGGGGTTCGGGGGGAGAAACGCCGATTGATCTTTGCTACTTTGCTCCGTGGGGCAATCCGGCTTTCTTCCATGGCTCGTACCGATGGTCGCGCAGCCGCATCCGGCCCGGGCGGCTCAACCAGGGAACAGTACCCTCTACACACGCGCGGCGAGCGCTCTTCGTGGTGAAATACTCTCTTAACAAAGGAAACGTCATGACTATCGCATTTGGCAATCTGGCAGCAGACAAACCGCTCGAACGACTGGAGATCACACGTCGGCAACCCGGCCCGCAGGACGTTCAGATTGCTATAGCCTATTGCGGCGTGTGCCACTCCGACCTTCACCAGGCACGCGGGGAATGGGCTGGTACGCTTTACCCTTGCGTTCCTGGTCACGAAATCGTGGGGCGCATCTCGGCGGTCGGCAGCGCCGTCTCCAAATTCAAGGAGGGCGATCTGGTCGGCGTTGGTTGTATCGTCGACAGCTGCCGTCACTGCTATCAATGCGACGATGGGCTGGAGAATTATTGCGATCATATGGTCGGAACCTATAATGGCCCGACGGCCGATGCGTCTGGTCACACCCTGGGTGGATATGCGCAGTCCATCGTGGTTGATGAGCGCTATGTCCTCCGCGTCAAGCATGACGAAGATCAACTTGCTGCCGTCGCGCCTCTGCTTTGTGCGGGAATCACCACCTATTCGCCACTACGGCACTGGAATGCAGGCCCCGGCAAAAAGGTTGGTATCGTCGGAATTGGTGGCCTCGGCCACATGGGGATCAAGCTGGCTCATGCAATGGGAGCTCACGTCGTCGCCTTTACGACGTCGGAATCCAAGCGCAGGGAAGCCACCCTGCTCGGCGCGGATGAGGTTGTCGTGTCCCGTAATGCCGATGAGATGGCAGCGCACCAACAGAGTTTCGACCTGATCGTCAACACCGTCGCTGCTCCCCACGACCTCGACGCGTTCCTTGTTCTCCTGAAACGTGACGGCACCCTCACCCTGGTAGGCGCACCTGCTTCACCACATCCGTCCCCGGAAGTTTTCAACCTGATCATGAAGCGTCGTTCGATTGCCGGTTCGATGATCGGCGGTATTCCGGAAACGCAGGAAATGCTCGACTTTTGTGCCGAGCATGGAATCGTTGCGGATATCGAGATGATCAGGGCCGACCAAGTCAACGAAGCCTATGAAAGAATGCTGATGGGCGACGTTAAATACCGCTTCGTCATCGACAATGCATCGCTCGTTTGAGTCGTGCCAGCATCAACCGAAACAAGGGACCGGTAGCATGAAAATCACGCGAGCAGGAACAAACCCCTCCATGAAGGGCCCGATCGACTGGTTTACGGGCGTTGTACGCGTCGATCCCATGTTTGCGGCGGAGGAACCCGGGAGGGTTTCCGGCGCACATGTCACTTTCGAACCGGGCGCTCGCACCGCTTGGCACACTCACCCGGCCGGACAGACACTTATCATTACCTCCGGCCTGGGACTCGTGCAGGTAGACGGCGGGTCTCTGGAACAGGTTCGACCCGGAGATGTTGTCTGGTTTCCCGCCGACGAAAAACACTGGCACGGGGCATCTGCTACCGTCGCCATGACGCACATCGCCATTCAGGAAGCGATCAATGGCAGCGCAGTCACCTGGATGGAAAAAGTCACCGACGAGCAATATCAAGGCTAATGGTCCCGTCCCCGTCATTGTCATCCGGGTCATCTGGGGGAAAGGAGCGCATGTTTTGCTGAACATGTGCTCCTTTCTCCCCTTACTGGTTACCAGGTGACGGCTCGCCCTACACACCACCTGACATGGTAATGGTTTCGCCCGTCATAAAGGAGCAGGCGTTTGACGAGAGAAATACGGCTGCACCGACCATTTCATTCACGTGACCTGCACGCCCCATCCAGTTTACCTGCCTTATATATGCGCCCCAGCCTTCTGGATCGGAATCGCGCCGCTGTGCATTGCGATCAGTGTCGATCAGGCCCGGCGCAAGCGTGTTCAGAAGCACACCGGAGCGGGCATACTGCTGAGCAAGGCTCTGAACGAGATTATGCTGGGCCGCTTTCGTAGCGGCATACATGGTGACGACCGGCTTGGGACGCGTCTGATTGATCGAACCGATCGAAACCACTCTCCCCCAGCCCCGGTCCCGCATTTTCGGCAGACAGAACTGAAGCATGTCAACGGTCGAACGCAGATTAACCGCCACGTGCAGGGCGAAGCTCTCCTCGTCGATCGTCTCAATCTGTCCGTTGATCTGTGCCGAGGCGTTGATGACCAGAATATCGACCGCGCCAGCTATTCTTTCCGCTTCTTCTACAATTCTTACGCCTGCATCTTTCTGCGAGAGATCGCACCCCACGGCGTGGCAGGTTCCGCCAGCACTCCTGATCTTGGCAGCTACGTCGTCGGTCGCGTCTCGCGTGGTTCCATGCAGAACGACTTCGGCACCGAAGGAGGAAAGCCCTTCCGCAATGGCAGCACCAATCCCACGGCTGGAGCCGGTCACCAAGGCGCGTCGGCCCTCCAGATTGAACAGCGTGTCTTTCAATGGTCGAGGCAACATCGGGCTACTATGCCTTTGAGTTGAACAGATTGAGCGGCAGGCCCTTATGTCCAGGCTTGCAGGCGAAGAGACCACCCGAAAGAGGAGCTTCGGCCAATGTCGATGCCGGCAGCCGAATGCGCGCGCTAGTAATATAAAGCGTAGAAAGATCCGCGCCGCCAAAGGCAACGCTGGTGGGACGCGGGACCGGCAGGGGAATCGAAAAATCGAGCTTTCCGTTCGGCAGATAGCGGTCCACCCGCCACCCATCCCAGATAGCACAGTACACACCGCCATCAGCATCGACCGCAAGCCCATCCGGTCGACCGCTATCATCTGGAACCTTTGCAAATACTCGACGATTTTGCAGTGCGCCGGAATGGCTATCGACATCGTAAGCCAGAATGAGACCAGGCACCGTATCGACGAAATAGAGCGTCGAGCCATCGGGTGTCCACCCGATGCCGTTGGAAACGGTAATTCCCGTCTCCATGCGCCGCACATCCGATGCGGAGGTGATACGGTAGAGACTTCCTTCCGGTTTACTGGCGTCCAATCGCATCGAACCGACCCATATTGCACCGTCTGGGTCCACCTTCGCATCATTAAGGCGGTTCTCCGACATTGCCGGCTCCGGATTGACATAAGCTTCGAATTGTCCGGATGTAAAATCGAGTTCTTCTATACCGTCTTGCGAGGCAACAAAAAGTCGATCGTCATCGGCAGGAAGAACTGCACTGACCAGCTTCCCCAAAGCGCGACTCTCATTGCGTCCTGTGGAAGGATCAAACCGATGGATCGCAGGCTCAAGCATGTCGACCCAGTAGAGCCGATCGGCCACCCAGACAGGCGCCTCGCCGAGTTGCGCTCCCCAAGGTAGAACACAGGCGACGTCGACCTGCGTCCGCGATGCTGATTGCGTTCTTGGTCGTGGCCCTGAACTGATGGCGACCGTTCCCGCCGATCCGGTGATCCGTCGTGCAGCAGCCATCAATTCGCGCCC
Organism: Limoniibacter endophyticus; assembly: GCF_014652835.1. Lineage (GTDB taxonomy): Bacteria > Pseudomonadota > Alphaproteobacteria > Rhizobiales > Rhizobiaceae > Limoniibacter > Limoniibacter endophyticus. The sequence continues at coordinate 73,806 of NZ_BMZO01000009.1, forward strand.
GACGGGATGAATGCGTTCCTTATCGAGGCGCAAGGACGGTCCCAGCACAACAATCGCACCAAGCGGTGTGCCGTCGCGCCCGGGTAAAGCCGCAGCGACGGAGTTAACGCCGTTCAGATGCTCCTCATAGGAAATGGCATAGCCCCGAGCCCGCGTCAGCGTCACTTCCGTCATCAACTGCGCGAGGTCTGTGATCGTCGTGTCCGTATATTTTTCGAGCGTCAGCTTTCCTGTGATAGCGCGCAGAAAGGAAGGCTCCAACGCCGATATCATTGCCTTGCCGGCAGCTGTGCAGTGAAGGGGAACACGCCTGCCCTGATCCACGCGCACCCCTAGGCCGTCGCCGGAACGCTCCTCCATGTAGAGCGCTTGTTCCCCATCCAGGCGACACAGCGCCACGGTCTCGCCGAGTTCCGCCGAAAGTCGATCAAGCTCCGGCATGGCCGCGGAAGCCAGGTCGAAGGATTCCCAGACACGGTGGGACAGTTCGATGAAACGGTGGCCGAGTGTATAGGTGCCGGTATTGGCATCCTGACGCACGAGGCGGTAGGCGACCAAAGTACGTAATATTCGCGAGAAGGTCGGTTTTGGCAGGCCAGATGCGCGTAACATGTCGGCAAAACGCATGGGCTTCTCGGCGTCTCCTATGAGATCGAGAAGGCTCAGCCCCTTCGCTAGTGCCGCTGTCCCTGCCGGAATTTCCGGCTCGCCGCGTTCCGTCATGCTGCTCGCTCGCGCCATGCCATCGCTGCGTCGTTCAGCATCCGCTTGATTGTCCATTCAGGCTCAAATCCCAGTACATGTCTGATCTTCTCGTTCGACGTCTCATAGCACACGCCAGCACCGGGAAGGTCGACACTCACGACGGGCAATCCGGTAACCTCCGCCATGTCCCGTAAAAGCTCCACAAAATCAACTGGCTCCGTCGCTCCAAGATTGAAAACCTCTCCAGCGGCTTCTGGCTTTTCCAGTGCAAGCAGAATGCCCTGAACCATATCCCGCGTATCCGTAATATGCATCCGGTAGGGGCGGCTATTCTCGTTGCGCACCAGAACATGAGCCTCCTGCCCCGGATCGGCCGCACGAAGCACTGCAGCAACGGCATGATTGCCGAGCGCCTCCTGCTGGCGGATCCGCGGTCTCAGGAAAAAGCGGGGGCCTGAGAAGAAGCTGTCCGGATCGAGCAATTCCTTCGCATCTTGTGTATGAGAGAAGCGCAAAATCACGATTTCCATCTTGCCCGTACGTCCGTGAAACTGGACAAGCTCTTCCCCCAGGAGCTTGGTCAGGCCGTAGGGCGAAGTAGGATTGAGCGGATGACTTTCCGTGACAGGCAGGAAAGCCGGTAGGTTTTCCGGATAGACTTCTCCTGAAGAGGCGAAGACAAACCGCTGGACGCCCGCCTCGGAGGCTGCCTCCAGCAGGCGACGTGTGCCCTCGACATTCGCTGCAAAGAGCAGGTCCCTGTCTTCCGGCTTCCAGGACATGAATGCCCCCAGATGCAGAATGGCCGACGCGCCATCAACGGCCGCGGCACAGCGCTGTGGATCGTCAAAACTGCCAACGGTCTCGCTATAATTTGCAGAGGCATGGCGCGACGCGCGGGCATCGAATCCATGAACGATTTTTCCCCTCGCGAGGAGAGCCTTGACCACGGACGATCCTACGCGCCCGGATGAACCTGTGACAAGAATGGCCATATCAATTCAATGCCTCTCCGCTTTCCGCGTCGAAAAGATGTATCTGGTCGGGGTCAATGGACAATTTGACGGGTTCGCCCACTTTCAGATGAGCAGCATTGTTGAGGCGTGCGATCAGTCCTTTGCGATTTTCATCCTCGGACCGGAATCCTGGTGGAAGTGCATGTTCGCCGGCGCCGAAATAGACGTATTGTTCGGAGCCAAGGCTTTCGACCAGCGTTGGCGCGACCTCGAAGGTCAATGGTCCCTCGCCCAGAGAGATATATTCCGGGCGAATGCCCGCGATCAGCCCGCCACTGCCCTGCGTCCTTGACACATGCTGCGGGTCGACAGGAACTGCTTTGCCGAGGATCGAAACCGCGTTTCGGCCCTCCAGCAATTGCGCTGAAATGAAATTCATGCCAGGCGAGCCAATGAAACCTGCGACAAAAAGGTTCGCCGGCCTGCGGAAGAGCGTGTCGGGATCGGCGATTTGCTGAATAAAGCCATCTTTCATGATGACCACTCGATCGGCCATCGTCATCGCTTCGATCTGATCATGGGTCACGTAGATCGTGGTGACGCCGAGGCGCTGGTGAAGAGCACTGATCTCCGCCCGCATATGTACGCGGAGTTTGGCGTCCAGGTTGGAGAGCGGCTCGTCCATCAGAAAGGCTTGAGGCTCGCGAACAATAGCCCGGCCAAGCGCCACGCGCTGTCTTTGACCACCCGACAACTCTTTAGGGCGACGCTCCAGCAAATGCTCGACGGCAAGTATCTTCGCCGCTTCCTGGACACGCGCGGCTATGTCGGCAGCAGGCATCTTGCGCATCTTCAAGCCAAAGCCGATATTATCGGCGACCGTAAGATGCGGATAGAGCGCGTAATTCTGAAAGACCATCGCTATGTCGCGGTCACCGGGTGCGAGATCAGTAACATCCTTGTCACCGATCAAGATCTTGCCGCTCGATGCCGGTTCCAGGCCCGCGAGGATTTTCAACATGGTGGACTTGCCGCAGCCCGATGGCCCGACCAGCACGACAAATTCGCCGTTTTCGATCTCCAGGGAGAATTCCTTCAAGACGTTGAGCAGGCCGTAATTCTTGGTGACATTTTGTATGCTGATTTTTGCCATTCTTATTTCTCCGCACCGGCGGTCAGGCCACCAACCAGGTAGCGTTCAAGGAAAAGATAGATGAGGATGATGGGGGCGGCGATGAAGACGGCCGCTGCGGAGACCTCGTTCCAGTCTGTCACATACTCGCCCTTCATCGTCGTGATGCCGAGATTTGCCGTCCAGCTGCCCTGCTCATTGGTAAGGAAGGTTCGCGCATAGGCATAATCCGCCCAGCTCAACACGAAAGCGTATAAAGCGGTTGCCGCAAGTCCCGGGGTCGATATGGGCAGAATGACGCGAATCATGGCCGACATAGGCGAGCATCCATCCACCATCGCCGCCTGTTCGAGTTCGCGCGGGATCGTATCGAAATAACCTTTCAGCATCCACGTAGTGAATGGAATGATCAGCGTTGCGTGGGCAATGACTAGAGACCAGAGGCTGCCTATCATGCCGATCTGGCGGAAGATGCCGAAGAGCGGGATGACCAGAAGTGTGGCTGGCAACATCTTCGCCGTCAGGATGAACAGGCCGAGCGAGTGGCCTCCCCGGACGGAAAACCGGGAGAGGCTATAGCCTGCCAGGACAGAAACAACCATCGACAGCGAGACGGAGCCTATCGCTGCAAGCGTGGAATTGAGCAGCCAAAGACCGATCGGTCTCTCATTATAGACCTTCGCGAATGTGCTCCACTGAGCATCTTCAGGCCAGAAAGTCGGCGGCAGACTGCTGAGCTCGGCGCTGGTGGAGAGAGCAGTCACAAGCAGCCAGTAGACCGGGAAAAGCAGAAAGCCGCATATGATGATGACAGTCGCGTAAAGAAGGAAACTCTGGAGAGATGTGCGTTGCATGAAATCGCTCCTCAGTACATCGACTTGGTTTCACGGCCGAGCATCGCAATGCTCGCGACCACGCAGATGATCAGCGTAACGACGCCTACGGCCGAGGCGTAGCCAAAGTTGAAAAAGCCGAAAGCCTCGTTGTAGGTCATGATCGAAAGCGTCTGCGTCGATTTCAGCGGCCCCCCATCGGTCAATACTTTGATGATGGAGAAATCACGGAATACCCAAAGCACGACGAGGATGATCGTGACGCCCAAGACCGGCATCAGGGATGGAATGGTGATATATCGAAAACGTTGGAATACGTTCGCGCCGTCCACTTTGGCTGCGCTGTAGAAATCGGAGGGGATCGACTGTAGCCCCGCCAATGTCATGATCGAGACAAAGGGATATCCCTTCCAGATCATCGTGATTGCAACCACCCAGAATGCTGCCGTCGTATCCGAGAACCAATTGATCATTGTGTTGGACAGACCAAGCGTGACGAAAAGCCAGTTCATCAGTCCGAAAGAGCTGTCAAAGATCCACGCAAAGATCACCGTCGCGATAACCTCGGGAATGGCCCAGGGCAAGGCCACGGCGAGACGTGCCAGGTTGCGGCCTTTGAAATGATTATTGACAAGAAGCGCCGTGCCAAGTCCGAGAGCCAGACAGGCAGAGCTCACCACGACGACAAGCTTGAGGGTGACCCAGCAGGTCATCCAGAAATCGGGTGACGTAAACAGGCGCTCGTAATTTGCGAGCGTAAACGGCTTTCTCGCAGCATCCAGTCGAACCAGTTTGACCTGCTGGAAAGACAAATCCACCGAGATGATCAGCGGGTAAAGAATGATGAGCGCCACCAGCAGGACAGCAGGCGCAAGCAGGATGTATCCCAGCCAGTGCCGCCGGCTTGGACGTGCCAGATCAAGAGACGGAAATGTTGCCACGGGTCGAACCTCCGGTGCACGAACTCATATTGATGCCAAAGACGTATCCTCAGCACACGGCATGTCTTACCGTGCCGGCGCGCTTTCGATGCGCGCGGCACGGCGACACGGTTCTATTGCTGCTGGATCGCTTCCGCCTTTTCCTGCATCGTCTTCGCGACTTCCGCAGGCTCAAGATCATTGATGATCATGCGCTGGGCTTCCTCCATGACCATCTTGGCGAACTCGTTGAAATTGATCTCCAACCCTGTCGGGATGCGATCTACATTCGCCTCGGCTGCGGCCTTCTGCGTTTCGAGCAGGAGGTTGAAATGCGGAACTTCGTTTTCGGCGCCACTAACATCGGCCCCTGCCATCGGCGGAGTCGAGTTTGCAATCGTGGCATACTTGGTCTGGAACTCAGGCGACATGGCCGTTGCGATGAAATCCCAGACCAGTTCCTTTTGTTCGTCAGAAATGTCGACGGGCATGGCGAGAACATTGGACGTTCCACCATTCGGCGGCGAGAAAGGCGGCTTGGTAAGCTTGAGATTTTCGAACGCTGCACCCTGTTCCATGATCGGATAGAGCCACGGGCCCTCAAGCTTCAGCGCAATTTTGCCGTCGGCAAACAACTTGCGCACGTCGCCTGCGGTCATGTCGCGGGGCGTAAGATTTTCCGAAATGATCGTCTTCCAGCGTGTCAGACCTTCGATCATCTCGGGCGTGTCGATCGTTACTTTTCCTTCATCATTGGTCCAGCGACCGCCAGCGTCGAGAATGTAATTCAGCATTTCAGTCAGATACTGGCCGCCGCCGCCGCGGGTTTCGTGGCCAGTGCCGAATTGATCTGGGATGCCATCACCGTTGAGATCCTTGGTCGTCTTGCGCACGACATCGAGGAATTCTTCCCAATTCGTAGGGACAGAGAGCCCCTCTTTGCTGAGGATCTCTTCATTGTAACCCATGACGAAGCCGTAATAGAGCATCATGATGCACGCGGTTTCGTCATTCCACTCGCACTTCTCCTGCCCGGCCCAGCCTTCCATGTTAATGCCGGCTTTCTCAATCCAGGGATCGAGATTTTCCAGCATCCCGTTATCGGCAAAGGACTGGAATTCAAAGGATGCGAGATGGACGATGTGCGGTGGCTGCCCGCCCGCAAAAAGGGTAGTCATCGTGTCGGCGTAAGCGTTGCGCTCGACTTTCGTCCATTCGATCTTTGTGTCCGGATGCTTGGCCTCGAAGGCCTTGATCACCTCGCCCCACCAGTCGCCATACCCCTTCTCATCCTTCTGCCAGGAAACGAATTTCAGCGTTTCCGACATGGCCGGCAAGGCAAAAGTCGTCGAACACAGCGCCGCGAGCATCGCGGCTTTCAGAGTAGTATTGAAACGGTGCGTCATGGTCTCCTCCACGTGGCGCATTTTCTTCCTCCCTGGAGCTTCCCGCTCCTTCATTGATCTCCGTCAGGCTTTCTTCAAAAGAGCCATCGCCTCCTCAGACGGTTCGACTCCTAAGCCAGGCCCCGTCGGCAGATGATAGAAGCCTTCGCGACAATCCATGTCTCCCCTCAAGAGACGACGGTTCGGCTCGAATATCGAATGCTGAAATTCATGCGTCGTTACTGTCGGAAGCGCAAAGCTTGCGTGCAGACTGGCGGCCAGAAAAATACCTGCGCCGATGGTTGCATGCGGAATGACCTCCAGATGATGAGCATGTGCCAACTGCCCGATACGCATGAATTCGGTAATGCCCTTGTGCCCCATTTCAGGTTGCACGATCGATATACCGGCGTGGCGCACCCGCAGCACCATATCGTGGACCGTGCGCCACTCCTCACCCACAGCAACTGCCGTCAGGATCTTGTCCGCGACCCGGGCGAGGCCATTAATGTCTTCCGTGCGCACCGGGGCCTCTGCAAACCAAAGGTCATAGGCTTCCATCGCCTTGATCAGCGCGATTGCTTCATGTGCCGAATGGTTCCAATGCATGTCGCAGGCTATGCGAGCCGCACCTCCCAGTTTCTTGCGCAAGCTTTCCATCTCAGCGGCGACGCCATCATCGGCAACCGGAGAAGCGAATTTGAAGCTATTGAACCCTCTGTCCTGCCATCGCACAGCAAGCTCCGCACGTTCGACTCGCGTTTTCTCCGGAAGGCCGGAAATATAGGCCGGGAGAGATTTGCGTCGCTTCCCGCCCAGCATGTTGACGAGCGGCACCCCTGCGAGACGTGCGGCTATGTCCCATAACGCAATATCGACAGCTGCGAGCGCGTCGAGATAGAAGCCGCCCGTGTAGCCCCGCACACGCATCAAATCGTAAAGATCATCATGGATGGGGGCAGGATCGAGCGGATTGCGACCAATGACAAAGTCGGCGATCACGTCGGCGATCAGTGCGAGAACCGCTCCCGGCGCCACGATGCCATAGGTTTCGCCCCATCCAATAATGCCATTTTCCGTTTCCACCCGAACCAGAATACTGCGATCAAAGATCGGATAGATCGTTTTGTTGTTCTGGCGAACGAGATAGCCTTTGGCGTTTGGTTCCTCGCCCGGCCGCGATGAACCCAGATAGGGCGTGTCCCGCGGAATTGTAAGCGTGAAGGCTTCGACGTTTTTAACACGGTCGCTCATGGAAGAGCCCGCTGAAGCAATCTGGATTTATGTGTGCTTGCCAATGCCTCTTCAAGGCACAGATCTATGTCGGCCAAAGCGTCTCTGTCCAGCTCAGGCGTGGTCGCGCGAACGCCGATACTCCCACTGTCGAGGACTCCCTGTCGCATAAGCGCGTGCTTGGTCAGGCGCATGCGATAGACCGCCTGCAAAACCAGAAGAGGCAAGGTATCGACATAGATTTGACGCGCGGTGACCGTGTCTTTTCTACGAAATGCCCTGTCCAACGCCACATGCTGCGCTGCGATTTCCAGCGCTGGCATGGCTGCGGTTGCGCCGCGAGCATATTCGTCCAGTATATAGCGCGCTCCACCTCCACCGATTACGGCCTTCAGGGATGGCGGCCGGTTTTGGAGGATGTATGTGATAGCAGGGCCGGCGGGAAGCGTCTCCTCCTTCACATATGTCACAGCCGGAATGCGTTTAAGAATTTCGACAATCGCCGCCGGCGACAGATCCGACCCCCTGGGCGCTGGCGCATTCTGGAGAATGATCTCCATGCCGGGAAGCGCACGACTGACAGCCTCGATAAAATCCCCGACTGGGACAGCACCCGCACCGATACTGCGGGGCGGCTGTATCATCAGGTGACGAATGCCAAGCTGTTGCGCTTGTTGCCCGTGAGCAACGACGGCGTTCACCTCGGCTGCACTCGCCCCTGCTACCACCGGGCACTCGCCGCCAGCTTCCTGGACGACAATTTCCAGAAGTTCAGCCCGCTCGTCGGCGGTTAGCGTTTCGACTTCGCTGGCAAATCCCGGAAATACAACTCCATCGACTCCTGCATCCAGCGCGTAGCGCACGATGCTGCGCATGGCAGCCGGGTCGATACCTCCGTCGACGAAAAAGGGCGTCGGAAGGACCGGTAAAATGCCAGTCAGGTTCATGTCACTCCTCCACATTTAAAGGTATCAAAATATGGTACCTTGTTTCATTAATTGACACTATCGCGAAAAGAACGCTATGACAAGCCCCGAGCGGTGGGGAGCAACAGCCGCCGGCTATGAAGAGGAGAAGACATGCCCCAAACGCCAGTATCCATAATCGTTGACTGGGGAACCACTTCCTTAAGAGCATCCCTCGTTTCCGATGCCGGGGAGACGCTTGCCCATCTCGAAACGCAAGGGGGCATCCAGTTCATCAAAGATGGTCGTTTCGAAGAAGCCTTGATGGCCGCAATCGAACCCTGGTTTGCTGAACATGGGCTCTTGCCCGTATTTGCAATCGGAATGATCACCAGCCGCAATGGCTGGCTGGAGGTGCCGTATGTAGACACGCCCGCCAATGCTACCGATCTGGCAGCCGGTTCGCGGCAACTCAATCTTGCAAATGGTGCGCCCGTGACCTTCCTTGCCGGCCTGCGGAATCCCAAGGGCGATCCGTTCCCCGATGTCATGCGCGGCGAAGAAACACAGATCGTTGGACATGGCCTGGAAAAAGACCAGACCCTCGTCCTGCCAGGCACCCATAGCAAATGGGCGCGCGTACAAGCTGGCAGGATCGTCCGCTTTCAAACCTACGTGACCGGGGAAATATTTGCGCTTCTCACCCAACATTCCTTCATTGCAAGAGCTGCCGTCCCCCAGGCGAATGCTGCGATCGATTGGCAAGCCTTTGATCGCGGGGCAGCGCTCGCGGCCGGCAATTCCCGGGCGGCGGATTCGTTCTTCGCTATCATTTTCAGCGCGCGCACGGGCTTGCTTGATGGAAAGCTGAAGCCCTCCGAAACTCTAGACTATGTCTCGGGACTGGTCATCGGTTCGGAATTCCGGCAGGCGCGGTCCTGTGGCTGGTTCCAGCCCGGCGACACGATCGGCATTATTGGCAATGATGGGCTGAATGACCGCTACAAACGCGTCGCGCCCATGTTTGAACTGAGGGTCGAAGAGGGGCACAACGACGAAGCCAAACAGGGCGTGCTGCTGATAGCGGCAGAAAAAGCGCCTGCCGGAGTTTGAACCGGACTTCACGCAGAACTGGTAAGAGAAGGGGCTGAGATGAAACTCGATAATTACCTTGGGCAATGCGGAATAATCGCCATCCTGCGCGGCATAGCACCGGATGAGGCCGTATCAATGGCTCAAGCGCTCATCCAAGCCGGCATTCGCATTATCGAAGTACCGCTGAACTCGCCCAATGCCTTGGAAAGCGTGCGCCTCATCTCCGATAATGTGCAGGACCGCGCGCTGATAGGCGCCGGAACGGTTCTGACATCGACCGAGGTAGAGATGGTGGCAGCCGCGGGAGGGCGGCTGATCGTTTCCCCCAACACAAATGAGGCCGTCATCCGCTCGACGCGCAATGCTGGCCTCATCAGCATACCGGGTGCGGCGACCCCGACGGAAGTCTTCGCCGCCATCCATGCAGGCGCAGATGCCATAAAGGCTTTTCCTGCGGAGATGATCTCGCCCGCGGTGATAAAGGCATGGCGCGCAGTCATTCCTTCTGCCATCCCGATCCTTCCCGTCGGCGGTATAACACCCGAAGACATTGCCGCATATAAGGATTCTGGGGCTGCGGGCTTTGGGATTGGTTCCGCTCTCTACAAACCCGGAAAGCCGTTGCAGGATATAAAAGAATCGGCGGTGCGTTTCGTTCAAACGGATCGTCGCTCCTCTTCCTGAAAAAAGAAGAGGAAGCGCCCCACATGCGGCCTCTGGCATATGGCCCCGCCTTTGCCGACGCTCCCCTTCCGGATACACGAAAGCCGCTATTCCTCGGGCCGGTTTATCCTCAGCATCCTTAACACCGACGGCTTGTCCGCCTGCAGGAATATCGAGTTCCTGGCGACTTGCTTCGTGCGACTCGTGCCTTCGGGCTCGCCTGTATTCGGATTGACGTCGAACTTCGGAAAATTGGACGATGAAATGTCGAGCCGGATGCGGTGCCCCTTTTTGAAGAGGTTTGCGGTCGCGAAGGCCTTGATCGTGATCCTGAAGACTTCACCCTTTTCAACCAGCCTGGGCTTGTCGAAGCCGTCGCGATAACGGACCCGAAAGATGCCATCCGATATGTTGAGCGCGTAGCCGCGCGGATAATCTTCCGATGGCGGATAGACATCAACGAGTTTCGCCGTGAAGTCCGTATCAGGTGCGTCGGTTGTCGCCCAGAGGTCGATTTCGACGGGACCGACAACTGCGACATCTTCATTCAGAGGTTCGGTTTCAAAACACAGAACGTCCGGGCGGGCGTTCAAAGGCAGCCCAGGGCGCGTGCAGCCAAAAAACTCTTTGGCTTCAACTTGATCAAATCCGCCACCCGTGAAGATCGGCTCGCCGGACGTGAGCGCACCACCAATGGTGGGAACTGGATTGGCGGGATCGAAATCATAGGTGATCGAAGCTTCGGTGTCTGTCGGCGGAACCTCACCTAGCGACATATCGCATCGAAGATAAAGATCGAGCGGCTTTGCGTCCGGCAAAGGCCAGTCAGTGCTCTGGATCCAGCGGCCACCATGATCGAGATGGCCTTCCGAGGTCTTTCTCCCACTGCCAGTTCCCATCAGGAAAAGATGCACCTGCCCTGCGCGATCTTCCGTTTCTTTACCCTGCAAATGCCGGGCAAACCAGTTTTCACGATAGGCGAACCAGTCCTCATCGACCTGGCCATCAAAAATGGCTGCAGGACCGAAATCGACATCGCCGAAAACGCTTCTCGTCCGGTTGCCATGCGTCCATGGCCCCATGATCAGAGTAAGCGGACGCTCTGGGTTTCCTTTCAGCGCTGTGAAATTCTCAAGTGTCGTGGGCACATAAACATCGTACCAGCTCGACATGAAAGTGATCGGGACCTTCGGAAAGGTTTCGTAATAGCCTGCGGCATAAATGCCGACTTTCTTCCAGAAATCCCCGAACGTGCCTTCCTGCCACTGTTCAAGCAGATAGGCCTCATATTCCGGGTTCCAGCGAACCGGCGAGCGCCCCTTTGTCCAGGGCATCATGGCGAACCAGTCATGAAGGCTTTCAGCCGCCACAGCCGCCGCCGTGCGCTCATCCGTGCCTTCCTGCGCCCTGTGATAGGCCCAGGTTGCCTGCTTCAGCTCGAATGCTCCGCCCTGTCGAATGCCGCAGGTATAGGCATTCGAAAATCCGCCGGAATCGACTACCATGGCAGCCAGTCCGGGGGCATTTAGCGACGCAAGCGCGATCTGGGTATGCGCATTGTAAGAAAGACCTTGCGTGCCGATCTTGCCATTGTTCCAAGGCTGCGCTTCGATCCAGGCCATGCTGTCGAAGCCGTCTTCCCCTTCGGATAGGTATTTTGTGAAGTGCCCCTCGCTATCGTAGCGACCACGGCAATCCTGCCAGATGACAATATAGCCTTTTCGCACCAAGCGCATGGCATATTCAGGTCGCGACAGAGGCGTTGGCGACGCGACGGAGAACTCCGTGCGTGGCGTTCCCGCCTTGTCGTAAGGCGTACGTTCGAAAATGACCGGCAGCGGCGTTTCGACCGGCTTTCCACCGATGGCCGGACGATAGATGTCGGTTGCAAGGTGAACGCCATCCCGCATCGCGATCATGACGTTACGGTGCACGACGACGTCGTCAGCTACCGCAGTAGCTGACGTGAGTTCATTCGGAATGAAGGTCATTTTGCTTTTTTCACATCCTGCGCCAAGGTGCGTTCGGCAAGGTTCGGCGTGAAATCCAGCCCATCCCGCGACGCCCAGTATATCTTCTGGAAATACAGCGGAACGAGTGCCTGATCATCCATCGCGATACGTGTGGCTTCCTGAAGCTTGTTCATCCGGGCGTCGTGATCGAACTCCTCCATCGCCGATTGCAAGGCTTCGTCGAACTTCGGATTGGAATAACGCGTGCGATTGAAGCCGCCGGTGCCCGCTTCCTGATTATAGGTCTGAAGCAGCGAACGCAGATTGGCCTCCGAATTCGGGGTGGACGAACCGAGCGAGAAGATGAAAGCACCATACTCGCCCTTGGTCGCGGCCGAGGCATAGACGTTATAGGGCTGGGTCTGGACCCCATTGACCTTCAAGCCGCCACGCGCCAGCAACTGCCCCATAGCCTGCGCGATTTCGCCGTCGCCGGGGAAACGATCGTTAGACGAATAGAGCGTAATGCCGAAGCCATCCGGGAAACCAGCTTCGGCAAGCAGACGCTTTGCTTCTGCCGGATCGGCGGGCTTCGGGGTCAATTCAGGCACATAGCCGCCGAGAACCGAGGGTACAATCTGTGCAGAAGGAACACCGGAGCCTCCCAGGATACGATCCACCAGCAACTCGCGGTCGATCATCGCGGAAATAGCCTTGCGCACCTTCACATCGCGAAACGGATTCGGCTCAATCGCCTTGCCCGAGGCATCGACAACGCCCGGCGCGGTATCATTGCGCATGTTCAGCGCCAGATAAACCAGACGGCCCGATTCGATCGGATAGACCTTGATATTGTTCTGTCCTTCTAGCCGCGGCACATCGGCTGGAGCCACGGAATCGATCAGATCGACAGAACCGGAAAGCAGCGCTGCAGTGCGCGCTGCATTGTTTGCAATGAAGCGGAATTCCACATTTTCGAAATCCGGCTTCTCGCCCCAGTAGTTCGAGTAAGCCTTCAGCGTCAGGGATTCAGCCGGCTTCCAGGAGATAAACTGATACGGGCCGGTACCGATTGCGGCCTTGCCCGAATTGAAATCTTCCAGCGTTGCGTTTTCGGCAGCCTTCTTCGAAACCATGAAGACGCGGCCGATCTGTTCCATCAGCGGGGGATTAGGCGTCTTCGTCTTCACGCGAACCTTATGGTCATCAATTGCTTCGACATTCGCGACGGAACTGACCATATCGCTGAAGGGAGCCGGGCTGTTCGGCACCTTGTCGGTCCGATCGAGCGAGAAGACGACATCATCGGCCGTAAACGGTGTGCCATCATGGAACGTTACGTCGTCGCGAAGCGTGATTTCCCAGGTCAAGGGATCGATGTTCGTCCACTCGGTTGCAAGATTCGGATGCATTTGCAGGTTCGCATCCGTCATCAGCAATGTTTCGAACATGTTGTCCGCGGTCATCTGGTTGTTGCCAGTACGCGAAAACTGCGGATCGATGGCCGACGGCTCCGTCGCACGACCGATGACGATGTCGGCTGCGAGAGCAGAGAGCGATGTCGTTGCAAGCAGTACCGCGGCGATGGCCGCCTTTCCGATAAATTTCCTCAAAGTCATGATATGTTCCCTTCAGTTCCCCAGATTGTTGAAGATTGGTCGTTCAGGCAGATCATTGAGATGGCACGCGCTGTCATGCTCACTGCCAACCGAGCGCAGCGCTGGCCGCTCGATCCGGCAACGCTCGAAGGCATGTGGACAGCGCGGATGAAAATGGCATCCGGACGGCGGATTGACGGGCGACGGTATCTCGCCCTTGATGGTGTTGAAGGTCCTGTGCCTCTTGTCGATGCTTGGCACTTCCGACAGAAGGGCGGCGGTATAGGGATGGTTCGGATGCTCGAAAATGTCTTCGACCGATCCGGACTCGACGACCCTGCCGAGATACATGATGACCACGCGGTCAGCGATGTGATTAACCACGCCCAGATCATGGCTGATGAACAGGTATGTCAGGTCGAATGTCTCGCGCAGGTCCATGAAGAGGTTGATCACCTGCGCCTGAATGGAGATGTCCAGAGCGGCAATACTCTCGTCGCAGACCAGGAACTCCGGCTTTACCGCCAGTGCTCGCGCAATCCCGATACGCTGGCGCTGTCCGCCTGAGAATTGATGCGGATAGCGGTTTGACATTGACGGATCAAGGCCGACCGTTTCCAGCAGATCTTCAACGAGTTTGCGCTTCTCCCGTGCCTTGATCAGGCCATGCGCAACAGGCGCTTCGCCAATAATATCAATCACACGCTTACGTGGATTGAGTGATGACATCGGGTCCTGGAAAATGATCTGCGTCTTGAGGCGCGCCGCCCTTGCCTCCGCACCGCGCAGCGCGTCGCGCCCCCTGCCGTTGACCAGCACTTCGCCTTCGGTGGCAGGAAGCATTCCTGCAATGACACGGCCAAGCGTGGACTTGCCACAACCGGATTCGCCAACCAGGCCGACAACCTCGCCCTTCCGCACCGCCAGATCGACGCCATCCAGTGCATGTACCACCTTCCGCGTCGATACCGCACCAAGCTTGGAAGCGATGCGTTCGGCGAAATCAGGCTCGTGAGTAAAACGTTTCGAGACGTTGCGCGCTTCTGCGAAAATCTCGCTCATTGGATCGCCTCCGCAGTTTCGGCTTGAAGGGGATTGAAGCAGCGCCAGCGATGTCCATCCTTGCCAAAGGTCTCATCTGGCTCCTGCAGACAGGCTTGCGAAGCGAAGTCGCAGCGCGTTCGAAACGAACATCCGTCAGGACGCCGGAGTGGATGTGGCGCCGCCCCGCGTATCTGGGTCAACCGCTCGCCACGACGATTGACCGCCGGAGCAGAACCGATGAGACCGGCAGTATAGGGATGCTTGGGATGGTCAAGAACATCATCGACGCTACCCTGCTCGACTATTCTGCCGGCATACATGACGGCAATGCGATCTGCGAGACCGGCTACCACGCCAAGATCGTGGCTGATCCAGATCAGCCCCATACCCAGTTCCCGGCAGAGTGTCTGGACCTCCGACAGTATCTGGCTCTGGATCGTCACATCGAGTGCGGTGGTCGGTTCATCCGCGATGATGAGATCGGGTTTGTGCAGGAGCGCGATGGCAATGGCCACGCGCTGCCGCATACCGCCCGAAAACTCGTGCGGATAGCTTTCGATGCGTGTCTCCGGCTGCGAGATACCCACCATGCGCAGAGCCTCGACGGAACGCCGAAGCGCCTCTGCCCGCGACACGCTTTCATGAGCAAGAACCGTTTCGACCATGTGCGTCTTGACGGAGAGAACCGGATTCAAGGTCATCATCGGGTCTTGAAAGATCATCGCGATGCGATTGCCTCGCAACGAGCGCAAACGCCTCGGCGATGCCTTGAGAAGCTCCTCACCCTTGAACAGAATTGAGCCTGCAACATTGCGCCCGGGTGGATCGACCAGACCAAGAATGGAAAAGCCGGTGATCGATTTGCCGGAGCCGGATTCGCCGACCAGGCCAATGATCTCGCCGCGGCGGACCGTCAGGCTCACATTATCCACGGATTTGACGACCCCGGCACTCGTGAAGAAATGCGTTTGCAGGTCAGTGACTTCGAGGACCACCTCGGACATGTTCGGGTTCTCCATCATTTCACCAATCTCGGGTTCAGAACCTCGCGCAGGCGATCGCCCACGATGTTGATAGAGAAGACGAGAGTGAGGAGCAGGAGTCCCGGATAAACGCTGATCCAGTATAGCCCTGCGAGCAGCACCTGATAGCCATTCGCGATCAGAAGGCCCAGAGATGGCTCCGTGATCGGCAAACCAATACCTAGAAAGCTCAGTGTCGCCTCGGTTGCGATCGCCTGAGCGATCTGGATCGTGCCTATGACGATCAGCGGCGGCATGCAGTTGGGTAGGAGCTGTCCGAACAGAATTCTTGTCCGGCTGAGACCTAGACAGCGCGCCGCCTCGACATAATCCCTGTTGACCTCGACCAGTGCTGCCCCTCGCGATGCACGTGCGAAATAGGCCCATTGGACGAGAACCAGAGCGAAAATCACCTTCCAGGTGCCTTGCCCGAGTACAGCAAGAATCAAGAGAGCGATAAGGATCGTCGGGAAGCCCAGCATCAGGTCGACCACGCGCATGATGAATGCGTCCAGGCGTCCGCCTGCATAAGCAGCGATCAGACCAAGGGATGCACCGACGATCAGCGCCAGCAACCCCGCGGTAAGCCCGACGCCGAGGCTCGTACGCAGACCGTAAAGCATGGCGGAAAGCATGTCGCGCCCTTGCGTATCGGTCCCGAGCACGTAGAGCATGCCGTTGAAACCTTCCGACATAGGTGCAAGCCTGGCATCGAAAATGTCGATCTGCATGAGATCATATGGGTTCTGCGGCGCGATGAACGGCGCAAAGATCGCTGCAAGAATCAGGATCGTACACACGAACAATGCGATAGTTGCCTTGGCGCTGCCAAGTATGCCGGAGATCGCCGTTGCAACGACACCCTCTCCCAGAACGCGTTGGGCGAGAATACTCATCGTGCTTTGCTCCTTATCCGCGGATCGAGCACCGAGTAGAGGATGTCGACGAAGAGGTTGATGAGAATGAACATCGTCACCACGACGAGGATGTAAGCCACCACGATCGGACGATCGAGAATGTTGATGCTGTCGATGATAAGCTTGCCAACTCCTGGCCAGGCGAAGATCGTTTCGGTCACCACGGCGAAAGCAATCAATGAACCGAATTCGACACCAATGACCGTGACGATCGGGATCAGAATGTTCTTCAATACATGTACGAAAACAATACGGCGCGAGGAAAGTCCCCTCGCTCGTGCGAACTTGACGAAGTCGAGCGGCATGGTCTCCTGAACGCCGGTACGGGTCAGGCGGATAACCAGGGAAATCTTGGCCAGAGACAGGTTGAGGGCCGGAAGGATGAGGTGGCGGATCCCGTCCCAGGTGGCGAGACTCGTCTCAATTCCCAGAATACTTCCCGTCTGGCCTCGTCCGGTTGAAGGCAGCCAGCCGAGATAGACCGAGAAGATCATGATCAGCATCATGCCCTGCCAGAAATTCGGTAGGCTGAAGCCGAGGATCGACCCGGTCATGATTGTCTCATCCGTTGCCGTTCCGGATTTCAGACCAGAAATCAGCCCCAGTGGAATGCCTATCAGAATTGCAAGCACAAGCGCACAGAACGCCAGCTCGAGCGTGGCGGGCAGACGGCTCAGAATAACGCTGATGGACGGCTGGTTATAGACGAAGGATGTCCCTAGGTCGCCCTGTAACGCGTTCAAAAGAAAATGGCCGTATTGCACGAAAACCGGCTTGTCGAGACCGAGAGCCTGGGTGACCTGAGCGCGTTCTGCCATTGTCGCGTCCGGTGGCAGCAGAATTTCCAGCGGGTCGCCGATCGCATAGATTCCGGCAAAAACAATGACCGAGGTTGCAAACAGGACGATAATCGCCTGGAAAATCCGCCTGATAATGAATGCCGTCATCGCACTTGTCCTTGAGACAAGCCAAACGGTGAGGTGATCATGTACTCTCCCAACATGTTCCCGGTTCTTGTTTTGATTAGATCATGCATGGCGTAAGGGCACTTGCAAGATTATGAGATAACTGGAATTGTCTATGCGTTATACGCATAGAGGCGAACGATGAAAATCAAGGATCTGGAAGCCTTTCGCGCGGTCATGAGCACTGGCTCTACTCAGGCTGCCGCCGAACTTCTGGGAATTTCTCAGTCGGCAGTGAGCCGCCGTCTCGCGCAGCTCGAAGCTGATCTGGAGCTCGAGCTTTTCTTTCGAGACGGCTCACGACTGACCCCATCGCGCATAAACGGCCTGCTTGAGCCGCGCATCGCCGATGTTCTGGAGCGGGTCAGCATGTTGCAGCAGGCCGTCAATGATTTGCGGTCGGGCCGGCTGTCAGAAGCGCTTTTGAGAGTAGCGGTTCCGCCTGGCATCTCCAAGGTTATCATGCCGAAAATCATCGCCGATTTTCTGCGGGATTATCCGGACGCGCGTTTCGAGGTGTTACACGGGACATATAATGTCATTGAACGCATGCTGGAGGAGAAACAGGCCGAAATCGGTTTCCTGCGTCTCCCGTTCGCAGACAAGAATCTCCATAGCTCCGAGCTGATACGTGCGCGTTCGGTATGCGCCATTCCGGTCGGACATCCCCTGGCGTCAAGGAGTGTAATCAGGCCGGACGACCTCCATAACGTGCCTCTGGTCATGCTCGGCAGAGGGCGCCCGCCTCGTCACGATATAGATCTGACCTTTTCTTCAAACGGTCTGGCACCGCACATTCGCCTGGAAGCCCATTCCGTGAGTTCGGCATGCGGCTTTGCAGCCCAGGGAATTGGAATCGCGCTCGTAAATTCCCTGTTGATCCAGGACTGTGCCCACCTGGAAATCATTATTCGTCCCTTCGTACCCGATATTCCTCATCATTTCGCGTTCGCCTATCCTGCCAAGCCTGACTTGCCGGAAGTGGCGAAGCTGTTCATCGAGCACGCCATCAGCGCCTTGAAGAGCTTTGATCATGAGTTGAAATGATATTCCGTCTGCTTCACGGCCGCGAGATGAAGCGAACGGGAAAACGGCGGCAATTTGCCACCGTTTTTACCTGTCTTAGAGGCTGCTCAGTCGCGATCGTCGTTCCGAAAAACAGCCCCGCTTCGGCGGGTGTTCTCCTTGAAGATCAAGTAAGCTATAACTGCGGCAGCAGGAATACCGATCTTCATCAAGGGATTTCCCTTCAGAAGCGCAGGCGCGACGGCAAGGGCAGTCGCGATTCCAACAGTACTGTAATCGGCCGCGCGCCGTGCCTTTGCTTTCTTTTTCTCATTGG
Organism: Limoniibacter endophyticus; assembly: GCF_014652835.1. Lineage (GTDB taxonomy): Bacteria > Pseudomonadota > Alphaproteobacteria > Rhizobiales > Rhizobiaceae > Limoniibacter > Limoniibacter endophyticus. The sequence goes on from NZ_BMZO01000009.1 coordinate 92,473, forward strand.
CGAGATACAGGCGATAGGCGATATAGAGTATGAGCGCGACGACGAGAAAGCCGAGGCTGAAGCCGATTGCCGCTTCGACCGAGCCAAACCGGGAAGCTGTAGCAATAAAACCCGCCACGAGCGCGAAGAACAATCCCATCGCAACCAGAAGCCCTATCGCCGCAAAGAAGAGAACGGTCGCTTTGGCACGACGGGTCAATGCCCCTGTTTCGCCGGCCAGCACCGTCGTGAGCAGCGTGGCGAGTATAGGAGAACGCGGCAGCATCAGCGACGCAGGATAAGGGCCGTGAGGAAACCTACACCAGCTGCAATGGCAAGCGAGGTGATGGGCTTTTCGTGCACGTGATCTATGATCTGCGCTTCCACATCTTCGGCATTGGCGCGAGCACGCTCGACCGCATCTTCACCACGGCGGCGAAGTTCCTCTGCCTTGGCATAGGCAGCGCCCTTCGCAGCCTGGGCCTGCTCTTTACCAGCCGCAGCAAGCTGCGAAGCTAGATTGGCGATATCTTCGCGCAGTGCCTGAATATCGCGTTCGATATCCTTTACTGCATCGCGCGGTGCCGTTTCGGATTTGTTGGTCGTTGCCATTCCTGAAACTCCTGTTCGTAATATTGGGGCGGCTAGGCCTTAGGCGGCGCCCATCACTTGGGAGGAAATCGCATCCGGGCCAAACTCGCCATCGCCTTCAATCGACAGCATTTCATGCAAACGGGTGCGGGCACGGCTAACGCGGCTCTTGATTGTGCCTACTGCGCAATCGCAGATATTTGCAGCTTCCTCGTAGGAGAAACCCGAAGCACCGACGAGAATGATGGCCTCGCGTTGGTCTTCTGGCAACTGATCGAGAGCATCGCGAAAGTCGTCAAGATCCAGCTTGCCCTGCTGGCTCGGATGAACGGCAAGCCGACTCGTCATGATGCCGTCGCTATCCTGCACCTCGCGGCCGCGCTTGCGCATCTGGGAGTAGAATTCATTCCGCAGGATGGTGAAAAGCCACGCTTTGAGATTGGTGCCGGGCTCAAAACTCGATTGTTTGTCCCAGGCTTTGACGAGGGTCTCCTGAACCAGATCGTCTGCCTTGTCGGCATTCTGCACGAGTGAAAGCGCGAAAGCACGAAGGCTGGGAATCGCACCAAGCAGGTCGGTCTTGAAACTAGCTGTTTCCCCCATGGGCATTCATCCCTTCGCCTTGGTCATTTCGACCTTCTCGAGCTGGTTGAGCAGATCCGCAAAGCGATCAGGAATCTCTTCCGTGACCAGCTCGTCGTAGTACTGCTTCAGCTTGCGCGCCACCTCGGAATTGGCACCGAGCGCGTCTTTCGTATGCTCGGCTGGAGGGAATACAGGAGTTGTATTTTCAGTTTTATTGGACATCCGATTCATTCGCTTTGTTCTCCTGACGGCCGTTCCAGAAACGACGAAAGGCCTGTCGCCGAGCATGGCCGGGCCACAAACATCTGTTGCTCGCTCGCCCAGCTGTAACCTTAAACTCGCCCACGCTGAAATCGTTCCCCGGTACTGGAACTTTTTCTTGAAATAAGCATTGTAACGGTTCTGCCACGGAATGTGGCATTCTATCCGCATCCGCTCAGGAAAAGGCTTATTTTCATGAATCTGTCCAGCAAGATCGCTCCGCACCTGCCATTTCTGCGCCGGTTTGCTCGAGCGACATGCGGCTCCCAACCCAGTGGCGACGCGCTCGTTGCTGCTACGCTTGAAGCGATCATCGTAGACCCATCGACCCTGCCAGAGGCCTCCTCCGATCGTATCGCGATCTATAAAGCCTACGCAAAGCTCTTCTCGTCTATTGGTCTTCGCGTTCCACAGATCGATCGCCTCGGCGGCTGGGAGGAGCGCGCAGTCGTTAATCTCAGCACACTTGCTCCTCGCCAGCGCCAGGCCTTCCTCCTTATCTCGGTCGAAGGATTCAGCAATGAGGAAGCTGCTGAAATTCTCTCCGTAAACAATGCCGAGTTTGAGGAATTGTTGCGCGCCGCGAGCGAAGAAATCTCCCAGCAGATGGCAACGGATGTTCTTATTATCGAAGACGAGCCGCTCATTGCCATGGAGATCGAGGAAATGGTGACCAGTCTCGGTCACACCGTGGTCGGCATCGCACGCACCCACAAGGAAGCAACCGAGCTCTTCAGGAAAACCCAACCCCACATGGTTCTGGCCGACATCCAGCTTGCCGATGGCAGTTCGGGTATCGATGCCGTCAATGAGATACTGGAGGCCTCCCAGCTTCCCGTCATCTTCATAACGGCCTTCCCCGAGCGTCTGCTGACCGGACGGCGGCCGGAGCCGGCGTTTTTGGTCACCAAACCTTTCAATCCCGAAATGGTGAAAGCCCTTATCAGCCAAGCTCTGTTTTTTGAAAACCGGACGGCGGCAGCAGCCTGATTCAAGCTGCGAGCGCCAGTCGGAACCGAACCAAAGAGCACGCGTTTATGTGCACTTGATGGAGAAAACGAGATGCTTTACTGGGCTTTGGTCTTCCTGGTGGTCGCGATTATCGCGGCAGCTTTGGGATTTGGGGGAATCGCCGGCACCTCTGCCGGCATCGCTCAAATACTCTTTTACATCTTCCTCGCATTCCTGGTCATTTCGCTTCTTGCGAGCCTGGTACGCAGGACACGTTCGTAAATCCCGCACATGCGGCCCCGGTAGGCGCCCCGTCGGGCCATCGACGGGAGAGCTAGCGGCAACACGAATATGCATGGGATGACGGCGTGACGGATTTGAAGCTGGAAACCGCAGATAGCCAGACAGGCGTGGGGCTGGAGAGCACGCGCGATGCTGCTCCCAGCCTTCTGCGTTCTCTGCGTCACAGCGGGATTTCGGTCCTTTACCAATCTCCCGATCTCAAAACGCTGTGGGGTGAGAATATTCCGCTTGTCTGGACCAATGAAAGCGTTGTCGGTAAACGCGACGCCGACATATTTTCCCAGGAAAACGCCGACAAGCTGCTCGGCTTGAAACAGGATGTTCTTCGCTCGGGCGAACGACAGCTCATCGAGCTCCAATTTTACGGCAAGGACGGCATGCAATGGTTCGACATATGGATCGACCTTGACCGCGACGACCACGGGCCGATCCATGGTGTCGTCATGACGGCTATCGAAACGACGGAAAAGAAACTCCGTGAGCAGACTTTGCGTACCTTGCTGCGCGAAGTCAGCCACCGCTCCAAAAACCTGCTGGCAATTATTCAGAGTGTCGCTTCTCAGACAGGCCGTTACTCCGAAAGCATCGAAGGCTTCATCGCCCGCTTCCGGGGCCGCCTGCAGTCGCTCGCCTCCTCCCAAGATCTGGTTACCTCGTCCAATTGGCGTGGCGCCGACCTGCACGATCTCACTCTCAGCCAGCTCAGCCGCTATTGCGCCGACCCCGATCGCAATATCCGCTTCACCGGCAAGAACCCTTATCTTACCCCCAACGCGGCTTTGCATATCGGCTTGGCCTTGCATGAGCTGGCCGTCAATTCGGTAAGTTATGGCGCATTACGCAGTTCCGAGGGCTACGTGACGCTTTCTGTCGAGCTTTCAGATAAAGACAATCCGCAGAGCGATATCGTTCTGACCTGGGATGAAAAAATCCGACGAGACCACCCGAGCCAGGATCGGCGCTTCGGCTCCGTTGCCCTTGAGCGCGTCGTTCCGGCCTCCTTATCAGGCACAGCCGAGCTTCGAATCGACAATTCGGAGCTGGTCTACCGTCTCATCGTTCCACGCAACAATTTCGAACTCGACCGATAAGAAGCAACGTCATTGCTTCGTGCAATAGTCACATCGTGAAACAAATTTTCATGTCACCTGATCTGCCCAGAACGTAATTGCGCAACCATTTTGCGAAGAATGGGTTATGTATCGGATGACCGCGCTTCTTGATCATTTCATCGAGTGGCGTTGTGTCCTTCGGAGGAGAGCCGCTCGTGAGCGGAATTCCGCTGTCGCTATGAATGGAAGTAACAGAGCATGTTTCCTGCTCATTCGAGGAGAGTTTCTATGAAAGGCATTCTATTCGCGCTTGGCGCTGCCGTTCTCATTACCGGTTGCACGACCGCCGAAAAAACTGCCGGCGTTGGCGCGCTTGGTGGCGCAGCGATCGGCGGCCTTGCTGGCGGCAATATTGAAGGTGCAGCGATCGGTGCCGCTGCCGGTGCGGTAGGCGGCTATCTGATCGGCCGCGCGGCAGACCGTCCTGGTTACTGCCGTTATCGGGACCCTTACGATGGCCGCACCTATGAAGCACGTTGCCGGTAATTAAAGCTCGGCAGCCTCGACATTTTTTCGCGGGGTTGTCTATGTGCTTGGCCCACGCGTGCCTGTGAGACATTGTGGGCAAAGAAAATGGCGGGATCCCCGCCATTTTCTTCATCCGCTAGCGGCTACGCCTCGCGTATCGCATAGCCGGCCCCGCGAATAGTGCGGATGATATCCGGCATTTTGTTCGTGTTCACCGCTTTGCGAAGCCGACCAACGTGAACATCCACCGTGCGTTCATCGATATAAATGGTTTCGCCCCAGACATTGTCCAGCAACTGTCCACGCGAGAAGACCCGACCGGGATGCTGCATCAGGAACTCGAGCAAACGAAATTCGGTAGGACCAAGGCGGATTTCGCTCTGTCGACGATAGACGCGGTGTGCCTCGCGGTCGAGAACAATGTCCCCTACCTTGAGCACTGAGGACAGCACCTCCGGCTTGGCGCGTCGCAAAAGGGCGCGTACACGAGCCACGAACTCCGGCGTCGAAAAAGGCTTTACAAGATAATCATCCGCTCCGGTGGAAAGACCGCGGACGCGATCGCTTTCTTCACCGCGCGCCGTCAGCATGATGATTGGCAGGCGCTCGGTTTCAGGCCGCATGCGCAGGCGCCGGCAAAGTTCGATGCCGGAAACACCCGGCACCATCCAGTCGAGCACCAAAAGATCGGGAACCATTTCCTGCAGACGGATTTCGGCGTCGTCGCCGCGAGTGATAACTTCGACCTGATAGCCTTCCGCCTCCAGATTATAGCGCAGGAGAACGCATAGCGGTTCCTCGTCTTCCACGACGATGATCTTGGGTGCAATCATGCTTGGACCTCTTCTTCTGCTTTGGCCTGCCGGAGAACGGCAGGTTCAGCCAAACATTGGCGGCATTCGCCACTTTTCTCCCGTCCACGCCAAACGAAAAATGTCCGGCGCGAGAGCGAGAAGACGACCAGGCCCCACTCCGGCCGCCTTCATAAATCCCGCTTATACGCTGGCGGTCTCGTCCACCTTGGGACGATGCGCCGGCAATTGCTCGCCAGTGATCACATAGAAGGCATTTTCCGCCACATTGGTAACGTGGTCACCGATCCGCTCCAGATTTTTCGCGCAGAACAGAAGATGGGTGCATGCAGAGATTTTGCGTGGATCTTCCATCATGTAGGTCAGCAGTTCGCGAAATACGGAAGTGTATTTTATGTCAATCAGCTCATCGGCCTCGCGCAAGGAAACCAGCCCCTCCGCGTTGCGTGTCACATAATAGGTGATGACATTGTTGATCTGGTCCAGAACCAGCTTCGACATCGCCTCGATGCTGTGCGAAAGCGGTGTCTTGATTGTACCGGCATCAACCGAGCCGACCCGCTTGGCAATGTTCTTCGCCAGATCGCCGATCCGCTCCAGATCAGCGGCAATGCGAATGGCTGCAACGACCGCGCGAAGATCCTGAGCCATCGGCTGTCGCTTGGCGATCAGCGTGATTGCACGTTCGTCGAGTTCACGCTGGCGTGCATCCATCACCACGTCATCGGAAATGACGCGTTGTGCACTGGCTTCCTGCGCCTGCAGCAACGAACGCGTGGCATCAGCAACCATCGACGAAGCAAGATCCCCCATATCGCGGATCAGCCTGTCAATATGGTTCAACTCGTCATCAAAGGACGAAACGGTGTGACCGCTCATGGCACTCTCCTGATTGGACATGCTCATTATCCGTTCGGGTACGACGCAGATGCCGGAGCTTCCACGGCGCTGACCGGAATGCCCGCATTGTGGGCGCGGGCGATAAATCTTAGCCGAAGCGGCCCGTGATATAGTCCTGCGTCCGCTTCTCACCCGGGCTGGTGAAGATGACGTCCGTGGGACCTTCTTCAACGAGAACCCCCAGATGGAAGAAGGCAGTGCGCTGCGAAACGCGAGCTGCCTGCTGCATCGAGTGCGTGACGATGACGATCGTGAAGTTCTGGCGCAATTCGTCGATAAGCTCTTCGATTTTCGCCGTGGCGATAGGATCGAGCGCCGAGCATGGTTCATCCATCAGGATCACTTCAGGCGACACCGCAATGGCACGTGCGATGCAAAGGCGCTGCTGCTGGCCACCCGAAAGACCGGTACCGGCTTCGTGCAGGCGATCCTTCACTTCCTCGTAAAGACTTGCCTTCTGCAAACTCGACACGACGATTTCTTCGAGATCGGTCTTGTTCTTGGCAAGACCATGGATACGTGGGCCATAAGCTACGTTCTCGAAGATCGACTTCGGAAATGGATTGGGCTTCTGGAAAACCATCCCGACGCGGGCCCGCAGTTCAACAACGTCGAGCTGCGGGTCGTAGATGTCGCCGCCATCCAGCTTGATCTGCCCCTCGACGCGACATCCTTCGATCGTGTCATTCATGCGATTAAGACAGCGCAGAAAAGTTGACTTTCCGCAGCCCGAAGGACCGATGAATGCTGTAACCGAACGTTCGGGGATGTCTATGGAGACATCGTAAAGAGCCTGCTTCTGACCGTAGAAGACCTTCACGTCACGCGCTGTCACGCGAACCGGAAGCGGGTTCTGGTCGGGAGTACGGACAGTACCGCCCTTCTGCGAATAAAGATCGGACTGCTCGACGATCTTGTCGGTCGACATATGCATCTTGTTCGTCTCCGTAATGACGTCGTTGGTCAAGTGCGCCGCTCCAATTTGGTTCGAAGGTAGATGGCAATCGCGTTCAGCAGGATCATGAGGCTAAGAAGTACCATGATTGCCGCGGATGTGCGCGCTTCGAAGAAGTTGCGATTCTCATTACCCTGCCAGAGATAGATCTGAACTGGAAGAGCGGTAGACTGCTCGAGCGGTGAGCCAGGAACGGCTGCCACGAAAGCGTTCATGCCAATCAGAAGCAGCGGTGCCGTTTCGCCAAGGGCCTGAGCGACGCCAATAATCGTAGCGGTCAGAATACCCGGATAGGTGATGGGCAGAATGTGATGGAAAACCATCTGCGTACGCGATGCACCAAGACCGAGTGCCGCTGCCCGCAAGGATGGCGGCACTGCACGCAGCGCCGAGCGGGTCGCGATTATGATGGTAGGCAGGGTCATCAGCGTCAACACCAGACCACCAACCAGCGGAGCAGAAAGCGGCAACCGGAAATAGTTGATGAATACGGCTGCGCCTAGAAGGCCGAATACAATGGACGGGACGGCCGCGAGATTGTTGATATTGACTTCGATCAGATCCGTCAGCTTGTTCTTCGGCGCGAACTCTTCAAGATAGACCGCGCTTGCGACCCCTATCGGGACGGCCAGCAGGATGACGACAAGCATCATATAGAGCGAGCCCATGAACGCTCCGGCCAGACCAGCAGACGCAGGAGCGGAACGAGAATCGACATTCGTAAGGATCTGGCTGGCGAAGGTGTAGCGTATCACGCCATCTTCCTTCAGCTGGTCCGCAAGCTGGCGGGCTGGCGCTGAAAGCTGCTGTTGCGCATCGGGAAGACTGCGATCGATATTGCCCTTGAGCCAGTTGTCGGCATTCGCCGATGCGGTCAGGTCGATTTTTACCGTCTGTCCGAGAAGCTCGGGGTTTGCAACGAAGTTGTCCCGAAGCGTAAAGCGCGCATTGGTTTCGATCAGCGACAATATCTGGCGAGTGTCCGCCTGTGTGTCCGGGGCAGCCCCGCGAACGGCAGCTTCGACCACGCGGTTCCAGTTGACCATGGTGACAGACCGCTGCCAGTCGAGCATGGCGCGGTTGAAATCGGCCGGGGATTGACCCGCCTGGATTTCAGGCTTTGGGTCGACCTTGATAATCTCTGGATCGTAAAAAACGTCCAGCGAAGCGGTGGCCTGCATGAAGGCTGGCAACCCCTTGGAGATAATGTTGCCAAACAGCATCGCAACGAAACCCAGCGCCAGCGCGATTGCCGCAATGCCGTAGGCTTTGAAGCGTTTTTCCCGAGCATGGCGTGCCGAAAGACCGTTACGGATCAGCTTGAGGCGCTCTTCGGAACTACTGTCGGTCGTCGAACCGGTTAAATTCTGGAATGATTGAGCCATGACTATTCGTACTGCTCCCGATAGCGACGGACGATAAACAGGGCAACGACGTTCAAAAGAAGCGTCATCACGAAAAGGGTGAGACCGAGGGCGAACGCGACCAACGATTGCGGAGAGGCAAAGTCGGTATCGCCGGTCAGCTGATTGACGATAGACACGGTCACGGTCGAGACCGGTTCACCGGGATTGAGTCGCGGGAACGGACTGTTGCCGGCAGCCAGAACCACGATCATGGTTTCGCCAATGGCGCGGCTAACCGCCAGCAGGAACGCGCCCACGACGCCGGGCAGCGCCGCCGGGAGGACGACCCGCTTGATGGTTTCCGACTTGGTGGCTCCAAGCCCCAGCGAACCGTCGCGCATGGTGCGGGGGACCTGGCGCAGAATGTCATCTGAAAGCGACGAGATGAAGGGAATGATCATCATCCCCATGACGAGGCCCGCCGTCAGTGCACTGGTTGCGCGAATATCGAGACCAAGGACATTTCCTATGGACGCCAGGAACGGTCCGACCGCGACGAGGGCGAAGAAACCGTAGACAATGGTCGGGATACCCGCAAGAATTTCAACGATCGGCTTGACCGCGTTGCGGACCGCAGGCTTCGCATATTGCGAAAGGTAGATAGCCGTCATCAAGCCAACCGGAAGAGCAACCAGCATTGCGATGGTCGCAACCATTATCGTGCCCCAAAGCAATGGAAGCAGCCCAAAATCGCCGTGGCTGCCGGCGCCGGTAGACGAGAACCGCGGGTTCCAGACAGTACCGAAGAAGAAGTCCACGGGACTGATGAAGGTAAAGAAGCGAATGGCTTCTGTAAGCAGCGAGACAACGATACCGACCGTTGTCAGGATGGCGATGCCGGAACATAGGAGCAGAAGGTAGAAGACGACGCGCTCGACCTGATTACGTGCGCGAAGCCTTGGATCGATGCGCTTGTGGGCCATGAAAAGCGCAATGGCGCCAAGGCCCGCCGCAGCAGCAAGAACGACCGCGGAGACTATTGTCTGGAAACTGCGCAACGAGTTCCCGGCAGCCTGTTCATAGGGAGCCAGTTCCCCCACGACACCGTAGCCCGAGGCAATCTGGCGCACTCGGGCGACTGCATGGTCAAGCGCACTACCGCCTGCTGATACGAGATCGGCTGGTAAAAGCGTCAGTATATAGGCACGCGAGATGGACTGGCCGAACATGGCCCACAGGCCAAGTACAAGCAAAGCCGGAACGAGCGTCCATATTGCAACCAGCGCGCCATGATAGGTAGGACGCGAATGGAGTTTTCCGCCAGCAGCAACAAGACCGCGACTGCGCGAAGTGCCTAGTTGATAGGCGAGCCCCAGAAGAACAAGGAGCAGTGTGGCAACGATTGCAGAGTTCACTTTGGCTTGGCCCCCGTCGCGAAATGGTTCGCAAACTCGTCATGCTTGAGACAACCGAACACGCCGTACACATGTTCTGCCAGATGCTCTTACTAAAAGAAGGAGCCCGGTCAAACCGGACTCCCGACTTTTCAAGCGAATTAGCTCTTCGGGCCAGCCTTGAAGGCTTCGAGAACTTCAGCGGTCTTTTCAGCTGGCTGAGCAATCAGACCGGCATTTTCGAGCGCACCACCGGCGCCGGCCATCTGTTCCGACAGGAAGAATTCAACATATTCTTCAAGGCCCGGGATCTGGCCGATATGCTGGCCCTTGACGTAGAAGAACAGCGGACGCGAAACTGGATATTCACCACCAGCGACAGTTTCAGCCGAAGGCGTTACGCCGTCGATGGTCGCAACCTTCAGCTTGTCCCTGTTCTGGTCATAGAAGCTCAGGCCGAACACGCCGACGGTGTCCGCATTTGCGTTGAGACGGGCAAGCGTCTCGGTGTAGTCGCCAGCAATCTCGACAACAACGTCCTGACGAACGGCGGTGCAGGCATCTTCGCCGGCATCGGCTGGGAGCTCGGCAGCTTCACAACCTGGATGCATGACGCGTTCTTCGAAAACTTCACGAGTACCGTGGTTGGACGCCGGGATCGCCAGAGCGATCGGCTGATCCGGCAACGAGGAGTCGATTTCCGACCAGTTCTTGTAAGGGTTGGCAGCAAGCTTGCCGTCGACCGGAACCTGAGCGGCAGTGGCCTTGAAAATCTGTTCCGGCGTCAGAGCGAAATCGGCCTTCGAAGCCGAAGAGGCGAAGACGATGCCGTCGAAGCCGAACTGAATTTCGCGAATGTCGGTGACGCCAGCCTTTTCACAGGCTTCAGTTTCGGAATCCTTTATCGGGCGCGATGCATTAGCAATGTCGATCGTGTTTTCGCCAACGCCCGAGCAGAACTGCTTCAGACCGCCGCCCGTACCGCCGGAAGCGACGACCGGAGCCTTGAATTCAGGAAATGCGCCATTGAACTCTTCAGCCACGATCGAGGCGAAGGGAAGAACGGTCGAGGAGCCGGCAATCTGGATGGTGTCGCGCGACTGTGCGAAAGAGAGGCCAGCCGAAGCAGCCAGAACGACAGCGGTTGCTGCCGACGAAAGAATGAGTTTCTTCATAGGATCGCTCCTGTCCATTGTTAACTCTGGACGCCCGCTTAGCGCCTGGGAGCAGGCATTAGACCTGCTATGTAACAGTTAAATGACAGTTTCGTGTCGAGTCGATTAAGCAACCGGAAACGTCGGAAAAACCAGTAATCTGCGCGAAAACTCGTGGAAACGACGCGCAATTATGGCGCTGTTAAGCAACCGCGCGCAAGTGTGCAACCGAGAAATATTACAATTCAATAATAGATTGAAATACACTAGCGCGGCGGCATTTCATGCCATTCTACCTGCTCAATATGACAGCGAGGTCACAAACGCACGTGAGCGGTATCCGACGGGAAATCTGCGGGGTCTGGTAAGCCAAAAGTGACGAAGATGAGAAGTGGAGTATTAGATTTACTCGATGATGCAAGAGGCTCAAATCACGCTCCCGCAACCAGCTCCAGCACAATCACCCCATTGTTCAAGTATAATAACAGCTTCCTGTGCCCGGTCGACTCGCCCCCTCTCGACACCGGCCTTCTCACTGAAGATATCGTTGTTCCCATTCCTCGCGGAGTAGAGACATCAAGATGTGACCCTGTCGGCCTTGACCTATACGCAACGACGCGCGCATGACGCCCTCTTTTACGAACCCCGGGGCCTCATGAATACGGGCTGCACGCGCATTGGAAGGAAGTAAGTCAAGCCACAGGCGGTCGATATCATCCTTATTGAATACCTAGCAGCAAATTTCCTGCAGGATGCCGAGCCATAACCGTTCCCTGGCGGTGCCACGGTATGCGGTGCAACTGGCTGTCCCCTCCAAAAATGGAACTAGTCGCTAGCGGCTAGTTATTGGCCTCGAAGGGATCTATATTGGCCACCATGTGAGGGGGTCCACGGTTGCAGCCAGCGCCAGGTTTTCCAACAGAAAGCTCCATCGACGCAAGACGGCAGTGCACCGGGAGGCACGCTATCAGACAACCGGAGCAAACGAGGCCTGTGGAGCATGGGTTTCGCCATGACCAGTTGGCGAACGATCCGCCTGCGTACCGTCATTGCCGGGTTTACGCGAGAGGCTCTGACCATTGAACCCGTCCCGAAACTGCGCGGCAAGCATGTAGCAGCAGTTCTAAATCGTCTAATCTATCGGCATGGAGCGCCACGAGCCGTTTTTGTGACAATGACGCGGAATTTATCGGACAGATCGTCAATCTTTGGGCTTACACGCACAAGGTCAAACCGGACTTCTCGCGATCTGGTACGCCCAAGGGGAATCGAACCCCTGTTTGCGCCGTGAGAGGGCGCCGTCCTGACCGCTAGACGATGGGCGCGTACCTGATAGGGCTGCATTTAGTGCGGGCCGAAGCCAAATGCAACTTGAATCTGTAAGACGGCTATTCTTGGGGGATCGCACCGCCGATCGTGACGCGCGAAATTATCCGCCCCTCTATCACGTCATAGATCAAGAAGGAGTGCGAGCCATCTGCATGGCGCAATTGCAATGAAAGACGATCACCATCAAGCGTCTGCGATACGATTTCGGCCCCTTGCGGCAGATCGATCCTGCCGTGCGCCATTGCCGTCGGAGCGACTGGCCCCGAAAGCCCCTTGTAGACAAGTGCTGCAACCACGACCATAAGGGCAAGGAACAGAAGCCCCAGATTGATTGCCATGAAGCGGATCATCTTGCGGCGTACATTTTCCACTGCCGGATCGAGCGGCTTTTCGTCAGAGAAGTCGGTTTCGTTCGTCATACCCGAGGCCTGTTAGAGCAAATGAGCACTCCTGATAGCGAAGCCAATGCCCAAAAGGAAGCGCAAAGCACGATCTTGATCGTTCCTGCCGAGGCGGCGGGCCAGCGTCTCGATCAGTGGCTGGCCGCGCGGCTTGCGCCCGATCTGTCGCGCAGCCGCATCCAGGCTCTTATCAAGCAGCAGGCAATCCTCATTGACGGCAAGCCTGCCGCCGACCAGAAGCGTAAGCTTGGCGGCGGCGAAAGCATTGCACTAGAAATGCCCGAACCCGACCCCGCCGAGCCGGAAGGTGAGGATATCGCACTCGACATTCTTTTTGAGGATGACAGCATCATCGTCATAAACAAGCCGGCCGGCCTCGTGGTGCACCCGGGCGCAGGCAATTGGACCGGAACCCTCGTCAACGCGCTCATTCATCATTGCGGCGACAGCCTTTCCGGCATTGGCGGCGTCAAGCGTCCCGGCATCGTCCATCGGCTTGATAAGGATACGAGCGGCGTTCTCGTCGTGGCCAAGAACGATGAGGCCCATCGCAAACTTTCCGCCGCCTTCGCCGACCACGGTCTGACGGGAGACCTCGAACGCGCTTATATTGCCGTCGTTTGGGGTGAACCAGCGCGCATGGCCGGCACGATAGATGCCCCCCTTGGCCGCGGGCGCGACCGTACAACACGCGCCGTGGTCTCGGAGACGGCGCAAGATGCGCGCCATGCCGTCACCCATTTCACCGTGCTGGAACGTTTTGGCGAGAATTACGGGAAGTCGCCGGAGCCCATCGCTACTGCGGTGGAGTGCCGCCTCGAGACCGGACGTACTCATCAGATCCGCGTGCACATGACGCATATCGGCCATCCGCTCATCGGCGACCGCGACTATGGCCGTGCATTGCGGACCAAGGCCAATATCCTTCCAGAGGAGTTGAAAACCATGGTGAATGCTTTCCCTCGCCAAGCTCTTCACGCGCAACTTCTTGCCTTCCGGCACCCGCGGACGAACGAACTTATGCGTTTTGAAGCCCCGCTGCCCGCAGATATGGTGGAACTCGTCGACGGTTTCCGTCGTTTGCACCACACATAAGACATTATTGCCGCACGAAATGACTCGTGACTCGGTCATGCGAGGCTGAGCTATGGGGTTCTGGCCATTGTCGGAATCCTTGCGATCGTTCACTAGAACATGACAAATTGTTCATGTCGAACAAAACACTGGCTTTCATCGTTGATTTACGATAAAAGAAATCCGTGCAGTGCAGTAAACGTTACTGACTGGCCATGCTCGCCTTGGAAAGGGGGCATGTTAGCTGAAAGGAGGGTGCTAGAATGGCCCAGACATTACCCAGCATCGCATCGGGCGAAGCAGGCCTGACGCGCTACTTTGAAGAGATTCGTCGCTTCCCGATGCTTGAGCCGCAGCAGGAATACATGCTCGCCAAGCGCTATCAGGAATATGAAGACACCGAAGCGGCTCATAAACTTGTTACCAGTCACCTGCGCCTCGTTGCCAAGATTGCCATGGGCTATCGCGGCTACGGCCTGCCTATTGGCGAGGTCGTTTCCGAAGGCAATGTCGGCCTGATGCAGGCTGTCAAGAAATTCGAGCCGGAACGTGGTTTCCGCCTTGCCACCTACGCCATGTGGTGGATCAAGGCTTCGATTCAGGAATATATCCTGCGTTCGTGGAGCCTCGTGAAGATGGGCACCACCGCCAACCAGAAGCGCCTGTTCTTCAACCTGCGCAAGGTCAAGAGCAAGATCCAGGCACTCGACGATGGCGATCTGAACCCGGAGCAGATTGCGGAGATCGCAACGCGTCTCAGCGTTTCGGAAGAGGAAGTCGTATCGATGAACCGTCGCCTTTCCGGGGACGCATCGCTCAACGCTCCCATCCGTGCGACTGAAGGCGAATCCGGCGAATGGCAGGATTGGCTCGTCGACGATAGCGACAGTCAGGAGCAGATTCTGATCGAGCAGGATGAGATGGAAAATCGCCGCTCCATGCTCTCGAGCGCCATGAGCGTCCTCAATGAGCGCGAAAAGCGCATCTTCCTGGCTCGCCGACTGACGGAAGACCCGCTTACGCTGGAAGAACTCTCCGGTGAGTTCAATATCAGCCGCGAACGTGTGCGTCAGATTGAGGTCCGCGCGTTCGAGAAGATCCAGGATGCCGTCAAGGCTGCTGCTCAGCGTCAGTCCGAAGCATTGGTTCCAGTTGGAGCCTGATCCGCGCAGGCACCTTAAAGAAAAGGCCGTCGCATCGCTGCGACGGCCTTTTTCTATGTCAGCTCGTTAGCTGAGCATCAATTGCTGGTCTGGGAGGCGGCCTGTTCCCAGGCATCAAGCGCCTGCTGGAAGATTTCTTCGCCCGGCACACCCTTTTCGACCGTGATGAGCGCGCGGCGACCGGACTTGTAGATCATCGGAATGTCTATCCAGCTGTCGCGGCGCAACAGGTTCAGATTGATGCGGCGGTCGGCTTCCGCATCATTGAGCGCCACGAGGAAGAACCCGTCAGCGATCTTGGCTGGTATGCCAAGAAGCGGCTGGCCTGGGGCCTGCTCATTATCCTTCATCGTTACGCGCAGCACGCGGTCGATGCCACCGCCTGCAAATCCGTCCGGCGTGAGGAAGATCATCTCGACGATGTGGCTCGCCGGCAACGAGGCATCCGTATTACGACGAATAGTCATGCGCAGCTGCACATCCATGTCCGGAATTGTCGCCTCGGCACGAATAGCAGCTTCCGGCGGACCTTCACCACCCGGCGATTCCTGGACCAGTGACCAGACGACCGAACCGGCTTGGGCCGAGCCCTGCGCGACATTGGTCCGCTCTTCGTAGAAGATCGCGCGCTGCCCGACTGCGACGGCCTGATTGCCCTGCTGGTTCGGATCGTTCGCCGCCTGACCGCTCTCCGCCTGCGTTTCAGGCGGAGAGGCTTCGGCAATCGAGGTGCCCTCGCCTATCGTCTGCTCGCCGCCCGATGGTCCTGCATCCGTTTCGCTACCATCCTCATTGAGACGTTGCGTCAGCTTCGGTGCCTGTTCAGGCTCCGGTTGGGACGCTTGCGTGCCCTCCGGCTGCGCAGAACCATCGGCAGCGCCTTCATTGCTCGCTACGTTGGATCCGCCTTGCAGCCCAAGGGCGGTGCTGATTTCATCTCCCTTGAACCAGACGGCGCTACCGACGGCTGCGACCACAAGCAGACTGATCAGACCGGCGACGAGGCCACGCCTGCGCCGGCGCGCACCTGCCTTCGTACGCCGCCGCGGGGCTTGCGCAAGCGCCGGACGATCATCCTCATCGTCCCGATAGGCGTATGGCTCTTCTTCGCCATCCTCGGCCGCATCACGGCTCACGCCAAGGGGAGCGTCGTAATCCTCGTCATTATGTCGGTCACGATAGCCGTTCCCGTGCGCTTCTTCATCAAACGCAGGTTCAGCGCTGCTTTCCTGCTCATAAGCGTCCGAAGAAAACGCCCGTGGCGAAGCCTCTGGCTCCTCCTCCTGAACGGGTGCCGGGACAGGGGCTGGTTCGGGCGAAAAATCGCTGAAGATGGACGCAAAACTATTATCCACCGGATCGACAGGTTCGGCATAGGATGCTTCGACCTCGAGAATAGCCTCCTCCAGCATCGACTTTTGTCGATCGATCACGGTCTGCGAAGGCGCTGGCGTAATCGATGCGAGCTTGGCCTCGAAAGCCTTGCGCGCTTTCTCGTAGACTTTTTCGCGCATGGCTGGCGTGTTTTGAGCCAGACCGTCGATCGTTTTCTTCAGAACGGGAACGAAGTTTGCCATTCAGCTACCTGTTGGAAGACCAGCGAGCAGGATGATTCATGCTGTCTTGTCCTGCATCTATAAAAGAGGCTTTTTTGCAAGCCTAGCGCATCGTCGCGACGGGGAAAACCTTTTTCGCCAAAGATTGGTCGCGCAATCAATCGTTTAGCTTTTCAATTCATGACGACATTCCAACATAGAAAAAGGCCGAGGTGCATCTGCACTTCGGCCCGGTTTTCATCGTCTGGTACGGATCAATCCTCGAAAGGATCGGTAACCAGGATCGTATCTTCGCGCTCCGGACTGGTCGAGAGCATGGCGACCGGTGTACCGATCAACTCTTCGATCCGGCGTACATATTTGACTGCTTGCGCCGGAAGATCATTCCAGGATCGCGCTCCCGCAGTGGTTTCTGACCAGCCGGGCATGGTTTCGTAAATCGGTTTGACGTTGGCCTGCGCGCCCATCGAAGAAGGCAGGTAATCAATGCGCTCGCCATCGAGCTCGTAGCCGACGCAAATCTTGATCTCTTCAAGACCATCAAGAACGTCGAGCTTGGTCAGGGCGATACCGGTAATACCCGATGTACGCACTGTCTGCCGCACGATGACGGAATCGAACCAGCCGCAGCGACGCTTACGCCCCGTCACGACGCCAAACTCATGGCCTCTAGTGCCAAGAAAATTGCCGATCTCGTCATCGAGTTCTGTCGGGAAAGGTCCCTCGCCGACGCGCGTCGTGTAGGCCTTGGTAATGCCAAGCACGTAACCGATCGCCGTAGGTCCAAGACCCGAACCAGCGGCTGCCTGACCGGCGACCGTGTTGGAGGACGTCACGAACGGGTAAGTGCCGTGGTCATTATCAAGCAGAGCGCCCTGCGCGCCTTCGAACAATATGCGATCGCCAACCTTGCGACGCTCGTCCAGTACGCGCCAGACCTGATCGACATAGGGCAGGATTTCCTCGCGCACCGCGTTCAGCTCATCGAGAATGGTCTGCAAGCCAATCTCCTCATAGCCCATGCCGCGGCGCAGCAGATTGTGATGAGCGAGCAGACGCTCCACCTTTGGCTCAAGCGTTTCCGGCTCCATCAGATCAATGACGCGAATAGCGCGACGACCGACCTTGTCTTCATAGGCCGGACCGATACCGCGTTTCGTCGTGCCTATCTTCAGCCCGGAGGTCGCACCCTCGCGCATGGCATCGAGATCGCGATGCAACGACAGGATCAGCGGCGCGTTGTCGGCGATGCGCAGCACGGCTGGCGAAATGTCCACCCCTTGGGCGCGCAGTTTTGCAACTTCCATGACGAAGTGATGGGGATCAACAACCACACCATTGCCGATGACGGAAAGCTTGCCGCGCACCAGGCCAGAAGGAAGAAGCGAAAGCTTGTAGCTCGTGCCGTCGATAACCAGCGTGTGCCCGGCATTGTGGCCACCTTGATAGCGCACGATCACATCGGCGCGCTCGGAAAGCCAATCGACGATCTTACCCTTGCCTTCGTCGCCCCACTGCGAGCCGACGACCACAACATTGGCCATGGAAACTCCTTCGCCTTGTCCGCACGGCCTTGAGCTCTTCAGAGCGCGAGGCCGGATTGTATCTTCATATCTATAGCGGCAAGCCCGGAGACTTGCGGCCCTTCTTTCCAGACTTAGGAACAGAGTGCAAGTGCAATTTATACATGGCAAGGCCATTTACAGCAGGGTTTTACGCCAGTACGCAGGTGCACGGGGAGAGTGATTATGCACGCGCGCGCCTATCTTTTTCTGTTTCTGACGACCCTTATGTGGGGCGGCAATGCTGTTGCCGGCAAGATGGCAGTCGGTCACGTCTCGCCTATGATGCTCACCGCCATGCGCTGGTTTTTCGCCTTCGCCCTGCTTTGCATCGTGGGTTGGCCGCAGGTGAAGCGTGACTGGCCGCGCATTCGTGCCCGGTGGACTTACTTTCTCATATTGGGCGGCATCGGTTTTGCCCTGTTCAACGTCGCGCTCTACAACGCGCTGCTTTACACGTCCGCCATCAATGTCTCCATTGAACAAGCCGCAATTCCCATGATGATCTTCATCATCAATTTCGCGCTATTCAAGATCCGCGCCACATGGGGACAGGTCGCCGGCTTTTCTCTCTCCGTTCTTGGCGTCGCGTTCGTTGCCAGCCATGGCGATCCAGCACAATTGCTGGCGCTCGATCTCAATCGCGGCGATGCAATGATGCTGTTCGCGGTTCTGGTCTATGCCGTCTACACCGTCTATTTGCGTTTCAAGCCGGACATACACTGGTTAAGCCTGATGACGGCTCTGACGGGAGCAGCCACAATTGCCTCCATCCCCTTCGCAATCTACGAAGCGGCCAATGGTACGATGATCTGGCCGGACGCAACCGGCTGGGGCATCGTCGTCTACACGACGCTTTTTGCCTCTATAGCCAGCCAGACGCTTTACATAATGGGCATCGCTCTGATCGGTTCGAACCGCGCTGGTCTGTTCGTCAACCTTCTGCCTGTCCTGGGCACGATCCTTTCGATCGTGGTTCTGCGCGAACGTTTCGAGCCATTTCACGCGGTTGCGCTATCCCTGGTTATTATCGGCATCACGCTTGCCGAATTTTCAGGACGCCGCGCCGCCGCCGCCTTGAAATCCTGAAATAAAGAAGGCGCGGATCGGAACCCGCGCCTTTCCTTCTGCCTGTTCTGGTGGGCCTTACACCTCTTCCACATCGAACTGCAACGGCTTGGCAGAGCCGATGAATTCGTGGCCCTCAAGTTCGGCCCGCACTTCTTCCGGAAACGCTTCATCGAGATAGAGCATGGCGATCGCATTGCCGCCAGCATTGTCGCGACCAAGAGAGAAATTGGCGATATTGATGCCGTGCTTGGCGCAGATCGAACCGATGACGCCAATGATACCCGGCACGTCCTTATTGGCCATATAGAGCATGTGACGACCGACTTCAGCATCCATGTTGATGCCCTTGATCTGGATGAAGCGCGGCTTGTGGTCGGAAAACACCGTACCGGCGATCGAGCGGACGCGTTTGTCGGTTTTGACGGTGAGCTTGATATAACCGTCGAACACGCCTGACTTGTCGCGCTTGACTTCCGAAAGAACGATGCCGCGTTCCTTGACCATGATGGGTGCCGAAACCATGTTGACGTCGGCAACCTGCGGCCGAATCAAGCCGGCAAGTGTGGCCGAAATCAGCGCACGGGTGTTCATGCCCGCGGTAGCACCGTCAAACAGGACTTCGACTTCCTTGATGGGCTCTTCGGTCACCTGGCCCACGAACGCGCCCAGCACTTCGGCAAGCTTGACGAAAGGCTTCAAGCGCGGCGCTTCCTCAGCCGAGATCGATGGCATGTTGATGGCGTTGGTAACCGCACCCTTGACGAGATAATCCGACATTTGCTCCGCAACCTGAAGCGCAACGTTTTCCTGCGCTTCATCAGTCGATGCGCCCAGATGCGGCGTGCAGACGACGTTCTCCATGTTGAAAAGCGGGCTTTCCGTTGCAGGCTCAACTTCGAACACATCGATGCCAGCACCGGCAACCTTGCCGCTCTTGAGACCTTCGATAAGATCCGCCTCAACGATCAGACCACCGCGCGCGCAGTTGATGATGCGCACACCTTTCTTCATCTTGGTGATTGCGTCCTTGTTGATGATATTTCGGGTCTTGTCGGTCAGCGGCGTGTGCAGCGTTATGAAATCCGCGCGCGCGAAGAGTTCCTCAAGCTCGACCTTCTCGATGCCAAGTTCGATGGCGCGGTCATCCGACAGGAACGGGTCGAAAGCCACGACATGCATCTTCAATCCGACCCCGCGCTGCGCGACAATCGAACCGATATTGCCGCAGCCGATGACGCCGAGCGTCTTTCCAGTGATTTCAACGCCCATGAAGCGGTTCTTTTCCCACTTGCCGGCATGCGTCGAGGCATTGGCTTCGGGAATCTGACGCGCAACGGCAAACATCATCGCAACGGCGTGTTCCGCTGTGGTAATCGAATTGCCGAATGGCGTGTTCATGACGATAATGCCGCGACGAGATGCAGCTGGAATATCGACATTGTCGACACCAATGCCGGCGCGACCGACAACCTTGAGATTGGTCGCCGCTGCAATCAGCTTCTCGGTAACCTTGGTGGCCGAACGGATCGCCAGACCATCATACTGGCCGATGACTTCGAGCAGCTTTTCCTTGTCCTTGCCAAGGTCGGGCAGGTAATCGACCTCGACGCCCCGATCCTTGAAGATTTGAACGGCGGTTGGGGAAAGCTTGTCTGATACGAGTACGCGAGGCATTTTCGTCTCCTCAAATATGCGTTGATAACGCCAGCGCTACCCTCCCCGTATAGGGAGGGCGTCGCGCAGCGACGGGTTGGGATTGATTTTACTTTAAGCGTCAGCTCGCTCAGGCAGCAGCCTTGAGCTTTTCCTTCTGGGCTTCAAATGCCCAGTCAAGCCATGGCAGCAACGCCTGGAGGTCGGCTGCTTCGACGGTCGCACCAGCCCAGATGCGCAGGCCTGCCGGCGCATCGCGATAGGAACCAATGTCGAAAGCAACGCCTTCCTTGTCGAGCGCCGATACGATGCCCTTCGCGAATGCCGCCTGAGCATCGTCATCAAGCGCTAGCACGTCGGAATCGACGATGGTCAAGCAGACGGACGTATTGGAACGCGTCGCCGGTGCCTTGGCGAGATGATCGATCCAAGGCGTCTGCTCGACAAACTGATCGAGAACGGTGAAGTTCTTGTCGGCACGGGCCATCAGGGCATCGAGACCGCCGATCTGCTTGCCCCATTTCAACGCATCGAGATAATCCTCGACGCAAAGCATGGACGGCGTGTTGATCGTCTCGCCCTTGAAGATACCTTCGATGATCTTGCCGCCCTTGGTCATGCGGAAGATTTTTGGCAGCGGCCAGGCCGGCGAATAGCTTTCCAAACGTTCCACAGCCCGTGGCGAAAGGATGAGGACCCCATGTGCCCCTTCGCCGCCCAGCACCTTCTGCCAAGAGAAGGTCACGACATCGAGCTTGGCGAAATCGAGGTTCTGCGCGAATGCTGCCGAGGTTGCATCGCAGATCGTCAGCCCTTCACGGTCTGCCGGGATGAAATCGCCATTTGGAACGCGAACGCCCGAGGTGGTGCCGTTCCATGTGAAAATCACGTCTCGATCGAAATCGAGCTGTCCAAGGTCGGGAAGATCGCCATACGGGGCTTCGATCTTGCGCACATCCGGCAGCTTGAGCTGCTTGACAACGTCGGTAACCCAGCCAGCGCCAAAGCTTTCCCAGGCCATGATATCAACGCCACGCGCGCCGAGGATCGACCATAACGCCATCTCGACAGCACCGGTATCAGAAGCCGGAACGATGCCGATTCGGTAGTCAGCGGGAACCTGAAGAACTTCGCGGGTCAACTCGATGGCTTCGGCAAGCTTGGCTTTACCGACCTTGGCGCGATGCGAGCGGCCAAGCGGAGCATCGGCGAGCGCATCAAGCGACCAGCCTGGACGCTTTGAGCAGGGACCTGAAGAAAAATTGGGATTGGCCGGACGCACTGCCGGCTTCGTAAGAGTCGTCATGTTTGATCCTATCCTCACAGATAGCACGCGTCTCGTTGGGGAGACGTGGCCCACTGACGGCGATACTTTTTTCACCGCCATACGTCAAGGATTATTCGCGACGACTGATGCTTTCGAACGAAAGTTGCGCTCAGGCAAATATCCGGGCCATGGAAAAGCCGCGCTCCCACGAGCGGGCCTCCCCCGGAGATGATTTTGGCTACAGGATCAGAACGATGTCTTCATCTGGCTGCAATGACCGTCGCCGTCGCCCAGCTGGAAGCGCAGTCCCGCCCGGATTTGATGCTGATTGATGCCTTTGTCATCCGCATCAGCAAGGCCTTCTATCATCGAGCCACCCTCGACCTGCGTGAAGCGGTAGCCGGCATCGACCGCGATCTTCTCCGTCACGCAATAGGAAGCGCCCGCATGCAGGGCATAGGCGAAACGAAACTTGGACCCGCCGTCAAAACTTTCTTCGACACCGCCGACCGTTGCCTTCAGATCGTCCCACCGCAGATAGGCGCCGCCGATACCGGCGCCAACATAGGGGGTAAATCCCGCAAACGTGCCGAGATCAGCATAGACATTGCCCAGCAGCAGCGCTCCATCGAGCGATCCGGTAATCGTGCCTCCCGAGGCGAAACGGCCATCGAAATCCGATGATGCGAGATAATCGGCCGTTACATCGGCGCGCAGCATATCTGTAAATTGATAGCCAACGCCGAGACCTATGGTGAAATTGTCGTCGACGGATGACTCGCTCAACGACAATCCTGCCAGGCCATCAACGCCGCGGAAGTCATTAAAGCTGTAGCCGAGGTCACCGCGCAGATACCAGCCACCACGCGAGGATTGCTCCTTGAACACGACCTCCGGAATGGCAATTTCCGGAACAGGCCGCCCATCGAGCTCGGCAGAATACGCAAATGAAACAGACGCAGAAAGCAGGGTCGCAATGGTCGCGAATTTGGTCAAGGCTTTCATGCTGTATCCCCAGTATCAAGGCAAATCTTGGCGCGAAAATCGCAATCAGATCATCATGACGAGGAATGCTTAACGTTCGATTAACCATGTCGCTTAATCAAAAACTTACCATCCTGCCGACA
>NZ_BMZO01000009.1:115519-125400 GCF_014652835.1 Limoniibacter endophyticus
TCGCGGCCTTTCTGGATCACGAATATGGTTCAGGCAGCGTTCTTGGTCTCCGAGATCACGCCGATAATGTCATCAACGACCTTTTCCACCAGACCTGCATCGTCGCCCTCCGCCATGACGCGGATCAGCGGTTCCGTGCCGGACGGGCGGATGACGACGCGTCCCTTTTTACCGAGCTGCGCCTTGGCATCCTCGATAGCTGCGATGACATTGGCGTTTTCCAGCGGTTTTCCGCCCGAAAAACGAATATTCTTCAGGACTTGCGGCACCGGTTCGAACTTGCGGCAAACCTCGCTTGCAGGTTTTTCCGCACGCTTGATGCAGGCCAGAACCTGTAGAGCGGAAACCAGCCCGTCACCCGTCGTGGAATAATCGGACATAACGATATGGCCGGACTGTTCGCCGCCAACATTGAGGCCATGAGCGCGCATGTGTTCAACGACATAGCGGTCGCCGACTTTTGTGCGATGGAGTTCTAGTTTGAGGCTTTGCATGAAACGCTCGAGGCCCAGATTGGACATGATCGTCGCAGCGATACCACCACCAGCCAAACGGCCTGCCTGATGCCAGGACTCGGCAATCAGGGCCATAATCTGATCCCCGTCGATGACGACGCCGTTTTCGTCGACGATGAGCATACGATCGGCATCGCCATCCAGTGCTATGCCGAGGTCAGCACGTGTTTCATGCACCTTTTTGATCAGGCTCGCCGGACTGGTTGAGCCGCAATCCGTATTGATATTGAAGCCGTTCGGCTCGTCGTGAATAGTGATGACTTCCGCGCCCAGTTCCCATAAAGCCGCAGGCGCGACCTTGTAGCCTGCGCCATTGGCGCAATCGATCACGACCCGCAAACCCGCCAGCGACATGGATCGCGGCAGGGTGCGCTTGGCAAATTCAATATAGCGATCATGCACGCCGTCGATGCGCTTGGCGCGGCCAAGACCATCGGAATCCGCGACGCTGATAGCAATCTCTTCATCGAGCATTGCTTCGATATTGCCTTCAATCTCGTCAGAAAGCTTGTATCCGTCCGGCCCGAACAGCTTGATACCATTGTCGTGATAGGGATTGTGCGAGGCAGAGATCATCACACCCAGATCAGCACGAAGCGAACGTGCCAGCATGGCAACGGCAGGTGTAGGAATCGGACCAAGAAGGAACACGTCCATGCCCGCAGCGCAAAACCCTGCCACCATGGCATTCTCGATCATGTAACCGGAAAGGCGCGTATCCTTGCCAATGACGACGCGATGGCGATGTTCGCCACGCTGGAACGTGCGCCCCGCCGCCATGCCGACCTTCATCGCGACTTCCGGGGTCATGGGAAACTTGTTGGCGCGCCCGCGAATACCGTCGGTTCCGAAATAACGTCCCATAGTCGAACTCTTTTCTGTCCCAAGCATGCGGCGGTAGAGCCCCGTCGACCGACCCGCTTGATTATAGCTGCGTCAGAATGGCCTGACGGCGATGTTGCCACGCAAAACCCGTGTCGATTGTCTGGTGGGTGGTGCTACTGCGGCAAATACCGTAAAGCAACCGCCAAATCCACAAGGTACCGATACTTTAGCAAAAGCTACCATCACAATTCGTAAGCTTTGGTTACTCGCCCTGTTACTAAATTCGGGTCTAAAATTCCGCTCGAAGCCCAGCGCTCCACGCAAAAATGGCCTGGATAAACCAGGCCATTTTGCAAATTCGCGGATAATTAGCCCTGCGGTTGCGGCTCCATGCCACCTTCACCATCCGCCTTCGGCTCTTTGCGTGAACCACCGGCCTTCGGCACCGTACTGCCACGACTGCTCGGTGTATCGTCACCCTGGTCGCGTGAGGGCTTCTGCCCCGCCATCAGTTGCTTGATCTCCTCGCCGGTCAGCGTCTCATACTCGAGCAACCCTTCCGCAATGGCCACGAAAGCATCGTGGTGCTCCGTCAGGATTTGACGCGCCTGCTGATAAGCCTGGTCGATCAGACGACGAACCTCGTTGTCGATCTTCTGAGCGGTCGCTTCCGATACGTTCTTCGACTGTGAGACAGAATGACCGAGAAAAACCTCCTGCTGGTTCTCCCCATAGGCGACCTGACCGAGTTCATCGGAAAAGCCCCACTGTGTAACCATGGCGCGGGCAAGCTTCGTTGCCTGCTCGATATCGGAGGAGGCGCCCGAGGTGATATTTTCCTTGCCGAACGTCAACTCCTCGGCAACGCGTCCGCCCATCATGATGCACAGGCGCGAAACCATCCACTTGTAGCTCATCGAGTAGCGGTCGCCTTCCGGCAGCTGCATCACCATGCCTAGCGCGCGACCGCGCGGGATGATCGTTGCCTTGTGCAGCGGGTCGGCAATTGCAACCTTGAGCGCGGTAATGGCGTGGCCAGCCTCGTGATAGGCAGTAAGCTTCTTTTCTGCTTCGGTCATCGCGGAAGAGCGGCGCTCCGCGCCCATCATGATCTTGTCCTTGGCATCCTCGAATTCCTGCATGGTGACGAGACGCTTGTTGCGTCGCGCCGCCATCAGGGCCGCTTCATTGACCAGATTGGCCAACTCCGCACCTGAAAAGCCTGGTGTACCGCGCGCCAATGTCTTGAGATCGACGTTCGGCGCCAAAGGCACGTTGCGTGCATGTACCTTTAGAATCTGCTCGCGACCAACGACGTCGGGGTTCGGAACGACAACCTGGCGATCGAAGCGACCGGGACGCAGAAGCGCCGGGTCAAGAACGTCCGGACGGTTGGTCGCGGCTATGAGAATGATACCCTCATTGGCTTCAAAGCCGTCCATCTCGACCAGCAACTGGTTGAGAGTCTGTTCGCGCTCGTCATTGCCCCCGCCCAGGCCAGCACCGCGATGACGGCCGACAGCATCGATTTCGTCGATGAAAATGATGCACGGCGCATTCTTCTTGGCCTGTTCGAACATGTCGCGGACACGAGACGCTCCAACGCCGACGAACATTTCTACAAAGTCTGAACCGGAAATCGTGAAGAACGGTACGTTCGCTTCGCCGGCAACCGAGCGTGCAAGCAGGGTTTTACCTGTTCCCGGAGGACCAACAAGCAGCACGCCACGCGGAATCTTGCCACCGAGACGTTGGAATTTCTGCGGATCGCGTAGAAACTCGACGATCTCTTCCAGATCCTGCTTCGCCTCATCAACGCCGGCAACATCCTTGAAGGTCACGCGGCCATGCGCTTCGGTCAGAAGCTTGGCCTTCGACTTGCCGAAGCCCATGGCGCGGCCGGACCCCGACTGCATCTGCCGCATGAAGAATATCCACACACCGAGGATCAGCAGCATCGGCAGCCAGCCGATCAGCACGGAGTAAATCGAACCCGAGCCATCCGTCTCGGGGCGTGCCGAAATCGTAATATTTTTGCCCTCCAGACGTTGAACCAGATTGGAGTCGGCAGGCGAGTACGTCTGGAAATTCGAATTGTCGGAGAATTTTCCGGTGATGCGGTCACCGGAAATGGTCACGCTCTTCACGCGTCCGGCATCGACATCCTGAAGGAATTCCGAATAAGCCACTTCTCTGGCATTGCCACGCTGCTGCGGCGTCTGGAACAGATTGAACAGGGCAATCAGCAGAACCGCTATTATGACCCACAGCGCGATATTTCGATAGTTCGGATTCATCAGTATCCCGTTTCAATCCCCGAAACGGCCTTTCATTGAGACCGTCAAATGTAGCGCTTAACATAGGAAGCGCGACCGCCCTTGCCAAGCGGAACTCACCGCCTAGGTTAAAACTATTCCGTTATCGTGACCGCTATACGGCAAAGCAGGCGGCGCATCGGCTCCAAGCAGCTGAGCAACCGCGTTCGCAAGCGGC
Source organism: Limoniibacter endophyticus (assembly GCF_014652835.1). Lineage (GTDB taxonomy): Bacteria > Pseudomonadota > Alphaproteobacteria > Rhizobiales > Rhizobiaceae > Limoniibacter > Limoniibacter endophyticus. Next base: position 119,353 of record NZ_BMZO01000009.1, read on the forward strand.
CAATCGAGGCCGGAAAGCCTGTCTTTGAACGGCGACGCCACGGGTCTTATCTGCACCCGTTCCAGCGCAGTGTCCCCCGCCCCGCCCGCCCCGGTTACAACCTTCGGCATGCAATCATCACCGGCCGCTACCCACAAAAGCTCGGAGACCTGCGTCGTTATCTCAAAGCGACCGTCCCAGAGCACGCTACCCTGCTCAAGCGCGATTTGCGGAAGATCCCGCCGTTCGCGTTTCATTGTCACACACCCATCTTTTGCCTGCACGACGCAACGTGAGAGGGTCTCTGTCACTCGTTCGCCATTTACGGCTCGGTGCGTCAGAATGCGCACCCGCCCTTCATCGGGCAGGAAACTGCCTCCCCCGGCGATAGCGAGGAGAACCCGCAGCGCATGGATGCACGCCTCCTCGGATGTCATGACCAGCCGGAAGCCAGAAGGCTCGACAGGCGAAGCATTCGTCCGGATCAGGCTGACCGTGTCATCAACAAGCCTGGCCCGGAACGCTTGCGCTTTCGCAATAGCGCTGCAAATATCCGCTCGTGCCGCCGCGTCCATTTTAGCCACGGCACGACGCACCCGCACCCGTTCATATGCCTCGTCATCATTGCTTGGGTCATCTAACCAGGCCTGGTTCATGGAGCATAGATAATCCCGCAAAGCCTGGCGGGAATGCGTCAGCAAAGGCCGCACGATCCACAGTCTTCTGCGATAGAGCGTCGCCGCGGCCATGCCGGAAAGCCCATAGCCTGTCGCACTGCGTGCCTTGCGCATAAGATGCGTCTCGATCTGGTCATCTTGGGTATGGCCCGTCAGCACGAGATCCGTACCAGCTTGCTCGGCAGCCCGTGCCAGCAGCGCATAACGCGCTTCGCGCGCCCTTTGGGAAAGCGCGCTGCCCTTGGCGGCTTCCTCCCAACGCAGGGTCTTGTGCGGAATACGGTGTTCGGCGCAGATCTGAGCCACCCTCTCCGCCTCGTCGGCAGCCTCCGGGCGAAGCGCATGATCGACGGTTACGGCGAAAAGTGACAGATGCGGTGCATGAATCCTGCGCCAGGCATCGAAACTCAGGAGAAGCGCAAGGGAATCGCTGCCGCCGGATATTGCAAGCAACACCGCCTGGCGCCTGGAAAAATCGAATTGAGAGTAAGTGGCCTCGAAGCCGGTGGGAAATCGCTGCAAGAAGGTCAGCAACCAGCAGTGGTTTTTTCCTGCGTCACCCGCGCTTTCAGCGCCGCAGATGCTTTGGGATACCGCTTGTCCACTTCCCCGAAAGTCGCACAGGCAACTTCCTTCTGCTTCATTCCGGCGAGCGAAACGCCCAGCTTGAGCAGGATTTCCGGCCCCTTGGCCGAATTGCGATAGTTCTTGCTTGCAGCCAGGAGAATTTCGGCAGCGTCGCGATAACGCGTCTGTCCGATCAGCGATTCGCCTAGCCAGAAATGCGCGTCGGCTGATTTTTCGCCCTTCGGAAACCGTTCGATATAAGAGCGGAAGCCAGTCTCTGCCGTTTTGTAGTCGCCGGAAAGCACGTGCTCATAAGCACTGTCATAAACCGCATCCGCGCTGCCGCCGGCACCGGCCGAATTGTTTTGGGGCAATGCCGCAACCTGATCCTGTGCGCCCCCCGAAACCGGTGGCAAGGGAGAAGAGGTCGGATTATCATCAGTATTGCTGCTGACGACATTGCCGTTTTCATCCAGAATTAGACGACCAAGCGTACGCGGCGGTTCACCGGTTCCGTTTCCGGCGGTGCTCGGCTGAGTAGCTGCCGTCTGACTTTGGTCCTGTTGCATCGGCGGGACCGGCGCAACACCGTCGATACTTCCGGTCCCGATAGTATCCGTGCTTCCACCCCCGGAGTTTCCCCCGGCAGGTGGTGCTGCGTTGGCATGCCGGGTCGAGCCCGATCCGGCATCCGCTCTGTTTTTCTCAAGCTCCTGAAAGCGGAACTCGTTGTCCTCCTGCATCTTGCGGATTTGTTCCTGCATCTGCAGAATCTGGAAGTTCAGTTCTTCGATCGTACCATTCAGCTGGCGCAACTGCTCTTCGAGCTGCTGCACGCGGGGATCGCTGCCCTGCGTCAGAATGTAGCCGCCCTGCCCGGCCGGAGCCTGGCGAGATGCGTCATTGCTGCGCGAACCGAAGACGCCGGGCAGGCCCTGCGCATTGCTGGGCAGCACAGATGCCGCAAGCGACAATGCGATGGCGCTTCCTAAAATCAACCGCGAAAACATCGGCCTCTCATTAGCGTTGGTGGTCATTTTTGCAGTGTGCTTCTGGATTCTCATCGATTCCGGCAGGCCTCCCGGCCCGTTGGAACCATCGCACGGCAAGCGGCGACATTTCATCCTTTATCAAAGCAGAGAGAGTTCGGCCAAATTTTGTTTCAGTTTTTGTGAATTCGTGTCGTCGGCATGAAAAAAGCCCGGCGTGCGAACCATGTCACACACCGGACCTTCACTATTTGGACCGGATGTCCGGTGATTACATGCCGGCACCCGAATTCAGCACGGTGACCGCACGGCGGTTCTGCGACCAGCACGAAATGTCGTCACAAACGGCAACCGGCCGTTCCTTGCCATAGGAGATCGTCTTCAAGCGGTTTGAAGCGACACCCTGCGAAACCAGGAAGTCGCGAGTTGCAGCAGCGCGGCGCGAACCGAGAGCCAGATTATATTCACGTGTACCGCGCTCGTCGGCATGGCCTTCGATCGTGATCGAAAACTGCGAATAGCGGTTAAGCCACTGCGCCTGCTTGGCAAGCGTGGCCTGCGCGTCGGCGCGGATTGCGGTCGAGTCCGTGTCGAAGAAGATGCGATCGCCAACATTAACGGTGAAGTCCTGGCTGGAACCTGGCGTTGCCGCACCGGCCCCAAGGCCGAGATCGGCAGCGCTGTTCGGCGTCTTCTGCGACGCACAGCCTGCAAGAGCAAGACCGGCCATGAGAGCGACGGTAAGCACGTTGAGATTCAATTTCGAAGTGCGTTTCAAAACCCGCCCCTCCTTACCTGTAAAAACCAGCACGATTGCATTGGGTTTTCTTAACCACATCTTGTTTAACCGATGCTCAAAAAACATGGTTAATATTTTCTTGCCCATTCCTTTGCAGCGCGATTTTCGGCGATAGCAATCAGACGGTTCAAGAAGGATCCCTACGCGAAATTCTCGCTGACGCGAAAAGGACACAGTGGGCATGCGGGTCGAATACGGCAAAAAGGCGGCATTTACGCCGCCTTTTTATCAAGATCGTTGGAAATCGATCAAGCGCCTACTCAAGCAGTGGCGACCATGCCGGGTCGGAAGCAAGGTTCGGCGTCGGCACAGCCTGCTCGTTGCGCCCGGTCAGATCAACCGTGCGCAGCTTCGGCTGGCTGGAGCCCGAGAAGAACATGAGTACGCGACCGTTCGGCGCCCAGGTCGGGCCTTCCTGCTGGAAGGCGGTGGAAAGGATCCGCTCCCCGGAGCCGTCAGTGCGCATGACGCCGATTTCGAAACCGCCACCCGACTGGCGGGTGAAGGCGATCAGATCGCCGCGCGGCGACCATACAGGCGTCGAGTAGCTGCCCTGGCCAAATGAGATACGCTTCTGGCCGGAACCATCCGCATTCATCACGTAGATCTGTGGGCGACCGCCGCGGTCGGAGGTGAAGACGACCTGGCTGCCATCCGGAGAATAGGAAGGCGAGGTATCGATGGCGTTGGTATTGGTAAGGCGCGTCGTCTGGCGCGACCGGAGATCCATCGTAAATATATTGGAATTGCCGTCCTCGCGCATCAGCGACATGATGATCTTCTGTCCGTCCGGCGAGAAGCGCGGCGAGAAGGTCATGCCCGGAAAATCCCCCACCAGTTCCCGCTGCCCGGTTTCCAGCTGCAGCAGGTAGACCTGCGGCGTACCGCTCTCGTAGGACATATAGGTGATTTCCTGACGGTTCGGCGAAAAGCGCGGCGTCAAAACGATCGAGCGACCGTCGGTCAGATAGCGAATATTGGCGCCATCCTGGTCCATGATGGCAAGACGCTTGGTGCGCTGGGTACCGCTGCCGGACTCGTCGACGAAGACAACGCGTGTATCGAAATAGCCTTTTTCGCCGGTGAGACGTTCATAGATCGCGTCTGCGATGATATGAGCAATACGCCGCCAGTTGGCTTCCGTCGCAAAGAACTGCTGACCGTCGAGCTGCTGGCCGGCAAACGTGTCCCACAGCCGGAATTCGGCGCGGATGCGTCCGTCGGCCTCGCGCGATACGCGGCCGGTGACTAACGCCTGCGCATTGATGACCTTCCAATCCTCGAACCTGGGGGCCGCATCCGGATTGGAGGTCTTCTCGATGAAGGCCGCCTTGTCGATCGGTGCAAAAAGGCCCGATCGTTTGAGATCGGCAGTCACGATGCTGCTGATCTGTGCGCCCATCTGATCACCCGAGATGAAATCGGTGATCGCGATCGGCAGCGGCTCGACATTACCGCGATTGATGTCGATGGTAACCTGCGCGCGCGCCGAATGGACCGCAATCGGCGCGGCTGCAAGCACCATCGCCATCAGCAGAAAGACTGTCTTGCTTACTCTCAGCATACCTATAAGCCTCTTCGCTCGAATGAGCATCAGAACATTTCACTGGGGTCGAAATTGACCGTCACTTCCGACCAGGTCGCATATTTTTCAGCCGGAAGCGTGTAGGGAGCGCATTGCAGCACGGCGCGGCGGGCCGATTCTGCCGCCGCACGCTCGATACCGCCCGAACCACCGCCGGAAACGATCCGGGGCGAACCTTCGACGGCACCGACCTGGTTAAGGTTGAATTTAACCGTGACGCGCAGATTCTCAGCCTCCAGCGCGCCGGCCGGCACGTTCCAGCAACGCTGGATCTGGCCGCGCAGCGAATCCATCTCGCTCTGCGTCAGCTGGCCTGCGCTGTTGGTGCGCGAGGCACCGAGCGAAGCGGTTTGCTCGCTACGTTTGGCGCCACCACCGGAAGCCTTCTCCTTATTGAGAAGCGCCGCAATGTCATCGGCGTCGAAATCACTTTCGCTTTCGTCGCGCGCCTGCGATTTCTGCGGCTCAGGCTTCTTTTCGGGTGCCTTCGGCTTTTCCTGTTCCTTCGGCTTCTCCGGCTTGGCCTCGGCCGTTTCGACAGGCTTCTCGCGTGGCGGCTGTGGGCGTTGCTGCGGCGCGGCCATCTGCGTGGGCAGCGAAAGGGCCTGCTCTGCAGGTGCTTCCGGTGCAGGCGTCGGCTCAGGCGCAGGCTGGGCTTCCTGTGGAGGTGCAGGCTGGACTTCAGCAGGCTCGGGCGCAGGTTCCGGCTCAGGCGTTGGCGCGGGTGCCGGTTCTGGCGCCGCAGCAGCCGAAGACTGCGTTTGCTCGACAGGCCGCGGCTTTGGCTCGGGCGTCGGAGCCTTGTCCGTGTCGGTGGAATTATTACCCACCTTCTGCGCATCCGGCACGACATCCGGGCGCGTGGTCGGCGTTGGTGCGGGCTTTTCGCTGATCGGAGCCTTCTTGTCACCCTCGATCAATTGCGACGCGTCGGCAATGACGACATCGACGGGAAGCGCTTCGGAATCCGTCATGTCCATTGGCCTTGGCGCAAGCGTCACAAGCCCCGCCGCAATGGCAGCCACATGAAGCACAGCAGATGTTGTGAGGCCCGCTTTCATTCGTTTTTAGCTATCCTGTTCCTGCAGGGTGACGAGGCCCATATTAGAGAAGCCTGCTGCGGAGATACGTGCCATGACCTGCATCACGATGCCATAGTTCGACGTGCGATCACCGCGAATGAAGATGCGTTCCTCATAGCCTGTTTTCGCGATAGCCTGAAGCTTCGGCACGACTTCCTCGATCGCCGTTTCCGTCTCCTGAATGAAGATGCGGCCCTGCTGGTCGATGCTGACGGTGATCGGCTGCGTGTCCGCATTCATTGCGTTGGCCTGCGTCTGGGGCAGGTTGACAGGTACGCCGACCGTTAAAAGCGGTGCGGCCACCATGAAGATGATGAGCAGCACAAGCATTACGTCCACGAAGGGCGTAACGTTGATTTCCGAGATGGCG
>NZ_BMZO01000009.1:125432-231674 GCF_014652835.1 Limoniibacter endophyticus
GACTGACATGCCCATTCTTAACGGTCCTTAGCTTCCGCGAGCGATCTTTTCATCGATCTGTCGCGACAATATGGCGGAAAACTCATCAGCGAAGCCTTCCATGCGTGAGCCGAGCTTGGCGACGTCCGCGGAAAGCTTGTTATAGGCGATGACGGCAGGGATAGCAGCGAGAAGGCCTATCGCTGTTGCAAGAAGCGCTTCCGCAATACCCGGAGCAACAACGGCAAGGCTGGTATTTTTCGAGCCGGCAATCGCCTGAAACGAGGTCATGATGCCGATGACGGTACCGAACAGGCCGATAAAGGGACCAGCCGAACCGATCGAAGCAAGCGAGCCAAGACGGCTTTCCAGCGTTTCCACCTCGCGGTTCAGCGCCAGATCCATCGCCTTGTCTATGCGCATCTGCAAGCCCATCGGCGCACGCGCACCCTTTTCGAAACTCTTCTTCCATTCCCGCATGGCAGCAACGAAGATCGCGCCCATGCCGGTCGTCTTGCGATCCGCAAGCGAGCGATAGAGCTCTTCCAGCGACTGGCCGGACCAGAACATTTGCTCAAAACGGTTCAGCGCCGCATGCGCACGCTTGTAGGCAATGGTCTTGTCGATGATAATCGCCCAGGTCCAGACGGAAGCAGCAAGAAGACCGATCATCACCATCTTCACGATGAAGCCGGCCTGCCAGAAAAGAGACCAGAGGGTGTGTGATGTTGCGGGCTCGGCCAGCGTAAGAGTTTCCATGTGTGCAACTGTCCCTTGGATGCCCTGCGGCTTTGTCAGCAAGGCCCGATGTCTTTTTATGGCTGAAAGATCGCAGGAATGCCGTTCTCACAGCCTGCCAGCGTGCTTTCGCCAGTAAACATGGTGAAAGGAAGGCATTCGTCTTGAACCGGCGATCTTCACCATATTCTGATATTGCGAAATATGGTTAAGAAAGCGTTAGAAACGATCCTCTTCTCTTCCTCTAATCTTGTGCGACGCACCTGACGCAATGGCACTGTGCAAGTCCGCAAAAATACTTGAATACTGCGCTCACCTATTGTGAAATGATTCTGTCGCTCTCCTCAGGAGTGGCGACGCATTTGATTGATTATTTTTCAGCCTCTGGATTGAAAGGACGGATGAGTTTTTCGGCTCAGCCGTTATAAAATGATTTCATATAAGGATTTTGTCTCTGTTCGCGCAGCGCCGGTAGCGCGCTGCGCTTCCTTCGCCAGCTGCCTTGCATTCTCGACCGTACTCCCAGTTGTTTCTATCGCTGCCGAGACCTCCGAGAATGAGTCGAAACTGCTTGAGCGCATTATCGTTACCAGCGGCCATTCCGGCGACGGCTGGAAAGGCGCACCGCTCTCCGTCTATGAAACGCCGGGCAACATCGGCATCATTGGTCGCGACAATTTTGTTCGGCTTAGTTCACGCGATACGCAGGATATATTTGACGATGTCGCAGGGGTTGTGGCCGAGAGCCGACCGGATAATCCCGGTCTCAATATCTCCATTCGGGGCCTGTCGGACCAGAATCGCATCACTATGGCGCTCGACGGCGCCCGGCAGAATTTTCTACAAAACGGGCACGGGCAGGCCGCAAGCGCCTATTTCGATCCGGCCCTGATGCGCCAGATCGTTCTCGACAAGACAACCGGTGCCAATGCGCTGTCTGCCGGCTCGCTTGGCGGCTATGTAAATTTCCGCACGCTTCTATCGGAAGACCTGATCAAAGACGGCAGGACCTCCGGCGGTGAAGTGAATTTCGCAACGGGTAGCAACGCTTATCGCTCCAACGGCTCCGGTGCATTCAGCTGGCGTCTGGCCGAAAACATTGCCGTCACCGCCGCAATTTCACACAAGAAGACCGGTAGATATGAGCCAGGAAAAAAATATCCATACCAGTTTGACGAGGGCTATTTTCTCACGAAGTTTATCGGCTCCGAGAACACCTCCGGTTTGCTGAAAACCGAAATCGATATTGATAATCACCAAAAGCTGACGCTCGGCTGGGTTGGCTATAATGCAAAATTCCAGACCGGAAGCACGCAATATATCAATCGCGCAAAGGTCGCGAACCACACGTTCACGGCCAATTACACGTATGATCCCGACAGCGATCTGATCGATTTCTCGGCCAATCTCTGGACAAACCGAATGATGAAACACGATCATCGCCCGAAAAGGCGAGATGCTGATTACGGTGCCTTTGACAATCATTACGGCCTGAACACGACGGGCGGCGACATTGCCAATCGCTCGAAGGTAACGACCGGTTTCGGCGATTTCACCTTCGACTACGGCACGACCGCGTTTTTGGACGATGCGCGCACCAAGCAGATATCTTCCCAAGAAGACGACAATCCGACCGGCTCGTGGTTTGGCGGAGCCACACCCTCGGGCAAACGCGGCTATTACAGCGCGTTTTCAAAGACCGAATTCAAACCTGCGGATTACCAGTGGCTGAGCCTGACCGGCGGCCTGCGCTATGATCATTACGATCTGAAGGGAAAAACTTACGTCCCCGACTTCGAGGACCCCGAAGTGCAGGCAATGGAGCAGACGGACGTGCATAAGGACGGCGGTAAGCTCCTACCATCCGTCACACTGGGCATAACGCCGCTCGAGGGTCTGCAATTCTTTGCCGGATACGATTATTCCTATCGCCCGCCGACGACTATGGAAACCCTATTCTGGGGTTCTCATGTCGGCGGCGGCATGCTCAATATGCCCAACACGGCACTCATCCCGGAAAGCGCCAGAACTGCACAAATCGGCTTCAATATACATGCCGACGATTTGTTTCTCGGCGGAGACAGCCTGCGTTTCAAGTATGCTTATTTCAATCGTCAGGTCGACGACCTAATCGCCCGGTCGTTCAGAACCACGCCCGATATGCCGGACATGGCGTATGTACAATACGTCAATATTGGCGGCACGTCTCGTATGTTCGGCCACGAGCTGGAGATGAACTACGACGCAGGCAGCTTCTATGCAGGACTGAGCGCAACGGCCCTGCGCTATAAACTCGCCAAAAGATTTGAGATGAGCAGCTACGGAATGACCGACCTTGCGCAACAGATTCCATTTGCAATGCCTCCCAAATACAAACTGACTATCGACGCTGGTATACGACTGTTTGACGAAAAACTAACGCTTGGCGGGAAACTGCGTCATTCAGGAAAGGCAGTTCACATCGGCCCGAAAAGCCAGACTTCCAAGCTCTGGACGAAGCCCTTTACCGTCGCGGACGTCTATGGCTCCATCGCATTTGACGAAGACCGCCGCGTGGATTTCGGCATCGATAATCTCATGGACCGCTACTACGTCGATTACATGAGCCACGTCGCCTCACCCGGTCGCACTTACAAAATAAACTTCTCGACCAAGTTTTAAAAATTTCGCGACGCTTTACTGCGTCGCGATACTTGCGGTCCGTATGGATCGAACACTTACCCAGCACAGTGCCAGGCATTTCGATTTCCTCACTGAAGGTATGACAATGACTGTTTCGATCAAGCTCAATGACGTTGACTTCACCAGTTATCTCGATAGCTACAAGGCTGCTGGAAACCATGCTGCCCACGGCAAATTCAAAGACGGCACGTTTTCAGGCAGCAAATATGCGAGCACCGAGAAATATACAAACGGGTGGTTTGGCAAGAAAGCTGTTCTCGATGGCGATACTTCGAAATTCGCCTTCGTTGCCGAAGCTTCAACTGGCGATCTGGACTACAGCTTTGGGAATCACACGCTTTCCGGCTCGCTGGGCAAACTCACGATTGGAAAAGGCGTGAAAGCCGACTTTACGCTCGCACGGAAAGCTATCGAACTCGATTTCCACGGCATCCAGTCCAGCGGCAATAGCGGCCCCGTGCACAAGGTGATCTACAGCCTCAAGAAACCTGCAACCAACGGCGGCGATCTCACCGCCGAGATCGACAAGCACAATACCATCCAGTCCGGTACTACGGCTTCTGAAACCTTCCGCGGCTTTGCCAAGCACGATATATTCAAGTTCGAAAGCCGCTCGACCGGTCACGACACGATCACGGGTTTTGAGGCCAACAATGTGTCTGCCAGTCATGACGCACTGAAATTCGCGACCAGCGTTTTCGCCAACGCGCAAGCGGCGCTTGCAGCCGCCGCACAGGTTGGTCTGGACACTGTCTTCACAATCGATGCAACCAACACCCTCACCTTGAAAGGTGTTGCATTATCCGGCCTCGACGCCGGCGATTTCGCATTCTTTGCCTGACCTTCGACCGGTGCGCTCATTGGGCGCACCCGTCACCAAACCAACGCTCCATGAATTCGTAGCGCTATTGAGCGCCGCGATGCTCCCGATCCGGTATGGATGAGTATGCACCCAAAATAGTACCAGTACCGAATATGGATTTGTTGCAGAAGCGTCTTCAGGTAATTTCGAATATAATTCTTGGTCCCGCATACCATCCGGCTCGCTTTGCAAAGTAAAGATCGGCAAAGGTGGCTTTCCTGTCTTAACCATCCAAGTCTAGATCTGCGCAGCGCTGCACATCTAAGAACTGTTCGTCTCGGATGGCAGAAACAGTGGAACCCACTCTTTCGGAAATCGCTTCGGGCGGCCGCTCTCGTCGACAATGGCCGCTTCAACCTTCGCCTCTATCAACAACGTCTTGTCGCGACGGATTTCTTGATGCATCGATACGCGGGCACCGGAAACTGTCACGACCTTGGTGAAAACGGTAAGGACATCGTCGATACGCGCCGGCTGCCGGTATTCGATTTCCATCCGTCGCACGATCCAGACCAACCTGTCGCCATGCGTCCCGTCGGCAAGCTCGGTATGATGCACGCCAGTCATGCGCAGAAAGTCGGAGCGCCCGCGCTCGAGGAACTCGAGATAGCGTCCATGATAGACGACACCGGAAAAGTCCGTGTCGGCATAATAGACGCGAACGGTCTGCTGATGCCCTTCCGTCGTTATCTCGCCATTCAGGCCAATCTGCGGGTTGGCAATTTTATTGGTTGCATCCATCAAGCTGACCTTTCATCCTCGCGTCTCATCAACCATGACGGGATATGCATCCTTGGTCTCGATCTTCAAGACGCAGCAACGCAATTTTTCCCGACTGCTTGCTGCCGGCGTATTGATAGCTGCCTTGCAGGCGCCCGCCGGCGCCGCCGATATTTCGCTCTCACGCGGCCTTAACATGGACCAGTGGGTGACCTGGCCGGCGGAAGACAAATGGGGCGATGAAAGCGCACTCTTTCCCTTCCCCGAGTGGCGCAAATTCGTATCGCAAGAACGTCTTGCATCCTTACGCAAGGACGGTTTCGATTTCGTTCGAATGCCCGTCGATCCTTCGCCGTTCTTGTCACCCCGCTCGGCACATTTTCACGATCGTCTATTTGACGAGGTATTCGCGAGCGTCCAGGCTCTTCTTGCCGCCGATCTAAAGGTGATCGTGGACTTGCATTTGATCTCGCGCGCTGACAACGCTGCCGTAGGTATGGAAGGTGTTCTCTCCAACGAGGACCGGTGGACAGATTACATCGCGGTGGTCAGCGGGATGGCGGAAAAGCTTTCCGCGCTGCCGGCCAGCAGCGTTGCACTTGAACTCATGAACGAACCCGGAACAGCCTGTGATGCCGAAGGAGCCAGTAACTGGCAGCTCCGCCAGAAAAGTCTGCATGCTGCCGCGCGCGAAGCTGCTCCCGCTCTTCCCATAGTCTTGACCGGCGGCTGCGCGGGAACCGTGGAAGGTCTCGTGGCGCTCGATCCGAAGGCCTACGACGACGACAACGTGCTCTGGACCTTTCACAACTACCAGCCCTTTCTTCTGACCCATCAGGGCGCGCAGTGGGCGGGCGATCTCATTCGCTATGTGAAGGGATTATCCTACCCACCTTCCGGCCCGGGAAAAAAGGTCCTTGAGGCGCGCCTCAGGGATATCGAGCAGAGGATCTCCAAGGAAGCGCCCGTCCTGCGCCGTGCTGGTATGCGCGCATGGGTACGAGAACAGATGGCGTTGATCGACACTCCGCAGAAACTAGAGAGGACCGTTGCCGCCCCTTTCGATATGGTAGCAAATTGGGCGAAGCAAAATAACGTAAAGCCGGGCGACATCCTACTCGGGGAATTCGGGATGATCCGCCAGGAGTACCAAGGCGATTTCATCATGCCGCCGCAGGATCGTGCGGCCTATGTGAAGGATATAATCGGCCACGCGGAGAAGGCTGGCTATGCCTGGGCTATCTGGTCTTATGGCGGCGCGTTCGGGATAGTGGAATCTTTCGACGGAAAAGATGCGGAGCCGGACGTTATGAACGTGGTGCGCACATTGCCCGAAAGGTTCAGATGAAGGAATCGTCTTCAGGTCCTGCGGATTTTCGGCCGCGAGAAGCATGATATTCGCATTTGGGAGGTGAACGCAGGTCACGAATCTGCCTCCTGCTTCCCCCGGATGATAAATCTGACCCCGAGCCTTATTTCCGAGCTGTTCCGGGTCTTATTCCAGCGGAATCATCCACATCGGCGTCTCTCCAGTTCGAGAGCAAGGCTGCTTCAGCCGTTGCGGGAATCGGTCTTCCTCGATGCCGCGCTGCCAGCATTCCACTCCCTGCAACGGGCGGCGCTTCCAGCCAATGCCGCCACGACAGGCTGCTGTTTCTACCCTTTCCGACGTTCCATAGTGCTTCTAAATTGCCTGCATAATTACGGATCGCTTACCAGCTATTCGCTTGCAATGCACCGCCAAGGCGCCGTCGGACTCAGCCGTCGTCCTGAAACAGATTGACCTGCTGAGCGGCGAGATCGCTCGGCGCCTCGAGTCCGAGATGGCGCCACGCATTCACCGTCATCACACGACCGCGCGGCGTACGCTGGATGAAACCCTGCTGGATCAGGTAGGGCTCTATAATGTCCTCGATCGCGTCGCGTGGTTCGGACAGACCCGCTGCAATCGTTTCTATGCCGACGGGGCCGCCACCGAAATTGCGCGCGATCATGGAAAGGTAGCGGCGATCGAGACGATCAAGCCCTAACGCGTCGACTTCCAGACGCAGCAAGGCCTCATCTGCGATTTTCTGCGTCACGCTTTCGACCCGCGCCACGGAAGCAAAATCGCGTACGCGGCGTAGCAGACGGCCGGCGATTCGAGGCGTTCCGCGCGCACGGCGGGCAATTTCTTGTGCTCCATCATCGGCAAGCGGCATGCCAAGAATCCGCGCGCCGCGCTTCACGATCAGTTCAAGTTCGGCAACCGTGTAAAACTCCAGACGGGTCGGAATACCGAAGCGATCTCGCAGTGGGTTAGTGAGAAGACCAAGACGTGTCGTTGCCGCCACCAGCGTGAACTTCGCCAGATCGATCTTTACCGAGCGCGCTGCGGGTCCCTCGCCAATGATCAGGTCGAGCTGAAAGTCCTCCATGGCTGGATAAAGAACTTCCTCGACTGCCGGGCTGAGGCGGTGGATTTCGTCGATGAACAGAACGTCGCGCTCTTCAAGATTCGTCAATAGCGCCGCCAGATCGCCGGCCTTGGCAATCACAGGACCGGAAGTCGATCGAAAATTGACGCCGAGCTCGCGCGCCATGATCTGCGCCAGCGTGGTTTTTCCCAAACCGGGAGGTCCGACGAAAAGCACGTGATCCAGTGCTTCGCCGCGCTGCTTGGCCGCTTCTATGAAAACCTTGAGATTGGCGCGCGCGGCTTCCTGCCCGACGAAATCGTCAAGCGTCTGCGGGCGCAGGGTCGCGTCGACATCCTCGCCGCGTTTTTCGGGAGAAATCAGCCTCGAATCGCTCATGCCCTGTCCATCGCATGAAGCTCTATCTCAGGCAATCCGAGGCTACTCATCGCGACAATTCCTTGAGGGACAGGCGGATCAGCATGGACTCGTCGGCATCCTCGCCCGCGCTTGTCAAAGCCGCAGATACGGCATTGGCGGCAATATCGCGCGAATAACCGAGATTGACGAGTGCAGAAACGGCATCCGTCACCGGCGTCGCCGCCACGCCGGCACCAATGTCCTGCTTGAGGGCGAAATTGGCGGCGTCCGCGCCACCGAAGGCGGGCGCCTTGCTTTTCAGCTCGGTCACGATCCGTTCGGCTACCTTCTTGCCCACGCCTGGTGCGCGGCTGACCATGGCAATGTCACGCAAGGCAATGGCGCTGGCAAGTTCGGCAGGTGAAAGCGTCGAAAGCACGGCCAGCGCCACACGCGCGCCAACCCCCTGCACATTGTTTTGCAACAGGCGAAACCATTCCCGCTCCAGCGTCGTGGCAAAGCCATAGAGCCGGATCATATCCTCGCGCACATATGTCTCAATATGCAAGGTTGCGGCTTCGCCCGGACCGGCAAGGGAAGCCAGCGTACGGGTCGAGCAATAAGCGACATAGCCAACGCCATGTACGTCGATGATACAATGATCTTCGTCGATCTCCTCGACCGTACCCTTAAGCTTGCCGATCATTTTTCATCAACCCCGCTGCCGCAACTCGAAGATGATCCATTGCCGACGCAAGAGAACAAGTCAAGAACGAAGTCACACTCGCGCCGCGATCTTCAGCCGGGCAACCGCACTCTGGCGGTGGTGGGCGTGACAAATGGCCAGCGCCAGCGCATCCGCCGCATCGGAGCCATCAAACGTCGCTTTAGGCATTAGCACCTTGACCATCATATGTATCTGCTGCTTCTCACCATGACCGACGCCGATGACGCTCTTCTTCACGGCATTCGGCGCGTACTCCGCCACTGGCAGTCCCGCCCGTGCTGGCGCCAGCATGGCGATACCCCGCGCCTGACCAAGCTTCAGCGTTGCTGCCGCATCTTTGTTGACGAAAGTGTTTTCGACTGCCGCCTCATGTGGCATGTGCGCGTGGATGATCTGCTCGAGTCCCTCATAGAGCTGATTGAGCCGCGAGGCGAGATCGAGCTTCTCATTGGATTTCACCGTGCCTGAAGCAAGAAAGCGCAATGAGTTGCCGTGGCTCTCCACAACGCCCCACCCGGTACGTCGAAGGCCAGGATCAATGCCGATGATGCGAATCGTTTCCATGCGCGCAACCTTAGCCGCACGCGAACGAAATGGGAACAGGGCAAGAAGTGTCAGCCGCGGCCGAAGGCAGTCCGCAAAAGGTGGATCTGGTTGGAGACAGGGTTGCTGGCAATGGCGTCATTGGCCGCGAGATCGCCGTAAAGCTGTTCATCCATGGCGCGTACGCGCTGTTGCAGGCGCAGCGAATGATCAATGAGGCCGCAGAAGCTGCCCGGGAGTTCGTCCCAACAGGGCGCGTTGTCCTGAGCGGAAGCCGTGTCTAACCGAACCTTGGCCTTTTCCGCCGCAACCTGATCCCGTGTCATCTCGCCCGAATTGGCTGCGCGCTGCAAAAGCAACCAGGAAGCAATCTGCATCAGGCGCGTCGTCAGGCGCATGGATTCGGCGGCGTAAAGCGCTGAGGCATTGCGCGATAGATGCTTGGCTTCGCAGCGGCCGTCGCCGTCAAGATACTCGGCAGCCCGCTCAACGAGAGCCATACCCTCGTCATAAAGCGGCGTAAACGAATTGGAGAACACGCGACGCTCCGCGAGCTTCACCATGTTTTCGGCCTTGTGACCATATTCGTTCATTGCATTCGCCTCGATATGAAAAGGATGCGCGATCATTAGCCGCCATCGCAGACGGCTTCTTAAGATGAGGCCACGGGCCGCGCAAGGCAAGCGGAACTTTAACGAAGGGTTAACTGTGAAGAATGGGGAAAGCGTGGCGAAGGTTCCGCGACGCGAAGAGATTTATCTGGCCCCCGCTTGTCAAAAAAAGAGCCGCTAGATGAGCGGCTCGAAGGCATTAAACAGGGAGGCGTCGAACAGAGTGGCGCAAACCAAACCGTTCAAATCCAGAGACTGGATGCCCACAGTTAACCCCCATAAAGGTTAACGGGCGGTTAATCGCCCCTGCTTTTTCGACCTGAATCCAGGCGAGGCATCAACGACGGGTCATTGGAACGCTTACCGGCTTAGCGACCGGTGCAGACGGAACGACCGCAACGGATACTTTCCCAAGCGTCTTGTACCATTCAAGATAGTAGGCAAAGGCAAAGTGCAGGACAAGGCCAGCCGAGATAATCAGCGCATCGAACGCGATGCCGCCGGTATACGTCGCCTTGGCGATCTGGCCAATCATGGCCATCAGAGTTCCGGCCACAAAGATCGGCAATGAGTGCTTGCCGAGGATCGACAGCGGATGGTCCTGAGCGAGGCGCAGCAGGTTGGAAATTTTCGGCATCGCCACAATGAGATAGGCCAGCGACAGCACATGCAGGAGGCGTGGAACCGAAAGATAAGTCTTGTCGAAGCCGGTCAGAACGGCAGGCATTCCCATCGACGTATCTATCCACCAGAGCGGCGCACGCACCCAGACCAGCGCCAGCAGTGCATATCCGGCAGCGACAACGTAGAGCGCGGGGTTGAAGGCGATCGTGCCGCCACGCTTTACATGCATCATGCCGGCCATACCGATCACGAACAGGAACTGCCACGAGAGCGGATTCAGAAACCACTGACCGGCAGTCGGATAATTGATCGGGGCGACATGGTAAATGCCCGACAGCAGCCACACCGTTCCCGAAACGGCAAGCATCAAGCCTATGCTGCGCTGGCCGAGGAACAGGAAGGCCGGCATCAGCAGCAGAACGACGGCGTACATGGAGAGAATATTGTTATATCCGAGCTGATGGCCGAGCGTAACGAGGCCTACCAGCGCTTCCGGCGTATGCACGATGATCGTCTCGATATTGATCATCTTGAGCAATTCGGGACGTGCAAAGATGACCGCCGCGAGGGCAAATAGAGCAACCGAGGCCATCGTCGTCATCATATGCGTCACATAGAGCACACCCGCACGCCGCGCCGCACGCAGTGAAGTCAACAAGCGTCGGCCGGGGGTGAACTTGGATCCATAAGCCAGGCCTGCCGCAATGCCCGAGATCAGCACAAAGGCTTCTGCGGCGTCGGAAAAACCGAAATTCTTGTGTGTCATGAACTCGAAGGCGTTGCCTGGCACGTGGTTGACAAAGATCGTCAACAGCGCGATCGCCCGGAATACGTCGATGCGGGTGTCCCGCTCTTTTGCAACTATCTGGTTCATGACAGCTAAATCACTTCACTGTTTCACGGTTCCTGTCGTTTCCCACGCGCGGTTGCAGCATCTTCCCGACAACGCGAGCCTTCTCGGCCTAAAATCGTGTAAAAACAAGGCCATCAAAGGGCTTTTCCCTCACGAATTATATCGTCTTCGACATGATCCCGGCAGTTCAACTATGACGCTATCTTTGCAATTTCGCGTGAAACGCCCCTATCGCCCTTTGGGTCGAAATGCTTTATGCGGGCAAGGAAGAATTTTGCGCAGCACCGGGACCGGTGGTTCGAGCGCATCCAAAATGTGATGGAGAGATTTCAAAATGGAATCCGAAAACAGCATCGACCGCTGCCGCGTCGTTCTGATTGCACCGACCGACCTCGCAGACGATGCCGGCGTCGCCGCAGTGAAAAACGCATTGTCCGGCGGCGATGTCGCCTGCGTTATCCTTCCGGCTGGCGAGCGAGGCGAGGAAGCGTTCCAGGATTATGCGGAGAAGCTGGTGCCGGTTGTGCAGGATGCGGGCGCGGCACTCATGCTGGAATCGGAAACGCGCATCGTCTCACGCGTGAAGGCAGACGGTGTGCATCTGGGCCCCAAGGTCGCCGATCTCGCCGATGTCACGGATCGGGTGGAAGGCCGGATGATGATCGGTGCCGGTGGACGTCTGACCCGTGACGAGGCGTTGGCGCTTGGCGAATTGCGTCCCGACTATGTTTTCCTCGGCCTCTTTGGCAAGGACACGACGCCAGAGCCATACGAGCGCAATCTGACGCTTGCGAGGTGGTGGGCCGAAATGGTTGAGGTTCCGCTGGTCGTGCAAGGCGGCAACGCCGTTGCTTCCGTTGTCGCGGTTGCCGAGGCGGGGGCCGATTTCGTCGCTTTGGCTAGTGCCGTTTTCGCGGAAGGGCTGGAGCCGAAAGTGCAGGTCGCCATGGCAAATGCGCTGCTTGACGAAAAAGCGCCGCGTTTCGAGGGTTTCTCTGGCAAGAAGTGATTCTCACGCTAGCAAGAAGCGGACCGATGACGCGTAACGTCTTCCTCTCAGCTATTATTGGAGGCCTTGCTCTGCAAGGCGCCCTGCCGGCCGTCGCGCAGGATGCCGCCTCGCCCTCCAGTATCAGAGCAGAGCGCGTCGATCCTGAGCGCTTCGGAGGCAAGCGCATAGACGAAGCCTTCGGCGCTTACCAGCGAGGCTTCTACAAGACCGCCTACGAACTCGCATTGCCCCGAGCCAAAAACGACGATCCGGCAGCGCAAACGCTGGTCGCAGAAATCCTCTCGCGCGGTCTCGGCGTCAAGCGTGACGCAGCGGCGGCTGCAGACTGGTATCGGAAGGCGGCAGAAAATGCCTACCCCGAAGCGCAATTCCAATACGCCCTAGTCCTTCTCGAAGGGCGCTATGCCAATCGCGACGAACAGCAGGCGATGGCGCTTATGGAGGCGGCGGCGGAGAGCGGCAATCGCCTCGCACAATTCAATTACGCGCAGATGCTGGTTTCAGCAGACGAGGACGGCAAGAACATGGAAAAGGCGCGCAGCTATTATAAGCGCGCCGCAGATGCAGGCCTTCCCGATGCTCAATATGCCATGTCGCAGCTCGACGCCAATGGCATAGGTATCGAAAAGCCAGATGAGACAGCCGCACGTGGCTGGCTCGAGAAGGCGGCGCGCGCCGGCTTCGATTCCGCACGGGTCGAGCTCGCCACAATGATGCTCTGGGGTAAAGGTGGAGCGCGCGACGAAAAGGGCGGATTTGAGATGATGCGCCGGGCCGCGCGTTCCGGCAATGTGGCCGCGCAGAACCGTCTCGCCAAGCTCTATATTCAGGCTATTGGAAATGAGGGCGACCCTATCGAGGCGGCAAGCTGGTACATGGTTGCCCGCTCTAACGGCCTGCTCGATCCGGAAATGGAAGAGTATCTGCAAGGGCTGACGGACGAGCAGCTTGCAACGGCACGCGGGCGGGTCGGACAGGCGGCAACCCAACCTGCCTCCGCCAGCGAAGCAGCCTCGGCTGCGAAAACGACACCGGTACCGGAAATCGCACCGCCGCCGCAGTAGAGACAAGCTACTCTTGCTTGTTGCGCGATTTTGTGGTCTTGGAGGCGCCAATGACAGCGCCGCGCAATCTTCCTCGCATCGGCCAGAAAGAGCAGAGGGTCTCTGAGACCTTTCAGGCCTGCGGCAACATTTGAACATAACGGAACAACAATGGCGAAAATCAACGGCAACGAAATCCGTCCCGGCAACGTCATCGAGCATGATGGCGGCCTGTGGGTGGCGGTGAAGACCAATGCGGTGAAGCCCGGCAAGGGCGGTGCCTATAACCAGGTGGAACTGAAGAACCTGATCAATGGCACCAAGCTCAACGAACGCTTCCGCGCCGCCGAAACGGTCGAGAAGGTTCGCCTCGAGCAGAAAGATTTCTCATATCTCTACGAAGAAGGCGATGCGCTGGTCTTCATGGATCAGGAATCCTACGAGCAGCTGCAGCTCCAGAAGGAATTCGTCGGCGATCGCGCGGCCTTCCTTCAGGATGGTATGATCGTTACCGTCGAGCTGCACGAAGAGCGCCCGATCGGTATCAAGCTGCCCGATACCGTCGTTCTTGAAATCGTTGAAGCCGATCCGGTCGTGAAGGGCCAGACGGCTGCTTCGTCCTACAAGCCGGCCAAGCTCGAAAACGGTCTGCGCGTCCTCGTGCCGCCGTTCATCTCCTCGGGTGAAAAAATCGTCGTTGATACAAACGAAATCGAATACGTTCGCCGCGCGGACTGATCTCAGCTTCCTGCCTGCGGGTTCCGATCCGCAGGCATTCTGCCTCATCTGCGTCGGACACAATTTGCGTTCGACTGTTCTTTTACAAAGCGCCACGTTTGGCGCGTTCATCGGATCGACAGGAGTAACCGCTCATGGCGCGTTCAGCCATTCTCAACGTCATGGTCGCAGCCGCTGCAAAGGCCGGCCGTTCCCTCGCCCGCGATTTCGGCGAGGTGCAGAATCTGCAGGTTTCGCTGAAAGGCCCTGGCGATTACGTTTCGCAGGCCGACAAGAAGGCCGAAGACATCATCTATTCCGAACTCTCTCGTGCCCGTCCCGGCTACGGCTTCCTGATGGAAGAACGCGGAGAAGTGAAAGGCGAGGACGAGCAGCACCGCTGGATCGTCGATCCGCTCGATGGCACGACCAACTTCCTGCACGGCATTCCGCTCTTCGCGATTTCCATCGCGCTGGAACGTCAGGGTAAGATTCAGGCCGGCCTGATCTACAATCCGATTACTGACGAACTTTACACGGCCGAACGCGGCGGCGGTGCCTTCCTCAACGATCGCCGCCTGCGCGTTGCCGCCCGCTCCCGCCTCGCCGATTCCGTGATCGGAACCGGCGTACCGCATCTGGGACGCGGGCACCACGGCTTCTATCTGGTCGAACTGCGCAATGTTATGGCCGAAGTCTCCGGCATCCGCCGCATGGGTTCGGCAGCACTCGACCTAGCCTATGTCGCAGCGGGTCGAATGGATGGATATTGGGAGGATTCGCTGAACGCCTGGGATGTCGCAGCCGGCATGTTGCTGATCCGGGAAGCTGGCGGTTTTTGCTCCACCAAGGAAGGCAAGCAGGACATCTTCGAAACCGGTTCGATCGTAGCGGGTAACGAAGCCATTCATGGTGCCCTTCTCAAGACGATCAAGAAGCCCGTCAAAACGGCCTGATTTTGCTTTTATTCAGGCGCGCGAAAAAAGCTGCGCCTGAATTCTTCGTGATGGCGCAATTTGCCGCAATCTTGAAACATATTCGCAACGCAATCACCTGCATGATGAAATGTATGCAAGAAAGCGATGTCCTGTCCGTCTCACATCCCTATTCCGGCCGCTACGACCTTACGCAGGGTGAGCGCATTGCCGATATCGTCGTGCATTGCATCGGCATTGCCTTGGCACTGGCAGGTGGCGGCGCGCTTCTGGCGTTGAGCTGGTTTTCGGCGAGGCCGATAGAATTTGCAGCGGCCATAGTCTATCTTCTATCGCTTCTGGCTGTGCTAGGCATTTCCTGCACCTATAACGCGCTTTTACCGTCACCGCTAAAATGGGTTTTCAGGCGCGCAGATCATGCGGCGATCTATCTGCTGATTGCCGGCACCTATACGCCGTTCATTACCCAGCTTGACGATCCTGTGGAACGCAGTGTGATGCTCTTGTTGATCTGGGGGATGGCGATAATCGGCGTCTCGATGAAGCTCCTCTTGCCTGGTCGCTTCGACCGTCTCGCCATCGTCTTCTATCTGCTGATGGGCTGGAGCGGCATTGCCATGAACAGCTCTTTTTCGGCGGTATTGCCAACCAGCACGCTCATGCTCATCGTGGCTGGCGGCATCGTCTACTCGGCCGGCGTGATAGTCTATCTGCGCCAGGACATGAAATATCAGAGCGCGCTCTGGCATGGCTTCGTCGTGTCCGCCGCTGTTCTGCATATGGGCGCCATCATCGACTGTCTCGTAATCAGCCGCTGGACGCCACAAGTCCTGCCATTGATACCCTCCCTCGTATAGCGCTTCCAATTTCGTCACATTTCCGTTTAGAGTTCACATTAACAAAAGACCGAATTCAAAACGGGATTTATTTCATGGCGGCACTGAGGACTCCGGGCGAGGACATGCTCGTTCCAGAACGCGCATACGATCCGCATCGTCTTTCCAGCCCGCAGGTCTTTCTGGCTTCCATGGTGATCTTTCTCGCCATTTCGGGCTTTGTAGCGCTGATACTGTGGCGCCAGATTGCAACGGCCTTTGCCAGCAATCCCGGTTTGAACGGCCTGATCTTCGGCGTACTTGCCGTCGGCATTCTGCTGGTTTTCATGCAGGTGACGCGGCTCTTCCGGGAGGTGCGCTGGGTCAACTCCTTCAAAAGCGGCACGGATACCGGAGACCCGGTTCTGCTCGCCCCAATGAAGGCGATGCTGTCACGCTCTTCCGCGACTGCGCTTTCGGCCATAACCACCCGCACAATTCTCGATTCCATCGCCAATCGCCTCGATGAAAGCCGCGATATCTCGCGCTATCTAACGGGCCTTCTTGTTTTTCTCGGGCTACTCGGCACTTTCTGGGGTTTGCTTGAGACCATCGGATCTATCGGCGACGTCATCCGATCACTCTCTCCTGGCGGCGGCGATATCAGCGCGGTGCTGGAAAGCCTGAAAACCGGCCTCGCTGCGCCTCTCGACGGCATGGGCACGGCCTTCTCCTCATCGCTGTTTGGCCTTGCCGGCTCACTTATCCTCGGCTTTCTCGATCTGCAAGCCGGTCGCGCCCAGACGCGTTTCTATACCGAGCTTGAAAACTGGCTTTCTTCGGTAACCGACATGACGCCGGACACGCGCCGCGAACTCCATCCGAATGCCAGCGAAGACATCCGCCTTCTGGCCGAAAAGTTGCGCTCCGGCGAGGAACATGCGTCGAATCCCCGTGTGGCCGGTGCCATGGCCAATCTGGCGGATGGTGTTGCCGGTCTCGTCAAGACCATGCGCCAGGAGCAGCAGATGATGCGAGACTGGGTGGAAGCGCAGGCCGAGGAGCAGAAGGCGCTACGCCAGACGCTTGAAAAACTGTCGCAATCGCTAGAGAAACGCAACTGATGCCGCTCTCCCGCAACCGCCGGGCTGACCGGCGTATCGATTACTGGCCGGGTTTCGTCGATGCACTATCGACGCTTCTTCTGGCGATCATGTTCCTGCTTACCGTCTTTGTGCTCGGACAGTTTCTGCTTTCGTCCGAACTCTCGGGCCGTGATAGCGCTCTTTCACGCCTCAATCAGCAGATTGCCGAATTAACGCAACTGCTCTCGCTGGAACGCTCCAACAATGCCGATCTCAACGATACACTGGCAAATCTTCAGGCATCTTTGAGTGCTGCGGAACAGGAGCAGTCGCGGCTGCAACAGCTTCTCTCACAGGGGGCAGGCGCCGCTGGGGCTGCCAGCGAACGCATCGGCGCGCTCGAAGGGGAACTCTCCGATGAGCGCCAGGCAAGTCAACGTGCGATGTCACAGGTCGAGTTGCTCAACCAGCAGCTTGCCGCATTGCGTCGTCAGATCGCGGCGCTCGAGCAGGCGCTTGACGCTTCCGAAGCCCGTGACCGGGAATCTCGCACCCGTATTGCCGATCTGGGAAGTCGCCTCAACGTGGCGCTTGCCCGTCGCGTCCAGGAACTCAACCGTTATCGGTCTGACTTTTTCGGACGTCTGCGCGACATTCTTTCCGACCGCGAAAACATCCGCATTGTCGGTGACCGTTTCGTTTTCCAGTCGGAAGTGCTGTTCGCCTCCGGCGCAGACGTGATCAACGACGCTGGTCAGACCGAGATGCAGAAACTTGCCGGAGCCGTCCTCGAATTGCAGCGCGAAATACCCAGCGAGATTAACTGGGTTCTTCGTGTGGATGGACACACCGACAATGTGCCGCTTTCCGGAACCGGCCGATTCCGCGACAATTGGGAGCTTTCGTCTGCCCGCGCCATTGCTGTTGTGAAATTCCTGATTGCCCAGGGCGTACCAGCCGAACGGCTGGTTGCCGCCGGTTTTGGCGAATATCAGCCGCTGGAGCCCGGCGACACGTCCGAAGTGCGCGAACGCAACCGCCGTATCGAGCTCAAGCTGACGGAGAGATAGCCGCAGCGTTTTAAGCTAGGGCATCGCGCGATTGGGTGGACGATCAGAGCAGATCATACTCGATGAAGCCTGTGCGCGTCGCAACCTTGTCATACAGGCTGCGGGCGACCGCATTGTCTTCCTTGGTCATCCAGTAGACGTTCTTGATGCCAAGCTTGCCCGCTTCGTCCTGCACCGCCTTGATAAGCTTGGAGCCGACGCCCTTGCCTCGGGTCGAAGCGTCAGCGAACAAATCCTGCAAATAGCAATTATTGACGAGAGACCAGCAGGAGCGGTGATAGATATAATGTACGAGCCCTACTGCCCTTCCGTCGATGAACGCGAGAAAGCCATTCGGTTCAAACTCTCCCTCCCCTATCAGGCGCTCCCAGGTGGTTGCGTAGACTTCCTCCGACACGCTCGCCTTGTAGAAGATCAGATAATTTGTCCATAGCCGTTTCCAGTCGGCGTGATCCTTTTCCTCGAGTGGACGGATGAGAATGTCTGACATTATTCGCTCCATTTTCTTTGGAGCAAACTGGAAAAGCGACCGGGGACACAATGCGCCATGCTGGCACAACATATTGGTCCTGTTTCTTCCCTCTAACGGCGAGCCATGAATGCAAGGCGCTCGAACAGGTGAATATCCTGCTCATTCTTCACCAGCGCACCATGCAGCTTCGGCAAGGTGTTCTTGGCGTCAGTGCGCAGATCGACGGGATCAATATCATCGCTGACAAGCAACCTGATCCAGTCCAGAGCCTCAGAGGTCGAAGGCTTCTTCTTTAGTCCCGGCATGTCGCGAATTTCAAAGAAACGCGTGAGGGCAGCCCGCACCAGATCCTGCCTGATGCCTGGAAAATGTACATCGACGATAGCCTGCAGCGTCTCGATGTCGGGGAACCGGATATAGTGGAAAAAGCAGCGCCGCAGAAAAGCGTCGGGCAGTTCCTTCTCATTGTTCGAGGTGATGATGACGATCGGGCGCTGCTTTGCCTTCACTGTCTCGCCAGTTTCGTAGACGAAAAATTCCATTCGATCGAGTTCCTGCAACAGATCGTTCGGAAACTCGATATCCGCCTTGTCGATCTCGTCGATCAGGAGAACGGCTTTTTCCTCCCGGGAGAAAGCGTCCCACAGTTTGCCGCGCCGAATATAGTTGCGGATATCATTGAAGCGTGAATCGCCAAGCTGACTGTCTCGCAACCGCGACACGGCGTCATACTCGTAAAGGCCCTGCTGAGCACGCGTCGTCGATTTGACATTCCATTCGATGAAATCGAGTTTCAGCGCCTTGGCGATCTGGCGAGCGAGTTCGGTTTTACCTGTGCCCGGCTCGCCTTTGACCAGCAGCGGTCGTTCAAGCGTGATCGCGGCATTGACCGCGATCATCAGATCCTTGTCGGCAATATAGTCCTGCGTACCTTCGAAGCGCATATTCCTGGTCCCGTTTGGCGCACACCGTAATCGGTGCACGCCATGACGCAAGGCCTATCGACGCTCTGGAGCCGTAGCTTTTTGAGCCATCTGCTTTTCGGGGCTGCGCAACGGCCAGCAATATGGAACTCGATCGCCACGACTTCGTCCTTCACAACCGCCAATTCGGTCGCCTTGTTGCCGATGCGCATCGAACGACTATGCCCGGTGCAGGCGACCATTATGACCGCGCCAGTCGTCAGAAGCTTCGCGCCGAGCCCGCTTGATGCAATCGGGTTGGCCGGGCAGGTTTGAAATGTTATCGCAGCAACGCCAGCCAGCCCCTCTCCAGCGCAACAAATCCATTATGGACAGGACGAAGATTTAATGTTTCCGGCTCTGGTGAAAGGCCCCTGCAAACGCTATATTGCGTTTACGGTCTGGGCCTCTCGGCAGGAAAACCAAATTACCTCGGGGCCTTATCCATCCGAAAGGGAGCTGTCCCTGCTCCGGCCCGTGGGCTGGGGCATTACGGCGCCCACCTACTTTGTAGGTCCCGGGAATGGATATCTTCCACCGGTTGCCTGGATCGCCTTCTTCTGCTTTTGTCAGGCATGACAAATGCAAACTCTCCCCGCCCCCGGAATCCCGAGAAGAAACGCCTGCGTGAAGATGCCTTGGCGCGCCGCGACGCGCTTTCGCTCAAGTACCGGGAGAATGCGGCAAATCTGGTCGCACGAACGCTTCTCTCGGAGACGGATTTCTCCGCCTACGCAACGGTAGGTGCCTATTGGCCCATGCGTTCAGAACTCGATATCCGCCCGGCAATGGAGCTGCTTCGTGCGAAAGGACTGACAATCGCCTTGCCTGCCATCCTGGACCGCGAAACCATCGTCTTTCGACGGATGGTCAATGCTGCAACGCTGATCGACATGGGCTTTGGCACATCCGGGCCGGACGCAAGCGCGCCGGAACTCGACCCTGATCTGGTGCTGATGCCGATGGCGGCATTCGACGCACGCGGCCACCGCATCGGCTACGGAGCAGGCTATTACGATCGCGCCACCGCGAAAATCCGCGAAAAATGTAGGAAACCTTATCTTCTCGGCATTGCATTCGATTGTCAGGAAGTAGACAAGGTTCCCGACGAGCCGCATGACATGCGCCTCGATGCGATCGTGACGGAAAGCGGCCTGCGCCGTTTTGGGTGAAAGGATTTCGGCATGCGGTTTCTGTTTCTTGGCGACATGGTCGGTCGGTCCGGACGCACCGCCGTGTTCCAAAAGCTGCCGGGCCTGATCTCCGATCTGAAGCTGGATTTCGTCGTCGTAAATGGTGAAAATGCTGCTGGCGGTTTTGGCATCACCGAAGCGATTTTTCACGATACGATCGCTGCGGGAGCCGACGTGGTGACGACCGGCAATCATGTATGGGACCAGAAGGACGCGCTGCGCTTTGCAAGCCAGGAAGAGCGTTTCCTGCGGCCGGCCAATTTTCCAAATGGAACACCCGGAAGGGGGGCCGGCCTATATATGGCCAAGAATGGCGCGCGGGTGCTCGTCGCCAATATTATGGGCACCGTCTTCATGCATCCGGAACTGGGTGACCCCTTTCAGGCCGGTGAGCGAGAACTTGCTGCCTGCCCGCTGGGAGAACAGGCCGATGCAGTGATCATTGATTTCCACGCTGAGGCGACCTCCGAGAAAGTCTGTTTCGGCCATTTCGTCGATGGCCGTGCCAGCGTGGTGGTTGGCACCCATACGCATCAGCCCACCGCCGATTACCAGATCCTCTCTGGCGGCACTGGCTATATGTCGGACGCAGGCATGTGCGGTGATTATGACTCCTCTCTCGGCATGGATAAGGAAGAACCGCTCAACCGCTTTCTTTCCAAGGTGCCGAAAGGGCGTATGGAAGCTGCAAGCGGCCCTGCAACGATCTGCGGCGTCGGCGTCGAGATTTCCGATCGTACGGGCCTGGCCGAAAAGATCGCACCCTTGCGCCTTGGCCCCCGCCTTGAAGAGACGATACCATCTTTTTGGCGTTGATCCGGATTAACCATCCGCTGAAAACCGTACGCGTGAAGAGGCACTGCCCTTGCGCGTAGCGTGACTCTTTTAAGAGAATATCTGCGCGCGACCGGGAGGGCCTTGCTGCGTCCTTCGTGCTCCCACGGAACATGCGGCGCATCAAGAAAGTTATCTTGTGACCTTCAGAGCCTTTTCGCACCCCATCCGGAACGCAAAAGCGCTGAGGACTTTCATTTTGTCGCGTTTCGGATACCTCTTCATATCTGGTCCGAAACGCCTTGCAGGGGATATCTCACACCGATGGGTGGTTTTTTCGCGGAATATTTCGGCTTCATCAACGATCCCACCGCCTGGGTGGCGCTGATCACGCTGATCGCAATGGAAGTCGTTCTTGGCATCGACAACCTGATTTTCATCTCGATCCTCACCAACAAGCTTCCAAAAGAAAACCAGAAGATGGCGCGACGCCTCGGCATCGGTGCCGCGCTCATCATGCGCCTCATCCTTCTGGCGACCATTTCGTTTATCGTGCAGGCGACCACACCCGTGTTCACGCTGTTCGGCAACAGCTTCTCCTGGCGCGATCTCATTTTGATCGCCGGCGGTCTCTTCCTCGTCTGGAAGGCAACGAAGGAAATCCATCACACGGTTGATCCGATTGACAAGGAAGACAAGAGTGCCATCGGCCAGACGGTCCAGTTGACGATGGGCGCCGCAGTGTTCCAGATTCTGTTGCTCGACCTCGTATTCTCGGTCGACTCGATCATCACGGCGGTCGGCATGACCGACGAGATCGCCATCATGTATATCGCGGTGATCTTTGCCGTAACCGTGATGCTTATCGCGGCAGAGCCGCTGGCAAATTTCATCGACAAGAACCCCACCATCGTCATGCTGGCCCTGGGCTTCCTCTTGATGATCGGCATGACGCTGATTGCCGACGGCATGGGCTATCATGTGCCGAAGGGCTATATTTATTCAGCCATGGGGTTCTCGGCGCTGGTCGAAGGTCTCAACATGCTGGCGCGTCGCAAAAAGCGCGTCGATGGCAACAAGCACTGAATATAAAGGGCGGCTCGCAAAGCCGCCCTTTCCTTACGTGCCCCTCAAAATCACGATACTGGGGCGCGATGGCAATGTCCTTAGGGACACTTCCATCGTGTCGCTGTCGCGCCACTCGGGCGCGAAGTCCGGCAGCAGCGCCAAAAAGCTTTCCATCGAACGTCCGTTGCGGTGCATCGGCAAGACGATCGACGATTGTAGCCTTTTGGTAAGCTCCGACATACGGTTCTGGCTCATCGTCAACCCGCCATCAACCGGCACCATAACGACGTCGAGCCGACCGATGGCGCCATAATGCTTGTCCGTCAGCGGATGGTGCAGATGTCCCAGGTGGCCGATACAAAGCCCCGCCGTCTCGAAGATGAAGATGGAGTTTCCATCCGCCTCCATCTCGCCATAGCGGCGAATATCGGTCGGCACGTTGCGCACGTAGACATCCTTCACGGTGACTGCGTGACGCGCCGGTCCCCCTTCCGGATTCCAGCCGCGCAATACGTGGTGAATCCCAGGGTCGGGTGTATCTGTATAGTGCGTACGATGCGCCTTGTTCATGGTCGCGATCGTCGGCATGGAATTTCCCAGCCAGCCATTATAGTCCGTCGCAATCACCACCCCTTCGGGACTTTCGATCTCATAGGTCGAGTGTCCGACATAGGTGAAGCGCACGAGCTGATCTCCGGTACTGACGAACTGGGGGCGCAGCGGCCCTGCCCGTTTCAGCTGGAAGTTCGCATATGTCGCGCCAGGTATCGCCTTGGCCATGGCAAGGCACTGACTGGGAACCGGGTCGTCGGCCATCGGCGGTTGTGGCATTTGCGCCTGTGTCGGCAGGGCAAAAACAGAGATTGAAAGGACTGCCACGAGCGCGGTGCTCAAACCTGTATTGCGCATCATATCATCTCCTGTGGAGCGTGACTGCAATGGGATCAGCGTATCGTTTCAAAGTTTAGCGACAAATCACAGTTCGGTGTACAGCTTGAAATATGCGGTGCGACTGGACTGACGCCACCATTTTCAGTATATAGCCGCCAACCGATTTCCGATATTCTATACGAGATGCTGAGGCGAAATGGCCGGTCATTCCCAATTTAAAAACATCATGCACCGCAAGGGCCGCCAAGATGCGGTTCGCTCGAAAATGTTTTCCAAGCTTGGTCGCGAAATCACCGTGGCCGCCAAGGCGGGCCTGCCTGACCCTGCAATGAACCCGCGCCTTCGTCTGGCCATCCAGAATGCCAAGGCGCAGTCGATGCCCAAGGATAATATAGAACGCGCCATCAAGAAAGCCGCCGGTGGCGAAGGCGAGAATTACGATGAGGTACGCTACGAAGGTTACGGCCCGGGCGGCATTGCCGTCATCGTCGAGGCCCTGACCGACAATCGCAATCGCACCGCCTCCAATGTACGCGCAGCCTTCACCAAGGCAGGCGGGGCACTGGGTGAAACCGGTTCGGTTTCCTTCATGTGGGACCGCGTCGGCGAGATCACCTATCCGACCAAGGTTGGCGATGCCGATACCGTGATGGAAGCCGCCATCGAAGCTGGTGCCGATGACGTGCAATCAGATGAAGATGGTCACACGATCATCTGTGCCTTCGAAGATCTGGGGGAGGTTTCCAAGGCGCTCGAAGCAGCTCTTGGCGAAGCTGAATCCGTGAAAACGATCTGGAAGCCGCAAAACAGCGTACCGGTCGATGAGGAGCGCGCAACTTCCTTGATGAAGCTGATCGGCGTTCTCGAAGACGACGACGATGTGCAGAATGTCTACGCCAACTTCGAAGTCGATGAAGAAACCATGGCCAAGCTCAGCGCCGCCTGATCTTTGGTCTGTCGAAATGAAAAACCGCCTGCCTCCATCGGACAGGCGGTTTTTCTATGCAGAAAATCTCAGATAACAAAAAACCCCCGGCCATGACCGGAGGTTTTCAAAAGATCGAACTTCCATCGGGCCGGCAATTAGATGCCAAGACCTTCGTAACGCTTGTTGAACTTGGACACGCGGCCGCCCTTCGAGAGAAGCGTCTGCGAGGAACCGGTCCACGCCGGATGCGTGTTCGGATCGATGTCGAGGTTCAGCGTGTCGCCTTCCTTGCCGTAGGTGGAACGCGTAGTGAACTCCGTACCATTGGTCATGACGACCTTGATGGTGTGGTAGTCTGGGTGAATATCTTTCTTCATCGCTACAATCCTGCAATCGGGCGACGCCTGGCAAAGCCACCTGCGGCGATGTCACCCACTATCGAAAACATGAAGCCGTCCCTATAGGACTGTATGGCTCCCATGACGGTTGGGAGCGGCTATATATCATGCAGCCTTCAAGCACAAGGGCCTGCGCAGGCTGACTGGCCTGCAAAGTGGTTTTCATTGCCGCTCTATAGGACTATGACAAGGGCGCAAAGCTAAAGAAGAATGGACGAATGAGAAAAACTGGCAATCCGGGACGGGCCAAACTTGGACCGCTGATGCGGCTGAAGCCCTACCTGCTACGCTACCGCGGACGCGCGGCTACCGCCTTCTTCTTCCTGACGCTGGCCGGTCTCACCACGCTGACTCTTCCACTTGCCGTACGCCGCGTGATCGACCATGGCTTTTCGGAAGCCAATTCGACCTTCATCTCAAACTATTTCTCCGTCCTTGTGGTCATTGCGGCGATCCTCGCCCTGGCTTCCGCTGGTCGGTACTATTTTGTCATGACGCTGGGTGAACGCGTGGTCGCGGACATTCGTCGCAACGTTTTCGCGCATATCACGACGCTGTCGCCTGCCTTCTTTGATCGCGAGCAATCCGGCGAAATCGTCTCGCGCCTGACCGCGGACACGACGCAAATCCGCTCTATGGTTGGAGCGACGCTGTCGGTGGCCCTGCGCAATGTCATCCTCGGGACGGGCGCCGTGACAATGATGGTCGTGACCAGCCCGAAACTTTCGGCGCTGGTACTCGCCGCCATCCCGGTGATCATTATCCCCCTCGTTGCCTTTGGACGGTCGGTACGCAAACGGTCGCGTGAGGCACAAGACACGCTCGCCGCCAGTGCCGCCTTCGCCAGTGAGCAGATCGGCGCAATTCGCACAGTACAGGCTTTCACTCATGAGGAAAAGGCGCGATCGCGTTTTGCCGCAGCGGTGGAGGGCGCGTTTGATGCCGCGCGCGGCACCGCGGCAGCGCGCGCACTGCTGACCTTCATCGCCATATTCACCGTCTTGAGTTCGGTGGTTGCCGTCCTCTGGTTTGGATCGCGGGACGTGCTTTCGGGTGTAATCTCGGCAGGCACGCTCGGCCAGTTCGTGCTCTACTCTGTTTTTGCCGCGGGAGCACTGGGCGCCTTGTCAGAAATCTGGGGTGAACTTGCGCAAACCGCCGGAGCACTCGAGCGCATCGGCGAGCTTCTGGACGAGGAGCCCGCAATCACCGTGCGTCAGCCGGAATTGGCCCTGCCGGAAAAACCGGATGGCGCCATTGCATTGGAGGACGTATCCTTCGCCTATCCGGGCCGACCTGATCTGCCTGCGCTCCAGCACATCGCCCTCGCGATCCAGCCCGGCGAACGCGTCGCAATCGTCGGCGCGTCGGGCGCTGGCAAGAGCACATTGTTTTCGCTGCTCCTGCGTTACTACGACCCGGCCAACGGCCGCATCCTGATCGACGGCACCGATATTGCGCAGGTTGATCCACAAGGGCTTCGCCAATCCATCGCGATTGTGCCGCAGGATGTCACGGTCTTTGCCGCAACCGCACGCGAGAATATCGCATTCGGGCGACCTGAAGCATCCCAAGAGGAAATCGAAGCCGCCGCAAAGGCAGCGCATGCGCATGAATTCATCGAGAAAATGGCATATGGCTACGACACGATGATCGGCGAGCGCGGCATAACTCTTTCAGGCGGTCAGCGCCAGCGTATCGCCATTGCCCGTGCGATCCTACGCAATGCACCTATCCTGCTGCTCGATGAGGCAACCTCCGCTCTCGACGCGGAAAGTGAAATGCTCGTGCAGGATGCCCTGGATCGGCTGATGACGGGACGCACGACGCTTGTAATCGCGCACCGTCTGGCGACGGTTCTGAAGGCTGATCGGATTGTCGTCATTGACGAGGGTCGCATTGTGGAGGAAGGAACGCACGACAGTCTGGTGCGTCGCGATGGACCCTATGCACGGCTCGCTCGGCTGCAATTCGAAAGCGGCGCGCAAGCCTTCCGCGGCGCTGCGGAATAAAGACGTGCGCAAACGCCGCCCGACGTGATCGCCTGCGGTTGACGGATTTGTTTTTCTTTCCGGAAGTTTTGGGCGCGTCTTGCTCGCTCTTTTCCCGGAAACTTCCGCATTCCTTCGGCAATCCATGGCTTTCGTAGGCCAGGGGTTGCCGGGAAATTGAGGGGTTTTGGAGCATGTGGCCCGTCAACTCATCAATCTCAAATGCTTCCACATGCTCCCGACGATGATCCTTCGCTTTGCCAGGGCGAAAGACGTGCCAGATATGCAAGGCTTGTCAGACCTCACCCATCCAGTCGCCGACGTCCTCGCTCAGTGTCACGGGTGCACACGAGACCCCTCCGAGAACGCGAGAGTATTATCGGCCAACTGCCCGAGGTGTGGATGGATTGGAGCTTTTCTCCTCCCGATAAAATGACAAGTCCCTGATCGGAAAGGCACAAAAAAATACCCGGCTGAAAAACCAGGTATTTTTATCCACGCGTCGGGCTGCCAGATTATCCTCCCGCATCGGGGAGAGCAGCAGCATCTGAACTGTCGCGTCAGTTCATCGTCGGAATGACGAACTCTGCGCCATCCTTGATACCGGATGGCCAGCGCGAGGTGATGGTCTTCGTCTTTGTGTAGAAGCGGAAAGCATCCGGGCCATGCTGGTTGAGATCGCCGAAGGAGGAGGCCTTCCAACCACCGAAAGTGTAATAGGCGACAGGAACCGGGATCGGCACATTGACCCCAACCATGCCGACCTGAACGCGAGCGGCAAAGTCACGCGCCGCATCGCCATCGCGTGTGAAGATCGCGACACCATTGCCGTATTCGTGCTCATTGATGATCTTCAGCGCGTGCTCATAATTCGGCGAGCGCACAACAGAGAGAACCGGCCCGAAGATTTCTTCCCTATAGATGGCCATGTTTTCGGTGACATTGTCAAAAAGACAGCCCCCCATATAATAGCCGTTCTCGTAACCCTGCATCTTGAAACCGCGTCCGTCGACAACGAGCTTTGCCCCTTCGGCCACGCCCTTGTCGACATAGCCCTTAATCCGCTCCAGGGCCTGCGCGGTGACCACGGGACCGAAATCTGCCGCGGCATCAGTAGAAGGACCGACCTTGAGCGCCTCGACGCGCGGAATTAGGCGTTCCATAAGGCGATTTGCCGTATCTTCGCCCACCGGAACGGCGACCGAGACCGCCATGCAGCGTTCGCCTGCCGAACCATAACCCGCACCAATCAGCGCATCGACCGTCTGATCCATGTCGGCATCCGGCATGATGATCATATGGTTCTTTGCCCCGCCGAAGCACTGGGCACGTTTGCCGTATTTGGCGGCTTCCGAGTAAATGTAATGCGCAATCGGCGTCGAACCGACAAAGCCGACCGCTTTGACGTCCGGGTCCTGCAAAATGCCGTCGACCACTTCCTTGTCGCCATTGACAACATTTAGAATGCCCGCAGGCAGACCAGCCTCAAGGAAAAGCTCGGCGATGCGCAGCGGCACGCCCGGATCGCGTTCGGACGGCTTGAGGATGAAGGCATTGCCGGCAGAAATCGCCGGACCTATCTTCCAGAGCGGGATCATAGCCGGGAAGTTGAACGGCGTTATGCCGGCGACGACACCAAGTGGCTGGCGCATCGAATACACATCAATGCCCGGACCTGCACCCTCGGTATATTCGCCCTTCATGTGATGCGGCATGCCTATGCACACCTCGATAACCTCGAGGCCGCGCTGAATATCGCCCTTGGCATCGGGAATGGTCTTGCCATGTTCCCGCGCCAGCAATTCGGCAAGCGCATCATACTCCTTGTGCACCAGCTCAAGAAATTTCATCAGCACGCGGGCGCGGCGCTGGGGATTGGTGGCCGCCCAGGCTGGCTGTGCTGCCTTTGCGTTTTCGATGGCTTCGCGCAACTCCTCGCGACCAGCAAGGGCGACGCGCCCCTGCACCGTGCCGTCCATCGGCTGCATGATATCGGCATGACGGCCGCTCTTGCCCGCGACGTGCTTGCCACCGATGAAATGTCCTACTTCGCGCATGATGAATGCTCCTCCAGATTGACGTTTCGTCTTTTGTGCCCGCCATGCGCTCGAAACGCAACGTTAGAGCGGACGCAACCGATGTGCATAATTTACAGAACAAAAAGATTGCTCTACATATAGCGCAAATAGGAGGAGCCTATGAACTGGGACGACGTTCGTATTTTTCTGGCCGTTGCGCGCACCGGCCAAATTCTCGGTGCCGCCAAACGGTTGGAGCTGAACCATGCCACTGTCTCGCGCCGTATTGCGGCGCTTGAAGACGGCCTGAAGGCTAAACTCCTGCGCCGCCTGACGACGGGCTGTGAGTTGACACCGGCTGGTGAACGCTTCCTTGAAACCGCCGAGCGGATGGAGGCCGACATGATCAGCGTGCGGGCGGAAATTGCCGACGAAGGCGGTGAAATTTCAGGAACCGTTCGCGTTGGTGCGCCGGACGGTTTTGGCGTCGCGTTTCTCGCTCCCCGACTTAGCGCCATCACTGAGAAGCACCCTTCCCTGAGCGTACAACTCGTCCCTGTGCCGCGCTCCTTCTCGTTGTCTCGCCGTGAAGCCGACATCGCGATTACGGTGGAGCGTCCACATGAGGGGCGGTTGGTCGCCGCCAAGCTGATCGACTATTCTCTGGGTCTATACGCCTCGAAAGATTATCTGACCCTCCACGGCATGCCGGAAAGCAGCAAGGATCTCAACCGGCATCATCTTGTCGGCTACGTACCCGATCTCGTCATCAATCCTTCGCTTGATTACGCGGCCGACTTCTCCGAGGACTGGCAACCGCGCTTTTCCGTATCCTCTGCTTTGGGACAGGTAGAGGCTGTGCGTGCGGGGAGCGGCATCGGCATTCTGCATGCCTATATCGCGGCATCCTATGCCGAACTCATACCCGTCCCGGTCGCTCCCGCCCTGCGGCGCTCTTACTGGCTCGTCTATCACGAAACAGTACGCCCTTTGCGCCGCATCCAGCTGGTTGCGGATTTCATCGCGAAGACCGTAGAGGCAGAGCGCGAACTGTTTGCCTCGGGAAGCAGAAAGCGCGCGATCGCCTAAGGCGGATTATCGCCGATGAGACAAGGATTGGCGTGCTTGGTCAGCCAGGCATATTAACTGGCTGCATTCCTCTTCCGAAAGATTGACAAGCGCCTCATCGATCCATCCACGGTGGGTTGTTGCCATCTGCTCGAAATTTTCCCGGCCAAGCTTCGTAAGACGCACCTCCATAGCGCGGCGGTCATCCATGACAGGCACGCGTTCGACCAGTTTTTCCCGGACCAGCCGCTCGACGATGCCCGTTACATTCCCGTTCGAAACCATGAGCGCGGTGGACAGCTCGCCCATCTTCATGCCCTCTTCCGTGCGATAGAGGGCGGCCATCACGTCAAAGCGCGGCAGCGTTGTCGCATATTTCAAGCGTAGGCGCTCACGTACCTCGTTCTCGATCTTCCGGGTGAGCATCAGGAGATGGATCCAGGCGCGCAGACGTGTCCTGCTCGTATCGGCTGCCTGAAAATCGTCCTTCGAAACTGCTTTATTCATAAAACTTCCTCCTGCAATGACGGCCAGACACTGAAAACGTGAAGACTGTCATCTGCGTTAGCACGCGTCGGAATCTTCGTCTCCGGTTACAATTCCGCATTGCAGGACGGAATTCTGCCGTTTCCGATCCGGT
This sequence comes from Limoniibacter endophyticus, assembly GCF_014652835.1. GTDB lineage: Bacteria > Pseudomonadota > Alphaproteobacteria > Rhizobiales > Rhizobiaceae > Limoniibacter > Limoniibacter endophyticus. Next base: position 155,608 of record NZ_BMZO01000009.1, read on the forward strand.
TGTAATGCAAGCGACAAGAGGTTATTGGCGAACGGGCATCCGCACCATCGAGGAGTTTTCCATGTCCATTACCAGACTGCATCCCGGCAAGCGCATGAGCGAGATCGTCATCCACAATGACACGATCTATCTCGCCGGCCAGGTCGGCAATCCGGGCGAAGATATCACAGCCCAGACCAAGACTGTCCTTGCCGAAATCGAGAAGCTTTTGGCGGCGGCAGGAAGCTCGAAGTCGAAAATCCTGTCCGCACAGATATGGCTGTCCGACATTCGGTATTTCGACGCCATGAACGCGGTCTGGGATGCCTGGGTCGACACCGACAATCCGCCAACACGCGCAACCGGACAGGCGTTGCTTGCCGGACCGGAATATCTTGTCGAGATCATCATCGTCGCGGCGAAGTAATCACGTTGAGGGGACCGAGCGACGGTTCCCTCTTCCGCTCTGGCGTGCCAGGCGGTAGCCTTGTCCGCGCACAAGCGTGGGACGGCAAGATGTTTCTATCCTTTTTCCTTCAGCTCAAGGCAGCCGGCATACCGGTCTCTCTGCGCGAATATCTGACGCTGCTGGAGGGTATGCGGGCTGGCCTTTCCGACGACGATGTGCAAGCCTTCTATTTCCTTGCCCGTACCGCCCTGGTAAAAGATGAGCGCTTCATCGACCGCTTCGATCGGGTCTTTGCGCAGGCGTTCAAAGGCCAGGAAACACTCTCCGCATGCGACACAGCTGCATCGCGTGAAATCCCTGCCGAGTGGCTGCGAGGCCTTGCTGAAAAGCACTTGAGCGAGGAGGAAAAGAAACTCGTTGAAGCATTGGGCGGCTTCGAGAAGTTGATGCAAACGCTGCGCCAACGCCTGGAAGAACAGAAAGAGCGCCATCAAGGCGGTTCCAAGTGGATCGGCACAGCCGGGACCTCGCCCTTCGGCGCTTTCGGCTATAATCCGGAAGGCGTTCGCATCGGCCAGAACGAAAGCAGGCACCGACGCGCGGTAAAGGTCTGGGACAGGCGCGACTTCCAGAATCTCGACGATACGGTGGAAATTGGCACACGCAATATCAAGGTGGCACTCAAGCGCTTGCGCCATTGGGTAAGGGAGGGTGCACGGGACGAATTCGACCTCGAAGGCACCGTACACTCTACCGCCGAACATGGCTACCTCGACATCCGCATGCGTCCGGAGCGGCGCAACGCGGTGAAACTTCTACTTTTCTTCGACATTGGCGGCTCGATGGATGATCACGTGCGGGTGGTCGAGGAATTGTTCTCCGCCGTACGCGGCGAATTCAAGCACCTGCACTATTTCTACTTCCACAATTGCATCTATGAGAGCGTCTGGACCGATAATCGCCGCCGTCATGCCGAGCGCATCCAGACCGGTGATTTGCTGAACACATACGGGCCCGATTACAAGGTAATCATCGTCGGCGACGCTGCCATGAGTCCTTACGAGATCACGCATCCCGGCGGCTCCGTGGAGCATTGGAACGCTGAAGCGGGCGCGGTCTGGCTGGGCCGGATAATGGATCGCTGGAAGAAGACCATCTGGATCAATCCTGTGAAGCAGGATTACTGGGCGCACACCCAATCAACCCAACTGATCGAGCGGATCATCGGCGCGCGCATGTTCCCCCTAACGTTGCAAGGTTTGACTGCCGCCACGAAGGAACTATCCGGGCAGCGGTAATTATAACCGGGTGGAACTAACTCCTTTTGCTTGAGTTCTAATATCGAAATCAAAAGGAGATGGCTGTGTACAATATCGTATGGCTCGTCGGCGCTATCGTCATTATTCTGGCAATTCTTTCTTTCCTCGGATTGCGCTGATTGACATGACTTTAGAGGAATGACGCGAAGAATGGCGCGGTGTGGTTCGCGCTATTCTTCGCGTTGTCCGTTCAGGCAACGGCGGCCGGGCGCTTTGCGTCCAGCGTGCCTTCCCCCCAGTAAAGACCACCGAAGCGGTTCTTGCGGAAGTCGGACAAGAGTATCTCTTCCTGTTTGATAAAGCCCGATTGCGGAAGCTTTCCTCCCACCAGAAGATCCAGCACCGTGCAAATGCCTGCTGCCGTGGTTATCTGAATCGCGCTGAAATCTTCACCGAAGATCTCGCCATTCTTAACGTCGCTGATATGGCTTTCCTCGATCAGGCGGCCATTGCGATAACCGGTTGCCGTAACGACCACGAGTACGACGTCCTGCCCCGTCGCGGGCAACGCATGCTCAAGAATGTCTTTCATCACAGGGCGACGATTACGCAAATCGAGATCCTGTAGCAGCATCTTCATGACTGCACAGTGGCCGGGATAACGCATTGTGCGATAGTTGAGAGTGCGCACCTTTCCTTCGAAAGTCTCACAAAGCGAGCCTAGGCCGCCCGAAGTGTTGAAAGCCTCGTATTTCACGCCATCGAGCAGGATTTCCTCACGCTCTTCAAGCGCTGGAACGAGCATGCGCTTACCTTCGACGATGGCTTCGCAAGGCTCGATATATTCGTTAATGACGCCATCCGTGCTCCAGGTGAGATTATATCCCAGTGCATTGGTCGGGAACTGTGGCAAGGCACCGACGCGCAGCTTCAATGTGTCGAGGCTGTCAAAGCGTTTAGCGAGATCGCTGGTGACGATCGACACAAAACCGGGAGCTAGCCCGCACTGAGGAACGAAGGCTGATTTTGCCGTTTTCGACATCTCAATCACTTCGCGCGTTGAACGCACATCTTCGGTCAGATCGAGATAATGCACGCCAGCAGCAGCGGCAGCGCGCGCAATAAGCGTAGTCAGGAAGAAGGGTGCGGCGCTGAGCACCGCAAATTTGCCGGAAAGCATCTGCCCCAACGCGGCTTCGTTCGTCACATCGACAACCGCCGTGCGCAAAAGCGAAGTCTGTTTGATGGCCTCGATCTGGGCCGCCTCGCAATCGACCAAGGTGACGGCATAATCACCGGTGCCTGAGAGAAAACGCGCGATAGTGGTTCCGATCTTGCCTGCACCAACAACGACAATTTGTTTCATGAGCCTTGCCCCCAAACATTGAAATCCAACGAAATAATCACGCCAAATGCATCTGGTGTGCAGCGCCATTTTGCGCTAATCGACGATAAGTTTTGTGCAAATTGACGCCCTGGATCAGCAAAATGACATTAACGGAAAAGGATCGGGAGCTTCTTTCGCTTCTGAGCGAAAATGCCCGCATTCCCGTCGCGTCGCTAGCGCGGGCTCTCGGTCTCTCACGCACCACGGTTCAGGCGCGCCTCGAGCGGCTCGAGCAAACCGGCGTCATCGAAGGATATGGTCTGAAGCTTTCCAGCGCCTATAGAAATGGGCTGATTAGCGCTCATCTACTTATTACGATCGCGCCGAAATCCATCGCCCGGGTCTGCGCTGAACTGGCGGTGATCCGCGAGGTCCAGACATTGCATTCAGTGAGCGGAGAATTCGACCTGATTGCAATCCTCTCGGCGGCCTCGATCTCTGATCTCGACGCTCTTATCGATCGCGTCGGACAGCTAGACGGCGTGGAGAGAACGCAAACCGCGGTAATTCTGTCAACGCGAATAGACAGGTGAGGACGAAACAACGCGCGCAGCCCACATGGCGCGCTGGACGCGCGACATCGAAGCGACAGCAGCGTTCTGGAATATCTATTCGGCCATCGATAAGATGGCCGCACGATCTCTGGCCCACGCATGACCAGCGACGCCTATTGCGAGGCAATAGTCCGTATGCCAGATGGATCGCTGGTAGAAATTACGTCCTGAGAGCCTTCGATCCGGGTGCGAAGCCGCGCCAGACAATAGCGCGACCCCAGATCCGAAAGTGCAGAGCTAGACATCATTGAGATGGCACGCGGACAGGTGCGCGGGGGCTACTTCCCGCCTGGCAGGCATTTCCTGTTTGCAACGTTCCATGGCAAAAGGACATCGCGGATGAAAGTGACATCCCTTGGGTGGGTTGAGCGGACTTGGCAGTTCCCCTTTTACAGCTTGGAACCGCCGCTTCTCCGGCTCAATACGCGGGACTTCCGCAAGAAGAGCCTGCGTATAAGGGTGGTTGGGTCGCCTGAAAATCTCTTCAACCGATGCTTCCTCCACAATGCGCCCGAGATACATGATCGCTACCCGATCCGATATGTGCTCGACGACGCCCAGATCATGGCTCACAAAGAGATAGGTCAGATCGAGCCTGTCTCTCAACTCCATGAAAAGATTGATGACCTGCGCCTGAATGGAAACGTCGAGCGCGGCGACACTTTCGTCGCAGACCAGAAATTCAGGCTGTACCGCAAGCGCGCGCGCAATATTGACGCGCTGCCTCTGCCCACCTGAAAACTGATGCGGGAAGCGGTTCTTCATCGAAGGGTCGAAACCGGCAAGCCTAAGATATTCGTCCACATATGACGAGCGTTCGCTGCGTTTCCCGAGCCCATGGGCATAGGGAGCTTCCCAGATCAGTTCATCGACCGTCATGCGCGGATTAAGCGCCGCCATGGGGTTCTGAAAGATCATCTGCGTCTTGAGACCGAGTGTATGCTTTTGAGCCGACGAGAGCCTGTCACGATCTTCACCCTCCCAGAGAATTTGCCCTTGCGTCGGCGACGTTATGCCGGCGATCACACGCCCGAGCGTCGACTTGCCGCATCCGCTCTCGCCCACAAGGCCGACCACTTCCCCCTTCCGAATGCTGAGATTCACATCGTCCAGTGCATGCACGACAGGAGCCGGCTTTGCCAGCTTGAGTTTCAGCGCCAGTTTTGCGGCAAGATCAGGCTTCGAGCCGAACCGCTGGGAAACATTCCGGGCTTCGATCAATGGGGTATCACTTGCCATCATTGCGCCATTGCCTCTGTCACTGGGTGGAAACAGCGGAAGCGCCTTCCGCCTTCTGGTACAAGATCGGGCATCATCAGGCATTTGTCGCTTGCGCGGTCGCACCGGGTGCGGAAGCTGCATCCCTTTGGAAGCCGCGTGATCGCGGGGGTCATTCCACGAATTTGACGCAGCGGCTCACCGCGCCGGTTTTGCGATGGCACTGATGCGATCAGACCTGCTGTATAAGGATGCCGGGGATCTGTCAGGACATTCGCCACCGTTCCCGTTTCCACAAGCTTGCCCGCATACATGACGGCAATATCGTCGGCCAGACGGGAAACGATGGCCAGGTCGTGCGTGATCCAGATGACGGCAGTGTTCGCCTCTTCTGCCAGCCTTTGAAACTCCGAGATGATCTGGCTTTGGATGGTGACATCGAGCGCCGTGGTCGGCTCGTCCGCTATAATGAGATCAGGACGATGGAGCAGTGCAATGGCGATTGCCACGCGCTGGCGCATACCGCCTGAGAACTGGTGCGGATAAGAGGACAATCTTTCTTCCGGGCTGGGAATACCGACCAGACCAAGCGCATCGCGCGACCGCGTCCGTGCCTCTGCCTTCGACACATTCTCATGCGCACGTACAGCTTCAACCATCTGTGTTTCGATGGTGAGCACCGGGTTGAGCGTCATCATCGGGTCCTGGAAAACCATGGCAATGCGCTTCCCGCGCAACTGCCTCATTTCCTCCTCCGAGTTCTTGGCAATATCGACCCCATCGAAGAATACCTGGCCACCGGTGATGCGTCCCGGCTTTTCAAGAAGCCGCATGATCGAGAACCCCGTTACCGACTTTCCGGATCCGGATTCTCCCACCAACCCCAAGACACGCCCTCGCCCGACTTCGAACGACACGTCGTTGACGGCGCGAAGCCCGGGCGTCCCCTTGCCCCCGCCAAACTCGGTGATCAGGTTGCTGACCTTCAACAAGGCACTCATGATGCATTCCTCGGATTGAGCACATCGCGCACGCGGTCGCCGACAAGATTGATGGCGACGATCGTCGCCAGAAGGGCAACGCCAGGGAAGAAGCTGATCCAGTAGAGCCCGGTCAGCAGATATTGATATCCGGTTGAAATGAGCATCCCCAGTGACGGCTCTGTTACCGAAGCTCCAAGACCAAGGAAGGAGAGGGTCGCCTCAAGACCAATCGCCCGGGCCACCTGCATCGTTGCGATCACGATCACCGGAGCAAGACAGTTCGGGAGAAGGTGCCGCAGAAGGATGCGCCATCTCGGGAGACGCAACATTCGCGCGGCTTCCATATACTCCTTCTCACGCTCAACGAGCGCGGTTCCTCGCACCGTACGAGCATATGTCGCCCACTCCGCAATGATCAAGGCGATCACCACATTGATGACACCCTTGCCGAGCACGGCAAGCATCATCAGCGCCATGAGGATGGTGGGAAAAGACAGCTGCAAATCGACTAGCCGCATGACGACTGTTTCTGTACGCCCGCCCATATAAGCGGCAAACAGACCGGCACACGTACCAATCAGCGCGGCGGCAAAAGCAGAAACCACCCCCACCATCAAAGAGGTGCGAAGGCCATAAAGTATGCCGGAAAGAATATCGCGTCCCTGACTATCCGTCCCGAGATGATAAACGAGGCCCGTCATGGATTCCGAGCCCGGTGCAAGGCGCCCGTCCATAATATCAAGCTGCATCAAGTCGTAGGGATTTTGCGGAGAAATCCATGGTGCCAATATGGCCAACATGCAGATGATGATCAGCACGACCAGTCCAATGGCCGCGCCAGGGGCCGCAAAAAAGTCCCTTGCCACTTTTCCGATACGGCTCGGTTCTGCCTTGGCGGCAGGCGTATTTTCAGCGTTCAGGTCGGTCATGGGTCTATGCCTTTGAGTCGAGCCGGACACGCGGGTCCAGAATGGTGTAGCAGACGTCGATCACGAAATTGAGGATGACGAACAGCAGCACCATCATCATCAGGTAGGCCACGATGACGGGCCGGTCGAGGAGGTTGATGGAGTCGATAATCAGCTTGCCCATGCCGGGCCAGGCGAAGATACTTTCGGTGACTACGGAGAAGGCAATCAGCGAACCGAATTCCAAGCCTATGATAGTGACGACGGGAATCATCAGGTTCTTCAAAACGTGAACCCCGATAACCCGTCGTTCACGTACCCCTTTTGCGCGCGCAAACTTCACGTAGTCCTGAGGCAACACCTCCTGCACACCGGCACGGGTCAGACGCAGGATGAGCGAGGTCTTAAACAAGGCGAGATTGAAGGCTGGCAAAAGAAGGTGTCTTAGTCCCTCACTCGTCAGGAACGACCATTGCACGCCAAGGAACTCGAGTGTGGGTCCACGACCATTGGTAGGAAGCCAGCCCAGTTCAACCGAAAAGATCATGATAAGCATCAATCCGACCCAGAATGTCGGAAGCGAAAAGCCGAGGATCGATCCCGTCATGATCAAGCGCGACGAGGCGCGATTCGGATAGAGACCGGCATAAAGACCGAGAGGCAGACCAACGACGATAGCTATGCCGAGCGCCGTGATTGCCAGTTCGAGCGTCGCCGGCAGCCGTTCCAGGATTAATCCCAATGCTGGTCTGCCATAGACGAAACTATCACCAAAATTGCCGTGCAGGAGACCTTGCAGAAACAGGAAATACTGCTTCCACAATGGCTGATCGAGGCCATAATAGGCAATGACGCGCGCACGCTCGGCCTGGTTTGCATCCGGATTGATCAGAATATCCACCGGGTTGCCAATGACACTGACGCCGATGAATACGATGACCGTCATCGCGATGACGACGAACAATGCTTGCAGCAAGCGCCTGATGATGGACGTGACCATAAGCCTCTACTCCCTAGTTGACGGAGATCGCCACGCCATCGCGTTGAGGATCGGCTGCCCCGGATGAGACACCTGCCTCAATCTTGATGGCATGCACTGCGGCGAAGGCATAGGTCTGGGCGGAACGAGCAACATCATACCCCTGTTCACGCAGCTCATTCTCAACAGATCGCTTGATGCGATTGCAGATGTCCAGCCTGTTGGAAACACCCATGATGCGAGGCGCCGCAACAGCTTCCAGAACCGGCATATTGAAATCGATCATGTTCATGAGACATTGCGCCACCGACGGGGCGATATAGCTGCCTCCGGGCGCACCGATGACGACCGACGGCTTGTCGTCCGTAAAGACGATCGTCGGGGCAGCAGAACTTGGACGCCTTTTACCGGGTGCGATGGAGCCTGGCTGGCCAGGGACGGGATTGAAGCGGCTCATCGTGCCATTATACATGAAGCCGAGACCATCCGTGATCGCACCCGACGGGCTACCCAGCGTATGCGTCATTGCGACCGCATTGCCTTCCTTGTCGATGACGGAAATATGGGTCGTATCTCGCTGCGACTTGTCCAGTCGCGATACGTTTGCACGCTCCCCCGCGCGTATCGACGCGGCGTGCATGGCCGCATGCTCGCGCGTCAACAAGTTTTCGAAGGGAACATCCACATAGGCCGGATCGCCCATATGGGCATCCTTGTCGATGGTCATGCGCTTCATGGCTTCAAAAAGGATTCGGACATGTTCGGCGCTGCCATGCCTCATGGCGGGTACATCGAACTCTTCCATGATATGCAGCAATTCCAGCATCGGAAAGCCTGATCCCGGGGCAGGCGACGAAGCAATCCGGTGCCCACGATATTCGCCCCAGATCGGCTGTGCTTTCGAAAGCTCGAATCGCGCAAGATCATCCTTGCTAATCAAGCCGCCATTGGCCTGGAAATCTGCTGCGATTTCGTCGGCAAGGTCGCCGTAATAGAAGATATCCGAGCCGCCGCTTCTCGCGATGCGTTCAAGGGTGGCCGCCATGTCTTTGTTGATGAGCAATTCCCCGACATTTCGGATCGAGCCGTCCGGGTGGAAATAAACCTCCCTCCCCGTCTTCGAGAAACGAAGCTTGTCGATCGTATTGGCAAAGCCGTCGGTAGACTGGTCCTTTGTCCAGTACCAGTGCATGTGGTTCCTGATCAGGAAGCCTTCGCGCGCATAACGTATCGCAGGCGCGATCAAATCTGCCCAGTCAAAAGTACCGTAATCGCGCAAGGCGGTTTCGTAGCCTTTCAGCGAACCCGGCGTGCAGACGGCCCCGTACCCGATATCGGAGACATTGCCTTCCAGCACATAACCGAAACCGTCGCGGCTTTGATGCTTGATCTTGTCAACCCACATGTCCGGAGTCGCCTTGAACGACGCGCGGGCATAGAACTCGAGAACCTCGTGTATCCCCTTTTTCGGCATATAGACGTGCATTGAGCCGAAACCGCCAATACCAGCCATCTGGGGATCGACGACTCCTTGCACGAAGGCGCACGCCAGCGCCGCATCAACGGCATTTCCGCCACGTTCCAGAACTTCGGCTCCAGCCTCAACCGCCTCAGGCTGCGGAGCGACAATAGTGGCATTCTTCATTTTGAGCGACGCTCCTGCAGGACTTTGGAGAGGAAGGACTTAACGTGACCGAGAACCTTGATGCGGTCATGGGATACGCCTGGAACCCGGTCGAACGTGACTTTGACACCTGCCTCGCGAAAAGACTTCGCTAGGGCTTCCAGACGTGCAGGCCGATTTATTCCAGCGTCATTTGCCCCCTCCATATAATATCGCCCGCCAGGCTTGTGAGTGATCTCCCAGGTCTCAAGGTCGGCATCGCCGACGACCATGTGCACCGGAACCTTGGCGAGTTCATCAGGTTGAAACGCTTTGCCGAAACGCTGTTCGAGATCACGAACTCCGACCCACCAATCGCGCGTGGGATCGAGCAATGTCACGGATCCTGGAGCACCGATTGACGCTGCCCAAAGTTTTTCTGGATGAAGAATGGCGAAACGATGCGTGAAATGGCCGCCGCCGGAGAAACCGAACATGGCGAAAAGCGACCAGTCCTGGTGGTATTTTTGCGCCATCTCCTCGACCATCGAGAGCACAACCTGGTCGTAACGAATGTCGCCTTCTTGAAGGAATTTATATCCTGATCGAGCGCCGTCACCAAGAACGTTCACAGGGAAGATCGGACATAGGATCGCACAATCATTATAGAGACCGAATTCTGCGAACCCGTCGCGGAAATCGATCGCCGACGTCCTCCCGGTTCCGTGAACGGCAACGAGCAGATCCAACTTGCGCCCATCAGCGGCGGTTGGTGGCACGTACAGCACCATGTGCAGTCTGGGGTCGACGCTTGATGCGAATATGGCGGTCTGGCCGTAATCATAGACGGCCTGCGCCCGAGCGATGGCCTCGCCCGAACCGAGTTCCTGCATAATTCTCTCCTGGAAGTCAGAGGGGCTGCATCAATGCAGCCCCGAATGCCGCAATTTAGTTGGAGCTTGCGGGCTTTACCTCATAAGCGAGGGTATATTTGTCACCGCGTGGAGTGTAGGTGACGCTTTTCTTGGCACCGAGAACGACGTTCTCGTAGTGCAACGGCAATATCCAGAGATTGTTGAATGTCTGCGTCGAAAGCTCCTGCAACAGAGGCAACCTTTCGGCTTCGTCCAGCGTGGAGCTTGCCTTGGCCAGAATTTCATCAATCTTCGGATCGGAAACGCCGCCACCATTGTAGCGCCCCGTGCCTTTTTCCTCGTCACGCGAAGCGACAACGGCAACGGCAGGATTGGTGGTCTCGCCAGTGTTCACACCCCATGAGCCGAGATAGGTGCTGTAAGTGCCTTTCGAGTAGTTTTCGGAATACATCGACCATGGCATTACCTCGACACGCGTCTTAATGCCGATACGCGTGAACATCTGGCCAACAGCCTGCAATACTTCGGCGTCCTTAACATAGCGCCCCGAAGGTCCGTGAAGCGTCAGGCTGAAACCGTCCGGATAACCCGCTTCAGCGAGAAGTGCCTTCGCTGCTTCTGGATCATAAGCGACGTTTTCAACCTGATCAGAATGGCCTGCATAGCCTTCCGCAACAAACTGATCTGCAACGGTACCGTTCTTCTGCATGACGCGATCGACGATAGCCGGGCGATTGATCGACATCAGCAGCGCTTTGCGCACTTTCATATCTTTGAGAGGATTTTTCTCAAGCGCAGAGCCATCAGCCGCCTTTACGAACGGAGATACATCCCGGCCAACGTCAACCCCCATGTAAACGAGGCGCGACGATTGACCATTGATGATCTGAAGCTTGTCATTTCCTTCGACGCGGGACATGCCATCTGCCGGCAGTGCTTCGATGATATCGATCTCATTCGAAAGCAGGGAAGCCAACCGCGCGCCGTCATCAGGCAGGAAGCGCAGGGTAACGTTTGACCAGTGAGACGCCCCGGGGAAATAATTATCGTTGCGCTTCAATGTGAGATTGCTGCCCGGGGAATATGAGTCGAATGAATACGCCCCCGTACCGACGGCACACTTACCACTGTCAAATTCCTGAACGGATGCATCCTTGCAGTCCGCGCTGATAATGCGAATGCGGCTGAGCGAATTCAGTATCAGTGGGTCGGGCGTTCTGGTTTCGACAACGACCGTGTAGGGATCCTTCGCCGTTACGTTTGCGATGTTTCGGGTATAGGACGCGAAACCCTGGCTGGGCTTGTCTCGAGCTCGCAGGAGAGACGCAACCACGTCATCTGCATTGAAATCGCTGCCATCGTGAAACTTGACGCCTTCTCTGAGTTTGAATTCCCAATGGGTTGCATCGACATTCTTCCATTCCGTCGCCAATTCCGGTGCGCTACCGGAAGTCGCGGTCAGGTTTATCAGGCTGTCCCAGATGTGACGCGAGGTCGCGCTCTGAACCGCCGAACTGTCTTCATGCGGATCGAGCGTCGTCGGCGTGGTCGACATGCCTATAACGAGGGGTGTGTCCTGCGCCAATGATGAGGCTGGAACCGCAATCGTGGCAAGCAGCAGAACTGCTACACGCTGTAGAATTTTATTTCCCATTCTCCACTCCCATTTGGAATTTTCTCGATCTCTGTCGAGTTTTTAAGATCGAATTAATCTCCGCTTTCATCAGACGGTATGTCTCGTCCATTACCTCTGTCAAACAAAAATCTGAAATGTTACACTAGACGTAACTCTCCAAAGAACGTAATTTCCGTATAATATCCAGAGGAGGAACGATACGATCGTGCGGACAGTTGAGGACAATAAAAAAGATATAATTCAATCAGTTGATGTATGCATTGATGTCTTGCTGAACGTGGCAAAACATCCCGATATCCGGCTATCTGAAATCGCGCGAGATATAAACGAGACCAAACCAAGAATCTTACGTATGTTACGCACACTGGAACACCGGGGATTGGTCAGGAAAAGCGCTAAGGGCACTTACCGTCTCGGCAACACGGCCATTGTTCTGGGCACGGCGGCTTCCACACAGGTGGACCTGGTGCGCGTTGCCAACCCGATTCTTGAGGAGGTGGGGCGCAAAACCAACGAAACGACGCAGTTGCGCATCATCGATAATGGCGAATCGCTCTGTATCGCCAAATTTGAGCCAATGCGTGATTTGCGCGTACAAGCCACGATCGGTCGACGACGGCCTATTTCAGCCGGATCATACAAGGTGTTACTCGCTTTCCTGAAACCGCAGATACGCCAGCAATTGATCCCGGAGGTGCTGCCCAGATTCACAAGTCGAACAATTACCGACCGCACAAAGCTGCTCGCTGAACTGGACAACATTCGCAAAAATGGGGTTTGCGTAAGCTATGGCGAGGTGAGCGAGCAACTCGTCTCTGTGTCTGTACCCGTACAGGCGTTCGATGGATCCGTCATCGCAGCCATCAACGTGGCAGCACCCGCCTTCCGCACCCAGCCCAGCGATGTCAGACGATACACTGCCCTTCTGAAAGATGCCGCGGCAAAGATTTCCGCTGGCTTGGGCTGGTAGCTACTTTGCCACGGGATGCGCGGACAAAGCCCATGCGGTGTCTTTATTCCACGGAGATACCCGCCTGCCGCATCTTGATCCTGAATTCGTCCAGCGTACCTTTGTATTCCCAAGTCTGCACGGTGTTGTGAGGGCATTCAATAAAAATATAATTCTCTGTCACAGATAAAATCCGTGATATCTTTATCATCTTCTCCACAAATTCACTGCTCGGGAGGTCGTCGATAATGGGCCGTCTGGCCTCGTCATATCCATGATATACTTTGGATGCACGGATTTCCGCAGTTACATAAGCCATGGCTTCTTCTCCCATATTATGATTTCATGCGCTTTGCACTGCGCCTTGCTCAATTCTTCATACAGTCTCGCCTCTTAAAGCTGAAACTGAAACTGTTCGATATAGCGGTTTCGCACCAGTGCGGATTGATCACAGACTAAACGCTCAGCTTCTTCAAATCAGAAGACATCTCATACTGAAACCAGTCGCAAATATCCCGGGTTCCCTGGGGAACAGTTCTGTTCTTGGGGATGATCAGACGATGGGTTCGGCCGGTGATCTTCCGCTTATTCGAGGAAAGGACAAGCGTCCTGTCGTTCAGCGCGCTTGCGATAACGCTGATCCATCCCAGGGCAACGCCCTTACCCTGTGTGGCCGCCTGCAAAATGACTGCGTAGTCCGAGAACTGGTTCCATGTTCCTATCTCCGCCGTCTCCAGAATTGTCTTACCAAGGAAAGGCTTCCACTGGTCTCGTTTGTGATCCGTCAGATGCAGAAAGACTTGTTGTGAAAGATTGTCCGTCTCGTCAATCGATCCATGACGCGCCAGATATTGGGGACTGCAAACCGGAACAATGATCTCTGGCGCGAAGTCCCAAATCTCATAGCGCGGATCGTCATCCTCAACGATGCGGGTGGCAATATCGACATCGCCGGTAACCTCTCGCATGACTCCAGAAACAAGCTCGAAGCGAAGATCTATGTTTGGAAACGCCTCATTGAAATCACCCAGTCTGGGGATGAGCCAATGCGTCGCGAAAGAGCTCGACATCGACATCGTCACAGAACGTTTTCCGGCGTTTTTGCGAATGCTTTTGATGGTCTCGCTAACGGCCGTCATACTTTCCTGCACGGAGTTGAAAAGCCGCTGCCCTTCACGCGTAACGGTCAGTCCCTTTGAATGGCGTTCGAAAAGCCTGAATCCAAGCTCTTCCTCCAACTGCGCGATGCTGCGACTGACGGACGGCTGCGTCACGTTGAACTCGACCGCTGCTGCCGTGAAGCTGCCGTGACGTGCCGCTGCCTCGAAGACAAGAAGTGCACGCGGGGAAGGAATGGAGCGCGAGAGGTTTGCCATACGCTGAGCCTATAACAAGCGTGCGTTTTTTGAAGCTACAAAATAATCTATGTTCAGCCGAGTATGGTCTCAGGCAAGCTCCTTTCCGGACCTGCACCCGAACAGACGGCACTGATCTATAAGACCTGCGAATGACGGAAAGGACGCGCCCAACTATTCACAGTGGAGCATTTTCCGTGAACGTCATGCCCATGACCGATCGCCCGCAAGCCACCGCCAGCCGTGATCCCTTGCTACAGCCCTTTCAACTGAAGCATCTAACGCTGAAGAACCGCGTCATCAGCACCAGCCATGCTTCGATGATGGATGATGGCGGCATGCCACTCGAACGCTACCAGCGTTATCACGAGGAGAAGGCCAAGGGCGGCATAGCCATGACGATGATAGGCGGTTCGGCCATGTCTTCGCGCGATTCCAGTTGGGGTGGAGGGCAACTCGATCTCAGTTCGGACACCATTGTCCCGCACCTGACCGCCATGGCCGAGCGTATTCACAAACACGGCTGCGCGATCATGTCGCAAGTCTCGCACCTCGGTCGCCGTGCCACCGCCTATTCCAGCACTTGGCTGCCCGTCGTGGCGCCCTCCCGCATCCGTGAGACGCGCAATCGCAACTTTCCTCGAGAAATGGACGAGTACGATATCCGGCGCATTGTCGCGGATTACGCCGACGCAGCGCGACGCTGTCGCGACGCGGGCCTGGATGGGGTGGAGACCGTCACCGGCGGCCACCTCATCGGCCAGTTTCTTTCTCCGCTGACCAATACCCGTACCGATGATTTCGGCGGCTCGATCCGCAACAGGGCTCGCTTCGGACTGATGGTGCACGAGGCGATCCGCAAGGCGGTGGGTGATGATTTCATTGTCGGCATACGCCTCCTCATGGACGAAGGCGGCAATGGAGGTCTTAGCGCAGAAGACTGTGCCGAAATCGCACGCATCTTCGAGGCAGAGGGGCATCTGGATTTCTTCAATAGCATCTACGGGCGCATGGATTCCGATCTCCTGCTATCTGAACACAATATGCCAGGCCTCTTCCAGAAGAGCGCGCCATTTCTGAAAGAGGTCGAAGCGTTCCGAGGAGAGGTCAAGCTTCCGTTGATCCACGCAGCAGCCGTTCGCGATGTAGCCACGGCGCGTCATGCCATTCGCGAGAATATTGTTGATCTGATCGGAATGACCCGAGCCCATATTGCCGATCCGCAGATCGTCAACAAGATCATACGCGGCGAGGAAGAACGTATCCGCCCCTGTGTCGGAGCCTCCTATTGCCTCTATAAAAAGGTGCATTGCGTTCACAATCCGTCAAGTGGTCGCGAAACCGTCCTGCCGCACGAAATCGCCAAAGCGAAAGTCGCTCGAAAGATTGTCATCGTCGGCGGTGGCCCAGGCGGACTGGAGGCCGCACGGGTATGCGCGGAACGCGGTCACCAGGTTATCCTATTTGAAGCGGCATCGGAATTGGGCGGACAGATCCGCATAGCTACCGCCGCACATGAGCGTCGGGACCTCCTCGGCATCGTGGATTGGCGGGTCGAGGAATTGCAGCGTCTGGGTGTCGATATTCGTCTCAACAACTATGCCGACGAGAACGATATCATGACTGAAAATCCCAACGCCATCATCGTCGCGACCGGAGGCATTCCCGACACGGATTTCATCGAAGGCGGAGAGCTTTGCACCAGCGTCTGGGATGTTCTGACTGCGTCCGTCCCTGCTGCCGACGAGATCTTGATCTATGATGGAACGGGCCGCCAAGCTGCTGCTTCCTGCGCCCTGGAACTGATCGCCAGGGGCAAGAAGATTCGCTACGCGATGCTCGATGAAATGCTGGCATTCGAGATGTCATATACGGACAAGTCGGGCTTTCGCAAAAAATTTGCCGAACTTGCCATTCCACGCACCGTAGATGTCCGGCTTATCAAAGTGGAGCGAGACGGCAGCGCGTTGCTGGCCAGCTTCCAAAACGAACTTACCGGGGAAATTACAACGCAACATGCTTCCCAGATCGTCATAGACAACGGCACGGTTCCTATGGACGAGATCTTTTCGGCTTTGCGGGATCGCTCCGCCAATCGTGGCGAATCCAACTTCGATCTCCGCTTCGAGCAGGACGAGGACGCGCTCCGGGCGGAAGGCAGTTTCGAAATTCACCGCATTGGCGATGCGGTTGCCAGCCGCGACATCTATTCAGCGATACAGGACGCGTTTCGCCTCTGCTCCAATCTCTGAGACGATAAGTAAAAAATGGGAGAACAAGGACATGTCGAAAATCGAAATTGGTTATGAAAAGCTGAGTGCATCCGAAAAAGCAAAGCTCGATCGCGATCTGCGTTCAGGTGCCTCACGTCGCGATGTCATGAAGATGCTTCTTGCCGCCGGCATGGCGACGACACTGGCAGGCTATATCGCCACGGATGCGACCAAGGCATTTGCGCAGACGCCGAAAAAGGGTGGCAAAATCCGTGTCGCCACCTATGCCAGCAGCACCGCCGACACGCTCGATCCAGCCCGTGCGATCTTCAATATCGACTACATCCGCGTCAACAGCATCTATAACGGCTTGACCCGTCTGGACGACACGCTGACACCGCAGATGGAATTAGCGGAAGCGCTTGAAACAGACGATGCAAAGCGTTGGATCATCAAGCTGCGCAAGAACGTGACTTTCCACGACGGTTCGGCTTTCGGCGCAGACGACGTCGTCTTCACGCTCAATCGTCACAAAGACCCTGCGACCGCCTCGAGCGCCAAGGCAATCGCCGCTCAGATCGCGAGCGTTACAAAAACGGGAGACTATGAAGTCGCAGTCGAGCTGACTGGTGCAAATGCCGATTTTCCTGCCCTGATGGGAACGCCCGCTTTCCTGATTGTCAAAAATGCCACCGATAATTTTAACAAGGGCATTGGAACCGGAGCCTTCAAGATCATCGAGTTCAGCCCCGGTACGCGCTCGGTAATGAGCGCCAACGAAAACTACTGGAAAGAAGGTAGCGGCCCTTACGTCGAGCAAATCGAAATTTTTGCGATTCAGGAGGAAACGGCACGCGTCAATGCGCTTCTTGCAGGAGACGTAGACATTATCGCCAACGTCAATCCACGTGCAGCCACGCAGGTGACCGACGCGGGCCACCAGCTCCTTCGCACGGTGGCAGGTCAATATACCAACCTGATCATCCGCCTCGATCAGGAGCCCGGGACCAATATCAAGTTCGTGCAGGCGATGAAGCATCTGGTCAATCGCGATCTCGTCAAGCAGGCGGTGTTCCGTGGCTTTGCCCAGATCGGCAACGATCAACCCATCCCCCCGTCCAACCGCTTCTATCGCAAGGACCTGGCGCCGACCGCTTACGACCCTGAAAAGGCGAAAGGATTGCTTACCGAAGCCGGCCTGATCGGCAAGACGATTCCCATCGTCGCCTCTCCTGCCGCCCAGCAATCGGTAGAGATCGCCATGGTGCTGCAGCAGGCCGCAAGCCAGATCGGCCTCAATCTCGACGTCCAGCGTGTTCCGGCTGACGGCTATTGGTCGAATTATTGGTTGAAAGCGCCAATCTGCTTCGGCAACATCAATCCGCGCCCCACCCCCGACGCGATGTTCTCACAGTTCTACAAGTCGGATGCAGCCTGGAATGAGAGCCAGTTCAAGAACGAAAAGTTCGACGCTATGCTGACTGAGGCGCGCGGCATTACCGATGATGCAAAGCGTATGGAAATCTACAGTGAGCTGCAGGGCATGGTCAGTGCCGAGGCAGGTACGATCATCCCGACATTCTATGATGGACTTGATGCCTACAATTCCAAATTGAAGGGCATCCATCCGCTGCCAAGCGGCAATCTGATGGGCAATTCTTTTGCCGAATACGTCTGGCTTGAAGAGGCTTGATGGAACTGAAGGCCGGGCGCCCCTGCGGCACCCGGCCTTTGTTACCTGATACGCGAGCAGCCGCCTCTGGCCGAATTACTCGGTGAGACGTCTACAATTCCAGATGAGACGAAATGGCACCTTCAACGTGGCAAAGCCGCTCTCTCTTTCCAACTCCTGTAGAGCGCGATCGCTGCGTCATTCGTCGGAGGATAGAGGCCGATCACTTGCTGACCTTCCAGCACCTGCTCAAGCACGAAGGCCTCATAGTTTTCCATTTCCACGCATTCCTCGGCGATCTCCTCAACCAGGTACCGCGGAATGACCATGACACCATCTCCATCGCCGAGCATTAGATCGCCCGGAAAGACAGCAACATCCCCGCAGGAGATCGGAACGTTCAGATCCAGCGCCTCGTGAAGCGTCAGGTTCGTGGGCGCGGACGGTTTCTGGAAATAGGCCGGCATATCAAGCGCAGCAATACCCTCTGCATCACGGAAGCCACCATCGGTAACAATGCCTGCGCATCCTCTGACCGAAAGGCGCGTAACCAGAATGGAGCCGGCAGAGGCTGCTCGTGCGTCCTTGCGGCTGTCCATGACCAGAACATGATCCGGCGGACACTGTTCTACCGCGACTCGCTGCGGATGGTCGGCATTGTGAAAAGCCGTGATCGGGTTGCGGTCTTCCCGCGCCGGAATATAACGCAGGGTAAAGGCCTGCCCAACCATGTTTCGTCCCTTCCACTGCACAGGAACGACGTTCTGGATGAACTGATTTCGCAAACCTCGCTTATAGAGCGCTGTCGCCACGGAAGCTGTGGAGATGCGCTGATATTTCGAGCGGGTTTCATCGGTAAGAACGGTCGCGGTCATGGTTCCTCGCAAGGTTATCAGAAGGATCAATTTATGGCAGGCTCGTCGACCGGCCGACCAAACTCCGTACGCAGAAAATCGAAATCACACCCCTTGTCGGCCTGCTCAACATGTTTGGAGAAAACATAGCCATATCCGCGCTCGTAACGCGGAGCGGGTTCCTGCCACATTGCCCTGCGCCGGCTTAGTTCCTCGTCATCGACGAGCATGTTCAGAGCGCGTGCGGGTATGTCGAGTTCCACGATATCGCCCGTGCGAAGCAGGGCGAGCGGTCCTCCGACATAGGCCTCTGGAGCCACATGCAGGACGCAGGCTCCAAAGGAAGTGCCGGACATGCGCGCATCGGAAATACGTACCATATCCCGCAAGCCCAGCTTGAGAAGTGCCTTGGGCATCGGGATCATGCCCCACTCGGGCATCCCTGGCCCCCCTTGAGGACCGGCATTGCGCAGGACCAGAACCGTCTCGGGCGTAAGTGGATAGTCTGGATCGTCGATGATCGTCTTGAGTTCAGCATAGCTGTCGGCAACCAAAGCCGGGCCGCGGTGCCGGTGGAAAGCGGGATCGCAGGCAGCTGGCTTTACCACGGCGCCATCAGGACAGAGATTGCCCTTCAGAACTGCAAGCGACCCTTCATGATAGACCGGATTGGACAGTGGGCGAATAACATCGTCATTCCATATCTTGGCCAGGTCGAGACCATCGGTCAGCGGCTTGCCGCTCACCGTTATTGCACCTTCATCCAGCTTGTCACCGAGCTGCTTCATCAAGGCGCGCAGTCCCCCCGCGTAATAGAAATCTTCCATCAGATACGTAGAGCCGGATGGACGAATATTGGCGATGACGGGTGTCGTGCGCCCCACTTGATCAAGGTCGTCCAGCTCAAGAGGAACACCTGCGCGCCGCGCCATGGCGATGAGATGGATGATGGCATTGGTCGAACAACCTGTTGCCATTGCAACGGTAACGGCGTTGCGTACTGCGGCAGGAGTTATGATCTTTGCGGGAGTCAGATCTTCCCAGACCATCTCGACGGCGCGCCGGCCGCACTGTGTAGACATCCGCTTATGACTTGCATCTGCTGCGGGGATTGACGATGCACCTGGCAGGGTGAGCCCCATGGCTTCTGCAATGGCTGTCATGGTGCTGGCGGTGCCCATAGTCATGCAGTGCCCATAAGAGCGCGCAATGCCACCCTCAATGCCTTGCCATTCCTCCTTGGAGATGGTGCCGGCGCGACGTTCGTCCCAGTATTTGAACCCGTCCGTACCGGAGCCGAGATACTTCCCAGCGTAATTGCCGCGCAACATTGGCCCCGCCGGAAGGAAAATGAACGGAATGCCCATACTGATTGCGCCCATGACGAGGCCGGGCGTGGTTTTATCGCATCCGCCCATCAACACGGCGCCGTCGATCGGGTGGCTGCGCAACAGTTCTTCAGTCTCCATCGCCAGCATATTGCGGTAGAGCATCGTCGTCGGCTTGACGAAGTTCTCCGAGAGCGACAATGCAGGCAGCTCCATAGGAAAGCCTCCCGCCTGCAAGATGCCGCGCTTCACCCACTCGACGCGATCCTTGAAATGCATGTGGCACGGCTGCGCGTCCGACCATGTATTGATGACCGCGATGATGGGCTTTCCCTCCCAGTCGGCAGGATCATAGCCCATCTGCATGGTGCGCGATCGATGGCCAAACGAGCGTTGATCGTCGGGCACCATCCACCGTGCAGATCGCAGGTCTTGATAGTTCTTACGCTTCATTCTTGTCTGCCTCGCATTTTCGTAGAAAGCTTGCGCTGATGTGCATTGTCCCTGCCAGGCTTTGACCGGGAAACAGCACACGCATCATCGCTCCAGAACCAAGCCCTGGGCGGTTGATGGCGTCAGGAAGATGGCTGACCGGCTCTACACAGACGACATCGCGACCGACAGGGACGTACACATGCAAATGGCAAAAATCCCCGCCAGCCTCGATATCCACCCTCGTTTCCATCTCAGGCAGGAAAATCGTCGCGCGGCCTTCATGCCAATTCATGAAACAGCCATCGAAACCTGCATGATCTGCAATGCGCTCTTCCGGCCCTGCAAAACGGCCTTGCGGCTTGAGCTCGCCCCTGGGAAGGCCGCGCTCATCCTTCTCGAACGTTCCTTCGGCTGAGAAAGTGAGGCTGGAGCGAGCCGTACTTGTAAACCAAGGATGTAGCCCGACACCAAAAGGCAGGGGCTTACTGCCTGAATTCTGGACGGAAATTTCTATCTGAACGCCGCCTTCGCCTAGCGAGATCGACTGCGCGGCGCGATAAACGTAAGGGCTTGCAGCGTGATCGAAGAGCTGCTCGAGAACGATCTCAGCGTCGCTCAGGCGAAGAACCGTCCAGGGATGATCGCGACCGTGGCCATGGATGGCTACATGTTCCTCAGCTCGATTGACAGGCATAGCATGAATGTGTCCGGCGAACATAAAGCGCCCGTCGGCAATGCGATTGGTGAAGGGCAGCATCGGAAAGCAGCCGGCTTTGAAGGGAGGCGCACCAGATTTGGCGGGCTCCAGCACATTGACCTTCGCGCCTTCCGGGCACTCCCAGTCCAGTGCGGTGATCCACCCTCCTTGGGAAGGGTTGATCGCAAGGCTGTAGCCACCACCCTTCAGAAGAAACTCCGCACTCGATGCCAACATTGATCAGCCCTCCCGCATCCGCGCGACTGGCACGCCCCTTGCCTTAGACTTGGCTAAAAAAACGCCGCCCGATTGCGGCGCCGCAGCCAATGTTTCGGAAGAGAGAAAACGGTGCGAGGTGATGGCAATATGATCAAGATCCGGTCCACAGAAGCAGGGCATTGTAGGCGCAGGAACCGGCGCCTGCAGTTTTTCGACGATGCGGCCGTCGAAACTGAACCTGTTGATGACGCCCGCAGACACCCCCGCGCTCCAGTAATAGTTCTCGACATCGCATGCACCGCCATCTGGACGGCCGGCGAGATCGTCCAGATGCGCGATGCAGGTACGGTTCGACATCGCTCCTGATGAGGGTTCGAAATCATAACGATCCAACCATTCGCCGCGCGAATCCGAATGGAACATGGTCTTAGCATCGAGCGACCACGCCAAGCCGTTGGAGGTCATCAACCCGCTTTGCATTCTCACCGCAGTCCCGGAGCTATCTATACGGTAGAGAACACTGGTTTCGAAGCCCTTGCGGCTATCCATGCTGCCGACCCAGAAGGCGCCATCGGGTCCGACCTTACCATCATTGAGACGCGATTCTTCCGGTCCATCATAGCTGTCCCAAAGAACCCGTCGCTCTGTCGTCTCAGGATCGAAGAGAATGACCTGTCGCGCCAAGGCGACAACCAGACTACCGGATTCGCAAAGACCCAGGGATGCGACATCCTGTTCGAAATTCCATCGGCGACGCACTCCGCGATCGAGATCAATTTCCAGGATCTCACGACCAGTTATGCTGCAGACGAAAAGCACCGAGCGGTGAGCATCCCAGACCGGCGATTCGAGAATCTCCGCCCGCAGATCGGCGATACATGTGAATGGTCCTATCATGTCGCCCTCGTGCTAGGACGAACGGCGTCGGGGTGGTCGCCACACCAGGAAATTTCGAGCATGACATAATCAGTAGCGTCGGTTTTCAGCACATCGAGAAACTGTGAGCGCGTCGCCAGCGTCTCGCTGGCGCAGACGGGAATACCGGGCTCCAGCGGGTCAAGTCCGACGCGCCGTGGTGCCAAATCGCTATGAATATAGGCGGCGACCGCGTTTGCCCCGCAGAACGCTTCACCCAGCCCGACGATCCTGTCGTGGGTGCGAGCCCGCACCCACGGAATATTGTTAAGATACGGAAGCTGGATAGTTTCGACTTCAGTGATTTTCATGGCGAACCAGAGGGAAAAGAGGAACGAGGCGGGCAAGCCCGCCTCAATGAAGATCTAGTGCGTTTGAGCCCGGCGACCGCGCGCCACGATTTGCGTCGGGTTGACGAAGCGCAACGCAACCAGCAGCCAGATCAATGATGTCACCATGTAGATCACGGCCATCGCATCAATCGCCTGGACCGAGCGTACGCCGGCGGCAAATACCGAGTAGTAGAGCGCGACGACCAGCGTCTGACTGGTCGGCCCGGCCGTGAGGAAGGTCAGTTCGAACATCGCAACCGTCCGCACCAGAACCAGAAGCATCGCCGCGAGAATACCGGGAAGGAGCATCGGTAGAAGCACGTGATAGAAAAGTTTGAAGGTCCCCGCCCCGAAAACGCGTGCTGCGGCCTCGATCTTCGGGTCGATCTGCTCGATAAACGGAATCATGACCAGAATGACAAACGGAACCGTCGGCACGAGATTAGCCATGACGACGCCCCAGAATGTTCCCCCGACACCCGCCTTGTAGAGCACGGTTGCAAGCGGAATGCCGAACGTGATCGGTGGCACCAGCAAGGGCAGAAGGAAAATCAGAAGCACGAGTTTCTTGCCCGGGAAATCGCGACGGGCAAAGGCATAGGCTGCTGTCACGCCAAGGAAGCCCGAAAGAACCACCACCGTCAGCACGATCTGAAAAGTGACGAGCAGGACGTGATCAAGTTGAAACTCAGCCCAGGCAGCCCCATACCAGTTGGTGGTGAAACCATCTGGAAGCCACGTGCCGAGCCAGCGTGTCCCGAAGGACGAAACAACCACAGCCATGATGACTGCGAGGACATTGAGGACAAAGAAACCTGTGACGAGCCAGACGGCGGCGATCCAGAGTTTCGACAGAGGAGATGTATCGCGGATCATGATCAACCTTTCCCGCCAGCGGTCGAGCCGCGGTAGAAGAGCGAACGCACGCCAAGCAGGGCAGTGACGACCAACAACTGAACGACAGCCATGATCATGGCGATCGCCGAAGCCATGGAGTCATCATATTGCTCAAAGGCCGCCTGTGCCGCCGCGATGGAAATGACGCGGGTAGGACCAGACGGTGCGCCAAGCAGAACGGCAGAAGGAAAGACCGCAAAAGCCTGCACGAAAGTCAGACACGCGGCAACGACAAGGCCAGGAACGAGCAGCGGCAACATGACATGCCGGAATCGTTGCCAGCTATTTGCACCATGGGTCGCTGCCGCACGCTCCAGTGCGGGATCAATCCCCGTTACGTAGGATAAGGTCAGAAGAAACGTAAAGGGAAACACTGTAATGATGAGCGATGCGAGCACGCCCCAATAATTATTGACGAGACGAACGGGCGCATCAATCAAGCCGATGGTTATCAAGGTTCGATTGAACCAGCCCTGCGGCCCAAGGTAATTGAGCAACCCCTCCGCCACCAGAACCGTACCCAACGTAACAGGCAGAACCAAAATCGTCGTCAGCAGACGCTGCCTTTGCATCAGTCGCACACGCATGGCGATCGGCAGCGCAAACAAGATGCTCAGGATCGTCACCGGCACTGCCAGCCAGAGCGTCGCTCCTATCGTCTTGTACAGGTAAGGATCGGAGAAGAAGCGCGTATAATTCGCGAAAGCGCTATCGCCCTCCAATGGATTGAAGGACAGAACCAGGCCATAAAGGAAGGGGTAGACAAAAACGCCCAGCACGAAAAGCAGTGCAGGCAGAATCATCAACGTCACGCCGTCAATACCTCGATTGGCAAGGCGCTGCCGCAGCGACGGCCGCAAGGTCTTTTGGCGCACAATCGTTGCAGTCTGTGTGATCTCCGCCATGGTCATCCGTGCCCCGCGAAGACAAGCGCTCGTTCGGACGCGATCTGCAAGGCAATTTCAGAGCCGAGCGTGACGTTTCGCGAGCCATGGAAGATAAGCTCCATACCTTCCGTCGTGCGCGCAGTGCCCACATATTCACGACCGCGGTACTCAATCGTCTCGACCGTCGCGTGGATCGCGTTGGGGCCTGAAGACCCTTCGATTACATCGTCCCCTCGCGCGGCAAGCAGGGCCTCGTCCCCGGGTGACAGCGGCGATGTGGCAGTGCCAGTGAGTTCAGTCCCATTAACGGAAATTGTGACCTGGCCGTCGCGCGCTCGGACAACTTTGCCCGCAACCTTGTTGCGGAAGCCCATAAATTCCGCAACATCCAGATAATGTGGGCTTTCATAAAGCTCACGCGGTGTCCCGACCTGACGAATAGAACCGTCCCGCAGAACCACGATGCGATCTGCAAGCGAAAGCGCCTCATCCTGATCATGCGTGACATAGATCGTCGTCGCGCCGAGTTGATTATGGATACGCCGTATCTCAGCCCGCATCTCGAGACGTAGCTTGGCGTCAAGATTGGACAGAGGCTCATCCATCAGGACCAGTGGCGGCTCAATGACAATAGCGCGAGCAATTGCAACGCGTTGCTGCTGTCCGCCGGACAAATGACCAGGTAGCTTGTCCCCCTGCCCCTGCAAACGAACAAGTGCCAAGGCTGCATTCGATCGCCGCTCGATCTCCTCCTTGGGAAGCCCGCGCATCTTCAGCCCAAAGCCGACATTCTGCCGCACGGTCATATGTGGAAAGAGCGCGTAGTTTTGAAAGACCATGCCGAAGCCGCGATCTTCAGGCTTCAACTGATCGATCCGCTGGTTATCGATATAGATACCGCCGCCGGTCGTTCCCAAAAGCCCGGCAATGCAGTTCAACGCCGTCGATTTTCCGCAACCCGAAGGTCCCAGCAAGGCGACAAACTCTCCTTTATTAATGACAAGGTCGATCTCGTTGAGCGCATTGAAATTGCCGAAGGCACGGCTCACGCGGTCAAGGCGAAGTTCACTGAATGATGTCGAAGCCAGTGACATGCCGATGCTCCATCTGAATATCGAAGATATGGCTGGCGAGATCGCGGCAGCACGTTGCCGCGATCTCGTTCGGGTTAGATGCCGTCAGCTGGCCGCGACGTCTTCATCCCAGCGTCGGAATGCCGTCACCAAAGCCTCCGGCTCCAGCGGCAATTCAATGGGATTATTGGCGATCCAATCTTCATATTCGGGACGCCCGAACTCCTTGATGACATCCTGGCTCTCCTGGGGAGCCATCTCGAGCGTCACGTCCTTCACCGCAGGCCCTGGATAGAAATAGCCTTTGTCATAAGAATAGGCCTGCTGCTGCGGTTGCAGCGCATATTTGATGAACTCGAGCAGGACGGCAATCTTTTCTTCGGAAACGCCTTTCGGAATTGCGAAATAGTGGGCGTCGCAAACCCAGTGGAAACCGTCAAGTTTGGCAACAGCCGCTTCCTTCTGCACGACACCGAGCGCACGTGGATTAATATCCCAACCCGTTGTAGTCACAGTCATATCGCGAGTGCCTTCACCCAGCTCTTTCATCAGGGCGCCAGTACCGGCCGGGTAATATTCGATGTTCTTGTGAAGCTCCTTTAGATACTCCCACGTCTTGTCCCAGCCCTTCGCCGGATCTTTCGGATCAGTGTCTTTCAAAAGATAAGGCAGGCCCATCAGGAAAGTGCGCCCAGGGCCGGAATTCGCCGGGCGGGCATAGATGAACTTGTTCTTGTTCTCTTTCGTCCAGTCGAGAAGCTCCTGCGCAGTCGTTGGCACCTTCTGAACCTTGTCCGGCATATATTCAAGAAGAGGCCCGGACGGGTAGTAGGAAACGACGACGCCCTTGCCTTTCGACTGCTCTTGCATGCGCCAGGCAGGATCAAGATAGAGTTCCTGGAGATTGGGCAGGCCGTTTTCGGGCAGTGCGATAATATCCGTCCAGATGTCATCGGCAAGACCAGCGGACAGGGCATCCGGACCGATGATGACTAGATCTATGTCGATCCGATTGGCGCGTTGCTGCGCACGGACTTTGCCCGGAAGTTCTGGTGCGGGCGCCTTGTTGAAAGTGAAGCGCGACACGAGATCGCTCTTATCCTTGGCAAAATTCTCGAAAATCGGTTGTGTCAGTGCCAAATTGCCGGCAGCGTCAATGACGTTGAGGGCGACGGGTGCCGAAGGCAGCTTTGCCGATTGTGCCAGAAGCTGGCTCGGCAAAACGATCCCGGTCGCGGCTATGCCGGTACCAGCCAGAAAACGGCGGCGCGTGATTTCGTATTTCATGACTTACTCCTCCAGTTGTCATGGTACGTCTTCGTATCCCTCCCCGGACCGAAGACCCATTGCTTATTCATCAGGCCATTTCGACTTCATTCCACTGCTGTAAAACTTTACTCAGCGCGTCCCGATCTGCGGCATTGAGCGCTGGCAAGCCAGGCAGCCGGACCGGCCGCCTCGTATCCTTTAATCTGCATCGCTTCCTTCACGACGATGACATTTACGCCGTTATGATGTTTCGTACGCACGGGTTCAAAGGGGCGGTGGCGTCGACCAACGTTCAAGCACGCGGATAATTTCCCGCTTCCAACGCCTTAAGTGTCCATGAAGCATGCGGCGGTAGTCGTTGATCCATTTTCCTCCCCGATCCGTCGCTAGAAAACGAGTTCGATATGCGTTTTGCCGGCAAGCAGGATATGTTCGCGCATGAGTCGCTCTGCCTCATCCTCATTTCGCGTGACGATAGCCTTCATGATGGCTTCATGTTCCAGAAACGATGCCCGGCGAACATCTTCCCGGCTCAGAACCGTCTTGCGGGCTGCATGATTGTACGTCCTTTGCGCATTCTGCAGCCGGCGCAGATAATCGCAACCGGAGGCCTCGTGGACCGCATCGTGAAACCGCTCGTTCAATCCAATCAGTTCGTTGATCGACCCTGCCTCCACCACAAGCCGCATCTCTTCGATAACTGATCGCAGCTGATCAAACGCCTCCTCCGATGCATGCTTGGCCGCTTGGCGAGCAATGATGCTTTCGAGCGCCGCCCGTGCAAGCGTCATCTCCTCCGCCTGCCGCTCCGAGAAGGTGACAAAGCTCCCCCTTCGCGGTTCCGTGCGGACCAGGCCCTCCGCCTCAAGTTGGCGGAGCGCTTCCTTGAGAGGGCTGGTGCTGGTGCCTAGTTCCGAAGCAAGTTGCCGCTCATTAAGCTTCAGCCCTGTGCGCAGCCGTCCCGAAATAATGGCTTGACGAAGCTCTTCATGTACGTGCTCGCGCAGGCTGCGAACCTTGATCGGCTCAAGCAGTACGCGATCTTCCTGCTCATTCCGAGCAACGGTGCCGTCCATGATCTTCCTCCTGATATTATCGCTATAGCCCGCCATCTGGCATGTCAATATCTGATGTATCAGATTTCAGAGGCGGGCTTTTCCCATTGTACGTACGCCTGCGCACGTCAGGAATCCATGCTCCGAAGGTGATCGCCAGAGTAGACAGGATGTGAAGAGAAGCGCGCCTGCTCGGCTGTGCAAAAGCAGGGCCTCCGGAACTGTTCAACAGGCGCGCGCAATACGTGGACTGCCTGAATCCGGAACTGAAAGCTGAAGAGCTAAATCGAAAGGCCAGCCTACCCTTGGTGAGAGGCCATGCCTAAGGTCGAAAACATAACAGAGCAAAAGTGCTGAACAGATGATTGCACTGCCGATAACCAAACGACGTGATCGGCAGTGCAAATTGGAAAATTATACCATTCCCAAAGCGGACTTGTAGAGGTCTAGCATGGCCTCTTCCTCTTCGCGCTCGGTCGGCTCCTGCTTACGCAGACGGATGATGGCACGCAATACCTTTACGTCAAAGCCGTTGCCCTTGGCCTCTGCGTAGACATCCTTGATATCCTCGGCGATGGCTTTTTTGTCTTCCTCCAGGCGTTCGATGCGTTCGATGATCGCACGAAGCTGGCCGGCAGCCACGCTCTGGCTTGGCTCAGTAATATCGTCTGACATGCTTTACTCCGGACTGTGATGAATTGGCGAGTTGAACACGCTCGCGAGAATGAGTGGGGGGTTCGATGCCGGAGGATGCGGCCAAGGTCAAGCCGCAATGAGATCAACTTTCTCTGCTGCATCCATTGCGGGCTTTCAGGGATGCGGTTTCTTTTCGCCGGTCTGGTGCTTGGCCTGCCATGATTCATACGTTTCGCCGTAAACATGCTGGCGCGCCTCCTCCTTCGTCAGCGCATGACCGGCATCATTTGCCGCCTCCTGGTACCAACGTGCAAGGCAGTTGCGGCAAAAGCCAGCCAGTTCCATCAAATCGATGTTCTGGACATCGGTACGCTCGGAGAGATGCGCAAGCAGGCGACGAAAAGCAGCGGCTTCAAGCTTTTCCTGATCGGTCTGTGAGATTTTCGTCATTTCGACTTTATCGGTACTTGTTTATCGAGAAGAAGGAATCGGCCCTTATTCTGACATGACGGGGTGGCAACGGCAAACGTGAACTAGCAGGTTGCGGTTTGGGATGCTCGCCTCATTCGCGCCCCTGGTGGGTGTTCAACTGATCGAAACTATCTCCTTGTTTTCATGCAACTCCGCGCAAAACCGGTTCCCGTTTTGGTTGGAGTTGCTATAAAGACCTCTGGTGCAGGATTCGGAGAGAATGCAGCGCATGACGTTTTCCCTGAAACGAAATAGCCACATGCAAAGCTGGGGGCTCGCGGCCTTCGTTTTTTTTGCGGCATTGATGGGATCGCCGCTCGCGGCCAAGGCAGATTTTCGCGTGTGCAACGCGACCCAGCAATTGGTGGGCGTGGCAATCGGCTATCGCGGCGAAGCAGGCTGGGTGACGGAGGGCTGGTGGACGATCGAAGGCTCCTCCTGCAAGACATTGCTGGAAGGCCCACTCGCGGCCCGCTATTATTATCTCTATGCTGAAGACGCCGAACGCGGCGGTCGTTGGGACGGCCCCATTCAGATGTGCGTAGCCGAGAATCAGTTCAAAATCGCCGGTGTAACAGATTGTTTTGCGCGCGGTTTTCAGCGCGCAGGCTTTCAGGAGCACGATACCGGCCAGCAGTCGAGCTGGATGGTTCAATTGACGGACGCACCATCCAATCCAGCAACCCCTGCACTGCCCGCCCAGTCACCCTAACCCCAGTCGAGATAGAACAATTTCATGAGACGCAGCCGCAAGGTCAAAATCCTCGCCACACTTGGTCCCGCTTCCTCCGAAGAGGAAATGATCCGCAAGCTGTTCGATGCAGGAGCAGACTGCTTCCGCGTCAACATGAGCCACGCAGATCACGCGCTGATGCGTACGCTCGTCGCCCGTATCCGCAACGTGGAGAAAGCCGTCGGGCGTCCCATCGGCATTCTTGCCGATCTTCAGGGGCCGAAGCTGCGTGTCGGGAAGTTTGCAAAGGGTTCTGTCGAACTGAAACCTGGCGCTATCTTCACGCTGGATGGCCAGGATAAGCCAGGCGATGAAACGCGCGCATACCTGCCGCATCCGGAAATTCTGGAAGCTGTGCAGCCAGGACATCGGCTGTTGATCGACGACGGCAAGCTCCAACTCATATGCGAGAAGACCGATGGCAAGGCGCTGACCTGCAAGGTCGTGGCTGGAACAAAGATTTCCGACCGCAAGGGTGTGTCGCTACCCGACACGGATCTCGCCGTAGGTGCGCTGACAGAGAAAGATCGAAAAGACCTCGATGCTGTGCTCGACGCTGGCGTGGACTGGATCGCGCTATCATTTATTCAGCGTCCCGAAGATCTGGCTGAAGCGCGAAAGGTTGCGCGCGGGCGGGCAAGCCTGCTTGCCAAGATCGAGAAGCCGCAGGCAGTCAATCGCCTGGCGGAAATCATTGAACTATCCGATGCCCTGATGGTCGCGCGCGGTGACCTTGGCGTTGAAATGCCGCTCGAGGCCGTTCCCGGCATTCAAAAACAGATCACGCGCGCGGCGCGGAGAGCGGGTAAGCCCGTCGTCGTAGCAACGCAGATGCTGGAATCAATGATCAGTGCGCCTGTCCCCACACGCGCGGAAGTTTCGGATGTGGCCACGGCCGTCTTCGAAGGGGCTGACGCTATCATGCTTTCGGCCGAATCGGCTGCCGGACAATATCCGGTCGAAGCGGTCGCCACAATGAATCGCATAGCCGAGCAAGTCGAGCGCGATCCAACCTATCCGGTCATTATTAGCAATCAGCGCGGAGAGCCGGAGGCCACCGGCGCGGATGCAGTGTCGCTCGCAGCCCGCCAGATCGGCGAAACGCTGCGTCTGTCTACCATTATCTGCTACACTTCCTCTGGAACTACCGGTCTTCGTGCCGCGCGCGAGCGTCCGCAGGTGCCGATTGTCACGCTCTCACCTATCGTTGAGACGGCGCGTCGGCTGGCGCTAGTCTGGGGCACCCACAGCGTCGTGACCGAGGATGCCCACGACCTGGACGATATGGTGAACCGCGCCTGCCGTATCGCTTATGAAGAAAATTTTGCAAATCCAGGTGATCGCGTCATTGTCACAGCGGGCATTCCTTTCGGCACACCGGGCGCCACCAATATGCTGCGCATCGCGTATATCGGCTCGGACGGCCGCGGCGGCATTTAAGACGGTGCCCTAGCCTCTTTCTACCCGAACTCGTTTTATGCAAGCATGATTGCAGAGGAAGGGCAGTCGTCAGATCGCCCTTCCGTCCAACTCGTTGAAAAGATCGAAATAGGCCTGCTGCGCATCAGGCGCCGTGGGATAGACGCCGAGCAGGCGCTCCAATACCCGAAGCGCCTGCTTCTTGTTGCCTTCCGCCTGCAGGAGTTGAGCATAAGCAGCAAGAATGGCGGGGTGCCGTGGCTCAAGCGACAGCGCCTTTCGCATGTCGGCCTTCGACTTCTCAAAATCCTGGGTGATTATATAAATTGTTGCGCGCAGACCATAAGCTTCGGCGTAGTCGGGATCGATTATGGTAATCTGATCGAGAAAGTCGAGCGCAACACCGAAATTCTGGTTGCCAACCGCCTCCTGCGCCCAGCCCATCATTAAATCGACGGTTTCGCTGCCCGAGTGCGACAGGCTCGTCCGGATACGCGCTGCAATACGGGCGGCTGCTTGAGGATTGGACGTTTTCTTCAGCGTCTCAAACAAGCCGTCAAGCTCGGCTTTCTGGTCTTTTGCAACGACCGAAACCCCGCGCTTCTCCTGGCCGGTCTGCTGCGCGGACACCGGCGAGATAAGAAGCGCCATAGCCATGGCCAAACATGCGAAAACGTTCCTCATGTCCGGACCATAATCCCTGACATACGGAACGTTCAAGCCGATTTTTCTGAAAGAATTGCGATAAGCTTCACGAAAGCGATATGGCGCGGGTCTAAACCGGACCGGATCGTACAGCCTGTCAAAGGCTCGCCGACGCCATCACAATTTTTCCCATCGTGTATTCGAAGTCATTCGACTTCGAAGTGCCGATCAGCCTTGGCGAGCCTTGAAACGCGGGTTCAGCTTGTTGATGATATAGATGCGGCCCTTGCGGCGCACGAGACGGTTTTCACGATGACGTGCCTTGAGGGCCTTGAGCGAGTTCTTGATCTTCATGGTCTTATCCGTCAGGAATTGCGGCCTAGCGCCGAACACAAATGAAAAGCGCGCCTGAAGACGCGCCCGAAGTTGGCAATGCTCTTACCCTTGAGCCGGCTGCCTGTCAACCGCAGCGCGATCGATTCAGATCGATTTACGATGAGCCAAACGTGTGAAGTGTCCCATCTTCCGACCCGGCCGCGCTTCTACCTTGCCATAAAGATGAACGAGAAGATCAGGCTCGGATAGCAGACCTGACACCTTCTCGACATCGTTACCGATCAGATTTTCCATGACGCAGTCACTATGCCGCTGCCCATCGCCCAATGGCAGCCCCGCGACGGCGCGAATATGCTGCTCGAATTGCGATACAACACAGGCAGCTTCCGTCCAGTGTCCGGAATTATGTACCCGGGGAGCGATTTCATTGACCAAGAGGAAACCATCCGCCTGCACAAAGAACTCGACGCCAATAACGCCGACATAATCGAGCGCATCAAGGATCGTGAAGGCAGCGTCGCGAGCGGCATCTATCGTCTTCTCCGCGACGCCCGATGGCACCACGGACTGATGCAGAATTCCGTCCCGATGCTCATTCTTGGCCGGATCAAAAGCGACTTTCGTACCATCGGCAGCCCGCGCCGCTATGATTGAAATCTCACTCTCGAAAGCAACAAGCTCCTCGAGGATCAGCGGCACCGCGCCCATTTCGCTATAGACGCCGACATGCGTATCGGCTCCTGCGTCGCGGATGAGTTTCTGCCCTTTACCGTCATAGCCCAGACGCCGCGTCTTCAGGACGCCGCTACCACCGAAAGCGGCAAGCCCCTCTTCCAGATCGGCATCACTGTCGACTATGTGAAATCGCGCTGTCGCGATACCCGCCTTGTTGATGAAGTTTTTTTCCGTAACGCGATCCTGCGCGACCTGGAGCGCCAGAGCCGGAGGATAAACGGGACGATTCTTGGCCAGCGTTCGCGCGGCTTCCACAGGAACGTTTTCGAATTCGTAGGTGATGACGTCACTGACGTCCGCAAGCGCCTTCAGGCCAGCGACATCGTCGTAAGCCGCGCTGATCATGACGTTTGCGACCTGCGCTGCCGGACAGTCCTGCGTCGGCTCCAGGACCGCAACGCGATAGCCAAGACGCGCCGCTGCCATCGCCAGCATACGTCCGAGCTGGCCTCCACCAATGATGCCTATGGTCGAATCTGCCTTGAGCGCGTTCATGCACCGTCCACCGGATGCTTGGCGACCTTGTCGGTCTGTTCCATGCGGAAAGCATCAAGACGCTCGGCTAAATCTTCATCCCCAAGGGCCAGGATGGCAGCTGCAAGAAGGGCGGCGTTAATCGCGCCTGCCTTCCCGATCGCCAGCGTCCCTACGGGAACGCCCCCCGGCATCTGCACGATGGAGAGAAGCGAGTCCTGACCGGACAGGGCTTTGGATTCGACGGGCACGCCAAACACCGGAAGAGGCGTCAGTGCCGCGACCATTCCTGGAAGATGCGCTGCACCGCCTGCCCCTGCAATAATAACCTTAAAGCCACTGGCCTTGGCATTCTTTGCAAACTCGAACATGCGATCCGGCGTACGATGTGCGGACACGATCAAGCTTTCGTGTTCGATTCCCAGTTCCTCGAGAGTTTCAGACGCGTTTCGCATGGTCGACCAATCGGATTGGCTACCCATGATGATGGCGACTTCGGCATTGGAAGCGTTCACGGCAATTCCCCATCAAAAGCCATTTTCTCGTGGCAATCGCGAGATCGCTCGGACTACCGTTGAAAAACTCGCAGTAATCAAACTGACGCGACTATTCAAGCGATGATGTCGGGAATGATCTGGTCTTCAAGTTCGTTGAGGCGATCCTTCACCTTGAGCTTCTTTTTCTTCATGCGCTGGATCTGCATGGAATCGCAGCCGACGGCAATCATCGCGTTGATGGCTGCATCAAAGTCGGAATGCTCCAGTTTCAGCCGCGCATACTCAAGGCGCGTATCCGCTTTTTCCTGATCCGACATCATCACCATCTGCGTACGAGCATGGCCCCTGTCAAATCGCAGAAATTGCGATCGCGAGGAGAATGGGCGCCCCTTTAGCACATAATCAGCTCGGTGAAAATCCTACTACAAACCCATCGACATGATCTTTAGCCGGTGGCAAAGTTCAATGGACCGCAGAACGGCGGACGCGGAACTGCCTTCGCGGTCTTTCGAGGTTGTCCACGAAAGGAAAAGCGATGTCACTTACCAACCATCTCGAAGAACTTCGCAAGAAGCACGGAGAAATGGAACGTGAACTAGACCTTGCCAAGCATCATCCTTCGATGAGCGAGGACCAACTCAAGGATATCAAACGACGCAAGCTCGCGCTCAAGGACGAAATTACCAAACTGAGCGCCTCAGCCACCAAACATTAATGGAGCATTCGGATTTCTGCCGCGGCGCTGAGGGAGCCGACGCGTGACAATTATCCGAACTGAGATGTCTGAAAAATGCCGGGGGCTTCGACCATCCGGCATTTTTATATCCGCTTTTACCCAAAGATTATTCCGCAGCTTCATGCTGCTCAGCAGCTTCGTGCATTTCGGGATTCTCGGGTTGCGGTTCGGCCCGAGGGTCAAGCCGTAGCGCTTCTGGTGTGACGGCGCGCTCCGCGGGGACAGGCGTAAAGGCCTCGCGATCCTCAACCGGGACGGGCGCACGCTTACGAGTGCGTGC
This sequence comes from Limoniibacter endophyticus, assembly GCF_014652835.1. GTDB lineage: Bacteria > Pseudomonadota > Alphaproteobacteria > Rhizobiales > Rhizobiaceae > Limoniibacter > Limoniibacter endophyticus. Next base: position 190,510 of record NZ_BMZO01000009.1, read on the forward strand.
CATGGCATAGCCGGCAATTGCAAAATGTGCGAGCGCTGTTGCCAGGAAGATACCTTCAGGACGGATACTTTCCATGAAAATGGCCGCCAGGATCGGGCCCAGCATGGTGCCAAAGCCGTAAAGCAGCAGCAGTCCGCCCGAAATCTTTGCGAAACTCGATGCATCCGCATGATCGTTGGCATGCGCGACCGCCAGAGAATAGAGCGTATAGGCCAATCCGCCATACGCCGCCGTCATGAGCATGATCACGCCGGTCGAGCGTGGAGCTAGGAGGAACATCACAACAGCGACGAAACCCGCTCCTGAAGCGCCTGCGGCGAGCACGAAGCGGCGGTCTGTCCTGTCCGACAGTCGGCCGATAGGAAGCTGCATAAAGGCACCCGCAATCATGACGATACACATAATAAGTGCAATCTGCGTCGTCGCCACACCAATTTGTGCAGCATAAACGGCGCCCAGCGTTCCCCATGCTCCATTGGCGATCCCGATTGCAAAACAGCCGACGAACGCGACAGGAGAGTTACGATAGAGAGCGTTCAGATCGAGTTTCACGTCCTGCAGGGGCTGAGGACTTTGCGCCGAAGACACGGCAGTAGGAATGAGCGCCGCGCAAAAGAAGATGCCAACAAGGAGAAACAAGGTCTGAGCCATCACGTCGCTTGCGGTGATCGAAAGCTGTCCGGCGACCATGGAAGCGTTGGTGACCATCATATAGAGGCCGAACACCGTGCCACGATTTTCATTGCTTGCGCGCTCATTGAGCCAGCTTTCGATGACCATGAACGCGCCCGCCATGACGAAGCCAGTAACTGCGCGAAGCACGATCCAAACAACAGAGTTTACGAAGATGCCCGTCGAAAGCGCGACAATGGCAAGGCAGGCGGCGAAACAGGCGAAGGCACGTATATGTCCGACCTTCCGCACCAGCCGTGGCGCCATATAGCATCCACCGATAAAACCGATCGCCCAAGCCGTGCCCAGGTAGCCGAGCGAGGCGGTGGAAAAACCTTCCTGCTGGCCGCGAATTGCAAGCAGGAGGCCGTGAAGACCAGAGCCGGCCAGAAGAAACGCGGTCCCCGCCAGAAGCGCTATAATCGGTCGATAGGTGGCAAGCATCGGGCTCCGAAGAGAAAAAATTACGTGTTGAAATCAGCCGGCAGGCGACGAAGTATGGAACACAATGGTTACCGATTGAGTCAGTTCCTTGACCGGAACCAGCCAAATATCATCGCTTGAAGAATTGCTCGGCGGCATTCCGAGTTGCCCCGCGCCGGGATATCGCCTCGTTCACGCGAACAATCTCGGCGTGGAGGGCGTCCCGATAGGCTTCCAGGTCGTCGACCGAATGGTTCGAAAGATCAGCTCCAATCATAGACCCCCGAACCGGAATTGCCTCTTCCTCCATCGCATCCCTCCGTTTGCAACTTCGCTCCCGCCGCCTACATTGGCCTACATGACGCTCACTTCATCACGAAGTGGCAAGCAGCACAAATGATTTTCCGCAGGAGCCTACCCATGAGCCAGCAGAACCAACTTCCCGCAATGATGATGGCAGTGACCATCTCCGAACCAGGCGGGCCGATGGTACTAAAGACGGAAGAGCGCACGCTGCCGATGCCGCGCGATGGGGAGGTGCTGATCCGCGTGCGGGCAGCCGGCGTCAATCGACCAGACGTTGCGCAGCGCAAGGGCGAGTATCCGGCGCCCAAAGACGCTTCCGATCTACCCGGCCTCGAAGTTGCCGGCGACATCGCCTTGATCGGCAAAGGCGTCAGCCGCTGGAAAGCAGGAGACAGAGTCTGTGCCCTGGTACCGGGCGGAGGCTATGCGCAATATTGCCGCGTACCAGCGGGTCATGTCCTGCCGGTACCCTCCGGTTATGCGCTGTCTGAGGCAGCTGCAATTCCTGAAACCTTCTTCACGGTCTGGCATAATGTTTTTCAGCGGGGCGGTCTGAAGACAGGAGAAAACTTCCTTGTCCACGGTGGTTCATCAGGAATAGGCACGGCAGCAATCCAACTTGCCAAAGCATTCGGCGCGACCGTTTTCGCCACCGCCGGGAGCAGTGAAAAATGTGATGCCTGCCTGCGACTGGGCGCTGACATCGCGATTAATTACAGATCTGAAGATTTTGTCGCAGTCACCAAGGAGAAGACCGATGGCAAAGGCGTTGATGTCATCCTGGACATGGTTGGCGGCGACTACGTAGACCGAAACTACGCCGCGGCTGCCATGGATGGCCGCATCGTGCAGATAGCTATACTGAACGGCGCACAAGGGTCTGCCAATTATGCCCGCCTGATGATGAAACGCCTGACACATACCGGCTCGACGCTGCGTGCCCGCTCCGACGAATTCAAGGCGGAGCTTGCACGCGATCTTGAAGAAAAAGTCTGGCCGCTCCTGGAGAGCCGCCAAATCGCTCCCGTGATGGACATGATCTTTCCGCTGACCGAAGCCTGGAGGGCGCATGAACGCATGGAAGAGGGCAGCCATGTCGGCAAGATCGTGCTGGATGTGCGCTGACGGGAACGGCAAAGTTTCTTGCTCCCCTTTTCAAACAAGGGTATAAGGGATGCGATTTTCCTGATTTGGTGGTGCTGATGACCACCGCCCGCGCCAAGGAACGCGGGCGAACGAGAGGATTTTGCCGAATGGCCTACACACTTCTGATGCCCAAGGCGACCGCTGTCTGGCTCGTCGACAACACCGCACTCAGCTTCGATCAGATCGCGCATTTTTGCTCGCTGCATCCGCTCGAAGTGAAAGCGATTGCTGACGGTGAAGCCGCACAGGGCATCAAGGGTCTCGACCCGATCAACAGCGGTCAGCTGACACGCGAAGAGATTGCCCGCGCCGAAGCCGACCCGAACTATCGTATCCGTCTACAGGAGCCCAAGGTTCGTGTGCCGGAAAAGAAACGCAAAGGTCCGCGCTATACGCCGCTTTCCAAGCGACAGGATCGCCCCAACGCGATTCTCTGGCTGGTGAGGAATCATGCCGAACTGAAAGACGCACAGATCGCGCGCCTTGTCGGCACGACAAAGGCAACCATCGAGCAGATACGTAACCGCTCGCACTGGAACTCGGCCAATCTGACACCGATGGATCCTGTGACGCTTGGACTTTGCTCGCAGATTGATCTCGACATTGAAGTTCAAAAGGCCGCTCGCGACCGTCCGCGTGTGGAGACCGGCGACACGTTGTTGCCGGCCTCGATCACCGAAAATATGGATTACCGCGACGACGCGAATGAGGAAAAAGAACTCGACGCGGATGCTGTCTTCGCCAAGCTCTCTTCGCTCAAGTCAAACCGCGATGAGCAGGACGACGAGGACGATAACAAATACTGATCACCTCGCGCATCGAATTGGAAGGGCGGCTCGGTCGAGCCGCCCTTTTGCTATGCCGAAACCGCTCGCCGATTGCGTTCATCGAGCGCCCTGCCTATTTCGTCCAGAACGTCGGGATCATCGATCGTGGGTGGCACAACCCACTCCCCGTTATTGGCAATCTTCTGCATGGTAGCGCGTAATATCTTGCCTGATCGGGTCTTTGGCAGGCGCAGCACCACGACAACCTTCTTCAATGCCGCAACCGCTCCGATCTTTTCGCGAATCGACGCTATGATTTCCTTCTCGATCTCTTCTTCCGTCTGACGTGCCCCCCGGTTGAGCACGATGAAGCCGCATGGCACCTGCCCTTTCAGCGGATCGCTGATGCCGATTACGGCACATTCGGCCACAGCCGGATGTTCAGCAACAACCTCTTCCATAGCGCCCGTCGAAAGGCGGTGACCAGCAACATTGATGATATCATCGGTGCGCGACATGATGAAAAGATACCCATCCTTATCGATGAACCCTGCATCCGCGGTTTTATAGTAACCAGGAAATTCAGAAAGATAGGCCTCGAAGAAACGTGCGTCGGCGTTCCACAGCGTCGGCAGACACCCCGGCGGCAGTGGCAGTTTGATGACGACGTTGCCCAACGTGCCCGGCTTCTCGACCCGCCGACCTTCATCATCGAGAATATGCACCTCGAAACCGGGCATGATGACACCTGGCGACCCATAACGCTGTGGCAGAAGACCCAATCCGTACGGGTTCTGGCTGACTGGATAGCCGATCTCTGTCTGCCACCAGTGATCGACAACAGGTTTTCGAAGCTTGTCTTCCGCCCATTTCACCGTTTCGGGGTCCGCCCGCTCACCTGCCAGGAAGAGGCAACGGAAGGCCGAAAGGTCATATTTCCTGATGAATTCCCCGTCCGGATCCTCCTTCTTGATGGCGCGAAATGCCGTTGGAGCGGTAAAGAAGGAGCGCACCTTGTGTTCCGAGATGATACGCCAGAACGTACCGGCATCCGGCGTGCCGACCGGCTTGCCCTCGAACAGGATTGTCGTCGCGCCGATCAGGAGTGGTCCGTAGACTATGTAGGAATGGCCCACTACCCAGCCGACATCGGACGCGGCCCAGAAGGTTTCGCCAGGTTCGATACCGAACTCATTGCCCATGGACCAGGCAAGCGCCACCATATGCCCGCCATTGTCGCGTACGACGCCCTTCGGCTGTCCCGTGGTTCCCGAAGTGTAAAGAATGTAGAGTGGATCTGTCGCCTGTACCGCCACGCAATCGGTAAAGCGCTTCTCAGCCTTCGCCGCGTCCACGGCCTCACGATAGTCAATGTCGCGCCCCTCCACGAGGTCACACTCCAGTTGCGGACGCTGGAGGATGATGCAGCAATCGGGCTCGTGCGTGCAGAGGTCTATCGCTCCGTCAAGCAACGGCTTGTAGGCGATGGTTCGTCCTGGTTCAATACCGCAGGAGGCGGAGATGATTGCTGCCGCCTTCACATCCTCGACTCGCGTCGCCAATTCTTTCGAGGCGAAGCCTCCGAAGACGACCGAATGGGGCGCACCGATCCGCGCACAGGCAAGCATGGCAAAGGCCGCCTCTGCAACCATCGGCATATATATGACAACCGGGTCGCCCTTGCGGACACCCCGGTCGGTCAACACCGTCGCAAGCGCAGCTACCTCCTCATAAACCTCGTTGAACGTATATTTGCGCAAAGCCCCTGTGATTGGACTATCATGGATCAGGGCGATCTGATCGCCGCGTCCGGCCGCGATATGACGGTCCAACGCGTTGTAGCAGGTATTGCACTCGGCACCGACGAACCAGCTCCCATACACGCCTGCATCCGGATCGAAAAGTTTGTTCCACGGCTTGATCCAATCGATCGCCTGCGCTGCATCCTCCCAGAATTTATCAGGGTTTTTCTGCCAGTTTGCATAGGTTTCGTGGTATCGCGACACGCTGCTTTCCTCCCATTTCAAACCAACATCGGCGAAACGCCACGATTGGCCCGGTGACTCTGGCGCGGTCTCTCCTCCCCGCACCGTCTCACAATGAGACTTGCTCTAAACAAGCGCCTTGTCCACTCCGACTAACGTTTGAGATTGCAGCCTGGATGCAGGACGTGCAGAAAGAGCTATGAGCAAAGTCGCCAGCCTTCTTTTTTTTATCGCCATGGTCATACAGGTCATCCGTCCGATCGGCCTTCCCGGACTGAAAAAGCGTGGCGATTTCTGGAAAATCGCGCTCTTTGCAATTTTCGCTGTCTCGCTGACAGCGGTGCTGCGGCCCGGCGGCCACTGACGCTCCGAAAATCGTGATACCTTGACCAATTGCGCCTTCACTTCGCCCTAGTTCGTAATGCAAGATCAAGCAGATAAGACGGCGGGCGTTGCAGGCGATTCATGGACCAGACAATTTATCTCATCACCCTCGTCGCTACGGTCCTTATCCTCGCTGCTGCCTTTTCCAGCCTCATCGCCTTTCGCTACGGTGCTCCGCTCCTGCTGCTCTTTCTTGGCATCGGGCTTATGGCGGGCCAAGATGGTTTCGGGCTGGTTTTCGACAACGCCCCGCTTGCATATTTCGTCGGTTCTCTGGCGCTTGCAGTTATCCTGTTCGATTCGGGTTTTTCGACACCTGTCTCCATGTTCAGACAGGCAGCATCCCCTGCCTTAACGCTCGCAACGTTCGGTGTGATCATCACCACCCTGATCTTCGGCACCGCGACCTATTATCTGACCGACTTCAACTGGCTGGAATCCTTCCTCCTCGGCGCTTGCGTGTCTTCCACCGACGCTGCGGCCGTGTTCTTCCTGCTGCGCGCCGGCAATCTCACATTGAGAGACAGGGTGCGCTCCACGCTCGAGGTGGAATCCGGCACAAACGATCCGATCGCCATCTTCCTGACGCTGACGCTGGTCCACATCATCTCGATCGGCAACATTCCGGAAACCAGTGCAGTTCTGACCGATATAGTCGTCGGCTTTCTGCGCTCGATGGGCGTCGGTATCATCGCCGGCTTTATCGGCGGACACTTGATCGTGCGCCTCATCAACGAGTTGAAGCTCGACACCGGACTTCTGCCGATCTTCGCGCTGGCGTTGTCGCTATTGCTTTTTGCGGCCACCGGCACCATCGGCGGCTCGGGCTTTCTCGCCGTCTATATTGCCGGGCTTGTCGCGGGCAACACGAGCTTGCGCGGATCGAAGAGCCTCGAACGTTTTCAGGCCGGCATGTCGTGGCTGGCGCAAATCATCATGTTTCTGGTGCTTGGCCTCTATGCAACGCCGTCACAATTCGTCGCCATCCTGCCTGTCGCGCTGGTGCTCGGTGTGTTTCTGATCTTCATCGCGCGTCCGATCGCAGTCTCCCTGTCGCTTGTCCCTTTCCGCTTCTCGCGTACCGAAAACGCATTCCTTTCCTTCGTCGGCTTGCGCGGGTCCGTCTCTATATTGCTCGCGTTGACGCCGGTCATCAACGGGCTGGAGAATGGCCCTGACATCTTCAACATTGCCTTTATCGTTGTTCTGGTTTCCCTGATCGTTCAGGGTTGGTCCATCGGTCCGCTGGCTCGACGCTTGTCACTGCTCGTACCACCCCGCAGCGGGCCTCTCGAAAAGGTGGAGCTTGAACTGCCGGGTTCGGCGCATCACGAGCTTCTAACGTATACAGTGGTCCCAGGAAGCCCCGTCACCCGTGGTGAGCGCATTCCGCGCTGGGCTCGCCCGTCGCTCGTCGTGCGCGATGGAAAGTCGATGAAGCTCAACGAATACGGCCGTCTGATTGCCGGCGATCGGGTCTATATTTTCGTGCATGACCGCTATCCGCGCCTCCTGGACCGGCTCTTTGCCAGCCCCGCCGAGGTCGACCCTGAAGATGAGGATTTCTTCGGCACGTTTACTATTGATCCCAATAAGCCCGCAGCCATTCTGGAACAGATATATGGCATTGAGCTAAGGCCGGAACATCGCGACCTGACCATAGCTGCCCTTATGAGACGGAAGCTGGAAGGGTTTGTCGAATATGGTGACCGCCTGCCGCTGCAGTCGATCGAGCTTATTGTAAGAGATGTCGACGAAAATGGCGAAATCACAGCTCTCGGACTTTCCGTCGATCCACCCGCTCCGCCGCCGAGCGTCCCGGTCTATGTCTCACTCAACGAAGCGCTCGACCGGCTGCGCATATGGATAAACGCCAAAAGACAAAGCCGGGGTTGAAGCGCAAATCGATTTTGTCGTACGCCGGAAGAGGAAATAGCTTCACAGCAGCGATTGTCACGCTAATGTCGCGCCCAAACAGTGCATTAGAGGATTTGACCATGGCAGGTTTCAAGACGCTCGACAATCTGGGTGATATTCGTGGCAAGCGCATTCTCGTACGCGTCGATCTCAATGTTCCCTTTGCCGATGGCAAGGTGACGGACGCCACCCGTATCGAGCGCGTTGCTCCGACCGTGCTGGAACTGGCCCAAAAAGGCGCCAAGGTCGTGCTTCTTGCCCATTTCGGTCGCCCGAAAGGCGAACGCAATGCCGAGATGTCGCTTGAACCTATCGCAGAAGCAGCCGCAAAGGTCTTCCAGCGTGACGTCGCTTTTGCACCCGACTGCGTTGGCGCGGCCACGAAGCACATGATCGAGGCCTTGCCGGAAGGTGGCATCGTACTTCTGGAGAACACCCGCTTTCACAAGGGCGAGGAGAAAAACGATCCGGCTTTCAGCGCGCAATTGGCCGAGAATGGTGATATTTTCGTCGCCGACGCCTTCTCGGCAGCCCATCGTGCTCACGCCTCGACCGAAGGTCTGGCGCATTACCTGCCTGCCTATGCTGGCCGCACCATGCAGGCCGAGCTGGAAGCACTGGAGAACGGGCTTGGCAATCCATCCCGCCCGGTAATGGCTATCGTGGGCGGCGCCAAGGTTTCCACCAAGATCGACCTTCTGGAGAATCTGGTGACGAAGGTAGACATGTTGGCCATCGGCGGCGGCATGGCCAATACTTTCCTCGCAGCTCAGGGTATCAATGTCGGCAAGTCGCTGTGCGAACATGATCTGGCCGACACTGCGCGCACCATCTTAGCCAAGGCCAAGGACAGCGGCTGTCGCATTATTCTGCCAAGCGACTGCGTCGTCGCGCAAGAGTTCAAGGCCAATGCGGCACATGAGACCGTCGCCAGTACCGCAGTACCAGCCGATGCAATGATCCTCGACGCCGGGCTTGCAACGACACAAGAAATCAACGCCGCTATTGATCAGTCAAAGACATTGGTCTGGAACGGCCCGCTTGGTGCCTTCGAACTGGAGCCCTTCGATGCCGCGACCGTTGCTGCTGCGCGCCATGCGGCGCGACGCACGCAAGCGGGCGAACTGGTTTCCGTCGCCGGCGGCGGCGACACGGTATCGGCTCTCAACCACGCGGGTGTCGGGGAAACCTTTACCTATGTGTCAACCGCCGGCGGCGCCTTCCTCGAATGGATGGAAGGCAAGCCCCTGCCGGGCGTCGATGTTCTGAAGGGTGACTGATCCGATACCAACTGCGGCAGGCTCCTGCTGGCCTGCCTCAACACCTTTTAATCGTTTGATTTTTCACTTTTCGAATCCCTAAGAAATAACAAACAGTTTCAATCGATTAAGCGTTGGAACCGCCATTCCGCTTGTCATATTCTTCTGGTATTCGCGATTTCAACCCGTAATAGCGCCTAAGCAGAGTCTGCCTGGCGCATGGCATCAGGAGAGATGAATGACTGAACGTCTTGAGGATATTGCAGCTGCGATGGTCACTGAGGGCAAGGGCATCCTTGCTGCCGACGAAAGCTCCGGCACGATCAAGAAGCGGTTCGATTCCATCGGCGTTGAGTCGACCGAGGAAAATCGTCGCGATTATCGCGAAATGCTTTTCCGTGCCGACGACGCCATGAAGAATTATATATCGGGCGTTATTCTCTATGACGAGACGTTACGCCAGAAGGCCAAGGACGGCACGCCGCTTGCCGAAATCATCCGCGCTGCCGGTTCCGTTCCGGGCATCAAGGTCGATGCAGGAGCTAAGGCGCTTGCGGGTTTCCCGGGCGAAACTATAACCGAAGGTCTTGATGGCCTCCGTGAACGTCTTAATGAATATTACGGCCTCGGCGCACGGTTCGCAAAATGGCGCGGCGTCATTTCGATCTCCGAAACGACCCCCACATGGGGCTGCGTCAAGCAGAACGCGCAAGCACTGGCCCGCTACGCTGCTCTATGCCAGGAAGCAGGCATCGTGCCGATCGTAGAGCCAGAAGTTCTCATGGATGGCGACAACGCCACGCACTCGATCGACCGTTGTTATGAAGTTACCGAGTGGGTGCTCAACACGGTCTTTGACGAATTGTTCGATGCGCGTGTAAAGCTCGAAGGCATGGTGCTGAAGCCCAACATGGTCATCGACGGGAAGAAGGCGCGTAAGGCATCCCAGGAAGAAGTCGCCGAAAAGACCGTTCGCGTTCTGAAATCCACTGTTCCGTCCGCTGTTCCGGGCATTGCTTTCCTGTCTGGCGGCCAGTCGGACGAGGAAGCTACGGCGCATCTTTCGATCATGAACCAGAACTATGACCTGCCCTGGGCATTGACCTTCTCCTATGGCCGCGCCCTACAGGCCGCGGCCCTCAAGGCATGGGGTGGCAAAAGCGAGAACGTTGCTGCCGGTCAGCGCGCCTTCACGCACCGCGCCCGTATGAACGGCCTTGCCGCAACCGGCAAGTGGACGCAGGACCTGGAACAAGCCGCCTGATCCTGCAAAAGCGAACGAAGAATGCGCGCGGGGACCCGGCGCGCATTCCTGTTTACATCGCTGTCCAGCCACCGTCGACGGAAAGTGTAGTTCCGGTAATGGATGCAGCCCCTTCGGACGCCAGGAAGGTGCAGGCGGCAGCGATTTCTTCCACCGTCACGAAGCGGCGCGTCGGCTGGCGGGCCAGAATGATCTCCCGCTCCACGGTCTCCCTATTCATCTTGTTAAGCGCCATCTGATCGGGGATTTGCGCCTCGACCAAAGGCGTCAGCACGAAGCCGGGGCATACAGCATTGCAAGTGATGCCATTCTCCGCGACCTCCAGAGCAACCGATTTAGTCATGCCGACCAGACCGTGCTTGGCGGCAATATAGGCCGACTTGAAGGGTGAGGCGACAAGACCGTGAGCAGAGGCAATGTTGATGATGCGTCCTGCCCCCGCTTTTTTCATCAATGGAATGGCGGCGGCAATAGTGTGAAAGGCCGAATTGAGATTGATCGCAATAATGCGATTCCATTGATCGACCGGGAAATTGTCAATTGCCGCCATATGTTGCACACCGGCATTGTTGACGAGAATATCGACCGAGCCAAATTCCGACATGCAGTTCGCCACAAGCTTGCGTGCCGCATCGCCATCCACCATGTCCGCCCCAAGATATACGCATTTCACGCCATGGTCTTCGGCAAGCCCGGCAGCAAGCGCACGATCCTCTTCTCCGTTAGTGAAAGAATTGAGGGCAACATTGGCACCCTGCTGCGCAAAGGCAACAGCGATCGCCAATCCGATTCCGGAGGTCGAGCCCGTGACAAGCGCTGTTTTTCCGGAAAATTGCGACGAAATCTGCATGCAAAAACTCCTCCCGATATGTCTGCGTCGCGGCTTCGGCGAAGCAATCGGAAGGAGCTTAATTCAAGAAAACGAGAATGCGAACCGCTCACTCATCATGCGCGGCCTGTTCGCATCTAACCCGCTTTGTAAAATAGGATGTGTAGAATCAACCGCGTGTGCGCTTTGGCAGCAGGCCTTCCCGCTGGGCGGCCTTCCGCGCCAGCTTGCGAGCGCGGCGTACGCCTTCAGCCGCCTGGCGTGCACGCTTTTCGGATGGCTTTTCGTAAGCGCGGCGCAGGCGAATCTCGCGGAAGACGCCTTCACGCTGGAGCTTCTTTTTCAGGACGCGCAGCGCCTGTTCGACATTATTTTCTCTAACGATAACTTGCAAAACCTGATGTTCCTCCATGCGGAAGTTCGAAATTGGACTTGAAGGGTGATAGATCGCCGCGACAAGGCAGCGCATGCACTATCGAAGAGTGCTCACACCAATTATATAGCACAGCTCGCCAGGATTTACACCCAGGACAAAGAATTTGCCTTAAAACTGTCAGGAAAGCCTGCGATGAGCGGCATCCATCCTGGTGTTTTCTGCTGCTCGTCTGCTCTGAAAATGGCCTATTGGAGGCTTTTCCGTTGACATCGCGCCAGCAATCCTCCACCTCAGGAGCGAGTAGACTGATGAATGAGGTTTCCCCGGTCATGACCGGCTATTTCTCCTCGCCTTTTCCACGACGCGTTTCCGTCGCCGTTCCTGTCGGATCGGTGAAGGTCGGCGGCAACAATCCGGTCGTCGTGCAGTCGATGACCAATACAGACACGGCGGATATCGACGCGACGGTCGCTCAGGTTGCGGCGCTGCATAAGGCCGGCTCGGAAATCGTGCGCATCACTGTTGATCGCGACGAAAGTGCTGCTGCTGTGCCGCATATTCGCGAACGCCTGGAGAGGCTTGGCATGGATGTGCCACTGGTTGGAGACTTCCATTATATCGGTCATAAGCTCCTTTCCGACCACCCGGCTTGCGCGGAAGCGCTGGCGAAATATCGCATCAACCCGGGCAATGTCGGCTTCAAGGACAAAAAGGACAAGCAGTTCGCCGACATTATCGAACTGGCAATACGCTATGACAAGCCGGTCCGTATCGGTGTCAACTGGGGCTCGCTCGATCAAGAGCTGCTAACTCGGCTGATGGATGAGAACCAGCGTAGCCTGCGCCCGATGGGTGCCGACGATGTGACGCGCGAAGCAATCGTGCAGTCTGCTCTGCTTTCGGCTGAACTTGCCGAGGAGATAGGCCTGCCGCGCGAACGTATCATCCTTTCGGCCAAGGTGAGCCGGGTGCAGGACCTCATCGCGGTGTACACTATGCTGGCGCAGCGCTCCAATCACGCGCTCCATCTGGGTCTTACCGAGGCGGGCATGGGAACGAAGGGTATCGTCGCCTCGTCCGCCTCCATGGGCATCCTGCTCCAGCAGGGTATTGGCGACACGATCCGTATTTCCCTGACACCGGAGCCAGGTGGAGACCGGACGCGGGAAGTTCAGGTTTCGCAAGAACTTCTGCAGACGATGGGGTTTCGTCAGTTTGTACCGATCGTGGCTGCCTGTCCCGGCTGCGGCCGCACCACATCGACAGTTTTTCAGGAACTCGCGCAGAAAATCCAGGCCGATATCCGCAAGAACATGCCGGTGTGGCGGGAGAAATATCCTGGCGTCGAGGACCTCAAGGTTGCGGTCATGGGCTGTATCGTCAACGGACCGGGCGAATCCAAACATGCCGATATCGGTATCTCGCTTCCAGGAACTGGCGAAACGCCCTCGGCGCCTGTCTTCATCGATGGTCAGAAGGCAACGACGCTACGCGGCCCCAACATCGCATCAGACTTCGAAAGGATGGTCGCCGACTATATCGAAGCACGCTATGGCCGCGGCAAAGAGCGGCTTGCTGCCGAATAAGGATCTGATGGATGACGGCGCTTCTCCGGATTGTGCTGTCGTCACTGATTATCCTTGCTGCATGGCGCGCATACAGTGCTGAGCGCCCTGCCCTCAAGCCCATCGAGCAGATCTGCTATCTCATTGCCGATCACGCCGACCGAAATGCGTTACCCCGTGCCTTCTTCGCCCGCCTGATATGGAAGGAGAGCCGCTTCGATGCCAAAGCGATCAGCCCCATGGGCGCGCAGGGCATCGCTCAGTTCATGCCGGGAACGGCGAAGTTGCGAGGGCTCGCGGACCCGTTTGAGCCCACACAGGCGATCGCAGCTTCCGCCCATTATCTTGCTGATTTAAAACGCGTCTTTGGTAATCTCGGCTTGGCAGCAGCCGCGTATAATGCCGGTGAAGGTCGCGTCTCGCGCTGGCTTTCCTCAGGCGGTTATCTGCCGCTTGAAACCGAAAACTACGTGCTCGACATAATGGGCGAAGCTGCCGACAGCTTCACCGATCGCGCTTATCAGGGCAAGGTTAGTCCTCTGGAGAAGGATGCTGCGTTCGAGCAGAGCTGTCTGCGCCTTCCCATTGTATTGTCCCGCACAACTCCCATGGCCGCCGTCAAACCAAAGCCGTGGGGCATCCAGGTAGCCGGCAATCCGCGTCAAGCCGCTGCGATCCGCCAATGGGAGCGTGTGCGGGTGAAGCTGCCGCAGGATTTGCGTGGCCTGAAACCCCATGTCTCCCGGACCCGCGGCGCATTAGGGCGTGGCGCCTACGCCGTTCGCCTCGGTGCAGATACCCGTGCCGCAGCCGACAGGATCTGTGCGCAGATCAAATCCAATGGCGGCTCCTGTGTCGTCACGAAGAACCGCTGAGGCAATCGGCGCGCCCATTGGAAGCGGTGGCGGAAGTCAGTTGCGCCGGTTGGCGATGAAATCTGCCGTCTGGCGCAATACGTCGGCACGTTCATCAAAGGGCGTGAGCAAATCCTTGGCCTGCGCAACCAGGCCATTTAGCTGTTGACGGGTCCAATCCGGGCCGTGCATGGCGGCAAGCGTGGCTTTCCCGGCAGCAACGTCCTTACCCGCCGTTTTACCAAGGGTCGCGGTATCTGCAGTCAGATCGAGAAGATCATCGGCAAGCTGGAAAGCCAGACCAATGGCCGCGCCATATTCGGTCATCCGGGTCCGATCCTCATCGCTGGCGTCGGCCAGAATGGCACCTGCCTCACAAGCGAAACGGATCAGCGCGCCGGTCTTCATGGCCTGCAGACGAATAATGCCTTCTTCACCCGGATGGGCTTTCTCGGCGGCCATGTCGAACATCTGGCCGCCCACCATCCCTCCAAGGCCGGAGGCACGCGCAAGACCAGAAACGAGCGCGACCTTGGCGTCGAGCGCGAGCTCAGTTTCCGGTGACACGATTATATCGAAGGCAAGTGTCAAAAGCGCATCCCCTGCCAAGATAGCAGTCGCATCATCGAAAGCTTTGTGAACCGTAGGTCGGCCACGGCGCAGATCGTCATCATCCATGGCCGGCAGATCGTCATGAATCAACGAGTAGCAATGTATGCACTCAAGCGCCGCCGCCACGCGCAGGGAGGCACTCTCGTCGCCGCTGAAAAGGGCAGCGCTCTCCAGTACGAGAAACGGACGCAAACGCTTGCCACCGTTCAGCACACCGTGGCGCATGGCCTCCACAAGGCGGTCGGGGCGAGCAATCTCGCCATCTTGCGGGTGGGTGGACAATATCTCCCGTAATACCGCCTCGATCATTGTCGCACGGTTTTGCAGGATGGTCTCGAACGGGGGCATCTTGGTGTTTTGCATGAGCGTCACCGTTTAAGACAAATGTCGAGGGCGTCAAGCAAATTCCTGGCGCATCGTTCACTTCCGCGCCATGGCAGCAATTCCTTCCATTTCATGGAGCACACACCGTTGCGCAATGACGGCTCTGCCTTTATCGAGGAAGGACAATGAGGGCGAGCAGGACGAATGACAAACTCTTCCTACGAGCCGGAGGTCGAACCCGATGACGGGCTGCTGGCCAAAGAACCGGAACGGAAGACATTGATACGCCGGCGCAGACGCCGAAGCGGCCTCCTTCGACGCGTCCTGTTCTACGTCGTCATCGTGGCTATGATTCCGCTGGCGCTGACGATCCTGTATATTCCGTCTTTCGTACACCCGATCTCGACCCTCATGGTTCGCGACCTCGTAGCCTTCCAGGGTTACGATCGGAGGTGGGTGCCGATCGACGAGATTTCCCCCAACCTCGTCAACGCGGTCATCATGTCTGAAGACGGGCAGTATTGTTCGCATCAAGGTATAGACTGGACGGCTATGCGCTCTGTCATCGACAGCGCCATGTCTGGTGACGACGATACGCGTGGTGCCTCCACTATCCCGATGCAGACTGTGAAGAATCTCTTCCTCTGGAATGGTCGCTCCTACGTTCGAAAGGCATTGGAAGCACCGCTGGCGCTCTATTTCGACTTCTTCATGCCCAAGCGCCGACTGATGGAGATCTATCTCAATATTGCAGAGTGGGGATCCGGCATCTATGGTGCGGAAGCCGCCGCCCAACACCATTTCGGCCGTTCGGCGGCAGAATTGACGGCACGACAAGGCGCACTTCTTGCGGTAAGCCTTCCCAATCCGATAACCCGAAATGCCGGCAAGCCGGGCCCCGGTCTATCTCGCCTTGCCAATCGCATTCAGGCGCGCGCCCGCCAGTCTGGGGCCTATGTCGGATGCGTACGCTGATTTGCGCGTATCTGCATAAAAAATGACTCAGAACACTGGTCAAAGCCGGCTCAACGGTGTATAGCCACGCCAACTTCATGACTTCTGAGCCGTGATGAGCTGCATTTCGTTGCTCTGTTCGGCTTGTGATTAGACCGAGTGAGCAAAGCAAATGGCTGTACCTAAACGAAAAACCTCGCCTTCCAAGCGCGGCATGCGCCGTTCGGCCGATGCGCTGAAGGCTCCGACCTATGTCGAAGACAAGAATTCCGGCGAACTGCGCCGCCCACACCATGTCGACCTGAAGAGCGGCATGTATCGTGGTCGTCAGGTTATCGAGCCGAAGAGCTAATTTCGGCATATTGTCTACTATTATGAAAAACCGCCGGTCATTATCGGCGGTTTTTCATTGCCTGCTTTTCTTTGAGATCAGCCATCAAGAGCGTCAAGACGCTTCTGCATCGCAGCCAACTGCTCCCGCAAAAGCTCAAGTTCTTCTTTTTTTCCTGATGACGAAGACGTCGCTTCCGCATCATTACCATTGGCAGGCGCATCATCACATGGCACATCGCTGTTTGCCCGCGCCCCTACATTGCTGAACGCGCTCCATGTCTGCTGCCAGAGTTCCAGACTGCGTAACGCCTGCTCCTCGAACATCTTCATTGAGGCCGCAAACTCATTTGCGCTGTAACTCGCCTTCTTCTCCGAACCCGCTTCCTTGCGGATACGATCGCGCTCCTGTGCAAAGGCTGACATGGATCGCTCGAGAAAATCTGGAACGATAGTCTGCATCTGATCGCCATAAAAGGCGATAAGCTGGCGCAGAAACTGGTTTGGCAGAAGGTTCTCGCCTTGCTTATTTTCCAGTTCAAAGATGATCTGCGTCAGCACCGAATGAGTCAGGTCGTCGCCCGTTTTGGCATCCTGAACTGAAAATTCCTCGCCACGCCGGATCATGACAGCGAGATCATCGAGTGTGATATAGGTGCTGGTGCCTGTATTATAGAGCCGGCGATTGGCATATTTCTTGATGACAACCGGACCAGTCTTCACGGACATTCACAGCTCTCCTGCGCGGGTGCTTCTCTGGCGATATGGCTTGATTGCCGACACAGCAAAACTGACGATAGTCACAAAAGGCGGCACGATAAAGCTCTTTTGTGCAGTGCGGTGGAATCCGCCGGTTGCGTCTCCCATATGAGCCGTAATGCGCGCTCAAGCACGTTGACTTGCTGCCGCGTAGGTGCAACGGGCGCATGAAGGGCTGCATGCTTTCTTCGAAGGCCGATGCGGTTTTTGGCTCGCTGCATCTGAAATACTCATGACCGGCGAGTGAAAAAGCGCGGTAGACTAAGTCCCGAAAAGTATTTGTCGAGGAACAGCTCATGACATCGCAACTTGCCTCCGGAGACAATATTGTCATCGTATCTGCCGCCAGAACACCCGTGGGTGCATTCAATGGCGCCTTTGCCGATGTGCCGGCACATGAGCTTGGCACCATCGCGATCAGGGCCGCGCTCGAACGCGCGAATGTCGAGGGAGCGGAAGTCGACGAAGTAATTCTCGGTCAGGTCCTGACTGCCGGCCAGGGTCAAAACCCCGCGCGGCAGGCGGCTATGGCAGCTGGGGTCGCCATGGAGGCAAGCGCCTGGAGCCTTAATCAGGTTTGCGGGTCTGGTTTGCGGGCCGTGGCGCTCGGCATGCAGCAGATAGCATTGGGCGATGCAAAAATCGTCGTGGCGGGCGGCCAGGAATCCATGTCCCTTGCCCCACACTGCCAGTCACTGCGCAAGGGCGCCCGCATGGGAAGCGTCGAGTTAATCGATACAATGATCAAGGACGGCCTGACCGATGCCTTTTACGGATATCACATGGGCATCACGGCCGAAAATGTCGCGCGCGCCTTCCAGCTCAGTCGCGCGGAGCAGGATGCATTCGCCCTGTCTTCGCAGCATAAGGCCGAAGCGGCACAGAAGGCCAGGCGTTTCGCCGATGAGATCGCTCCAGTGACGCTGAAAAGCCGCAAAGGGGAAACGCTGATCGTTCAGGACGAGTATATACGCCACGGCGCAACCATTGAGATGATGGAAAAGCTGCGCCCCGCCTTCGACAAAGAAGGCACCGTCACCGCCGGCAATGCTTCGGGCATCAATGATGGAGCGGCTGCACTCCTGCTGATGCGCGAAAGCGAAGCCGCTCGGCGAAACCTGATACCGCTTGCCCGCATCGCCTCCTGGGCGACCGCCGGTGTCGACCCCCAGGTCATGGGGACCGGGCCGATCCCAGCAACCCGCCGCGCTCTAGAGAAAGCGGGCTGGCGTGTTGGCGATCTTGATCTTGTCGAAGCCAACGAAGCCTTCGCTGCACAAGCCTGCGCCGTCGCGCGTGAACTTGCTCTTGATCCCGACATCGTCAATGTCAATGGAGGGGCCATCGCCATAGGCCATCCCATCGGGGCGTCTGGCGCACGCATTGCGACCACCTTGCTTTACGAAATGAAACGCCGGAAGGCCGTAAAAGGCCTTGCGACCCTTTGCATCGGTGGTGGCATGGGTGTTGCCATATGCTTTGAGGCCTTGTGAGCAACCGTTAAGCTTTTACCAGCTGAAAGACATTCCGGCATTTTTACCGAATCAGAATATGGTCGGCTTCATCGAGTTCGCTACAAGATTTAGCAGTGAACAAATAGAGAACTTAATACAATCTATGATTCGTGTCCGATTCGTTCCTCATTTGATCGGAAAGTTAATGTCCTACGGACCACGGGGCTCACTCTTCTTCAAATCGACGGAAAAGTGGAGTCGTGTCATAGTGTTAAGACATTCTTAGGTGCCAATGATGAATTCGCGGGCAAAAGTTAATATTGCTGCTGGAAGCCGGTCACCACACGTTAAAGATGCATCGCCATGATTCATCATCTGGACACAATCTACGCTGACTAATCTATATCTAGCCGTGAACAAAACCAGAAAGATCAGAAGTGGCCGATTCGTCTCCGATTCGTTCCAGAGTCGTTCCAAATCTTAAAATAAGCGCTTTTGCCGCTTCCTATGGAAGGACTTTCCCGATAAGGCTGTCGTCGTTTGAACCGCTGCGGCGGGATAAGCGCAGACCATTTCGATAGAGAGAAATTGCAGGGGCATGACCCTGATCGACAAAACGCCAAACCTGTCGCGCCTGTCCGGGCGTGACGTGACAGCCGTTCTGGGTCCAACCAACACCGGCAAGACGCACCTCGCCATAGAGCGCATGGTTTCGCATTCCAGCGGCACCATCGGCCTTCCCCTGCGTCTTTTGGCGCGCGAGGTCTATGGTCGCGTGTGCGAAAAGGTCGGTGTTCAGCATGTGGCGCTGGTCACGGGTGAAGAAAAAATCCAGCCTGCCGGTGCGCGCTATTTCGTTTGCACTGTCGAAGCAATGCCGCGCGAGGCGAAAACAGCCTTTGTCGCCATAGACGAGGTGCAACTCGCCGCAGACCTCGAACGCGGACATATTTTCACCGACCGCATTCTAAACCTTCGGGGACGGGACGAAACCCTTCTTCTTGGTTCGTCATCTATCCGGGGACTGCTCGAAAAGCTTTTACCGGGTATCTCCGTCATTACACGTCCGCGCCTGTCGCAACTGCTTTACGCAGGTTCGAAGAAGATTACCCGCCTCCCGCGGCGCAGTGCGATCGTCGCTTTCTCGGCGGACGAGGTCTATGCGATCGCCGAGCTCATCCGCCGCCAGCGCGGCGCCGCGGCCGTAGTGCTTGGGGCTTTATCGCCCCGTACCCGCAATGCGCAAGTGGAGCTCTACCAGTCCGGCGATGTCGATTATATTGTCGCGACCGACGCGATTGGCATGGGCCTCAATCTGGACGTCGATCACGTCGCCTTTGCCCAGCAAAGAAAGTTCGACGGCTTCCAGTATCGCGATCTGACGCCTGCTGAGCTTGGCCAGATCGCCGGACGCGCGGGTCGCCATCTGCGCGACGGCACGTTTGGCGTAACGGGGCAGGTCGATCCTTTCGACGAAGAACTGGTGCAGCGACTGGAGGCACACCACTTTGATCCGCTCAAAGTCCTGCAATGGCGTAACGCTACTCTGGATTTCTCATCGCTTAATTCCTTGAAGAGCTCGCTCGACGTGGTTCCTGATTTGGGGGGATTGACGCGCGCACTGCCCGCCGTCGATCAAAAGGCGTTCGACTTCGTGACACGTGACGAGGAAACACGTGCTCTCGCGGATCGTCGCGACCGCATTGCCTTACTCTGGGATGCCTGCGCCCTGCCCGACTACCGCCGCATTACGCCTGCACAGCACGCGGAACTTGTCGGTTCGATCTTCGTCGATCTTGCGAAGCGGGGACATGTCGATGAAACTTTCATGGCCGAGCAGGTAGAACGGGCCAACCGCCTCGATGGCGAAATCGACACACTGTCCCACCGGATTGCGCAGATCCGGACATGGACTTATGTGTCGAATCGCCCCGGGTGGCTGGCCGATCCGCTACATTGGCAAGAAAAAACACGTGATATAGAGGATAGGCTGTCTGATGCACTGCATGAACGGTTGACGAAACGCTTCGTAGACCGCAGGACTTCCGTGCTCATGAAGCGGCTGAGAGAGAATACGATGATTGAAGCTGAAATCAGCCCGGAGGGGGCTGTTCTGGTGGAAGGCCACCACGTCGGCGAATTGCAGGGCTTTCGCTTTACGGCGGATGCCAGCGCTGGCGGCGAGGACGCGAAGGCTGTAAAGGCTGCCGCGCAAAAGGCACTGGCTGCGGAGTTCGACCGTCGCGCTGACCGATTCGCTGTCGCGGCCAATGGTGATTTCGCATTGGCCTCCGATGGCATCGTGCGCTGGATTGGCGCGCCGGTGGCAACGCTGACCACTGGCGATTCGGTTCTGAAGCCGCGGCTTGTGCTGCTTGCCGATGAACAACTGACGGGACCTGCTCGCGACAAGGTGATGGAGCGCGCCCAGCGGTTTGTCAGCTATCAGATCGAAACACTTCTGAAGCCGCTCGTCGATCTTTCCGAAGCGGCCGCACTCGAAGGCATGGCACGCGGTATCGCCTTCCGTCTCGTCGAGAATTACGGCAGCCTCAACCGTCGCGATATCATAGAGGAAGTGCGGGCACTCGATCAGGACGCTCGCGGCGCGCTGCGTCGCCTCGGCGTTCGCTTTGGCGCCTATCACATTTTCATTCCCGCTCTGCTCAAGCCTGCGCCGGCCGGACTGTTGACACTGCTCTGGGCCTTGCAGAACGACGGCAAGGACAAGCCCGGCTTTGGCGACGTCGTCAATGCGCTTGCAACCGGTCGCACCTCGCTCGTCACCGATACAAGCTTCGTCACGGAGTTTTACAAACTCGGCGGCTTCCGCAACCTTGGTCGTCGCGCTGTGCGCTTCGACATACTAGAGCGCCTTGCCGATTTGATCCGCGCTGCGCTGGCATTCAAGCCAGGTGCAGGTCATCGCCCGGAAGGTGCCGTTGATGGCCGCACCTTTACTGTTACTGCCGGAATGATGTCGATTCTCGGCGCGACACCCGAGGACATGGAGCAGATACTGAAGGCGTTGGGCTACCGCGCCGAGCCTAAGCAGGCGGCCGAGTACGAAGAGCTCCTGGCGCGCATCGACGCCCACGTGGCTGCACCTGTTACCGCCACAGACGAAACCAAAGCAATCGAGACGTCGGAGCAAACTGAGAACTCATCGGAAGCAACTGCGCCCGCTGATGAGAGCCAAGCCTCTGATACCGCCGAGCAACCTGTGGAAGAAGAGGCGGCGGCAGCAGCACCTTCCGCAGAGAAGCAGCCAACCACTGCTGCCGAAGAGGAAGAACCGAAGATCGTTCTTCTCTGGCGTCAGAGCCGCTTCGAGGATCGTCAGCCGCGTGGCAATCGCCAGAATGCTGGCAAAGGCCGGCCGCAGCGCGGGCAGGAAGCTCGTGAGGGTGGTGAAGGTCAACGTCGCGACGGCAATGGTTTCAACAAGCCCCGCGACGGCAAACCCCAGCGTGATCGCAATCATCAGCGCCCGCATCGCGACAAACCGCAAGGTAACCGCCCGCAAAAGCCACGCGAGGAGAAACCGGTACGGATCGACCCGGATTCGCCTTTCGCAAAGCTTGCAGCGCTGAAAGATAAGCTCGGCAAGTAAGAAAAGAAGAGGTCGCATTTTGCGGCCTCTTTCGCATCCAAGCCGGCTATCTTTGCATTATACCTTGAGTGTCTTGCTTCGGAGCTTGCATGCAAAGCGATCGTCAACGCATAGATAAATGGCTGTTCTTTACCCGCGTCGTGAAGTCACGGACATTGGCCGCAGAGCTTGCTTCCTCCGGGCGCATTCGCGTCAATCGCGAAAAGATCGACAAACCAGGTTATAGCATCAAGCTTGGCGACGTTCTGACAATAGCTCTTGATCACCGCGTTCTTGTCTATCGCGTTCTCGATCTGGGAGAAAGGCGCGGACCCGCGCCCGAGGCGCAGATGCTTTACGAGGATCTGTCGCCGCCAATCGAACCACGCAACAAATTATCCCTTGCGGAGCCAGCACCCGTGAAGACAGGCGGTGACTGGAAGCAGGCACGCCGGGAGGTTGATCGGCTCAAGCGCAGCAACGATTTCTGAGCTTTGCAAATTGGCAAGAGGGCGGTTGCAGCGACAGGCTTGCGCAGTTGCCCCAAAGGGACTAGGTGAACGCAAGCAATCGCAGTGGGGTGACAGGCCGCTGCCTCCAATCGAAGATAAAAAGTGCCATATCGAGGCACCTGTAAAAATGCCGGAGCACGTCTCATGCCGTATGTCGTCACCGACAACTGCATTAAATGCAAATATACCGATTGCGTGGAAGTCTGCCCTGTCGACTGCTTTTATGAAGGCGAGAACATGCTCGTCATTCATCCGGACGAGTGCATCGACTGCGGCGTTTGCGAGCCGGAATGTCCAGCCGAAGCGATCAAGCCCGACACCGAACCCGGTCTTGAGAGCTGGCTTGAGCTGAATACTAAATATGCGCAGTCCTGGCCCAATATCACGCAGAAGAAGGATGCGCCGGCGGACGCGGCACAATTTGACGGTGAAACGGGCAAGCTGGAAAAATACTTTTCTCCGGAGCCCGGCAACGGCGACTGAATAGCATCGACGGCGCCCCCCCTTAATGCACTGCTGCCATTCTCCTGGATGGCGGGATTAACTGAGCAAAAAAATTATCCGGCTGAGGTTGATTCTCGGGGGCTGGATAGCTTGCGGCGATAACGTTGCCTCTGCCACCTGCGTGACACGCTCACATCCCTAAGTGAAACGTGACAAATACTAACGTTCTGAAACCCCTACGTTTTTGGCAGCTAAATTCTGATCGGCAAGTGAGAGCTCACGCAAAATCCCGTTCAGAAGTGAGAAATTTGATGCTTCGGACTCTTGCATTTTGAGTCGGCGCTATCGCAGTTTTGTGCAATTCCTTGATTCTTTCTAACTTTTGTGGTACCACAATATTCATATGTTGGTGACACAAGCTCTTTCGGCACGCCGCCTCTTCAGGCAGGCGAGCTTATCTCTGAAAGGAACGATTGTTGCTCTGGAATAGAGCGGCTGACCCTGGAGAGTCGGGATACGATATCTGTAGGGGCAGGCGGTTTATTGTCCAGCGACAGTCTTTGTGTTGCTGATATTCGCCAGTCTATCGACGGCCTTTGATCGGCCCATGCCGCCGATAATAACAGCAGGAGTTCAAGGCGTATGGCAGTTCAGCAGCAAAATAAGAAAACAGGTACGAAGAACGGCTTCAAGACGGGCGAATCCATCGTCTATCCGGCGCACGGTGTTGGCCAGATTGTCGCGATCGAAGAGCAAGAAGTTGCCGGTCACAAGCTCGAGCTTTTCGTCATCGATTTCCTTAAAGATAAAATGCGCCTTAAGGTTCCCGTCGCCAAGGCAAATGCCGTCGGCATGCGCAAGCTGGCCGAAACCGACTATGTCGATCGTGCGCTAAAGGTTGTCCAGGGCCGTGCTCGCGTCAAGCGTACCATGTGGTCGCGGCGCGCTCAGGAATATGATGCAAAAATCAATTCCGGCGATCTGATTGCCATTGCGGAAGTCGTTCGCGACCTATACCGCGCTGAGAATCAGCCCGAACAGTCCTATTCCGAGCGTCAGCTCTATGAAGCAGCGCTTGACCGCATGGCTCGCGAAATCGCCGCCGTTAACAAGCTTTCCGACACGGAAGCGGTTCGCCTGATCGAAACCAACCTGAAGAAGAGCCCCAAGCGCGTTGCCAAAGCAGACGCCGAAGTTGAGGGCGAAGAGGTCGAGCAGGAAGAAGCCGCTTAAGCTTCCGTCACGCTTGTTCCCGGAAAAACCCCGCAGCGAAAGCATGCGGGGTTTTTATTAGGTGGGGAGCTGACTCGCCGGTGACCCATCATTGGTCCGTGATGATCTTCACCTTTTCCCCGCTCGAAAGATTATACCCCGGTGGGAGCGCATTGATGAGCCGCAGAAGCTCCACCTTGCGATCAACACCGACCATACGTTCGGCCAGCGACGCTACCGTATCTCCCGGTTTCACCGTGATGACGCGAATGCGCAGAGGTCTTAGCGCGGTCTTTTGCGTGTCGCTGAGCACACGGAAGCTGGACGTCA
Source organism: Limoniibacter endophyticus (assembly GCF_014652835.1). GTDB lineage: Bacteria > Pseudomonadota > Alphaproteobacteria > Rhizobiales > Rhizobiaceae > Limoniibacter > Limoniibacter endophyticus. Next base: position 214,780 of record NZ_BMZO01000009.1, read on the forward strand.
CATTTGCGGCGATTCTATCAAGTTGCGTGCTCGTCCGCGGTGCCGCCGTCAGCAGACGATAAACCTGATCACCCACTCGAATAACCGTTATCGCAAACTGCCAGCCCTCGACCTGCGCCTTGGCAAAACCCGCTTCCTGCCCAGCCACTGTCCCGGTATTCACGCTGGTGACGTCGAGACCGGCAATCCAGCCAGAGCGAAGATAATCGGCCAACCCGGTCGTCATAGGCAGTTTCACGCCGTCGAAGCGCACGGCAATGTCGCCATCGCCCGACGCCACGACCTCGGCGGCCGAATTGTCGATGACAAAGCCGTCGGGCACTGAAAACGCGATGCCAAGTTTCGGATGCAGGAACTGGTTGCCGCGCACGAAGCCCTCATCCGGCGTGTCGCCATATAGAAGACCGTCGATGCCCGCGAGGAGCAGATCGCGGTCGCGCATACCCGTGCCAGGTGCGCCAATACCGCGCGCATGGCGACGCGCCAGCTCGATGCGCTGCGGCGCATTTGGATGACTAGCCAGAAAGTCGAGATTGGCATCCTTGGCACGGGTCACCGTGCGGAAATCGGCATAACGCGCCATGGACTGAAGAAAAGCAGCAGCGGCAAACGGGTCGTAGCCAGCGCGCGCCATGGCTTTGATGCCAATCGCATCAGCCTCAAGTTCCTGGTTGCGTGAGAATTGGGCCAGACTCAGCTGATTGCGTATCAACGCTACCCGCGCATCCTGTGAATTGCCGAGAACGTCCGAGACGACCTTGCTGGCTACCGCCTCCTCCGCTTCCTTCTGCTGGCGGGCCACACCATGATTTGCCGTCACATGCGCCATCTCATGCGCGATTACAGCGGCGAGTTCTGCCGAATCATTGGCGAGCGCCAGCAAGCCGCGAGTGACATAAAGATAGCCTCCCGGCAGCGCAAAAGCGTTGACGTTCGGAGAATTCAGGATGGTGATCCGATAGGTCTGGTTCGGATTGTCGGATTCCGCAGTCAAGGAACCAACGACTTTTGCCACCATACGCTCCAGCTTGGGATCGGAATATTCACCGCCATAGGTTGCCAGAATTCGCGGATGCTGCGCACGTGCCAACTGCGCCAAGCGATCATTGCGTGTATAGCTATCAACAGTTACCGGGTTTTCTGACGGCTTGAAGGCTTCCGGATCCATTGCACCAGTCAGCCCCTGACAGGCGGAAAGTAAAACCAGTGCAGGTATCATGCCAGCCCAACGCAAGGACAGCGCCTTGCGGGCAGCATTTACCGGAGACGAAGCGAAGACAGCATGCAGCAGTTGTTTTCCCTTTCGGTGCGCGGAAGACAACATGATTCCGCGCTCTATTCAGCAGCCAAGCAACTTAGCATCGACATTGAGGCGCGACGCAAGAAGCTTCACACTCCTGTATCGACAGCTTGAAGGCAGAAAAATGGCCCGCCCCGGCTTTCCGAGCATATAGGCGACCTTCCGATCCGCGCAAGCACGCTGACACAAGCCAGTCGTGCATTTGTCACGCTGTTGCAGACTTACGCCATCTGTCTAGGTAGATGCGCCCAGATAGCGCCGGTAGGCCTCTGAGTTTTGACTAAAGAAGTCTTTCGCCGTTCCGCTGAAGAGCACCGCCCCCTCTTCGATAAAGATGACCCTGTCGCAAATGGCTCGGGCATCTTCAGGATGATGAGTGACGAAAAGAACGGTTGGTCTCTGCCGCGCATGCACATCCCGTAATAATTCCAGCATTTCCTGACGCAATTGCGGTCCCAGAGATGCAAAGGGCTCATCGAGCAGAAGCGCCGGGCGTTCTCGCAGCAGAATGCGTGCAATAGCCACGCGCTGTCTTTCGCCGCCCGACAGCGCTGACGGCTTCCGGGCTTCCTTGTCCACAAGGCCGGTCGCTGCAAGCGCAGAGGCGAGGTCTGCCTTATCCTGTCGGGACAGCCTCAGTGAAGAGGAACGGCCCAAGCCAACGTTCTGAGCGACGGTCAGATGCGCAAAAAGATTGTTCTCCTGAAAGATCATGGACACGGGCCGCTCGGAAGGCTCAACATCTGTCATGGCAATACCGTCTATCTCGATCGTTCCCCTCAACGGCTTCTCAAAACCAGCGACAAGATTGAGAAGCGTCGACTTTCCCGAGCCAGAAGCGCCGAGAACCGCAGTTATGCTACCCGCCGGTATCTCGGCGTTGAAGACGAACCGGCTTTCGGAATAATGAAACTCCACACTGCGTAGCGCGATCCGGACGCCCTTCTGGTCATTCATCGCTTCTTCCTTGCAAATATGTGGCGATTATCATGAGAACGAGGCACAACGCGCCGAGCATCAGCGCGAGTCCTGCCGCATCCTGCGTGCGATAACTGCTCATGCGCGCCAGGAGCAGATAGGGCAACGTCTGCACGCTCTCACTACCGAAAAGCGCGATCACACCAAGGTCCCCGAGCGAGAGCGCCATAGAGAAGGCGAAAGCGATGATAAGCGGCTTGCGCAACGCCGGCCATTCAACCAGACGCCATCGACTCCAGCCAGTAATGCCAAGCAAGCGGCAAATCCGCTCATAACGTTGGAAACTCAATTGGCAAGCGGGGCGCAAAATCCTGACGGCGAAGGGCATCGCCATCAAGGCATTGACACAGACAACCATGACAGGCGCGACCGAAAAGACCAGTCCCGTGTCGCGCAGCCCCAGAAACCAGCCCGACCCGATGATGATCGGTGGGATGACCAGAACAAGTGCCGCCCCATTTTCAGCAAGCCAGCCGCCAACACCTCTTCCGCGGCGCAACACTGCGTGAGACGCCAGAGCCAGCGATAAAAGAACTGCGATCAGAGCCGAAAGACTGGCCAAGACGAGGCTAGTGATGGCGGCTCGGTGAACGGCATTTTCAGCTAACAAGCGAACGAGATCGGCACGCAAACCATCCAGAATGAGGACGAGAAGCGGCGTTCCGACGAATATCAGCGCCAGCAGAAGGAGTGCGGCATTGAGGACTGCTTCCAACGGCGGGATACGCTGGTAACGCTGCTGAACAAGCTGTGCGTTGGGATCTGCATCGAAACGCCCTCCCACGAAAAGAAGCAACGCCATTGTGGATATGGTCATGCCAATCTGGATGACCGTCAGGAATACGGCACGCGCGGGATCGAAATCAAAACGTAGCGCCTGATAGATCGCCACCTCCAGCGTCGTCGCTCGCGGTCCGCCACCGAGGGTCAGTACAATGGTGAAGGACGTGATGCAGAGCATGAAGACAAGGCTTGCAACGCCCCCCAAACTGGCGCGCAGCACTGGCCACTCGATGAAACGGAAAATATCGCCTGTCCGAAAGCCGAGCTGAGCGACAAGCCGCCATTGTTCGTTGGGCACTGTGTCCAGCGCCTCAAGCAGAAGGCGCGTTGCAAGCGGAATATTGAAGAAGGCATGCGCCAGCACAATTCCGCTGATCCCGTAGATCCCTGGCCACTGAAAAGGAAAGAGGCTGGCGAGCCATCCTGCTCGGCCGTACAGCCCGAGCAGACCCAGCACGGCAACGATCGCAGGCAGCGAAATAGGCAGCGCGAAGAGGTGCAGAAGCAGCCTTCGTCCGAAGAAGGCCGGATGACGCGACAATGCGCGGGCGATGAAGACTGCTGGAGCGATTGAGAAGGCCGTCGATAGAAGGGCCTGCCAAAGCGTAAAGCCGATCAATCGCCGTGTGTAGGCGTCAAATGCAAACTCCAGCCGCGTAACATTGCTCCTGATCTCCAGCGCCATGCCAAAAAAAGCCCCAAACACGACGAAGGCAGCAAAGAAAAATGCCAGCCAGCCGGCCAGCACGCGTCTATCGTTTACGGCCAGGCGGATCCGGGCGATTGTCAATTCTCCTGATGACTGGTTTCAACTTCCAATGCTTGCCTCTTCATGCTGGTTTGCGTAACGCAGAGATCCCGGCGTTCAACGAAGCATTTGAGACATGACATATCCTCAATCGACACCTTCCGACAATGCAATCCGATATGCCGTGGCCGCAATGTTTTTTGCAAACGGTTTCGTTATGGGGCACTGGGCCGTGCAGATCCCGCTCCTGATGCAGCGCTTCGGTATAGGTGAGACGCGGCTTGGCACGCTGATCCTCATCATGGGTATCGGCGCACTTGCTGCGATGTTGGTCAGCGGCCGGTTGATCACCATCTTCGGGTCATTCATGGTTATGCGTGTTTCTGCGCTGCTGCTTCCTTTGGCTTTTGCCGCAGTGGCTTCCGTTCCGGATAAAATGACCGCGATCTTCGTGATCCTGATTTTCGGCGCGGTCGTCGGCCTGATGGATATCGCTATGAATGCCAATGCAGTCGGCGTCGAGCGTCGGCTCAATCGGGCCATCATGTCCTCAACGCATGGCTTCTGGAGTCTTGGCGGTTTCGTCGGGGCGGCGAGCGGAGGATGGGTTGCGGAAGCGTTTGGCCATACTATCCACGGCCTTATCGTCTCGGCACTCACTTTGCTTCTCGTCCTTGTTACGCTCAGCTACTGCCTTCGCGATTGCCCCCAGAAGACGCATGGGGCAAAAAGGAAATTCCAGCTGCCGCGGTCGGCACTCACCTATCTTCTAGGGCTTCTAGCTCTTTGTATGATGATCCCCGAGGGGGCGATGATCGACTGGGCAGCTGTCTATCTGCGCCAGGAACTGGGTGCAGATACAGCCAGCGCCGCCCTTGCCTACGGAATATTCGCCGCTGCCATGGCCGTGATGCGTTTTCTGGGGGATGGCATCCGCCAGAAGTTCGGTGCCGTCCGTACGCTGCGCGTAACGGGCATCATCGCCGCCAGCGGCTTCCTCATCTCGGCCTTTGCGCCAAGCGTACCAGTAGCGATAGCCGGCTTTGCGCTCTCCGGCTTCAGCATGGCGAACCTGGTGCCGATCATTTTTTCGGCAGCGGGAAACCAGCCAGGCATGTCAAGCGGTGATGGCCTGGCTACCGTGACGGCCTTCGGCTATGCTGGCTTGCTGCTCGCGCCCTTTATCATCGGTGCAGCGGGCGAACATATCGGCTTTTCGCCGATTTTTATCATCCTGGCCGGCGGGCTCGTCCTGGTCTCGCTGCTTGCCGAGGTCGGTTCACACGCCGACTTCGTCGAACACAGGGAACGCTAAGGAAAGGCCAGCGTCGGGTCTCCGACGCTGGCCTTCGTTCTGTCACTGAAGCCCGAAGCTTACATCGTCTTGGCAAGCGCCACGGCCGTGTCCGCCATGCGGTTAGAAAAGCCCCATTCATTGTCGTACCAGGACAATACTCGAACCAGCGTTCCGTCTATGACCTTGGTCTGGTCGATGGCGAATGTCGAGGACGCCGGATTATGGTTAAGGTCGATGGATACAAGCGGATCGTTGGTATAGTCCAGAACCCCCTTCAGCGGCCCCTCGGCTGCGGCAATGATCGCCTGATTGACCTCTTCTACAGTGACCGTCTTTTTCGAGACGAATTTGAGATCGACGACGGAAACATTCGGGGTTGGAACACGAATGGAGGTGCCATCAAGCTTGCCCTTGAGTTCTGGAAGAACCAGACCGACAGCCTTCGCGGCACCGGTCGAGGTCGGGATCATCGACAGCGCCGCGGCGCGAGCGCGATAGAGATCCTTGTGCATAGTATCAAGTGTCGGCTGGTCACCAGTATAGGCATGGATCGTCGTCATGAAGCCTTTCTCGATGCCAAAGGCGTCGTTCAGGACCTTGGCGACTGGTGCAAGACAGTTCGTCGTGCAGGAAGCGTTGGAGATAACGACGTGATCCTTCGTCAACTGGTTGTGATTCACACCGTAGACAACGGTCAGATCGGCGCCATCGGCAGGCGCGGATACGATAACGCGTTTGGCACCAGCCTTCAGATGCGCGGATGCTTTCTCCTTCGAAGTGAAGATGCCCGTGCACTCAAGAGCAATGTCGACATTATTGGCTGCCCAGGGAAGATTTGCAGGATCACGTTCGGCCGAAACCTTGATGGGACCGTAGCCTACGTCGATCGTGTCGCCATCCACCTTGACCGCCTGGGGAAAGCGGCCATGTACGGAATCGTAACGCAGGAGATGCGCGTTGGTCTCGACAGGACCCAGGTCGTTGATGGCTACGACCTGCACATCCTTGCGACCTGATTCAACGATGGCGCGCAGGACGTTGCGGCCGATGCGACCAAATCCATTGATGGCTACTCTCACGGTCATGCTGACTTCTCCTCACTTCAAACATGGCGCGACATGCCTGCGCCTGATGCGATCCGCACGCCTTTGCGCGGGTTGCAAGCTACATAGCCCCGGGTGGCCGCAGAATCCAGACGATCCGCGGAAAATTGCATTGAGCCAAAACGATTTAGGCGAAGATGCTTCCCCAAAAATAAAGAAAAAGCGCCGGAGAACCGACGCTTTTTCAGAATTTCAGGCAACGATCGTTCAGACGAGACGCTTCTTGGCTTCGGCGACCACATTCGCGGGAGTGATGCCGAACTTCTCGTAAAGTGCCTTATAAGGACCGGAAGCGCCGAAGCTATCCATTCCGACAAACCCGCCGTCCGAGCCGACAATGCGATCCCAGCCCATTCGAATACCGGCTTCGACCGCCACCTTGACGGACGCATCGCCGATGATCGCGTTGCGATAGGCATCATTTTGTTTGAAGAAGAGTTCCATAGAAGGAACCGAGATCACGCGGGTCGGAATGCCCTCTCTTTCGAGCATTTCCCGCGCCGCAACGGCGATTTCGACTTCCGAGCCGCTTGCATAAAGCGAAACCTTCGCCTCATCCGAAGCCGTCACCAACTCGTATGCACCCTGTGCGGAGAGATTTTCGTCCGAATGTCCCTTGCGCTGCGCGGCCAGATTCTGACGCGATAGCGCAAGCGTCGATGGTGCATTGCGCGTCTCGATGGCAACCTGCCAGCATTCCAGCGTTTCGATCGCGTCTGCCGGACGGAAAACGAGGTGATTCGGAATGGCCCGCAGAGCCGCGAGATGTTCGACCGGCTGATGGGTCGGGCCATCTTCGCCAAGGCCGATCGAGTCATGCGTCATGACGAAGATAGAGCGGATCCCCATCAGCGAGGCTAGACGCATCGAGGGGCGGCAATAGTCGGTAAAGACGAGGAAGGTGCCGCCATAGGGAATGATACCGCCGTGCAGCGCCATACCGTTGAGGGCCGCAGCCATGCCGTGTTCCCGAATGCCAAAATGGATATAACGGCCGTCGTATTTACCGGGTTCGACAGCCGTCATGCCCTTGGTGCGCGTGTTGTTGGAGCCGGTCAGGTCGGCCGATCCGCCAATGGTGTCAGGAAGAGCGGCATTGATGACCTCAAGTGCCATTTCCGAAGCTTTGCGGGTGGCAACGGTCGGCGTCTCAGCGGCCAGCTTCTTTTTATAGTCAAGGATTGCGGCTTCGAAATTCGCCGGCAGTTCGCCCGCCATGCGGCGCTCGAACTCAGCGCGCTTGTCGGCATCGACAGCGGCCAGACGGCCTTCCCATTCCTTGCGTTTCTTGGCAGCATTCAGTGCAGCGACGCGCCAGTCGTCCAGAATGTCGGAGGGAACCTCGAACGGTGCGTACTCCCAGCCAAGAGCTTGACGCGTGGAGACGATTTCTTCTGCCCCCAGCGGCGATCCGTGCACTTTGGAGGAACCGGCCTTGTTCGGCGAGCCGTAACCGATTTCGGTCTTGCAGGCGATCAGCGTCGGCTTGTCGGACCCGCGCGCTTTCTCGATGGCGGCGGCAATTGCTTCCGGGTCGTGACCATCAACCGCAGCAGTTGCCCAGCCAGAGGCCTCGAAACGCGCACGCTGGTTGGTGGAATCCGAAATCGACAACGGCCCGTCGATGGAAATGTTATTGTCATCCCACAAAACGATGAGGCGGTTGAGCTTCAGGTGACCCGCAAGCGAAATTGCTTCCTGGCTAATACCCTCCATGAGACAGCCATCGCCAACGAGAGCATACGTATGATGGTCGACGAGATCATCTCCGTAAGACGCGTTCAGAATGCGCTCGGCGAGCGCCATGCCGACGGCATTGGCGATGCCTTGGCCAAGCGGCCCCGTCGTGGTTTCGATACCTGCGGCATGACCATATTCGGGATGGCCGGCAGTGCGTGCACCAAGTTGACGGAAGTTCTTGATCTCGTCGAGCGTGATATCCTCGTAACCCGACAGATAAAGCAGCGAGTAGATCAGCATGGAACCGTGACCCGCCGAAAGCACGAAGCGATCGCGGTCCGCCCAGAGCGGGTTCTTCGGATCATGCTTGAGGAAGCGCGTAAACAACACCGTAGCGATGTCGGCTGCGCCCATCGGCATTCCCGGATGGCCGGAATTTGCCTTTTCGACCGCATCCATGGAGAGGAAACGGATCGCATTGGCCATGCGGTCGTGTTTTTCGCGTGTGATCATCAGTGTCGCTGCCTAGATAACTGAGGGGCAAAGGGCATGATTGCGAGGGACAAATAGCAGTTGCGACCACTCTGTCAACAAAAGTGAAGACCGAAACAGCCGTTATGGCCTCACCATGTGGGGACATCCCTTCCCCCTTTATTGACGCCTGCTTCACGCTTTGCCTAATGTTCCCATAATAACATATTAAGAATGCGGCCGATTCGGCTCGCCTGGTCTGGAGGCCCTTCATTGACCGGTGATCTTACGCTGAAGGAAGTCATCGTCAGCCTTGAAAATGCCATGTCCCGACTGGAGGACGCGGTAGCTCTGCGCCTTGAGAATGAACTGGATTATCAGGAAGCGGAAGCCGAGGTTCAGCGCATGAATGCCGACCGTTCCCGGCTGGCACAAGAACTCGACAGTTCGGAATCCAAGGCCGAACGGCTAGAGGAGGTGAACAAGGAGGTTTCGCGCCGCCTTGTCACAGCAATGGAAACCATCCGTGCCGTTCTCGACCGGTAAGAGCATATGGGCGCTTCATTGCGCAGCAGAGGGGTAATGTCATGGCGCAAGTGACCGTAACCATCGACGGCAAGGCCTATCGCATGGCATGCGACGAAGGTCAGGAAGCGCACCTGATGGATCTCGGCAACCGTTTCGACCGCTATGTCACCCATCTGAAAGGCTCATTCGGGGAGATCGGCGACCAGCGCGTCACCGTGATGGCCGGCATCATGGTCCTCGACGAACTTTCCGAGCTGCAGAAGCGCGTCAAGGGCATGGAAAGCGAGATAGAGAGCTTGCGCAAGACGCGAGACGATGCTCTGTCTCGCGTCGATCGCAGCGAGTCTGCCATGACCCATGCGCTCAGCAACATTGCCGAACGCATGGAGACCCTTGCCTCCCGTCTGACCCAGAAGGCTTGAGCACCATCATTGCACGTCGACTTTCGCGGAGATCGCGTCGAAACACTTTCTAATCCGCGATGGCATTTGCGCGTTTCGTCCGTCAGTTCCGTCTCGCCCCACCTTAATCAACATCGCCTCGTTGGTCTGATTTTTGAACGGTTTGGCTTCATCCGGGATGATCTCCGGCATCGAAGCTGTATTGTGTGTCTGGTGTCCGGCGATGAAACTTGGTCTTGTCAACGAGCGCCAAGGCGACCTAATCCGGCTCGTACGCCATCGTTTGGTCTCGCTGCGCTTGAGCATCTTGACCTCGACAATCTCGGCGAGCGCCAATGCGGCAATAAAAAAGAACAGCGAGAAATCATGCGGCCGAGGAAAGCCATTTTTTTTCTCTATTCCTCTCGTCCTGAAAGCTGCGCTCGTAGCGGATATGGCAACTGCCATCGCTCTCGGCCTCAACATGAACCTGTACGTTGAAGACAGAGGCGATATTGCCCCTCGTCAGCACGTCGCGCGGGGCACCCGCACAAATGATCTTGCCATGGTTCATCATAATGATGCGATCGCAAAACATCGCCGCGTGATTTAGATCGTGAAGCGCGACGATCACGGTTAGTCCCTGCGCCTTCACCAGTTCGAGCAGCGCCAGTTGATGGTGAATATCGAGGTGATTGGTTGGTTCGTCGAGCAACAGGATCGAAGGTTGTTGCGCCAGAGCGCGCGCAATATGCAGTCGCTGTCGTTCTCCTCCCGATAGCGTGTGCCAGAACCGATCCTGCATATGCGTCATTTCCACTGATTCAAGCGCCTGATCAACGATCTCCTCATCATCAGCAGACCAAGCCGAAAGTGGCCCGAGATGCGGCGTGCGGCCAAGTTCGACCGCTTGTCTTGCGCGAATACGCTCCATCGTTTCCGCCTGCTGCTCGACAAAGGCAAGACGCTGTGCGACCGCACGCCGTCCCATGCGTCGAAGCTCCTTGCCATCGATCAGAACAATACCGTCTGCCGCTTTTCGAATGCCGGCCAGCAGCGCCATCAGACTGCTCTTGCCGGAGCCGTTTGGTCCAACTATGCCGAGAAATTCGCCCGGTTGTACCGCAAACGAAATATTCTGCAGGATCATGCGACCGCCAGCGAGCCATTTCAGTTCTTTTGCCTGCAAGCTCATCGTGTGCTTCCCCGTCTTCCCAAAAGAAGGGCAAAGGCAGGCGCCCCGATCAGCGCCGTAACCACACCAATAGGCAGGACCTGCCCCGGAATGGCGATCCGCGACAATATGTCGGCCAGAACCATGAAGACGGCGCCGATCAGCGCAGCTACCGGTAGGAGTCGGCTATGGCGCACGCCAACAATCATCCGCGCTGCATGGGGAATGACCAGCCCGACGAAGCCTATCGAGCCAACCAGACTGACCATAATCGCCGTCATCAAGGCGGCAGCTGTGATCAGAACCGCATAGATGCGTTTCACCGCGAGGCCGAGCGAGGCAGCCGCATCCGCCCCAAATGCGAATGCGTCCAGCGACCGTGCATGTGTAATGCAAACAACGAACCCCAACAAGGTAACCGGCAGGGCAAGCGTTACGTCTGTCCAACGCACGCCTGAAAGATTGCCCAGCAACCAGAACATGATGCCGCGTGCCTGCTCGGCAGTCGCCGATTTCGTTACCATGAAGGAAGTCAATGCGTTGAAGAGCTGTGATCCGGCAATCCCCGCAAGAATGATGGCCGCCGTTCCACTACCTGCGCGCGCCGCCAACAGCGAGACGATGCCAAACGCGATGATCGCCCCAATAAAGGCGCCAAACGAAAAGGAGAGGATGCCGGCGCCCAGCCCCAGAATAGCCACCGCCACCGCGCCGCTCGAAGCTCCCGCTGAAATGCCCAGAAGATAAGGGTCGGCAAGCGCATTACGCAGCAGGCACTGCAGCACCACCCCGCTCAGCGCAAGTGACGCGCCGCAACAGGCCGCAATGATCGCCCGGCTCAGGCGGTAATTCCACACGATCCCCTGGTCTATGGGATCGAGCGCATAGCCGGCCTGCCACAGCTTGTTGGCAACGGTTTTGGCCACAACGTCGAACGGAATAGAGGTCTCGCCGATGGCCGCGCCGCAGCCCAACGTCACCACGAGCACGAGCAGCGCCAAGCCGTAGATAGGTGTCCGCCGAGCAACGAGTGAGGTCGCGGTCAATGGCTAAGGCCTAACTTCGTGAGTGCTTCGGCTAATATCTCGATGCCTTCGATCGTGCGAATCGTCGGATTCATCGCCTGGGCATCCATCTCGATCACGTAATTCTTTCTCGTGGCCGTCATCAGGCTCGCTACTGGATCAGTCGCGAGAAATTCCCGCTTTACCGTGACATCGTCAGCCGGAAACCGACGTCGGCCCATCTTGCCCACGACGATGACTGTCGGATCGGCCTTGGCAATGGTTTCCCACCCGACGGTCGGCCATTCCTCATTGCTGTCGATAATATTTCTGATGCCAAACGCCGACATAATATAGGCGGGAGCGCCATACTTGCCAGCGACATACGGATCGATATCCAGCTCCGCACTCGAAAACCAGAAGACGGCGGATACATCGCTTTCTGGCCGAATTGCTTTCTCCCTCGCCGCCGCCTCGCGAATCCTCAACTCTTGCACAAGCGTCTCGCCACGCTCCCGCACGTCAAAAATTTCTGCCAGTTCCTGAATTTCCTGGTAGATAAGCGTCATGTCGAAAGCCGCCATACGCACGCCATCGCCACCACCTTCGTTATCCTTGCCCTTGCAATCAGCAGGCGCGTTATAAACGTTTATCCCCAGCTCCGCGAACTGATCGGGTGTCGCTACAACGCCTTCGGGGCCGACGTTCCATTGGAACTGGGCGGCAACAAGATCGGGCTTCTTTTCCACCACGCTTTCAAAACTCGGCGAATTGTCGGCCAGCCGCGGGATCCCGTCATTTACCTCCTTGTATTGCGATAGCACCGGCCCCACCCAGACAGCGGTTCCGACAACCTTGCCAGCCAGACCAAGCAGGTAAAGAATCTCGGCAGTGCTCTGGCCCACTGCAACGACCCGCTCCGGCGCCTTTTCGAACGCAACTTGACGACCACAATTCTCAACGGTCAGCGGATATACGGTATTTCCTCCCGCAAGCGCAGCAGGGGCAGCATAAAGCGTCGCAACTATGGATATGGCAAACGCAGTTGCCGACCCGCAGCGGGAAAAAAACATGAGCGTCTCCTGAGAAAATCGGAACGGTGAGGCGCAAAAAGTAATGCGCGCGCAGCTTAATGCGCGGTTTGGATCCGATATGGCAAACAGGATGGCAGCGGCGAAAAGCCTGCAGGATAATATATCATTTTTATATCCTTCCGGGCATCCCCGCCCGCGATTTAGAGGACCAACATCTGACGGCAGGTCTCCTGGCTCGCGGATTTCATGGTCTCGGCCGACCTTCCCACACATCGTGCAGTGGCTGATGCAAAGGCGCACCAATAGTCGAGACATCCGCTCACAGTTGCGGGGGCAGCTGCGGAGTAGACATTTGTTCGTCGCACCGCATTCCCTATTATCCTGGCAGCGAAAACTGCAAAGAACCGTCGCGCCGAGTTAATGGAGAAGTTCCGACCGGGTCAAGGATTAATTCCAAACACGCTTCGCTCACCCGGGCCGGCTTCCGTTTGAGTGGAACGACTGATGTCGAGATCATGTCGAAACAAGCCGGCGCGGCAATTCCCTCAAGTCTTTGACCGCAGCTGCCTCCTTGGACCACCATTCCAACCTGTCGCGATGATGATTCTCGGTCCCCGCAAAGCCGGGGCCCCTGCTCTCTTCCATATTTTTCCAGAACAGCGCGGCCTCTCTCTCACACACCGAAACCGCCATGGAACCCTCTTCGATGCTATGGCCGAGTTCCATTCTTCATCAACGTGAAACCCTTTGATCTCTCATAGAACAAGTGCTGCCGCGGGACTCGCCCGACGGCGACCGTCAGGAGCTTGCGTCATCGGCTCCATGATATATCTCAAAGATATATCATGGGGCGCCGTTGTCGTGCATCAGCGGTGAGCGCAAAAAACGCCATCGTTGTTGGCGATATTGCGCAGTCTTGCCCGCAGCTCGACCAGCATCATCGTTCGCGGGTAAAACGAGGGCCAGGATCCAGGTATCCGGGATAGCTGCTGGCCATTCGCGCGTGACGTCGTCGACAATGTTGCGCACGCGGAAGCGTCTGCCGCAGGCTAATTGACCGTGGACGAAGCCAATGACCGACGACCAGTGGGCATTGCATCTGCTTCGACGAGGATTGGCGCCCGCGTGCCGCGACAGTACGCCGCTGGTTTTGCGCGTGCGTACGAAAGACCTCCTCAGATGAGACGATAAAAATACGATTGACACCGGAAGGCTCTCCCTCTTGCCTGAGAAGGATAAACAGCCGACGGATAGCCTAAACGCTGCCTTTCATTTGCAAGGCGGCGCAATTTCGTTTGCAGCTCGACCTTCGGCGGTCGCAAAGACCCGTAGCGGATCATCTTAGGGTCGGGGGATATGATCTGGCAGGCCGCCCGACTGACAGGTTCATCGCGGTCTTCAGATGCGTGACGACTTCACGCTTTGCAGCAGGCGCTACTATTTTTGGAGAAGCTCACGCAGCGCGGCAACGTCCAACATCCCATTCTCATCTTCAAGCGCCTTCAGTCCCTTGGCCGAACTACCGTCGCTCCGATGACAGCTCCCGCAAACGTTCTCGCAGAGCAGCATCGTCCGGACGGTTGAACATGTATCGGACGCGGGGCAATGCTAACCAGGACGCAGGCCGGCCACTGCGAGTAATTCTTCTTTTCGACAGCCTAAAGCGTGTCGCGTCTAACCGGATTCGGGATTCCCGTTTTGTGTGATCTGTGATTCACCTTGCCCATGGAAGGAGAAGCGCCATGAGCAAGCCGCATCCGATCGAGTTGCGTGAGCGTGTCGTTGCGTTTGTGAATGAAGGCAACACCCACCGGGAAGCGGCGCGGCATTTCCGCGTTTCGCCTCGGTTCGTCAACAACATGATGATCCTGCACCGGTCATCCGGATCTCTTAGCCCCGCCCGGCAAGTCATCCGCCTGGCAGCAAGCTCTCGGCCCATGGTGAATGGATCCGCGAGCGCGTGGCTCTCCACGGCGAAGTGACCCTGGACGACCTATGTGTCGAACTCGCAGAGCGCGGTATAGAAGTCCATCGCGCGACAGTTGGCCGGTTTCTGCACCGGCTTGGGCTGAGCAATAAAAAAGCCTCAAAGCAAGCGAGCAGCGCAGACCGGAGATCGCCAAGGCGCGTGATCTATGGATCAATCGCCGGAAGCCGTTCTTCAACAAGGCCTTGTCGCGGCTGATCTTTATCGATGAGACTTCGACGAATACCCGCCTGACAAAGCGCACCGGATGGTCTGCCAAAGGCAGCCGTTTTGCCGCCTATGCCCCGTTCGGTCACTGGAAAACCCAGACCTTCATTGCGGGTCTGCGATCCTATGGCCTGACCGCACCATGGATCATCAATGCACCTATGAACAGCCGCATCTTCGAAACATGGATCGAAACGCAACTTGCGCCGACACTGTCGCCCGGTGACGTCGTCATTCTCGACAATGTCGGCTTCCACAAAAGCGAACGAGCCGAACAACTCGTCAAGCAAAGGGAGCGTGGCTTCTCTTCCTGCCACCCTATTCGCCGGATTTGAACCCCATCGAGATGGCCTTCTCAAAACTCAAGGCGTTGCTGCGAAAACGAGCCGCACGCAGCTTCGATGCGATAAACCAAGCCTCGGCGATATCATCAACCTCTTCTCAGTCGCTGAATGCCGAAATTTCTTCAAAGCCGCAGGATATGAGGCGCAATAGATGCGACACGCTTTAGCTCACGGCATTTCTCCTCGAGCCGGGCGTCAAAAGTATTTAGTCAGCATCTCACGGAGCGTCGACACACCCATCATCGACTCCGCCAGAAGCTTCTTCAGGCGGCGCATTCTCCTCCTCCATTGCCTTCAGCCGCTTGACCTCCGACACCTCCATGTGGCCTGCTGCCGGTTTTTAGACACCGAGTTAGGCTAGTCCTACTTTGATTTCAAATTCCATCGGGCTGAGATAGCTCAGTGTCGAATGCCGACGCTTCGGGTTGTAGAAGCGTTCAATGTAGTCGAATACGTCCGCCTTTGCATGGTCTCTGGTTCTGTAGACCTTGCATGCTGTCCTTTCCGTTTTGAGTGATGAGAAGAAGCTTTCCATTGCGGCATTGTCCCAGACATTGCCGGAGCGACTCATCGAGCAGGTGATGCCGTGATCGGCCATGAGGCGCTGGAACTGCTCGCTGGTGTATTGGCTACCCTGGTCCGAATGATGCAACAGCGCATCCGGCTTGCCTCTGCGCCAGATGGCCATGATCAGCGCGTCGGTCACGAGTTGGGAGGTCATGCTGTTGTTCATCGACCAGCCAACGACACGACGAGAGAACAGGTCGATGACGGCAGCCACATAGAGCCAGCCCTCAGCCGTCCATAGGTAGGTAAAATCGGCCACCCACTTTTGGTTCGGCCGATCCGCTTCGAACTGCCGGTCCAGCACGTTCGGCATGATGACCGGGCGCTCACTGTCATCATTCGGCAGCCCGCGTCGCCTCGGCCTGGCCCTCAGAGCATTTTCGCGCATCAAGCGTTCGATGCGATGCAGGCCGCAGAAGAAGCCTTCGGCGAGAAGGTCGTGCCAGACACGCCGGGCACCATAGGTACGGTCACTGTCTTGGAAGCTGTCCTTGATCTTGTCGAGCAGAACCTCATCTTGCCTGGCATGTCGGCTCGGAGAACGGTTGAGCCAGGCATAGAAGCCAGAACGAGAGACCCCCAGCGCTTAGCAGAGCCATGCCACCGGCCAGATCGAACGGTGCTTTGCAACGAACGCGAACTTCATATCACGTCCTTCGCAAAGTAGGCGGCGGCCTTTTTAAAATATCACGCTCCGCCTTCAGCTTTGCAACTTCTTGCGCAGCCTCTCGATCTCAAGCTGCTCCGGCTTCATCTGTCCGTGGCCGGGAAAAGCCTGCACAGGGTCGGAGCCATATTCCCTGACCCATTTACCAGGACGTTCTCGTGAACATCCAAATCGCGGGCTGCCTGCGCAACACTGACGCCCCGCTCTCGCACCAACTTCACCGCCTCAAGCTTGTACTCGCGGCTGAACTTCCTTCGTTGCATTCATGCGCTCCAGTTTCATTGGAAACACCTTAACTCGGTGTCCATGAAACCCGCAGCAGGCCGGTCTTTCGAGCTCGGGAAGAGCTTGGCCGGGCATTAGCCCTTTGTCCGCATTTCCACTGGTAATGACGGGGTGCCGATTTGGCGATAGGAGCGCACGGCTTCCCCACGACAAAAGCCCCGGCGCTGTTGCGTCCGGGGCTTTTATTTGTATTCATCAGGGTGTTTTTGGTTGCGGGGGCAGGATTTGAACCTGCGGCCTTCAGGTTATGAGCCTGACGAGCTACCGGGCTGCTCCACCCCGCGTTATATTCTGTTTTTTTTGCAGCTTGCTGGTTTTACTGACCGGCCTTGCCTGGCCTTGAGACCGTTTTTTGCTT
>NZ_BMZO01000010.1 GCF_014652835.1 Limoniibacter endophyticus
CGCTGTCGTCTATATTATCATCGCTACCACTACCGCTCGCTGCGATGCCCGCCGCAGCGGCACCACCAGCAAGAACACCGAGAATGGGAAGCAGCGGAGATCCTTCGCCCGATCCCCCGACTAACTGATCGACCGAGCCAATCTGTGAATAGTCGATCTCCGCCAGGTCGTCGCTAATCTGCGCGTGGAACAACTCACCGTCGCTGTCCTGCAACACGAGGTCACTGTCGGTGCTATGGAAATTTTCGATCCTGATTATCTCTCCCGAGTTCAGGCGAACTATCAAAGCACCGCCCTGCGACTGGATGCTAGCCACATCCTCTGGGCCGTAGGGTATGCGAATGATGCTATCTTCCGAAACCGTTATAACCGCGCCCGAAACGGTTTCGATTGATCCATCGATCTTGCTGGTGATCTCGATTGCCATCTGCAGCCTCCGCCAGAAACACGGAACTGGATATTCAATTCCGCTTATATTCGGAATTTATTGTATGCAGATTTACTTATGTAAAGGGTTGCTGATAAACTAAATCGTGATCGATCAAGGTTACCCTGACGTGTTGCTTAAGTGCCTCACGATCACCATAAAAATACTAGGCGGTGGCGGCCTTTTGTGACGCGCGCCTGTAGCTTACAATTAAGTCGTTGAACTTGGTTCCTTGTATCGCGACGTGGTCGCGCAGAATATCGGCAGCGCTATCGCTGTCACCGGCCACCAGAGCGTCAAGCACCATGCGATGCTCCGCCAAGGATTGGTTCAGCCTTCCCCTTACTTTCAGCTGCATCCGCCGAAATGGCTTCAGTTGCCTGTGCAGCTTGCGCGCTTCCTTCGAAAGGAAAGCATTTCCCGATGCCTCGTAGATCAGGAAGTGAAAGGTTTCGTTTGCATTGTAATAACCGTTTATATCGTCACTTTCGACGGCCGCTTCGCATAAAACCACTGTCTCAGATAGCGCATGGAGAGTGTTCTGAGTAATCCGCCGCGCGGCTAATTTTCCGCAGAACGCCTCCATTTCAGCCATTACTTCGAACATTTCTATGACTTCGTCAAAAGCCGGATGGCGTACGAAAGCTCCACGTCGGGTTTGAAGGTCAAGAAGGCCTGAGGCTGCCAAAGCTTGAAACGCCTCGCGTAAAGGCGTTCGTGAAACGTTGAATTTCTTCGAAAGCGTCGTTTCGTCGAGCCGCTCCCCGCTTGCAAATGCACCTTCTATAATCAGTTCTTCAAGTTTCTCCCGCACGGCGTCCGCTCGACTTACCATAATGTCTTCCGACCAAATTTAAAACGCAACAAACCAATCCTTGCATACAAGACGCTTGACATTGAATACAATAATGCGGCTCATTGACTGATGCAACCGGCATTCGCGCTGGAGGAGAGCGCGGATGTCATAAGGTCTGGGAGGAACCTATGCTGAAACATCTAGTGCTTGCCGCATCCGTATCCCTTTTCGCGTGTAATATTGCAGAGGCAACTGAACTGCGATTATCGCATCAGTTTGCGCCCAACGACATACGCCACAAAATCGCAGACATGGTCGCCAAGGATGTCGCGGCGGCAAATGTCGATCTAAACATTAAGATATTTCCGTCGGGTTCACTCTTTAAGGCCACTGAGCAGTACCTGCCGCTAAGCCGCGGACAGCTGGATATGACGGTTTTTCCGCTTTCCTATGCAGGCGGACAACGACCGGAGTATAATCTCACCCTGATGCCAGGGCTGATAAAGGACCATGATCACGCCGCGCGCATGAATGACAGCCCGTTCATGAAGGCATTGGAGGAAATCATGGCCGAGGACGATGTCATGGTTCTCGTCCACGGTTATCTTGCTGGGGGATTTGCTTCCAAACAAGGCTGCATAACCAAGCCGGAGGATGTACGCGGCAAAACAGTACGCGCGGCAGGAAAGGCTTTCGAGCAAATGCTGGAAGGCGCTGGCGCATCAATTTCCTCAATGCCATCGTCCGAAGCATATAATGGAATGCAGCAGGGCATTCTCGACGCCATGAACACGTCGTCATCGTCGTTCGTCTCATTTCGACTGTATGAACAGGTCGGCTGCTATACGCCAGCATCGGATGTGGCGCTCTGGTTCATGTACCAGCCCATGCTGATCAACAAGACTACCTTCGAAGGCCTCACCCCGGAACAGCAAGAGGCGCTCCGTACTGCCGCTGCCAAGGCACAGGCTTATTATCTGGAGGAAGCGAAGCGAGAGGACGTCGCATCAATCGAGCCATTTGAAAAAGCTGGCGTCGAAATCGCGAAAATGACGCCCGAGGATTTCGAAGCATGGCGCAAGCTGGCGGAAACCACGTCTTACGCAGCTTTTCTCACGGAAGTTCCGGATGGGCAGAAGTTGCTCGATATGGCGCTCGAAGTGAAATGATCAGACATCGCCCCGGGCCTGCCCAGGCCCGAGGCGACGTTTTTTGATCGCCGCGTTTTTCCTGCGCTGTCGCCAGCTCTCTTCATCAGGAGAACATCCGATGGAACAAAGCATCCCTGTCCAATTGAAGGCAAGTGAAAGACATCCTGTTCTGCGATTCATCTACGGCATCTCAACTGTGTGCGGATGGTTCGCGGCAGCCCTGATCGTGGCATCGATCTTTGTCACTTGTCACATGATCTTCGTCCGGTTCGTCCTCGGCCAGTCCACTATCTGGCAGACCGAAGCCGTCATCTATATGATGATCGCCGTAACCACGATCGGTCTCTCATACGTCCAACGTCTCCGTGGTCACGTCAATGTAGACCTGATCCCGTCCCTTCTTCCGATGCCCGCAAGGCGCGCGCTCGCCTATATTGTGCTCATCGCGACCATCGTGCTGATGGCTGCGCTGACCTGGTATTCCGCCCATGCCTGGTATGATGCTTTTACCCGCAACTGGCGCTCAAGTACCGTTTGGGGCGTTCGCCTCTGGATACCATGGCTGGCACTGCCCGTCGGCTTTGGACTTTACCTTCTCCAGCTAATCGCCGACCTCGTTGCGCTTCACTTGCGCCTGGACACCCCCTTTCATCTGGAGGAAGTGTGATGGATCCATTACTGATCGGGCTTCTGGTTTCTCTTGCAACTATCTTCGTACTATTCTCGGGGGTTTCGGTAGCGGTTGGCCTTCTGCTCGTCGCAGCAGGTTTCCTGCTTATATTTGACGGTACCCGTTCTCTGATGATGATACCCGAAGTGTACTTCGCGGATCTCAACAGCTTCACAATGCTTTCCATTCCGATGTTCATCATCATGGGTGCTGCAATCGCATCGACCAAGGCAGGCGCAGATCTGTTCGAAGCCTTCGAGCGCTGGATGACACGGGTGCCTGGCGGACTCGTCGTATCCAACCTTGGAGCGTGCGCCCTTTTCTCAGCCATGTCAGGCTCGAGCCCCGCGACCTGCGCGGCTATCGGCAAGATGGGTATCCCGGAGATGCGCAAGCGCGGTTATTCGGAGGAGATCGCCGCAGGGTCGATCGCTGCGGGTGGAACCCTCGGAATTCTCATTCCCCCGTCGGTCACTATGATCGTTTACGGTATCGCCACCGAAACCTCTATCGGCCGGTTGTTCCTGGCGGGCGTGCTACCGGGCATCATGCTCGTCGCCTTCTTCATGATATGGACGATCTACAGCGCCTGGAGATCCGGAACCCTCTATAATTTGTCGCAGCGTCGCTATTCATTGGCCGAACGTCTGGAGATCATGCCGCGCGTCCTCCCCTTTCTGCTGATCATCGGCGGCGTCCTCTATATCATGTATGGCGGCGTTGCCACGCCCTCGGAGACAGCAGCGGTCGGAGCGCTTCTTGCCATCATTATGGCGATGATCATCTATAAGATGTGGCAACCGCGTGTTCTTTGGACTGTCTTCAGAGATTCGACCAAGGAAGCGGTGATGATCATGTTCATCATCGCGGCAGCCGGTGTCTTCGCTTATATGATGTCGTCACTTTTCATTACCCAGACCATCGCCCAGTGGATCTCCGAACTAGACGTCAATCGCTGGGTTCTGATGGGCATCATCAATGTATTTCTGCTTTTCGCCGGCTTTTTTTTGCCGCCCGTCGCAGTGATCCTAATGACCGCTCCCATTCTGATGCCAATCTTACTGGCAGCTGAATTTGACCCCTACTGGTTCGCAGTTATTCTGACAATCAACATGGAGATCGGCCTTATAACGCCACCCATCGGACTTAATCTCTACGTCATAAACTCGATCGCGCCCGACATCTCCTTGAAGAAAATCCTCGTGGGCTCTCTTCCTTATGTCCTGTGCATGGTGACTGCCATCATCGTACTCTGCTTCTTTCCGGGAATTGCGACTTGGCTGCCTACCGCCGTCATGGGCCCTGCCAACTGAAGCCACGGGGGAATATCATGAAGACGTCCTTCTTCAGTGACCTACTTGCGACTTTGTTCGATCGGCCCCTTTGGCTCGAGGCAACCCCCAGTGCACAACCGATGCACGAGTTATGCAAAGAGCTTCTAGCTGGAAGCGGCGAGATCACCGGAATGCGTACCGCACGCACCATCCTGAGCCGCTACAAATCGATGACAAAGGAGGAAAAGATCACGTTTTTCCAATACTTGACGGAAGAACTTGACGTTGACGCAAGTGCAATCATAGCGGCGGCGAGGCAATATGGCGCTTCTCCCGATGCTCGTGGTTTTGCAAAACTAAGCGAGGCTAGCGAGCCACCGCGGCAAGAATTCCTGCGCCGGCTTAACCGGGTGCCCGGTGCAACAGGCGAACTGGTTCGAATGCGCCTCGATCTTCTTGGGCTCTGTGACAAGTACCCGGAGTTCGCCCGCGCCGATATTGATTTCGTACATCTGTTCAAGTCCTGGTTCAACCGCGGCTTTCTCGTACTGCGGCACATCGACTGGCACACGCCGGCAAACATCCTTGAGAAAATCATCGAGTATGAAGCGGTTCATGCCATCAACAGCTGGGATGAACTGCGCCGGCGCCTCCTGCCGGTCGACCGGCGATGTTTTGCCTTTTTTCACCCCGCTATGGTCGATGAGCCTTTGATCTTTGTAGAAGTTGCGCTGCTGAGGGATATCCCGGGTTCGATACAAGCAGTGTTGGCCGAAGAGCGTCACCATATCCAGCCGGCACAGGCCGACACCGCCGTATTCTATTCAATCTCCAACTGTCAGGCCGGCTTAAAAGGCATTTCCTTTGGGAATTCGCTGATCAAGCAGGTGGTGGAAGAACTCAGTCAGGAAATGCCAAACCTGAAAAATTTCGTTACCTTGTCACCGATCCCAGGCCTCTCGCGCTGGCTCGAAAAACGTGCCGAAAATCATGACGAGATTGCAAAGAAAGTTCTTGTCGCATCCGAAAACGGTGACGGCGATGTCGCCGCGCTGCGGGATGATCTACGCGCGCTTGCGTCCGTCTATCTGCTTGAGGAAAAACGGAGCGACGGATTGCCCATCGATCCCGTTGCGCGCTTCCATCTCGGCAATGGCGCGTCAGTGCATGAGGTGCACGCGCTGGCTGACAAATCTGCAAATGGTTTAAAGCAGTCTTGCGGTGCAATGGTCAACTATCTCTACGACCTGAAAACCGTCGAGCAGAATCACGAGAATTTCGTGACCCAGAATATTGTCGCCAGCTCGCGCTCGGTTAAAGCGGCGGCAAAAAGTGCATCTATGAAAAGAGGAACAGTCGCAAATGTCTAACATGCTCTATGAAGCGCTGTTTGCGCCGCTAGCCGGGCGGTCTTCGACATTCTTGTTTACCCGTGAAGGCAAAGAAATCTCGGGACGGGATTTCCATGATCTTGTGCTGCGTTTTGCATCGACATTTGCCACGCTTGGCCTCAAGTGCGGCGACCGCGTGGCTGTTCAGGTCGCGAAATCACCGGAGGCGCTTGCTCTTTACGGCGCAGCCGTCGCATCAGGCATCGTGTTCCTTCCATTGAATACGGCCTACACCGCCTCGGAGGTGGCATATTTCGTCGATGATTCAGGGGCCGCTCTCTTGATCGGTGATGACGCCCATGCTGCAACGTTGCAAGAAGTGGCACAGAAGGCCCGCGCGAAGTTCCTGTCGCTCAATGCCGACGGGTCCGGGACTTTCTCCGACGAGGCCGAAAAGGAGAGTGCCACCTATGTCCCGGCTGAGCGAGGACCGGATGATCTGGCCGCCCTGCTCTACACCTCAGGCACCACAGGTCGCTCCAAAGGAGCGATGCTGTCGCAGAAGAACCTCCTGTCGAATGCCGAAGTATTGGTAAGGGAATGGCGCTTTACCGGCGAGGACGTCCTTCTCCACGCATTGCCGATCTTTCACACACACGGCCTTTTCGTCGCATGCAACGTTGTATTGCTCTCCCGCGGTTCGATGATTTTCCTGCCCTCTTTCAAGCCGGACGACATTATCCGCTTCCTGCCAATGGCAACGTCGATGATGGGCGTTCCGACCTTCTATACACGTCTGCTTGATGATCCTCGGTTCGACCGCGAACTGACGCAGCATATGCGGCTGTTCACCTCCGGCTCGGCTCCGCTGCTGGCGGACACGCACGTCGCCTTCGAGAAGCGCACGGGACACAAGATCCTGGAACGGTACGGCATGACCGAGACCAACATGAGCACGTCAAACCCCTATGAAGGCGAGCGCCGCGCGGGAACAGTAGGCTTCCCGCTGCCTGGTATTGAACTTCGGATTGTAAACGCAGATACGAACGAACCTGCTGCCGATGGCGAGCCCGGCATCATCGAGGTGCGCGGCCCCAACGTTTTTCAAGGCTATTGGAGGATGCCAGAAAAAACGAAAGAAGAGCTTCGAGAGGATGGCTTTTTTATCACGGGAGACATCGGGCGGATAGACGAGGATGGCTATGTCAGTATCGTCGGACGACAAAAGGATCTCATCATCACCGGGGGCTATAACGTCTATCCCAAGGAGATCGAGCTTGTTTTTGATGAGCAGCCAGGCGTAATGGAGTCGGCCGTCATCGGCTTGCCGCACCCGGATTTTGGAGAGGCCGTTGCATGCGTCGTCGTGCCCGAGAATGGAACGTCGCTCAATCCGTCCGAACTTGAAGCAATAGCGGGTGAAAAACTCGCACGGTTCAAGCAGCCGAAAGTGATTTTCATCGTAGATGAGCTACCACGAAATACCATGGGAAAAGTGCAGAAAAATGTGCTGCGCGACACGTATCATGAGTATTTTCGAGAGAAATCGCTCATCTGATCCGCATGCAGACGAGCGCCGGCTCAACGCGGCGCTCGTCTTGAAAGCTTACGCAGAACGCTCGCTTTCCTTCCACTCTTCCCATCCCTTGTCGCCCCTCATGAAGGCTTCAATCTGTTCACGGTCAGCTTCGAGCTTGGGATCATGCTTGAGATAGAGCCTAGTTTCTCTGGCGATCAATCCCGACATGATGAGCAACCCAATCAGGTTGGGGATAGCCATCAAACCGTTCATCACGTCTGAGAAATTCCACACGACACCCAGTTGAACCGTGCACCCTATAAAGACGACTAAAGAGAACAGAATTCGGAACGGAACGACGCCCCCTCGACCGACCAGACGTTCCACGTTGCGCTCACCATAATAGGCCCAGCCAAGAATCGTCGAATAGGCGAACAGCACAAGACCGACCGTGACAATCCAATGTCCCCACTCGCCGGGTAAGCCATGGCTGAACGCCTCACCGGTCATGATGGCCGCCGAAATCTGCGTCCCCGTGGCCGGGTCGACCTCATTCCAGACGCCGGTCGTAATGATCACCAAACCAGTACAAGAAACCACGATAATGGTATCGATGAAGGTCTGTGTCATGGATACGAGGCCCTGGCGTACAGGATGGGCCGTCTTGGCAGATGCAGCCGCGATTGCCGCAGAACCCATGCCGGATTCATTCGAGAATATGCCACGCGCCACGCCGAACTGCACAGCAATCATTATCGTCGATCCAACAAATCCACCAACCGCGGAGGAACCTGTGAATGCAGAGCTGAAGACTTCGGCGAGGGCGGCAGGAACCGACGTAATATTGACGAACAGGATGTAGAGAGCGCCTGCGACGTAGAAAACAATCATAGCCGGAACCAGCCCCGCGGTCACACGGCCGATCGACTTGATGCCCCCAACCAGGACAAGCAGTGTCATACCCGCAAGTACCGCGCCGGTAGTCCAGGTTGGAATGGCAAAACTGCGATCGAGATTGGACGCGATCGAATTACCCTGTGTCATGTTCCCAATACCGAAACACGCACATACGGCAAATATTGCAAAGGACAATGCCAGCACTTTGCCGAAAGCGTTCGGAATACCGCGCTCGAGATAATATTGGGGGCCGCCCGATTTTTCGTTGGCTGCATCCGTCACACGGTAGCGGACGGCCAAAAAAGCTTCCGAATATTTCGAGGCCATACCGAGTAAAGCTGTAACCCACATCCAGAAAAGAGCGCCGGGACCACCCACGGCGATCGCGGTTGCGACGCCGACGATATTGCCGGTACCCACCGTCGCTGCCATTGCAGTGGTCAAAGCCTGAAACTGAGAAATGTCGCCGTCCGTTCCATCGTCACGCCGCTTCAGGAAGCCCAGTCGTAAAGCTGCTCCCAAACGAACCAGCTGTATTCCCCCGAGGCGGATGGTCAAGATTATGCCGGTTCCCAGGAGCAACGGGATCAGCAGATAAGGTCCCCAAATAATACTGCCTATTTCACCCAGAATACTTTCAAGCTCGTCCATAACTCCATCAACTCCCTAAGTCACTTATTCGAGGGTATAAGAGGTTTAACTCATGAGCAGCAATCACTTAGAACACGCAAGGTCCACGGTTCCTAAATGAGCGCTTTCCTGCCTATCGCCGCCTGTTTTAATTGCACGTCTTGATGCGCACTGGCTCAGCCTCTGTCGCGCCGAGCTCCAGGCACCGATCTTCCGTGCACATGGACCAACCACTCACGGTTTTTCCAGAGGCCGCAAGAACGATTTCCTGCCTGGGTGGAATTTTTGGAACGTAACGATACCAGCCATCTTTCAGCACCGCTTCTTCGGGTGGCTCCATGCCAGCGCCCGATCCTTTTAACCGCGCTTCTACAATGACCATACCCTGAGGAGTGACGACCCAATCCTCCTCCCAGGGCGTTTTCTCAACGCTATGCGTCCACGACAGAAGAAACGCGGTGGTGGCGAGCTTCAGCACGCCGCCCGCCGTTGCAATGCAAATCGCCATGTCAGGCCGTCACCGCCGATATCTGTCGCGACTTCCAGAAGTGCCATGCGAGGAACGCAATGCAGGCAGCAAAACCTATCTCATCGCTCAGAGGATAAGTCGCAAGCATCAAGGCAATCGCTGAGAAAGCCCATACACGCTCCCATATCCTGAGTGGGGTCCGCAGGTGGCCGATAGTAGCCGCGCCCCAGAGAACGATGCTGAGCAGCGCCTTTACAAGCATGTAGGCGAAGGCCGGCCACAAGCCCCAGGCAGCACTTAGAGGGCCGCCCTCCTGCAGCATTATTGCCGGTTCATAAACCGCCATGAACGGAATGGCAAAGCCCGCCGCTGCAATGCGTATGGCCTGCATCCCGATCTTCATACCCGATACTTTTGCTATCGGCGCAGCCGCGAAGGCGGCCAAGGCTACCGGTGGCGTCAAGTCGGCCATGATGCCGAAGTAGAAGACGAACATATGCGAGACAATGAGCGGCACCTCGAGATGAAGCAGCGCGGGACCAGCAATGGACGAGGTGATAATGTAATTGGGGATAGTCGGGATGCCCATACCGAGCACCAGACAGGTCAACATGGTCAAAATCAGCGAAAGAAAGAGCGAACTTTCTCCAATGCTGACAATAACACGCGCGAAGGTCGAACCTGCACCAGTCAGGGCAAGAACGCCAATAATGATCCCTACGAGCGCACAGGCGATACCGACGGGAAGCGCATTCTTCGCGCCGTCAGCCAAGCTCTGCAGACAAAGCCTGAGGGTCTGGCGGCCACCGCGAACGGCGATGTTTATGGCTATGAGCAGTGCAACCAGTACGAGGATGAGAGTGATGCCGCGCAGCTGGAATCCGAAAATATTGAATGTCGTGCTGAAAGCCGCGGCGGAAGTAAAGCCAAGCGCCATCCAGAAAAGCACGCGCACCCAGATGGGCATCGTCGTCGAGACCGGAACGCCGAGAATAATCAGGACGGTAAGACTTAGCCCGACGGTGCCGGCAAAAAGCGGGGTGTAGCCTGAAAACAGCAACCAAACGAGCACTGCCAGCGGCAGGATGAGATACCAGCGCTGCCTCAATGCACCCAGAACGCTCGGCATATCCTCTTTGTTAAGACCTTTCATACCAAGCCGGCGAGCTTCCAGATCAACCATTAAAAAAACTGTCACGAAGTACAGCAGCGCAGGCACGACAGCAGCTTTGACGATTTCGACGTAAGGAAGACCGAGAGTTTCAGCCATGATAAACGCGACAGCGCCCATCACTGGTGGCATGATCTGACCGCCCATAGAGGCGACGGCCTCGACCCCACCCGCGAAAGCCGGACGGAAGCCCGAACGCTTCATGAGCGGAATTGTAAAGGCACCGGTCGTCACAACATTGGCGACGCCCGAGCCATTAATCGTTCCCATCATGGCGGAGGAGAACACGGAGACTTTTGCAGGACCGCCACGCGATGCGCCAACGGAGCCCATAGCTACGTCGTTGAAGAGCTGGATCATTCCCGCGCGCTCGAGGAATGCTCCGAACAGAATGAAGAGAAAAATATAGCTCGAAGAAACGTAGATCGGGGTGCCGTAAATTCCTTCCGTTCCCAGGAAGAGCACTTCGACGATCTGGTCGAAACCATAGCCTCGGTGGTTCAACGGATATGGAAGATATTGCCCAAACAGGCCGTAACAAAGGAACGCTGCACAGATGAGTGGAAGCGTCCAACCCATCATCTTCTGCCCGGCCCAAAATACCAGGGCGATCGCCATGACCCCTACAACTATGTCTGCCGTCGTCGGCTCGCCCGCGCGGATGATAAGGTCATCGTGAAACCGCCAATGGTAAAGGCTGATAACAAAGGCGAAGATTGCCGTCCCCCACAGAAGCAGGCGCGTCCCTGACTGCGACGTCGAATTGGCATAGAGACCAAACAGCAGCAGGAGCAGAAACCCTACATGCACCGAACGGACGATCTGACTCGCCAAAGGCGAATAAGCGGCAGTCCATAGCTGAAAAGCCGAAAACGCGATGGCTATGGCGAACAGAATCTTAGCACCGGCACCCATTCCCCATCCCGGGATATGCTCGGCGGACTCCACGGTGTCGTCGGCTACATGCGACATGGTGAACCTTCGATATGGTGATAACCTGCAAGACGCCGGGACAACCCGGCGTCTTTAACCTTAAAGTTTTACAAGTCGATCCAATAAAGCTGCGGCTTACTGGATTCCCTTTTCAGCATAATATTTCATCGCCCCAGGATGAACCGGCACTGGAGAATCGATAGTGCTCTTGTCAAGTTTGATCGCCCTGGCAGAGGCGTGCGCAGCAGTCAGCTGATCCAGATTCTCAAACAGGCTCTTGGTCATCTGATAAACGAGATCATCGCTCATATCCTTGCGGACGATGAGATAGTTGATGACAGAGGCCGTGGTAACGTCTTTGTCCTGACCTTCATAGGTGTTCGCAGGAATCGTGTTCACCTGATATGGCGAGCCAATCTTTTCAATGATTTCTGCGGGGACCTCGACGACGTTGATCGGAACGGCATTCGCAAGATCGCGAAGCGAGGCCACGCCGAGACCGGACGATTGGAGCGTAGCATCAAGCTGACGGTTCTTCATAAGCTCGACGGATTCAGCAAAAGGCAGGTATTCGATCTTGCCCAGATCATCATAGGACATGCCCGCAGCGGCGAGAATGGTGCGGGCGTTGAGCTCGGTACCTGATTTAGGCGCGCCCACCGAAATGCGCTTACCCTTGAGATCCGCGAGCGTTGTGATGCCCGACTCCCTCGACGCTACGATCTGCACATAGTTCGGGTAGATGGCAGCCATCGTCGCGATGTCGGTCAGCTTCTTGCTGAATCCAGCTTCGGCGTTCCCCTCATATGCATCCCGCAGTGAATCTCCCAGGGTAAAACCTACCTCACCACGACCGCTATTGATGAGATTGATATTTTCGATGGACGCTTTTGTTGCCTGCACTGACGGGCGTACATCGGGCAAACCGGAATAAATCTTCTCCATTGCCACGCCCATGGGATAATAAACCCCACTGGTACCACCCGTCAGGATGTTGATGAATTCTTGAGCCTTGGCAAAGCCACCGCCAAAGGCAACGCCAATTGCGACTGCCGCACCAGCGACAATCCCTTTACGGAACAACGACATTTCTGATCTCCTCCTTGATCCGCCCGATTCCCCCGGCGAACATAACTGACCTAACTTATTAGGGTATGCTGCCTCTTTGCAAGTAGGATCAGAAATGAAGAGACCAATAATGGGATTGCCCTGGCGCCTGACCAAGATGCTATGGACAAAACACGGCTTCCCAGACATTTACGGTCGAAAGGGTTGACGACGCGGCTCGTTACGCCATGCTTTGACGATCTCCGCAACCGGAAAGGACCTCATGCTCCTCCGCCTCCTATTCATCAGTATCGTCGCCTCTTTTCTCTCCTTCAGCCACGGGGCGTTTGCTCAAGACATGCCAAGCGGGCAGGAGACACCTGCCGCGAGTGTGGAAGATCTGGTTCGAATTCTGGAGAATGAGGATGCTCGCAACGCCCTGCTGACCAAACTGAAGACGCAGGTATCAGCAGCGGGCCAGGAAGCAGCAGTGCAGACCGAACCCACCTTAGCACGGCAGATTGCCGAACAGACCCGGGCGGCAGCTGAACAGATCGTTACGGGCGGTACGGCGATCTGGGCGGGCGTGACGGCGGTTGCCGCCATGCTTTCGGGATCATCCGACGTTGACTATGGCGTGATCTGGAATGTTGCGATTCACGTCGTCCTTGTCGGCGCCGGATTGTTTACGTCGTTCTTCCTTGTGGCAATGCTTATGCATGTTGTGCAACGGAGGCTGGAGGGCCGCGCGAGCGGACGGCATTGGTCAGTCCGTGCGGCATTTATGGTGATTTCAACAGTCTTGGACGGGCTCAGTGTCGCGATCGCATGGGGGGCGGGGTATTTCATCGCTCTTCAGATTATCGGTGGCGCAACCGGGCGGATGGACATTAACCAGACGCTCCTTCTGAACGCGTTCCTCATGGTGGAAATGCTGAAGGTCGCCATGCGGCTCGTTCTTCAGCCGCGTTTTCCCGCATTCCGTCTGATCCCGATGTCCGATACGACATCTGCCTACTGGTATTTCTGGCTTTCCCGCGGGGTGTCGCTCGTCGGATACACATTTATGTTCGTGGCTCCAGTAATCGACACGAACGTGTCCCCTGCCGCGGCGCAGGCTGTGCGTGTTCTTGTCATGCTAACCGTCACCGTGACCGGCATACTTATCGTTCTGCAAAATCGGGTGCGCGTCCGCGCGACACTGTCATCACGTGCTTCAAGAGGCCGAAGCGATTTTATCAGCCGCGCGAGTGCTGTTTTTGCCGGCGTATGGCATCTCGTCGCGATAGCTTATCTGATTGCGTTCTTCGTCGTCTGGTTGGTCAACCCGACCGCGGCTCTCCCCTTCATGATTACCGCGACGGTGCAATCCTTCATCGCCGTCCTCGTGGGCGGGCTGGTCATAACCTTCATCTCGCGCTTCGTGAACGCGGGCTTGCGACTTCCCGACGATTTGCGGCTCCGTCTTCCCGCCCTTGAGGGCCGATTGCAAGCTTTCGTGCCACGCGTCATGCAGGTGACCCGGACGATCGTCGTGATTGCGGTGGTCATAGCGATCGCACAAGCCTGGGGTCTGATCGACTTTCTGAGCTGGGTAACGACGGAGCGAGGACAAAGAATAACCGGCTCGTTGTTCGCAGCCCTCGTCATCCTGCTTTTCGGCTTCGTCGCCTATCTCGCAATGTCTTCCTGGGTAGAGTATCGACTTAACCCCGACTACGGTTCTGTTCCAACGAGTCGCGAGAAAACACTGCTTTCGCTATTCCGTAACGCCTTCACCATCGCGTTAATTGTTCTCGTCACCATGCTGGCCCTGGCCCAGCTCGGCGTAAACATCGCACCGCTTCTGGCTGGTGCGGGCGTGCTTGGACTGGCAGTGGGCTTCGGCGCGCAGAAGCTCGTTCAGGATATCATAACCGGCGTTTTCATCCAGCTCGAGAACGTGATGAACGAGGGCGACGTCGTTGATCTGGGAGGCGTGAGCGGGGTCGTGGAGAAGCTCACCATTCGTTCCGTTTCCATCCGTTCTCTCGACGGAACGCTGCACCTGGTCCCCTTCTCCTCCGTCGACACAGTTGCCAATATGATGAAGGGCTTCGGCTATCACGTCGCTGAAATCAGGGTTGCCTATCGCGAAAACATCGCAGAGGTGAAGGAAGCCATGCAGGAGGCTTTCGAACTTCTGCAGCAGACCGAGTGGGGTGAGAAGATTATCGGCCCGCTCGACATGCAGGGTATAACCGCGTTCGGCGACAGCGCCATCACGGTCCGGGCGCGGATCAAGACAATCGCGGGAGGACATTGGGGCGCAGGTCGTGCATACAACGAGTTTATCAAAGACGTGTTCGATCGCCGCGGCATCGAAATACCCTACCCGCATGTCACACTCTATATGGGCGAGGACAAGTCGGGAAACGCGCCGCCCCTCCGGATCAAGCAGCAAAACATCGAATCCGGCGACGAGCCAGCGGCAATCATTACGTCCTGAGCAACCGACGTCTTGTTTCGAGGGTGGCAGTGACCAGCCCAGCGCGACGGTCTCCCATCGCGCACCGCCCTGCGCCAGACCGGCGACACTTTGAACGTCAAGCCAAGCCGGTCACCGTTATTGCGGGCGTTAACCTGGCCCGTTAGAGCGGGAGCAGGAGGGCCGAAGCCAGAGCACTATCAGTGCGGCCGCATCATTGTTACAATCGGCCCGTGGACAGTCATGCAGGAAAAAGAACCGCATATTCGGCTTCCGGTCGCCCATACGCGTCTTGGGCGAATTCTTCCAAAGCTCTACGGTCTCTGATGGTAATCCGCCCGCGCTGCGCGCGTATGAACTGGTTTCCCTCCAGAACATGCAAAGACGTTGTAACACTTGGACGGCGAACAGCCAGCATCAACGCCAAGAACTCGTGCGTGATCTGAAGTTCATCTCGACGCAACCGGTCGTGACACATCAACAGCCACCGGCCCAAACGCTCGTCGACTTGATGAACTGCGTTTGTCAAAGCTGTATAGGATACCTGGGTGGCCAAGTTGTGGGCAGAGCGGTGCAAAAGTTCGGAGAGACCATGGCATCCGGGCATCAGATTCCATAAGTCTTCCACCTTCACCCGGTGACCATGGCCTGACGCCTGCATGATCGTCTCGTGGAAGCTCAAGGCTGATTGAACTGCCGGTGGCGTCGGGGAAAAGCCCTCATAGCCGAACATTCCCGCCTCCGCCTTCTGTCCCTCTGGAGAAACAGAGACGATTGAGCCTAACCCCTGTTCAAGGAAATAGACGTACTCAATCGTCTGGTGAGGCACCGCCAAAAGATAGCCCCTTCTCAGCTCCACAGGCTCGAGAAAGGGCTCCAACGAAGCAATTTCAGCAGCTGGAAGCCTGGCGAGAAGGTTATTCTGGTACGAAGCGGATGACACAATAGCCTCCCGGTTGGGGCAAGAGGTCCTACTCCCAACCGTTCAGGCCCAAATCAAGCGAACGGCACCAGCAAACATACCAGAAACCTTGAGTCTTGACAAAGTGATGGCGGATCGAGGGGCCGCCGGATCGAGGGAGCCAAGCAGACGCTCGAGAACGGGGCGGCGACATCGAGAATGTAGCCCCCGCGCTGAGCTACAGGATACGACGTTATTCCGCCGACCGTTCAAGCGCTTGCCGGCACCAACCTTCGGCTGGAATGCGGGCTTTGGCAAAGGCGAATTCCGGCGTCCGGAACAGATCCCAAAAGCAAGAGTTTGCTAGTGATCCCGACGCGTGGCCTGACGAAGGACACCTGCATTTTTGAGGCGTGCTGCCCCGGCGCAGCCGAACGCGGACCATCCGCGCCGGGCAGCTCAAAATCATCAAGGAGGTTACCGCGATATGAGCGAAAGCAGGTCGGAAAAAAACTGGTGGCATTCAGCAACAGTCTACCAGATCTATCCACGAAGCTTCTTCGACAGCAACGGCGATGGGATCGGCGATCTTCGCGGAATCACTCTGCATCTTGATTATCTGAAGAAGCTCGGAATCGGGTTGATCTGGCTCTCTCCGATCTTCAAGTCGCCTATGGACGACAACGGGTACGATATCTCTGACTATCAGGATATCGCCGCTGAATTTGGCACACTAAGGGACTTCGAAGAACTGCTGGAAGAAGCTCGCAAGCGGGATATCGGCATCCTGCTGGATCTCGTCGTCAACCATACCTCGGACGAACATCCCTGGTTCATGGAGGCCAGAAAGTCCGAGGATAATCCCTTCAGGAACTTCTACATATGGCGCGATCCCGATCAGGATGGTGGCCCTCCGAACTCGCTCCAATCCAGCTTCGGGGGGCCTGCCTGGTCTTACGAACCGGCAACCGGGCAATATTACTTTCATCAGTTTTCACGTCGCCAGCCAGATCTTAATTGGGACAATCCCGAAGTCAGGTGCGAAATCTACAACATGATGAACTGGTGGCTGGACAAGGGCATCGCCGGCTTCCGGATGGACGTCATAGACCGGATAGCCAAGGAGGTTGATTCGGAAATCACGGCGGATGGCCCACGCCTTCACGAATATCTTCAGGAGATGCATCGCGAGACACTGGCGGAAAGGAACGTATTGACGGTTGGCGAGGCCTGGAGCGCAACGCCAGGATCTGCCCTGCTCTATTGCGGAGAAGACAGAAACGAACTGTCCATGGTCTTTCAATTCGAACATGTGACACAGCAATGGGATCAACTCTACGGGAAATGGCGTTCCAAACCTTTTGACCTGGTGGCGCTGAAATCAGTTCTGGGCAAATGGCAGCACGCTCTCGCAAATGATGGATGGAACTCCCTCTTCTGGGGCAATCACGACCTGCCCCGTGTGGTTTCGAACTATGGAGACACGGCAGGCTACCACCGCGAGTCCGCCACCATGCTTGCCACTGCGTTGCATCTCCTGAAGGGGACGCCGTTTATTTATCAAGGCGAAGAGATTGGCATGACGAATGCCGTCTTTCAGAGAATAGAGCAATACAGAGACGTCGAGACGCTCAACATGCATCGCCTGCACATTGAGGCAGGGCTCTCGGTGGAGGAGTTCATCGCCGGCGCGAACAGGAACAGTCGCGATAACGCAAGGACGCCGATGCAATGGAACTCGGCTCCGCATGGAGGTTTTACTACCGGAACGCCTTGGATCGAAAGTAATCCAAACTATCCACAGATCAACGTGAACCAGAACCTGCGCGACGACCGCTCCATCTGGAACCACTATCGCCGCCTGATCGCCCTACGAAAATCCGAACCTGTTATTGTTTACGGTACATATCAGGGTTATTTCGACCAGCATCCCAACCTCTACGTCTACACTCGTACGCTCGGCACCCGGCGTGTCGTTATTATCGCCAATTTCACCGCTGAAAGCGTCACTTTCACTGTCCCGAACGAGCTGCGCGGGCGTGGCAGATGCCTGATCTCCAACTATGAAAATATTAAAGAATTGGAGAGCGGAGTCACGATGCGTCCATTCGAGGCCTTTGCCGTCCTGCAGCAGATTGAGCGAAGTTCATCCTGCTGACTGCAACCGACCGGCCGGAAAGCTCATGTGCATGCTCCTCAATCGGCGGGTGGAGGTTGCCGAATAATTTTCCACGAAAATCGACGGTCATTCAGCTCAGGAAGCGACCCGGCATTGTTGCAGACGAATCGAATAACGCGTTGCATGAACGACCGATTCGCTTCTCCGAAGCCCCGAGCAGGGCCAATGATGGGCATGTCAGAAAAGACTCTTAAACTGGAGCTGCACCTGCGACCTGCTGACCGAACCGCATAACCATTTATAATCAAAGGGCTTTTAGCTAGCTGGTTGATTTGAAGCGGCCGCTGATGGCGTTCAGCGTTAAGCTTTTGTTAACCAATAAAGATTTGACGAGAAGTGGAAAAACCGTAATTGTCTGTCGCGACGGTTTTTCATCATCGCTGTGCAAATTTCCGTCGGAACGCATTTCATCAGTTTATCATCGGGCGGACGCTAAGGTGACAGGATCTTCTGCACAAAAGATTATGAGACAGTCGAAGCTTCTGTCTGCGCAGCTGCAGGTCTTGCGTCAGCAGATGTACCCACCGGAAGCGATGAAGTCGATGAAAACCTTCACGTCCCGGGAGGTTGCGTCTCTTTTAGGCGTCGCGGAATCGACTCTTCGCCAGATGTCGATCGACGGTGAAGGCGTCATTCCAGATCGGCAGGATAATGGACGCCGCGCCTATACGCTCGCGCAGATCAATGAATTGCGGGTGTTTTTGGCGCATAAAAGGCCCGGTGAAAGCTTGGGTTTCCTGCCGCGCCGACGTGAAGGCGACAAGTTACAAGTCATTGCAGTGGCGAATTTCAAAGGCGGATCGGCCAAGACTACGACAACCGTCCATCTTGCACATTACATGGCCCTTCAGGGCCTACGCGTTCTTGTGCTTGACCTGGATCCCCAAGCCTCCCTCTCGACCATGTTCGGCTATCAGCCCGAGTTTGACGTCGATGAGAACGAAACACTTTATGCAGCTCTTCGCTACGATGAGGAGGAGCGCCGGCCGCTACGCGAGGTGATCCGTAAAAGCTATTTCGAGGGGGTTGATATCGTTCCTGGCAACCTCGAATTGATGGAGTATGAACACGAGACCCCTCAGGCGATCGCCAGAGGTCTTTCCCGTGGAGATGGCATGTTCTTTCGCCGGCTAAAGAGCGTCATTTCGGAAGTCGAAAATGACTATGATCTTGTTTTGATCGACTCTCCACCGCAGCTCGGTTACCTGACCCTGGGCGCACTTTATGCAGCGACGTCGCTCATCATAACGGTTCATCCAGCAATGCTCGACGTGGCTTCAATGAACCAGTTTTTAGCCATGACCAGCGACTTAATGAGTGTAATCGAGGATGCCGGCGGCAGCCTGGATCATGACTTTATCCGCTATATCATCACGCGCCACAATCCACATGATGCGCCACAGGTCAATGTCGTGGCTTTGCTGCGATCTCTTTTCGGCCAAGACGTATTGGCTGCGCCTGTCGTTGACACGACTGCGATCGCCAATGCCGGTCTGGAAAAGAAGAGTTTGTACGAAATTGCACGTGGTGCCGTAGGTCGTGATACTCTCAATCGCGCGCTTGAGTCAGTTGACGCGGTCAATGGCGAAATCTTCCAGCTGGTGAAAACCGTATGGGGACGCACATGAATACTCCAAGCGACCGCTCCAAACGCATGAAAGCCCTCTTTGGCGGCATTGACCCCTCAAGCCTGGAGCAGGCCCCCTCCCCCGCTCCGACAGAACAAGAAAAACGTGTCGGGGCTGGAGCCATAAAATCAGTCCAGGGTGCGTTTTCAGCAATCGAACAGGAGAACGACAAGCTCCGAGTAGCTCTTGCTCAAGGTGAGCGTCTCGTTGATCTCGACCCGGACTTGATCGAAGCCTCCTTTGTGCGGGATCGTATGGATTTCGAGAATGATGCAGAGTTCCAGTCACTGGTCGACAGTATTCGCGAAACCGGGCAACAGGTTCCAGTTTTGGTTCGCCCACATCCCGCACATTCAGGGCGTTACCAGCTGGCTTACGGCCACAGACGTTGGCGCGCGGCTAAAACGCTATTAATGCCGGTAAAGGCTCTAATACGACAACTTTCTGACGATGCCTTAGTTATAGCACAGGGCAAGGAGAACACTGAACGAAAATCATTATCCTTTATCGAGCAAGCGATGTTTGCCCAGACGTTGAAGGACCGCGGCTTCGATCGACAGACGATCGCCAACGCGCTTGGGCGAGGTGAAAAGAAAGGTCTCGCCTACATTTCAATGTTGACGGCGGTGACAGGCGCCCTGCCCGCCTCGCTCATTCATGCAATCGGCCCGGCTCCCTCATCCGGACGCCCCCGCTGGGAACAACTGGTGGCCCGGTATGCTGAGCTGCCCTCTGAAAGATCATTCGATGCGATGATCGCGTCGGAGGCCTGGAAAGCGCTGGAAAGTGACCAGCGTTTATTAAAAGCAATTTCCTTCTTTTCTGCTCCGACAAAGAAGCGAGAGTCCCTTACGGACAGCATCGCAAATGCGAAGGGTCAGGCCTGCATTACCGTCCAACGGAGCGGGTCCCATATCAGAATCGCCCTCGATAATCGCAAAAGTCATGGATTTGCCGACTGGCTGGTAGGTCAGTTGCCGGAAATGCTGAAGAAATTTGAACGGGAGACTGAGAATGACGACTGATAAAGCACGCGCCTGAGGCGCACTCGGCAGCGTTTTTCCTCCTGGCAGAGGTACAAACGCACAAGGGCCCACCGACTGGCATCGGCAAGCCCTTGAGAGATGAGGCAACAGCGGGCTGGCACCCGTCGTAGACCCCGGTTGGTAAAATGATTCTACGACGAGCGCAGTTTCAAATCAAGCTCTGGAGTCAATCCAGAGAATAAGATTTTGCGTGTCCACACACCGTTTTTGCCGATCCATTTCCCCAGAACGGAAGGATCGTCCTTCATAGCGAAGGCGAACGGTATTTTTATGCGCAAATTCCCAACTCTAGCATCGTTTCGCAAGCCCTCCGCCGCAATATTGGAAAGCTCCCGGCTGGCTGCTTCATTCGATCTTCCTGACACAACGAAGGCAGAAGCCTCTATTACACTGAAGCGGGCGGCGCCCTGTTTGGGTATTGATGGCACAGTTTATCATGTCCTTGACATCCTGATCGGGCTCACACGCCCACAAGACTGGCAAGGAACGAACCGACCCATTGTTGCAATTTCAAACGAGCGACTTGCAGACTATACGATGCGCTCAGAACGTACCGTTATCCGTTGCCTGCGCAAGCTCGTAGAAGCCGGCATCCTGGCTTATCGAGATAGCGCTACGGGTCGCCGATTTGTCATTCGGGATGACAACGGTCAGCAGAAGGCTGCTTTTGGCCTGGATTTTTCTCCAGCCCGCGCGCGATTAACCGCACTGAAAACAATGGCTGACGCCTTCAAGGAAAAGCTGGATCGGCAACGAGAGGTCAGACGGGCGCTGTCCGGTCTTATCCAAGCGATCAATCTTCACGCCTCACAACTCTCTCTTGAGCGACAAAACACTCTTCAGCAGGAACTCGCCAACATCATCGAATGCGAAACTCTGACGGATCAGGGGCGACTGGCACCGCTCGAAGCACTCTATGAGAAGTACATCTTGGACACGGCGAACTTGTCTGTGGAGCCGGAAGGGATGTCACCGGCGGGTGACATTGACGTCACCACTAATTATCAAACAGATAATCAACATAAAGAATGTAGCCAATCACTCGATGCTTCACCTGGAGAAGCGGTCCTAAAATCAGGTGAAAGGGAAATTGTGGAAGGGAAAGCGGTTCTTCGAACATTAGACGTTCAGTCTCCTTCCATACCTTTATCGCTTATCAGCAGCGCATTACGGGAGACCAAGAACCTCCTCCGTTGCGCCATCACCGATTGGCATAGTCTCGTATCCACCGCGCCGGTGATGTGTCGCATGATCAGCGTCTCCCAAGCCGTTTGGGCAAAGGCTGTTGATAAGATTGGTGCGATCGGAGCCTCAACGTTGCTTAGTCTCGTTCATGAGAAAGCCTGTCGGGGAGATGCCGCAATTCGCAATCCGAGTGCGTATTTTCTATCGCTTGTAGCTAACGCTGAAAGCGGTAGTTTGCAGTTGCAGAGATCCTTCTATGCACTCAGGCGAACATGAGAGTCACAGCTGTGACTATTCAGCGGTCACAGCTGTGACTCTCATAGAAGAGTTAGCGCCGTACTCCCGTCAAAGCCAGTGAGTAAAGAGAAACGCACATGATCGATACCGCTAAAGACGCTAATTTGAAAACAAACCGTTTTCCTGTCCCGCAGCTTTCTGAGCTTCCTGCAGATATCGCCGAACGTATAATGGCGGTGCAGCAAAAATCAGGCTTCGTCCCCAACATATTCTGGGCGCTAGCGCATCGCCCTGAGGAATTTCGTGCCTTCTTTGCCTATCATGATGCCTTGATGGAGAAGCCTGGAAATTTAACAAAAGCTGAACGTGAAATGATAGTCGTTGCGACGAGCAGCGTAAATCAGTGCCAGTACTGCGTGATTGCTCATGGAGCCATCCTTCGTATCCGATCGAAGAACGGTCAACTTTCCGATCAAGTCGCAATCAACTATCGCAAGGCAGACATAACCGAGCGGCAAACTGCGATGCTGGACTTCGCGATGAAAGTCTCGCGCAACGCCCACCTAATCGACGATGATGACTACGCTGTTCTGGAAACACATGGCTTCGCGCGGGAAGATGCATGGGATATTGCAGCGATCGCTGCTTTCTTTGCTATGTCAAACCGCTTGGCAAATGCAACGTCCTTACGCCCCAATCCCGAGTTCTACGTTTTAGGACGCTCGCTTTGAACGTGTCGCTGAACACTCGCTGAGAGTCGTCTCTGTATGACGCGCACTGTCACTTCACGTGCTCGTAGTCGGATTGAGAACAGGATAAGACAACGGGCTCGCTTCCGAGCTAGGCATTCTACCGACGCGATGCAAAGGGGAACAGTAGGCTCGTCCGGTTCGAAGGAGAGGTGCGGATCGCGCAATGGACGATCTGGCTCAGCGGCATCTCTAACATTTAATCGTGATCGGTAGGGTCAGCCAGCTGTATCAAAGATCTGGCGATTGTGCCCTTGACTGTCTTATCGGTTCTTTCGCTTGGCTTATTCTATTTTCAAGCGCGCGTCCCGGTATTGCTATTCTATTCCATCGGCGGGCGCGGCGCTGTTCTACTTTGGCGTTCTGACTTGGAACTTGTGGCAGGACACATCTCGCGCGGCTCGTCCAGTAGCCAGCAGAAAGGAGCACGTCTCACCCGTGTAGGACGAAAGGCTGCACGAACTTTTTTATTTTGTCATTGACTTTTGTTGCCTCATTTCCATATTTAACCGTCCGGTCGGAAATTAACGGTGTACCCTCCATGTCTCGCCCCCGTCAGATTGAGCAGGATGATATCCTGGATGCTGCTGAAGCAGTCATTGGACGCGATGGCGTCGCGAAGCTGACGCTGGACGCCGTGGCGCAAGAGGCGGGCATCAGCAAAGCGAGCGTGATCTACGACCACAAATCCAAGCACCAACTGATGCGGGCGATTGTGGCACGGCAAATGGAGCGGGAACGCTCTAAGCTACGGCGCGCCATTGAACTCCGCGGCAATAAATCGGATGCTGCCTTGCATGGGTTGTTGGCAATTGTCCGTGAAAAGATTGATGAAAATGAGCGCAGTGTCGCTTTCAACCTGTGCGCTGCGCTAACGCAAGATAGCGAAGTCTTCGAAATGATTAAGGATTTTTACTCCGAGATCATCAAGGAGGTGGAAGCGTGCGCATCGAATCGACGTTTGACCTTGATTGCTTTCCTTGCCTTGGAGGGGCTCCGCGCAATCGAATGGCACAATTTTCATCGCTGGGATGAAGAGACACGCGCCGAGCTACTTGAAGATATTGAGCTTTTGCTAGCCGGCAAATTACATGGACGCCATGATGAATAGATTTTGCAATAAAACCTAATTTCCAAAACCTCTGACCATCCAACCTCCCTGGATAATTCAATGCGACCCAAGTCAAAACTCTCCCTAACCGCTCTTTCCCTCTCAGCCCTTTTCTTACTCGCCGCGTGCGGGGAGGGGGACGAGCAGGCAGGTGGCCAGCAAATGCCGCCATCTGCCGTCGGCGTTATTGAACTTAAAGCAGAAAACATTCCCATCATCAGTGACCTGCCAGGACGTATTGCTCCGACGCGAATTGCCGAAGTGCGCCCACGCGTAACCGGCATGCTCGTCGAGCGCGTGTTCGAGCAGGGAAGTATGGTGGAGGCTGGCGATGTTCTTTACCGAATAGACGCTGAACCGTTTCGAGTTCAGGTCGAAAGTGCGAAGGCAACCTTGCAGCGGGCTCAATCGGTACAGCTGCAGGCCAAGCAGACACTTGATCGTCAGCAAAATCTTGGTTCACGAAATGTCGTGTCTACCCAGCAGGTTGAAAACGCTGTCGCCGCGCTGGCACAAGCCGACGCAGATGTAGCTATCGCTCGGGCTAACCTTGCATCTGCCGAGTTGGAACTGAATTACGCGGCGGTTAAAGCCCCTATTTCCGGGAGAATCGGCCGTGCAATGATCACCGAGGGTGCTCTCGTGAGTTCTTCGAATGCCGAGAGCTTGGCCACGATCCAACAACTCGACCCAGTTTATGCGGATTTCACGCAGACGGCCGGTGATCTTATCAAGCTGCGCCGTGGTCTTGAGAGCGGAGCGCTTTCCAGTTCCGACGCGGAAGCGGCAACTGTAACGTTGTTTTATGATGACGGCAGTGAATACGAGCACAAGGGGAAGCTTCTATTTCAGGAAGCAACCGTCGACGAGACGACAGGCCAGGTCACCTTGCGCGGCGAGTTTCCCAATCCGGAGGGCGATTTGCTGCCGGGTATGTATGTGCGCGTAAAGGTGGAGCAGGGGGTGCAGAGGAACGCTCTTGCGGTGCCACAACAGGCTGTTCAGCGTGATAATAGCGGTCAGGCGAGCGTCATGGTCGTGGGGGCCGATAACAAAGCGGAAATCCGGCGTGTTCGGACCGATCGCGCAGTCGGCGAACGTTGGGTGGTTTCCGAGGGGCTGAGCCCCGGTGATCGGGTCATTGTCGATGGTTTTCAGAAAATCGGACCCGGAGCACCGGTAAATCCAACACCGTGGCAGGGCGATACAGCCGAGCCGGGAGCACAACAAAATCAGGCTCAATCCTCCCAACAGTCCAAAGCGGCTGTAGAGTAAAGTCGGGGAAGGGATCGGCATTTCATGGCACAGTTTTTCATCGGACGACCTATTTTTGCATGGGTCGTCGCCATCTTCATCATGCTTGGCGGTATCCTGGCGATACCTATGCTGCCTGTCGCGCAGTATCCGAACGTCGCGCCGCCGCAAATATCGGTTTCGACATCATTTCCTGGTGCTTCGCCTGAAGATATGTATCAGAGCGTGACACGACCCATTGAAGAAGAGCTCAATGGCGTCAATGGTTTGATATATTTTGAGTCGACGTCGAACTCTTCTGGCAGCGTCTCGATCAATGCCACATTTGCTCCTGGAACAAATTCCGCGCAGGCATCTATCGACGTTCAGAACGCTATTCGCCGTGTAGAGGCACGTCTTCCGCAAGTGGTGACTCAACAGGGCGTACAGGTTGAGGAAGCGGGATCCGGCTTCCTTATGATGGTCGCCCTGATCTCGCGTGATGGCAACACTGACGTGATTGGCCTGGGCGATTATCTCAACCGTAACGTTGTAGGCGAAATTCGGCGTATCGACGGCGTCGGTAAGGCTCAGGTCTTCGCCAGTCAGCGGGCCATGCGCGTGTGGATCGACCCCGATAAGATGGTTGGCTTGAACGTCTCGGTTAGCGATATCAACAACGCGATCTCGGCGCAAAACGCTCAGGTTTCGGCGGGCCGCATCGGTGCACGCCCCAATCCGATTAATCAACAGATCGCTGCGACCGTTCTTGTGAAAGGACAACTGACTTCGCCGGAAGAATTTGGCGCCATCGTTCTCCGGGCGAATCCGGATGGTTCGTCTGTGCGTCTGCGGGACGTCGCACGTGTCGAAGTTGGAGCAGAAAGCTATAACTTCTCCACGCAAATCAGCGGCCAGCCAGCTGCCGCTATTGGTGTACAGCTTTCGCCTACCGGCAACGCTATGGCGACATCGGACGCTGTGCGGGCAAAGATGGAGGAACTCTCCGCCTACTTCCCGCAGGGTGTTGAGTATATGATTCCATACGACACGTCGCCCTTCGTGAAGGTGTCCATCGAGAAGGTGATCCATACTCTTCTCGAAGCGGTTGCGCTCGTTTTCGTCGTCATGTTCCTATTCCTGCAGAATTTCCGCTATACGATCATCCCCACCATAATCGTGCCGATCGCATTGCTTGGAACCTGCGCGATCATGTACGTATCCGGCTTCTCGATCAACGTGTTGACAATGTTTGCGATGGTGCTGGCTATCGGCATCCTGGTCGATGACGCGATTGTCGTCGTGGAAAATGTCGAACGCATCATGGCGGAGGAGGGGCTTCCCCCCAAAGAAGCGACGCGCAAAGCCATGTCGCAGATATCGGGTGCAATTATCGGCATCACGACGGTTCTGACGGCGGTGTTCGTACCCATGGCCTTCTTCCCGGGCGCGGTCGGTGTCATCTATCAGCAGTTCAGCCTGACGATGGTTGTGTCGATCCTGTTTTCTGGCTTCCTGGCGCTGTCATTGACACCTGCGCTCTGCGCCACGTTCCTGAAGCCGATCAAGGGCGGTCATCACGAGAAGAAGGGCTTTTTCGGCTGGTTCAATCGCCGTTTCGATAGCGCGACCAATGGCTATACGAAATGGGTTTCCTTTCTCGTAAGGCGTAGCGGTAGGTTCATTGTTATCTACCTCGCGATCGTTGCCGGTCTCGGATACGCGTTTATGCAGTTGCCATCCTCATTCTTGCCGAATGAGGATCAGGGCTTCGTTATCGTGGATATGCAGGCTCCCGCAGAAGCGAGTGCGAACCGTGCCATCAACGTTTCGGACCAAGTCGATGCCATATTTGCGGAAGAGCCGGCTGTCGACCAGCGCACGATTGTACAGGGGTTCTCCTTCTCAGGTGCGGGCGACAATGCAGGGCTGGCTTTCATCACCCTGAAGGACTGGTCAGAGCGTGGTTCGGAGAATTCTGCCGACTCTCTGGCGGCCCGTGCCAACGCGAAGCTTTGGCAAATCCGTGACGCAATTACCTTTGCGCTATCGCCGCCGCCGATCCAGGGCTTGGGCACCACGGGTGGCTTTGCATTCCGCCTGCAGGATCGTTCCGGTGTAGGAACCGCAGCTTTGGGCGCTGCCAGCCAGCAATTGCTCGCGGCGGCAAATGCGAGCCCCGTTCTTGCAGGGGTCCGTATTGAAGGAATGCCGGATGCGGCCCAGCTCAACCTGAATATAGATCGTGAGAAAGCAAACACATTTGGTGTCACCTTCGCTGCCATCAACCAGACGATCTCAACCAATCTCGGTTCGTCTTATGTCAATGACTTCCCCAATGCCGGTCGCATGCAGCGCGTGACCATCCAGGCAGACCAGGCTCAACGAATGGGACCAGATGATCTACTCAATCTCAATGTTCCCAACTCGAATGGCGGCATGGTTCCGATGCGTTCCTTCGCGACCGTCGAATGGAGCAAGGGACCTGCTCAAGTCGTAGGTTACAATGGATATCCATCCGTGCGTATCGGCGGGGGTGCGGCTCCGGGTTACTCGTCTGGTGCGGCGATTGCCGAGATGGAGCGCCTCGCCGGCGAACTACCGCCTGGCTTCGGTTACGAATGGTCCGGGCAGTCGCTGCAGGAAATTCAGTCCGGATCCACGGCGCCGATGCTTGTGGCGCTGACCATCCTTTTCGTGTTCCTGCTCCTCGCGGCGCTATATGAAAGCTGGTCGATACCCTTGTCAGTCATGATGGTGGTGCCACTTGGGGTGATCGGTTCGGTCATTGCTGTGATGCTGCGCGACATGCCGAACGACGTCTATTTCAAGGTGGGTCTGATCACGATCATTGGTCTATCGGCCAAGAATGCTATCCTGATCATTGAGTTCGCCAAGGACCTGCGGGCCGAAGGCAAGCCGTTGCTTGAGGCAACGATTGACGCTTGCCGTCTTCGCT
Source organism: Limoniibacter endophyticus (assembly GCF_014652835.1). GTDB lineage: Bacteria > Pseudomonadota > Alphaproteobacteria > Rhizobiales > Rhizobiaceae > Limoniibacter > Limoniibacter endophyticus. The sequence continues at coordinate 28,011 of NZ_BMZO01000010.1, forward strand.
TCCGCCCAATCCTGATGACGTCGCTTGCCTTTACGCTCGGCGTCGTACCTCTAGCCGTCGCCTCGGGGGCCAGTGCCGCCAGTCAAAACGCTATCGGTACCGGCGTCCTCGGGGGTATGATTTCGGCAACCGTTCTGGCGATCTTCTTCGTGCCGGTGTTCTTCGTATTCATTATGAAGCTGTCCGGCAATGCAAAGGCGAGGGAGACCCCGCCTCCGGAAGCTGTGGCGCCGGCAGAGTAAGATTTGGCGCCTCATTTGAAGGACTGAAGCGGCTGCCGTCGGAAGATCGGCGGCCGCTTGCGTTTATTGAATTCGGAACCGAAGCGGAGATTCAATAATTTTTACGGATTAAAGTCGAAACGAGGCACGTATATTGATCATGAAGAAGGGTAAACCGTCTCGCTTCGATGTTGTCGGCCAACTTGGCGTGCTGCGGCGCTATGCGCGCTCGCTGACGCGCGACCAGGCGAACGCTGAAGATCTCGTCCAAGACGCCCTTTTGAAGGCTTATGAACGACGCAAGACGTTCAAGCCCGATGGAGATATGCGGGGCTGGCTTTTGTCGATTGTGCACAACACCTTTATCGACGGCATTCGATCCAAACGGTCGGAAGAGCGGCGTAATGAACAGGTGGCTTATCTGGCACAGCAATCCCTCGCTGCTCCTCAGGAAAACGCGGTGCGCCTGGCACAAGTGCGGTCGGCGTTTCTGCATTTGCCGGAAGATCAGCGCGCAGCGCTTCACCTCGTTTCGATTGAGGGGCTGAGCTATCAGGAGGCCGCAGACACGCTGGGTATTCCACTGGGAACTTTGATGTCGCGCATCGGACGTGCAAGAGCGACTCTGCGCAGTATGGAAGAAAGGACCGGCGAGACGCGTGCAAGCGCTGCCTCGCATCTCAAACTCGTAGGAGGAAAGGATGACTGATCATCGCGATCCCATCACCGAGCATGATCTCGACTCCTATGTCGATGAACAACTGACAGCAGACCGCCGTATCGAGGTGGAAGCTTATCTTTCGATGCATCCGGAGACTGCCGCACGTGTCATGGCCGATCTGCGTATGCGTGACGAATTGCGTTTGTCCCTGGCCGACGGAGCGTTTGGACTAGGGAATGTTTCTCGTTTTGCAACAATGGACGCGGCACGCAAGCTCGAACGGGGGCTGCAGGCCGGACGCTGGTTTCAAGTTTTTCAACGCGCCGCTGCCGTTGCTGTTTTCGTTGGTACTGGTTGGGTTGCTCATGGTGCATTCGGACCGCTTTCCGTAACCAGTGTCAACGCTTCGTCGCTTACTCCCCCCTATGTCGCGGATGCAATTCAGGCGCATCGCACGACGCTTGTACGTGCCTCAATGAATTCTCAGATCTCGACGCAAGATTACGATGCAGTGGAAATCCGTTCCGCAACGGGCATTCTCATGCCAAAACTTCCTGCCGAGTGGCGAGTACAGGACGTTCAGGTCTATCCTTCGCAGTTCGGCCCGAGCGTTGAGATTGCAGTTGACGCAGAGGGACTTGGCCCCATGTCGCTTTTTGCTGTACGCCCGGGATCGTTTGATGTTGTTGGCGTGACGCTTGACAGTGGCAAGGATACGTCGGCTGCATATTGGCAGATTGGAGAAGTCGCTTATGCACTTGTCGGTAAAACCGGCGTGAACGAACTCGATCATGCGGCGGCAACACTTGCCGACACGCTCTATTGAAACGATATAGTTTAGGCTCATCAGGAGATTGATTGTCATGAACCAGCCTCAATACCGCCAGCCAATGGGTTATGGTGCCCAATCGGCGGCTCTTTTCGACGAAGGTCTGCGCAAGCATATGCTGCGCGTCTACAACTATATGGGCCTCGGCCTCGCGCTTACAGGCATTGTTGCGCTTGTGGTCGCGTCCACGCCTGCACTGTATGTGCCGATCTTCACGTCTCCGCTCAAGTGGGTCGTGATGCTCGCTCCGCTCGCCTTCGTCATGTTCTTCTCATTCCGCATCCATGCAATGTCGGGTGCGCAAGCTCAAGCTATGTTCTGGGCCTTCTGCGCCGTAATGGGTCTTTCCATGGCGTCGATCTTTCTCGTCTTCACGGGCGCTTCGATCGCACGCACCTTTTTCATCGCGGCAACGATGTTCGGTGCCATGAGCCTCTATGGTTACACGACCAAGACCGATCTGACGAAATTCTCGTCGTTCCTGATCATGGGTCTGATTGGCGTCGTCATCGCGAGCCTGGTGAATCTCTTCATGCAGTCCTCGATGATGCAATTCGTTATCTCGGTGGTCGGTATTTTTGTCTTCCTTGGTCTGACGGCCTGGGATACGCAGTCCATCAAGGAGCAGTACGCAGAGAATTTCGATGCTGAGGCCCAGCAGAAGATCGCAGTCTTCGGCGCGCTTTCGCTCTATCTCAACTTCGTGAACATCTTCCAGCTGCTGCTGAGCCTGACCGGCGAACGCGAATAGTCGCTGTATAGACCCGTCCCCTCCTCGCTGAAGCGGGGGAGGGGACCTGCCGCCCGGGCGGAAAATGAAGATTCCAAATCTGAAGAAATACCGGGTGGTCCTCATGTGACCGCAGTGTCTTTGTGTGCCCAACTCCGGAGTCCTCCGATGGATAACAGCGACCAGCAGGCTATCAAAAGCCTTTTTAACAAGCTGTCTCAAGTCGAGCGGCAGTCACCGCCACGTGATGAGCAGGCGCAGGCCTACATTGAAAAGCAGATCAACGGGCAGCCAGCGGCACCCTATTACATGGCGCAGACGATCATCGTACAGGAGCAGGCGTTAAATGCTGCGCAATCGCGCATACAGGCACTGGAACAGCAGCTCGCACAGCCGCAGCCAGGTGGTGGTATGCTCTCAGGTCTTTTCCGAAACGGGGCGAAGCCCGCACCTCACTCTGGTGTGCCGCGTATAGGACGTAGTATCGACGCACAAGGGCAGCAGCCGACGTTTGGTGGCCAGCAGCAACCATCCTCATTTAATCGTGCTGGCGGTGGCTTTCTGGGCGGCGCTGTGCAGACAGCAATGGGGGTAGCAGGGGGTGTTTTACTCGGCAACGCCATGGCTGGCATGTTTGGTGGAAACGAAGCGCAAGCTGCTGAAGCCTCGGCAGAGGAACCTGTGGTCGAAGATGACATAGGCGATCTCGGTGACGGCGGTATGGACGATATAGAGTTTTAAGATCAAGCAAGATCGCCATGGATCGGCCCGGCTTTCAAGTCGGGCTTTTTGTTTTCACGCCCTTCCGATCGCCACATTTCCATGGCCAAAGCGCTCTGTCTGCGACTTTCCAAGAGACATTCCATGTATATACCCTCACGTCGTTCTGTCTTGACCCTGCTAGGTGCCGGAGTTCTGCTACCATTGGCCGCTTGTCGATCCGGTCGACTCGTGCCGGTGCAAGGTGGAGGTGTATCTTCCGACACACGTGCCATCGTTGGCTTTATCCGCACCGAAAATGGGTTGCCGGCGCTGCGGCCGGATAGGCGGCTGGAACGTGCCGCGCTGCAACAAGCCCATTTCATGGCTCGTGTGGGGAGGATGACGCACGATACGGGCCGTGGTCGTGATTTCGCTTCGCGGATGACTGCGAGCAGCATCGGTGGTGTTGCAGCTGAGAACATAGCTGTGGGCCGCATGGGCTATGAGCGACTTTTTTCCATGTGGATGAATTCTCCCCCGCACCGTAAGAACATGCTCAATCCGCAATTCACACGATACGGCTTGGCTTATGCGGAGGCTACGCCCGGAAGCGATCAAAAATATTGGGCGATTATTCTGGCGAGCTAGTCGGGCCGCTGTCGGTCTTCCTCAGTTTCTCGGGGATGGGGATGGTTTTCGGCAAATCCAGCTCTTCGATCACCTCCTTAATGACAGCGCCGTCCCGCCAGGTGAATGCCCAGATCAGCCCTGCACTAGCGGCGAGCAACGAACCTGCGGCGATCCATGGGATCATTGACGGAAAAGGACGCAGTAGCGCGCCATCGAGATCATCGAACTGGCGTCGGGTGGCAAGCAGCGTTGCGGCGAATGCAATCAGGAATAAGCTGACGAAATAGGTGTGGCCCGTAGCGGCTGTTACGACGAATGCGGTCAGCGTCAGGGCCAGCGCTAGTTTCCACGCAATGCGGGAACGCTGGATCAGGCCGCGCCCGCTCAGCACCAACGCCATGCCGCACAAGGCGGAAACGCACAGCGACGTGATCTCAAAGTAGCTTGGCAGATGACGGACGATCTCGCTGGGGTCTGGACGCGCTTCGGGAATCACTGCTGCGAAGATCAGCATCGCCCCGATCATGACCGAGAAGGCTGTCAAAACTGGTGCTGAAAGAACCTCCCGACCCTGTTCAGCAGCGGTTCCAAGGTGGCGAACGGCGCGGCGCGTTTCGGCGAGGCTTACCATAATGGCGGCGGCAACCAAGGGGACGGCGTAATAAATGACGCGATAGACGACCAACGCTGCCAGTGTTTGACTGGCGGGCCCGTTTCCCGCAAGGCCGGCCATCATGACAGTTTCGAATACACCGAGACCTGCCGGTACGTGGCTGAGCGCTGCAAGACCCGCAGCAGTCATGTAGAGCACAATGAATGACCAGTAACCGATCGTGTGATCGGGCAGCAGAACATAAAGACAAAGACCGGCAAGACAGAGATCGACTGTCGTCACCACGAGTTGGCGGATCGTATTGAAGGCGGTTGGCATGAGGATCGACGCGCTGCCTATGCGGATCGATCCGCGGCGAACCGCGAAGGCTACGAGAAACGTCGTGCCAAGCGACACGAGGATGCCTGCCACGACAACCACATTACGGTAATCCCCTACAAGATTGGTTACCTGTGGCGCTGCAAAGGCAATGCCGATCCCCGTAACGACGACGACACCAATGCTAAAAGCAACGACGACGAACGTTATGATGGTGGCGATCTGCTCGGGGGAAAAGCCGAGCCGCGAATAGTAGCGATAGCGGATTGCGCCACCGCTCAACGGGCCAAAGCCAGCAGTGTTGCCGACCGCATAGCCACAAAACGCGACGAAGGCGACAAGAGGGTAGGGACGCTTTTCGCCGATATAGTCGAGTGCGGAGACATCGTAGAACGTCAGAACAAGGTAACTGGCCGCGGTAGCAGCAAGCGCAAGCGCTATGTGGTACCAGCCGAGATCGGCAAGCGATGCACGAACGGCCTGGTACGAAACTTCCTGTGTCAGATCGCGAAGCGCCAGGCCAGCAAGCAGAGCGACTACGATGAGCGCGATCGTTGAGACGGCCACGTGATGTCTGCGAAGGCTGTCAAGAATACGGGTAATGAGGCTGCGGTCGCCAGCGGCGCGCTGCGAGAGTGTCTGTGCCTGACTCAGGATCAGCTCGTCCTGATCTGAGTCCACAGAGCCCTGATCGGGTCTGCGTTCGCTCATGATTGCCTCAAATTTTCCAGTGCTTCACGCGCCGCCGAACCCAAACCGGAAATAGCAAAGCTTCACTCACAACCGCAAGCGCTATCATTGTTTCCCTAGCGTCCTGACTTGCGACAGGAGAAAAAATAATATACCCCCCTATATTATGTCACATTTGCACGCAGACAAATCCAAGCTCGTCGCTCGCATTCGGCGGCTCAAAGGGCAGCTAGATGCGGTGGAGCGTTCGCTTGAAGCGGAAGCCGATTGCGGCGACACGCTTCAATTACTCGCTTCCATACGAGGCGCCCTGAATGGGCTGACGACTGAGCTTATCGAAACGCACATACGCAATCATGTCAGTGATCCGGATAAAGATCCTGACGAGGACCGCGCCAAGGGCGCGCGACAATTAATCTCGGTTCTCAAGACCTATATGAAGTGAGTCTCGAAAATGACCGCAACCGCGCACACACATGATTTTCTAGGTGAGGACCACGACCGCAATGAAAAGCGTGTTTGGCTGGTGATTTTTATCACCGCTGCCATGATGGTGGTCGAGATCGTCGCCGGCTATGCTTATGGGTCGATGGCATTGATCGCCGACGGCTTCCACATGTCTACTCACGCTTTGGCCATGCTCGTTGCAGTCGGCGCTTATATCTACGCTCGGCGCCATCGCCAGGACGCACGTTTCAGCTTCGGAACAGGAAAGGTCGGGGATCTGGCCGGCTTTGCGAGTGCATTGATGCTGGGTGGATTTGCGCTTTTCATCGCCTATGAAAGCACAGTGCGTCTCTTTAACCCCGTGCCGATTTCGTTTGGGCAAGCCATGCTGGTGGCGGCGATCGGTCTTGCGGTGAACCTTGTATGCGCGTTTCTCCTGCGGGAGGATCATACGCATCACGGGCATCACCACGGGCATGATCACCATCACCACGAGCATTCTGATGATGATCGCGCACATGATCACGGGCCTCGGCACGGAGCGCGCGATAACAACCTGCGGGCCGCTTATCTGCATGTTCTGGCCGACGCACTGACATCTTTACTGGCCATCGCGGCTCTTGGCCTTGGTGCGATATGGGGATGGGTTTGGCTCGATGCTGTCATGGGCATCGTCGGGGCCATCATCATCGGGCGTTGGTCATTTTCGCTGATACGCCATTCATCGGCGGTGCTGCTTGATATGGTGCCCGACGAGACGCTGCGAAATCAAGTCTCGTCAACCGTTGCAAGGCTTGGTGGAGAACTGACTGATCTGCACATATGGCAAGTCGGACCGGGTCATAATGCTGCGATCGTCTCGGTTTCTTCGAGCGAAGGAAAGACCGTCGATGATTTCAAGGCTGCATTGTCTGGCTTAGCTGGTTTGTCGCATCTGACGGTGGAGTTGCGCGTTAGCGCGAGTTGAACGCGATCAAGTAAAAAGCTGAGCGGAAAAAAAGGGCGTGCACGGGGAGTGCGCGCCCTTTTTTTCAGTACGCGCCTCATTTGAAGGCTACGATTGAGGATCAAATTTCCTATTTCTCAGATTAAAATCGGTTCAAAAAGCCTTTTGATAATGGAGGTTTATAGGAAGATTGGAAATGTTTTGAAAATTTATGGTTGAATTATGGCCGTCATCTCTCTAGATTTCCCATTATACAGCGGCACTGATGAGATAATCGCTGCGCAATCTGTGTGATGCGCTGGCGGTATTTTGTTGTGCGTTATCTGGCGATAGAAGTATTTCATAGAGATACACTGTATTCTTCGTCTCACAGAAGTAAGAGGGACTATGAAACCCAAGTTAAGGGTCGAAAACGTCTATAAAATTTTCGGGAATCAGCCCGAAGCGGCGCTCGCGAGGCTGAGAGCGGGTGACAGCAAGAAAGACATTTTTGAAGCCACGGGCCAAACCGTAGGTGTCGAAGATGCGAGCTTCACAGTAAACGAAGGCGAGATTTTCGTCGTCATGGGCCTGTCCGGCTCCGGTAAATCCACGCTGGTACGCATGTTGAACGGTTTAATCCGTCCTACTTCCGGCAAGGTATTGATTGACGATGACGATGTCGCCTCCTGCTCGGCCAAGCGTCTGCGCGAAGTTCGTCGCGAGAAGATCACAATGGTCTTCCAGCACTTCGCACTTTTCCCGCACAAGACGGTTGCAGAGAACGCCGCTTATGGTTTGAAGATCAAGGGCGTTTCGGGAGAAGAGCGTCGCGCCAAAGCACTTGATGCCTTGTCCCGCGTTGGCCTCGAGCATTATGCGGACAGCTTCCCGGCGGATCTGTCCGGCGGTATGCAGCAGCGCGTCGGCCTGGCGCGTGGGTTGGCAACCAACCCGCAGATTCTTCTCATGGATGAGCCGTTCGGTGCGCTGGATCCATTGATCCGTCGTGAGATGCAGGATGAACTGATCCATCTCCAGCGCGAATTGAAGAAAACGATTGTCTTTATCACGCATGATCTCAACGAAGCGCTTCTGCTTGGCGATAGAATAGCCATCATGAAGGATGGACGGTTCGTGCAGATTGGCACAGCGCAGGAAATTGTAGACAATCCGGCGGGTGAATATGTCGCCGCCTTCGTCGCGGATATTGATCGCGGCCGCGTTTTTTCCGCCCATCATGTCGCGCAGGATGTTCCCTCCGTTCAGTTGGAAGAACATACGCCCGAGAGCGCGCTGAAGACGATGGAGGACCATAATCGTTCGGCACTTTATGTCATGGATGGCAAAGAGATTGCCGGCGTTGTGACCTATCAGGATCTAACCGTAGCCTCGCGCGAAGACGGCGCTGAGCTACGGGACTCGCTTATCACCGAATATCCGACAGTCGAAGGCGGTACACCGCTTAATGAACTTTATGGTGCAGCAAGTGCCGGATTGCCGGTTGCGGTGACGGATAGCGAAAACCGTCTCGTGGGTGTCGTCGATCCGCATGCCGTTCTGGCGCAGCTTTCGGGTGATGAGCAGCCGGATGCCGAAACCGATGTCGAAGAAAACGATAAAAAGACAGGAGAGCCCGTTGTTCAGCCCGTCTGACCTTATGCAAATTCCGTTCGATGACTGGGTCAACACCATCGTTCGCGGTTACATCGTTCCAAACTTCCGCCCGACGTTCCGGGCCATGCAGGTGCCTGTTGCAGCAGTTCTCGCTTGGTTGAACACGTTTCTCAACTGGTTGCCGATGCTTATTTTCACAGGGGTCCTCTCCTTGACAGCATGGCGCACGGCGGGTCGGGGCGTTGCCATCTTCACGCTGATTGCCCTGGTTTTCATTGACATGATCGGCTTGTGGAGCGAGACCATGACCACCCTGTCGATGATCATCACTTCTGTGCTTTTCTGCGCTGTGATCGGTGTTCCGATCGGCATATGGGCTGCACGGAGCGATCGCGCGCTCGTGATCATTCGTCCGGTGCTCGACATTATGCAGACGATCCCTTCCTTCGTTTATCTTGTGCCGATCGTCATGCTTTTTGGTGTGGGGATGGTGCCGGGGATTATCGCGACGATCATCTTCGCTTTGCCACCAATCATTCGCTTGACCAATCTCGGCATTCGCAATGTTCGTGCGGACCTCATTGAAGCTGCAAATGCATTCGGTTCGACACCGTCCCAAACGCTCTGGGAGGTCCAGCTCCCCATGGCCATGCGTACCATCATGGCGGGTCTTAATCAGACGCTGATGCTGGCTTTGTCGATGGTCGTCGTTGCGGCTCTGATTGGCGCAGGGGGACTCGGTCTTACTGTGTTCACGGGGCTGGGCCGACTCGATGTAGGCGGTGCGACTGCTGGCGGTGTCGGCATCGTCCTCCTCGCCATCATTCTCGACCGTATCACCCAGGCCCTAGGGGAACAGAAGTCGGTGAAAACCGTGTCGCTGCGCCAAACGCTCATGTCTTTCTTCAGATCGGGGAAAGCAGATGAGGAGAAAGCGAACACGCTCCCAGCATCATCCAAGCCCGCGTGAAACTACTTTCGTGATCGGCGGGCGAGCCGCCGGTCAACCAACCTCTGCTGCGCTCTGCCGCGGTTAACTAAACAGGAGAACACTCCCTGATGTTCAGGCTCAAATCTACGCTCACTGCTTTGACATTCGCTGCTATGATGGGGGCAACTGCTCTTTCGCCGCTGGCAGCCCAGGAACTGCCTGGCGAGGGTACAACCGTCAACATGGCACGCGCGACATGGGACACCGGCTGGTTTACCGGCGAGATCTATAAGCAACTTCTAGAAGAGCTGGGCTATACGGTTAACGGCCCGACGACGCTCGACAACCCGCCATTCTACCAGGCAGTGTCCCAGGGTGACATCGACTTCTGGGTCGATGGCTGGTTCCCTTTGCATAATACCTATAAGCCGGTGTTTGAAGGGACTGCCGAAATTCGCGGGGCTGTCGCCGAGGGCGGTGCGCTGGAAGGCTACCTGGTCGACAAGGCATCCGTTGAGAAGTTCAACATTAAAACGCTCGACGACTTCAAGCGCGAAGAAGTAAAGAAAGCCTTCGATCGAGATGGTGACGGCAAGGCAGATCTTGTTGCGTGCCCTCCAGGCTGGGGCTGTGAAATAAACATCGAGCATCACCTGGACGCCTACGAGTTGCGTGATCATGTAAATCCCATCAAGGCGAGCTACTCAGCGTCGATGGCCGATGCGGTTGCCGCCCATGAAGACGGCCAGCCCATTCTCTTCTACACCTGGACGCCAAACTGGACGGTCAATGAACTGAAGCCGGGCGAGGACGTCATGTGGATTGAAGTTCCGCGCATCGACCTTCCGGAAGCGAGTGCGGATCTGGCTGACGCGGCAACTGTTGCCGATGTAGAGGGCTGTGTCGCAAATCCGTGCAAGCTCGGCTTCCCGGCCAACGATATTGTTCCGGTTGGAAACAGCGAGTTCCTAAAGGAGAACCCCGCCGTCGGTAAACTTTTCGAAGTTGTGTCCGTTCCGCTTGCAGATGTATTTGCCCAGAACTCGCTCATGAATGACGGCGCTTCGAGCGAAGAAGATCTAAAGAAGCAGGCTGCCGAATGGATCGAAAATAATCGTTCTTCCGTCGATGGCTGGCTTGAGGAAGCCAAGGCTGCCGCTAGCGAAGGCTAAGATCCGCTGCCTCTTATGTGGAAAAGCCTCCTCGTTCTCGAGGGGGCTTTTTTTGAAACATTATAGTTTCGATTGCTGCCAAACCGGGAATTATAGCAGCAGCACAAGCGCCTGAATCTGTTTACCTGTCCGGTTTTTGTAGTCGAACAGGTAAAACTCAATGTTCCTAGCCATAACAAAAGCGCTTCAATCGGCGAAAGATAGCCTCAACGAGTTGGAAAGCCGTTTGTTGAATTGGAGTTTTAAGCGCGAAGCGCTTCCCGCGCAATCAGAGAAGATAGGAAATCAAGATAGAACGATAAAAGTCGAGAAGGGTGCCGCTGCGCGCGACTTTTCGTCGAAGGCAATGAAACTGTCCGCTCTGTCGAGGGACGACGAGCTGCTTCAGTCCGATCAGCCGCAGCATAAAAACGTGTCGCGTGAATTCGTACCCGGTGAAGACCTGACGGTGGCGATCTCAGAATTGCTCCCTCATCTGACGCGCGAAGAAGCTCAATCCTATATTTTAGCCAGTGTTTCGAGTCCGGACGAACCTAAGGCGCATGTGAATGCACAGCTGGCTGCCGGGGGATCCATGAGATTTTCTATAGGTGCTGAGCAGCGGAGTCCCGTCACGCTTAATCTTGTGCTGCGAAAGGCGGGGGAGGCTGAAGGCAAACACATAACTGAGGACGCTGTTCTCCATCTTCAGCCAGCCTCCTTGAGCGCAGAGCGCCAAAAATCGGAGAAACAGAAAGCGGCGAATACGGGCAACGATGGTGATGATGCCGCACCGAGTGACTCAACCCCGATCTGTATTCACGAGTTGGAGACGATGGAGGATCGGAAGACGATAGTATTTTTGGCGAAGCTATTCGAAGATTTCCACTCTTTATCCGGCCCAGTAAAGGTGGTTTCGAGCGGGCGCTTCCAGAAGGTCACCGTCAAGGGGAATGTTCTGCAACTTCTACCGGAGAAGGATTTCAACGGCTATACGAGTATAATCCTTGCACATGAAGATGGAGAGCGCGTCAGGTATGAAGAAATTTCCGTCCAGGTTGCACCGGTCAATGATGTACCCGTCGTTGTTAGACAGATCGCGGACCGTGTCTACGACGCCGGGACGAAATTTTTTATCGACTATGGCTCCATATTTGCGGACAGCGATTCCCCGAAACTCACTGTTTCAGTTCTAGGACTAGAGAAGTTTGACGATTTTATCGGAGTAGATCGGCGCAACATGACAATTACAGGAATCATGCCCGAGAAGATGTCTGCGCCGGTCATGATTGTCGCCCAAGACGAGCATGGCGCCAAAGCATCCGTTCTCTTTAAAATCGCCACGTCGGAACAAACCAATCCCCTAAAAGCATATGACGACGAGATTCGTGGCATATCTGCGGGGGATAAGATTGAGATATCCCTGGCACAACTCGTCGCCAATGACATAGCGGTTCCGGGACACTCGGATCGATGCGGCACGGTTCAGTACGACGCCATAACAACCTTGCCGAGATATGGCAGGATTTCGGCGAAGGGCGACGGCAGCGGTGATCTCCTCTACACAGCATCCGACCGGTTCCTTGGGTTGGACAGTTTCGAATATCTGGCAACGGACGGCATTCACAATGCACGCGCTACCGTATACCTGTTCGGCGAGTGAGACCGCATAATTCGATGAAAAACGTGCGGTCCTCGAAGATCAATCCCTTGAGAGGGCAGCCACTGGATCGAGCCGCGAGGCGTTGCGGGCAGGAAGGTAGCCAAACGCAATACCGATAAGGCTGGAGCAGATGAATGCAGCGATGATTGAGGCGGTCGAGTAGATTAGTGGGAAGCTTGATCCCATTGCGGAGAAGAGGGCACCGAATAGGAGTGCCAGCAATATGCCGAGTATTCCGCCAATCAAGCAGACGAGAACCGCCTCGATCAGAAATTGCGTGAGAATGTCGCTGCGGCGAGCGCCAACCGCCATTCGGACGCCGATCTCGTTGATGCGTTCCGAGACGGAGACCAGCATGATATTCATTACGCCGATGCCGCCAACCAACAAGGAGATCAAGGCGATCGCCGCGATAAGCAAGGTCAGCGTTTGCGTTGTGGCCGTGATGGTGCGGCGAATATCGTCGGTGTTGAGAATGAAAAAGTCCTGCGTTCCATGCCGTTGGGTAAGAAATTCGGTCACGGCCTGCTCTGCGAGCGACGTTGGCGTATCGTCCCTTACGCGTACCGTTATCGACCGAAGCGACTGGCTTCCGACGAAGCGCGACTGAACCGAGGTGAATGGCATATAAAGGCCGAGATTCTGACTGCCACCAAAGCCGCCCTGCTGCGCTTCCACCACACCGATGACGCGAACCGGAATTTTGCCGATCAGAATGACAGCGCCGATTGGATCTGCATCTGAATTTGCAAAAATAGTATCGCGGGCGGTTGTGTCGATCACGACTTCGGAAGTGACCTGTTCGACACTCCTAGCGTCGAAAAGCTGACCTGCGACCAGCTTCGTGCCGCGTGCATCGAAATATTGCTCGCTGACGCCATTTACCAAGGCATTAGCTTCATTAGCCTCGAAGCGAACCACAGAGTTTGTAGAAACCGTGGGCGTAACTGCTTCTACATAAGGCTGTTTCGCCAGCTCTACGGCATCGGACTCAACCAAGGTTGTGATGCGGCCAGATCGCGTATCGCCGAAGGAGCGTCCGGGGAAGACCTCCAGAGTGTTTGTCCCGAGACTCGAGATATTGGCAAGCACTTGCTGTTGTGAACCAGTGCCCAGCGCAACCACGCAGACCACGGAAGCGATGCCGATGATAATGCCCAACATGGTGAGAAATGTTCGCAAACGGTGCGCGTTCATGGCAAGAAGCGCCATGCGCAGTGCTTCCTTGGAACGATCGGCGAATGCCTGCCAGCTTACTCTGGACGGAGGAGCAATACGGACCACGGGGGGAGGGAGGATTTCCTGGACCTGGGTTTCACTCCTTCCATCTGCAACGATAGCCCCATCCGATATCTCGATAATGCGTTCCGCCTGACGGGCCACGGACATGTCATGCGTGACAATGATGATCGTCTTGCCGTCCGCATGCAGTTCCTTGAGAATGCGCAGCACCTCTTCACCGCTGCGACTATCGAGTGCCCCTGTCGGTTCGTCCGCGAGGATGACCTCTCCGCCATTCATCAAGGCACGTGCGATAGAGACACGCTGTTGTTGGCCCCCAGAAAGTTGGCCCGGACGGTGCTCCGTCCGCTCCTCCATGCCAAGCCGTTTTAGAAGGTCGAAGGCTCGTTGCTGGCGTTCTGATTGCCGCTTGCCGGCATAGACCGCCGGAATTTCCACATTGCCAAGCGCGCTGAGTTCTCCAAGTAGATGGTAGCGCTGGAAGATGAAACCAAAGTGCTCGCGGCGAAGCTGCGAGAGTTCGTCGGGCTCAAGACTTCCTGTCTCCCGACCGGCGATCTTATAGCTGCCCGATGTTGCTCTATCCAGACAACCCAGGATGTTCATCAATGTCGACTTGCCGGATCCTGACGCACCCACGATAGCGACCATCTCACCGGCATGAATCTCGAGATCAATATCTTTCAGGACGGCGATGGTTCCTTCCCCTGCCGGAAATTCGCGACGGATCTTGGAGAGTGTAATAAGCGGATCAGCCATCTTTACATGCCCATCGGACCACGTGGTCCACGTTGGCGCGCTGCACTGGCGCCTTGACCCAGCGGCCGGCCGCTCACGACCCTCTCGCCTTCCTCAAGCCCAGCTTTCACCTCTGCCATAACGCGGTTGTTAAGGCCGATCTCGACCATGCGCTGAGTAAGCTTGTTTTCATCGTCGATGACCTGGACTGTATAGCGCCCGTCTGGGACTCGGGGGCCGAGTGAAGCCGAGGGTATAAGAAGCGCGTTCTTCGCCTTGCCTAACACGATGTGCACTTCCGCTGTCATGTATGTCTTCAGGTGATTGTCGGGATTCGGAACTTGGAAGACTCCGTTGTAATAAACGGCGGATGTGGAAGCAGACGAAGTTGAGCTCGCCGTTGTCGATGTTGCGACCGCGCTGTCGCTACGGATGGATTCTGGAGCTGGCTCGATGGCATCGAGCTGTGCATCGAAGCGCTTGGTATTGTCGCCAATAACGGTGAAATACAGTGGCTGCCCCGGTTGCACGCGTACAATATCGGCTTCAGCGATCTCCACCTTTACTTCCATCATGTCGAGTTGCCCGAGGATTACGATGGTCGGCGCTGATTGGACAGCGTTCAATGTCTGTCCCTGGCGCGTCACGATGGAGAGGACCGTTCCGTTCGTGGGCGCTGTGATGCTTGTGTAGCCGAGGTTGATCTGTGCCGTCTCAACGGCAAGTTCGGCTTGTGTAATCTGGGCTCCAAGCGCAGCGATCTGTGCTTGCAATACCGCGACGCTCTCTTCCGCTGCGTCGAAATCGGCCTGTGAGGAGGTGCGCCTTTGCAAAGTAATTCGCTGGCGTTCCAGTGTTGCCTCGGCGTATTTGAGGTTGGCAAGTTTCTCATCGCGCTGCGCCTTTGCAGCGGCAAGTTGGGCCTCTGCTGTGCTAAGGTCGTTGCGACGCGTAACCGGATCTATTTCCGCAATCAGATCGCCCTGCTTAACCATCTGGCCAAGCTCAACCGCGAGTTTTGTGACGCGACCGGAAACCTGGGCACCCACGGCGACGAGATTGGTAGGACGAATAGTCCCCGTGGCTAGCACATTTTCTTCGATATCGCCGCGGGAAACCGCCGCAGACATATATTGAGGCGTGTCTTCCCGGCCGAACACTGCATTTGCTGCCCAGGCTGCAAGACCCAGCGCGACGAGGCCTATGACGATCCACTTGAGGCGACTGCGTGTTTTTGGGCGTGTGTTCGTCACATCACTTATCCTGCTTGCTCTGAATATACCGGTTCCTTTAAGGCAGGAGTGCGCCGGACGACAAATTAAATTCTAGTCATGATGCCCCATCGGTGTACTGATTACGCTTTATAGGGATAAGACCACCGGTTCATTGGAACGCATTTTCGGATCGGAGAGTTTGCACTGTCATGGAGGCTTTCATGACAGAAACAGTGATGCTCACAGATCATCAGGCTATTCGCGATTGGGCCGAGGCCCGGATCGGCAGTCCAGCAATCATAGACGCTCAGGCGTCCATCGGTGCGACGCAACCTGTCTTACGGTTGCTTTTCGATCAACACGCCTATCAAGACCAGGATCAGGGAGCCGACCGGCCGAGCGCCCCGCGGCTCGTTGACTGGGATGAGTGGTTTCAGATGTTCGAGGAACACGAGCTTGCGTTGGTGGTCGCCCAGGATGTCGACGGGCGCCGCGAAAATTTCCACGAAATCATTCGTCGTTGAAGGGAGCGAGCAATGAACGGACGCAAAGTATTGCCGAATGAAGAAGGCAGGGAGCCGGTCCCGGATGCGCCCGGCGTAGAAACGCCCGACTGGGATGAGATCGCGGCAGGAGAAATTTCGGGCGTTGTCGAAGAGGATATTGATCTCGATGCGCCGCCGCCGGAGGAACTTCCAGAGGAGGATGACGACAACCCTTATCAGGAAAGTGACGAGGCTCTGCCTGACGACGATGAAGAACGTGAGATCCGTCGGGATGAGCGCGACAGTGGGATGTTCGACGGCGAATAGAGTAGAAGGAGTTCGTCGTGCCTTTAAAAGCATTGGCCATAAATTGCTCGCTCAAGGCATCTTCATCCTCTGAACGTTCCTCGACGGACGTCATGCTCGGATTACTGCGTGAGGATCTTCGGTACAGGGACTGCGAATCGACGGTGCTGCGAGCGGCCGATTACAATATCAAGCCGGGCGTGACATCGGATGAAGGCGAGGGCGATGATTGGCCTCATATTCGCCGACAGATACTTGATTCAGATATTCTGATCATTGGAACGCCCGTGTGGTTGGGTCAACCCTCGAGCATATGCAAGCGTGTTCTGGAGCGTATGGATGCCTTCCTTGCTGAAACAGATGATGAAGGCAGAATGGTCTCCTACAGCCGGGTTGCGGCCGTAGCCATCGTGGGTAACGAAGACGGTGCTCACTTCTGTTCCGCGGCCATCTATCAAGCGCTTAACGACGTCGGCTTTTCACTTGCCGCCAATGCAGTCACCTATTGGGTGGGTGAGGCTATGGCATCAAGAGACTTCAAACATCTTGATGCGACCCCCACAAAGGTGGTGGAAACATCGAAGCTGGTAGCGCGAAATGTCGTGCATCTCGCGGAACTCCTCAAGGCGAACGCTTATCCCGGGAAGGAGAGAAACCTCGAGTGAATGTTGAGGCTTTTCTTTTATTCCGGCGGGATTGTGGTTGCGGGCACATCCGGATCACCAACAGGGTTTTCCGGCGCGATCAGAGAACCGAAGATTTCTACGGCCGCCCAGACGACGAATGCAAGAACCAGTGCTACTAGCAACACCCTTAAAACGGGGATGCCCTTGCGTCCTTGTCGCGCCTCCGTGGTGGAAATTTCTGCCGTATCGCGATCTGCCATTGATTGACTCCCCATGTTTGCTCTGAGGTCAATTGCCAGTGAAGCTCTTTGTTCCACGCAGGTCAGTCGCTGTGTTGCGCGGCATGCAGACAAGCATACGCACCGCCAGTTGCGAGAAGCTGCGCATGCGTTCCTTGTTCGACGATGCCGCTTTCGTCAACGACGACCACTCGATCGGCATTCCGGATGGTTGCGAGGCGGTGGGCGATAATGAGCGTCGTGCGTCCAACAGCGAGTTCTGCAAGCGACCGCTGGATCTCGCGTTCGGTCTGCGTATCGAGAGCGGAAGTCGCCTCGTCTAGAATCAGGATCGGCGGGTTCTTGAGGAACATGCGGGCGATCGCCAGACGCTGCTTCTGTCCGCCGGAAAGCTTTACACCCCGTTCACCTATGATCGTGTCCAGCCCATGCGGCATGGCCGCGATGACGGAAGAGAGCCGTGCCCGCTCGGCTGCCCGAACGATTTCCTGCTCTGTGGCGTCGAGACGGCCATAGGCGATATTCTCGCGGATACTACCGCCGAACAGAAAAACATCCTGCTGGACGATGCCGATCTGACTGCGAAGCGATCGCATCGTCATGTCGCGAATATCGGTGCCGTCAATCGTGATCGCGCCGCTTTCAACCTCGTAAAAGCGCGGCAGCAGGGCGCAGAGCGTGGTCTTGCCAGCGCCAGACGGACCGACAAAAGCTATGGTTTCACCCGGGCGGATTTCAAGGTTGATATCCACCAGAACAGGACGGCCTGTCTGATAAGCAAATGACACATCGTCGTACCGGATAGCGCCAGACAGATTAGTAGCTTCAATTGCACCCGCGCGATCCGTTATGTCCGGGGCAGTGTCGATCAATTCGCAATAGCGTTTGAAACCCGCAATGCCCTTGGGGTAGGTTTCGATAACGGAATTGATCTTTTCCACGGGACGAAAGAAGACATTGACGAGCAGAAGGAAGCCGACGAAACCGCCCGCCGTCAGGTCCTCCTGGATGACGAGATAGCTGCCTGCGAGCATGACGACCAGTTGCACCAGACGCATACTCATGTAGCTCATCGACATGCTCGCGGCCATGATCTTGTAGGCTTCGAGTTTTGTACGCCGATAATTGGCATTGTCGGATTCGAAGAGCCGACGCTCATGTTCTTCGTTGGCGAACGCCTGAACGACGCGCATGCCGCCGACATTCTCCTCGATACGAACGTTGAAATCGCCGACACGGCTGTAGAGTGCGCGCCAATTATTTGTCATACGCGCGCCGTAACGGGTCGTCAGCCATCCGATCATCGGGACGATAGCGGCTGTCAAAAGCGCAAGTTCGACATTGACCCAAAGCATCAGCGCAAACGCGCCAATGAACGTCATGATCGCAATGAAAAGATCTTCCGGGCCATGATGGGCGACTTCGCCGATTTCTTCGAGGTCTTTCGTAAGACGACCGATGAGATAGCCGGTTTTGTTATTGTCGAAGAAACGAAACGATAATTTCTGAATATGATCGAACGCCTTGCGGCGCATCTCGGTCTCGATATTAATTCCGAGCATATGACCCCAATAGGTCACGACGGCCATCAACCCCGTATTGATCATATAGACGACGAGCAATGCTACGCTCGCCAGAATAATGAGCGACCATTGCTGGGTGGGCAGCAATTCATCCACGAATACCTTGACGGCCATCGGGAATCCCAGTTCCAGAAGGCCAGCAAGAACTGCGCAGGAGAAATCCAGCAGGAACAGGCTTTTCCACTTCGTATAATAGGAGAAGAAGCGGCGAAGCATGGAATTTTCCTAACGTATCTGGCTGCGCCGGGCGATAGCACTGGAAAGATGTGCAAGGCAATCATTTTAACATTGAGAGAACGCGAGGAAGGCCAAAACCGGCAAGCTGGACCAATGCTCGCAGCTTGCTCGCGCAAACCACCTGCGTTAGTCAGGGAAAACTCACAAGTGTCCTCGTAAATGTCCCTTCTTGATCTCGCGCTGTTTTTCGCTCTGGCGGGCGTTGCTGCCTACGTCCAGACGCTGACGGGTTTCGCCTTTGGCTTAATCGTGATGGGTGTCGTGGGGCTTTCGGGCTTGCTTCCATTGAGAGATGCCGCAGCGGTTTTGAGCATATTAACCCTCTTTAATGCAGCTGCAATGTTGAAAAGCGGATGGACCCACGTCCGCCTGCCGACACTTTGGATGATTTGCTGCGCAAGCATCCCTATGGCTCTCGTCGGATATGGAATGCTGGATTTTTTCGCAAACACGCACCTGCTTGTTCTCCAGCTTTTGTTAGGCGCGATTATTGTGGGTTCAAGCTTTCAGCTTCTTGGAGAAGCAAAGGTGGATGTTCACAGGCATGGTGCCGGGGCAATGCTGCTTTACGGCGGGCTCGGCGGCATCATGGGAGGCATGTTCTCGACTAGCGGCCCGCCAATCGTCTACCACCTTTATCGGCTGCCCTGGCCGCGCGAAGCGGTGCGCGAAACTCTGGTAGCGGTGTTTGCCATCAATTCGCTGTTCCGCACCGTTTTCGTCTTTGCCGACGGGACTTTCCCGGAGCCGAGCATGTGGCCTGCTTTTCTTGCGGTCTTTCCCGTTCTGGCGGGAACATATCTGGCACGTCATCTCCCGCCTCCATTATCAAAGCAGCAGTTTCGCTGGCTGGTTTTCGTGCTGCTTCTTGCATCAGGACTGTCGCTTGCGATTCCCGCTTTGATAAAGATGCTTACTTAGGTCCAACTTTACAAAATCAGGGTCATTATGCGCCTCTCCATAGCCGAAGTAGAAAGCGTCGTCATCCAGGCGCTGGAGCGTAGCAGGGTCAGTTCTGCCAACGCACATTCCGTTGCTCATGCGCTTGTTGGAGCGGAAATGGTCGGGCAAGGCGGGCACGGGCTTCGCCGTGTCGAGGCCTATAGTGCTCAAGCGAAGGTCGGTAAGGTGGATGGTTATGCGACTCCCATAGCCAGTTGTCCAAAACCAGCTGGATTGCGCATTGATGCAGGATTCGGTTTCGCCTATCCGGCCATAGATCTCGCGGTGGCGGAACTGCCCGCGCTTGCACGGGAGTGTGGCATCGCTTTTGCCGCTATTGGCCGATCGCACCACGCGGGCGTCATGGGATTGACCGTCGAACGTCTTGCCGATCAGGGCTGCGTTGCCATGATGTTTGCGAACGCGCCGGCCTCAATGGCTCCCTGGGGCGGCACAAAACCGCTTTTCGGCACGAACCCCATTGCTTTCGCAGCGCCCATGGCGGGTGCGGCACCGATCGTCATCGACATGGCGCTGTCACGGGTAGCAAGGGGAAAAATCATGGCAGCGCATCAGAAGGGGCAGCCTATCCCGAATAATTGGGCATTCGATCTGGATGGCAAGCCAACGACCGACGCGGGTGAGGGGCTGAAGGGGACAATGATCCCCGCGGGTGAAGCGAAGGGCGCGGCACTCGCTCTGATGGTGGAGATCCTCGCAGCAGGCTTGACTGGCACGAACTATGCTTTCGAAGCCTCGTCGCTCTTCGATGACAAGGGCCCGGCACCTAATCTTGGACAGATGATTATCGCGATCGATCCGCAAGCTGGCACGGAACGAGATACAGCGTCCAGGTTGCGGCAGATTGCCGACGAGATCGAGGCAGACGACGGAGCGCGCGTGTCTGGCCGCAGAGGGCAGAAGTTGCGTCAGGAAGCGATTTTGCACGGGATTGAGGTCGAGGAGGAACTCCTTGAGAAAATTCGCGCGATCTGACGCTTTTGTCATATGTCCCTCATTGAAGGACGATAAGCCGGCTTCGAGGAACGGCTATCATGACAGTGATCGATAAAGACGACCGAAAAGCGATATCGTCGTTCGGGGAGATATTTTGGATCTTCCTGAAGCTAGGACTGACCTGTTTTGGCGGGCCAGTGGCGCA
The DNA here is from genome assembly GCF_014652835.1 of Limoniibacter endophyticus. Taxonomy (GTDB): domain Bacteria; phylum Pseudomonadota; class Alphaproteobacteria; order Rhizobiales; family Rhizobiaceae; genus Limoniibacter; species Limoniibacter endophyticus. The sequence goes on from NZ_BMZO01000010.1 coordinate 48,913, forward strand.
TATTGGGTATTTTCGCGAGGAGTTTGTCGTTCGCCGAAAATGGCTGACCGACGGCGATTACGCTGATCTTGTTGCGTTGTCGCAGTTTCTGCCTGGACCGGCGTCGAGCAAAGTAGGCTTCACGCTCGGACTGATACGGGGCGGCGGTTTGGGCGGAGGCCTCGCGGCCTGGCTCGGCTTCACTCTTCCATCGGCCATCATATTGTTTGCGGCAGCAATGAGCGCCGGCTCTTTGAGCGGACCCACTGCAGAAGCAGTAATCCACGGACTAAAACTGGTGGCCGTCGTGGTCGTGGCTCATGCGGTTTTCGGCATGATGCGCTCCCTCACGCCTGACCGTACGCGTCTGGCAATCGGTCTTGCGGCGCTTGCCATCGTAATCTTGTTTGCCGGCGCCTGGGCGCAAATCCTTGCTATATTCGCAGGGCTGTTGGCGGGCATGTTCCTGTGCCGGGAAACAAACGAGCCTGTCGCTGCGGATTATTTGCACGACCTCGTGCCTATACGGGCCGGTGCTATCGCGCTAACCCTGTTCGGGTTACTTTTTCTTGTTCCCGTGGCGGTTGCGGGGATGGCCGCAGATCTGTTTTCCGTGTTCTATCGTGCTGGCGCACTGGTTTTTGGCGGAGGACACGTCCTTTTGCCGCTGCTCGAGAGCGAACTGGTTTCGCCGGGACTGGTCACTGTCGAACGTTTTCTTGCCGGTTACGGCATTACTCAGGCCATGCCCGGCCCATTATTTACCTTTGCGGCTTGGCTCGGCGCTGTCTCGAATACACAGCTTGTGCCGGCCGTCGCTGCCGGGATTGCCCTCGTTGCGGTTTTTTTGCCGGGCATGTTACTCGCATACGGTGTGCTGCCATTCTGGGCGAGTTTACGCAGATCTAAGCTAATGCGATCGGCGATGCGCGGGGGGAATGCAGCGGTAGTTGGGATCTTGGCGGGGGCGCTTTACGATCCTGTCTGGACGAGTAGCGTGATCTCGCCGCTCGACTTTCTCACCGTTGCGATCGGTTTGGCGCTCCTCGCCAGTTGGCGCGTTTCGCCGCTGATGGTTGTTTTCCTGGTCACGGGCTTCGCCACGTTCTCGCGGCTGTTAGCTTGATGAAAACACGCTTCACAGGTTTCGTTTCAGTGCTTAGGTTCTTCTCGAACAATCGGGAGAATAAACGTGACGCTACCTGCAAGCCTTGAAGGACGACTGAAGCTGCCAGCAATTGCAGCGCCAATGTTTTTAACTTCTGGGCCGGATCTTGTCGTAGAGACCTGCAAGGCGGGCGTGATTGGAACTTTCCCCGCTTTGAATCAGCGAACGAGCGATGGCTATCGCGACTGGGTTGACGAAATCGAAAGCAGGCTTGCCGGCGCGAAAGATGCGGCACCGTTCGGTGTCAATCTTATCGTCCATCGAAGCAATCCGCGACTTGAGGCTGATCTGCGGATCACGGTCGAAAAGCGTGTACCGCTCGTCATCACATCGCTAGGCGCGGTAAGCGAAGTGGTTGAAGCCGTCCACTCCTATGGAGGCCTTGTCTTTCACGATGTCATCAATCGGCGCCATGCGGAAAAAGCGGCTGCGGCTGGCGTCGATGGTATCATCGCCGTAAGTGCCGGGGCGGGCGGACACGCGGGTACGATGAGTCCCTTCGCGTTGGTCTCGGAGATCGCGAGCTTCTTTCACGGAGCGATCATTCTGGCTGGTTCTATCAACACGGGTGCTCAGATTGCTGCAGCACGATTGATGGGAGCAGATCTTGCTTATATGGGGACGCGCTTCATTGCCACAAAGGAAGCAATGGTCAGCGACCAATACAAGACGATGCTGACGGAAAGCGCCGCCGCGGACATCCTCTATACCTCGAAGATATCGGGCGTGAACGCGAACTTTCTGCTTCCAAGCCTGCGCGCCGCTGGCCTCGATCCGGAAAACCTTCAAGACCACGGCAAGCTTGATATGGAGAATGAGGCGAAGGCCTGGAAAAACGTCTGGTCGGCGGGCCACGGCGTCGGCGGAATTAAGGATGTCATTCCGGCAGCAGGCTTATGTCAACGGCTGATCCGCGAATACGCGGAAGCTTGTAAAAATTTGGCGGCAATACATGCGAGTTGACCAGCATCGCGCGTGGATAAAAGCCAGCACTAGTTCAGAACAGTGCGCAAGAAACGGACGATCTCGGTTCCGACATTTGTATATCGGTAAGTTTTGCTGCTGTCGAAAAGCGTGAAGGTTCCGGCCGGTAGAATGCGCTCGGTTTCGCGGTCAATAGTCAGAACAAGCTGGCCTTCCTGAACGATCAGGGCCTCCTGATACCCTTCAGGGTCAGGCTCACCCTGATAAAATTCACCAGGCTCAAGCGACCAAAGCCAAAATTCAGCTTCGCGCCGGACTGTGGCCGTCCCGACCAACACCGCTTGGCTATTTGGGGAATGGCCACGCCATACGATTTCGCCGTGGGGTGATGGCGGCGAACTATCGGATACGATGCGGGCAAAGCTCACGCCAAGCGCAATTGCAATGGCATCGAGTTTGCCCAGGCTGATATTGACGTCACCTGCTTCGACGGAAACAAGCATCCGCCGGCTTAGCCCGGCACGGTCCGCCAATTCTTGCTGGCTTAGCCCATTCTCGAGGCGAAGTTCGCGGACGTTCCGAGCAACGTGGCGAAGTACGTCGTTTGAAGTCTCTTGACTGCGCAATATATTGCTCATAGTGGCTGTGCATTATGTTGCACAATCCTTCAGCTCGCAAGTCTCTGAGACTTCATTTTTCGCGCCAGGAACTGGCGCTTATCGCCATTACGATCGTCTGGGGCGGTACCTTTCTGGCGGTACAGCATGCCATGACGGTCTCTGGACCGATGGCTTTCGTCGGGTTTCGCTTTGCTGTAGCGGCCCTTGCGCTCGCATTGTTTTCTCTGCCGGTCCTGAAAGGTCTGACCTGGCGTGAGTTTTTTGCTGGCACAGCGATAGGCAGCATGATCTTCATAGGCTACGCGCTTCAAACCGTGGGGCTGCAAACGATCTCGAGCAGCAAATCTGCATTTATCACTGCGATGTATGTGCCGCTGGTGCCATTGTTACAGTGGGCGGTTTTTCGTCGCCCCCCTCGTCTGATGAGTTGGCTCGGCGTCTCCTTTGCCTTTGCCGGACTTATCCTTCTCGCTGGACCGGAAGCAGGCCAGGTAGGGTTTGAACTGGGAGAGATTCTAACACTGATAGGTGCGCTGGGCATTGCTGCCGAAATTATTCTGATCGGACTTTTTGCAGGAAGTGTGGACAGCCGCCGAATAACGATCGTCCAACTTGCGACGGCGGCTGTCATTTCGTTTGCAATGATGCCGGCAGTGGGTGAAGCGATGCCCAGTTTTTCCTGGACGCTCGTTCTGCTTGCCGGTGGTTTAGGCCTTGCCAGCGCCATCATCCAGCTCATAATGAACTGGGCGCAGAAGTCCGTTTCACCCACGCGTGCCACGGTGATCTATGCTGGCGAACCGGTTTGGGCTGGTATTGTAGGCCGGATAGCCGGTGAAAGACTGCCGGTTTTGGCACTGGCCGGCGGCGCGCTGATCGTCATCGGCGTGATTGTCAGTGAATTGCAGCCGAAGCGTCGACCTCTGCCGGAAGAAAGCGGGGGCCAGAGTTGATGGAAGTAGGTCGGTCATTTCATTACGCCCATCACCTCCGCTGCACTAGTAGAGCTCTGGAACTCCGGTTTTCCAGCCCCGATACCGACGGCGTTTATGGAAGCACTTCTCGCGCGTGACATGGTCTCGAGCTTCGTCTGCGACGGAAGAGGGAGAGTTTGCTTTTCTTAGATGCGGCCCTGCAAGGGGTGCTAACTTATAGACGAATCGCGGAAGGGTTCAGTCATTGCGTGAATGGTCATAGAGTGCCTGCGATGATGGCTGCTAGAAAGATGGTGGTGTGCAGGCACTGATTACTTCACACGCAACAGGCCCGATACAACGGAAGCGGTGAGGCCTGCGACTTTCGAAATAATAGGCATCTCCCGGTCCAAGCACTCGGCGTTCGCTATCAACCGTGACCTCCAGGCGTCCCGACAAGACGATCCCACCTTCCTCCCCGTCATGAACCAGTGGGATTTTGCCTGTATCGGCACCAGGCTGATAGCATTCTTTGAGAATCTGCAAGCTTCGCCCGAACAGGTTGTCTCCTACCTGCAGATACGATATCGACCCTTTGCCGATTTCGACCAGCTCTTCGGCCAGATAGAATGCCTGTCGTGGTCGATCCGGCTCGTAAGCAAAAAACTCGGCCAGGCCGATAGGTATTCCGTCTAGGATTCGCTTCAAGGCGCCTACGGACGGATTGGACGCGTTAGACTCGATGAGCGAAATCGTGGAATTCGGAACGCCCGTTCTTTTTGCTAACTCCCGCTGAGAGAGGCCATGCGCGAGACGCAAATGCCGAAGACGGTTGCCTATATCAATGGACATGAAACCGATGGGGTTGTTCAGAATACCTAAAAGCTCTCCGCATCATGCAAGTTAAATCAGTGGCTTGCAAGTATCAAGAAAAGGGCTTTCCGTTCTGAGGGAAAAGATGGTTCTCTGGCGGAAAAGGAGGCCACCATGGATCAGGTTAATAAAGCCAATATGCCCGTACTCGACCATTTCTGGATGCCGTTCACAGCGAACCGACAGTTCAAAGCTGCGCCCCGTTTGCTCGCTCAAGCCGAAGGCATGTATTACACGGATGCTGATGGAAATCCGGTTCTGGACGGCACCTCAGGCCTTTGGTGCTGTAATGCAGGCCATGGGCGCAAGGCCATCACGCAGGCCGTCGAGCGGCAACTCGCGACGCTCGACTTTGCCCCGACGTTCCAGATGGGACACCCGATTGCATTCGAATTTGCATCGAAACTTGCGGCGAATGCACCTGGCGGCACAGATGCCAAACTTGACCGTATATTTTTCACCGGTTCGGGATCGGAGTCAGTCGATACCGCGCTGAAGATCGCAATAGCCTACCAACGGTCGATCGGGCAGGGCACGCGCACTCGGATCATTGGGCGGGAAAAGGGTTATCACGGGGTAGGTTTCGGTGGGATCTCCGTCGGCGGTCTCGTCAATAACCGGCGGATTTTCCCGCAGATTCCCGCGGATCATATGCGCCATACCCTCGACATCGAACGCAACGCCTTCTCCAAGGGCCTGCCTCGAGCAGGTGTCGAACTTGCTGACGACCTTGAGCGACTGGTTCAACTCCACGGCGCGGAAACCATAGCAGCAGTCATTGTGGAACCCATGTCGGGGTCCGCGGGCGTGATCCTCCCCCCTGTAGGGTACCTGGAAAAGCTTCGCGCAATTGCCGACAAGCATGGGATCCTGCTGATTTTCGACGAAGTTATTACCGGCTTTGGGCGGTTGGGAACGCCGTTTGCGGCAGATTATTTTGGCGTCACGCCCGATCTGATAACGACAGCAAAGGGTATCACGAACGGGACCATTCCGATGGGAGCGGTCTTTGCGAGCCGCGAGATTTATGATGGGCTCATGACCGGCCCGGAAGGCGCGATCGAACTTTTCCATGGCTATACCTATTCCGGTCATCCCGTCGCCTGTGCTGCCGGTATCGCCACTCTGGAAATTTACGAAAAGGAAGGGCTGCTAACGCGAGCGGCCGATCTTGCGGAATACTGGCAGGAAGCGTTGCACTCTCTCAACGGTTTGCGGCACGTGGCAGACATTCGCAACCTTGGGCTCGTCGGGGCAATAGAATTAACCCCCCGCGAGGGAAGCCCAGGCGCGCGCGCTTACGAGGTTTTCGCAGATTGCTTCAAAAATGGTCTACTGATCCGTGTAACGGGCGATATAATCGCTCTCTCTCCCCCGCTGATCATAGAGAAAGATCAGATTGATACGATCGTGTCGGTTCTTGAAGATGCATTGAAACGCGCAAGCTGACAGCCGAAATGGTCAAAGGCCCGCATCGCATACGGGCCTTTGACCTGATGACTATTCGGGGCGGCTTGACAAACGTGTACGGCCGAGCAGGTGGTACAGGATAATAGCGCCGATTGTGGCGGTGCCGATGCCGTCGAGCGTGAAGCCTCCGACGTCGAGCTTGAAATTTCCTGCCCCGAGAACGAGCGCGACACCAACGGTGATGAGATTACGCGGCTCAGCGAAGTCGACCTTGTTCTCTACCCAGATGCGGCCCGCTGTTGCCGCGATAAGCCCAAACACGACGATTGAAAGCCCGCCGAGGACCGGACCTGGGATCGTCTGGATGAGGGCTCCGAACTTTGGCGAAAAGCCAAGGAGGATCGCAATCGCAGCGGCGACAATAAAGACAAGAGTGGAGAAGATCCTCGTTACGGCCATGACGCCCATATTTTCAGCGTAGGTCGTCATGCCTGTGCCGCCAAATGCGCCGGAGAACATGGTGGCGATGCCGTCACCAATGAAGGCGCGACCCAGGTACGGGTCCAGATTTCGTCCTGTCATGGCGCCGATTGCTTTGATGTGCCCAAGGTTCTCCGCCACCAGAATGACGACAACGGGGGCGATGAGGGTGATGGCGGATGCCGAAAAGACAGGGGCTGTGAAGTGGGGGATGCCGAACCAGGATGCTGCTGCCACGCCAGAAAAGTCGATCGGTGTGCCGAGGCCAAAGCCGTTGGCAAGAGTGAGATAGGCGAGATAGGACAACGCACCACCGATCAATATTGGAAGGCGGCGGGTCGTTCCTGGTGCATAAACGGCAACGGTGCCAACGGCAGCAACTGTGAGAATGGCAATCCATCGGGACAACTGGTCGCCGTCGGGGTTTGTTCCGCTGGTCCCGGAAGCGCTGGCGATGGCAATGGGTGCAAGAACAAGTCCAATCGCAGCGACGATAGCGCCGGTAAGCACTGGGGGCATCAAGCGTTCGATCCAGCGATGGCCGATCAGTGTCACAATGAAGCCTATAAGGGCGTAGAGTGCGCCCGCGGCGATGATGCCGCCCAATGCCAGCGCTATGTTCGGATTAGGGAAGCCGACTGCTGCACCGGTTGCAGCCAGGACGGGACCGATAAAGGCAAAGGATGAACCGAGATAGCTCGGAACCCGGCCGCCCACGGCGATGAAGAAGATCAACGTGGAGATACCGGAGAAAAGGATGGAGACGTTGGGATCGAACCCCATCAGAATGGGAGCGAGTACTGTAGAGCCAAACATGGCCACGACGTGCTGAAGGCCCAGGACCATGGTCTGTCCCGCAGGCAATCGCTCGTCGGGAAGAATACGCCCTTCGGTTTTCAGATGCCAACGTGGAAAGTAACTGCCTGTATCGCTCATAAGTGCCCCCACGGTTTTGTTTCCGCCAAGCGACCTTGAGGAATATCCCGATGGGGGTCTTCTGGCGTTGAATGGAATACCGGTTACACCGATACTTGCTCAAGGCCATCTCTGGCTCATTATCGGTTCGCCAGAAACCTCGATAACGCGATCCAGTGCGTCTGTCATGGAAAATGGAAGCTTTCCCACAGCCGCGGTTCAAGAGACCGAGGCTGCGGGCGCGTCTCTAGAAATGGTTGGGGCGCTTCGGGTAACGGCGACAGAAAGTCGAGACGGCGGGGGATTCCGTCGATGAATCGAACAGTATCGCCGTTTCCATTTCAGTTGTTACCCTCGCCAGGATATCCGACAATTCGCGTTCGCTCACTATCGCGTTGGGAAACCTTTCCTTGAAAGCACGGATTGCCGCTGACGATGAGATGAACGAGTTGAGGGGGCGATTGAGAATATAATTTCGAAAAAATCCCTCGGGCGATGCGAGAATTCCTTCCCACGGCATAGCATTATCCTCCTTGCTGCGCGGTAACTAAACCGGGTTATGTCAGAAGGTTCCTGAACCACCGCGAAGATCCGCAAAGAAGAAAACGCACGCAGTACACCGCTGAACAGCCTGGGACTTATGGAAGAAAGCGATCGTGACGTTCGAGTATCTCGACGACAACATTATCAGGGCCCAGCACGAAAAACATTCTCAATCCAGGCCGAGGCGTCGTAATATCCTTGTGGAAGTGCGCGCCCTTGGATTTGAACCTCCGATAGACCTCATCGATTTCCTCGACGCGGAAACCAAGATGATTTACGCCGCAAGTTGGAATTGCCAACGGCTCTTTTCCCGCGATCTGGTGCACGAAAATCTCAAGATCATCCACCCGAATTTCGCTCATGTTCTCGAGATGCTGAACATCCGCGTCGAAAAAATCTTCGAACCATTTCCCGAGCGTCTCCGGCGAATGTGAGAATACATGAACGTGATCGAATTCAATTTTCATGGGTCATCGTGAGGCTAGAGGGGGAAACAGGAGTTGCAATTGACACAAAGACATGGCGGTAGAATCGAGGTAATAAGCATTTGAACAATTCGCGAACGAGATGTCATCTTCCACTACCAATTTCCTCGGAAATTGTAACCTGCGGCTGAGCATTTCGTAGAAGGCGATTTCTGGATGCCGTCTATCTCGTCCGCCTGGCAATCAATCTTCGTCACCGGCCATCTGGCTTAGCATCTTGCCTTTGCCCCGTATGCGTAGCACCAGCGGGATGACGAGTGCTAACGCCGCCAGAACAAGAAGTGTCGCTGAGATCGGGGAGGAAACGAGTACGATGAAGTCTCCTTGACTGATAGCCAACGCGCGCCGCAGCTGCTGTTCGGCCAACGGCCCAAGAATTAAGCCGACCACCACGGGCGCAATCGGATAACCGAAGACGCGCATGACATAGCCAAGAACGCCGAAACCGAGCAGCATGCCGAGCTCTATGGATGACGGGTTGGCACCGATCGTACCTAATGTTGCAAAAACCAGAATGCCGGCAAAGAGCCATGGACGCGGGATCATCAGCAACCGGACCCAAAGACCCACCAGTGGCAGATTGAGCACCAGAAGCATGAAATTCGCGATCAGCAGCGAAGCGATCAGCCCCCACACCAGCTGGGGATTCGTCGCAAAAAGAAGCGGCCCTGGCTGCAGTCCGAATTGTTGGAACCCCGCCAGCATGATCGCGGCAGTTGCCGTGGTCGGCAGGCCAAGTGTCAGGAGCGGCACCAGCGTACCGGCGGCAGAGGCATTATTTGCCGCTTCGGGACCAGCCACGCCTTCGATGGCACCATTGCCAAACTCTTCCGGATGCTTAGCTATGCGCTTTTCGGTCGCGTAGGAGAGGAATGTGCCGACGTCGGCGCCGCCAGCGGGCATTGCACCGATTGGAAATCCGATCGCGGTGCCGCGCAGCCACGGTTTCCACGAGCGCTTCCAGTCTTCCTTCGTCATCCAGATGGAGCCTTTTATCGCGTGCACAGCCTCTTGCCGGCTCAGACCTTGCGCTCCAATGTAGAGCGTTTCACCAATGGCAAACAAGGCAACTGCGAGTGTCGTGACTTCGATGCCATCGAGGAGTTCGGGTACGCCGAAGCTGAGGCGCGTCTGACCTGTCAATTGGTCTATGCCGACAAGTGCAAGAGCCAGGCCGATGAACAGGGAGGTCAGGCCGCGCAGGGTGGAGTCACCGAAGGCCGCCGAGACCGTCACAAAAGCAAGTACCATCAAGGCAAAATATTCGCGCGGGCCGAAAACCAACGCCAACTTGACAATAGTGGGCGCGATGAATGCGAGCGCTATGGTTGCGATCAGACCTGCGATGAATGAGCCGATGGCGGCGGTCGCCAAGGCTGGGCCACCGCGTCCCTTGCGGGCCATCTTGTTGCCTTCGAGCGCAGTGACGATGGAAGCGCTTTCGCCGGGGGTGTTCAGGAGAATCGACGTCGTTGATCCGCCGTACATGCCACCATAGTAAATGCCTGCAAACATGATCAGCGACCCACCTGGATCAAGCTGGTAGGTCACAGGCAAAAGTAGCGCGACCGTGAGCGCGGGTCCAATGCCCGGCAAGACGCCAACAACGGTGCCGAGCGTGACGCCGATAAAGGCGTAGAGCAGGTTGTGCGGCTGCGCAGCAGCCATGAGTCCCTGGAAGAGAAAATCGAAAGTACCCATGGTGATTCCTTGACGGTCCGCCGATGCGTCCGGTCTAGAAGAAAAGACGTTCGAGCGGACCCGCCGGCAGAGACAGCATCAGAAGCTGCGAGAATATTGCCCACACGAAGAAAGAAAGCGCGATGCCAAGTGGCACGGAAATCCAGAATTTCTTCTGGCCGAAGGCGGCAGCCGTTGCGGCAAATAAGAAGCCCGTCGCCAACGAAAACCCAAGCATATGCAAGAACAGTAGTTGAAATGCCAAACCTGCCACAACCCAGGCGATCGGGGCGATCTCTTGTTGCGGGCGCTCTGGAAAATCCCCCCGCACGGCCGCGACCAGCGTCCAAATGGCGAGACCCAGCAGACCGGTGCCGATGACGAGCGGAACGGTGGACGGACCCACCGGTGAGTAACCGCTGCCAGCCGCCAGATGCGAGGCGTCCCAAAGGATGATGCCTCCGAGAATGGCCAAACCGAAGGCGATGAAGAAGGCCGCCCGACCCGGGCGGCTCTCCTCTATTCCATTGTCGTCTTCGTGGTTCATTTCACCAAACCGATGTCCTTGAGGATGGCTTCGGTGGCAGCTGTGTCTTTTGCAAGCTGCGCTTCGAACTCAGGACCGGCCAGATAGGTATCCATCCAGTTCTTATCCTTGAGAGCTTTCTGCCACCCTTCCGATTTCACAAGCTTTTCAACATCAGCAGTAATCGCAGCCTTCTGCTCCTCACTGATACCGGGAGCTGCGGCAACCATGCGCCAGTTCTCCAGAACGACGTCGAGGCCCTCCTCCTTCAGCGTGGGAGCATCGACGCCTTCAAGACGCTCGGCGCTCGAAACGGCAAGAAGGCGCAGGGTTCCTGCTTTTATCTGCGCCTCGAATTCCCCGTAGCTCGACACGCCAGCTGTCATCTGGTTTCCGAGAATAGCAGCAAGGGCTTCGCCGCCCCCGGAAAAGGCGATGTAGTTGATCTTGGTTGGATCGACCCCGGCTGCCTTGGCAATAAGCCCTGCTGCAATGTGATCCGTGCCGCCAGCCGAACCACCACCCCAGGATACGGCGCCCGGATTTTCCTTTAGCTTGGCGACCAGCTCGTCCATCGTTTGAATTTCAGAGGCGGCCGGAACGACGATGGCCTCGTATTCGCCGGTGAGACGCGCAATCGGCGTGGTATCTTCCAGTGTGACTGGAGCCTTGTTGGTCAGAATTGCGCCAACCATGACATAGCCGCCGACGATCAGGGTATTCGGGTCGCCCTTGTTCTGCGAGACGAACTGCGCGAGACCGATAGTGCCGCCCGCGCCCGGCACGTTCTGAACCTGTACGCGAGACGAGATCTTCTCGTCCTGCATGACCACCTGCATGGTCCGCGCAGTCTGGTCCCAGCCACCACCCGGGTTGGCGGGAGCGATCAGCGTGTAGTCGGCTGCGTAAGCGGGAAGCGCCATGGCACCGGCGATGATGGATGCCATAAGAAACTGTTTCACGTACTTTTCCTCCGAATGGGCGCAAGTACCTGCACCCTGTTGCCTATAGTCAGGAGGAATCGCGTCGCGTTATTCAGCTCTATAATTTAGCTCCTCCGCGGGGACCGATTTTCTCCTCCCGATCCGCCATATCGGCACGCCTCCACGAGCCGAATTACCGTAGACGATCATAATAAGCTGACATCAAGCTGACACGGAATCGGTTTTTATCACCGCGATAAATCTACCGCTGATTTCTCAACGTTTCATTCCAACGCTCGATCAACTTGGCCCGGCGCATCTGGTCGAGATAGACCATTAGACCAGGGGTGACCGGAACAGGGCGCAATTGTGCGCCGAAAGTCCTTTGCATCGTGTTCGCAGTGTTCTCACCTGAAATTTCGGGGCTTACTGCGGGCAGTCCAAGCTCTTGCGAGAGGATCGTCTGGCCCTCCTTTGACATGAAATAGGAAAGGTAACGCTTCCCGAGTTCCGGAGAGGCAGCTTGCGCCGGCACCAGTCCGATGCGTGACATGACGACAGTGTAGTCTTTAGGCAGCACAATTCCGATATTGGGCTGCTGCTTGGCCCAATGCGTCGCGTAAGAGCCGAGAATGTTGTAGCCGAGGACGAAACGACCGTTGGCGACGCGTTCCAGAATCGCAGAACTGGTGGAATGAAGGCGAACGCCGGCAGCGCCCATGGCGCGGATAACTGACCAGATGTCTTCGAACTGCTCCTCATCGCGCGACAAGAAGAGGAAGCCAACACCTGCGCGTTCAATATCATACGTGCCGATCTTGCCGAAGACGGACTTGCCGTTGCTTTCGAGGTAGCTGAGGAACTCAGCTCGAGTTGACGGCGGCCTTTGGTTGAGAAAACTGGGTTTGTGATAGACGAAGACGGCGGGCTCAAATGTGAGCGCGTAGGCGGAATGGCGCCAATGCGCCCATTCGGGCCAGATGGAGCTGAGAGGCAGATCAGCGCGCTGAACATAGCCGTCATTGACGAGTTTCACTTGAAGATCCATGGCGGAAGAGAAGGCGAAATCGGCCGTTTTTCTCCCGCGATCCGTTTCCTCTACAATGCGGCTGTAGACTTCGGGCGTCAGCATCTCGAAATAGTGCACAGCAACATCCGGATTCGCCTTCTGGAAGCCTAGAATGAGCGGGCGCGCAATGGGCTCGTCGAGCGCGGAATAAACCCTCACGACTGGCGTGTTCTTGTCACTGGACAAGGCCGGATAATAGGTCTCACTGGCCGCCTGAACACCCCCGGCGCACAGCAACAGGAGAGAAAGCAGCAGAAGCGGGCGCATGAAGAGGCTCATAGGCCAAAATTGCACCGAGCGCCACTCCTTGCCAAGTCGAAACTCAAAAGCTGAACTCTTGGAAGCTCGTTCGCGATTGTGTATGCACTGACGAGTGGAGGAGCGGCGATTGCACATATTGCTCGCGGAGGACAATCGAGATCTCGCGGATGCACTTTGGAAGCTTCTGCGCTCGAACGGCTATGTCGTTGATGTCGTTCATGACGGTGCATCTGCGGACGCAGTTATTGCTGCCCAAAGTTTTGATTTAATCATTCTTGATCTTAATCTGCCTGAGTTGGATGGTCTTGACGTTTTACGCGCCATGCGTTCGCGCCAGAATGGCGCGCCCGTTCTGATCCTTACGGCGCGCGGCAGCGCCGAGGAGAGAGTGCGCGGACTCGATCTTGGTGCTGACGACTACATGATCAAGCCTTTCGACGTAGGCGAGTTCGAAGCACGTATACGCGTTCTCCTGCGTCGTCACGCGGGTTTGCGCTCGTCGACAGTTCGTTATGGCGAACTGTCCTTCGATCTGACGTCGCGTAGTTTTTCAACCGGTGACGGCGCCTTGGACCTTCCTGCTCGAGAGCTTGGCCTGCTCGAGGTCCTCATGTTGCGCGCAGGCAAGGTCATCACGAAGGAATCGATTATTCAGTCGATGACTGCTTTCGATGATGATCTCAGTGCTAATGCGATCGAACAATATGTAAGCCGATTGCGCAAGCGCCTCAACCCATACGGACTAACCGTGCGTACTGCCCGTGGCATTGGTTATTTTCTTGAAAAAACGGTGTCTGACAAGTGACGAGGCGGGGCTATTCGCTACGAAGACGGCTTCTGCTATGGCTGGTTGTCGCCGCCGCCGCCATAGGCATGATAGCACTGATCGACACTTGGCGCGAGGCCACGCGAACCGCAAATGCGGTGTCTGATCGCGTCCTTTCCGGCTCGGCGCTGGCGATTGCAGAGCGTGTCATCGTCAATGAACTCGGCTCCCTGGATGTCGATATTCCCTATGTAGCGCTTGAAATGCTGACCTCGACCGCACAGGACCGTGTTTTTTATAGAGTTGATGGTCCGCCCGGCAACTTCATCACTGGGTATAGCGGTCTGCCTACCGTCGAGACGAGTGTTGCAGGTTCACCCGCCTATAGAGATGCAATCTATCGAAGCGAGCCTGTTCGCGTCGCGACGTTAATGCGCTTCGCTTCAACTGGGATCAATTCGGTACCGTTTACAGTTACGGTTGCTGAAACGACCAATGGGCGCCGCCAGCTTGCGAATGCGTTCATCTGGCGCTCGGCATTGCGTTTGTCCGCGCTGATTCTGGCCGCTCTGACGATCGTTGCCATCGCACTGACATTTGCCTTGCGTCCGTTCTACAAGCTCGAACAGTCAATCCGGCGGTTAACACCGAGCGATCTGGATCCGATCGAGGAGCAGGGGCCGCGTGAAGTTCGCAATATCACCGCTACGATTAACGGTTTCATGGAGAGATTGGCATCCGCTCTGTTCGCTCTTCGTAATTTTACGGGCAATGCCGGCCATCAGCTACGCACCCCGCTTGCCGTCGTACGAACGCAATTGGCGCTTGCACAGCGCGCGGAGACTTTGGAAGACGCGAAATTCGCGTTGAAGAAGGGCGATGAACAGGTCGCCTATGCCGAACGGATTCTGGCGCAATTATTGCTCATGTCGCGGATCGAAGGGGCGCCAGCGGCCATGCAGATAATCGACCTTGCCGAAATCGCGCGGCAGCACACGGCCGAGCGTATACCTGATGCTGCTGCCCATCGGGTTGATTTAGGCTACGAAGGTGAGGAAACGGCTATAGTCGAGGCAGAACCACTTTTGCTCGGGGAGCTCATCAGGAATCTAATCGACAATGCCATGCTCTATGGCGGGTCCGGCTGCGAGGTAACCGTGCGAGTGCGGGAGATTGCGGATCGGGTATCGCTCACGGTGGAAGATACTGGAGCAGGTGTTGATGCGGCGACGCTGCAACGTCTCGGTTCTCGTTTTGCACGCGGCACGGATCAGGGCGCCCATGGCGCTGGACTGGGGCTGGCAATAGTTGCCGAAATCGCTGCGCTCTTTCGAGGGCGGATGGTCCTTGCACAGGGTGCGGATGGGGCGGGGTTCAAAGTTGAGATAAGCTTCCCAGCCGCGTCAATGGGCTGATCCGGGGCGAAGTGTTTTCCAGATCGGCGAAAGCACGTAAGAAACGAACGGGATGAGCAATAGGCCAAACAGTATCCCGACAATGCCGTTGCCTAGTGCGATTGCCAGCCAGTGGACCGCCGCTTGTGCTATGGGGGGCACGCCGGCGACAAGAGAGGCAATTTGCTCGATGAGATGCTCAGGCCCGGTGAAATTGAAGCTTGCAAGACCGTGGACGATGATGCCGCCGCCGACCCAGATCATGGCAGCCGTTCCCACGATATTTAATCCATTCATGAAGGACGGCATAATTCGTACCAGCCAGCGGCCGAAGCTGCGGCCGGCATTCGTGTAGCCATGTTTGGCAAGGGCAAGTCCGGCGTCATCCGCGCGCAGGATAAGCGCGACGCCGCCATAGACGGCGACGGTAATGCCAATAGCTACAATGGCCAGAATGAGCGCACGTGTGATGAGATCAGGACTTTCTGTTGCAGCAAGTGCGATCGTCATGATCTCGGCGGAGAGGATGAAATCGGTTTTCACCGCACCGGCCACTTTGATGCTCTCCAATTGTTCGGCGCTTGCCGCCTTGGGTAAACTCTCTTCATGCGCGTGTGCCGCGTGCGGGAAAAGTGCCTGATAAATTTTTTCTGCGCCTTCATAACAGAGATAGGCGCCACCCAGCATCAAGAGGGGAGTGATGAGCCATGATGCAAACACGCTAAGGATCAGGGCAGCCGGCAGGAGGAAAAGAAGCTTGTTACGGATCGAACCAAGAGCAATCTTGCCCACGATAGGCAGTTCCCGATCAGCCGACAAACCTTCGACGTAGCGCGGCGTTACGGCGGCATCATCAATGACGGCTCCGGCAGCTTTTGCTCCGGCTTTCGCTGCCTGCCCGGCAACATCATCGAGAGACGCGGCCGCAGCTTTTGCTATTCCAGCCACATCGTCCAACAATGCCAACAATCCGACACTCATGATCTTGCCCTTTCAATGCTCAGATGCCGGAACGATTTTCGTCTACCGAGGTTGCGGTTCCATTATGCAGTGATCTCTATTGTACCGGCACGATACCCCGTCGTACTGCCACGCGATGACGTAGGTAAAGCCCGATCAGTGCCAGCAGAATGGTGCCAATGATGAAGATGAAGGCAGCAGCTGCGATGGCCGGGCTGATATTTTCGCGAATGGTCGAAAACATCTGCCTTGCCAGGGTACGCTGGTTGGGGCCAGCCACGAACAATGTCAGAACCACTTCGTCGAGCGACGTTGCGAAGGCGAGTACGGCACCTGACGCTATACCAGGGAGTGCAAGCGGGAATGTTACCTTGCGGAAGACTGTCATCGGCGAAGCGCCGAGACTTGCTGCGGCTCGTTCCACACGTGTGTCGATACCTTCAAGTGCACCGATGACGCTCACAAGGACGAACGGTATCGAAATCACAGTGTGCGCTATGATGACGCCGAGATAGGTGCTGCCCAGACCAATACGGGCGAATAATACCTGCATTCCGACGCCCAGCACCACAGCCGGGACGACCATTGGCAGAAGGAATAGGGTGCGCACGGCTCCAAGGAAAGGCAGGCGCCTGCCGCGCAACCCGAGAGCCGCGAGCGTGCCGAGAGTCGTAGCGAGTAGCGTCGTTCCGCCGCCAATAATCAGCGAGTTGACAATGGCACGTCGCCAGACGTCCACGTTCATCAACTGCGCGAACCACCGCCCCGAATAGGACGGAATAGGGTAGGTGAGGATGACGCTGGAGGTGAAAGCCAACGGTAGGATGGCCAGAAGCGGCGCGACCAGAAAGAGCATCGCCAGCACGGCAAAGATCACGCGGAGGCTGGTAAACATTATCAGCTCCTCACTTCCGGGCTGGTTGAGAGGCGCCCATAAACCGCGTAGAGCAGGATGGTTATGGTGAGGAGGACGATACCGAGAGCACCCGCCATTCCCCAGTTCGCACTGCCGGTAGCGTAGAAGGCGATGACGGAAGATATCATCTGGTCGCCGGCACCTCCAATTAGGGCGGGTGTAATATAATAACCGATCGCCGACATGAAGACTAGCAGTGCACCGGAAGCCACGCCGCGCAGGCTGAGTGGCATCAATACCTTCCAGAACGCGCGCAGCGGATGCGCGCCAAGCGAGGCGGCGGCCGGCATCAGGTTTTTGGGCACAGTAATGAGGACGCTGTAGATTGGCAGCACCATGAAAGGCAAGAGCACATGGGTCATTGCGATGATGACGCCCGTGCGATTGAAAATCAGCCGCATGGGTTCGGCGGTAATCGACAAGTCAACAAGAGCACGATTGACGAGGCCATTGTCCTGCAACAGGATAAACCAGGCCGCGGTACGAACCAGCAGCGATGTCCAAAGCGGTAGCAGCACGGCGCCCAGCATCAGGTTACGCTTCCAACCATCGACCGAAGCCGCAATCATCGCGTACGGATAGCCAATGGTGAGGCAGAAGAAGGTGACCAGAGCGGCGATCCAGAAGGTGCGCGCGAGAATCGTCAGATTGGCGGACTGGTCCGCGGGCAGCGAGACAATTTCGCCTGCGGCATTGCGCTCCATATCAACGGCTGCAAGCAGGTAGCGATCCGTAGTCGGAGACAGCGCATCTGTGATTGCCCGCCAATATTGCGGTTCGTCCCAACGGGGATCAATGGCGGAAAGATCAGGATT
The DNA here is from genome assembly GCF_014652835.1 of Limoniibacter endophyticus. Taxonomy (GTDB): domain Bacteria; phylum Pseudomonadota; class Alphaproteobacteria; order Rhizobiales; family Rhizobiaceae; genus Limoniibacter; species Limoniibacter endophyticus. Next base: position 66,534 of record NZ_BMZO01000010.1, read on the forward strand.
TTCTTCTAAGGATATGGCGCGTGTCGTCTTACCCATCAATGTACGGAAGCCGGACTGCGCCGAGTTCAGACGGCGGACCATGTCACCCACGGCTTGCTGATTATCCGCGTTGCGAAGATCCTCGATGAACGCGGCTTTCATCGCAGGCGTTGGCGGTCCATCTCCATCCCAGTCATTGGCGACTTCTGCTGTGCGCGGTAGAATATTGGATACGGCGGGATCAGAAACCGCTTGGCTCATCATGGTAATCAGCGGCCATAAAAAGAAAATTGCTATGAAGATCAGCAGCGGCGCGAGCAACGCGGCCGCCGAAAATCTTTGCTTTAACGGAGCCATGCTACACTTCCGCCTTCTGTCGCGGAATGATCCAGCAATCCGCTGGTGCAAAGCAGGCCGAAACAGTGTCGCCGATCTTCCACTCGCGGGAGCGCCGGTCGAGCCGCGCGAGAAGCGCGGTTGTTCCAAGATCAAGCAGGAGACGCAGGTGGTCTCCTTGGTAAATACTGTCGCGGATAGTCGCTTTCGCAACGTTTATACCGGAGGCGTTGTCGCCAATCTGCACGCGTTCAGGGCGAATCGAGACAAGAACCTCGTCGCCCGTCCGGACATGTGCCGGCGCCGCCTGAACGATGCGCCCGTCGGCAAGCTCGACCCGGCTGGTATCCGCACCGACCTCAAGGATTCTGCCAGGGGTGAGGTTCGTCTCGCCGATGAACTCGGCCACGAAACGGGTTCGCGGATGGTCGTAAATGTCGCGGGGGCTGCCTATTTGCTCGATCTTGCCCTTATTGAACACCGCAATCCGGTCCGACATGGTGAGCGCTTCGGACTGATCGTGCGTCACAAATACGATGGTGAGGCCGAGGCGATTGTGCAATTCGCGAATATCAAGTTGCATCTGCTCACGCAATTGCTTGTCGAGAGCGCCAAGCGGTTCGTCCATGAGAACGACCCGAGGCTCGAAGACAAGCGCGCGTGCAAGTGCGACGCGCTGCTGCTGACCGCCCGAAAGCTGGGCTGGATAACGACGGGACAGAGTTCCGAGCTGCACCATATCGAGAGCCTTGTCGACACGGGATCTGATTTCCCCTTTGCCGAAATTGCGCATGCTGAGCGGAAAGGCGACATTCTCCGCAACCGTCATATGGGGAAAAAGCGCATAGTTCTGAAATACCACGCCCATATTGCGCTTATAGCTCGGCAAGCCGTTGACAGATGTGCCATCGACGAGAATGCGTCCTTCGGTCGGTTCTTCAAAGCCGGCCAGCATCATGAGAAGAGTCGTCTTGCCTGAGCCGGATGGCCCAAGAAGACTAACGAATTCACCTGCCTTAATGTCCAGATTGAGCCGGTCGACAACGCGAAGCGCGCCGAAATTCTTGCTAACGCCATCGAAACGGATACGAAAATCATTCACTGCGTGGCTCTCCAGGCAACCTGCAGGGCGACATGGGAGAGATGGCGCTTGTCCTGCATGTGAGCTTATCACGGAGCGAAGACGCCGCTATCGTTCAGCGGCGCTCCGACAATTGTAGCGTACGTGGCGGAACGGGGGCCGCACGTTGTGCCGGTTTACTGAGCGAGCCAGGCGTTGAAACGCTGGGTCAGCTCCTCCGAATTGTCGATCCAGAAGTCAACGTCGAGCGGAATAGCGCCTTCCAGATTCGCAGTCGTTGTCGGTAGTTCTGCCTGCTGATCTGCGGGAACTATTTCGGCGGCCTTCTTGTTCGGCAAGCCGTAGGCTATATAGGTTGGAAGTTTGGATTGATTTTCGGGCTTGGACGCAAATGCGATGAAGTCGAGGCCATCATCCTTGTTTTCCGCGCCCTTCAGTATGACCCAACTGTCGACGGCATAGATGCTGCCTGGCCAGACAACTTTAAACTGCTTGCCTTCCGACTTGTTGATGCCGGAAATGCGTCCATTATAGGCTGACGTCATGGCGACTTCGCCTGATGCCAGAAACTGTAACGGTTGAGCACCGGATTCCCACCAGACGATGTCGGCTTTTAAAGCGTCTAGCTTCGCAAAGGCGCGGTTGACACCCTCTTCCGTACGGAGCATGTCGTAAACTTCCTCGGCTGGAACGCCGTCGGCCATCAACGCGAACTCCAGCGTATATTTGGGACCCTTGCGCAGGGAACGTTTGCCCGGAAATTTTTCGGTATTCCAGAAATCGGCCCAACTCGTTGGGCCATCAGCGATCTTTGCGCTATCGTAAGCGATCGCGGTTGACCAGACAATGGCACCGACGCCGCAATCATTGACGGCGCTTTCGATGAAATCCTCTTTCGGTGCGACTTTGGCCCAGTCGATCGTCTCGTAGAGGCCGTCGGCACAACCGAGGGCGAGTTCTTCCGCTTCAACCTGAACGACATCCCAGTTGGGAGCCCCGGCAGCCATCTTCGACTGGATCACGCCATAGCCACCGTCCCAGGATTCATCCAGAATCGGCTTTCCAAGCTGGGCTTTGAAGGGATCAAAATAAATCTCCTTCTGCGCGGTCTGGTAGCTGCCACCCCATGAAACGATGGTCAGATCGCGTGCGCCCGCTGTTACTGCGGATAGACCGAGCGCGGTTGCGATCAGGCCTGAAACAATGGCATTTTTGCTCTTGTTTTGCATTTTATGTTCCCCATGTTCCTTCGCGGAATTCATTCCGCATCCCATTGCGGTAACGACTAGATTATCCCGTCGCTGCCGGAAATCCAGATCCTCCGAACGGTCATTTTTGACTCTGATCAAGGATCGGTGGGCGGCACGGGCTGTCCGCGCCGCGAGAAAAGCCTCAGGCCGCTTTCACCGAGCCTTCAGGTAATTCGGCAAGCGCCAGATCGAGTGCTGTGGCGAAACGAGAAACCATTTCGTCGACTTCTGCTTCGGTTATGATAAGCGGCGGGCAGAAAGCCATGGAATCCCCCATCGCACGGCTGATAAGGCCGTTCTCCTGTGCATGCTTGTTGACGAGCGCACCAAGTTCGCCTGCTTTGCCAAGCCCAGTCTTCGCCGCCTTGTCTTTAACCAGCTCCACAGCGGCTATGAGACCGACGCCGCGTACTTCTCCCACCAGCGGGTGACTTTCGAGTTTCCTCAAGGCAGCGCGCATTCGTTCGCCCATGGATGCTGCGTTCGAGACGAGATTGCGCTCCTCGATGATCTTGAGATTTTCCAGTGCAACGGCAGTCACCACCGGATGACCGCTTGCTGTATAACCGTGACCGAGAACGCCTACGCGATTGCTTTCGTCGGCAATGGGTTCAAAGACCCTGTCGTTGATCATCAGGGCTGAGGCGGGAAGATAGGATGAGGAAAGTTGTTTCGACAAGACCATGATATCCGGCTTGATGCCAAAAGTGGTCGTACCGAACATCGTACCTGTGCGACCGAAGCCGCATATTACTTCGTCGGCGACAAGCAGGATGTCGTACTTCGCAAGCACTGCCTGAACCTTCTCCCAGTAGGTTGCTGGAGGAACGATGACGCCGCCTGCGCCTTGAACCGGCTCGGCAAACATGGCTGCAATCGTGTCGGGGCCTGCCTCTATGATCTTCTGGTCGAGCTCTTCTGCTAGACGTGTCGCAAAATCCTCCTCCGACTCGCCGGGCTTCGCCTCCCGATAATGATGCGGTGCGGTCAGGCGAATGACGTCCGGCACGATCATTTCGAAGGAGGTGTGGTTGGCAGGAAGGCTCGTCAGATTACCGGCGGCAATCGTGATACCGTGATAGGCGCGGTTGCGAACGATAATCTTCTTTTTCTGAGGAAGGCCGAGGGCATTGGAGCGATACCATATCAGCTTCAACGCCGTGTCGATGGCTTCTGAGCCCGAATTGGTGAAGAACACCTTGCTCATCGGGACGGGCGCCATGCCGATTAACTTCTCGGCAAGATCAATGACCGGTCCATGCGACTTATGAGTAAACGTGTGATAATAGGGAAGCTTGGACATTTGCTTCGTCGCTGCTTCAACTAGCCGTTTCTCATTGAATCCTACGCCTACACTCCACAGACCGGCTAGAGCTTCGATATATTGCTTGCCGTTGCTGTCGTAGACATAGATGCCTTCTCCTCTGTCGATGATCAGCGGGCCGATTTCCTGGTGGCGTCGAGCATTCGTTACGGGATGCAGATGATAGGCGATGTCGCGGGCTTCTGCGGAGTTGGGTGTGGCTGCCATTGCAATTTCCCCTCGATCAACACGTGTCGCGACATGATGTATGATGCATCTTCTAAATCGACGGCACGTGAGTCAAGACCTTTCTCTGGTTCTTTCTGATTAGACTTTAAGCGGATATTTTATAATCGGCTAATTAAGTGGCATCTTCTGCGGATGCTTGGGCGGCCAACGATTTCACGTGTGTTGGCCACCATTTATGTGGATTTCAGAGCCATTTATGTAAGATGAGGCTTGAGAGCACAGAAAGTAGATTGTTTCGGCCACTTCCGTAGGCGTGCCAAGCCGGCGCATAGGCACTTCGGCTGCTACCAATTCGTCGGTTCCCGGCGAGAGAATGGAAGTGGCGATCTCGCCAGGTGCGATAGCGTTCGACCGGATACCCAAGGGGCCGAACTCATGCGCCAATTCGCGAGTAAGCGTGGCGAGGCCGGCTTTTGAAGCCGCGTAGGCGACGCCCGCGAAAGGATGAACACGGGAGCCGGCGATGGAGGTAACATTTACAATTGAGCCTTGAGCGGCTTCCAGCTCTGGGCGAAGACCGCGTGCAAGAAGAGCCGTCGAAATGAGATTGACGTTCATCACGCGTGTCCATGTGCTAGCGTCGGAATTGGCGACGCCCAGTCGCGAACCATCCGGACCCTTCGGTGAAATACCCGCATTATTGACGAGAGCGTGCAACTTGCCCTCCGGCAGCCGTTTGCGCACTTCTGCGATCAATTCCTCTACCTGAGAAAGATCGGCAAGATCAGCCTGAATGTGACTTTCGCGTGCCGCTGGCCATGCACATTCCTCGGAGGACTGTCGCGAGACTGAGAAAATCCTCCAGCCGCGTGATTGAAAAAGCTTCACAGTCGCATGGCCGATGCCGCGACTGGCGCCCGTCAGCAACATGTATCCCTCAGCCATGGTTTCTCCGTATCTAAAATTTGTCATGCTTATGATGCATCATGCGAGGTGAATGCCAAGGGGGTTTCGCTTTTATGGGCGAAATTATTCTGCTGCTGCGGGTTGCCCGAACGCAGAAACGCGGTCGAGAAGCGCCTGCCCGCCGCTGGAAATATCGGTGATCATCGCCGCGCCTGCGCCGACGGGATCATGTTCACGGAGTGCGTTCAGGATGGTGTAGTGGTGATTGATCATTGAACGCCCTCCCTCAAGATAAACCTGCGAGATCAATGGTCCCATCTGCAACCATAGTCTTTGCAGAATAGAGTAGAGTTGCGGCATGTCGGCTATGCTGGCGATTTCAAAGTGAAACGCCTGATTAAAGTCCGCTCCGCGAATGCCGTCCTTGTTTCGAATGGCCGTTTCATTGTTTTCCAATATGCGCTCAAGTCTCGTGATATCCTCCTGGCTTGCACGTCGCGCGGCCGTTTCGGCAGCCAGAGCTTCCAGGCGCATGCGGATCGCACGTATTTCAAGGTAGCGAGGCTTCGTGACGATCGGAATACGGATGTTTCGCGCGGACTGGAAAACAATCGCTTCATCCTGCGCAAGCCGCAGGATCGCATCGCGGACCGGGGTGACGCTCGTACCGAATTGCTCGGCCAAGTCGCGAATTTTGAGTCGATCGCCAGGTTTATAATGACCTTTCACTAATGCTTCGCACAGTGTGGTATAAGCCCTATTGGAGAGATTTTCGCGATCCAGGATGTCGTGCTTAACCATAAGATGCTCTAAACGATGTTTGATGCATCATAATTGAGCCGGTTGGAAATGCAAATTCGCTGCTTGTTCATTTGCGCCCGCAGCGCGCGTTATTTTATTGCGTTTTGTAGGTGTAATCTTTTGCCTTATAATATGATTGTGCTAAGGCGTACTCTTCGGTACGGTTGAGTCAAGATCAGTCTGTTGCTGAGCAGCATTTACGCTTGTACTGCGCATCTGCGCGGAAGGTGTAGGCTGAAACAGTTTCTAAAAAGGGTTCGAAATGCCTTCTTATCGTTCGCGTACAACCACCCATGGGCGCAATATGGCCGGCGCGCGCGGCCTCTGGCGCGCCACCGGCATGAAGGATGAGGATTTCGGCAAGCCGATTATTGCCGTCGTGAATTCCTTCACCCAGTTCGTACCCGGTCACGTGCATTTGAAGGATCTCGGACAGCTGGTGGCACGTGAGATTGAAGCAGCCGGCGGTGTTGCCAAGGAATTCAACACAATCGCTGTCGATGATGGCATCGCGATGGGTCACGATGGCATGTTGTATTCCTTACCGAGCCGCGAGCTGATCGCCGATTCCGTCGAATACATGGTGAATGCGCATTGCGCTGATGCGATGGTATGTATTTCGAATTGCGACAAGATCACGCCGGGTATGCTGATGGCGTCCCTGCGGCTGAATATTCCCGTTGTCTTCGTATCGGGCGGACCGATGGAAGCCGGGAAGGTGGTTTGGGACGACAAAATCAAGAAACTTGATCTCGTTGATGCGATGGTCGCGGCTGCCGACGATAGCTATACGGATGAGCAGGTCCAGGCCATTGAACGCTCGGCTTGTCCGACGTGTGGATCATGTTCCGGCATGTTCACCGCTAATTCGATGAACTGTCTGACGGAGGCGTTGGGCCTCTCGCTTCCGGGCAATGGTTCGACGCTGGCGACGCATGCTGATCGCAGGCGTCTCTTCGTTGAGGCCGGGCATCTTATCGTTGATTTGGCGCGCCGGTGCTATGAGCAGGATGACGCAAGCGTACTGCCGCGTTCGATCGCAACGTTCGAAGCATTTGAAAACGCCATGACGCTCGACATTGCGATGGGCGGCTCGACCAACACGGTGCTGCATTTACTCGCGGCGGCGCAGGAAGGCGAGATCGACTTTACGATGGCCGACATCGACCGATTGTCGCGGCGTGTTCCGGTTCTCTGCAAGGTCGCGCCTGCTAATAATACGGTACATATGGAAGATGTGCACCATGCCGGTGGCATCATGGGTATTCTGGGTCAGCTCGATAAGGCAGGTCTGTTGAACACCGACGTGCCTATGGTGCATGCGGAGACCCTTGCGAAAGCACTTGATCAATGGGATGTGACGCGTACGACGAGCGAGATGGTCCACACCTTCTACTCGGCTGCCCCGGGCGGTGTGCCGACGCAAGTGGCATTCAGTCAGGAGCGCCGGTTCGACAGCGTTGACGTGGATCGGGAAACGGGGGTCATCCGTTCGAAGGAGCATGCGTTCAGCCAGGATGGCGGATTGGCCGTGCTTTATGGCAATCTGGCCGAGGATGGTTGCATCGTGAAGACCGCAGGTGTGGATGAATCCATCCTAAAGTTCTCTGGTCCGGCGCGTATCTTCGAAAGCCAGGATTCGGCGGTTCTTGGCATTCTAAATGGCGGCATTAAGGCCGGCGACATCGTACTGATCCGTTACGAAGGACCGCGCGGCGGTCCCGGCATGCAGGAAATGCTTTACCCGACCAGCTATCTGAAATCCAAGGGTCTCGGGAAGGCGTGTGCGCTCGTCACGGATGGCCGCTTCTCCGGCGGATCCTCAGGACTTTCAATTGGCCACGTCTCGCCGGAAGCAGCCGAAGGCGGCACGATTGGCCTGGTGCGCGAAGGCGATATCATCGACATCGACATCCCTAATCGGAAGATTCATCTCGCAGTCGACGACGCAACTCTTGCGGTGCGTCGTGCTGAACAGGACGAAAAGGGATGGAAGCCGGAAGAGGTGCGCAAGCGTAAGGTTTCCACCGCCCTCAAGGCTTATGCATCGATGGCGACAAGTGCTGCCAAAGGCGCTGTTCGCAAGCTGCCGGACTGACTTTATTCTGATATGAAAAGGGGCCTCGGCGCCACCGCCGGGGCTTTTTTATTGCGATTTACGGCGGCCGGTCCGCGCCAGCAGGATGACCGGCAAAATACCAACTGCGACAATTGCAAGCGCAGCAATCGCTGCTTCTTCATAGGTGCCTCGCGCGGCTTCGCCGTAGAGCTGCGTGGCGAAAGTCTCGACGTTCAGTGGACGCAGGAGAAGCGTCGCGGGTAACTCCTTTACACAATCAACAAAAACGAGAAGGGCCGCGGCAGCCAGGGCCGATTTGGAAAGCGGGAGATGAATTTTACGCAGCGTGCCAAAGGCTCCCTGACCGAGCGAGCGGGATGCATGATCAAGAGACAAGGGAATGCGCGACAGACCTGCATCGACGCTTCCAGCAGCAATGGTCAGGAAACGGACGGAATAGGCAAAAACCAGGGCTGCTCCGGAACCCATCATAATGAGACCAGTCGACACCCCAAGCCACTCACGCGCGCTCTGGTCGAGAAAGCGGTCAAAACCTGCAAGCGGAATAAGAACGGCAAGCGCTACAACGGTGCCAGGTGCAGCATAGCCGATGGTAGAAAGACGATAGATCCAGTTGCCGTTTCGAGAAGGATGCATCCGCAATGCGTATGCAGCGATGATGCCAGCAAGCATGACGATCAGCGTGGCTAATGCGGAATAGCCCAAGGTCGAGAATGCAGCGTCTGCGAGACGGTCTGAGATTCCGGAAAACTGGTAACGCTTGACGGCCTCATTCACGAGATAGGCAAAAGGTGCCATGAAGCCGAGCAGGACGGGAAGGAAACCAATAAACAGCGTTGCGACGCCTTGAAGAGCCCCGAGACGGCGCGGCTCCATCAGGCGCGCACGTTGCGCGCTTAGCGTATAGCGCTGGCGTTGCCGGGCCACCCGTTCCAGCGTCACCAGCCCAACAACGAGGACGAGCATCGCCAGCGCGATTTGCGCGGCGCCAGGCAAGTCAGAACGGGTGATCCAGGTCGTATACACGGTGACCGTCATGGTCCGTACGCCGAGGAATTCTGCGGCACCGACATCGTTGAGCGCTTCCATCAGAGCAAGCGCCACGCCGACTGCAATGGCGGGTCGAGCGAGTGGCAACGCTATGCGACGAAATAGGGCGCGACGCGATACGCCGAGTGTACGCGCGGCCTCAAGCAGGTTCGCACCCTGCATCAGGAACATGGCACGCGTGGTGATATAGACATAGGGATAGAGCACGAAGGAGAAAAGCACGATGCAGCCCCACATGGAGCGAACATCAGGCAAGCGAAACTGACGCGGACTATCGTAACCCAGTAGATCGCGGACAAAGGCTTGTGCTGGCCCGATCGGATGGAGGATGTCCAGATAGGCATAGGCTATAATATAGGTTGGCATCGCCAATGGGAGAAGCAGTGTCCATTCCAGCAGGCGGCGGCCCGGGAAATCGTAGGCGGTAACCAGCCATGCTGTGCCTGTTCCAATGATCATTGTTAACAGGCCGACTCCGACCAGGAGCGTAAACGTGTCTCGGAGCGCGACAGGCAGAACAGTGGTAACGAGATGTGGCCAAAGACCGGCAGAACCCTGAACCGCCTGAAGAGCTAGCGCGGCGAATGGCATCACCACGCAGGCTGCGACGAGCAGACTGAGAAAAGCCCAAAGCCGGCCTGCGTAGCGACGCGTTGGGCCGGAGAAGTTGCTTGTTTCTCTCTTGTGCGGAACCGGGTCCGTCAGAATATCCGTCATCGAAATGCAAAGCGCGAGAGGTTTTCCGTCTCGCGCTTTTTGATGCCCTAGTTATCGAATCCAACCTTATCGACCAGCTCGCTTGCCTGCTTGCGATAGCTGACGATTTCGGTGAGGGGCTTCGGATCAATCTTCAATTCGCCAAAGGAAGCGATGATCGGATCTACGGCCGCACCAGGCTTGACCGGATATTCAAAGTTCGCTTCGGCGTAAATTTTCTGCGCCTCGTCCGAAACGAGATATTCCAGCAACTTGACAGCGTGCTCTTTGTTCGGCGCGTTCTTGGCAACGGCTGCGCCGGATATATTCACTTGCGTGCCGCCATTCTTGAAGGTCGGCAGGATGACCTTGATTGCGTCGGCCCATTTTACCTGCTCTTCGCCGCCTTTCCCGGACTTCATCAAGCCGACATAATATGAGTTTGCAATGCCGATATCGCAGATGCCGCCCAGAATGTCCTTGGCAGAATCGCGATCGCCACCAGCCGCCTTGCGCGCCAGGTTTGCCTTTACGCCGGCGAGCCATGTTTCGGCTTCTTCAACACCATAGTGAGCGATATAATCTGCAAAAAGTGCGGTATTGTATGGATGCTGGCCGGAACGAATACAGACTTTGCCCTTCCACTTCGGATCGGCGAGGTCTTCGTAGTTGAAACTTGTCAGTTCGAGATCTTTGGCAGCGTAGAGAACGCGCGCCCGCATTGAGAGGGCAAACCAGTGATTGTTTGCATCACGCAGTTCTGCGGGAATGTTTTCGGTGAGAATGGCAGACTCGACAGGCTGCGTAACGCCTTTCTCCACGAGATCGATCAGATTGCCTGCATCCACAGTCATCAATATGTCGGCTGGCGAACTCTCACCTTCAGAAAGGACACGTTCTGCAAGGCCGTCCTTGAGTAGGACGGTATTGACCTTGACGCCACTTTCCTCAGTAAATGCTTCCAGCAACGGCTGGATCAGGCCCGGCTCGCGGGTCGTGTAGATGTTAAGTTCTTGCGCTTGCGCGCTGCCAACAAAGCTGGCGCCCGCGAAAACGACTGCGGCACACAAAGTCTTAATACGCATTTTAAGTTCCTCCGAGCAAATTTCTGCTGCCAGAGATCATAGTTGATTAGTATAATCAAGTTTCTACGGCTGACAATTTTGCGAGAACGTCGCCCTTTTTGTCATCGAACACAATGACTCTCTGATCCGCCATATCAAATCCAAGTTCCACAATGTCGCGCGGGATGCGCTGTGACGTGCGAAGCCGAACAGGATCGGCTAGTTGGGGGACACGAATCTCGATAACTTCGTCAGCACCAAGGAAAGTGCGTCCGGTGATTTTTCCACGCCATTTCCCGCCTTGCAACGAAGGCAGGAACTGCTGTGGGCGGATATAGGCAAAGCCGGGACCCCCTTCGACCCCCTTAGCGTTAGGCGCCGCGAAACATCCGAGAGCAGTCTCCAGCCCGCCCGAGCGGAGTCTGCCCGGAAGGACATTGAAGTCGCAGAAGAAGCGTGCGGCGTAAGGCGAAATTGGATGATCGTAGATCTCATAGGGGCTACCAGCCTGGACGATCCCTCCCTCTCGCATGAGCACGACCGTATCGCCGCTCGATAATGCCTCTTCCGCGTCATGTGTGACGATAATGACGGTGGTTCCCAGATCACGCAGGAGTGCAACTGTCTCGGTACGAACCCGATCACGGAGGCCGCGATCCAGATTCGAGAAGGGCTCATCCATGAGAAGTACGCTCGGCTGCGGCGCGAGCGCACGGGCGAGTGCGACCCGCTGCTGCTCGCCACCGGAAAGCATGTGCGGGTGGTTTTCCGCGAGTTTTTCGAGTCCGAGCGACGCCATGAGGCCGGAGATGCGTTTATGATCAGCGGGAGAGAGCCGGCCTTTCATGCCAAATCGAATATTTTGGCGTACCGTGAGATGTGGGAAGAGAGCATAATCCTGAAAGACCATACCCACCTTTCGGTTTTCTGGTTCAACGAAGCGGTCGCGTCCTGACACTTCTGCGCCGTCCAGAAATATCCTGCCACCATCAGGGTGCTCGATGCCCGCAATGAGCCGCAGAAGCGTGGACTTGCCACAGCCGGATTGGCCTACCAATGATACGATTTCTCCCGCCGCGATTGACAGTGTCACGTCCCGCAGCGCCTGTTTTCGGTTGAAATTCTTGGCGATGCCATGCAGTTCGAGCTTTTGCGTCATGAAGCCTCCCTTGTTGCTTCTGGCCCAGCGCCGCGGGATTGTCAAAGCGCGACATGGTGATTGACGCAGGTAGAATTCGAGCTCTAGATTTGCCCAAAAGAGGGGAAAGATAATGTACGATACGATCGTGATCGGCATCGGTGGAATGGGCAGCGCCACATTGTGGGAGTTGGCAAGGCGTGGGCAGAAGGTGCTCGGCTTGGAGCGCTACGATCTAGGTCATTCCATGGGGTCGTCGCACGGTTTCAACCGCATCATCCGGCTTTCCTATTTCGAACATCCGTCATACGTGCCCTTATTGAGGCGGGCATATGCACTTTGGCGAAAAACGGAAGAACTGGCTGGCGAACAGCTTCTGTTTATCACCGGAAGTATTGATGCCAGTCGTGAAGATGGACGCGTTTTCACCGGTTCGCTTGCCGCCTGTAAGGAGCATGGTTTGAGCCATGAAGTGCTTGGTGCGAGGGAGGTTAATTCGCGCTTTCCGGGCTATAATTTACCGGATTATATGGCGTGTGTCTTTCAGCCTGAGGGCGGGTTCGTAGCGTCGGAGCGTGCTATCCTGGCGTATGCTGCCCTAGCTGTAGATGCGGGTGCCGAAATCCACGCGCGGGAAAAGGTGGTTGCCGTCGAGCCGGGGCAGGGCAGGGTGGCAGTCATCACTGATCAAGGCCGTTATGAAGCGAGGCGGGCTGTCGTGGCGGCCGGAGCCTGGATCTCCGATCTCATACCTGGTCTTACGATGACGGCCGTTCCCGAACGACAGGTTTTGGGCTGGTTCCAACCCATAGATCCATCTGCTTTCAAGCCGAGCGTTTTTCCGGTTTCGAACATTGCGGCTGACCATGGCCACTATTATCAGTTCCCGAGCTGGGGTATTCCGGGGTTCAAGATCGGGAAATATAATCATTTCAAGGAGCATGGGCATGCAGATGAATTATCGCGCGAACCCCGGCCCGATGATGAAGCAGCGCTGCGACTCGCCATTCGCGATTTATTTCCCAAGGCTGATGGCCCCACGCTGCGGCTGGCAGCATGCCTCTTCACCAATACGCCGGATGAACACTTTGTCGTCGACACGTTGCCAGGGCATCCTGAGATCATCGTTGCGTCGCCTTGCTCGGGCCACGGGTTCAAATTCGCATCCGTTATGGGTGAAATTCTCGCCGATCTAGCAACGACCGGCGAAAGCAAATTCGATCTTGAATTGTTTCGCTATGCGCGGTTGGCCACCTAGCGTTTAAACCGCCTGCAAATAGCTCGAGACGACGACGCGGTCCCGGCCGGTGTTCTTGGCGTCGTAGAGGGCATGATCGGCTTCGCGCAAGAGCGTGTCTATATCGCTTCTGGTTCCTGTGGCGATAGCGATCCCTACGCTGACCGTGCCCCTCAGGAGACCTTTTTCGGTCTCGACAATCCGCCCGGCAAATCCCTTGCGGATTTGCTCCGCTATACTTTGCGCCTGCTCCGGAAGACAGGTGGCTTTGAACATGACGAACTCTTCGCCACCCAAGCGTGCACAGCAATCGCCTGTGTGTCGCAAAGCCGTAAGTTCTTCGGTAAATATATTGAGGACCATATCGCCAACGGCATGTCCGTAGCGATCGTTGATCGCCTTGAAATTGTCGAGATCAAAAAGGAGGACCGCGCTTCCCGGTGCGACAGCATATCGCCCGTGAGCTTCGAAGAAGGCGCGCCGATTGAGCAGGCCCGTAAGCGGATCGGTGCGTGCTTCCGTACGATGCCGACGGGCGAGACGGCTATAGTGAAGCGATAAGGAAAGCGCGCCAATACCACTCATGCCGCCGATGACGATGGCGAGGCTTAAATCTTCCGCCCAGTTCTGAGGCGCATGCCCCAGTACGGGCCGAAAATCCTGAATCAAGACGAAAGCGCAAAGAAAGAAGGAGGCGCCGGTAATCGTGTACAGGACCGAGAGGCCGCAGATTACGGCAGGCGCTTCTGCGCGCGCTCGCCAATATTCGGCTGCGCATCCCCACATACTGATGCCAATAGCGAGATTGAACATGATGAAGGAAACCCCATCATAACCGACGGCAAAAGTGCCGACGATCACAACGAGGGTGAGGAGTGTGATGGGAATGATATCGCTTATGCGCAAGATGCCACTGCGAAATTGCCGCGCGGCTGCAAACAGGATGGCGATAGCCACGATGAGACTGGATATTGCCAATGTTCCGGCGAAAAGCGTAGGCTTCCACACATAAGAACTGTAAGCGAAAATGCTGACGACGGTGACAATGGCACCGATCCCCCAGGTAAGAAGGGTATTTTCGCTACGTGTGACAGCCCAGCTGCCGAGCATCGTCATAACCAGACAGATACCGGAAAAGCCGATCGCTAATAAAAGCGAATTATAATCCAACGCCATCGCACGCCCCCCAGCGTGATGCTTCGTTCAGGCATCTATTGCAATTTACAGCTTTATAATTGACTAACTGCGCATGCGAAACTTTGGCAGGACGATCGCCTGCTGTGTAATTCTCAGAATAACCGCGAAGACGCTTAACCAACTTTGAAACGGGAAATGCACCGTCTGTCAATGCTTCCGCGCTTCTCCACTTGAACTAGAGCGCCAGTTTTAGCATTTCTACCTATTGTGAACCCATTCTTCCGCCACGATCGGGGCTAATCTGACGAACATGCACCAGAAAGCGCCCACTTTGCCATCTGCGATCTTCTCAGCCATTCAGAGGGGCAATCGTCGTTACCAGAATCCACAGGTCGAGCAATGGCACGCGACCGTGGCTTCCTACAATGTGCATAAATGTGTAGGCGCTGACGGTAAATTCGACCCGGAGCGGGTGGCAACCGTCATCAACGAGTTGGACGCGGACATCATTGCCTTGCAGGAAGCCGATGAACGGTTCGGCCGGAGAGCGGGACTACTGGATCTGCGCGGGCTGGAAAATACGGCTAAGCTTGTTCCTGTCTTTCAGTCCGATCATGCCCATAGCCACGGTTGGCACGGGAATATTATTCTGGCGCGAGAAGGTTTGGTCAGCAAGGTGCGTTCGCTCAAGCTGCCGGGCGTGGAGCCGCGTGGCGCGTTGATCGCCGATCTGGAGATCAAAGGCGCCAAGCTACGCATCATCGCCGCCCATTTGGGTCTCCTGCGCCGCTCCAGGGCGAAGCAGGCAGAAACGCTGCTTGATGCGGCGCGCGCTGATGAGGGTCCCACGATTCTGATGGGCGATCTTAATGAATGGCGCGTGGCGCGGCGATCTTCCCTGATGTCGCTTCTGCCGCATTTCGGACCACTTGACGTGGCTTTGCCGAGCTTTCCCTCGCGCATGCCTTTTCTGGCACTTGATCGGATTCTGGCAAGTCCGCAACAGATCATATCGAGTATCGAGGTTCATGACAGCCTGCTTGCCCGCAAGGCATCCGACCATCTGCCGATCAAGGCCCGGATCGATCTCACACCCCCCGTACACCTGCCATGACAGACGACGCCATCTGGATCGCGCTTTTCATCATCATTGCCCTCATAGGCCTTGGCGCTTTCTTCATCTATTCCTATGGTCGGTTTGCGCGCCATGCACAGGGAGAATGCTCGAAGGCTTTGCCGGTCGAGGATGGGAAGACGGATCTCGATCGGTTGTTCACGAGACTAAAGCCCGACACCGCTATGTCGACGGGTATCATGCTGGTGGATGACAATCTCGACGCTTTCGCTGCACGCGTACTTTCCGCCCGTCACGCCGGACGCAGTCTCGACCTGATCTATTATTTCTGGAATGACGATCTGACGGGCAGGCTGCTGGCAAACGAGGTGCTTAAGGCCGCAGACCGGGGTGTGCGGGTGCGCATTCTGCTCGACGATATCAATACGCGCGATCGCGATCCGTTCTATCTGACATTGGATAGCCATCCCAATATCGAGGTCAGGCTCTTTAATCCCACCCGCTCGCGCGGTGCTCCATGGAAACGCGGATTGGAGATGATCTTTCGGCTCGTTTCGGTCAACCGTCGTATGCATAACAAGGCGTGGATCGCTGATGGGCGAGTGGCTTTTGTGGGCGGACGCAATATCGGGGATGCCTATTTCGATGCGGCGGCAACGAATTTCCGCGATCTGGACGCAATCCTGATGGGTGAAGCGGTTGGACAGACGGAAGAGATGTTCGACCTGTATTTCAATTGCAACGCGAGTGTTCCGATAGCGGCACTAAACCGGCTGCGGCGGGCCAAACTCGCCAAAATGCGCAGACGGCTGGCGAAACTCGAGCGGAGCGAGAAGGCGCGTCCCTATCTCAAGCGCGTCCGCCATCGTGCTTCTGTTTCGGAGGTGATCGCTTCGCGCAAATTCGTCTGGACGGAGAGGGCGCAGATTCTCTCAGATCCGCCGGGAAAGGCGGAAGGGAAAGACCGTACGAACTGGTTGATGAGCGAACTCTCCAAGGAAATAGATAAGGCGACCAGCTCGCTCGATCTAATCTCACCTTATTTTATTCCGGGGGAGCGTGGTTGTTCGTGGCTTGCAGATTTGACGGACCGGGGTGTGGAGGTCACCGTACTGACCAATTCACTGGCGGCGACAGACGTGGTTGCCGTTCACGGAGCCTATAGCCGTTATCGGGTGCGCGTTCTCCAGGCTGGGGTGAAGCTTTACGAATTGCAGCCTTTTGCGCGCCGGCCCGGTGTTTCAGTTTTTGGTTCGAAGGGTGCGAGCCTGCATACCAAGGCCTTCAGTGTGGACGGTAAACAGGGTTTTATCGGTTCGTTCAACTTTGACCCGCGCTCGGTATCACTCAACACCGAAATGGGGGTGCTCTTCCACAGCGACGCTGTCGTTAAGCAGATGAACGCAATCTTCCGTGCCGAGACGAGGTCCGACGCCAGTTTCGCGGTGATCTGGAAAATGGACCGCCTTCTATGGACAGGTCGGGTAGGTTCGCGCGAGCGGGTTTACCGGCGCGAGCCCGAAGCTGGCGTTGGCCGACAGATTCTGGCGAAAATTATCGGATGGCTGCCAATGGAGTCGCAGCTTTAGATCACGCGGAAATATCGAGTTCTGGATAGTGCCGAAAGATGCCCGATCCCGTAAAACCGAGGCGCCGTTTGGAGCCAAGATAGGCTTTGATATTCGGACGCTGGGAAATCGTGTGGTGCAGGGCGAGCAGCAATGGAACGTCGTCCTCGACACGACGCATGGCGTTGGGCAGCGCATAACGCAGCCCCTCGATCAACTGGAACATCGAAAGATCGACATAGGTGACGCGCTTGCCGACAAGCTGCATGTTGCCGTCGCGATTTTGCGTCAGAACGCGTTCGAAATACCCAAGAAATTTCGGCAGGCGCTCATCGATGAAATATCTCGCGCGGCGCTTTGCTTCCGTTTTCTGGTCTTCATAATAGAGTGAACCAGAGATCGGATGATGCAGATCGTGAATCTCGGCAATGAAATCGGTCAGCGTCAGCTGCAGGCCATTGACGAAAATGCGCAAATCCTCGTCCTCAGGCGCAAGACGCAGATCGGGGCCAATAAAGTAGAGAATATTGGCGACATGTGAAATCGTGACATCGCCATAAGTGAGAAAAGGTGGTGCGAAGGGAATAAAGGACGTCTTTTTGTTTTGCAGCGCTGCCATGACGGCTTCGGGTCCCATGCCTTCGCCCTCTTCGCGTGCCACGTCGATGTAATCGACACCGGCATCCTCGAAAGCGAGACGAACGAACTCGCCGCGGCCCTGAATGCCATCCCAGTAGTAAAGCTTGTACTTGGCATCCTCTGCCATGGATTTTTCTCCGGAATTATACTGGTTAGAGCACTTCGTCCCATTTGCGCGAAAGGTGCATGATGGAATTGATCAGCCCGACCATTGAGTAGGTTTGCGGGAAGTTGCCCCACAGCTCGCCTGTTTCGATATGAAGCCCTTCGGACAGCAGTCCAAGATGATTACGATGGCTGAGCACATCCTCGAAGACGGCGCGAGCGTCGTCCAACCGTCCGACACGCGCCAGCGCATCGATCAGCCAGAAGGTGCAAGCGGTGAAAGCGGTTTCAGGTTCGCCAAAGTCGTCTGGTGCACGATAGCGATAGACATGGTTGCCATAACGCAGATGCTTTTCAATGGCACCTAGCGTGGAGAGATAGCGGGGATCATGTGCGTCGATGAAGCCGATCTCCGGCATGAGGAGCAGGCTGGCGTCTAGGTTCTCTCCTCCGAAGGAAGACACATAAGCCCCGAGTTGCTCGTTCCAGCCACGCGCTAGCGTGCCGTTGCGAATGATTTCCGCCCGTTCGCGCCAATAGGCAGCGCGCTCTGTGAGCTCCAGCTTCTTTGCGATGCGGGCGAGCCGGTCGCATGCAGCCCAGCACATGATGCTTGAATGCGTGTGCACTTCCTCGCGTGTCCGGAATTCCCACAAGCCTGCATCGGGCTTGTCCCAACGCGCGAAGGCTTGCTCGCCCAGCGGCTCCAGACGTTCAAATAGCGGCACATCGCCCTGTTGGGGCAGACGCTCATCGAAGAAAATTTGTGTGATGGCAAGAATGACGGACCCGTAGCCATCATTTTGAACCTGCGTGTAGGCGGCATTGCCGCGCCGCACAGGACCAAGTCCGCGATAGCCGGGAAGGTGCGGGACGATTTCCTCATCCGGCTCCTGTTCCATGCCGATGCCGAAAAGCGGTTGGAGATAACCGTCCTTCGACGCCGCAGCAATGTTCACCACATAGCGTAGATAATCTTCCATCGTCTTGGTTGCGCCAAGCCGGTTGAGCGCGTTCACCGTGAAATAGGAATCGCGTAGCCAGCAAAAGCGATAGTCCCAGGTGCGACCGCTTTGGCCATATTCCGGAATGGAGGTGGTGAGTGCCGCGACTATGGCACCGGTATCCTCGCTAGCGCAGAGTTTCAGCGTTATTGCCGCACGGATCGTCACGTCTTGCCAGTCAACGGGAAGAGACAGATAGCGCGTCCAGTCTATCCAGTAATTATGCGTCCGATCCTGAAACCGGCGTGCCAGATACATGGGCGCTTCTTCGAGACTTTCGTCCGGGCCGAGAACCATGGCATAGGGGCGATTGAAGATGAAGGGCGTCTCGTTCTCGATGAAGACCAGCGGCACGTCTGTCGTCAGGCGAACTGTGCCGTCCGGCAGGTGGAACTTGATATGGCTTGTCCCGCGTGAGCGCTCTGGTTCCGACTTGCCATAATCCTGACGCGGCCGCATTCGGATGCGTGCGCGCGGTGCGCCAATCAGTGGCTCCACGATACGAATGATATTTTGCGGTCGAAAGAGACGTCCATGCTGTTTGAAGCGCGGAACGAAATCAATGATACGCAACGCGTTTCCATCGCCATCGTGGAGAACCGTCTCGAGGATTGCCGTGTTGCGAAGGTAGCGTTGCTCGCTTCGCTCGAAACCGTCGAGTTCGATAGACCAGTCGCCCCCGTCAGCATGATCGAGAAGATTACAGAAGAACGGATCACCATCAAAACGCGGAAGACAGCTCCAGACGATGCTGCCCTTGCGGTCAACAAGTGCTGCGATTGCCGAATTGCCTATGACGCCGAGATCAAGCGACGCGCGATTGGGAGCGCCCGTGTCCGTGCCGGCTTGTTCGGTAATTTGTGGCGTTACGGCAAAGTTCAACGCGCTTCTCCTGTGTTCTTTCTGGGTATGCCCCGCGAAACTATGAAGCAGCAAGGTTGCATTCAAGGCATAAAGGGGCGCTTTCGATGCGACGGTATGCTGAGCGTGACCTGCAAGCCGCCTATCTTCGAAGCGGAAAATTCAACTCTGCCCTCATAAGCATCGAGGATATCCTTGACGATGGCGAGGCCAAGACCTGCACCGCCGCTTTCGTCCTGGCGGCTGCCGCGCTTGGAGAGAGCATCCACCTTTTCTGCTGCGAGTCCGGGCCCGTCATCTGCAATGCGGATGACTGTTTCCGTGGTATTCTGGCTGGCTTCGACAACTATGTTATTTTTTGCCGCCCGTGTGGCATTTTCTAGAACGTTGCCAAGAATTTCCGCCAGATCATCTGCTTGCATGGTGATCGTCAGATGCGCCTCGACACGATTGTCAAAGGCGATCATTTCGCCTCTCGGTGTTCGTGTCAATGTACGGATGACCGCGTTGGCAACTGGTTGGAGCGAAACTGGCTGAACCGCGGTAAGGCCGTGACGTACACGTGCTCGGGCCAGTTCCCGTTCGACAGTGCGCCGCATTTGTTGTGACAAGGCTTCGATATCATCCGCTATAGCGTCCTGCCCTTTTTTGCGAAGGCGGGCCGCGTCGCTTGCAAGCGCTGTCAGCGGTGTACGTAAGCCGTGAGCAAGATCGGCGGCGCGATCGCGTGCACGTGCAACCTGCATTTCCTGCGCAGCAATCAGCGTATCGACTTCCTCCACGAGCGGAGCGATCTCGCGTGGAACCCGCATATCAAGCCGGGTTGCTTGCCCTGACCGGATCGCATGGATGCCTGCACGCACGGGCTCCAATGGGCGCAAGCCGCTTCTGATCTGGATGAAGGCACCGAGCAGGATCAGGCCGGCGAGAGCAGCCAGACCGGGGATCAGATCGTAAGTGAAGCCTTCTCGCAGGGAAACGAGTTCGGCTCGATCGACGGCCACGAGGATCTGGATACGGCGGTCCGCGTCATCTCGCGAGATGATGATCGAACGTTCATGCAGCAGGATGCTTTCATCTGCCGGTCCATCGGCCATCGTCAGTGATGTCTGCCCTCCAATAAGCGGCTCAGCATGACCGACTAGGCTGGAATCCCATAGGGAGCGGGATCGGAGTGTCTTTTGCGACGCGAGGTCTGTAATTTGCCAGTACAGGCCGGAGAGTGGACGCTGGAAGCGTGGATCGGATGGTTCTCCACGCAGATAGGATGTGCCATCGGGATTAATTTCTACGGCGGCAGCGAGTTGAAGGCTGTAGCTGTCGAGCTCGTGGTTTAAGCGTCGTTCCACGTGACGTTCGAAAAGCGCAACCAGCGCAAGGCCTGAAAGGCCTATAGCGATGACGGTGCCTATAAGAGCCATCAGCATGAGGCGCAGGCGGATAGACGTGACGGGAAGCTTCATCGCTTACGTGCAATCGACGATGTAACCGAAGCCGCGGCGCGTTTCGATGATATCACCGCCGATCTTGCGGCGAACCCGACCAACCAGAACTTCGACGGCATTGGACTCGCGCTCATAATGCTCTGCCTGCAAATGCTCTGCCAGTTCCTGCTGTGGCACTACGCGCCCCTGGTGATGCAGGAGATAGGCAACCAGACGATACTCCTGTGGCGTCAGCGAAATCGCTTTGCCGGCCCGCGTTACGCGCATCTGGCGCGGGTCCATGAGAAGATCTGCTGCTTTCAAGATCGTTGTCGCATGTCCGGCGTGGCGACGCAGGACAGCACGTAAGCGTGCGAGCAACTCTTCCATCGCGAAGGGCTTGGGGAGGTAGTCATCTGCCCCTGCATCAATCCCCTCAACGCGTTCGCTCCAGCTTCCGCGCGCGGTGAGGATAAGCACAGGTGTCGCGCGTCCAGCTTCCCGCCACCGCTTCAAGATGGACATTCCGTCCATGGTTGGAAGGCCGAGATCAAGGACGATGGCTGCATAATCTTCCGTGTCACCTGCGAACCAGGCCTCTTCGCCGTCGTGCTGATGGTCGACGATATAGCCGCCGATCTCTAGTGCCTCGCGAACATCCCGAGCGATTCGTGGATCGTCTTCAGCCAACAGGATACGCATTGTCAGTCGTCATCCTCCATATCGACGTCGAGTACACGACCGGTCCGCGCATCGACTTCCAATTCAACGATACGGCCATTCGGATCAAGTATGCGTATTTGATATTCCGGATCGTCATCATCGTCGAGATCAACCTCTATGACCTTTCCCGGGTAGCGCGGGGAGATGGTCCGGAGAATCTGCGCTAGAGGCAAGATTGAGCCGGACAATGCGCGCGCACGCTCCGCATCGTCATCCGCCATCGTGGAAGATGACGTTTGAAGAAGGAGAGCAGTCACCAGAAAGACGATAGGACCTGCACGCATATTATCTCTTTGCCACCAGAAGAATGACAATTGGCTGACAAGTCGTCTCAGCCAGTCGTCATACTGAACATGGGAGAAGGAAAGCATCGAAAACGAAATCCGAAAGGAACTTCCCATGTCAATGACGAGAACGCTAGTCCTTGCCGCCGCTTTCACCACGTTTGCTGCCGCTGCCGTTCCAGCCTACGCTGGTGATGATGATCGCTGTGGTCGGGTGCCGCGAGGCGAGTGGATGAGCGTGGAGGAAATTGCTCGCAAGGCAGCAGCAGACGGTTATCGGGTAACGGGAGTGGATGCAGATGACGGTTGCTGGCAGGTCGAGGGAATTGATCAAGACGGTCATCGTGTCGAGGTTGATTTTCATCCCGTTTCCGGTGCTGTCGTTTACATCGAGTACGACGATTGATCTCTAGATGGGAACCGAAGTTGCACCGTATCGTTTGACGCGGTGCAACCGGATAAGAAATGCCAGAAGATCCCCGCAGCGTCAGCGAGATAATTGAGCGGCTTGATGCAGCGGCCGGGGACGACCGCGTGTCGGTGGGGCTGATGCTCGACTGTCTGGGAGAACGCAGTTTCGGACCATTCTTGCTCGTTCCGGCGTTGATTGAGATTTCGCCTATCGGCGGTATCCCCGGATTGCCCACGACGCTCGCATTTATCATCCTGGCATTTTCAGCGCAGATGCTTCTACGTGCGGAGCATTTCTGGTTGCCGCAATTTCTTATGCGTCGAAAAATGTCCGGCGGGAAACTGCGAAGCGGTCTCTCCAAGCTCAGGCCGGTTGCACGCTTACTCGATAGATGGTTTCACGGGAGGCTCCGCATAATGGTACGCGGGCCGTTCATTGCGGCCGCTGCGCTGTGCTGTATGGTGCTTTGTCTGACCGTCCCGCCGCTCGAGTTTTTTCCTTTTGCCTCAACAATACCCATGTTGGTGATCGCCATGTTTGGCCTCGCCATCATGGTCAGGGACGGTCTGCTGATGCTTGTGGCTTTCTGCTCCTTTGCCGGGTCGGCAATTTTTGTCACGAACCTGTTTACAGGCTTTGCCGCGTAGCTGCCATGCGAGCGGGCGTCTTTCCGCCATCAGAAAAATCGCCTATCTACGCCTTTGGTATCAGGAGTAGAAAATGTCGCCAGTCATCCGCCGGATTGTATATGTCTCATTTTATGAAGGCATCGCCATCCTCTGTACGACGCTTGGTTTGGCACTGGTGGGCAAAGCCGTCGGAACAGCGGGGATCGTTGCCATCATGTCGTCGGCAATTGCACTCGCATGGAATTTTGTTTTCACGACCATGTTCGAGTGGTGGGAATCCCGGCAGGTGAAGAAAGGACGTTCTCTCGCCCGCCGTATTGCGCATGCGATCGGTTTTGAGGGCGGCCTCGTGGTTTTCCTGGTACCGCTCTTCGCGTGGATATTCAATATCGGTCTTTTGGAAGCGCTGGTCCTTGATGTAGGGCTGCTGATTTTCTTCCTCGTTTATACCTTTGTCTTCAATTTTGCGTTCGACAAGGTTTTCGGATTGCCTGCTTCGGCGCGTCCTGCCGAAGGTTAATAATATACGTCCTCTTCAGGAAAGCTTGCCGCCGGACCATCCCGATCCTTCCATGCGCATCGGTTGACTGTTCTGGACAAGGATTTCCTGCCGAAGAGCGTCACGCCCCCATGATGCAGAAGCCCAACTAGCTTAAGCCATGATCATTCGTAATGTGCCGATGAAAAGCTCTACCCGCAAAAGCATATAAGCCGCCCGGGAGTTGTGATCCGAGAGGATCGGAAAGAAAAATCGAACGGCCAGAAAGAAATATCCGTTGGACCAGAATTAGGGTCGCTCCTAGCTTGCTCTCATAAGAAAATTCAATCAGAGCAATAGGGGAATTGGGATGAATTTGTCGAAATTCGCATGTTTGATGGGATTGGCGGCCGGATCAGTTTCGCTTGGTAGCATCGCGGCAGCGCAAGCTGCCGATATCACGGTAATGGGCTATCGCGGCGTTTTCCAGGACCACTACCAGAAGCAGGTAATCGATCCTTTCAACGAAGCGCATCCGGATATCAAGGTTACCTTCTTCGGCGTGCAGAACGCTGCGACATCTCTCGGTAATATGCGCGCGCAAAAATCCGCGCCGCAGGCCAATGCCGTGATCTACGATCTTTCAGTTGCCCGGATCGCGTCGGAGGAAGAACTGGTTGCCGATGTCGATACATCCAAGCTCAGCAACTATGCTGACCTCGCCGATATCGGCAAGGAACTGGGTGGCAAGGCGATCCCGATTACCTATGACACTTTGGCACTGGTCTATAGTACCGGCATCTACAAGGATAAAGTACCAACGAGCTGGGAAGCTCTCTGGGATCCTGCACAGAAGGGCAAGGTGATTATCCCAGCACAGGGCGGTGGTGATATCCAGGCAATCCTTTTCACGATTATCGCCAACAAAATGGCTGGTTCTGCCGACTATAAAGAGGGTGAAGCCGACGCGCTCGAAGCGACCATCAATCCGGGCGTGGAGAAGCTTGTCGAACTTGCGCCCAATATTCAGACGTGGGAGCCGAAGCCTGACCAATACACGCTGATCGCCAACGGCACAGCGTCGATCGGGGTGGGCTGGAACGCACGTTCGCAAACCTATTTTGATCAGACGGAAGGCAAGGTAAGCGCCTCTGCGCCGGAAGAAGGCACGGCGACGCAGGTTAACGTAATCAGCGCGATCGCCAATGCACCGGAACAGGAAGCGACGGAAGCCTTTATCAATTACGCCATCTCCCCAGAGGTGCAGGCGCGTTTCGCCAAGGCGATGTATTATGCGCCGACCAATTCGAAGGCGGAGGTCGACGAAGAAACCAAGAAGCGCATTCCGCTGATGAACGCCGATCAGCAGGAAAAGCTCATCCCCGTCGACTGGATGACCATCGGAGAACTGCGTGACTCCATCCTGGAGCCCTGGCGTCGCCAGATCATCCCGGCGAGCCGCTAGAAAGCATTCCATAGGGGTGGCCGCTGAAACGCGCCTGCCCCGCATCCCTCCGGGACGGGACCGGTGGCAAACGAAACAATCCAACGAACAACGTGGGTAAGCTGATGCAAACGCTGGCCTCGCGCGACGATGCGCGTCCGAACGCCCTTCCTCCTGCCGCTTTTGAAGCCGATGATGTGTTTTTGAGGCTGCGTGGTCTCACGAAGCGCTACGATAATGGCTTCGTTGCGGTAGACAATCTCAATCTTGATCTGCCGAAGGGAAAGTTGCTTGGGCTGCTAGGGCCATCTGGTTGCGGTAAGACAACGACACTGCGGATGATCGCCGGGCTTAATTCGGTAACCGACGGCAATATACTGATCGGTGACGACGACGTTGCCCGCACCGCACCGCACAAGCGCGACATCGGGCTGGTCTTCCAGAGCTACGCGCTATTCCCCCACATGACTGTTGCCGAGAATATTGCATTTGGGCTGGACATGCGCGGCATTTCCAAACATGAGGCGCGAGGGCGTGTCGAAGAGGCGTTGGAAATGGTGCGTCTGCCCGGCTATGGCAATCGCAAGCCAAAGGAAATGTCGGGCGGCCAGCAGCAGCGCGTGGCGCTGGCCCGCGCTCTGGTCATCCGTCCACGCATTCTCTTGCTGGATGAGCCGTTGTCCAACCTCGACGCGAAACTGCGCGACGAGATGCGCATCGAAATCCGTGAGATCCAGAAGCGTCTTTCGATCACGACGGTTTTTGTGACGCATGATCAGGTCGAAGCTCTGACGATGTGTGACGTCGTGGGCGTGATGAATGGCGGTAAGCTGGCTCAGTTGGGCACGCCGGAAGAAATATACGAAAAACCGGAAAATTTGTTCGTCGCCCAATTTGTCGGGCGCGCAAATGTCATTGACTGCGAGATCGTCGGCAAGGATCAGGCGAAGATCGGACCAACCGTTTATCGCTGCGATACGAAGGGTCTTTCTTCCGGGGCCGCCAAAGCTGCGATCCGTCCGCATCGCATCAGCCTGACGCCCGATCGCGATCGGGCGCTGGTGAGCAACGCCACCAACAGCGCCCGCGGTCGTATCAACCGCGTTACCTATATTGGCGACATCGTGCAATACGATATAGCGATCGACGGGGCTACGTTGAAGATCGAAGTGCCGACGGCAAGTGCGGGGCATGGTTTTGGCGACGGCGACACGCTTCTGTGCGAATGGAAGCCACAAGACATGCTGGTCTTTGGGAGGTAATGGTCATGAGCGCTGTTACCCATACTGCCCCGCCACTTACTCAAAATGCTCAGAAAAACCGGAAATTTCCGGTCGTCGTTCTGGCCTTGCTTGTGCCGATGGCGGTCATCAACTTCATCGCCTTCGTCCTGCCGGTTTTAAGCCTCGGACAGATTTCCTTCATGGAAAGCCGCTCCGGTGGTGTGCTGACGCAGAATTACACATTCGAGAACTATCTTGATTTCTTCACCGACAGCTTCAACTTCGGGTTGGTCATAAACTCGCTCTGGATCAGCTTCGCCATTACGCTTGCCACGTTGATCTGCGCCTATCCGATTGCCTTGTTTTTGCACCGTGTATCGCCCGTGTGGCGCAACGTGCTTTTCGTTATTACAGTCTCGCCTCTGCTGGTGAGCAGCGTGGTCCGCACGTACGGCTGGATGGTGTTGCTCGGCGACCAAGGCATAATAAACGGATCGTTAATATCGCTTGGTCTGATTTCCGAACCCTTCCGCTTGATCAACAATACGCTTGGCGTCTTCATCGGCCTGGTGGAAATCCTCATTCCTTATATGGCCTTGTCGCTGATCGCTGGCTTCGGCAAGCTTGACCAGGCTTACGAGGAAGCGGCTGCGTCGCTCGGTGCAAATGCCTTTACGCGCTTTCGCCGCATCATTTTCCCATTGACGCTGCCCGGCGTAGCTCTTGGTTGTCTGCTCTGTTTCGTGCTGGCGATCAGCTCCTTTATTACGCCTAAGCTGCTTGGCGGCGGTCGTGTCTTTCTGCTGGCGACCGAGATCTTCGATCAGGCAGTAATCCAGCTCGAATGGCCGCGTGCGGCAGCGACGTCTGTCATCGTTCTCATCATTTTCGGCATCGCGCTCGCAATCTACTCGCGCGTCGTTCGCCGGTTCGATTAACGCACTGTGGGTCCATTTGCACCGCGGAACTCGCGCTAAGACTTAATTTGCTGCATCGAACCGTCCGGTCGATGCAGAGGGGAGATCAGGTCATGATTGGCAAAATTTCACTACCCTTTCGCATCCTCGTCGTCTTTCTCTACCTGTTCCTACTGGCGCCGATCTTGGTTGTGTTGCCTTTGTCTTTTTCTAATGACAACTACCTGACTTTCCCGCCGCAGACCTGGGGTGTGCGCTGGTACCTCGCTATGTTTCAGCATAGCGGGTTGATCAACGCCTTTTGGTTGAGTCTCGGCATTGCCGCCGTGGTGACGGTTTTGTCGCTGATCGCTGGTATCCCGGCCGCTTACGCAATCAATCGCTACAACTTCCGCGGCAAGGAGGTGGTGCTGAGTATCTTTACCGCGCCATTGCTGCTCCCGTCGATCGTGCTTGGCCTCGCCATTCTGTTGGTTTTCGTACAGGCACGACTGCTCGGCACCGTGACAGGACTGATCATTGCGCATCTTATTGTCACGACGCCCTATGTCATTCGCATCGTACTGACGTCACTGACCACGCTTCCGCCATCGGTGGAAGAGGCTGCGACGATGCTGGGTGCCTCTCCCTTCACAGTGTTCCGTCGTGTCACATTGCCGCTGATGGCGCCGGGGCTCATCGCGAGCGCAGCACTCTCCTTCCTGCTCTCTTTCGATGAGGTTGTTATTTCTCTCTTCATAACCGGTCCACGACTGACAACTTTGCCCGTCGAGATATTTAACTATGTCGAAAGCCAGACAGACCCGATGACGGCCGCGATCTCGGTCGTTCTGGTCGCGGCAACGCTTGCCATCATCATCGTGATCGAACGTACGCTCGGTCTCTCTCGCACCATTGGCAAGCCCGACTGATTTCTCAATCGCAGCCTAAGAAAGTATATGAATATGGATAATATCGCGCTCTGGATGTCGCAGCCACATCTAGGCTATCTCGAGATCGCTCGTACCTGCGGCGTCAAATCCCTGGTGCTTGAACTTGAGCACGGCACATTCGATCTTGCAACGCTCGATCAGTTTCTCGCCTATACCAAGGCGATCGCCATGCCCACGATTACCAAGATCATTGCGCCAAATGCCGAATCCATACAACAGGCGCTGGATTTCGGGTCGGATGGGGTCGTAATCCCGCATATTCTGGGTGTAGACCATGCCCGCGAAGTGACCAAAGCTGCGAAATATCCGCTGACGGGAACGCGCTCCTATGCCGGAGGTCGCATCTTCGGCTATACGCGCCCTGCGACCGATGCCTTCGAAAAAGAAAACAAGCGCACCAAATGCTACGCGATGATCGAGACAGCCGAAAGCCTTGCCGATGTCGAGCAGATCATAGCGCTGGAGACGGTCGACGGCCTCTTTCCCGGTCCCTCCGACCTCGCGCTTTCCTGCGGACGGGGCGCTTACGCCTTCAACGACGCCGACAAATCCGATCTCAAGCGCATAGCTGCCGCCGCCCGTAATGCGGGCAAAAGCTGGATCATGCCTGCGTGGACGCCGGCCGAGCGTCAATTTGCCCTCGATGAGGGCGCGGAGCTTCTCGTGGTAGCGACCCAGACGATGACTCTGCGTGCCGGCATCATGAACACAATCAGTGCCCTCAAGGACGAGAAGATCGTCGCGTAATCTTGAAACAGATGGGAGAAAGAGAATGAAAGTCAGTCTGATTCAGACGAATCCGCAAAAAGACCGCGATGAAAACCTTCGGGTAACACGCGAGCTGATGCTCGATGCATTGAAGACCGATCAGCCGGATCTGATCGTTCTGCCGGAATACTTCGAATATTACGGTGGCACCATCGAGGAGAAGCTCGCGACTGCTGAGAAAGCACCGGGTGGCGCGGCATATACGATGGCGAGCGACTTTGCCAAGGAACATGGCGTCTATGTCCACGCAGGGACGATCATGGAAAAGGTCGAAGGCGAGGATCGCATTTACAATACGAGCTTTGTCTTTGATCGTCAGGGCAAACAGGTGGCCGCCTACCGCAAGATCCACATGTTTGACATCGTCGCGCCGGATGGTACGGCCTATAAGGAATCGGCGTCGGTCAAGCCAGGCGAAGACATCGTGACTTACGAGATCGACGGCCTCAAGGTCGGTTGTGCGATTTGCTATGATATTCGTTTCTTCGAACTCTTCCTGCAGCTAGAGAAGGCTGGCTGCGATGTCATCGTGCTGCCTGCCGCCTTCACGCTACAGACCGGGAAGGATCACTGGGAGGTTCTGGCCCGCGCCCGCGCCATCGAAACCCAGACCTATTTCGTTGCCTGTGGCATGACGGGCGCGACTGCTTTCGGCAATGAGAAACGCCATTGCTGGGGGCATTCGCTTGTATGCGATCCGTGGGGACATGAAATCGCAAAGGCGTCCGACGGTGTCGGCTTTGTCACGGCCCGTATTGATCCCGCACAGATCAAACGTGCTCGCACGTTGATCCCCATGACGCAACATCGCCGTCTGGCTTGCGCTTAAGGGAGGCAAACAATGTATGTCATCAAGGATATGCCTGAACAGGTGCCGCAGGAGGATCTTGATCTTCTGTCCGGCGTCGAGACTGCAACTGTCGGACACTGGCGCCTGTTCGGTTTCATGGATCGCGCCATCCAGCCGCTTCTGCCAAAGCGCCGTGTCGTCGGCACGGCGGTAACGCTGGCTATCGCCGGGCCTGACTCGACGCTGCTCCATCACGCGACGGGCCAATTGCGCCCGGGCGATATTCTCGTTGTTGATCGGCTTGGAGACGATAAGTATGCCTGTTGGGGCGGCGGTGTCACTGTTGCAGCGAAGGCAGCAGGTGCGGTCGCTGGCATTGTCGATGGTCCCTGCACGGATCTGACGGAGATTGAGGATTCGGATTTCCCGATGTGGTCACGTGGTTTATCACCCATCACTACACGTCTTTATGATCTGGGTGGCGGTTTCAATATACCCGTTTCTTGCGGCGGCGCGGTAGTCATGCCAGGCGATGCCATATTGGCCGATGAAAGCGGGGTCCTTGTAATCCCTCGTGATGAGGTGCGCGCCGTCGCCGAAAAGGCGCTTGGCATGCAAGAAACCGGCAAGAAGCGCGAAGCCAGCGTGAGAGACAAGGTGCAGAAGCTCGGCGAAATGTCGGGTGCCAGCGCGAAGGTGCTGGCGAAGCTGGCCCAGTGATGAAAACTGGTCGCCAGGTTATTCACTGGCGGCCAACGCATTGATTAAGCATAATTTTAGCAAGTTAGACGTTGCGACATTAATCGTGTGAGCTAATCTTGTCGAAAGGCGCATCCAAAAAATAATGACGGCATGGTCCACTGCCGCTTTCGGAGTAGGGCATGGGGAGCATTCGAAGTCGGTGAACATTCGCTTTCTCGAGACCGTGATCTGGCTTGCCGAGCTTCGCAATTTTCGTGTTACGGCCGAGCGCATGAACATGACGCCGGCCGCTATATCAAATCGCGTCTCAGCCATGGAACAGGAGCTTGGTTTCAAGATTTTCGACCGCGATGCACGAGATGTGCGACTGACGGAGGAGGGCGCGCGCTTCGTGTCCGGCGCGCGTGATATTGTGGGGCGCTACAACGCTTTGCTTCAGGACCTTGGACCGAAAGGCGAAATCGAAGGAACTATCCGCATTGGCGTCCTGCCGAGTATGGCGTTGACCATCCTCCCGGGTATCATGGAGACGTTACGCAGGCGCTTTCCTCGAATTCGGGTTTCCGTCTCGACAGATTCATCGGCAACGATCCTGCAACGTCTCGAGAATCGTGAGCTGGATGTTATTCTGGGCTTTCCCGGCACCCATATGGAGAAGCTCACAGTATCGGGACTATGTGATCTCAGCATGTATTGGGTTTCGAGTCCGAAACTTGATCAGGAGAAGCCGAACGCGCTGATCGGACGCGCTGACTTGTTGCGTTATCCGATTATTTCCTACGAACTCGGAACGTATAATCACGGGAAACTGCTGGAATATCTCCAGGACTATGACGCTGCGAGTGCCGTCATGCACTATTCGAACTCTCTGACGACCACGATCAGCATGATCTCCAATGGCCTTGGAATTGCCGTCCTGCCGCCGATTGTTATCCAGAACGAATTACGGACAGGCGAATTACGTGTTTTAAATGTCCAACCGACGTTTCCGGTAACACGCTATTATGTCGTCTATCTTGAAGCGGCCTCATCGCGTCTTTGCTCGCTCATTTCCTCGATCGCTCGGGATGTGACGACCGAACTTTGTGGTTTTTACGACCGTTCGCTGATGCAGCAGGTAGATCATTTCTAGGAAATGAGGCATCTCCACCATCGTGCCGGAGTTGAGTGATGCCTGTTCAAGCCGCATCCAATTGAACCGTGGTCTTGTAGTCAAATCGGACGATCCTCTATGGATTTCGCCTCTCCGAGATGAATAATAAGCGGTAATCGATTACCAAAACGCAGCAAAGGCTTGCCCGTGCAAAAACTCTTGATCGTCTTCAATGGTGCCATGCCTTCAGACCTAATTTCCGGTTAGACAGATGTCGACACTGATGCATCGCGAGACAATGGAAATTCCTGGCCTGGCGAGGGCGCTTCTTGAGCGGCAAGTCGGAACATTTGCGAAAACAGCGTCGAGATTACGCGCGTTCGACCCGCATCTTCTGCTTACGGTGGCGCGCGGGTCCTCGGACAACGCAGCCAGCTATTTCAAGTATCTGTTTGAGATAGAGGCCGGAATCCCTGTCGCGTCCCTCGGCCCCTCGGTTACTTCCGTGTATGGCAGGCAGCTCAAGCTGACACGTACGGTCTGCCTGAGCATATCGCAGTCGGGCAAAAGCCCTGATCTCATCGCAACACAAGCAATGGCCAAGACCGGCGGAGCGTTGACGATCGCCTTGCTCAATGATCTGGATACGCCGCTTGGCATGGAGGCTGACCATGTTCTTTCCGTCGGGGCGGGACCGGAAAAAGCGGTAGCTGCGACAAAGTCTTATGTCATGTCGCTGATCGCGCTCGCTAAGCTCATAGCCGATTTTTGTCAGGAAGAGACGTTGCTTGCGGCACTTGGGTCGCTGCCTGCGACACTTGACGAGGCACTGCGATGCAACTGGCGGGCTTTCCGCGAAACTCTATCCCCCGGCACATCGCTTTATGTGATCGGACGAGGTCCTGGTCTCTCTGTTGCCCAGGAGGCGGCGCTCAAGTTCAAGGAAACTTGCCAAATTCATGCGGAAAGCTATTCATCAGCAGAAGTTTTGCACGGTCCTATCCAACTCGCCGGCGGCGGGTTCATCGCGCTTGTTTTTCTCGCCAGGGATGCCAGTCGCGCCAGCACGATTGCGGCGATCGAGCGACTGGCGCAGGTAGGCACGCGTGTTTTCGTCGTCGACCCGGCCAGCGAAATCTCCCTTAAGCATAAGAGAGTGCAGTATCTGCCATGCGCGCCGGCTAAACATCCGGCGCTGGATGTGATTTCCCAGATCAGCTCGTTTTACATTATGGTGGAACAATTGGCCGCAAGTTTCGGCCTCGACCCTGATCGGCCCGCTCTTCTAAACAAAGTGACCAGAACATTATGATTGATCGCCGCGCCTTTTCTGCACGTCGTATTTTCGATGGCCGCCGATTTCACGAAAACAAGACGCTGCTGATTGACCGAGCCGTTGTCGACTTGATCGATAGGGGCGCATTGCCAGCGGGCATTCCGCTAATTGACACCGGTGCGGATATTCTTTCGCCAGGATTTATCGACTGGCAGGTAAATGGCGGCGGCGGTGTTCTTCTAAATGAGGATCCCACGGTAGATGGCATTTCGCGTATTGCGAGAGCACATCTGTCCTATGGAACGACCGCTCTTCTTCCGACCGTTATTACGGACCACCCCAAGATTACGCGGGCTGCGGCACAGGCGGTCCGGGACGCAGTTTCTCAAGGGGTGGACGGCGTTGTCGGTATTCATTTTGAGGGCCCGCACATCGCGGTCGAAAAAAAAGGCGTTCATGAACCGTCCTTTATCCGGCCAATGCTTAAGGATGATCTCGAACTTTACAGCGCCGGGGGAATGGGCTGTGTTCTGATAACCCTCGGCCCTGAAAACACGAGCCTCGATCAAATCCACCAACTTGTCGCAAAAGGGGTTATCGTCAGTCTCGGTCACACAACGGCCGACTACGAGGCCGCGAAAATGGCATTTGCCGCCGGCGCGCGCGCCGTGACTCACCTCTTCAACGCGATGGCGCCAATGCTGCATCGGGCGCCGGGGCTCATTGGAGCGGCGATGGAAAACCCGGAGATTTTCTGTGGCATAATTCCAGACGGGCATCATGTTCACCCGGCGGCGTTGCGGATGATCTTTGCCAACGGACCAATTTCCCGGCTTACTCTGGTTACTGATGCAATGTCATTGGTCGGTGATAATGCCGACAGTTTCGAACTCAACGGGCGTAGGGTCTGTCGGGAGGACGGACGCTTGACGCTTCTTGATGGAACCCTTGCCGGATCCGACCTCGACATGATTTCGGGCATTCGTTACGTGGTGGAAAAGTGCGGGGTAGCAGTCGAGGACGCCTTGCAGATGGCAACGTTTGCTCCGGCGACAATGCTCGGCCTCTCCACGCATGGCAAGTTCGCTAGGGGGGCTCGCGCCGACATTCTTGCGCTCAGCGAAAATCTTGAAATTCAGGATATCTGGCTAGCTGGCAAGGAAGTCAAATTATCCTGAGAAAGCTGTTCCTGCCGGCGGGCATTCCCGTTCAAATGATGATCGAGAACCATCCTTGAGCTGAACTTTATAGGCAACGCGGGATCACTTTCCATCCGCAGTCTTGTTGCTTCGATACGCAGGAAATCCTGAACTTCGCCATCGTGGCACTCGGGCTTGAAATCCGCGGGGAGGGAGAGGTCATAAGACACAAGCAACTCCCGGTGCATGCCCTGCTTACTAAAGTAGACCACCGGAATTCGGCCGCGAGGGGCAAGGCGTCTCATATGCTCTTCGGCTATGCCTGCTTCCTCCCAACCTTCTTTGATTGCGGTTTGCAACATGCTTACGCCGCTCGCTTTCCCGCCTGCAACCAAGGTGTCCCAGTGCCCTGGCGCGGCATTTGCTGCATCAGAACGTTGTGAAAGCCAAATATATGCCCTGCCAGAGCTTAGGTCTTTCACAAAACCGTTCACGTGCACTTTTGTGGCCCAAAGCCCAAGAATTCTTAGTGCGCTGCGATCAACCTTGGCGATGGGTGAGCTGGTGGAGCTGTAGCAGACGTCCATCGCTTCGCAACGATGCGGGACGATCAATCCTTCCCTGCACAGGGCATCACGAACATCCTCCAATCTGCAAGACAGATTTTGGGCTGTTTCGTGTTTGCCGGATAATTCGAGACGCGTGCCATTTTCGACGAGAAGGCCCTGGCGCACCAGAAAGGCAGAAATGGAAAACGGCACATACCCTAGACATTGCGTCCCCGAATAGACGTACCATTCGCGAAAAGCTTCGTTGATAAAGGATGGGGTTGAGTACGGATTGGGCATGGGGTCTCGGATCATTTCGATTTCGGGCGGGGGATCAGGGGCGGAAAAGCAGGACGGCCTTCGGATCGATTTCGATCGTGATTTCGGCGCCGGCCGCGTGCCGCTCATTCAATATGAACGCAGCCATTTTCCCGCCGCCAAGGTCCAACTCGACGCGCCACTTGCCACCCTCGAACAGACTTTGCAGCACGTGTCCTTGAAGGCGCAGCGCATCTTCAGATGCGGGGCTGATACTGTCGGCGAGAACCGCCTCAGGGCGAAGCATCAGAACGACTTCGCCGCGAAAGCCTGAACCTATGTCTGCGCTCGCTGGAAGCATGACTTTTTGAGGACCTACCATAGCTGAAAGCAGACCATTTTTGTCGTCCCCGACAATCTGTGCAGGCACACGATTATCATAACCGGCAAGGCCAGCGATCCACTTCGAACGAGGCTTGGCAAATAGGTCTTGCGGATTGCCAATCTGTTCGATGCGTCCCTGTTTCAATACCACCAGAATATCGGCGAAACTGCTGGCCTCCAAAGGATCGTGAGTTACATAGAGTACCGTTTTGCCGAGCGTGCGGAACAGGCGTGCAAATTCCTTCCGCATTTCGAGACGCAGTTGAACATCGAGATTGGACAAGGGTTCATCGAACAATAGTAGATTCGGATTGGTAGCCAGGGCGCGTGCGATCGCGACGCGCTGCTGCTGACCACCGGAAATTTGAGACGGCAGGCGTTTTGCCAGCTGGGCGATCTGCATGGTCTCGAGAAGCTCCTGCACACGATGGGCGCGGTCTTTCTTGGTCTTGCGGTTCAGCCCGTAACCGACAATGCGCTCGACATTCATATGCGGCCAAAGCGCGTAATCCTGAAAAACCATGTTGAGGCCGCGCCTTTGGGGTTCCAGCACTTTCGCAGGTGTAGAGATTGCCGCGCCACCCAACCGGATTTCGCCGGCGCTGGGACGGTCCAGGCCAGCCACCAGTCGAAGTAGTGAAGACTTGCCGCAGCCGGAGGGACCAACGAGACAGGCAACCTTCCCTTCGGGAACCGTGAGCGACAGGTCATCGAGGACGATGTTCTTTCCATAGCGACGGGAGATGTTCAGGATCTCAAGCATGGGAAATCAGGCCTTTGGAGAAGCGATCAGCGCCCGCAAGGCGAACAATGTCACGGTGCGCAGGATGAAGATGATTGCGATGGTGGCGGAGCCGGCAATAAGGGTGGCCGCAGTGGCAGCCCCGAAAAGGCCCTGTTCGAAAGCGCGGTTGACGTAGACCGGAAGGACGTCGAGTCGGGGAGGGCGCAGGATCGAGTTGATAGCGAGGTCGAAGACCGCGGAGCCGAAGGCAGTTAAGGTTGCGGACAGCAGCGCCGCGGCAATTAGTGGCAGGATAATTGTGACGATGCGCCGGGTGAGGCCCGCTCCTTGGAGTGCAGCCGCCGAAAGCATGGATTCTGGGACCTGTGCCATTGCGCCGAGCAGCACACGGATGGCAATGGGGACCGCGCCTGCAATCCCCGCCAGTACGAGGATGGACGGACGACCATACAGCGAAAGATTAAATTCGCTCATGATGGGAGCGTTCCAGACAAAGATATAGCCGATGCCAAGCACTACGCCGGGAACCGCAAGACTCAATGTGCAGGTGACGTCGATCAGCTTGTTGAGGCGGAACTTCGAGAATATCAGTACGTAGGACGCGGCCGCCGCGAGCAAGGCGCTGCCGATGGCGGCAATGGCGGCGATCGCCAGCGAGTTGTGCAGCGCGGTTATAAAGGCGCCGCCCGTGCTCAATACGTAGCGGTAATGGTCCAGAGTGAAATTCTCGCTTCGGAAGCCGGCGCTGATGCGATGGGTGAAGGACACGAGCACGCTGGAGCCGATTGGGATGATCAGAAGAAGCAGGACTGCCGCCAGCGCAGTACCGTTCACAAAAAGATTGAGCGACGATTTCTCCTGTTGGAAGGGTTGTGCTTTTCCGCCGAGGAAATCGTAGCGCCGCCGCCGCACCAGGAAGAGATAGGCAAGTACCGCAAGCAGCATGATCGCGGTTACATAGAAGGCTAGCACCCCCGCAAGGTCAAACCGGATGGGAGACTGGTTGATTGCTACATAGATCGCATATGTCAGGGTCGGAAAACGGTATGTCGTGGCGAGCGCCGCCGGTAAGCCGAAATCGCCCAATACGTCGATGAAAATCAGGACCGCGCCTGATAAAACCGCGGGAAGCAACATGGGAATGCGGATGGTGGCCAGAACGCGCAGGGGCGAGGCGCCGCAGAGGCGTGCGGCGTGGGTGAAATCATCCATCTTCCATTGCAGTGCCGCAAGTACTGTAAGATATGCATAGGGGCTTGCCTTGATGCTCATGATGAAAACGAGCCCCCACGGGCTGAAGAGGGCAGCCGGCACGAAATCCAGGCCAAGCCAGGAGACGGCAAGGCCGCCCCGACTCCCGAAAAGACTCCATCCTTGAGCGAGAATGAAGGATGGCAGGATGATGGTCGCCCAGGCAGCGGTATCGAGAGTCCAGCCAAGGCGAAGCCCGGGCGATTGACGAAGAATCGCAAGCAGAGTCCCCAAAAAGCAGCCGAACAATGCAGAGGCACTCGCCAGAAACAGCGAGTTTTGGAGGGCCGCGCGCCAGAACGGACGATTGAAGATTTCGAGGAGGCCATTCAAAGTGAATGTTGTGGCCTGCGGCGAGAAAAGTCCGGGCAAAAAGGCCTGAATTAGAACCGTGGCAAGTGGAGCGAGAATCAGCACCATGAGTGAAACAACGACCAGCATGCCAAGGATGTCGTCAGCCCTGATCTGGGGCAGGATGCGCGAGCGGACTGCTGCCCGCTCGCCTCGATTTAAGGGGACAAAAACGTCGATCATATCATTCTCTTGAGAACAGTCGGGATTTGTCCCGCGGTTGCCGTCAGTTAACAGCGCGATCGGCAAACCAGGTCTTGATTTCCGCTTCGTGTTTCACGGCATATGCATCTGGAGCGACGCGGTAGACGAGGCCATCCTGCGGACCGTCGGCCCGGCGTGGTGCGCCCTTGACGGTAGGCTCGAAAAGCCCATCGGACTCACCCTTTTCCTGCAGATAGGCCTGTGTTTCAGGCTTCAGCAGCCATTCCACGAATTCCTGCGCGGCTTCAGGACGCTGCGTCTTCGCCTGAATGCCGACGCCACGGACGACACCGGGCGCACCTTCTTCCGGCCAGACAATTTCCACCGGAACTTCCTTCGAAGCCTTCAGCGTGTAAGCGACCTGCGAGGTGATCATTGCAACGGAAACTTCGCCTGCCGTGAGAGCACGACCAACTGGGCCGTTGGTCCGGAATACCCGCATGCCATTGTCGAAGAAGTTGTTGAAGAGTTCCTGTGCCTTTTCGGAGCCCATCGTATTGAAGAATTCAGCAACGCAAGGATAGGCGGGCGCGGCAACTGCCGGATCGGCCATGCCGAACATGCCCTTGAACCGCGGATCGGCAAGATCCGCATAATTGATGGGAGGTTGTTCAAGGAGATCCGGACGATAGATCATCACGCAAGATGCTGCCATGCCGATCGGAAACCAGGAGCGATTGTCCGGGAGATATTTCGATCCGATCTCATTGAGATTGTCGATGTTAGAGGGTGAAACGTCCCGCTTCAGAAGACCCTGCTGATCTAAACTATGGAAGCTATAGGAGCCGTTATAGATCAACACGTCCCATTGCGGATTGTTGGCTTCTGCTGCGATACGGGCCAGAATTTCGCCGCCGCTCATTTGTACCACGTCAATCTGGCGCCCGCTGTCGGCTTCAAAGCGGTCAGTGATTACGCCTTCAAAGTCATTCGTGTAGAGAACAAGAGGTCCCTGGGCATCTTCTGCGATTGCAACGAGAGGGAAACCCGCAGTTGCCATCGCGGCAATCCCGAGGGCTTTGAGGGAAGGGAGCATGGTAGGATCGCTTTCCGCCAGTTCAGGCTCAATGGGTGTGACCGGGTTGTTCGGTGTGGACACTCTTTGGCTAAGAGACGGATATGACAGTCCTGTAACATGGTCGCGTGACCGGGCGGGAACTTGTGGTTCCCGATTTGGAACACCCGCCGCGCGGCAAATGAATTTGTCTCGAACGACGGCATCCTTGATCAATTCGCCCATGGTATCGGCAACGTGACGGAGCGTCTTGTTCATCAGGCGACGCGAGGGAGCCAGGAGCGTAAAGGTGACCTCTGGACCGAGCCATCCGGGAAGCGCGGCCTTCAGCCGTCCGTGCCGGACATCGTCACGTATTGCAAATTCCGGTAGAAGTGCCAGCCCCAGCCCTTCCAGCGCCATTGTTCTCAACGCCCCGACGTCGGTCGTGATGAGATTTGGCCTTTGCGTGAGAAGGAGCGTTTGCCCATTGAACCGCTTGAAGATGAACGTCGATTGGTCGCTGTCGCGTCCGAATGTGAAGAGGCGAGTGCCAAGATCGATCACGCCGGTGTCAAAGCTTGCTGCTTCGGGCAAAATCGCTGGGACCCCGACCAGAAGCGTCGGATTGCGGCAGATACGTCGTTGAACGAGTGCTGTATCGCGCAGTTCCCAGGCATGGGCAATGACATGTAGGTCGTTTGAACTCGTAGAGCTTTCGAGAGAGTGATCCGAGATGTTGAGGGTAAGGGTCAGATCCTGAAACGGGCCACCCAGACCCGCCCAGGCCGTCGACACGAGGCCCCCCACGATCGGCGAGATACTTAGCTCGACCTTTCCGCCTATCTGCGTTTGTCCGTCCTTGACGATATTATCCGCGAGCTGGGCGATCTCGGTCATGGATTTACCGATTTCGTAGAGTTCGCGTCCCAGGGCCGTCAGCCGAAACTCCTCTCCGTTGCGGATGACGAGCAGGCCTTTGACCTGATCCTCAAGCGCCGCAAGCCTGCGACTCATAGTGGATTTGGGAAGATTGAAGACACGACCAGCCTTCACGATCCCTTGCTGCTCCGCAATACCGACAAACAGGCGCAGGTCATTCAGATCTAACATGTGGCCTCGAAGGAAACTATTCGTTGAGCCGTCTTAGTAATGGCTGCAAGTCACCGTTTTTTGACAGGCGTCGCGGCCCTTGTTGGGATCACGTCGATTTCAGGTCATCTGGGAATTGTTTTATCCATTGACGCGCCAATGTAAAAAGACATAGGTACTTGGCCAATTCGAAGGAGATTTATGCGCAGAGGCTTCAGCTTGAACCGCATATAGCGGTATCGCCTGGCACCGAAGGTGCTGGTTGTCTTTGCATATCTTCTTAGGAGTTCTCATGAAGAACCAGAATTTGGTGATCCGTGCCTTGGATTTGGCGACGGACGTCGACAAGCTGTCTGATATTTGGCTGGATGCTTCTCTCGCTGCTCATCCGTTTATAGGTGAGCTGCGACTATTGGAGCAACGGCAGTTGATAGAAGAAAAATACTTGCCAAATAGCGAGACCTGGGTTGCCTGTATCGGCCGCGAGCCCGTTGGCTTCATCAGCTTGATCGATACCTTTATCGGCGGGATATTCGTTGCCCCGGATCACCAGGAAGAGGGGATTGGACGAAGGCTCATCTCCTACGCCTTTGATCTCAAGGGCGAGCTTTCCTTGGAGGTCTATACGCTGAACTACCGAGCGGTACAGTTCTACACGACACTCGGTTTCCAGGAAGTGTCACGCAGAGCAACTGATGATGAAGGGCTTCCCTTCGAGAACGCGCTTTTGCGATTGAAGAGCTGATAGAAGGTGCCGGGCAATTTAGCCGTTGCCCGGCACCCCTTATGCTGCCACCTTTGTATCAGACATGCGGTATCGGAATTTGACGTCGGTCAATCCTGCTGCATCCGAGAGTTCGGCTGAGAAAAGCTGCGCTGTCAGGATATCGATGATCGCCTGTGCTACATTGTTCTTCATGTCGGGGACCCGAACGACAGTGAGCTTTTCACCGTCTTCAACGTCAGAAGCAGTCGTAATCAGCAGACAAGGGCAACCGATTGTATCGAGGTGACGAGCAAGCTCAACTTCACGACCAGCGCCGATTATGACGACCCCCGTTGTCGGATCCATTGCCTCCATAGGCCCGTGGAGGTAATGGCGTGTATCGTAGGCCGACGCCGGGATGCGGGCAGCTTCCCGAATGAGGAGTGAAGCGCCATCTGCGGTACCAAGCGATGAACCCGCGCCGACGCAGTCTATAGCCCGGCGATCCGCAAAATGCGTGCGAAGACGTGCCATTTTGGTCGCTGCATCTGCTAGAACGATGCTTGCCGTCTCGGAGACGGTTTCCCAATCGGTAGACCCGCCGGTGATCCTGTCGATCAGCATGCCTGCTGCAAGTAGAGTCGCTGTATAACCAGTGCTCGACGGGGTCGCGTCGCCGCCATTATTGAGACGAAGATGCACGTTGGACACTTTGGCAAGGGGGCTGTCGGGATCGTTGGTAACCGCCACGCGTTCAGCAGAAGGAAGCTTTTCCAGGGCAATGACGGTTTCTACACTCCGGCCTCGATGTGAAAGGCCGATGAGAACATCGCACAGATCATGACCCGCATACATGTCGCATGAACGGATCGCGAAAGCGCGCCGTCCTCTTGTCTGCAGCTCGCCGGCAACGACGACTGCTGCGGCAAAACTCGCGCCAATTCCGGTTATGCCAATGACGGATTTTTCGAGCGAGGAGGAGTCGAGCTTTGCAAGTTCGTCACGAATGACGGCATAAGTGTCAGCGAGCGCCTCAGGCTGACGAGCAATGGTGGAACGATAGCTCACGGAATTTCCTTTCGGGTCATGAATGAGAAGAAAAGGATGTCTGTCGAGAGGGAAGCCCCGCCTGGGCGATATCGAGCGCGAGTTGGCAGGCGCCCTCGACTGGCGGGCCTTGGAATAGATGTGCCGTCAGCTTCGCTTGGCCTTGTGCTTTTAATCCTTCGGTGAAGGCTTGCCAGAGGCGCGGCTGGGAGGAGATTACACCACCACCGGCAACGGCATGGTCTGCGTCAACGCCGCGTGAACGTAAGCGTGTCACAAGGCCGGCGAGGGCAGCACCATTTTCGTTGATTACTTGTTCGGCCAGGGAAGATCCTTGATCAACAGCTGCAAAAACCGCAGGCGCGTGAGCACCGATGGCCGCCGCACTGCCAAGGCCAGCGAGGACGCTGCCCATCCGCGATGGCGAGGGCACGGCAAGGCTGCTCATCAGAGCGGTGCAGAGCGGTTCGTCAAGGCCGCCTCCTCGATCGAGGTGAAGAGCAACTGCACGCGCCGCATCGCGAACAATGGCAGCCGCGCTACCTTCATCACCAATCGCCCATCCCCAGCCGCCCGCGACCTGCATTTTGCCTTCAGCCGTCCGACAGACTGCTATCGACCCCGTTCCGGCAACGACTCCTATCTGATAGCGCAATCCCAGGGCGAGTGGCATCAGCTCTGCGTCGTTGACGACGCTGATAGGAACCGAGGAGCGCCTCCGGAACTCGGTTTCGAAAGCTTTGCACTCGTCATCATCGTCGCAGCCATGTGCGCCTATGCCGATGGCGGACAGAGTAGCGGTTCCGGCAAATTCACGGATGAGTGCAAGCAGCGCCTGTGCGTCCTGGGCCCAGTCGCGACGGCGCCAATCTTTGGAAGGCCGGACCAGATCTTCCGTTCTCTCGCTGGTTCGCAAGCGTAAATGTGTTTTGGTACCGCCGATGTCGATACCGAGAATATTCATGCCGGGAGCTGTTTCGCTCGAGATCATCTTACGCATCTGATTTCGGCCGAATGCGATTGCCATCGGGGCCAAACAGCAAGACATTTGCTACGCTGGCGCAGGCGCGAAGTCTCGTTTGGCCGAGATAGTTGTGGCGGTTGCCGCGGATGATCACCTTCGTGCCATCGTCCAGTATCAAATGAACATAGGTGATATCGCCAAGTTGCTCCGCAAAAGTGACCGCGCCTTCGATGACGAAATGATCGGGAGGGACTGTACTGTCATCGCTCAAGACGTCCAGATGATGCGGACGAACGGCGATGTCCACCATAGTGGTCGCGCTGCTGTCGAATCCTTGGAATGGAATGGTGACAGTGCTATCGCCCATCAGTAAGCGAACTGTGTGGGCGGATGATTCCATGATCGTGCATGGAAGAAAATTGATGCGCGGCGAGCCGACGAAACCTGCCACGAACTTGTTGTCCGGGTCGTCGTAGAGATGTAGTGGGTGCCCCGCCTGCTGTATGTGGCCACCGTTCATTACCACCATCTTGTTGGCAAGGGTCATGGCTTCTACCTGATCATGTGTGACGTAGATCATCGTAGTGCCGAGGCGGCTATGCAGGTCCATCAGTTCCGTACGCATCTGGACGCGTAGTTCAGCGTCCAGATTCGAAAGGGGTTCATCGAACAGGAATACCTTGGGTTCGCGTACAATTGCGCGCCCGATGGCGACCCGTTGCTTCTGGCCGCCGGAGAGCTGACCTGGCTTGCGATCGAGAAGTGCATCGAGTCGCAGGATTGCGGCGGCCTTTGCGACACGTTCATTGATGAAGGCCTTCGGCTTTCGTGCCATGCGCAAGCTGAAAGAGATATTGTCCCGCACGGTCATATGCGGATAGAGCGCATAGGATTGGAAAACCATCGCCGTGCCGCGCTGCGCGGGCTCGATGTCATTTACCACTTGACCGGCGATTGAAATTTCGCCGGATGAAATCGCTTCCAGCCCGCTTATCATGCGAAGAAGCGTCGACTTACCGCAGCCTGATGGTCCGACGAAGACGACGAACTCACCCTGCTCGATCTCAAGGTTGACATTTTCAAGCACATTGACGGTGCCATAGGTTTTGGAAAGGGAGGAGATATCGAGAAAAGCCATGAGGTTACCTGTAACTATCCCTTTGAACCGGACATCGCGACGCCTTCGACGATCTTGCGTTGGAACAAGAGGAAGAAAATCAGTGGCGGGACGGCTGCCAGAAGATTCGCCGTCATAACGATGTCGACGGTGAGATGTGAGAGCGGGGCGTTGAAGAGACCGACGACCTGGCCGACAGTGTACATTTTTGGGTCTGGTGCTACGATGAGTGGCCACATGTAATTGCCCCAGGTCTGGATGAATGTCAGAATAGCCAGGGTTATCAAGGCATTGCGAGATAGCGGTAAAACGATATGCCAGTAGATCGCAAAGTGGCCGGCCCCATCGAGACGGGCGGCCTCGATCATGTCGCGCGGAATGGATTTCATGAACTGCACGAGCATGAACAGGCCGAATGCTGATGCCAGCCCCGGAACAACCAAACCTTGCATCGTGTTGATCCAGCCTAGTCTGGCCGTCAGAAGATATGTCGGGATGATCGTAACCGCTGTC
This sequence comes from Limoniibacter endophyticus, assembly GCF_014652835.1. GTDB lineage: Bacteria > Pseudomonadota > Alphaproteobacteria > Rhizobiales > Rhizobiaceae > Limoniibacter > Limoniibacter endophyticus. The sequence goes on from NZ_BMZO01000010.1 coordinate 110,441, forward strand.
GGCACCATCAGGGACAGCATGATGATCGCAAACAGGATGCGTTTGCCGCGGAATTCGAAAAGAGCGAACTCGAAAGCAGCCATGGATCCGAAAAGAAGAACCCCTAGAATTGTAAGGCCTGCATATAGGATCGAGATAAGATAAGCGCGAAAATACTGCGTTTCGGTGAGTACGGTGCGGATCTTGTCCACACCTGCGCTGAACGAAGTTGGGAACAGGCGCGGATTGATCGAAACTGGCTCGCCTGGAACAGCGAACACGACATTGATCATCCACCAGATTGGAAAGATCGCGATAATCGCAACTGAAATGGCCACGGTCCATCGCAGGATTTGCCAGACGGTAACGCGGGGCCTGGAACGGTGTTTTCGAGCGGAGTTTTTGTTCATTGTCAGGGTCATCGGCGGCTCCACCACGTACGTAGTCCAAACATGATGAAAGTGATTGTGATGATCGCAATCGTCAGCAGAAAGCCATATGCTGCTGCCTCGCCGAAGTTCACAGAGCCGAAGCCGCGCCCCATCATGTCCATAACCGGAAAGAGCAGCGCGTTTCGGCGTCCGCCGTAGGAACCGAACGACGAACCGGTCAGCAGCCACGGAGTGTCGAAAACCTGCATTGCCGAGATCAGGCCATAGGTCAGCACGAAGAATAGCACTGGTCCGAGCATCGGGATGGTGACGTGTATGACCTGCTGCATTTTGTTGGCGCCGTCGAGGCGGGCCGCTTCATAAAGCTCGCTCGGAATATTCTTCAGGCCTGCGAGAATGATTACCATGTTGAAGCCCGCCGACACCCAGACATCCACGGCGATCAGGGCATAGATCATTGTCCCGGTGTCATTGAGAAAATTGATCGATGGAATGCCGAACCAGCTGAGGATCATGTTCAGCAAGCCGAAGCTCGGTGCATAGATCCAGCGCCAGATCGTTGCCGCAAGAAAGGCCGGTAGGGCGACCGGAAGAAAATAGGCACTGCGGAAGAAGTTGGCCCAGCGACCGGTGAAGCTGTCAACAAGCACGGCGAGAAGAAACGCGATGGTGATGCCGACCGGCACTGTGATCGAAATATAAAGCGCGAGATTTCCCGCCGCACGCTCGAAATCGCGCGAATTGAAAATCCGCTCGTAATTCGCGAGACCTACAAACTGCGCCGGTTGAGCCGCATTCCAGCTGTGAAAGCTGTAAAACAGACCACTCATGATAGGGTACAGGAAAAAGGCCGCAAACAATATGATGAACGGCGCGATCATCATGTAGTGCAAGGTCAACCGGTGTGTTCGCATGAATACTGTCCCGAGGGGCAGCCGATACTAGACGGCCGCCCCATGCAGTTGGATATTGCGATTATTCAGCGAGGCATTCGTTCAGTTCGCTGATCATCTCCTCGGCCCCTTCGGCGGGCGTGTACTCGCCATCCGCAGTTGCGGCAGCGTAGTCGACTACCGTCGAGAGATAGCAATTTGGAACCGAACCAACGAAGTAAGGGGGCTGAACGTCCAGTGTATTTTTTACCGCTTCGACCGATTTCGCGATCAGAGGCAATGCGTTGACTTCCGGATCGGTCATTGCAGCCGAGTTCGAGTTGAAGCGCGACAGAAGGAGTGCCCAGCGCTTCATCTGGTTCTGTTCCGCAACGTAGGCTGCGAATTCCCAGGCTATGTCTCGGTTGGGACCTGGGGCGACGCCGATGAACTCATAGTTTTGGATGCCTCCGTGCTTTCCCTCGCTGATTCCTGGGACAAGCACGAAATCATACTTGAGCTTGCCATTCTTTGCGGCCTGCTCATACGTGGGGTTGACCCATGGACCGATCGTATGAAACGCCAACTGATCAGAGATGAACAGGTCGCGCGTAGCCTGATCATTACGGCTCGTACCGCTCGTCAGAGGTTTAAGCTCCACGAACATCTCGAGCACTTTTGTCATCGTGGGTACGTCGATCTTGGTTTTGCGGTTGGCCCAGTCGATACCCCAGACGGAATTGTCTCCGGCGACGCCATACATTTCGGCGACCGAATTGAAGATTAATGTCTGGTCTGGAATGGCATAGGCACCGGCTTCCTTGACCTTCTTCATCTGCTCAAGCCATTCAGCCCAGGTTGCAGGCGGCTTGGAAGTATCGATACCGGCTTTCTCGAGGACGTTCAAATTGCGGAACATCAAAGACCCGTAACCAGTATAGGGAAGGCAATAAAGCTTATCGGGTTCCGGCATACACTTCTTGATGGCTTCCGGATCGAACTGCGCGCGAAACTCTTCAGGCATCGCCATCCACTTGTCGTAGACGTTGTCCAGTGCTCCCACATCAACAAGCTGTGCGCCAACCCACAACGAGTTCATGAAAACATCTGGAGTATTGCCACTTGCCGCACCGGCGACCTGACCAGCCGTGAGATCATCATCACCGCGGCCGCTTATATTGATGGTTGCGTCCGGATGTTTCTTCGTAAACTCGGTGATAAATTCGCGTTGCATCTCGCCAGCATCACCTTGGGCAAAATCGGAATAAACCCAATAATCGAGCGTCTGCGCACTGGCAGACGACATAGCAAAACCCGTCATCATAGCGGCTGCGCAGACACCGCGCACAAACATGCCATTCTTGAGCATAGCTGCCCCTCCTCTGATTTCAGTTCCCGTGCCAGCGTGGGTCGCCAGCCTACATTCTTATGTGTTAGGCAACTTAACAAACAAATTTGGGTGCCACAATAGGCTTGTGATGAAAAACCGCTCCAATGTGTTTGATCTGCTAGCCGACCAGCTTTGCAAGCGACGAGTCGATTGCGAGCTTTTCGATGCCGAGCACTGTGGCTTCCGACCCCAAAGGACTGCTGACGATTTCGACGGGGTAGGATAGTTGCGATGCAACCTGTTGGACACGCGGTGCAAGTAGTGGCGACGAACCGTAGCCGCCGCCTAAGACAACTAGACCTGGATCGACGACGCTGACGCAGGCGGCCACCACTGCGCCAATGTCAGCCGCATGACGAGCAACGTGACGAATTGCTTCTTCGTTACCATCCGCCGCAAGGTAGAGAAGTTGCGCCGTATCTCCAGGGGCGAGGGTATTGCCATCGTTCCAGTTCGATTGAACGCGGGCCATGAAAGCCTCGGTTCCCAGGTAACGCTCGACTTCTCCCGCAATGGGCTGCATCGAAGGGCCAACAGGGTAGGGTAGATGGCCGATTTCACCAGCAGCGCCATTGCGTCCTCGGATCAAGTGCCCTGAAAGCATCAACCCCATCCCGATTTTAAAGCCGATCTGGATGTAGGCGAACGTGGATGTTCCCAGTGCAGCACCATGCAGATGCTCTGCCACAGCGGCGCAGTTCACATTGTTCTCAAGAAGAATGTCGACATCTTCCGGTGGTGTGAAATGCGAGAAGATTCGGTTCTGCCCGGTGGAAACAACGTCGCCCGGCGAGCTAACCACGCGTGATGGTAATGCTATGCCGAACGTCCGCAGCGGCCCCCATTCCTCATTCGTTTCGGCCAATGCCGCGGCGACTTCGCCAGCGACAGCGCGGCTGATGTCTTCACTCAGCATGACCTGATTTTCCGAAAGCCTATAGGTTCTGCTGAGAAGAAGTCTACGATCAAGCGTAGAAACGCGCAGGCGAACGTGCGTCGAGCCCGCATCGACGGCGATAACATGTCCTGCGCCGCGACCGACCCGGTATTTCGCAGCCTTCCGCCCAGTCGTTCCGCTGACCACGCCAATAGTTTTGACGAGATCTAACTTTTCCAGCTCCGTTACTGCGGCGGACATGGTGGGGCGGGACAGGTCGAGCGCCGCACCGATCTGGGGGCGGGTAGAGGCCCCTTCGAAGGCAAGATGCTTGAAGACCGCGCGCGCACTACTCGTTAATGTCAAAGCTTTCCCGGCCAATGTACGCTCGTTCGATTGTTAACGTATTTAACATTTGCCACAACATAATTAGGCGGTAAAGCTTGCTGGGCGGCCGCGATACAGTATCCCGACCTATTTGCGCCGGTCCTTGCGCTGTCAGACGTATAGCTGGTTTGCCTGCGCGCGCAGCAGCGCAAAAAAGCTTTCATGGTAACCTCGCCCTGAAAACGGATCGTTGGCGCTGCCGTATAATTGAGGGCCCGCACAACCTTCCGAGCGGGAGGAACCACATGCGCCTGACTATTTCCGACGCTACGTCCCTGGCACAAAATGTCATGGTTGCGTTGGGTTACACCCAAAGCCAAGCGAAAATCGCTACGGATCATCTGATCGACAGCGAACTACGAGGCCTCACCTATGCAGGCTTTTCACGTATCCTCAGCATTGCGGATCACCTTGCGCGCAAAGGTCTTTCAAATCGCGCGATTTCCATCATGCAGGAGACGCCGGTCTCGGCTCGTCTCGATGGAGCAGACAATCTGGGCTACCTTGTCGCGCAGCGGGCCACCGAGATTGCCATAGAAAAGGCCTCTGCTGGTGGCATTGCCATCGTCGGTGCCAGCGATACCTGGTACACCGGAATGCTTTCTTATTATGCCGAACAGGTGGTGGCGCGCGATCTCGTCGTCATGATTGCCTCCAACGCTTCCCCCTGGGTCGCACCGCATGGAGGCACAGAAGGGCGCTTCGGCACCAATCCGATCTGCTTCGGTTTCCCAAGTGCCGATAAGCCGGTGATCTGGGACATTGGCACCTCTTCTATCATCCATGCCCAGGCGGTACTCGCCAAGCGATTGGGCAGACCCTTGCCGGACGGCACTGCCTTTGGGCCGGATGGGCGGCCGACAACCGACCCGGAAACAGCGCTTGCCGGAGCCTTTACCCCATGGGGTGGACATCGCGGCAGCGGCTTGGCGCTTGTCGTGCACCTACTCGGAATGCTGGCCGGCTCACCGATGATGCCTGGTGAACTGGAGGGCTTCGGTTATCTGGCGATCGCCGTCAAACCTGATCTTCTCACTCCGCTTGATGCATTCAAACGCGAGGTGGCAGCTTACTCGGAGCTGGTGCGTGAAACACGGCCTGCCGACCCGAACGATCCGGTGCGTATGCCTTTCGATCGTTCGCGTGCTGACCGAGATGCGCAAAAGAGCATGAATTTTATCGAGATACCTGACCCGATCCACGCCGCGGTTCTTCAGATTGCGGACGGCAAGGTTGGTGAACGCGATAAGTAGGCGAAGACTATAGCAGGTATGCGTCTGGAGGACGTTGTTTCCCGGCTCCGGACTTGAAACTCTGCACTCGGGAGAACTGACAAATAATTGTGCAGTGGGAGGAACATGCCATGCCTATGTTTCCGCCTCGCCAGATCTTGGCGAACGTAACCGGCCCGTTTTCGTGGAGGGTTGTCCGATGATGACACCCGGCATGATGATGGCGGAAAATTTCCTGCAAGCACTTGCAGCAGGTCTGATGGTCGGTTGCCTCTATGGTCTCATGTGTACGGGGCTTGGCATGATCTTCGGGATCATGCGGGTAATCAATTTCGCGCAGGGCGACCTGATGATGCTCGGCATGTATTCCGCGTGGTATCTGTTCGCCGGTTTCGGAGTTCTGGCTTTTCTCGGTCCCTATTTTGGGCCGGTGGTGGCAGCTGTCCTGACGGGCCCCATTCTCTTCGTGATTGGGTATTTTCTGCACCAGTTTCTGGTTTCGAGAGTAACCGGGGTGAAAGTCGCGGCGACCGAGGGGGCGGGCCACTATGCGCAGCTTATTTTGACGCTCGGTATCGCCCTCATTCTCCAGAATGGCGGCCTGATCACGTTCGGTTCCGAACCTGTGTCGATGCGCACACCCATGTCGTCCAGCGCGTGGGAGCTTGGACCGTTTTGGGGAGATTTCGTCTCCATCTTCGTCAACAAGGCACGTGCGGTCGGTGCAATCGTCTCGGTGGTGGTTGCCGTCGGTCTTTTCATGTTTGTGACGCGGTCCCGTCTCGGCAAAGCGTTACGTGCTTCCGCAGACAACCCGGAGGCAGCACTTTACATGGGGGTAAATGTCGATAAGGCGCATCGCATCGCATTCGGTATAGGCACGGCTGTGACGGCCATAAGCGGCGGTCTCGTTGCGATGTATTATCCCTTTCAACCGTATGTCGGACTTGAATTCGTCATCGTTATGTATGCGGGAGTCGTGCTCGGGGGCCTTGGCTCGATTATAGGTGCCTTCTGGGGTGGCATGACCATTGGCCTTGTACAACAGCTGTCGACGCTACTGCTGCCAATCCAACTGCAAAACACCGCGATCTTCGCCGTATTTCTTCTAGTCATCTTCTTCCGTCCGCAGGGCCTGTTCGGCACCAATGTGGAGCGAGTCTGATGAATGATCAAAAATCGACACGCAATACAATGGTAACGATCGGGCTACTCAGCCTGGTCTATCTGGCGCTGGTTTTCATGGCACCGGATCGTTATTACCAACTCATGCTGGCCTTGGTCGGCGTCTGGGCAATCATGGGAATTTCCTGGAATATTCTTTCAGGCTATTCAGGCCTCGTCTCCTTCGGGCACGCTGCTTTCTTTGGACTTGGTGCCTATACCGTCATTCTGTCGCTGGTGCATTTCGACCTGACGCCCTGGATCGGCCTGCCTCTGGCAGCAGTGGTTGGGGCTGTCGCCGGCATCATCGTGGGTTTACCCACTTTTCGGCTGCGCGGGCACTACTTTGCTCTTGCCATGCTCGCCTATCCGCTCGCGCTGCTATATGTCTTCGAGTGGATGGGGTATCAGGAAGTAGCGCTGCCGATGAAGCGCGAAAATCCAATCCTCTACATGCAATTCAGCGACACGCGCATCTATTGCTTGATCGTACTGGCTATGTTGGTCGCTGCGATCTACATCTCACGCAAAATCGAAACCTCCCGCTTCGGCATGTCGCTTCTGGCGATCAAGCAAAACGAGTTAGCGGCTGAAGCAGCCGGTATCGAAACACGAAAGTGGAAGCTGCGGGCAATTGCAGTTTCTGGTGCCATCGCCGGCATGATAGGTGGTTTTTATGCCATCCTGCTCATCGTCGTGACACCCCCTAGCGTGTTCTCCATGCTTACCTCGGCACAGGCGCTCATCGTTGCTTTGTTCGGCGGCATTGGCACGGTCTGGGGCCCGGTCATTGGCGCTTCAATTCTCATCCCGTTGTCGGAAACCCTGCATGCGGAGCTCGGAAATGTTCTTCCGGGCATTCAGGGCGTGGTGTTCGGTGTTGCCATCGTGCTCGTTATTCTTCTGGCACCTGAGGGTATTTACTGGAAGGTGCGGGATTTGCTGCGCAAACGGACGAACCGTGACACACCGGCAAATGGCCCTGCTTTGCCTAATGTCGAACCTCTTGCCAACAATCTGGTATCCGATGTCTTCAAGGTCGAGGATATGGAAGAAGCTGCGGCAGGTAAGATCATTCTTGAAGTCCGCAATTTGTCAAAGTCCTTTGGCGGGCTGAAGGCGGTGCAGGACGTCTCCTTCACAGTTACGGAGGGGCGCATCGTCGGCATTATAGGCCCAAATGGTGCCGGCAAGACGACCTTGTTCAACGTTCTTAACGGCTTTTATGCGCCCAGTTCCGGCGAAGTCATCTACGAAGGCGAGAACATTGCGGGACTCCAGCCGAGCGCGATCTGCAAGCGTGGCATCGGTCGAACTTTTCAGGTCGCACGTCCGTTCACGCGGCTTTCGATCCTGGACAATGTGCTTGTCGGCGCATTCGTTGGGGCCGATACTGACGCTGAGGCGCTCACAAACGCACGCCAGGCGCTCGATCTTGTTGGCTTGGAAAACAATCACGACCGCATAGCCGACGGCCTGACGGGCATGGAGCAGCGCCTGATGGAGCTGGCACGCGCGCTGGCAGGGCGCCCACGCATTCTTTTTCTCGATGAAATTCTGGCAGGCCTTGGCTCTACCGAAGTGGCCGAGATGATCGGTGTTCTCAAGCGCCTGACCAAGTCAGGCATCACCATCATCATCATCGAGCACACCATGCAGGCAATGCTGCAACTGGCCGATCATTTCGTCGTGCTCGATCATGGTGCGTTGCTCGTTGAGGGCAGGCCGCAAGACGTGATCCGTGAGCCGGCCGTTATTGAGGCGTATCTGGGAAAAAGGTGGCGGGAACGTGCTTGAAATCAGCAATATCGAAGCCGCCTATGGCGGCGTGAAAGCGTTGTCAGGCGTCTCGCTTTTGGTCAAACCGGGCGAGTTCGTGTCGGTAGTCGGTCCCAATGGAGCCGGCAAAACCACGCTCTTCAAGGTAATTGCCGGAACGGTCCCGAACAAGGCCGGGCAAATCCGGTTTGGCGGTCGAGACCTGGGAAGGGTGCCGCCACATGAGCGACCGCATCTGGGAATTGCTCATGTTCCAGAGGGGCGGCAAGTTTTTCCTAATCTGACAGTCGAAGAAAATCTCCAAATGGGGGCCTACACAAAAGCGGGCCGCCGGGACTGGAAGGAGAATTTCGATTACATCGTCAACCTTTTCCCGATCCTCAAGGAACGCCGTAAGCAACAGGCGGGTACTCTGTCCGGAGGCCAGCAGCAGATGCTGGCCATCGGACGGGGATTAGCTTCCTCACCAAAGCTCCTGATGCTTGATGAGCCATCCATGGGGCTTGCGCCCACCGTAGCGGATTCGATCTTCGAAGCGGTGGTTGACATCCGAGCGGCTAAGAACGTCTCAGTGCTTCTGGTTGAGCAGCGGGCCGTGGAAGCCCTGGAGTCCTGTGATCGGGGTTATGTAATCGAGACGGGACGCGTCGTTCTGGAGGGAAAACAATCAGAACTCTTGTCGGACGATCGTGTCCGTCAGGCCTATCTCGGCATGTGAGGATATGCCGTGACATGAATGCTGAATTGTAACTGGGAGGAAACCATGTTCACACGCAGACGCATGCTTACGACAGCGCTAGCAGCCACGGTGGCCCTCGGCGCTCTCGGCACATCTCCGGCAATACTAATGGCGCAGGACGCGGAGAAGACCGTCAAGGTAGGGCTAATAGCCCCTATGTCGGGTCCCTGGGCGCGACAGGGCGATCTGATGCTCAAAGGTGCACGGCTGGCCATTAAGGATGTTAACGACGCCGGGGGCATCAAAAGCCTTGGGGGAGCCAAGCTCGAACTTGTCGAGGTGGACACGGGCGATACCGCCGAAAAGGCCAAGAATGCGGCCCAGCGGATGGTGTCGCAATATCCTGACCTGGTTGCCGTGACCGGTGCTTGGCTCTCATCGTTTACACTTTCGGTATCGGAAGTGACTGAACGTGCAGAACTGCCGATGTTGACACTGTCCTATTCGGATCAGATCACCTCTCGTGGGTTCAAATACATCTTCCAGCTGCCACCCACAGGTGTGATCCAGGCACAGACCGCCATGCCGGCCTTGATGAAGGTGGCTGAGACGGCCGGCGCCAAGCCAATGACGACGGGCATCATTTCCGACAACACGGCCTCCTCAACCAGTTTCGCCAAACCCATCCGCGAGGGTGCTTTGAAGGAACTGGGTATAGAATTGAAATTTGACCAGACCTTCACGCCACCTCTGGCGGATGCAACGGCACTGGTTCAGCAGGCACGCTCGCACCGTCCCAACTTTCTGATCATGCTGGGAACTGCCGTTCCCGACGATAAGTTGCTCCTTGAGAAGGTCAACGAGTTCAATCTCGGCGGCGGGCGCATGCCGATCATCTCTTCTGGCGCGCATATGGGTGCACCGGAACTCCTGAAGAATGTGGGAGCGGAATTGCTTGAAGGCGTGATGACGGTCGTCGGCAATTGGGGTGCCAAAGGGCAGGAAGAGATTATTCAGCGTTTCAAGGAAGAAACCGGTGAGCCGTGGATGACGCAGGACTCGATTTCAGCCTATGGCGATATCCAGCTGATGGCCTATGCGCTGGAACAGGCGAAGGAGGCGGACAAGAGGAAAGTTGCCGAAGCGTTGCGCTCGGTCGATTTGGAAGGGTCCGATGGTCCGGCGGCCTTCTATCCGGGGTCTGGCATCAAGTTCGACGAGGCGGGCCACAATACTCGCGCCAACCTGATTATTGTGCAGTGGCAGGCGGGGGAACCGGTTCCGATCTATCCACCGGAGTCGGCGCTTGCTGAACCGATCTGGCCGAGCGGCGGCTAGACCGTAAATGTTCAGGATCGACGCTTGCAAACAACAGGCGTCGGTCTGGATTTCTCAACGGAGAAAGCGATGCCTGTCAAAATTGGGGATTTCGAAATAGCGGCACAAACGCTGGATATTATCGGCGAGGTGCCGCTATGGGACCATCGCATCCAGCGACTAAGCTGGATAGATATCTTCAAGCCGGCGCTGCATCGTCTTGATCCGGTAAGCGGCGAGGTGGAGAGCTTCACCCCTCCCGAAAAGCTTGGAGCCTACGCGTTAACCAAAGGGGATGACGTTCTAACCGGCGGACGAGGCGGCATCGGCAGGTGGATCCCGCGAACGGGCGAATTTCTCCGTCTTGCCGAGCCGGAAACCGACATGCCCGATAACATTCTCAATGATGGGCGTACCGATCCGCGTGGCCGGTTTCTGATAGGCAGCATGAACAAACGGCTCTCAGGCGCAACTGGTAAGCTATGGCGTATCGATCCGGACGAGCGTGTCGTCTTGCTGCAAGACGAGGACATATGGTTGCCGAACTCGATCTGCTGGAGTCCTGATGGCAGCACGTTTTATATGGGAGATAGTCATTCCAATACTATATTCGCGTATGATTATGATCTGACCGAAGGAGCGATTTCCAACAGGCGGGTCTTTGCGGAGACCGCGGATCTTCCGGGCGATGTCGATGGCTCCAGCGTTGATGCCGAAGGTTATGTCTGGAATGCCCGCTTCGGCGGTGGTTGCATCGTGCGTTTCGCACCTGACGGAAGTGTCGATCAGATTATCGAGACGCCCGTCTCGCGTCCTGCACATTTGGCTTTTGGTGGTCCGGATCTGAAAACCATCTATTTGACGACAGCAACTTTCCGTCTTTCGCCCGAAGAATTGGCAAAAGAACCCTGGGCGGGCGCTGTTCTGCGCTGCGAATGCGGGGTGAGCGGGCTGAAGGAAACGATCTGGGGCTAATTATATCTTCCTGAAGCAAGGAAGGGTTAGGTCGTCATCGATCTTCTGGAACGCGACCTGAACCTTATCTCCCACGGCAGGAGACTGGCTGCCTTCTCCAACCAGCTTCGCGGTGAGACGCGGGCCTTCCTCCAGCTCCACCTGCACGACATTGTATGGCACATCAGCGGCAAAAGCCGGAAACCAGACCTTGTGCACAATGACGAATGTCGAAATCGTGCCGCGTCCGGTAGCTTCTCGCCATTGCAGCCGATCACTGAAGCAGAACGGGCAGACAGGCCCCGGGACAAGATGGGGCTTGCCGCAATCTTCGCAGAAGGGCAGGACCAGTTTTTCTTCCTGACAGGCATCCCAGAATGGCTTGTTGTCCGGGCTGATGCGGGGGCGAGGTTTCTCGGTTACGCCTTGATGCAAGCTCATCTTAGTCTCCTGGTCATTGTTGCTGCAATTGAGGATGGGGGTGCCTCAAGCGGTCATGATGACGGAGTCGCCCCAGACGGTGCCCCATTGCAGGACCTCCGCTTTTGGCAATTGCCGCGAACCTGCCGTACCCCGTATCTGCCGCACCATTTCGCGGATATGATTCCAGCCGGCAACATGAGCCTCCGATAATAGTCCTCCGCTTGTGTTTACCGGAAGCTCACCATCGGGACCGATCGTGCCATTCTGCACAAAATCGGCTGCTTCACCCGCACCGCAGAAGCCGTAACGCTCCAACACGAACAGGACGAGAGGCGAAAAGGCGTCGTAGGTATAAAGGGCATTGACGTCGCCGCGTTCGATGCCAGCCTGTCCATACACCGCGCGATCAATGGGGCGAGAATGTACGTCACTGGTCGGTTGTTGGCCGATCCCCAACCCGGGCGGGGCAAAGATGAATTCGTCGCGACCGCTGCGGATGCCCTGCATGCCAGCAATCTTGACCGGTTTTTGCCTCATGTCACGCGCGCGTTCCGCCGTAGTGACAAGTGTCACGACGGCACCGTCGGTGATCAGGCAACAATCGAACAGGTGCAGCGGATCGACCACCATACGGGACGTCTGATGCGCATCGAGCGTCAGTTCCTGTTTCATTATCGCATCCGGGTTACGCAATGCGTGTTTCCGGATTGACATTGGTACGGCAGCAAGTTTTTCGCTCGTTGCGCCATAACGGGCCATGTAGCGCTGCATGCTGAGCGCTGCACCACCTGCCGGTGCGGTCAGGCCGTAGACCGGGCTTTCTCCATGCGTCCCACCCTCCTCGCGGTGACCCTCGATATCGCCCGGACCGCCTAGAATGTCGCGCTCGCGTGTGAAACTGATGGCGGTCACGCACGCGACCACATCGGCTAGACCAGCCGAGACGGCGAGGGCAGCGTGCTGCAAGGCGTTGGTCACGAAGCGACCGTGCAGCCACGACTGGTTGACATAACGCACATTGAGGCCGAGCCCTTCGGCAACCCGGTCATAGTCGAGTCCGACGGGCCAGCCCATATGGATCGACAATCCGTCAACATCTTCTCGCTTCAACCCCGCATCCTCGAGCGCGGCTCGCAATGCTTTCGAGGCAAGTTTGAGCTGACTATCAGGAAGAAAGCGTCCGAACTCCGAGGAGCCTATGCCTGCGATAGCGGCGTTGATCTTCATAGGAATATCCTTCTAGAGGCGAGGTTGCAGGACTATTCGCCCCGCGACGTTGCCCGCCTCCACAAGCTCATGCGCGCGTTTTGCCTCGTGGAGAGGCAGCCGGTCCGCGACGATGGGCTTGATCTGCTTTCGCGCGACAAGATCGAGACATTGGCGCAATTGCTCCCGGGTGGTGGAGGTGGCGGAAAGCATCGAGATGTTTTTCAGAAACAACTGGGCGGGGTTGAACGGAACGAAATCGCCAGTCAATTGACCGATGAGTAGCCAACGTCCCCCAACCGCTATGGATTTCCGGATTGGGTCGAACAGCAAATTGCCAACATTGTCGACGGCGACATCCACGCCCTGGCCATTAGTAAGTTGGCGTACGGTCCTCGAGAAATCCTCGCCACGCTCGTGGATGACAACCTCGTGTGCTCCAAGCTCCCGCAATTGCTCGGCTTTGGCTTTCGACGTGGTTTGCGCAATGACGCGAGCACCCTGTAAACGGGCAAACTGAATTGCGGCCATGCCAAGCCCGCCGCCCGAACCGGTGATCAGCACCGTTTCGCCAGCCTGTACCTGCCCCACCCGGCGCATGGCGTTGAAGATTGTACCGATAGTGCAGGCGGTGATTGCCGCCTCAGCCATATCGACCCCCTCTGGTACCAGGACGACATTGTCGTTCTCGACCGCAACATACTCGGCGTAGCCCCCGACAAGGCCATAGTCGCCGAGGAACTTGCGATCATCACACAGCGGCTCATAACCTGTACGACAATGAGCGCATCCCCCGCATATGTGATAGCGTTGGGTAGTGGCTACCCGGTCTCCCGGCCTGAAATCGTGTACGCCGGGCCCGGTACCCACCACGGTTCCTGAGATTTCATGTCCGAGAATGAGCGGCATCTTCACGCCGGCTTTCAAGGTGCCATTGCGCGTCACGATGTCATGGAAACAGACACCACAGCTATCGACTCTGATGACGACATCTTTGTAACCAGCGATTGGTTCGTCGATATCGCACATTTTGAGGACGTCGATGCCGCCCGGATTCTCCACGACGACGGCTTTCATCGCCTTGCCTCCAGCGGTTTGAATTTCAGCAAGGTGAGTTCATCGTCGATACGCTCGAAGACGGCTTCCATCGTCATGCCTGAACGCAGTTCATCATCGTCGATACCGATCGGGTTCGAGTAGAACCGTAGATCTGCATCATCCATTCGCACCTGAATGACCGCATAGGGCATGTCTTTCACAAATCCAGGAAAGTAGCACTTGTGAAAGACGCAGAAGCTTTCGATGGTGCCCTGCGTACCGGTTGCCTCCCATGAAAATTCGGGGCTATGGCAATGAGGACAATAGCGGCTCACAGGAAAGCGTTTGCGCTTGCAATGGCTGCACTGCTGAACGCGGATTTCACCTTCGCGGAGGCCCTGCCAGAAGGGGCGCTCCGGCCCGTCAAGACGTGGGCGCGGGCGCGGCGGTAGAGCGGTTCCGGACGCGATCATGACGGCTCCTTCGAATAAACGATTGAGGAACAGACGGGTGCGGCGGCCGCGTAGTGAATATTTTTGGCGTCATCGACCTGCCGATCCCCGCATTCGCCGCGCAATTGACGAACTGCTTCGACATTGAGCGCCCAGCCTTGCATATAACTCTCTGAGAGATGTCCACCCGACGTGTTGGTGGGAAACCGCCCGCCGAGCCGCAAATGGCCCTCACCGACGAAGGGACCGCTCTCGCCCTTGCCGCAATAGCCGCAGCCTTCCAGACTGAAGAGCACAGTAGGCGAAAAATTGTCGTAGATCATTAAGGCCGACATGTCCTCATGTCGCACTCCGGCCGCCAAAAAACTGCGTTTCGTCACGCTCTCCATGGCGCCGAACCAGAAATCGTCTGGAGGAAAGGTCGAGTCGGAAAAAACTGTCTGCAACGCTGAGCCACGAATATGAACGGGGGGTTTGCGCAGATCTCTTGCACGCTCGGGCGTTGTTATGATGATCGCGACCCCTCCATCATTGATCAGACAATAATCGAGAAGACGGAGCGGATCGCAGATCATGCGGGCGTCGAGATAGGCGTCGAGGTCGAAGCGTTCGCGCATCACGGCTTTTGGATTGCGAGCGGCATGATTGCGAAACGCAATGGCTACCTCGGCCAGATGCTCCGCTTTGGTTCCATAGAGTTCCATGTGCCGGCGCATCATCAGCGCATGGAAGGCGCCGGGTGACGTCATGCCATAAGGAAACCAGAGACCGTTGCCCCCAGACCCATAACTGTCCTCTGCGCCGCCATACGCCACGCCGGCAGACCGGCCATTATTACCATAGACCAGTGCGACGGTCTTATGCCGGCCACTCATGACAAGCGAGATTGCAGTGTCGATGCAGATGGCGGCGAAGCGTCCGTGTCCGGGGGTGATCGTCACATATTCCGGATCGATGCCCGCAATTTCACAAAAACGCTGATAATCCGGGATACGGTTGATGATTAGCGCGTCAATGTCAGAAAAGCCGAGACCTGCGTCGTCGAGCGCTTCGGTGAGAGCCCACATGCCAAGGTCATATGCATCATGATCGGGCATGCGCCCCCAATCGGTTGTCCCAACGCCGGCGACGGCGGCACTGATGCCGGCCATGCTTTTCCTCCCATATGCGTTCATGAGACGAAGGTGCGGCAAGTAGCGAGCGAGGGGAAGTGCGATCCGTCGATAGCTGTTATTCCATGTATCCGCGAAGCTAAGTCTCGACCAAAGAAAGCCATTGCCGTTAGAAACCGATAAACGGAGACGATCGATGACCGACATCACTGAATGGGTTGGCAAGTCACAGGAGCAGGTCGACACGGCTTGGCAGTTAACCGCAGACCGGATCGCTGGCCTGCTTGATCGCGACGTGCTGAATACCGGTGAGACTTGGCCTGCGGCTTGGGTCTGGAGCCTATTTGGCCACAGTGTGCGCCATGATCAGGTCGGTCCGGACGGACATCCGGCGCGGGGCGGCTTCCTGCCACCTGTCGCTCTGCCACGACGCATGTGGGCAAGTTCTCATGTCGAGGTGCACCAAGGTATCCAAACCGGTGAAAGATTAAAACGGGTTTCCACCATCAAGGACGTAACTGAAAAGGACGGACGCAGCGGGCGGCTCTGCTTCGTGATCGTTGATCACGAAATCACGGGCGAGAAAGGAGCTAAGCTGCATGATCGGCACACGATCGTTTATCGCGGTATCGAGGAAAAGCAGGAGCAACAAAATCCCCGGACAGGGGAAGAGATCGGTTTCGCGCCGCAATGGAAGACCCGCGTGCAGCCTGATCCTGTCATGCTCTTTCAGTATTCCGCAGTAACTTATAATACGCACCGCATTCATTACGATGATCCATATGTACGCGAAAAAGAAGGCTACCCCGGTCTCGTGATTCACGGTCCTTTGACGGCGACGCTCCTTCTGGAAACAGTGCCGGCTAATATTAAAGCTGCGCGGGTGAAGAGTTTTTCCATGCGCGCCCGACGTCCTCTCTTCGTGCCGGAAGCCTACGATCTCGCCGGTCGCGTCGATGGCAAAAGTTTCAGGCTTGCAGCTATCAACGCACAGAATCGGATCGCAATGGAGATCGAGGGCGAGCTCGCCTGAAGCTGCTCAGGTCACGCCAGCCTCTCGAAAATTATGGATGACGTTATCAGGGTAACCCAGCTCGGTAAGAATTTCCGACGTATGCTGCCCGAGTGTGGGCGGCGGTCGCGTGATCTGGCCTGGAGTGTCGGAAAATTTCACGGGAAAACCGATTTGCGGCAAACTTCCTTCGACGGGATGATCGACGTGTAGCAGCATTTCGCGCGCTATCATTTGCGGGTCGGCAAAGGCTTCGCTGAGCGAGTTGACGGGCCCCGCTGGAATGTCCAGATCCCAGAGTATCTTTACCCATTCATCACGCGGTTTCGTTGCGAAGAAGTCATTGAGAACGCGCTTGGCCTTCGTCGTTTCTTCTGGCGAAGGGAAGGGGGTCGCTGGAAAGTCCTCGTGCGCGACAAGCTTATGCAGACGCTCCCAGAAATGGTCTTCGATGATGCCGAGCGTAATATGTTTATCGTCGGCACATCTGTAGACATTATAGGCGGCCGATCCTCCGGCCACGCGCTGCACCCCGCCCGCCGGCTCGGTGCCGGCCAAAAGATAATCAGAGGCATGCGAGTGCATGAAATGCATCGCACCGTCGGTCATCGAGACGTCGATGAATTGCCCCTTGCCGGTGGTCTGGCGCGCGACGATCGCCGCCAGGATGCCAAACACGGCCATCATCGATCCGCCGCCAATGTCAGCAAATAAGGGACCTGGTACAAGCGGCCCGATTTCCGGTCGCGCAATCAACTGCATCATACCCGTGATACCAAGATAATTCATGTCATGGCCAGGAACGTCCCGATAAGGACCGCTCTGGCCATAACCGGAAATCGAGCAATAGATGAGACGGGGATTGATTTCCTGCAGCGTTTCGTAACCCATGCCGAGCCGATCGGCGATACCCGGGCGAAAACCCTCAACGATCACATCGGCTCGAGCAGCGAGCTTGCCAACCACTTCCTTGCCCATCTCGCTTTTTAGGTTGAGAGTGATCGAGCGCTTGTTGCGATTGCCTATCAGGAACGTGCCTGAATCTTGTTTTCCCATCGGGGGAAAGGTACGCATCAGGTCGCCCACACCGGGCTGCTCGATCTTGATGACGTCGGCGCCGAGATCGCCGAGCATCTGAGTTGCCAGTCCTCCTGGTAGAAAGCGGCTGAGTTCAAGAATACGAATGCCGCCGAGTGCTGTTTTGTTCATGATCGTGTCACCGCTGCAAGAACGTCTCCGACCGCTCCACCCGTCTCCAATGTTTCGATTGCCGCGATCGCCGCATCGGCCTTGCAGGTGCCGAGATGCGACGAGACGGTCTTGTGCAGACGCGTACGTACACCCTCGTAATCGACGGCGTGCACGTCATCGCGTCTCTCGGTGTGTCGCGTGCCGTCCTTGAGAACCACCATTATTTCGACGCCCTGTTTTTGCGGATAATTTTTCTCCAGGTCATCGTCGACAAGAAGGCGCATTGCCTGTGCAAGCCGCAGGACCCGGGGATCCTTCAGCAACGCATAGTTGCTTTCCTCAATCCGCCCAGACACCAACGTTGCGGCAACAGAGTACTGGATGCTCATCTTGGCTTCCAGAATACCTGGATAGGGGCCGGAGTGATCGCAACCTGGGTACCTAATCGCTGCGTTAAAGCTCCTGACTTCCACCCGGCTTATATCGTCGGGACGAATTCCTTGATTTGCCAGCGCAAGTGCTGCCTGACACGGCGTCTGCACGTAATTACACGCAGGCGCCGGTTTCCAGTAAACGGAAAGTATCTCGTAGTTCCCATCAGCAAGAGGTATGATCTTTTCCGCCTCGGCGCGTCGTCCGTAAACCGCAAAAAGCCCCGCACGCCCATCAATTGCAGTCGGAGACGCGAAGGCTCCGGTCTTGGCAAGAAGCACGGCCGTAACCGCATTGCGTGAGGCAAACCCGGCGTGGAAGAACACATCGGTTCCGCCGGCCCAGGGCCATTCGTTGACGCCGCAGGCGCAATTTGCGCCGAAACCAAGCGCCGAAATCGCTTCGCCTTCGCTCAGGGCGAGGAGGCGCGCAGCACCAGCTGCCCCTGCCATTGCTCCGACCGTACCGGTTGGCCGTATGCGCGTGGCGAGTTCAGTATTGATCAGCGCGCGACCTATGCGGGCACCGGTTTCATAGCCGACGATCAAGCTCGTCAGAAAGTCGCGCCCCGTTTGGGTGCTGGCGAGAGCGAGCAGCGGCGGAATGACGACAGTGCCGAGATGCGAGCAGCTCGGCACGTGCATGTCTTCTCGGATCAGGCCGTGGCTGAGCGCTCCATTGGCGAAAGCCGCCTCGGCTGGGGACGTTCTGATACTGGTTCCCACGATGGCTGCGCCGCCGCCTGCCATCGAGGATGCGTAGGCAATAGTCTGTTCCCCCCAGGGAAGCGTTCCCGCCTCGATGCTGCAGGCGAGGAAGTCCATCAGACATCCCTTGGCTTTCTCAACCACGCTGTCGGGCATATCAGAGAGATCCGCACTGAGCGCAAAATTGGCGAGCCGTGCGGCAGCATGGGCCGCCGTCTTACCATGTTGAACGATCGTCATGACGCACTCCTTCGGGTAGCGCTGCCGGACCGCCATTGTTGATCAGCCAATATACGAAGGGGAGGCATCAATCCCGCATAACAGGTTTTGGAATGTTGACGGTCGTCAGACTGCACTCGTTGGTGGACAGTGGCCTCTCGATGCCGAACGCGTTTCAGCGCGGGAAGTACGATGGTATCTGTAGGATTGGATGTAATGTACAGTCTTCTTTCCGGTATGCGAGTGGTAGAAGGCGCAGCCTTCGTCGCGGCTCCGACCTGCTGTCTGCACTTGCAACAGATGGGAGCCGAGGTCATTCGCTTCGACACGATCGGCGGGGGACCCGACTTTCGTCGCTGGCCGCGTGCGAAAGGGAGCGTCGGCGGCGCGAGCCTCTACTGGGAGGGGCTTAACAAAGGCAAGAAATCCATAGCGATTGATCTTGGCCGCCCGGAGGGACGCGAACTCGCAACCCTGATCGCCACCGCTCCTGGAGACGGCGGTGGTATCTTCGTGACGAATTACCCGGTCACTGGATTTCTCTCCCATGAAAAGTTGAAGGCCAGACGTGCCGACATGATCACTGTGCGTGTGATGGGTTGGGCGGATGGTTCGAACGCTGTCGATTATACGGTCAACAGCGCGCTTGGTGTGCCGATGATGACCGGCCCCGACAAGCTGGGCGACGAGCCGGTAAACAATGTTTTGCCTGCCTGGGACTTCGCCACGGGTAATTATGCAGCCTTCGTCACGCTTGCGGCAGAAAGACATCGTTCGCGTCATAATGAGGGACTGGAAGTACGAGTGCCACTTGGCGATATCGCCATGGCAACGCTCGGCAATCTTGGTCAGGTGGCGGAAGTGGCGCTGTCGGGCGCAGATCGCCCTCGCTACGGAAACGACATTTTCGGTGCGTTCGGTCGTGACTATAAAACAGCAGACGGTCGCAGGCTGATGATTGTCGGCCTGACGCAGCGTCACTGGCGCGACCTGGTAACGGCGCTCGGGATCGGTGACGAAGTGCAGCGGCTCGAAACCGAACTTGATCTTGATCTGTCAAAAGATGAGGGACTGCGCTTTCAGCATCGGGATCGGCTCAACCCGATCATTGCTGCGGTCATTGAGCGAAAATCCGCTGCTGAATGGGCGCGGGTATTCAGCGGGACCGGCGTCTGCTGGAGCGACTACAATTCCCTGAAGGAAGCTATTTCCGACCCGAGATTATTTATGGGCGCAGAATCAATCTTTGAGCCCGTGACGCATGGTAGCGGCGAGACCTACCTGACACCTGGTTCTGCTGCCACCATCGTTGATCTCACACGTGAGATGCCAGGACGCGCACCCTGTCTCGGCGAACATACGGAAGAAGTTTTGGCAAGCGTGCTGGGGCTTTCTTCCGGCGCCATTGCCCACCTCCATGACGAGGGCGTGGTGGCGAGTAGCGCAACGGCCTGACGAGGAACGCATGACAGCGACAGCGACCAGAAAAGCGGAAAGCCAGACAATGTTGCTCATAGCGGCAGAACAGGCGGTTGAGCAGGCCGAACGCTATCAGGCGGCGGCCCGCCGGGCAGTATCGCAGCTCGTCGTGCGCGATGGGAAGTTCGACGCGGCGTGTGGCGATGCGCATCAGCATGGAGTGCATGGTCTTGCCTGGATCGCAACCACTGTCAGCGCGCTCAGGGCAACTGTTAGCTGGGCGCAGCATTTGCAGGTGCTTGGGAAGCTGGGCGAAAACGAGCAGGCAGTGTTGATCATCGGTGCCGCGGAATATCTGGGCCAGTTGATTGGCGGCGTACCCATGAGCCAGAGCGAGTTCATTCGCCCGCATGAGCTGGGCATCGATGCGGAAGCTACGAATCTGCGACGCAGCGCTGCCTATTTTCTTGAGATGCCTGACATGCATGTGGTCCGCGCCGACCTTGTTGCCCGCCTTGCCGAAGGTGGTAGCATCGATGAGACGCTCGATGACGATATGCTCGATCTTATCCGCGACCAGTTTCGCAAGTTCACGGATGTACATGTGGCACCGAATGCCCACCGCTGGCATCTCGCTGACAGCCTGATTCCGATGAGCGTCGTGGATGCGTTGTGCGAGCTCGGTGTTTTCGGCATCTGCATCGACGAGAAGTACGGTGGGCTCGGCCTGGGCAAGCTAGCCATGTGCATCGTGACGGAAGAGTTGAGCCGGGGGTGGATTGCCGCAGGTTCGCTCGGCACCCGCTCGGAAATTGCCGGCGAATTGATCGCCACTGCCGGAACAGAGGCTCAGAAGGATCAATGGTTGCCAGGAATTGCATCAGGCGAAATCCTTCCAACCGCTGTGTTCACCGAACCCGATACAGGGTCGGATTTAGGCAGCCTACGCACCAAGGCAGAAAGGAATGAGGACGGCTCCTGGCGTATTAACGGCAACAAGACATGGATCACTCATGCTGCTCGCAGCGATTTGATGACGCTGCTTGTACGCACCGATCTCAAATCCAGGAGCTATGAAGGATTATCATTGTTCCTGGCGCCGAAAATTCGGGGAACGGAAAGTGATCCATTTCCTACCCGCGGCATGCGAGGGAGTGACATAGAGGTCCTGGGATACCGCGGAATGCGGGAATACGAGATTGCCTTCGAGGATTTTCTCATACCCGGTGACGCCCTGCTTGGGGGCACGGAAGGGCAGGGATTCAAGCAGTTGATGCAGACTTTCGAAGCCGCGCGCATCCAGACTGCTGCGCGTGCCATCGGCGTTGCACGGACTGCTTTCGATCTTGCCTTGCGCTATGCCAAAGAACGACGTCAGTTTGGGCGAACCTTGCTGGCATTCCCCCGCGTGTCCGACAAGTTAGCGCTCATGCTGGTTGAAATCGTCATGGCGCGGCAGCTCACCTATTTCGCAGCGCGCGAGAAAGACAAGGGGCGGCGGTGCGATATTGAAGCTGGCATGGCAAAGCTTCTTGCCGCTCGTGTTGCGTGGTCGAACGCCGATAACAGCCTGCAAATTCATGGCGGTATCGGTTACGCGCTGGAAACGGAGATCAGTCGTGTCCTGTGCGACGCACGCATCCTCAATATTTTCGAGGGCGCTGCGGAAATCCAGGCGCAGGTCATCGGTCGCGGTCTTCTGTCGAGGGTCAACTGATGCTGGCGTTGGGGCAGGAGCTTGAAGGCATCACGGTGGTTTCGCTGGAGCAGGCGGTCGCAGCTCCCTATTGCGGCTTGTTGCTAGCCGACGCCGGCGCCCGCGTCATCAAGGTCGAACGTGAGGGCGGTGATTTCTCTCGCACCTATGATCATGCGGCGAATGGCGAAAGCGCTTATTTCATCTGGCTGAACGGGGGCAAGGAATCAATTGTACTCGATATAGATAAGCCGGAAGACGCAGCTTTGCTGCGACAGATGCTGGAAAAGGCTGATGTGCTCTTGCAGAACCTCGCGCCGGGCTCGCTTGAAAAGCGAGGGTTGTCGGGGGAGGTGCTGCGCAGGACAAATCCGGCACTCATCACGCTGGAGATTACCGGCTATGGCCGTACCGGCCCCTACGCGAATATGAAAGCTTACGATCTTCTGGTGCAGGCAGAGAGCGGCCTTTGTTCGATCACTGGCGGCCCGGAAGAACCATCGCGCGTTGGCATTTCAATTTGCGATATCGCAACCGGCCTCACAGCGTTTTCCGCAATCCTGCGTGCGCTTCTACTGCGAGGGCGAACTGGTACGGGTGTCGACATTTCCATTTCCATGTTCGATGTGCTTGCGGACTGGATGAACGTACCCTTGGCCTTTCAGCGCTATCTTCACCGTGCGCCGTCGCGGCTCGGTGTTGCCCATGCAACCCTTGCCCCGTACGGGGTTTATCGTGCGGCTGACGGCGACGTCCTGATTGCGGTGCAGTCAAACCGGGAATGGGTGCTCCTGTGCGAGCGGATTCTCGACATGCCCGAACTGGCAAGCGATCCGCGTTTCCTCACCAATATGAACCGGGTCGAAAATCGCGACGCAATGAACATAATTCTTAACGCTGTTTTCGAAACGCACACGCGTGAGGAATTGATGGCGCGGCTGCGGAAGGGGCGTATTGCCTGTGCCAGTCTCAATAGTGTGGCTGATCTGCTGCATCATCCGCATTTGCAAACCAGTGCGGCAGCTTTTGCAGACAGTACGATCGAACTGGCGCGACTGCCGGTCTCCGGCCGGATGCGCGAACTGCGTAAAGTACCCACACTTGACCAAGATGGCCCCGCCATCCGGCGGGAATTTGCTGCGTCGATCAGAATGACGGGAGGACAGGCATGAAGACCTACGGACTGTATATCGATGGCGCGTTTACCGAAGCGGAAGGTGGCCGCGTCTTTGATACGGTCAATCCTTATACTGGAGAAGTCTGGGCCAGAATTGCTGAAGCCGGAGCAGTCGACATCGACCGCGCCGTGCGAACGGCAAAAAAGGCCGCGGAAGGGGAATGGGGCGCAATGCCGGCCTCGAAACGTGGTCGCATGATGTTGCGCCTTGCCGATCTGATCGAGGAAAACTCGACCCACCTTGCCGAGATCGAGGTTCGAGATAATGGCAAGCTCTTTGCCGAGATGGCCTCGCAAACGAGATATCTGGCGGAATGGTATCGTTATTTCGGTGGACTGGCCGATAAGATCGAAGGCGCTGTCATTCCGTCAGACAAGCCGGGCGTGCTGAATTTCACGCGGCGAGAGCCGCTCGGCGTTATTGCGATGATCACTCCCTGGAACTCGCCGCTGCTGCTTCTTGCCTGGAAGCTCGCTCCAGCGCTTGCTGCGGGAAATACGGCAGTCATTAAGCCTTCGGAGTTCACCTCCGCATCCACTCTTGAGTTCATGCCCTTGTTTGAGAAGGCAGGCTTTCCGAAAGGCGTTGTCAATACGGTGACGGGGTTTGGCAAGGAGGCAGGCGCAGCACTGGTCGAGCACAAGATGGTTTCGAAAGTCGCGTTCACGGGCTCGGACCTGTCTGGGCAGAAGATTTATGAAACTGCGGCTCGCGATCTCAAACACGTGACGCTGGAGCTGGGCGGCAAATCTCCGAATATCGTGTTCGAGGATGCCGATATGGAAGCCGCCGTCATGGGGGCGATATCCGGAATTTTCGCAGCTTCCGGTCAGACTTGCATCGCCGGCTCGCGCCTGCTTCTGCAACGCTCGATCCATGACGCATTCATGGATCGGCTGATCGAGGTGGCCGGGGCCGCGAAGATCGGCGACCCTATGGATGCTGACACCAATGTGGGGCCGGTAACGACGCCGCCGCAATACAAAAAAGTGCTCGACTATATCGATATTGCCCGCAATGAGGGCGCGACGTGCGTGCTAGGGGGCAAACCGCACGATGGGCCGGGAGGGCAATTCGTCGAACCAACGATCTTTACCAATGTGAAGAATAATATGCGTATCGCGCAGGAAGAGGTATTCGGACCAATTCTCTCGGTTATTCCCTTTGAGGACGAGGCCGAGGCGATAGAGATCGCCAATGACGTCGATTTCGGACTGGCGGCAGGGGTCTGGACAAGGGATGTCAGTCGCGCAATTCGCATGTCGGCAAAGCTCCAGGTCGGGACCGTGTGGGTTAATACGTACCGGTCCGTCAGTTACAGCTCACCCTTTGGCGGCTATAAGCGCAGCGGCATCGGGCGCGAAAGCGGCATGGAAGCGGTCAATGATTATCTCCAGACGAAATCGGTCTGGATCGCTACTGAACCGAGCACTTCAAACCCCTTCGTGATCCGATGACGCTGCTCGCTCCTCTGTTTGTGCCGGGCGACAGGCCCGATCGTTTTGCCAAGGCACTCGCTACCCCGGCGTCGGCTGTGATTATCGACCTGGAGGACGCGGTCGATCCGGCTCGCAAGGATGAGGCACGTGGCAATCTCGTGGGTCACGGTCTGTCAAACAAGCCTGTCTTTGGACGGCTGAATGCTGCTGATACCCGCTGGTGGGATGACGATATGCGCGCTGCCGTTGAGGCAAGGCTGGCCGGCGTGCTGATCCCCAAGGCTGAGAGTATCGAGGCATTATATGAGGCGCGCGCCAAATTGCGACCAGACAGCCACATCATTCCTCTGGTCGAGACAGCCGTAGGACTTTCCCGGCTGCGCGACATGCTGATGGTGCCGGGGGTGCTTTGTGCGGGGTTTGGATCGCTCGATTTCGGCCTTGATCTCGGCTGTGAGCCCGAGTGGGAGCCGCTGCTTTATGCGCGCAGTGAGATTGTCCTTGCATCGCGTCTGGCAAATGTGTCCGCGCCCATTGACGGGGTAACACCGTCTTTTGACGACCCTGAGCGGGTTGAGGCGGATGCAAGACGCGCGCGCTCTATGGGTTTTGCTGGCAAGTTGCTTATTCATCCCAAACAGATAGCGCCCGTTCTCGCTGCCTTCCGTCCAAGCTCGCAGGACATTGAGTGGGCGCGACGCGTTGTCGAGGCTGCGACGTCGGACGCGGCGATCAAGGTAGATGGGCAGATGATCGATAAGCCGCTGGTTGAAAAAGCACGGCGAATTCTCAGCGCAGGCCATGTGGCTTGAACGCTTCGTGTCAAAAAGGGAGAGAGAAATATGGACAAGGCAACCTATGAAAAGGGATTGGAAATTCGCTCGGCCGTCCTGGGCAAGGAATATGTCGAGAATTCCATTCGTACCGCGGATGATTTCAACCGGCCGCTGCAACAGCTCGTCACGGAATATTGCTGGGGCGAGGTCTGGGGCCGTCCCGGCCTTGATCGAAAGACGCGATCCTTCCTCAATCTGGCGATGCTTTCCGCATTGAACCGTCCACACGAGATTGAGATGCACCTGAAGGGTGCACTCAATAATGGACTGACACGTGAGGAAATCTGCGAAGTCTTTCTCCAGGTGGCGATTTATTGCGGCGTTCCTGCTGCCGTCGATAGTTTTCGTATCGCCCGCAAGGTGTTTGCTGAGATCGACGGCAAGAAGTGATTGAAACCGGTCCTTGAAAGGAAAGATCATGAACGAGGAAATCGGGTTCGTCGGCTTAGGGAACATGGGCGCGCCAATGGCGAAGCGTCTTCTCGATGCGGGTTACAGACTCGTCGTGACCGATATGCGTGAAGATGCACGTCGTGCGTTCGAAGAACTTGGCGCACGTGCTGTCGGATCTGCGCGAGAGGTGGCGGATGCGGCTGAAACCATTTTCATCAGCCTGCCAACACCTGTCATCGTCGAGGCGGTGGCGACGGAGGCGGGAGGTCTCATCGATGGCGGAGCGATCAAACGCGTCATTGACCTTTCCACCACCGGCGCAACAACCTCGGCGCGCGTCGCCGAAAAACTGGCCGAAAAGCGGATTGCGCATCTCGATGCGCCGGTATCCGGGGGCAAGCATGGCGCCGAAAAAGGCACACTTGCTGTCATGGCATCAGGCCCTAAGGCTCATTTCGAGCTTGTGCAAGCTATGCTGCGAAATATTGGCAAAGTGTTCTTTATTGGTGAAGCCGCAGGTCTCGCCCAGACCATGAAACTGGTTAATAACCTGCTATCCGCAACGGCCATGGCGGCAACATCGGAAGCGGTGGTGATGGCGGTGAAGGCCGGGATAGATCCCTCTATTGCCGTCGATGTCATCAATGTGGGGTCGGGCCGCAACAGTGCCTCCCAAGACAAGTTTCCGAAGGCAATTATTCCTCGCAGTTTCGATTACGGCTTCACGACAGGACTTATGTACAAGGATCTGAAACTGTGCATGCAGGAGGCGGAAGCGCTCGGCGTGCAGATGCTGGTCGCCAACTCCGTCAAACAACTCTGGCAAATCGTTCATACGGAACTCGGTCCCGATTCCGATTTCACGCAGGTCGTACAGGTTCCGGAACAATGGGCGGGCGTCACGGTCGGCACGCCAGCGGACAAGTGAGGGGCGGTCATGAGCGATGAAAAATATAAGATCTTCATGATCCGCTATGGCCGTGCGGATCGCAACCGGCCGGCCAATTTTTTCGATGGCGACCCGCACGACACCCCGATGCCGATCGACTATTTCAACTGGGTGATTACCAATGAGAAGCGCACATTCGTCGTGGATACAGGATTCAGCGAAGAGACGGCCAGGAAGCGCGTCCGGGAGGTGATCAAACCTGTGCCCCTCGGGTTGAAGGCTGTCGGCGTTGATCCCGACAAGGTGTCCGACGTGATCATTACTCATATGCATTATGATCACGCCGGCAACCAGGATCTGTTACCCTGCGCACGGTATCATATTCAGGACAGCGAGATGGCGTTCGTGACCGGTCGGTGCATGTGCCATCACCTGCTCAATCATGCTTTCGAAGAAGAAGACGTGGTGTCGATGGTGCGTAACGTCTTTGCCGGCCGGGTCGAGTTTTACGACGGTGAGGCACAGATTGCGCCCGGCATCTCTGTGCACCGGGTTGGCGGACATTCGCGGGGATTACAGGTCGTGCGTGTCGATACTGAGCGGGGGCCGGTGGTTCTGGCTTCGGATGCCTCACATTATTACGAGCATATCGAACAGAACCGTGCTTTCTCCGTCTTTGAAAACCTGTCCGATCTCATGGAAGGCTATCGCACCGTGAAACGCCTTGCACCCAGCATGCAACATATCGTGCCTGGACATGATCCCAAGGTCTTCGAACGTTACCCGGCCGTGCAGGGGATGGAAGGATGGGCGATACGCGTCGATCTTCCGCCGTCGAAATAAGCCGTGGAAGCATAGCATGAGAGAGACCGTTATCCGGCTTTCTCATGCTATCCGCTCAGTAGGAGCGTGGCATGCCGAGTACATGCTCCGCGACATAAGCCAGGATAAGATTGGTCGAAATCGGCGCGACCTGATAAAGCCGCGTTTCGCGAAACTTGCGCTCTATGTCATACTCCTCAGCAAAACCGAATCCGCCATGCGTCTGCAAGCAGGCTTCAGCGGCCTGCCAGGCACTCTCCGACGCAAGCAGCTTGGCGATGTTGGCTTCCTTTCCGCAAGGCTCGTGATGGTCATATAGCTCTGCCCCCCGATAGACCATGAGGCGAGCGGCCGACATTTCCGCATAGCTGCGGGCAATCGGGAACTGTACACCCTGATTTTGACCGATGGGGCGATTGAAAACGATGCGTTCGCCGGAATATTTAGCGGCGCGACCAATGAACCAGAGTGCATCGCCGATACATTCGGATGCAATCAGCAATCGTTCGGCATTCATTCCGTCGAGGACATAACGAAACCCCTTTCCTTCTTCACCGATCAGGTGATCCGCGGGTATCTCCATGTTATCGAAAAAGACTTCCGTCGTGGCATGATTCATCATGGTACGGATCGGGTGGATGGTCAGGCCGTTTCCGAGCGCTTTCTTCATGTCGACGACAAAGATAGAGAGGCCGTCGGAACGCTTTTTTACCTCTTCCTTCGGGGTCGTACGCGCCAGCAGAATCATCAGGTCGGAATGTTCGGCTCGCGATGTCCAGATCTTCTGGCCGTTGACAATATACGTGTCGCCCTTGCGTACGGCTATGGTTTTGATAGAGGTGGTGTCCGTTCCAGCGGTCGGTTCCGTCACGCCGAAGGCCTGCAGGCGGAGCGAGCCGTCGGCAATTTTCGGCAGCCAGCGCTTTTTCTGTTCTTCCGATCCGTGGCGCAGAATGATGCCCATGACATACATCTGCGCATGGCACGCGCCGCCATTGCCTCCGCTCGCATGGACGGTTTCGAGAATCGTCACCGCGTCACGTAGCCCTAGGCCAGACCCGCCATATTCTTCGGGAATGAGGGCAGCCAGGTAACCTGCTTCTGTCATTGCCCTAACAAACTCAGTCGGATAGCGCCTTTCGCGATCAACCTCGCGCCAGTAGGTGTCAGGAAAGCGCTCACAAAGCGAGAGCACTGCGTCCCGGATTTCCGACCCGTAGGAAATGTCGTCAGCATACATGGTAATGTCCCTGATCACAGCGGCAATGAACCGATGCTGCAATCATAGGGTAATTGTTTGCTCCGAGCAGAGCGTGGAAAATCCTATCTGCTATACGCTTAATGGCGTTGAGAGTTGCTTTTCCGCTGCGATACTTCATGATCGGCGAAGATGGCTGGAGGAGCCATTTTCCTTGGTATGTTCACGGGAGGGAACGTTCCAGATGGAAATCAAGCAATTGAGGTACTTTTTAGCCGTATCGGAACTTGGGAGTTTCTCTAAAGCGGCGGTCGTTTTGTCGGTCGCTCAACCTGTTCTGTCTCGGCAAATCCGTAGCTTGGAAGAGGAACTAGGTTCCGAACTTCTCTATCGCAATGGTAGGGGCATTGTTGTCACGGAAGCTGGCGAAATGCTCGTCGATAAGGCGCGAACCATTCTGAATGCCGCTGATTGCGTTGCCAATGAAATGAATTCGCTGCGGGCTTCTCCAAGTGGCAAGCTCGTCATTGGGCTGCCCCCAACAGCAGGTTCCGTTATCGCGGTTCCGCTCATTCAGCGCTTCCGCGAGAGCTTTCCCCGCGTAAAGCTCAAGGTTCAGGAAGGGTATAGCGGTCATGTACTGGAATGGTTGTCGACAGGCCGCATAGACGTGGCCGTGCTTTACGATGCGCCGAAGACCTCCACGTTAATCACACAGCCCCTGATCGAGGAAGAGCTTCTTTTGATCGGCCCTCGCACGACCCCTCTGGAACTGCGGGACAGACCGGTAACGGGTGCTGTGCTCGGAGAGTTGCCACTGATCCTGCCCTCGCATCCGCACGGCCTGCGTGTTCTGATTGAGTCTTTGCTCGGGGCCGAAAAAATTTATCCCGAAGTCGACTATGAGATCGACAGCCTCAGGGCGACGATGGAACTTGTGGAAGACGGGATTGGCTATACGATCCTCCCTTATGCCAGCGTTCATCGCAAGGTTCTGGCAGGGGATCTGGTCGCCATGCCGATCATCGAGCCACGCCTCAGCCGTCAGCTTGTGCTTGCGACATCGACGCAACGTCCAACCACCGTGGTGACCCGCGCATTGGCGCAGGCGGTCAAGACACTCGTTCGCGATCTGGTGGATCAGGGTGTCTGGGTGCCCAGAATCGCAGATGCCGAACTGAAAATAGCGACGGTTGCACCGCGCCGGACGGTGGCTGCGGTGAACGGCGCGGGTAGTGCCGAACAGCAGAAGCTGCACTAAGCGGACAGCTGCTGGGATCACGCCGCGCTCTCGATGAGACGGCAGCTTTGCTGCGTGCCTCATCTCTCCAGAGCCATACCTGATATAACAAGGTCAGGCCTTTTTAAGCGTTGAGAAAACTGCGCTTCCCGACACAATCGGCATAGTTTACGAACGCTTCGAATTGGATTTAGACGTGCCCGTCATCGATTCCCATGCACATATCTGGGGGGAAGGTTTCGTTCCTCCCGCTTTTTTTGCTAAGGCGGCGAAAGAGTGGGCTGCCAAGGCCACCGATCGTAGGGCAGATATGATCATGCCCAAGCTGCTCAATGGCATCGTTGACCCGGATGGCGACGACTTCATCGCCAATATGGATCGTGCCGGTGTGGATGCCAGCATGGTCATGATGATCGATGTGGGCGCACCTGTGTTTGGCGAAGATGCGAAAACACCGCCAGAAGCGCAGATCGAATTTTACGCGGCCCTACAGAAGCGCCATCCCAAGCGCCTGCATTGTCACGTTGCAGTCGACTTTCGGAGGCCAGACCATCTCGACCTTATTCGCCGCGGAGTGGTTCATGGTGGATTGAAGGGTATCGGGGAAATCACTCCGGATGGTTTTTCTGCGGCGGACGACGCTATCCGTCCCGTGATGATGCTTGCCAACGACCTCGGCGTTCCTGTTCAGATCCATACACGCACCGGCGTCTGGACGGACTTCGCGGGAACGGATTTCTCCGAACGGAATCCTGTTCATCCCGTGCATATCGCGCGGTTGGCGAAAGCGCTTCCAGAACTGAAAATAATCTTGTGCCACGCCGGCTTCCCTCATTGGTGGCACCGGGCCGCCGAATTGATAGCCGATCTACCCAACTGCGTTCTCGACATCTCGAATTGGAACGAGGTCTTTCATCACGATGAAGCAGAAATGATTGCGAGGCTGGCGGCATGGCGCGGTCTCGTTGGCGCCGAGCGCATTCTTTTTGCCTCAGATCAGGCGTCGGGCCCGCGATTTACAGGCGAGCGGTCGAAACTTCCGGACTGGGTAAGCTTCATTCGCGCCTTGCCTGAGAACGCGACGCAATGGGGCTACTGTTTCAGCGAGGCGGAAGCGAAAGCGATCCTCGGCGAAAACGCCGCGCGTATATACGGATTTTCGCAGGGAGAGTAGGCGATGCAGATGCCAGAAAGCCGGACGATTCCGGCACTATTGCTCGAACAGGAAACGCGCTTTGGCGACAGGGAGGCGCTCGTCGGTGGCGATCTTCGCCTGACCTACAGACAACTGCGCGAAAAGGTGCGCGCTTTTGCAAAGGGATTATCCGCGCATGGTGTAGGGAAGGGGACGCGTGTTGCAATCCTGATGGGCAATAAGCCGGAATGGGTCATTGCCGACTTGGCCATCTGCAGCCTCGGCGGCATCATGGTGGCTGTCAACACATGGGTAACGGCCCGCGAGTTGGGCTATATTCTCAAACATTCCGACGCAGACATGCTGATCCTCGGTAGGCGGTTCTTGAAATATGATTATTTCAACATGCTCGGCGAGCTTCAGCCGCACGCCGAGAACCTGCCGGCGCTTAAGACGATTATCCATGTGGGTCCGGAACCTTATCAGGACAGCATTCCATTCGAAGCGGTCTATTCGCGGGGACGAGGCGTCCCAGACCATACTCTGGAGAAAGCGGAAGCTGCTATTAGTCCTCGGGACGTAACCTATTTGCTCTATACTTCCGGTTCGACTTCGACGCCCAAAGGTGTTCAGCTTCAGCATTACGCGTTGATTGAGAATATGTGGCACCTTGGCAACCGCATGCACGTGACCGAGCAGGACCGATTGTGGCTGGCCGTTTCCCTCTATTGGGGCCTTGGGTGCGAAAACGCGCTGTTCAATCTCCTGACCCATGGTGGCTGCATTGTTTTGCAGGAATTTTTTGAAGCAGGAGAAGCCCTGCGGCTAATCCATGAGGAGCGGTGCACCCTCTACTACGGCACGCCGAACATGGCCCAAGCGATGATGGAACATCCCGACAGACCAAAGCGCGACCTGAGTTCGCTGCGTTCAGGCGGTGCGACTGGCACGCCGGCGCAATTGCAACGGGTTGCCGAGTTGGGGGCAAAGGAGATCTGTCATATTTACGGACTCACCGAAACCTACGGCAATTGTAACGTTTCAGATGGCAAGCTTGATCCGCGAGACAAGGTGTTCGAGACGGTCGGGCGGCCTCTCGACGGCGTTATTCAGCGCATAGTGCACCCGGAAACGCTGGCTCCGCTTCAAGCTGGCGAGGTCGGTGAAATTCAGGTCAAACGCTATGTAACCATCGGTTATTACAAGGACGAGGACAAAAACGCGGCGGCCTTCACGTCGGATGGCTTCTTCCGCACCGGCGACCTGGGCTTTGTTGATGAGGACGGCTATCTTCATTTCCGCGGACGTATCAAGGAAATGATCAAGACCGGTGGCATCAATGTGGCGCCAGCGGAGGTCGAGGAAATTCTCGTTCGGCAGGCCGGTGTGAAGCTTGCTTTCGTAGTGGGCGTGCCGGACACGACGCGTGATGAAATCATAGGCGCGGTTGTCGTGGCCGAAGGTAAGGTAGGCGACGATTTCGAGGAACGTCTGAGGGAAGCGTTGCGTGCAGAACTTGCGTCCTACAAGCTTCCTCGCGAATTTCGCTTTGTTGAAGAAAGCGCGCTACCTTTGACCTCAACAGGCAAGCTGCATAAGGACAAGCTGGTCACTTTCTTCTGAGGAATATGGCGCTGCCTTCGGAAAGAACTGGCAGCGCCCTCGTTTTACCTGCGCGACACATGTCAGGAAGACTGGATCGGGTCACCGATAGTGATCGTGAGGCTTCCCAAGCCAGCGATAGTGCCCACCATTACTTCTCCCGGTTTGACCGGGCCGACGCCGTCCGGCGTTCCTGTCATAATGATATCTCCAGGTTCCAGGGAATAAAATTTTGACAGCGTCGCAATGATCTCAGGAACCTTCCAGATCATCAAACTGAGATCCGAATTCTGTCTCGTCTTGCCGTCAACATTGAGTTGGATAGGCCCCTGGTCAATGTGACCGACGTCCTGGACACGATGAACGGGACCACACGGCGCCGAAAAATCGAACGACTTCTTCAACTCCCACGGGATACGTGGCCCATCCAAAGCATCGAGAACGCGTCGGCGTGTCATGTCGAGGCATATGCCGTAACCATAGATGTGAGACAGTGCCTCGTCTTTCGGGATGTCGTAGCCTCCCGATTTCATGGCAACCATCAGCTCCAACTCGAAATGAAAATCATCGGTCTTTGGCGGGTACGGTATCGTCGCGCCATCCTGGACGATCGAATCTAGCGGCTTTTGGAAAATCAAAGGAAAGTCGCGCGTCTCATCGCCACCCATCTCTCTTACATGGGCTACGTAGTTCCGCCCGATGCAATAAATGCGGCGCACTGGGAAGCGGTCGGTCAAGCCGACAACCGGGAGTGTTGGTTGGAGGGGCGCAGGCACAGCAAAAGTCACATCGGTTTTCATTGGATCGCCTTCTAAAATCGCTATCAGCATCATATGCAGAAAAATGACGTGTTCAATAAAAATATGCATAAAATATAGATATTGATAAAAAAGAGAATTTTATTGACGGACGGCAGTTTTGGTGCATTCATCATGGATGCAAACAAAAAATAAGGGGAATGATGATGAAGCGCAGAGCATTTCTCGCAGCCGCGTGCCTGCCATTCTTGATAATGGGAGGAGTTCAGGCGCAACAGCCGACGACGCTGACCATCGCCTATCCGAGCCCTGGCGGATTGGGCTATTTCGGCGTGTATAACGCGATTGGAGAGGGGTATTTCGAAGCCGAGAATATAAAGATCCAAACTCAAAGCGTGAATGGATCCGGACAGGTACTTCAAGCTCTTTTGGCGGGGCAGGCGCAACTTGGCCACCCCGGACCAGGCCCGCTTCTGAACGCGCGGAAGAATGGCGGTGATCTCGTCTACATCTTCAATTATTTCACGCGCAGCCAGTTCAATCTCGTCGTACCTGAAGAGTCCGAATTCCAGTCTCCGACCGATCTTAAAGGCAAAGTGATCGGCGTTGGTACATCGGACGGCGCTGAGGTTGCGTTTGTTCGTTCAATTTTCGACTCCGTCGGAATGAAGGAAGGCGATGACTATACCTTCATCACCGTTGGCGAAGGCGGGATGGCTGTGGCAGGTTTCATGCAGAAATCGATAGATGCATATGCCTCGGACACGGCCGGTGTTGCCACGCTGAACTTGAGGGGAGTTAAACTGCGTACGCTTACGCCCCCGGAGTTTCAAAGCTACTTTGGCAATGGTTACGTCGTAACGCGCGAATATCTCGAAGAGAATAAAGACACGCTAGAGCGGTTCGGCCGAGCCTTGGTGAAAGGGATCAAATTCGGTCTCGATCCGGCGAATAAAGACAAGACCTTAGAGCACGCAAAAATGGGTAACCCCCAACAGTTGGAAGACATGAAGTATGCCGATGCTCTCATGGATGTATATTACAGTCTCACCACTCCTTTGAATGCCGAAAAGGGTTTCGGCTACAATAACCCCGCCGCGTGGGACAAGTGGCAAGCCACTCTCGTTTCTTCCGGAGATATGGACAAACCGCTTCCTGACCTTACTCAAGCCTATTCAAATGAGTTCATTGAAGTCTGGAATGCGGAATGAACAAAGCCGTAACCGATATTCGCCCTGTCATTAAACTGGGTAAGCCAGTTTATGAGCTGTCGAACGTATCCAAATATTATGGGGACGGAGGCGTTGTTGCCTTGGAGGGCGTGAACCTCTCGCTCACCAAGGGCGCGTTCCATTCGGTAATTGGCTCGAGCGGTTGCGGAAAATCCACACTGTTGAAGATCATGGCTGGACTCACGCCCCCATCCAAGGGACGCGTTGTTCTCTCTGGCAAGCCTGTCAGGGGGCCACGCGCCGACATTGGGATGATGTTTCAGCAGGCGACGCTTTTTCCCTGGCGAACAACGGTTCAGAACATCTTGCTGCCGGTTGAACTCAGAGAGGGAAAGAAGGCGGCGGAGGCTGCTAAACCACGTGCCCTGGCCCTTCTCGATCTTGTTGGGCTCAAGGGGTTTTCCGAAGCATATCCTTCTCAATTATCAGGGGGGATGGCACAACGCGCAGCCATCTGTCGCATGCTTGTTTCAGAGCCGGATGTTCTCCTGCTCGACGAACCTTTCAGCGCCCTCGACGAAATAACCCGCGACTTTATGAACATGGAGCTCCAGCGCATTGTCTTGGAGAGGGAAGCGTCGGCGTTTCTCGTCACTCATTCCATCTCCGAGGCAGTAATTTTGTCGGACATTGTGCACGTCATGTCCGCAAGACCCGGTCGGGTCATCCGCAGTATCAAAATTGATCTTCCCCGACCGAGAACACTCGAAATGGCGATAATGCCCGAATTCGGGCGGTACGTAAGCGAGATTAGAGACCTGCTGGACAAGGGCGCATTCCTATGACGGATGTTACGTGGAATTCAGAAAAACCTTCCTCCGAAGAGGATACAGTCTGGGTCGAGAAGGTGTCGTGGGTTTCCCGAGTTCCTCGTTGGATGTCTATGCTTGCTTTGCTCATCGCCTTTCTGGCCGTTTGGCAACTCGCTACGGCCTCGGGCATTGTCTCGCAGCTAATCCTGCCCAGTCCCGTGTCGACGATTTCCGACCTTGGTTTCGTGGGTCGTAATCTGTTCAGCGGAGGATACATGCTTCCGGCGTTTTGGGTTACGGCATCCGAAGTTCTCTGGGGCTTTATCTTCGCGCTGATAATCGGCGTTGCGCTTGGTATTCTGGTTGGGGAAACCAGTTTCGGTGAACGCGCCGTCATGCCCTACATCGTTGCCATAGACACAATGCCTAAATTGGCTTTTGCGCCGTTATTCGTCGCATGGCTGGGGTTTGGGATCATGTCAAAAGTTGCCCTCGCCACATTTATCTCAGTGTTTCCCATCATTGTAGGAACCGCCGCAGGACTGCATGCGACTGATGAAAATGCACGCATGCTTTTCAGAAGTATAGGTGCCTCCCGTTTCCAAACTTTGCTCAAGTTGAAAATTCCGACAGGGCTGCCTCATTTCTTCACCGGGCTGAAGATCGCGTCCATCAGCGTCGTTTCCGGCGCTATTGCGGGTGAGTTTCTCGGCGGCGGACAGGGTTTTGGGGAACTCATACGCGTCGCCGCTTCTCAGTTGGATACGCCACGGGTCTTTTCCCTGATAATCTATCTGAGTTTCCTGGGCTTGGTAATGTTTGGGATAGTGTCCTGGATGCAGCACAAGTTCGTTTTCTGGCACCGTTCGAGTACATCTATTAGGAATAAAATCTGATGCCATCTCGGACAAGTTGCTGACGGGTGAATGAATAATGACAGAAAAAACCACGCTTACGACGGCGGTCTACCAAAAGCTGCGGTCTGATATCATTCAAGGTGTGTTCAGACCCGGAGAAAAGCTGCGCATCGAAAGCATAGCGGCATCATACGAAGTCGGAAGCAACGCGGTCAGAGAGGCCCTGTCCAGACTCTCTTCCGAGCGGCTGGTCGACCGTCACGAGCAAAGAGGCTTCGCAGCTCCAAGCGTGGGAATCGAGGATTGGAGAACGCTCGTTCGGACACGTTGCTGGCTAGAGACACGCGCACTGCAGGAATCCATGCAAAATCGCACGGACGCTTGGGAAGAAAACATAGTCGTTTCATTTCACAGACTATCCAAATGCCGGTCCGACAGTCCCGAACATCGTCCGATGTGGGAGGATGGGCATCGCAATTTCCATCGTGCTTTGATTGCCAATTGCGGCTCACCATGGCTTATCGAATTCTGCGATATCCTCGCAGATCACGCAGCGCGGTATGTTTTCATCTCCAACTCTTATCAAAAGAGTCCGCGTGATGGAAAATCTGAACATGAAATTCTGATGCGTGCCGTTCTTGACGGTCCTATCAAGGATGCATGCGAAATGCTGGTGCGTCACTACTGCAAGACGCTCAATTTAATCGAAGAGATTTTTGGCGGCGAACGATCTCAGATAACGGTTCAGGGCCTGGAAATCGACGCCGGAATTTTTCCCGCTTTTTTTGCGAAAGGCTGATCTATGCACTTTGAGAATGCAAGGCAGTATCCATCGGGACGTTCACCCGTCTTTGCACGCAATATCGTCACAACTTCCCATCCTCTTGCAACCCAGGCTGGCCTCGCAATGTTGAAGATCGGTGGCAACGCGGTAGATGCCGCGCTCGCTGCCGCCATTGCTCTTCCAGTAGTGGAACCAACCGGGAATGGCTTGGGTTCCGATGCTTTCGCAATCATCTGGGATGGCAAGGAGCTTCATGGATTGAACGCTTCTGGAAGATCTCCGGCGGCGTGGACCTCCAAACGGTTCGCAGGTCTTGCGTCCATGCCGCAACGGGGATGGGAAAGTGTCACCGTGCCAGGCGCTGTTTCTGCGTGGCGGGATTTGTCTGCCAAGTTCGGCCGTCTTCCCTTCGAGAAGCTTTTCGAGCCGGCCATCGACTATGCGAGGCATGGCCATCATGTCGCTCCGATTATAGCCGAGCAGTGGAGACGTGGCGGGGAACTTCTTAAAGACAAGCCCGGATTTGCGGAAGCGTTTCTCCCTGGCGGAAGAGCGCCGAAGGCCGGCGAACTCTTTCGGTCGCCCGCTATGGCAAAATCCCTGGAACTTATCGCTCGAACCAAAGGCGCCGCTTTTTATCGCGGCGAACTGGCACAAAGCATCGCTGCGTTCGCGGCCGCACATGGCGCAGCCCTAACTCTTGACGACCTTGCGGCGCATAAAAACGAGTGGTGCGGCACGATCAAGAAAACGTTCGGAAATACGTCTCTTTGTGAGATTCCGCCAAATGGTCAGGGCATCGCCGCTTTAATGGCACTCGGAATCGTCCAAGAGACCGACATTGCGCGCCACGATCCGGACAGTGCCGACGCCATCCATATTCAGATTGAGGCAATGAAGCTCGCATTCATGGATATCCACGCCTTCGTTGCCGATGGCATGAGCGCGAATGAGGTGACTGAATCGCATCTGTTAAATCAGGATTATCTCGCATCGCGAGCGGCCTTGATCGACAAGCAGAAAGCGAAGGAGTTTGCAACCGGAGCGCCAACAGCGGGGGGGACGGTCTGTCTCGCAGCCGCTGATGCCGATGGGATGATGGTGTCGTATATTCAATCAAATTATTCGGGATTTGGATCCGGTGTCGTCGTCCCCGATACGGGTATTAGCCTTCAAAATCGCGGTTTTGGCTTCACTCTCGAAGAGGGGCATCCCAATCAGGTCGCACCGCGGAAAAGGCCGTTTCATACCATTATTCCGGGTTTCGTTATGCAGGACGATGAGCCTCTTATGGCCTTTGGTCTCATGGGTGGTCCAATGCAAGCTCAGGGTCATTTGCAGATGATGCTGAGAACGCAGCTATGGAAACAGGACCCTCAGTCTGCATCCGATGCGCCTCGCTGGCGTGTCCTGAAGGGGCTCGACGTCGCCTTGGAGGATACGACAAGCAAGGAAGTCGTTCACGAGCTTGAAAGACGAGGCCACCAGGTGTCGGTCGAAAGCCCCGATGCCAGTTTTGGATTTGGCGGGGCGCAGATAATACACAGAATCGAGGGCGGGTACGTTGCCGGATCAGACCATAGGAAAGATGGATGTGCGGGTGGCTACTAAAGTTTCGCCAATTCCTTCCTAATAAGCATTGAACAGTCGTGGCCGCCAGTGGCAGTTAACCGTCCATTAAGCCGGCTGCGTCGCGCTGCCAGTAGCCGGCAATCAAGGTGCGATCGCGCCCCAATCCCAGATCGCTGCGCCAATATTGGCGGATACGTTAGCCATGCTTGCTTCCGCTGCAAACCAGCAGAGTATGTTGGTGTTGGTGGGGATTGGCTGAGATCGGGCGAGACCTACGTGATTGCGTCCGCCGTTTGCGCTATTGCGGAAGAGCCATTGGGCGACGACACTGGTGCTCGATGCGACTGCATCGTCGCGGTAATGATGATGGTGTCGAGCAGCGTGACCTTGTCGTCCTCCAAGCGCGTTTGTTCGACCGCAGCCGGAGGCGCGCCGGCGGGGGCTTGTTGTACCGAGGCAGCGTCGGGGAGGTGAGGGCAGTGCCAGCTGCGAGCAACCGGCCAGATGGCGAAAGGCCAGCCATGGATTCTCCGCAAGGTGCGACGGCTGGCTGCGAGGCTGCTGGCAAATGTCGAAAAGATGTCTTTGGCTAGAATTCCTGAATTCAGATGTTCACAATCGTTACCGGAATCTTATTCGTGCTTTTCATGGGCCACTCAAAAGGGCCTCGTCTTTGCAAGGCTGCCCTGCATTCTTGTATATTTTCCGCATAGCTCTAAGCGTCTATATAGTTCGCATACAAAGAACGAACGCGTACAACGCAATAAACGAGAGCCATGACGATGAACCTGATCCGTAACTACCGTAACTGGCGCCGTTACCGCGACACCGTTACCGAATTGAACCGTCTTTCGAACCGCGAGCTGAGCGACATCGGTATTTCGCGTGGCGACATCGCCTTCGTCGCACGCCGTTCGATCTAACAGATTTTGCAGAGCCACTCCTCCTCCCAGGCTCTGTAAATACGACCAGCATCTCCTCCTCCCGATCGCTGGTCGGACCCAAACGATGCCCGCCGGATCTCCTCCCCGGCGGGTATTGTTTTATGGACAAGATTCTCCTGCCGAGCCGTCAATCCGCCAGAGAGCGCTTATCCTGCTTCCTATTCCAGGCCGCGTTTCAGGTCCGTCTGCATGTGATCGAGCAGGACGGCGATTTTTTCCTTCAACTCGGGCGTTCCCATGCTGGCCGGATAGGAAATTGCCACGCCGATGATTTCCATAGTGTCGGGATCGCGCATCGCGACGCCCTGCGAAGAAACACCCTCGAGAATTTCATTGGACGAATAGGACCGGCCGGTTGCGCGAATGCGTCCGATCCGTTCCATCAACTCGACATGATTGGCAGGAACGTTCGGAGAAACGTACGGCAAGGGTTCAGGTACACGCTTTTTCCAGGCGTCATCGTCGAGCATGGCAAGCATCGCACGTCCGTTCGATGTTGCGTAGGCCGCGGTCTTGTAGCCCGGGGTTGACGCAATAGCCATCGGGCTGGATCCCCGGACTACCCGCAGGACCATCAGGTCCGGTCCATCGAAGGCTGTAATATACCCCGTATGCCCACCGATCTCGCATATCTGCAACACACGTTTGTAGACGAGGTCGAGGAAGTGATTCCGCGACCGCGAAATCTGTCCCAGCTCGAACAGCCTCATCCCCGGAGCATAAAGCCGACTTACTTCATCATACTCGAGAAGACCAGACTCCTTCAGGCTCTTTAGCGCCCTGTGGACGGTTGCCTTCGGGCGATCGAGTCGGCGCGCTAGCTCGGCTTGGCTTAAGGCAGGTTCTTCAAGGGTGTAGCAGCCTAGAATTGAAATTGCGTCATCAAGCGCGCCCATAAATCAACCTCCGATCCCCAATTACCATTCTTTTTGTTCCATTATTGAAACTTAATGTCAATTTTGAAACTGCTCTGGACATTATGTTTTTTTCTGCCTAGAAATCGATCAACAAAACGAGAAGCTGAAAATCTGGACACTGCCTAAGAGCGTAGTGAAACTGGCAACGGCTCGGGAACATCGTCTTCGATTTCATCTCGGATCGAACTGCAAAAATTAGGACAGACGACATGCAGAGCACTGCAAAGCATTTCCGCGCGGGTATCGATATTGGCGGCACCTTCACCGACTTCATCCTCTTCGACGGAGACGCATCTGCAATACGCCTGCATAAATGCCTGACTACGCCACGCGACCCCTCGCAGGGGGCGCTGGGCGGATTGGCCGATCTTGTTGCCGCAGCTGAAATTTCCGTTGCCGATCTGTCGGAAATTGTTCACGGCACGACACTCGTCACCAACGCTGTGATTGAGCGCAAGGGCGCGGCGGTCGGCATGATTACCACCGAGGGCTTCCGCGACATTTTGGAAATCGGCACCGAGCAGCGCTATGATATCTACGATCTGACGCTATCCTATCCCGACCCGCTGGTTGAGCGTTCCCGTCGTCTGGAAGTGTCCGAACGTGTCGGTGCGGATGGAGAAGTCATTCTTGAACTCGACGAAGTCGCAGTTCTGCGTGCAGCCGAAGCTTTGAAGAAGGACGGTGTTGAAGCCATTGCGATCTGCTTCATGCACTCCTATCGCAATCCGGCGCATGAGCGCCGCGCCCGCGATATCATAGTCAAGTCAATGCCGGAAATTTCCGTCTCCATCTCCTCGGAAGTCGTTGCCGAAATCTCCGAATATCAGCGTTTTGTCACCACTTGCGCGAATGCCTATGT
Organism: Limoniibacter endophyticus; assembly: GCF_014652835.1. Lineage (GTDB taxonomy): Bacteria > Pseudomonadota > Alphaproteobacteria > Rhizobiales > Rhizobiaceae > Limoniibacter > Limoniibacter endophyticus. Next base: position 151,780 of record NZ_BMZO01000010.1, read on the forward strand.
GCAACCGCTGATGGATCGCTATCTGCGCCGTTTCGAAGGCGAGCTGGATAAGCTCGGCTTCAAGGGGGATTTCCGCATGATGCATTCGGCCGGCGGCTTGGTTTCGTTGGAAACTGCACGCGCCTTCCCTATCCGCCTGCTGGAATCCGGTCCTGCCGGTGGCGCACTGGCAACTGCCTGGTTCGGCAAGAATGCCGGCCATGATAACGTGATCGCCTTTGACATGGGCGGCACGACCGCCAAGGCATGCTTGATCGAAGACGGCAAGGCCGATATCGCCTCCTACCTCGAAGCCGGGCGCGTCCATCGCTTCAAGAACGGCTCCGGCCTGCCCATCAAGGCGCCTGTGGTCGACATGATCGAAATAGGAGCGGGTGGAGGATCTATCGCCTCCATCGACGATGTCGGTCTTATGCAGGTCGGTCCGCATTCAGCCAGTTCCGAACCCGGTCCGGCCTGCTACGGTCGTGGCGGCAAAAAGCCTACCGTGACGGATGCCAGCGTGGCGCTGGGCTATTACGACCCGACCTTCTTCCTTGGCGGTCGCATGAAACTTGACCTCGATGCTGCCGAGATCGCACTGAACACGATTGCAAAGCCTCTTGATATTTCCGCTGTCGAAGCCGCTTGGGGCATCCACCAGGTGGTTGGCGAGAGCATGGCGAATGCTGCTCGCATTCATCTGGTTGAAAAAGGCAAGGATCCACGCGGCTATTCGATGATTGGATTCGGCGGTGCAGGTCCCGCTTTCGCAGCGAAAGTCGCGCGTATTCTGGGCGTCAGGGAAGTGATCGTGCCACCCGCCAGCGGTGCAGCCTCCGCCTTTGGGTTTCTGACTGCGCCACTCTCCTATGACATTGTACGTTCGCACCCTATTGTCCTCGACGAGAAGCTCGACGCGGCCAAGATCAATGCGCTCCTTGAGGAGATCGCTGAGGAGGGCCGCGTTCAGCTACGTAGCGCCGGCGTTTCGGACGCTGAAATCGGCATCGAGTATTCTGCCGACATGCGTTTGGTCGGCCAGTTGCACGAAATCACGGTGCCGTTGCCCGGCGGAAGCCTCAATGCCGATGCGTATGACGCAATCCGCGCAGCATTCGAAGGCGTCTACAACGCCCGTTACGCGCGCGTTCCGACCGATGCCACGCTGGAAGTGCTCTCCTTCCGCGTTCGTGCCAGCGGCGCTACACCCCAGTTGACCGTGCGTCAGGCCGATATTGACGGCGGCATAGCCGATGCACGCAAGGGCACTCGCAAAACCTATTTTGGCAATGGCTGGGTCGATGCCGGAATCTATGATCGTTACGCCATGCGACCCGGTATCAGGGTAGAAGGCCCGGCGATCATCGAGGAGCGTGAATCCACCACGATCGTCCCACCCGGCGACACGGTGACGGTCGATGAGACCGGCAACCTGCGCATCGCCATTGCAGCGGTCGAAAAGGGGGCAACCATCGTCGACGAAACCATGTCGATGGAACAGGCGATGGCCCGCATTCAGGCCGATCCGATCGCTCTGGAAGTCATGTGGAGCCGTCTGGTGAATGTGGCGGAAGAGATGTGGTCTACCGTCTGCCGCACGGCTTTCTCCCTTATCATTTCCGAGAGTCAGGATTTCGGCTGCGCAATTCTTGATACGGATGGGGAAACGCTGGCACACTCTGCCCGCGTCATGCCGGTCTTCAACCTGACCCTGCCAATGGCGGTTAAGGCAATCATCAAGCGTTATCCGGTAGAAACGATGAAGCCGGGTGATGTTTATATAACGAATGACCCTTGGCTCTGTGCCGGTCACCTGTTCGATCTGGCGATCGTCACACCCGTCTTCCATCGCGGCCGCGTCGTCGCGTTGATGGGCACTGTTGGTCATGTTGGTGATATCGGCGGATCGCGTGATGGCCTTTCAGTAAGCGAACTTTACGAGGAGGGCCTGCAAATCCCTGCCATGAAGCTCGTGATCGAAGGCAACGAGAATGAAGACCTCTTCCGCTTGATGGCCGACAATATTCGTGACAGCGATCAGGTTCTGGGTGATGTTCGCTCCTTCATCTCCGCCAACGAAACCGGCTCGATCCGCATGCGCACATTCATGGAAGAATATGGCATGCACGACCTGAAGGCCTTCTCGAAGGTTGTTCAGAACCTGTCGGAAAAGGCCATGCGTGAAGCTGTGCGGGGCCTCAAGGACGGCGTTTATCACTCGGAGATTTCCAACAATCCGATGGGTGAGCGCATGACCTTTCCGCTCCAGATCACGGTCAAGGACGATGAGATTGAACTCGATTTCGAGGGTGCACCGCCTCAAACGGTCAAAGGTGGCATCAATTGCACGCTCTCCTACACGACCGCGCATGCAACCTACCCGATCAAATGCATGCTAACGCCTGGCGTCCGTGGCAATGCTGGTTGCTATCGCCCGTTCACGGTCAAAGCGCCAAAAGGGTCGATCCTCAATTGCGAGAAGCCGGCAGCCGTATCGTTGCGTACTCGCACGGGCTGGTATCTTGCTCCGAACGTCTTCCGCGCACTCTCGGAAGCTGCTCCCGATGTTGCGCAGTCCTTCTCAGGCCTGCCAAGCCTGATGAGTTTCTACGGCAAGAACGACAAGGGATCGCTGTTCTACGAACTGCTGCTGCTCGGCGGCGGGCAGGGCGCTTCCGCAACCCAGGACGGCAAGTCTTCGCTTCTGTGGCCCACTTCGGCCGCAACCTCATCGCTCGAGATGCTGGAAAGCCGCTCGCCTATCGTCGTCTGGGAAAAGTCGCTCGTCACCGATAGCGGCGGTGCTGGCCAGAATCGCGGCGGCCTGGGCGTCCGCGTTCGCATCTCGCGTCGCTTCGATGAAGGCAACCCTATCAAGGCAATCATATCGCCGGAAGGCGTCGATCTGCCGGTCGAAGGTCTTTTCGGCGGGTTGGCCGGGAAGACCGCGGCAGGAACAATCCTGAGCCGCAGGGATAGGACGGTCGCAGAAGACTGCGGTACTGGCCGCATCATTGATCTGAGGGACGCCGACGCGACGGTAGAGCTCTTCCTGTCAGGCGGTTCGGGCTTCGGCGATCCGGCCAAGCGCGACCTTGCAAAACTCGATGAGGACGTCAAGCAGGGTTATGTCAGCGAGAAGGCGGCAGAAGAGATTTACGGGCGTTCAGGGCGTGCGGCAGAGCGCAAGACAGCTTGAAACAGACGAGATATTGCGCCGCCTCTGAGGGGAGGCGGATGGCATAATGGACAATAAGGAGACCATACGCATGACCATCAGCAGAAGGCTCTTCATGGGAGCGACCGTGTCGGCTGCCGCACTGGCTGCGATGCCCTTCGAAGCATTCGCACAAGGGCGCAAGATCCTGATCATGGCCAGCAGCGTCGACATTCCGAATTTCGACCCGCACGTCGCCACCGGCTATGCGCCGGCAATGCTCTTCCGCAACACCTACGATGCGCTGGTCCGCGTTGTTGGCACTCCGCCGGAGATCAAACCAGGTCTTGCGACCGAATGGAGCGTTTCGGAGGACCAGAAGCGTTACGAATTCAAATTGAATCCCAGCGCCAAGTTCCAGGATGGAACGCCCGTCACTGCGGAGGCGGTCGTCTATTCCTTCAAGCGTATTCTCAAGCTTGAGCGCGGCCCGTCATGGATGATCAATGGTATCGTCAGCGAGAACGGCATCAAGGCGATCGATGCACAAACGGTCGCTTTCGAGCTGGATGCTCCCTTTGCGCCCTTCTTGCAGGTGCTGCCGTGGATGTTCATCGTCAATCCCGCTGTCGTTGAGGCCAATATTGGTTCAGACGAGGGCCAGGTCTACCTGATGACCAACACTGCTGGCTCCGGCCCGTTCAAGATGGGCCGTGTGCTGCCAGGCAACATGTATGAATTCATCCGTGTGGAGGATGACTGGCATGAGGGTGGAGGCAATCTTCAGGGCGCTATCTGGAAGATCGTGCGTGAAGCCTCTACCGAACGCATGATGATCCAGCGCGGCGAAGCTCATATCGCGCTTGAGCTCTACGCTGAGGATATGACTGCGCTCGAGGGCCGACCGGGTGTCGTCAATGTGATCGAACCGGAATATCGCACTTTCTCGATCAAGATGAACACGGCCAAGGGGCCACTTGCAGACAAGAACCTGCGCAAAGCCATCTCCTATGCCTATAATTATCAGGCGATGCTGGACGCTTCGGGTCCTGCAGAATTGATGGTTGGTCCGCTGCCTACGGGTATTTTCGGACACGATCCGGAACTGGCAGTCTATCGCCAGGATATGGAGAAGGCCAAGGAATTCCTTGCTAAATCCGAGTACAAGGACGGCGGGTTCACGCTCAGCGTCATTCATGCCACCGGCTATGAAAATCAGCGCCGCTGGAGCCTGATTCTGCTCGAGGCCCTGAAGGCGCTAAACATCGAACTGGACATCCGTCCCGCAACATGGCCGGACACCGTGGCTGCCGCACAATCGCCCGACACGATGCCCGATTTTATGTGCCTTTTCCAGACGGCGAACTATGCGGATCCGGATAACATCGCCTATGCGGCCTACCATTCCTCGCGCAATGGCCAGTGGCAGAACCCGGTATACAATAATCCGGAGGTCGATAAACTCATTGAAGCTGCCCGCGTCGAAACAGATGAAACAAAGCGCGCACAGCTTTATCAACAATTCCAGGAGCTTATTGTCGAGGACGCACCGGATATCTTCGGCGTGCTCGAAAAGCGCAAGCTCGGCATGCGCGACAGTGTCAAGAACTTCGTGTTCACGCCCGTCGCCGCTAATGCCATTGAGCTCCTTCCGCTGTCGCTCGACTAAGCCTGATGCCCAAAGGGGCGCGCGTGAATGCGCGTCCCGATCTGATGACCGGAGCCGTCAATGCTACTTTACGCCGTCAGACGCCTTATCTTCCTGATTCCGATGCTGATCGGCCTGACGATCATCGTATTTGCGATCGCACGTCTTTTGCCAGGCGATCCGGTAGCACTTGCCGCCGGGCCGAACGCAACGCCTGCTGTCATCGAAAGCGTACGCAAGGAGTTTGGCCTCGATAAGCCAATCCCGATGCAATACTGGGACTATGTTACTGGTCTTGTGCAGGGTGACTGGGGCGTCTCCATCTTCACGCGCCGTCCGGTGTTTGAAGATATAATGACCTTTCTGCCAGCAACGCTGGAGCTGGTGGCAGCTGCCATGCTGCTCGCGATCGTCATTGGCATTCCACTTGGCCTTGCGGCTGCCGTCTATCGCAATGGCTTCATTGATTATCTGACGCGAACCGTGGCGCTGGGCGGGATCGCTATGCCACGCTTCTTTCTCGGTCTCCTGCTGCAGCTTATGTTCGTGGCCTGGCTCGACCTTCTGCCACTGTCAGGGCGCTATCCGCTGATCGAGATCGCGCCAGAGCACATAACCGGTTTTTATACGATCGATTCCATTTTGGCAGGTGATTGGTATGCGCTATCACTCAGCCTGCAATATCTGGCGCTACCGGCCTTCGCCATGTGTCTGTCGCCGCTCGCGACCATCATGCGTATGATGCGTGCCTCTACGATCGAAGTCATGCAGCAGGATTTTGTCCTGACCGAACGTGCCCTTGGCATTTCGCAGCACCGTATTCTGTTCAAGTACGTCCTGAAGAATGCGATGACCTCAACCTTGACCGTCATCGGCCTCTATGTCTCTTGGCTGCTTGGCGGCACCGTTCTTGTCGAAACCGTGTTCGATTGGCCGGGGCTTGGCCTTTATGCCACCCAGGCAATTCTCAGCCAGGATTTCATGCCTGTCATTGGCGTCACTCTGGTAATTGCCGTCATCTATCTCCTCACCATGCTGATCGTCGATCTGCTCTACGGCGTCTTCAATCCAAGGGTTCGCTACGCATGACCACGACTTCGACCGCTCTCCCCCGGCGCGACCAGTCGGCAAGACTGGAAAACTGGTCGCGCGCCTTCTATCGTTTCCGCCAGAGCTGGCTTTCCGTTGTCGGGCTGGTGCTCGTCATCGCTCTCATCGTGCTGGCGCTGCTTGCTCCCGTCATCGTGCCCCATCCCGAGCACGTCGCAGGTGGCACCAATACGGCAGAGCGTTTCCTCGCGCCCGGCTCCGATTATTGGTTCGGCACCAACGCTTTGGGCCAGGACATGTTTTCGCTGACGCTGGTCGGCGCCCAGGTCTCGCTTTTCTCGGGTCTTGCCGTCGTGGTCATCGCCATTGTCGTAGGCGGTATTATCGGCGCGATAGCCGGCTATTTCGGCGGCTGGATCGACGAAATCCTGATGCGGATCACCGATCTGCTGCTGACCATTCCAAGTCTTATTCTCGCCATGGCCGTTGCGGCTGCCCTTGGCACAGGTGTCGGCAACATGATTATCGCCATTGCTATCACCTGGTGGCCCGCTTATGCGCGTCTGGTTCGTGGCGAGGTGCTGGGCAAGAAAGAAGAGCAATTCATCACGGCTGCAAAGGCGTTGGGCGCAGGTTGGCCGCGCATTCTCGGTCGCCACATCCTGCCCAATATTGTCTCCCCCATCATTGTCAAGGCGTCGCTCGACATGGGTTTTGCCATTCTCACAGTTGCCTCGCTGGGCTTCGTCGGAATCGGCGTGAAAGCCCCGACGCCAGAGTGGGGCACGTTGCTTTCCATAGCTCGCGCCGACATGCCGGATTATTGGTGGACGGCAGTATTCCCTGGCATGGCCATCTTCATCGCCGTTCTGGCCTTCAACCTTCTGGGTGATGGTTTGCGGGACGTGATGGACCCGCAGGCCAGGCGCTGAGGAGAGATGTCATGACGCTTCTGAAAATTGAAAATCTCAATCTCTCCATGCGCAGTTTCGAAGGCGAGACGCAGATTCTGCACGGCATCGATCTTAAGATCGAGCGCGGCGAAATTTGGGGCATGGTCGGTGAAACGGGCAGCGGCAAATCGCTGACCGGGCTTTCCATTTCGCGCCTTATCCCTTCGGCTACCGGACGCTATCTCGCTGGCTCGATTGCGTTTGAAGGCCGCGATATGCTGAAAGCCTCCGAAAGGGAGATGCGTCCTTTGCGTGGGCGCAAGATCGGCATGATCTTCCAGGATCCGACGACCAATCTCAATCCGGTGTTTCGCATCGGCACCCAACTTGTCGATGTCGCACTGCATGCAGGGGCAGGGGACCCTTCCGTTCTGGGCTTGGAGCCTGGAGCTTCTCGCGCCCAACGCAAGAAGGCCGCGCTCAAGGTCGCGATCGACATGCTGGACAAGGTTGGCATTCCAGACCCGGAAAAGCGAATCCACGATTACCCGCATCAGTTTTCCGGCGGTATGCGCCAGCGCGTATTGATAGCGATGGCAATGATAGGCAAGCCCGATCTGCTGATTGCCGACGAGCCAACCACCGCCTTGGACGTTTCGGTGCAGGCACAGATACTGAAGCTCATCCACGATCTGGTCGAGGAGCGCAACATCGGCGTTTTGTTGATTACGCATAATCTGGGCGTCGTCGCGCAGATTTGTACGCATGTGGCGGTCATGTACCGCGGCCGCATTCTGGAAACCGGCCCCGTCATGCAGGTGCTCAAGAAACCTTCGCACGTCTATACGCAGGCGCTGCTCGACTCCATTCCGACGGCCCAGACCAAGCGCGGCGAGTTGCGCGGTCTCGGCGGCATCATGCCGGAGCTGCAATCATGATTTTGGACATTCGCCACGTCACCAAGATTTTCCCCGGTCAGCGCAAGGGCATCTTCGGCCGCACGGAGGACTTCAAGGCGCTCGACAATGTCAACCTGTCGATCGCCAAGGGCAAGAGCTACGGTCTTGTTGGTGAATCCGGTTCTGGCAAGACGACGCTGACGCGCTGTATCCTGCGTCTGGAGGACCTGACCAGCGGTCATATTCAGTATGACGGGCAGGATATTCATAAGCTTTCGGCAACGGACATGCGCCATCTGCGCTCGAAGCTGCAGATCGTCTTCCAGGATCCCTATGCGTCACTTGATCCGCGCATGACAATCCATGACATCGTCGCCGAGCCGCTCGTCATCCACAAGGACATCGTGCCTATGACGCCGCGACAGCGCACCGAGCGCGTGCTTGAACTACTGCTGCAGGTCGGCCTTCACCAACAACATCTGTTCCGCTATCCGCACGAATTTTCCGGAGGCCAGCGCCAACGCATCGGCATTGCACGCGCGCTTGCGGTAAATCCCGAGTTCCTAATTCTCGATGAGCCGACGTCGGCACTCGACGTATCGGTGCAGGCGGATGTGCTCAATCTCCTGCATCGTCTGCAACAGGAACTTGGTTTGACCTATTTCTTCATCAGCCACGATCTCGGCGTCATTCGCTATATTTGTGACGATGTTGCGGTCATCTACCGTGGTAAACTCGTCGAGGCAGAGCAGGTCGATCAGATTTTCGACAACCCTTCTAGCGACTATACGCGCATGCTTCTTGATGCCATGCCCAATCCAGATCCGGAATCGTCACCGTTCCGACGCGCCTCATCCCTCTGAAAGCTGCCTGTGACGTGCATTGATACGCCCGTCATAGGCTTTGTGACGCTCCCCTCACTTGCACAGTGACTCAGTGAGCCAATCCCGCGCCTGATTCATTGGCCGCTATTGTCATTCGGCCGGCGGCCACCTTCGATAAATCTCGATCCGCTGCAGATCGCGCTCACTCATCGCAATCAATCCCATCTGCAATCTCCCAGGCATGGTTCAGACCGGGAAGTGTGACATTCCAATCTTGCAGAAACAAGAAATTGTGACTTTGCGGCTACACAAATAGGAACTCATAATGTGCATTATGGAACAATCAACGTCGTTTGAAGAATGCCGGAGGTCAATGAACCGGAAGCGGCTCGTGCCCTTGGTCGCAATGGCGGGCGCCCTTTAAAATGACGCCGGCAAAACTGCGCCCCGCCCGCGCTGCCATGGGCCAGCCGGAGACGAAGGTCGCCGGTCTTTGCGCTGAGCTCGGCGTCACCAGGCAGACGCTGTATCGATTTATCGGCCCTAATGGCGAATTGCGAGCCGATGGGGAGAAATTGCTCGCCCGGCACAAGCGCGGAATCTGAGTCATGTGGGGCAGAGAGCTTCGCGCCTCCTCCGGCCGCTCTCGAGCCCCAGATTACTGGAGCGTAGAATCCGCGTTTCCCGTGTCGCTGGAGGAAAGGCCCAAGCAGATAGAGCTCGGGGCCGGGATTTGATCTGCCGTCAGACTTGTGCGGCTCCGCCGTCAACGAAGACCTCGCTACCGGTCATGAAGCTGCTTTCATCCGAGGCAAGAAAGAGCGCCACAGCCGCCGTCTCCTCGGGGCGTCCGACACGCCCGAGCGGCGCCTGAGCGGCGAAGCCCGCCACCAACGCATCCTCTTCTCCCGGCGCCGCCAAGCCCTTGAGGCCGGGGGTCTCGGTGGCGCCGGGAGAGAGCACGTTCACGCGGATGCCGGTCCCCTTCAGGTCCAGTGCCCAGCTTCGTGCAAAATTGCGGATTGCGGCCTTGGTCGCGCTGTAGACGCTGAACGCAGGCGTTCCCATCGAGCCCGTTGTCGACCCGGTAAGGATGATGGATCCGCCGGCCCGCATAAGCGGCAGCGCCTTTTGCACGGTGAACAGCGTTCCCTTGACGTTGACGTTGAACGTCAAATCGAACGACGTCTCGTCGATAGCGCCAAGCGGAGCCAGTTTTCCGAGCCCGGCATTCGCGAAGAGAATGTCTATTCGTCCGCTCTTCGCGCGTACCGTCGCGAACAGCCGATCAAGGTCGTCCATACGCGAAACGTCGCCTTGCACCGCCGTCACGCCTGAGCCCATCACTTCTACCGCCCTGTCCAGCTCCTCCTGGCGACGGCCGGCGATGAAAACCTCGGCGCCTTCCGCCACAAACCGCTTGGCGGTCGCGAGACCAATGCCGCTGTTACCGCCGGTTATGACGGCGATTTTACCTTCAAGTCTGCCCATTTCGATCTCCTAGAGAATGATGATTGTTTCGAAATAGAGGCTTGCTTTTCTTTCTTCCAGTATGCACCTTTTGGTAAGTATCAATTGGAGCATACGAAATGACCACATCTGGCTTTATCTGCGGGCTGGACGCTGCGTTGGCTGTCATCGGCGGCAAATGGAAACCTTTGATCCTGTTCCATCTTTCCCACGAAGCCCGACGCTATGGTGACCTGAGGCGCGCCATCGGCAACGTCAGTGACAAAATGCTTATCCAGCAACTCAAGGAACTGGAGGCTGATGGGATCGTCGATCGGTTAGACTTCAAGGAAATTCCGCCGAAAGTCGAATATTCCCTCACTGCGTTCGGTCAGACCCTCGCCGAAGCTTTGAAGCCGCTCTGCGCCTGGGGTACAGAACATATGATCGAAGTCGAAAAACTCATGTCACGCCGCGGCGCGTCCGAGGTGGAGAAAGTCGCCTAACCTTCCGAATAGCTTGCCGACAAGCTATGGCGCGCCCCAGGTGGCTGTAGCGCAGACATAGTGCCCATCTTCATCGTTCCCGGCCCGCCGGGTGAGATTCGAACCCTGGTTGGCTAGGACGCATACATAGTCTGCTTTCTTGGCCTCGCTCACCAGCAGCGTCAGTCTCCTTTCGGCCCGGATACGTGGCGACGACCGGTTTGCCCGCTATGCCGCCCTTCGACACCCTAGTTATAAACACCCGATTGCGAGCTTGCCGGTGCGCGCCAATCGACCGCGAGTTCACCCTTTGATCTTCCTGTCATATATCTGTGCCCCTTTATGTTCGGGGGCCACCTGGCCCTCGGTTAGACCAGTTCATAGGGCAGCACACCTCGCTGAGCATGATTTACCTCGATACGGCGTTTGACAGGCGGCGTGGCGCGGGCATGACAGCCCTGGCGCTCGCAGACCCTGCACGAGACGCCGATCGGCTCGTAATGAGCACCACCCTTTATGTCGAGCCCATCTGCGTACACGAAGGCGTCAGCAACCGAGATGTCGCAGCCGAAGGCAAGAACATAGACCGTTTCCGCTGATCGATATCCGCCGTTTCGCTTGGTAACCTGCACCGCCATCGAAAGGTAGCGTGACCCGTCCGGCATTTGAGCAAGTTGCCTGATGATGCGCCCTTGCGTTTCGAAGGCAGTATGCGCGTTCCAGAGGGGGCATGCTGCACCATATCGGGCAAATTGCAGCCTGGTAGCGCTATGGCGTTTGGTGATATTTCCCGCTCTATCGATACGCGCGAAGAAGACGGGTACACCCTTGTTTCCCGGTCGCTGCAGCGTCGACAGCCTGTGACAGGTCTGCTCTAGAGACGTCCCGAACCGCAGCGCGATCAGTTCGACATCATGGCGCAACTCGCTCGCGGATCGCGCAAATTTTTCATAGGGCATGAGGAGTGCGCCTGCAAAATAGTTCTGCAACCCGACACGACAGATCTCAACGGCTTCCTGGGTTCGGAAGCTGGCGCGCGAGAGAATGGCATCGATTGCCGGCGAGGCTTCAAGTTGCGCCAACTGTATCGCAAGCTGAAACTGCTGCGTAACCAATGGGGAATTACCGCTGAGATACAGTGTTCTGTTTGAGCGATCGAACCGGCGCAGTTCCCCATCCTGAGTCAGTTGCCGGACGCTGACGCCGTGCTTGCCTTCTAGTCTTGCCTTCAGAGCCACGAAACTATCGTACGGGATGCCCGTTTCAACGGCAATTGTCTCGGCCACAATGTCCAGTTCGTGAATATAATTATCGGTGAAATGAAAGAAATCACGCACTTCTTCATACGGTGTGGGGTCGGACGCTCCTTTGGCAAGTTCACGGTCTATGCTTGCTAATTGCTCACTCGTGCGTCGGTACGCCTGATGCGCGGCGATAAGCGCATGGGCCAAGCCCGGTGCATTCTGGACAATCATCTTGAGTTCCTGGATTCCGGGCGCGTAGCCCTGGAACAGCGGATCCGACAATGCTTCCGAAAACGCCGACAGCAGACGATCTGTTTCACCGGCTCCCAGTTCCGCCACGTTCAATCCGCATTTGTCAACCAAGGCTAGCAAGACCGTTGCCGAGACCGGACGCTGGTTGCTCTCGATCTGGTTGAGATAGCTGGTCGAGATGCCAATCCGCTCGGCAAATTGGGCCTGCGTCGCACCGTTTTCCTGCCTGAGTTCCCTGACGCGCTTTCCGATGAAAAGTTTTCCGGTCGACATTTTCACATTTTCACAATTTACTATTCTCAAATTTTGTATTTCTACTTCTCCACACGATCAAGCCTTTTTGCCTGCGATATTTCTTTATAACGCTGAACAAGCAACAGGTGAGGAACAATGCAAAACGTACTTGAGCAGCTCGAGCAAAGGCGGACCGAGGCGAGAGCTGGCGGGGGTGAACGCCGGGTGGCGGCGCAACATGCCAAGGGCAAGCTGACCGCGCGGGAACGTATTGATGTTCTGCTTGATGAAGACTCCTTCGAGGAGTTCGACATGTATGTGACGCATCGTTGCACCGATTTCGACATGCAGGAGCAGAAGGTTCCGGGCGATGGTGTGGTGACGGGCTGGGGCACGATCAATGGTCGTCAGGTCTATATCTTCAGCCAGGATTTCACGGTTCTCGGCGGCTCCCTCTCTGAAACGCACGCGCAGAAGATCTGCAAGATCATGGATATGGCGGTGCGGAACGGCGCCCCAGTGATTGGCCTCAACGATTCCGGTGGCGCCCGAATTCAGGAAGGCGTTTCCTCTCTCGCAGGCTATGCGGAGGTATTCCGACGCAATGCGGAAGCTTCCGGCGTCATACCCCAGATCTCCGTCATCATGGGGCCTTGCGCCGGGGGTGCGGTGTACTCACCCGCGATGACCGATTTCATCTTCATGGTACGCGATACGTCCTACATGTTCGTCACCGGACCGGATGTCGTGAAAACCGTCACCAACGAAATCGTGACAGCGGAGGAACTTGGAGGTGCAGCGACGCACACTCAGAAATCCTCCGTCGCGGATGCCGCCTTCGAAAACGATGTCGAAGCGCTTGAGGCCGTTCGGCTTCTGGTTGATTTCCTGCCTCTTAACAACCGCCAGCCAGCGCCCACCCGGCCCTTCCACGACGATCCCTCACGGATCGAGATGAAGCTCGACACGCTTGTTCCCGCTTCTTCGACGAAGCCTTATGACATGAAGGAACTTATTCTGACTATTGCAGATGAGGGCGAATTCTTCGAAATACAGGCGGCGTTTGCCAAGAATATCATCACAGGGCTGATCCGCATTGAAGGGCAGACGGTCGGGGTCGTTGCCAACCAACCCATGGTGCTTGCTGGCTGCCTCGACATCGATTCCTCGAGAAAAGCGGCGCGCTTCGTGCGTTTTTGCGACGCATTCAGCATTCCGATCCTGACACTGGTGGACGTACCGGGCTTTTTACCCGGCACGTCGCAGGAGTATGGCGGCGTTATCAAGCATGGCGCCAAGCTGCTCTTCGCTTATAGTCAGGCGACCGTGCCCATGGTCACGCTGATCACCCGCAAAGCCTATGGCGGGGCTTATGACGTGATGGCCTCGAAGCACATTGGCGCGGATATCAACTATGCCTGGCCAACCGCCGAGATTGCCGTCATGGGAGCAAAAGGGGCGACCGAAATCCTGTATCGCTCCGAACTGGGCGACCCTGAGAGAATCGCCGCACGTACGGCAGAATACGAGAACCGCTTCGCAAATCCTTTCGTCGCAGCCGAACGGGGGTTCATTGACGAAGTGATCATGCCGCATTCGTCAAGGCGTCGCATCGCCCGGGCCTTCGCTTCCTTGCGCAACAAAAGGGTCGAGACGCCATGGAAAAAGCACGACACGATACCGCTGTGAGCCAAAGACGCGCGGCTGCCCGGAATGGCATTGACTTGATCACAATCCGACGAGAACCTTTCGACATGCTCGAGGATTGAGACTGGAAAGACATGGAGCCATTCCATTCCAAGTGTAAATTCATTCGTAGTGCAAGAGACCTGAATGCCACCGTTCAAGAAAATCCTGATCGCCAATCGCGGCGAAATTGCCTGCCGGATTATCAAGACCGCGCGCCGCATGGGGATCCAGACAGTTGCTGTTTACTCCGAGGCCGATAAGAATGCTCTACATGTCAAGATGGCGGATGAAGCTTTCCTGATCGGTCCAGCGCCGTCGAGCGAATCCTATATCGTCATCGAAAAGGTGATGGAGGCCGTCGCGGCGTCCGGAGCGGATGCGGTTCACCCCGGCTATGGCTTTCTTTCCGAAAATCCGGCTTTCGCGGCCGCTCTGGAAGCTGCGGGGGTGATTTTTATCGGCCCGCCGGTGAAGGCGATCGAAGCCATGGGCGACAAGATCACCTCGAAGAAGATTGCCGCGGAAGCCGGCGTTTCCACGGTTCCCGGTCATTTAGGTCTGATAGAGGACGCTGAGGAAGCGGTCCGGATCGCCGGGCAAATCGGCTACCCCGTCATGATCAAGGCTTCGGCGGGCGGCGGCGGCAAAGGCATGCGTATTGCCTGGAACGAGACCGAGGCGAACGAAGGCTTCACGTCGTCGCGAAACGAGGCTCGTGCTTCTTTCGGCGACGAGCGTATTTTCATCGAGAAATTCGTTACCGAGCCGCGCCATATCGAAATCCAGGTTCTAGGCGATCGTCATGGCAATGTCGTGTATCTGGGGGAGCGTGAGTGCTCGATACAGCGGCGCAACCAGAAAGTCATCGAGGAAGCCCCCTCGCCTTTCCTGGATGCGGCCACGCGTGAAGCAATGGGTACTCAAGCCGTCGCACTAGCGCGAACGGTCGGATACTATTCGGCAGGAACCGTCGAATTTATCGTCGACCGCGACAGGAATTTCTATTTCCTCGAAATGAATACCCGTCTGCAGGTCGAGCATCCTGTGACGGAACTCATCACCGGAATTGATCTCGTCGAACAGATGATCAGAATCGCCGCAGGCGAGCAACTTTCATTGGAGCAGAAGGATGTCGCGCTGAACGGATGGGCGATCGAAAGCCGTATCTATGCGGAAGACCCTTACAGAAGCTTCCTGCCCTCGATCGGTCGCCTGAGCCGCTACCGCCCGCCCCGTGAGGGAACATCGGAAGACGGGACCATCGTAAGAAACGATACCGGAACGTTCGAGGGCGGCGAAATCTCGATGCATTACGATCCTATGATCGCCAAGCTGTGCAGCTGGGCACCGACACGCGACAAGGCCATTTCAGTCATGGCGGACGCATTGGACAGTTTCGAACTGGAAGGGATCGGACACAACCTGCCCTTCCTGTCGACGGTCATGGGGCAATCGCGTTTCCAGGACGGGCGCCTCACCACCGCTTATATTGCCGAGGAGTTCCCGGAAGGCTTCGGCGGGGTCACAGCCACGCAAAGCCAGACGCAGATCCTTTCAGTGGTCGCGGCGGTGGTGAATTACAGGCTCCAGGATCGCGCGGCAAATATCTCCGGAACGATCGGAAACCGTCGGCGTGAGCTGCCAAAACAATGGGTCGTACGGCTGGCCGGGACAGAAACGGAAGTCTCCATGCTTGGCGAGGAACCCCAGATCGTTTCATGCGCGGATGGCCCGGCGGTGGAGGTTCAAAGCAACTGGATCCCCGGAAAGACACTTGCCTGGTTCAAGGTCGGCCAGGAACAGCTTACTGTGAAAGTGGACGTTGTCGGAACAGCAATTCGCCTTCGCTGGCGCGGAATCGATACCGTCTGTCATGTCAGAACACCACATGTCGCAGCGCTTGCGCGCCTGATGCCGGAGAAGACGCCACCGGATCTGTCCAGGATGCTATTGTGTCCCATGCCAGGCATCGTAACATCTATCGTCGTGAAGGAAGGAGACGCCGTCGAACTCGGCCAGTCTCTGGCCACGGTCGAAGCCATGAAGATGGAAAACGTCCTGAAGGCGGAAAGAAAAGGTGTCGTGAAGCGCATCGTGGCCAGCCCTGGTGTCAGCATGGCGGTCGATGATGTGATCATGGAATTCGAGTAAGGCCTGACTAGCTGGCATTTGCGGGGGAGCGAGAGCTGTATGACCGAGGATAAGACAAAACAGTGGCGATCGCTCGCGGAAAAGGAGCTCAAGACCTCTCCGGACGAACTGATCTGGCGCACCCCTGAAGGCATCGACGTCAAGCCGCTTTATACCGCAGAGGATCTGGCGACCGTAAACCATCTCGATACGATCCCGGGACTCAAGCCCTTTGTCCGTGGCCCTCGTGCAACGATGTACGCGGGAAGGCCCTGGACGATTCGGCAATATGCCGGCTTCTCGACGGCACAAGAATCCAACGCCTTCTATCGCCGCAACCTGGCTGGCGGGCAAAAAGGGCTGTCGGTCGCCTTTGATCTAGCCACTCATCGCGGCTATGATTCCGATCATCCGCGCGTGGAAGGCGATGTAGGCAAGGCAGGCGTCGCTATCGATTCAGTCGAGGACATGAAGATTCTGTTCGACGGCATTCCACTCAGGGAAATGTCCGTTTCCATGACGATGAATGGCGCGGTGATCCCCATCCTCGCGAGCTTCATCGTCGCGGGCGAGGAGCAGGGTTGTTCGCGTGCCGAGCTTTCCGGGACGATCCAGAACGACATCCTCAAGGAATTCATGGTCCGCAACACTTATATCTACCCGCCTGAACCTTCCATGCGGATCGTTGCCGATATCATTGCCTACACCTCGAAAGAGATGCCGCGGTTCAACTCGATCTCGATTTCCGGCTATCATATGCAGGAAGCGGGCGCGACGCTGGTCCAGGAACTGGCCTTCACGCTGGCGGACGGCCGTGAGTATGTCCGCGCGGCTCTGGCCAAGGGACTCGATGTCGATGAATTCGCCGGGCGTCTCTCATTCTTCTTCGCCATTGGCATGAATTTTTTCATGGAAGCAGCCAAGCTGCGGGCTGCGCGCCTCCTCTGGACACGCATCATGGAGGAGTTCGAACCAAAGAAGCCCGGCTCATTGATGCTGAGAACGCATTGTCAGACCTCCGGCGTCTCGTTGCAGGAGCAGGATCCGTATAACAACGTGATCCGGACCGCGTATGAAGCCCTGTCTGCCGTGCTGGGCGGAACCCAATCCCTCCACACCAACGCTCTGGATGAGGCAATAGCCCTTCCCACGGAGTTCTCCGCCCGCATCGCCCGCAACACGCAGCTGATCCTTCAACATGAAACGGGCATTACCAAGGTGGTCGATCCCCTCGCCGGCTCCTATTACGTGGAGAGCCTGACGCACGAATTGGCGGACAAGGCCTGGGCTCTGATCGAAGAAGTCGAAGCGATGGGCGGAATGACCAAGGCTGTTGCGGAAGGTCTTCCCAAGCGGCTCATCGAAGAAGCTGCGACGCTTCGGCAAGCGAAGGTAGACCGCGGCGAGGAAGTGATCGTCGGGGTGAACAGATTTCGTCTCGAGAACGAGGACGAACTCGACATTCTGGCAATCGACAACTCGGCCGTGCGTGATGCACAAGTCAAAAGATTGCAGGAAATTCGGCGTCAACGTGATCCGGAAAAGGTCAACGTCACGCTTGAGCGGCTATATGAATTTGCAAAAACCGGCCAAGGCAATCTGCTCGAGGCAGCTGTCGAGGCAGCGCGTGCCCGAGCCACTGTAGGGGAAATTTCGGACGCAATGAGGCGGGCCTTTGGCGACCATGCCGCTATTCCCGAAGTCGTGAATGAGATTTACGGCCCGGCTTATGGTGACGATCCGGAATTCAGCACTATCCAGGCGCGTGTCGAAGATCATGCGCGCAAATCGGGGAAACCGAAGATTCTCGTCTGCAAGCTCGGGCAGGATGGCCATGACCGTGGCGCGAAAGTCATTGCTTCCGCATTCGGAGATATTGGCTTCGAGGTTTTGGCAGGCCCCTTGTTCCAGACACCGGAAGAGGCCGCCGATCTTGCCATTGCCGAGCGGGTTCAAATCGTCGGCATGTCGTCCCTGGCAGCAGGGCATCGAACGCTTGCGCCGCAACTTGTCCAGGCTCTGCGAAACAAGGGTGCCGCGCATGTCGTCGTCGTCGTGGGCGGCGTCATCCCCCGTCAAGACTACCAGTTCCTGCTCGATTGCGGCGTATCGGCGGTCTTCGGACCAGGCACCAATGTTCTTGAGGCCGCGAACTCGATCATCGACGTTCTTGAAGGAAAACGCCGCAATACATGAGAATTTCAAAGCAGCATGTTCCGCTCAACGTAACGCGGAACATGCCCTTTCGATGCGCGAAAGCGCCTCCTTCAATTCATTCATCGATGTGGCATAGGAAATGCGGAAATAGGGCGACAGCCCGAACGCGGATCCTGGAACAACCGCAACATTCGCGTCTTCCAAAAGATAGTCGGTAAAATCGGCATCCATACCAATAATATTGCCGGCCGGTGTCGTGCGTCCGATCATGCCTTCGCAACTGGCGAACGTATAGAATGCTCCCTCCGGCGTCCGGCAGGAAATGCCATCAATGGCATTCAGGGCCGAGACAACGAAGTCGCGACGTTGCCTGAAGCTTTCGCGGCGTTCCTCGAGAATCGCCTGGTCGCCGTTTAGCGCGGCCACGGAAGCGGCTTGGCTGATAGATGAGGGACACGATGTAGACTGGCTCTGAATGACGGCCATGGCCTTTATCAGGGCTTTCGGCCCCCCAGCATAGCCGATGCGCCAACCGGTCATGGCATAGGCCTTGGAGACGCCATTGATCGTCAGAGTGCGTTCCTTGAGCCGAGGCTCGAGGGCGGCCGGCGTAACGAAGGCAAAATCATCATAGACGATGTGTTCGTACATGTCGTCGACCATCAGCCAGACCTGCGGATTGGCCAGAAGAACGTCGAGCAACGGACGATAATCTGTTTCGGTATAGGCAGCACCGGACGGGTTGGAAGGTGAGTTCAAGAGCAACCAGCGTGTCTTCGGCGTGATCGCTGCCTCCAGCTGCGCGGCCGTCATCTTGAAGCCGGCCCCCGCATCGCAAGGGACGAGAACAGGCACGCCGCCGCAGATTTCCACAATATCGGAATAAGACGTCCAGTACGGGGTCGGAATGACGATCTCGTCCCCCGGATTGATCGTCGCCATGAACGCATTGAAGAGAATTTGCTTGGCTCCGGCGCCAACGGTAATCTCGTCAATGGCGTAGTCGACGCCGTTCTCGCGACGAAACTTGTCACACACTGCCTGCTTCAACACCGGCGTGCCGTCAAGGGCGGTATATTTGGTTTCGCCGTGATCGATCGCCTGCTTTGCAGCTTCCTTGATATGCGCGGGCGTGTCGAAATCCGGTTCGCCGGCACCAAGGATTATGACCGGCGATCCACTTCGCTTCATCGCTGCGGCACGCGCACCGATCTGCAGAATTTTCGACACGCCTACCGAGGCGATGCGTTCGGCGGGTTTGAAACCCGCCTCGACAATCTTCGTCACCTTCGTCATCTCTTCGACGCCTCAATCGATGTCGAAAGAGACGCCCTGCGCCAACGGCAGAGCCTTCGAATAGTTCACCGTATTGGTGGCGCGGCGCATATAAGCGCGCCAGGCATCCGATCCAGATTCACGACCGCCGCCGGTTTCCTTCTCGCCGCCGAACGCACCACCGATTTCAGCTCCCGAGGTGCCGATATTGACGTTCGCGATGCCGCAGTCAGAGCCGTCCGCAGAAAGAAACCGTTCGGCTTCCTGCATGTTGAGCGTGAAAATTGAGGAGGAAAGGCCCGCCGCCACCGCATTATGCTCTTCCAATACGCTGTCGAAATCACTGTATTTCATGACGTAGAGGATCGGCGCGAAGGTTTCCTCAAGAACCGGCCCGATCTGCTTCGGCATTTCCACGAGAGACGGCTTTACATAATAGGCCGTTTCCTTGCCGGCACTCTCAACGCGCTCGCCACCTGTCACGATGCCGCCTTCGGCCTGCGCCGCTGCAAGCGCTTTCTGCATGGCATCGAAGGCGCTCTTGTCCACCAGAGGGCCGACGAGAGCCGTCGTTTCCAGGGGATTGCCTACCGACACGCTCTCATAAGCCTTCTTCAGGCGTGGCACGATCTGGTCATATACGCTTTCATGAACGAACAGGCGGCGCAGGGTCGTGCAGCGCTGGCCGGCAGTGCCCATTGCCCCGAAGGCGATGGCGCGCAACGCCATGTCCAGATCGGCCGATGGGCACACTATGCCGGCATTGTTGCCACCCAGTTCAAGGATCGAACGGGCAAAACGTTTGGCCAGCCGCGGCCCCACTTCGCGCCCCATTCGCGTCGAACCGGTGGCCGATACGAGAGCGACCTTCTCGTGATCGACCAGAATTTCGCCGATCGCGCGATCGCCAATCAGCACCTGCGCAAGATTTGCCGGGGCGTCACCGAACCGCGCAAGCGCCCGCTCAAGAATCGCCTGCGATGCGAGCGCCGTCAGCGGCGTCTTTTCGGAAGGCTTCCAGACAATCGAATTGCCGCAGACCAACGCCAAAGCCGCGTTCCACGACCAGACAGCTACAGGGAAGTTGAAGGCCGAGATGATGCCTACGACACCAAGCGGATGCCACGTCTCCATCATGCGGTGCCCCGGACGCTCGGTGGCAATGGTAAGACCGTAAAGCTGCCGTGAAAGGCCCACGGCAAAATCGCAGATGTCGATCATCTCCTGCACTTCGCCCAGCCCTTCCGAAGCGATTTTGCCAGCTTCGATCGAAACGAGACGACCAAGATCAGCCTTGGCAGCACGCAGTTCTTCGCCCAACAGGCGGACAAGTTCGCCCCGACGCGGGGCCGGAACCAAGCGCCATGCCTTGAATGCCTCGTGTGCATTGTCGATGGCCTTGGCAGCATTCGCAGCAGAAACGGCCTTGAGCTTGCCGACTTCCTCGCCGCTCACGGGGCTGAAGACAGGCATGTTGCCCTCGGTCCAATCGGCGCGTGTGACGCCAAGCCTGTCGAGAATGGCTGCCGTTTCCTGCTTTACATCGACCGTCTTGCTCATTTTCAACTCCATTGCTTTCGGACATACGCGTCCGCGATCGTTAAAATGTCGCCGCCCCCAAAGGGCACGACACAAATGATATTCGGTGGCGGCTGCGAGTAGGCCAATGCGCTTAGGGTGCAAATATCTCCATAGAACCCGCTTTTGTCTCGCTTTTGTTACTCTGCGACGACTGCCGTATCGATCACCCCGGAACAGGCTTCCAGAGAAGCCCGCTCGATTGCTGAATAATGCGCGAATTCATCCAGGACAGAGACGCCCAGATCGCGCTCGAAAACGATCTGATTGGGGCTAGCCACGAATTCCTGCGCAGCATCATCGCCCAGATTGGACTGGAAGATGCCTGCCGCGCTCACCGGAAGAAAATCCTCGTAGACGATTGGGTCAAACTGAACCAGCCCTTGCCCTATCGCTGCTTCGAGCTCGATCTCCCCTCCTGTATAGGCTCTTCCCTTTTCGGTCAGCGTATAGGTGAAATAGCCTAGTCCTGCCCTGCGAATGGAACCCCAATCGTCCGGAAACTTCTTGAATATATCTGCCAAAGCGGCCTCATATGCGACAGCGTTCGAACCATCCGCAGCAGGGCGAACGCGGGCTCTTGTCTCGTTCAGCAACTGATCGTAAAGCGCCCGTCCCTTTGGCGTCAATGCAACGCCGCGCTGCTCGATCTCGCCAAAACGCGCCGTGTGCGACCCGACATCCCAGCCATTTGTGTCGTTCCTAAAGGACACCGATTCCTGGAGCGCCTTGAACGATGTCTGGCGCAGAAGAATCGGGCATTTGCGAGTGGGCGGTCCTTCCACGACGGCTTTGGGCGCGATGCCTTCTTCCGGCATGCGATCCTGAACCTTATCAATGTCCAGCGTCCGCGGAGTGAGATGGTTGATATGGGGTCCCTTGAATGAAACCACGTCGGCGATCAGACGGTGGGCATCGTGAAGCCGCTTATACATGTCAGCACTGACGATCGCCTGATTATGCCAACGGAACGTTTCGAGTACTTCCTTGACGAACTGCGCAGCACCGTCTGCGTCAAGTCCACCGTCCTGCTCGGCCTTTTCCACCAGAGCGACTGCGCGATCGGTAAAAATCTTGCGTCCAGCGAGGATAGCGGCAGCTTCATTGCGCAGCGCCTCATCATTGATCAGGTCAAGACGAAGCAACGAGGTGAAGACGCGAAACGGATTGCGGCTCAAGCTCTCTTTGCCCACCGGCCTGAACGCCGTCGAATGAACGGGAACGCCAGCGGTGGACAAGTCGTAATAACCGACCGGGAACATGCCCATAATGGCGAAGACGCGGCGCATCATCGCAAGTTCTTCCGGCGTGCCGAGGCGGATCGCGCCATGTCGTTCTTCGCAGATGCGGTCCAGCGTGTCAGTTGCTACAAGACGCTCCCGAAGCGCCGGCTGGCCGGCCAGCGTCTCTTCATTGACCTGCGCGACCAGCGCCATCAAGGTTCCATAGGCGGGGACTTCCTCCCGGTACATCGCCGACATGGCAGCGGAAAATGCAGCGCGGATGTCATCGGAAGACGTGAAACTTTCAGTTGCCATGAACGGCGCCTCATGAAACATGCATTCATACGTGTTATGCATGGATAGCGCATCCTGCAGCAAATTTCATGCGCTGAATGCGACTATGTTGATGCGAGGACGGAATGCATATCGGACGAAATCTCATTCCCGACATATGGATCCTTCAGGCATTTGTGAGTGCGGCCCACCATAGCAGCTTTACCATGGCCGCCGCAGAACTGAATCTGACGCAAAGCGCCGTCAGCAGACAAATCCGTGCACTCGAGGAACAGCTTGGCGTGGCTCTTTTCGAGCGTGTCCGCAAGAAAGTCGTCCTTTCGACAGCGGGACGGGCCCTGCTGCCGGATGCGATCCGCCTCCTGAATCAGACCGAAGAACTGGTCTTGCGGGCAAAGACCTCCTCCGACGGCCGCAGGACACTATCGATCGCCACACTACCGACCTTTGGCAGTCGGTGGCTCATTCCGCGCCTGCCCGATTTCTTTCGTCTCAATCCAGAATGTGGCGTGAAATTGAGTTCGCGTTCCGAGCCATTCGATCTCGTGGCAGACGAATTCGACCTTGCTATTCACTACGGCCAGCCATACTGGCCGCGGGCCGTGTGCACCTATCTCTGCAGCGAGATAGTGGTTCCGGTGGCAAGCCCCGACTTACTTTCCTCTCGCCCAGTCACCGCTACATCGAATCTCGAAAATGCGCCGCTGCTGCATCTGATGACCCGTCCCAAATTGTGGAGCGAGTGGATGCAGACCTACCAATGCGATGCTTCCAACGCCTTCAGCGGCAATACGTTCGACCAGTTCAACATGCTTATCGAAGCGGCAGTAGCCGGGCTGGGTTTCGCCCTTCTGCCGAAATATTTGATCGAGACGGAGTTACGCGAAAGCGCTCTGCAGATCGTTCTGGACCATTCTATCGAGACCGACAATCATTACTACCTCGTCGTGCCCGAGAGCAAAGCTCAGGATCTCGCGACAAAGCGCTTTCTCGATTGGATGATCTCAATGGTTCCCAGCCGCTGGTAAAGTTGATGGACGCGCATCACGCGTGAGATTTCGCATTTTTGCCAGGATCCTCCTCTCTCTCATGCGCCAGCAGGGCGGAGTTTCCCGCGCGTGCTTGCAGCCGACACCGCTGCTAGCAGCGGTGATAACCATGATCTGATCGCGTACAGGCTTTAGGATCGATCGGCATGACATTCTCCTCGCATCGTAGATTCGAACCACCGAATGTTCGTGCTCCCGGTAAAATCCATGACCATCATGCGGAACTTTCACCCATTCCCTTTGTTGGGTCAGCCTCTTCATTGCGAAAGGACGCATCCATGACCATTCCGACCGAAACGCGATCCATCTTCATCACTGGACTGAAGAACGCCCACGCCATGGAAAACCAGGCGCTGTCCATAATGAAGCCGCAGGTCTCGCGCATCGAGAATTATCCGCAGGTGGCACGCCGTCTGGAGGCACATATTGGCGAGACGGAAGATCAGATTCGCCGTCTGGAGACTATACTCGGAGACTTCGACGAGGACCATTCCACGCTGAAAGACTGGGCTTTGTCGATGACAGGGGCGATGGCCGCTATGGGACACTCGATGGCGGGCGACGAGATACTGAAGAATTCCTTCGCCAATTTTGCCTTCGAGAATTATGAAATCGCCGCCTATAATTCGCTGGTCACCATCGCCGAACTCGGTGGCTTTACCAACGCGACGGCCTCGTTGGAAGCAAATCTGCGCGAAGAACAGGCCATGGCCCAATGGCTTGAGGATAATCTCCGCGACGTGACCATCCAGTTCGCATCCCTGCGGGACATGAATGAGGACGCCAAGATCTGACGGAGGAAACCATGTCTTCGGAAAAAGACAGAAGCGCGGGCATGACAGATCAAGCCCCGCGGTGGGAGGGACCGCCTGAAAACCGCCCCTCCGGCTACAAACCTGCAAAAGACAACCCGAATCGCGATCGCGATGCTGCGGGCGAGAACAATGAAGATCCCGGCCGTCCGCATGTGACGGATGTCGGCGAAAAGCCGAATACGGAAAGACCGGAGGAATGAAAACGCCACTCGGCCGTGTCCGGGGCCTTGGTTCAAACAGGGGCGGAACGATCGGCTATCTCGTCAAGCAATTGTCGGGGATGCTGCTCTTGCTGCTTACCTTCGCGATCCTTGCCATCATTCTATACCTCGCAGGGCGAGAGCGCGTCTTTGTTATCGAGGCGATGGGCAGCGTCTGGATCAGCGTGCCCCTCGTGGCGTTCCTTTTCCTCTCGGCGTTGCACATGGAACTTGGAATGCGCGCCATTCTCGAAGATTATGTCACTGACGTGCATCGCCGCATTCCGCTCATGCTTCTGAGCTGGGCGTTTAGCTGGGGGCTTTTCCTGATTGCCTTGTTCGCCATTATCAAGATGATCTTTGCGGGGAACTAATACTGGGAACCGCCTGCGAACGCCAATTACAGAGACAGCGTAAAAACCGTTCCTTCGAATGTTTCCGCGCCGCGACCGATGGCCTTGATTGCGGCGACCATGCGGCCTTCCCTGCCAAGCAGATCGTCCGCAAGTGCGACGATAAGGGGATTTGGCGTCGCGACTGACGAGGCATCGCGCAACTGCTGCGCCAGTTCCCTCTCGTCAATATCCGCCCGAAGCGCGCAGGCAATGGCATAGGCGCTGGCGGGGGAGCGGCTTACACCCGCATAGCAGTGAACGAGTAGGTCGCCTTTACTCTCTGATGCCCAGTCGCGTGCGAACTGCAACATTCGCGCCACTTGGTCCTGCGCCGGAGCGCTCATTCCATGCAGAGGTCGATGAATATCGTGCATCTGCAAGAGCAAATGATCCTCCGCCGCGATTTTCTCAGGGCGAACCATCTCAGTCCCCTGCGTTAGAAGAGACAAAAGTCGCGAGGGTGGATTTCTGTCGATACACTGCGGCAGCTTCGCGAGCGGGCAGACGCGGATTGTCAGGCCAAGCGGCATCATCCAGCGAGTGCCGATGCCAGACGTTCCCATGCCGTCTCATTACCGGGGAGGCCAAAGCGCAAGACGTGCGGACGATCGGCAAAATTGCGAACGATCACGCCGTTGCGTCCCAGGCGACGGAAAAGGCTGACAGCATCCGGCGCCTGGACGAGCCGGAAAAGATTTGTGCCCCCGAGAATTTCCAGGCCATGCTGCTCAAGCAGCGCATCCATGCGCAGGGCTTCGAGTGCCAGTTGTTCGCGCATCTTGGTCTGCCATTCGCCGTCGGCAAAGGCTTCCAGCGCGATTGTCTGGGCAGGACCCGATATCGCCCACGGTCCGAGCGAAGCCGTAATATCGGCTGCAATTTCCTGCGAAGCGAGCGCAAAACCCAGCCGAACCCCCGCGAGGCCGAAAAACTTGCCGAAGGAGCGCAAAACAATGATCGCACCCTTGCGAACGTCGAAAGACAGGCTCTCCTCGCGCGGACCTATATCCATGAATGCCTCATCGACAATCAGCAGCCCGCCCTTGCGACGCAGATGGTGGGCGAGGTCGAGCAGGCTGGTCCGAGCGGTCACCTTTCCATCCGGGTTGTTCGGATTGACGACGATAGCGAGGTCGGCGTCATAAAGCTGTTCGAAAGCCCGTACTTCCGAAACTTCGTGACCGGCAAGACGTGCTGCGCGTGCATGTTCGGCATAGGTTGGCGAGAGTATCGCTGCCTTGCCAGGTTTCACCCGCCCACAGAGCAATGGTAGAAGGATCTGCGTGCCCGGTGCTGCAACTATGTGAAAGGGCGAAGGCGCGCCGTAGATCGGCGCCGCCAGCGTCAACAGGTGGCGTGCTTCGTCTTGCTCCGGCAAGCGTGAGAAATGGCTGGAGGCGAGCGGCGAATAGGGATAGCTATGCGGGTTGATGCCCGTCGAAAGATCGACCCACGGCTGCGGCGCATTTCCAAACAATGCCCGCGCCCGCGATAGACTTCCGCCATGCGCAATTATATCCTTCGTCGCTTCGAAACGCCTGTCCATGTTCATTCTTGCCCTCTTCGCCACGCTGATCGAACGATATACCGGCTATCCGCAATGGCTATTTGCGCAAATCGGTCACCCCGTTACGTGGATGGGTACGCTTATCACTTGGTTGGAAAAACAACTCAACCGGCAAAGCGACACATTTGCGCGAAGACGGCTTCTTGGCCTGTTCACGCTGTTGGTTCTTCTGGTTGCGACGCTCCTGGCGACCTTCCTGGCGGAAGTTCTCCTGCATCTTCTTCTTCCATGGCCGCTGGTCATTCTGAGCCTTGTGTTCCTCGCTTCCAGCCTGATCGCCCAAAACAGTCTGTTCAGACATGTCGAAGCGGTAGCTGATGCGTTGGAAACCAATGGAGTTGTGGCCGGACAAGAAGCCGTTTCGCTTATCGTCGGCCGTGATACCAGTGTTCTGGACGAGGCGGGGGTCGCCCGCGCGGCCATTGAAAGCCTGGCAGAAAACTTCTCGGATGGGATTACAGCGCCCGTTTTCTGGCTGGCTATGCTAGGGGTGCCGGGGGCTGCGGTCTACAAGGCGATCAACACCGCCGATAGCATGATCGGTCATAAGAACGATCGGTATCGGGCTTTCGGTTGGGCTGCTGCGCGCCTTGATGATTTTGTCAATCTCCCTGCATCGCGCATAACCGCATTCCTGTTCATCGCCGCAGCCTATATGCGCGGCGCGGACTGGCGGGGCGCATATATTTCCATGAAGAGGGACGCGGGCCGTCACCGCTCGCCCAATGCGGGTTGGCCGGAAAGCACCATGGCCGGCGCGCTTGGATTGAGCCTTGCCGGCCCTCGCCATTATGCGGGCACGATAGTCGAAGATGCTTTCATGAATGACAGCGGACGACGCGACGCAAATGCCGCCGATATCCGCGCCGCCTTGCGGCTGGCACGCCACGCTTCCACGCTTCTGATAATGCTTCTTGTCGCATTGGCGGTTGTTATCGGGTAGCGCAAAATCCCGCCACGGCTCTCGCCGCGCGGTTGATAAGGAAGAAGATCGTCAGTTCCAGGGAAGCCGGTTCTCGCTTCCCCGGAAACTGCCGCATTTCATGAGGGGAAGAGCGCATGTGGCCCGTAATCTCATAAATTGCGTATGCTTCCACATGCGCTTTTGCAGGCCGGATGCGAAGATTTGTCACGTCCCGCAGCCACCGCCCACCGGAAGATCCCGGCACACAGCTTGCCCTCGCGCCTTCGATGCCACGGGTGCGCAACCAAAGCCCCTCGACGCGTGAGAGGGATTATCCGCCAGCCATACCCGGGTGTGGACAATTGCTGAGATCTTGCCGCGCAAGAAAACGACAAGCGCTTGAACTTGCAAAAGGAAAAGATTTCTTGGCAAAATTTTTTTCCACGCTGAACGATTGCCATAAAATCATTTGGCACCTTTTACCGGATCGCGCATTCGTGCTCTATTGACTTTAAGGCAAATCACTTGCCGCGATATCGAACGGAACTCCACATCGTGCAGCTATCCTCGTCTCCAACGCTGGCTCCCTTCAGGCATGAAGTGTTCCGTACGATCTGGCTTGCAAGCCTCGCTTCCAATTTTGGCGGATTGGTTCAGGCCGTCGGCGCTGCCTGGATGATGACGTCGATCTCCGATTCAGTAAATATGGTTGCGCTGGTGCAGGCATCCACTTCGCTGCCGATCATGCTCTTCTCGCTGATCTCGGGAGCCTTGGCCGAC
Source organism: Limoniibacter endophyticus (assembly GCF_014652835.1). Taxonomy (GTDB): domain Bacteria; phylum Pseudomonadota; class Alphaproteobacteria; order Rhizobiales; family Rhizobiaceae; genus Limoniibacter; species Limoniibacter endophyticus. The sequence goes on from NZ_BMZO01000010.1 coordinate 179,953, forward strand.
AATTTCGATCGCCGTCGCGTTATGCTCACCGCTCAAGGCTTTATGCTCGTCATATCCGTGACACTGACGATATTCGCCTATCTCGGTTTCCTGACGCCTTGGCTGCTCCTCAGCTTCACGTTTCTGATCGGCTGCGGCACTGCGCTCAACAACCCATCATGGCAAGCGTCCGTCGGGGATATGGTTCCACGCGACGACCTGCCGGCTGCCGTCGCGCTAAACTCGATGGGGTTCAACATGACCCGCTCGGTGGGTCCGGCCATCGGCGGCGTGATCGTCGCGACGGCCGGTGCAGCTGCGGCTTTCGCGGCCAATTCGCTGAGCTATTTCGCACTGATCTACGCGCTTCTTCGCTGGAAACCGGGCGTCCGGGCCAATACGCTTCCCCGCGAAACCCTTGGGCGCGCCATCGGCGCTGGCATACGCTACGTCAGCATGTCGCCCAATATCCTCAAGGTATTGTTCCGCGGTTTTGTGTTCGGCCTGACGGCAAGTGCCACGCTCGCCCTTTTACCGCTTGTCGCGCGTGATCTCGTGGCGGGCGGCCCCCTCACCTATGGCTTCATGTTGGGTTCTTTCGGCATTGGCGCCGTCGGGGGCGCACTGCTGAGCAGCCGGCTGCGTCAACATCTTTCTGGCGAGGGCATCGTGCGCCTTGCCTTCATCGCCTTTGCCGCGAGTTCGACACTGACCGGCATTTCCGGCTACACTTTCTTGACCTGCCTTGCACTGCTTGTTTCGGGAGCCTGCTGGGTGCTGGCTTTGTCGCTGTTCAACGTCACCGTACAATTGTCAACTCCGCGCTGGGTCGTGGGCCGCGCCTTGTCGCTCTACCAGACCACAACGTTTGGCGGCTTGGCCGGCGGTAGCTGGATGTGGGGCGTCATCGCCGACGAGATAGGGCCGGGCGACGCGCTGCTGGTTTCCTCTGCCCTCATGCTCGTCGGCGCTCTGGTCGGTTTGCGCTACGCCCTACCGGAGTTCAAAAGCCTTGATCTCGATCCGCTCAATCAGTTCAACGAACCGTTATTGGCACTCGACCTGAAACCACGCTCCGGCCCGATCGCCGTCTTCATCGAGTACGAAATCGCCGAAGAGGATACGGTCGAATTTCTCAACGCCATGTCAATCCGTCGGCGCATTCGCATTCGGGACGGCGCACAGCAATGGGTACTCCTGCGCGATCTTGAAAATCCGACGCTGTGGACCGAGAGCTATCACGTGGCCACATGGGTCGAATATGTGCGTCACAACCAGCGACGCACGAAGTCTGATGCCGACGTCTTCCTGAAAATTCGCGCGTTGCACCGCGGTGATCGTCCTCCGGTCGTCCATCGGATGATCGAGCGACAGACGGTCGAGCCGACCGATGTGGAGACATATAAGCCCACGCTCGACATGCATTGACTATCGGTCGCTGGTGGCGCGGAAGAAAATAACCGATCCCGAGACGACAAGAAACACGCGCACTACGTGATGCAGCACGACGAAAGGCACTTCGACGCCAAGAGCAAGTGCTGCCAGGCTCATTTCAGCCAATCCACCTGGCGAATAAGCCAGCAGCACACCCTGAAGCGAAATCCCTGACAGCCACGAAACGATTTCCGCAAAGACGAAGGTGATCGACAAAAGCAGAAAGGTCGCGCCGATGGAAATTGCCATTATGCGCGCCATGAGCTTTGGAGCGGTGCCCGCGAAGCGACAGCCGACAATGCAGCCAATAGCGATCTGCGCGGCGGCGACAGCCATGGATGGGAGCGTAAAGTCGCTCAACCCCGTCAAGTGCAGCGCGGCGCTGACCAACATTGGGCCAATCAGCACATAAGCCGGGAGTCGCAACCAGCGCCCAAGCAGAACGCCGGTGACGCCAGCGACGAATAACCAGAACAGATCGATAGCCTCGAGGACTGACCAGGGCCGCCATGCGCCCGGCATGGCGGATATTTCTTCACCCGTGGAGAATTCGATAAGTAGCGGCAGGCAAAGCACGACCAGGAAGATGCGTGAGCCGTGAATAAGCGCAATCATACGATCATCGCCACCGCGCTCACCACCCAAGGTTACCATTTCCATCAGCCCCCCCGGCATGCCGGCGAAATAGGCGGTAGGCTTGTCAAAGCCGGCAACGCGGCGGAAATAAACGCTGCAAAGCGACCCGCTGACGAACAGGAACGCTACGAGACCCAACAGCGGCAGCCACCAGCTCGCAGCGCCCGTGAGTATATCTGTCGTAAATGACGTGCCAAGCATCGTGCCGATAATCATTGTCATCGGCGGGCGAATTCGAGGCGGCATGATGACGGGAAGCCCAAAAACCGCGGCCAGGCCGCACGCGCTCATGGACCCAAGCATCCATGCGAGCGGCATGTTGAAATGATTGAACAGCGCGCCGCCGCAGAGACCAAGCATTAGAGCAAAGGCCAATCGCAGCGCGAGTTGAACCCTGTTCAGTTTCGTTTTCGGTAAATCGGGCATCGACTTGGCATGCCTTTTGAAGAGATGCTCCTCGCTATCGTTCGGCGCGAGGTTTTACAATCCCTGCTAAAAGGAAAAGCGGCTTAAAGACAAGACGATAACGGACAAACGTTTTCCCGAGGGATTTACTGACGGAAGTCTTTTCCTCACCGAACCCCCCATTATATTCATCAAACGAAAACAGTGCCTCGCTATCGTCGTATAAAACGTGCAAAACAAATTGACGAAGGCCCTTTATCACGAGCGTTCCATGCCGATAGCCGACCCCAGAGATCCGAAAATTGTCCGTCGCGAGCCCAGGTGGATGGGACCGCCGTCGCCGACGCGAATGGCGCTCATCCAGCCGATCTCGGCCGCACGCTGGCTGCTCGTTCTGATTCTCATCGCCGGTATCTACTTCTTCCATGGCTTCGTTGTCCCGGTTCTTGCTGCCCTGGTAATCGCCTTCGCCAGCTGGCCGCTTTTCGTACGCCTGCGCGCGAGGCTCGGCGGCTCAAGGACGATTGCAGCCAGTGTCGCAATTTTGCTGATACTTTCGTTCCTGATCATCCCGGTTGCGATCGCCATTTCCTATGCTGCGAAGGAATTGCATACCTGGTTCGACTGGGCCTATCAGACAAACCGGATCGGCGCCCCGACTCCGGAGTGGCTCCTGAACATTCCGCGGATCGGCTCGTGGCTTGACGAACAGTGGGTCCGCTACGTCGGTCACCCGGGCGCGATCGGTGAACTCATCCAGCTCGCCAGCGGCGCCAATATCGGCAACATCTCGCGCGCCCTGCTCGCGGCAGGCGGCGGCGCATTCAACCTGTTCCTGACACTGCTTTTCATGCTGATCGCACTGTTCTTCGTCTATCGCGATGGCGAAGCATTTACAGCCCAGCTCGACAAGCTGGGGGAGCGCCTCCTGCCAACACGCTGGGAACGTCTTTCGGGGGTCGTACCTGCGACAATCAGCTCGACTGTGACCGGCATGACCCTGATCGCCATCGGTGAGGGCGTACTGCTCGGCTTCTGCTATTGGTTGGCGGGCGTGCCATCGCCCGTAACGCTCGGCGTTCTGACGGGAATAATGGCGCTTATTCCCGGTGGCGCACCGCTTTCCTTCACGCTCGTATCGATCTATCTGGTGGCGAGCGGATCGCTCTTTGCCGGTATCGCACTCTTTATGTGGGGTAGTGTCGAGCTTTTCATCGTCGACAAGACCTTGCGACCGCGCCTCGTCGGGGGGCCGATAAAGCTGCCTTTCCTGCCAACCTTCTTCGGACTGGTGGGTGGCGTGAAGACGATGGGCTTCCTCGGCCTGTTCATCGGCCCGGTGCTTATGGCCTTGCTTGTCGCCATCTGGCGCGAGTGGTTGCGCGAGGCGGAAATTGTGGAGGCACGCGAGCAGGCATTGGAGGCCGAGGCCGAAAAGGAATTGCCGACGCCAACGCGCAAAACGGGTTGACAACGCCTAGCCTAACCCGCGATCTCGAGCATCGCCTCAATATTGAGATGCTTTTCGAGATGGCCGGCAAGACCGTCCAGCACGGCATCAACCCCTTCTTCATAATTCAGGCGCGTAGCTTCTCCACCAAGTCGTGTGAGCCATATGCTGCGCTGCGCATCATCTGAAAAAAGCCCGTGCAGATAGGTGCCTGTCACGCGCCCATTAGGTGAGCGCGCACCGTCTCGATGCGCGTACGGATGATTGAGTTGCGCAAAATGGCGGGCGCAATCCGGTCCGGAGGTATGCCCCATATGCATCTCATACCCACAGATGGAACCGCCATCGAAACTCTTGCCCGAGACAGAAACAAGCCGCTTCTCTCCGGAAAGTACGGTATCTACCTCGAGAAGACCAAGCCCGTCGGTCATCCCTGCTGCGCCCTCGACGCCGCCCGGGTCGGAGATTGTCCTTCCCAGCATCTGATAGCCGCCACAAAGACCAAGAACTTCACCGCCGCGCCGAGCATGCGAAATTATATCGTAATGCAAACCGCCGGCACGCAAGGCAGCCAGATCCCCAATGGTCGATTTCGATCCCGGGAGAAGGACAAGGTCAGTACTGATCGGTAGAGTTTCATGCGGGTGCAAGAGCAGGAGATTGACCTGCGGCTCGGCAGCCAACGGATCAAGATCGTCGAAGTTCGAAACATGGGGAAGAATCGGAACTGCGATGTTCAACCGTCCGGCTCTGCGTTGTCCAGCCAAGGTCCGCAGCCCAAGCGCATCTTCTGCCGGCAGACGGTGCGCGTCGGCAAAATGCGGAACAAGGCCCAAGCTGCGCCATCCTGTTTCATGGGCAATCATGCTCATCCCGCTTTCGAACAGGCTCGGATCGCCACGAAATCGGTTGACGATGAAACCCTTGATCATGGCCGCATCAGCAGGATCAACCACGTGCCGCGTCCCAACCAGACTGGCAATCACCCCCCCGCGATCAATATCGCCAATCAATATGACCGGTACATCGGCTGCCCGCGCAAAGCCCATATTGGCAATGTCGTTCACGCGCAGATTGACCTCTGACGCGCTACCTGCACCCTCGACCAGAACGATGTCACATTGCTGGCGCAGGATTTCGAAACTTTCCAACACACGCGGCATCAGTTGCGTCTTGATCTTCTGGTAATCGGCAGCCTTTGCCGACCCCTCGACCTTGCCCTGCACGACGATCTGCGCGCCGGTCTGGCTCTGTGGCTTGAGCAGAACGGGATTCATGTGCACTGACAGCGGCACCCCGGCTGCGCGCGCCTGAAGAGCCTGCGCCCTCCCGATCTCGCCACCATCGGCAGTGACCGCCGCGTTGTTTGACATGTTCTGCGGCTTGAAAGGAAGGACGCGCATTCCTCGCAGCGTCAGCGCCCGCGCCAGTCCCGCAACCAACAACGACTTCCCAACATCTGAACCAGTCCCTTGGAACATAAGGCTTTTTACGGGCATTAAAACTCGATGCCCTGCTGTGCCTTCACCCCGGCGGCGAAATGATGCTTGACGAGCGTCATCTCCGTGACGAGATCGGCAGCCTCCAGCAATTGCGGCTTGGCATTGCGCCCGGTGACAACACAGTGAAGATCAGGCCGCCGCGCAAGCAAGGCCTGCGCCACGTCGTCGATAGGCAGATAATCATAACGCAGCGCGATGTTCAGCTCATCCAGGATCACCAGGCCTATGGTCTCATCAGCCATTAATGCGAGCGCTTCTTTCCATGCGCGCTCCGCTGCCGCAACATCGCGTGCCAGGTCCTGCGTCTCCCAGGTGAAGCCTTCGCCCATGGTGCGCCAGACCACGCGGTCACCGAAAGTTTCCAGAGCGTCCTTCTCGCCCGTATGCCATGCGCCCTTGATAAATTGCACGACGCCTACACGACGCCCGTGCCCGAGCATACGCAGAGCAAGGCCGAAGGCAGCCGTGGACTTGCCCTTTCCCGGTCCTGTATTGACGATGAGCAGACCTTTCTCGACCGTCTTTTGCGCCACCTCCGCATCTTGTACGGCCTTGCGTCTGGCCATCTTGTCACGATGGCGGGCGGCTTTCGTTTCGTCGATTTCGTTCACTTCTTCACTTTCTCATTTCAATTGCAGCGGCAATCCCGCCGCCACCAAAAAAACGCGATCCGCAACCGCGGCAATACGCTGGTTCAGGCGACCCGCCTCGTCGCGAAACCGTCTCGCCAGCGGGTTCTCCGGCACGATGCCGTAGCCAACTTCGTTCGACACGACCACCCAGGGTCCACGCGGATTGGCGAGACAATCCGCCAGGCGCATGATTTCGAATTCAAGGTCACTTTCGGCCAGCATATGATTTGTCAGCCACAGCGTCAGGCAATCCACCAGAAGCGGGCAGCCTTCGGTGACGGTTTCCAGCGCCGTGACGAGATCGAACGGCGCATCCACGGTGCGCCAGTCATTTTCCGCGCGTCCTGCCCGATGATGAGCAATCCGCTCCTGCATTTCCTCGTCAAACGCCTGTGCCGTCGCAATATAAACCCATGGCGCCGGTGAGTGGCGGACCTGCTTTTCCGCAAAGGCACTTTTACCCGAACGCGCGCCGCCGATGATGAAATCGAGTGTCCCGGTCACGAGGCGGCTACCTGACGGAACCGCGCAAAAATCCCCGACGTCCCGGGGATCTTGACGATCTGAATACCCCGACAAACCAGGAGCCCCCGCTCTTGTGCAAAACTACTCATGATCCCGGACCTCTCTTCCCTCCACCCGAGGGAGATAGAACAATATTCCGTCGCAGGCAGGCGTCCCGGCTCGTCAGTCACTGCTTCGGCCCGGCCTTTCCCGGGACGATCCCCACGGACGGCTCGATCGCAGTGGCAAGTTGAGGCAAAGCTTGCCGCTTACAGTTGCAAGGCGGCTACGGCTTATCCGGATATGAAACCGAACCTCATTCCTTCCGATCGCTGCCGAGAACCCACGACAGGCGCGACTATACGGTGCTCCCCCAAAAAGGAAAGAGCCTGCACCTTGGGATGACGATCGAGAACAAAAAAGGAACAATCGTGGCTATATCTTCTATTGTATTTCTGCTCTAGCCTCATGATGCGATTGACATGGACAGTCGCAACGGCCTACTGAAATGTGAACGGTCATCGTCTGCCTGCAGGCGATGTGAAAAGGGAATGCGGTGTTTTCCGGTAGGAGAACGACAAGCCGCAGCTGCCCCCGCAACTGTGAGCGGCGAGCCTTCGAAACAAGAGCCACTGGAGCAATCCGGGAAGGCGTTTTCGAAAGGCAATGACCCGCAAGCCAGGAGACCTGCCGTTCAAGAAGATACCTGCAAACCGGGCGGGGTGCCTCGGGATTGCGCGCGACCGCAAGCTGCGGTCGCATGTCCGCACCCTGGGTGATGTTGCCTTTATAGGGCAACAACATCGCAATGTAATCGGGAGCGGAGCTTGACGATAGAGATCACCGTAGACGTCCCTTCGACGGAAGTGCCCGAGACAGATCCGGTGACGGTATTTGTCTGCACGAGCTGCCGCAATGCCGAAGGTTCCAGTATAGAGCCCCTTCCCGGTCAGGATCTTGCCCGCGCCACGATAGCCGCAGGTAAGGCCGCTGGCGTGCCTGTGCGAGCGGTAAGCTGCCTGGGTAATTGCAATAGACGGCTATCGGCAGCTCTCATGCGCGAGGGCGGCTGGTCCTATGTCTTTGGCGATCTTCGTGTTGAACAGGCAGCTGACCTGATCGCAGCAGCGCAACTTTTTGCCACCTCGCCGAATGGCGTTCTGCCCTGGCGAGGTCGTCCCGACAGTCTCAAGCGTGGGCTTGTCGCGCGCATTCCTCCCATAGATCATTTGGAGAATTTTTCATGACCACCTCGTTTGACCGCATTCCCTGTACGGTAATCACTGGTTTTCTAGGAGCGGGTAAGACCACCCTCCTGCGCCATGTGCTGGAAAACGCCGGCGATAAACGTCTTGCGATCATCGTCAATGAGTTCGGCGATGTGGGCGTCGATGGGGATATTTTGCGTGGATGCGGCCTCGACAACTGCCCGGAGGAGAACATCGTCGAGCTTGCCAATGGCTGTCTGTGCTGCACCGTGGCGGACGACTTCGTGCCCGCGCTCGATCAGATCCTCGCACGCGAACCGCGTGTCGATCATATTCTGATCGAAACATCCGGTCTTGCCCTGCCAAAGCCTCTCGTCCAGGCTTTCAACTGGCCGGCTGTAAAGAGCCGCGTTACGGTTGACGGGGTCATTGCAGTCGTGGACGGACCGGCCCTCGCAGAGGGTCGTGTTGCGCATGACATGGAAGCCTTGGCCGACCAGCGCGCACAGGATGAAACACTCGATCATGACGACCCAATCGAGGAAGTCTTCGAGGATCAGATTGCGTGCGCCGATCTCATCGTCCTCTCCAAGGCCGACCTGATCGACGCGGTTTCCCGCCAGCGCGCAACGGCAATCGTCGAGGCGCATCTACCCCGCGCCGTCAAGATCGTCGAGGCGGAGCATGGCAAGCTGGACGTTGCCGTGCTGCTTGGACTGGGCCTCAGCGTCGAGGACGACATCGAGAACCGCAAGACGCATCATGACGGCGAACATGATCACGATCACGACGATTTCGACAGTTTCGTGATCGAGATTCCCGCACTGGCAAGCGCTGACGACGTCACTGCGCGCGTCAAGGCTGTGACCGCGCTTGACGGGGTGCTGCGCGTCAAGGGCTTCGTCGAGATTCAGGGCAAGCCGATGCGTCTTCTGGTGCAGGCGGTCGGCCCCCGGGTCAACCATTATTTCGATCGTGCCTGGGCGGTCGGCGAAGCACGCGGCGGGCGCCTCGTAGTGATCGGCGAACATGACATGGATCGCATCATGATCGAGCGGCATCTCCGCGCCGAACTGGTTGAAGGCGCCTGAGGCATTCATGCATATTCTGGCTGCCACCAGCGCCTCGCTCGACGAACTGATCGAACCGGTAGACCTTAACCAGCGGCCGGCCGATATCGTCGCGCTGTCCTTTACCGATAGTGATCTGGCGGGAATGGCGCGGGCTTGGCAGTCGGAACGATCACATGACCCGGCTTTTCCAACTCTTCGTCTGGCGAACCTGCGGGACCTGCGTCATCCCATGTCTGTCGATCTATGGATCGAAAAGGTCGCCCGACATGCGAAACTCATTCTCGTACGCGTGCTGGGCGGGTATGATTGGTGGCGGTACGGCTGCGAGGAGCTTGCCCGACTGGCCGGCGACCGTGGTCTGCACCTCATCCTATTGCCGGGCGAGTGCCGCGAAAACGATCCGCGCCTTGCCGCATGCTCGACCCTGCCGAGCGACCAACAGGCAATCATTCTCAGTTATTTTCGCGAGGGCGGGCCGCAGAATATGCGCCGTCTGATGAGAACTATCGCCCGAAATACACGCGGGGAGCAGTTTTTCGCGGAGCCGGCTTTGCCAGTTGGAAAAGCCGGATTTTACAGACGCGATAATGGTGATTCCAAAAAATCGGATGCAAGCGCGCGTGTCGCGGTCATTTTCTATCGTTCGATGCTACTCGCTTCCGACATTGCACCGATTGATGCGTTGCTGGACGCCTTGCAAACAAACGGCCTGGAACCGGTCGCGCTTTACGTGACGAGCCTTCGCGACCGCGATGCCCGTTCTTTTGTCGAAACGGAACTCAGCCGCCTCGCACCTGCGGCGATTATCACAACGACGGCGTTCGCGAGCGGTCTGGACGATGATGGCAGCATCTTCGACCGGCTTGGCGCGCCGGTTTTTCAGGCGATCATCGCCACTACGCGGCAAGAGGCATGGGCTGAAAATCAGCGTGGGCTGGCGCCTGCCGATCTTGCCATGCATGTCGTCCTCCCGGAACTGGACGGGCGTGTTCTGGCGGGAGCACTATCCTTCAAGGGTACACAGCCGGACGATGCGAACCTCGGTTTCCAACCTATGATCAATGCGCCGGTGAAAGACCGGATTGCTGCGGTCGTTGATAGGGTCGCCAAAACCATCCGCCTGCGAAAGACGCCACGCGCCGAACGCCGTATCGTCATTCTGATACCCGATTATCCAGGCGCGCCAGGACATACCGGCTACGCCGTCGGGCTGAACGTGCCGCAAAGCGTGCTTGAAATACTCAATGATCTGAAGGCCGAAGGATATCATATCGAACGCATTCCGCAAAACGCCCGCGATCTGCTTGATCTGCTGGAAATAGAGCAGCCGGGGCTTTCGCGATCCGAATACAGGGTTCAGTTCTGCCGGCTGCCCCATGAATTGCAGGCCGCAGTGAAAAATGCCTGGGAAGATGAGAATGAACTGGACCACGCTTTTCGTGCAGCCTCTTTCGGAAATATCACCGTCGCCCTTGCGCCCGACCGCGGCCGTAATGCGGACCGTCGCAGCGATTATCATGATCCCTTCCTGCCGCCGCATCCGTCGCTTCTAGCTTTCGGGTTTTATTTGCGGCATCAACTTGATGCCCATGCCATCATCCATGTCGGCGCGCATGGCACGCTGGAATGGCTGCCCGGCAAGACGGTTGCTCTCAGCAAGGATTGTTTTCCGGAAGCAGTCATCGGTCGTTTGCCGGTGATCTATCCGTTCATCGTTTCCAATCCCGGTGAGGCCGCTGTTGCGAAACGGCGAATTTCGGCAGTCACGCTGGGCCATTTGCCGCCGCCCCTTGAAGGGGCGGGACTGAACGAGGCCGAACAGAAACTGGAGCGGCTGGTCGATGAATATGCGCAGGCCGACGGCCTCGACCGGCGCCGGCGCGACAGACTTGCAGCCGAGATCGTCGCGACAGCGCAAGACACCGGCCTGGCAGGCAATGCCGGCGTTGGCGAGGATGATGATCCGGATGCGGCATTGGCACGGATCGACGCCTGGCTATGCGACTTGAAAGACTTCGCCATAAAGGACGGACAACACGTCTATGGTCGCTCGGCACCTGGCGAGACTGACACGCTGCGAAAGAAGAGCGCCTACACGGAACGGGAGGCGCTGATCGGGGCGCTTGAGGGGCGCCACATTCCGCCGGGTCCTGCCGGTGCTCCGACGCGCGGCCGCCGCGACGTCATGCCCACGGGGCGCAATCTTTATGCCTCCGACCCGCGCACCATGCCTACCCCGACGGCGTATGACCTCGGCAAGCGGGCGGCAGATGAAGTTCTCCGGCGCTATCTGCAGGACCACGGTGAGTGGCCACAGAACCTCGTATTCGATCTCTGGGGCAGTGCTTCGTTGCGAACCGGCGGCGAAGAGATCGCGCAAGGGCTCTGGTTGATGGGTGCAAAGCCGGTCTGGGACCCGGCGACGGGGCGCGTGACGGGGATAGAAGTCATGCCATGCGCGGTCCTTGGGCGACCGCGTGTCGATGTGACCTTCCGCATATCGGGTTTGTTCCGCGACATGTTCGGCGCAACCATCGCCCTCATCGACGCGGCGATGCGTGCCGTAGCCGCCCGCGACGAAGCGGAGGGAGACAACCCGCTCGCCCTTGCGGCGCAACGCAATGGCGGCATGCCGCCGCGTATTTTCGGATCAAAACCCGGGCTTTACGGCGCCGGCATCGAGGATGCTCTTGCCTCCGGCACCTGGACCGACCGCACAGAGATCGCTGAAGCCTATCTTGCAGCGACCAACCATGCCTTCGGAGGTGCGGAGGGAGAAAGCGTCGGAGAGAGCGATCAGTTCGCCGAACAAATTGCATCGGCTCAGATCCTCATCCACACCGGCGATGACCCGGGGCGGGATATTCTGGAGGGATCCTCTGATGCTGCATTCATCGGTGGTTTTGCCGCAGCGATGGAGAAACTCGGGTCAAGAGCCGACCTCATAATACTCGATACGACCAATCCGGACCGGCCGCGTGCACGCTTGTTGAAGGAAACCATCAACCTGGTCGTCAGGGCGCGAGCAACCAATCCCCGTTTCATTTCGGGGCAGATGCGCCATGGACCGCGTGGTGCCGCGGAATTCGCCGAAACCGTGGACCGTCTTATTTCGTTCGCGGAAACGACAGGACAGGTGGATGAGGCGTTGATCGGCGCGCTTTTTGACGCCTACATAGACGACAAGGCTGTGCGCACATTCCTGATCGACCAAAATCCAAAGGCGGCAGCTCACATGGCGCGTCGCTTCGAGGATGCCTTGCGTCGCGGTCTCTGGCATCCGCTGCGTAACAGCGTTGCGGTTCAGCTAGATCTGTTGCGGCACGCCCCGGACGGGAGGCCCTGCGTCGATGATTGACGATTTTCGCCGTAATGCTTGCCCGAGCCTTCATGCGCCCATGCAAACGGGCGATGGATTGCTGGTGCGCATGCACATGACCGAACCTTGCGATCCCACCGACTTTGCGGCCCTATGTGAACTGGCAGGTCAGCACGGCAATGGCATCATGGAGGTGACCAATCGCGGCAGCCTGCAATTTCGTGGCTTTGGCGATGCATCGGTCGCGAAATTCGCTGATGATGCCATCTCTCTTAAACTGCCCATCAGCATCGGCGTCGACGTGGAAACAGGCCCGTTCGCGAGCATGATTGCGCGACAATTGGCAAAGGAGATCAGGCGTGCACTTGCAGAAGAACAACTGAACCTCGCGCCGAAACTCGTCATCGCGGTCAATGATGGCTCTATCGGTGCATCAGCTGATTTGTCCGCTGATATCCGTGTCGACCTTTCCATCGACAAACGCTGGCGCATTGCGCTCGGCGGCACTGAAGAAAGCGCGCATATTGTTGATTTCGTTGAATTCAACGAAGTCGGATCGCGCGTGATTGGCCTTTGCCGTCAAATCGCCGCACATGGCCCCGCTACCCGCGGCCGCGATCTTGTTATTCCAACGTCTCCCGGCCTGCTCAAAGGACCTCAGCTCCTGAAGGGGGAAAATGCGTCTGTGGGGCTTTTTTCGTGGGGTGTGGACGGCGAAGGATCCGCATTGGGACTGCGTCTTTCGCCTACGGTGCAGGATGCTCGGCTTTTTGCACAATTGTGCCGCACTGCGGCTCATCATCAAGGCGATCTGCGTTTCGGAGGCGGGAAAGCAGTCTACTTTACGGGCTCTCGGCAGCACTGCACTTCTCTACTTGAACAAGCACGCGAATTCGGTTTCGTCATCGATAGCTGCGATCCTCGCCTGGCCATCGCTGCATGCGCGGGTGCGCCTGCTTGTGCTTCTGCGCACTATATCACAAAGGACCTTGCGGAAACGATGGCCGCAGAAGCAACTCCGTTTTTGGACGGGTCGGTGAAGTTGCATCTTTCGGGTTGTGAAAAGCGATGTGGCTGCCGCGAAACGAGGGATTTTCTTCTTATGGGTAGTCCTGAGGAGCTATCGCTTTCACTTGACGGTGAAATGCTGGCCACCTTCAGTCAAGCCGACGCGCGCCGCGAGATGGCGAAGTTACAGCGTTTCGTGGCTGATCGGCGACAAGCCAGCGAAACGACAAGAATGACGATAACGCGAATTGGCCGGGCAGGTTTGGCCGCAGCATTCGAACGGAATTGAAATGGCGTATGGGTATATCAAGAACGGGACCGAAATTTACGAGCAGTCCTTCGCGACGATCCGGGCGGAGGCCGACCTCTCGCGCTTTTCGGAGGCAGAAGCCGATATTGCGGTACGTATGATCCATGCGTGCGGATTGATCGAGGCGGCAAGCTCCTTCGTTTTCTCGACCGGCTTTGCGGAGACAGCGCGCACAGCGCTGCAAGCAGGCGCACCGATCTTCTGCGATGCCGAAATGGTGGCACGGGGGGTCACTGTTGCGCGGCTACCTGCCAAAAACGAGGTGATCTGCACGCTGCGCCATCCGAAAACGGCCGAGATCGCCGCGCATATCGGCAATACACGTTCTGCGGCGGCAATCGATCTTTGGGGTGAACGCATGTCCGGCTCGGTGATTGCAATCGGCAATGCGCCGACCGCTCTTTTTCGCCTGCTCGAACTGCTGGCAACCGGGGCCCCGCGTCCGGCAGCTATTCTTGGCATGCCAGTCGGGTTCGTCGGCGCAGCGGAATCCAAGGCAGCGCTCGAACAGTCTGACCTGGGCATCCCGTTTGCCATCGTGCGCGGGCGACTTGGGGGGTCCGCGATGACCGCGGCTGCAATTAATGCAATTGCGCGGAGCGGCATATGAGCAAGAAAGGCACTCTTTACGGTGTCGGCACGGGTCCTGGCGATCCCGAACTCCTGACGCTGAAGGCTGTTCGCGTTCTGCGGGAAGCGGATGTGCTGGCTTATTTCTGCAAGGAAGGACGGCGCGGAAACGCGCGCGCCATCGTGGATACGCATATAGGCGAGGATATGATCGAACTTGCCTTGCCCTATCCGGTTACCACCGAGATCGACGCCAAACATGATGATTATCGGGCAGCGATCGATGCTTTTTACGAGCGATCAGCGCGCGCTGTCATGGAGCATCTCGACCAGGGGCGCTCTGTCGCCGTGCTTTCTGAAGGCGACCCGTTGCTTTATGGTTCCTATATGCATCTCCATGTCCGGCTTGCGCATCGCTATCCGGCGCTCGTCATTCCCGGCGTCACCGCCATGTCGGGTAGCTGGTCGATGGCCGGTCTTCCCCTCGTGCAAGGCGACGAAATCCTGCGTGTTCTTCCCGGAACCCTGCCGCTCGATCGACTGACGAAGGAGATCGCGGAGGCGGATGGCGCCGTCATTATGAAGGTTGGGCGTAACCTGTCGAAGATCGAAGAAGCACTAGCGGCCTGCGGCAAGCTCGATACGGCTGTCTATGTGGAACGGGCGACGATGGAAAATGCGGTGGTAGAGAAGCTGGACAGTCGTAATGGCCGACCTGCACCCTATTTCTCGACAATCCTCGTGCCCGGCTGGCCCGCGCGACCGCTGGAGATGCCCTCATGAGCGGTCGACTGATCATCGTAGGGCTGGGCCCTGGCAATCCAGACCAGATGACACCGGAAGCGCGGGCTGCAATTGACGCATCCTCTGATTTCTTCGGCTATTTTCCCTATGTCGAACGGCTGAACCTGCGTACCGACCAGACCGCGCATGCGTCCGACAATCGCGAAGAATTGGCGCGTGCGGCCGCAGCCCTCGATCTGGCGCTGCAAGGCCGCAATGTCTGCATGGTCTCTGGCGGTGATCCGGGCGTGTTTGCAATGGCGGCGGCGGTAATCGAGGCGATCGATAGAGGCAAACCGGAATGGAAGACGGTCGAAATGTCGGTCCTGCCCGGAATTACTGCCATGCTGGCCGTCGCAGCCCGGGTCGGCGCACCGCTTGGCCATGATTTCTGCGCGATTTCGCTCTCTGACAATCTCAAGCCATGGGGAATCATCGAAAAGCGGCTGGCCCTCGCCGCACAAGCGGGCCTAGTGATGGCGTTTTACAATCCTGTTTCCAAGGCTCGGCCCTGGCAGCTCGGGAGGGCCTTCGACATACTGCGTGAGCATCTGAGCGCAGATGTGCCCGTCGTGTTCGGTCGCGCCGCCGGGCGACCTGATGAAATCATGCTCGTCAAGAGCCTTGCGGATGCTCGCCCCGAAATGGCCGATATGGCAACCTGTGTCATAGTCGGCACCGCAGAGACACGTATCGTCGAGCGCGGCACAAAACCGTCCTTGGTCTACACGCCGCGTTTCCTGAAATCAGAGACGCATTGATGAACGTGCGCAACTGCATCCGTAACCGTTCGAACCCTCGTGGTTTTACCCTGCAATGCCGGGAGCGGGCGGGCAACCATGATGACGGGCAGGCGCAAATGCCGCGCGGCCGCTATCTTGCCGTAACTCGCCGCGCCGCCGCTGTTTTTGCAGACGATTACATCCACGCGGTGCGTTTGCAGCAATGCAAGCTCATCTTCTTCATTAAAGGGACCCCGCGCGGTGATATAATCGATCCGTGGCAGATCAAGAGGCGGCTCAACCGGATCGACGCTGCGCACGACGTAAGCGTGCTGCGGCGCGGCTTCGAAGGGCAAAAGCTCCTGGCGACCAAGCGCCAGAAACGCGCGACGCGGCTTGTCGCCCAGCAGATCACGCGCCTGCACGATTGTCGCGGCCGAATGCCAGATATCTCCATCTACGGCCCGCCAGGCATCGCGCTCCAGGCGCAGGAGAGGCACGTTCGCCAAAGCAGCGGCCTGCACCGCATTCATCGAGATCTGCGCGGCATAAGGATGCGTGGCATCGACCAGAAGATCGATTCTGTTCTTGCTAAGATAGGCTGCGAGGCCCGCCGCGCCGCCGAAACCGCCGACGCGGGTCGGTACGGGTTGTGCGACTGGCTCCCGCGTGCGCCCCGCCAGAGACAGTGTCAGGTCGAGCGTGGTGTTTTCGGCCAGTTGCGCAGCCATTCGTCGCGCCTCCGTCGTGCCGCCGAGGATGAGAACGCGAAGAACTTTGTCGGAAAGGATCATTGCCATGACCTCTGATAGAGCTGCGGCTCCCGCTGCACAACAACTGAATGCGCCGTGGCTTTCGATCGTCGGGATCGGCGAAGATGGCGTGCACGGGCTTTCCGAGTCGGCCATGAAGATGATTGCGGATGCAGCCGTCGTGTTCGGCGGAAAACGGCATCTGCATCTGGCCCAGTCGCTGATACGGGGCGAAGCGCGGCCCTGGCCGAAACCATTCGATCCGGAAATGCGCGATGTGCTGGCGTTACGGGGAACCCGCGTTTGCGTTCTGGCCTCGGGCGACCCCTTCTTCTTTGGTGCCGGTGCAACATTGGCACGCCATCTCTCCCGCGACGAGTTTCAAGCGCATCCCGCCCCTTCGGCCTTTAGCTTGGCCTGCGCCCGCCAGGGTTGGTCGGTGCACGAAACGCAGTTCGTTTCCGTGCATGGCCGGGCGATGGAGCGGGTGCGTCCGCATCTGCATCAAGGAGTACGATTGGTTATTCTGACCTCGGATGAAGATGGCCCGGCAGAGCTTGCCGCACTCCTCGTGCGCGAGGGCTTCGAAGCGAGCGAACTGACGCTTCTGGAAGCTCTCGGCGGCCCGCGGGAAAGAATCCGCCACGCAATCGCCGGCAGTTTCGCATTAGACAATATCGACGCGCTCAATGTGGTTGCCATCCAGGTGCAGGCTGGCCCGAAGGCCGCAATCATACCCTATGCGAGTGGTCGATCCGACGATCTGTTCGAGCATGACGGGCAGATCACCAAACGCGAAATCCGCGCTCTGACATTAGCGGCCCTCAGCCCGCGTTACGGGGAGATATTGTGGGACGTCGGCGCAGGATCAGGTTCCATCGGAATCGAATGGATGCTGGCGCACCCATCACTAAAGGCAATCGCAATTGAGAAGAACGGCGAGCGCGTTGAGCGCATCCATCGCAACGCGCTGCGATTAGGGGTGCCTGAGCTTGAGATTGTATATGGTGCGGCCCCCGAGGCACTGAAAGGTTTGGCACAGCCGGACGCGATCTTCATCGGCGGCGGAGGGAGCGAACCGGGCGTTCTGCAAGCGGCAATCGACGCTCTGAAACACGGAGGCAGGCTGGTCGCCAACGCCGTAACGCTTGAAATGGAAGCTATGCTTCTGTCACGACATGAATGGCTCGGCGGCGACCTGCTGCGTCTTTCGATCTCGCGCGCGGAGCCCATCGGCACGATGCAAGGCTGGCGTCCAGCCATGCCGCTCACGCAGTGGGTATGGACGAAGAGATGAGCGCAAGGAAGGCATTTATTGCCGGAATCGGCTGCGGCAAAGGTGCGGGTGGCAACGAAATCCGGGCGACGCTCGATAGGGCCATGGCCATACACAATCTCGGATATGAGGATCTTAAGTGCCTGGCAACCGGTGTTGGAAAGATGGAGGAGCACGGATTGCGTGACGCTGCCGACGCACTGAAACTCGACATTGCCTATATTGAGGAGGCAGTGCTTGCCGCCTGCGACGATCGGCTTCTGTCACGCTCGCCGGTAAGTTTGCGCGAAACTGGTACTGCTTCCTTAAGCGAAGCGGCAGCCCTGGCCGCCGGTGGTCCGTCTGCTGCTTTGCTCGGTCCGCGCGTCGCGCTCGGCAAGGTCACCTGCGCGCTGGCCCAAATCGATGTTTCGGAGGATCCCTCATGACCGTTCACTTCATCGGCGCAGGTCCCGGAGCCGTCGATCTCATAACGGTGCGCGGCCGAGATCTGCTGGCACGCTGCCCCGTCTGCTTGTACGCGGGTTCGATCGTGCCACGCGAGATGCTGGATTATTGCGCGCCAGGAACACGTCGGATCGACACGGCGTACTTGTCGCTTGAGGAGATCGACAGAGAATATGTTCGCGCCGATCGGGCGGGACAGGATGTAGCTCGGTTGCACTCGGGCGATCTTTCCGTGTGGAGTGCGGTTGCAGAACAGATGCGTAGACTGGATGCGCTGGGCATCGACTATACATTGACGCCGGGTGTGCCGTCTTTTGCCGCTGCCGCGGCTGCCCTCAAACGCGAACTGACCATTCCGGAAGTAGCGCAAAGCCTCATCTTGACGCGCGTTTCCGGCCGCGCCTCAAAAATGCCGGAACGCGAGACGCTTGCTCATTTCGGCAAAACGGGTGCTACTCTAGCAATTCATCTGGCCATCCACGCGCTCGACCAGATCGTGCACGAACTTTCTCCACTCTATGGCGAGGATTGCCCGGTTGCCATCGTCGTGCACGCATCCTGGCCGCAAGAGCGCATCGTGCGGGGAACTCTAGCCGACATTGCCGAAAGGATGCGTGCCGAGCCCGCGGAACGTACAGCCCTGATTTTCGTCGGACGGAGTTTGGAGGCAGAAAATTTTCGAAACAGCGCGCTCTACAATGCCGATTATCAACGCCGATTTCGGAACCGCGCGTGATGAGAGGCTTCAAAAGGCGTTTGCGCCAAAAGATTACCTGTCCGGTCAAATATGAGGACTTCCAGTGCGATGTCCTCGTGGTCGAGCACACTCGCGGCAGTCACCCAGGCGCGCGCGGCAACTTCGTCAGCCAGCGCAAGATCAGCCTCGGCGCACAGGGCGAAGACTTCAGCAACCGTATTAGCCGCGGTGATGCTGGCACACAACGTCGCGTCCGCTCCAAGCTCGGCGGCAATGGTCGACAACCCAACAAGGTCCGCCATGCCCTGTCTGGAATGCAGATCGAGCCTCCCTTGTGCCAGCTTTGTCATCTTGGCCATCCCACCGGCAATGGTGACCTTCGAGACGGGGTGACGGCGCAGATATTTCAGCATGCCACCGGCGAAATCGCCCATATCAATGAGCGCTGTTTCCGGCAGGCCGTGCAAAGCCTGGGCGGCTTTCTCGGAGATGTTGCCGGTAGCACCCGAAACATGATCCAGACCCGCTGCGCGCGCAACATCGATGCCGCGATAGATGGAATGTATCCAGGACGAACAGGAATAGGGAATGACAATGCCCGTCGTGCCGAGGATGGAAAGACCCCCGATAATGCCAAGACGGCCGTTAAGGGTCTTTTCGGCTATCTTCCGTCCGTTCTCCACGGCGATCTCGATTTCGAAACCTGTTTCGTCGGTCACGTCGGCAAGCGCCTGCGCGATGATCCTGCGCGGCATCGGGTTGATTGCCGGTTCACCTGGGGGAACTGGCAATCCGGCGCGGGTGACCATGCCGACCCCCTCACCTGCCCGAAAAACCAATATGTTCCCGCGGTGACGCCGGATCGTGACGCGGATCAGGGCGCCGTGCGTGACGTCGGGATCATCGCCGGCATCCTTGACGATGGATGCCGTGGCGAAATCCTCTCCACGCTCCCAACCTGCCAAGGCAAAGGCAGGTGTCTGGCCGCCTGGCAGCGTGATCGCCACCGGGTCGGGAAAATTCCCGCTCAGCAAGGCCGCACACGCCGCCTTGGCAGCCGCAGCCGCGCAAGCGCCTGTCGTCCAGCCGCGCCGAAGCGTCCTGCCCGATTGATCGGAAAACTCTTCTTCCATGCTCATCAACCTGTCTATATCGGCAAGCGCGACGCTTGGCGATATAGACAGTGTCTTCACCTTCGAGAAATGCCATGATGTCTGCTCCGCTCATCGATCATATTGCCCGGACCATGCCGGACTTTATGCCGGGCCATGTCTGGCTCGCAGGAGCCGGTCCGGGTGATCCGCGCCACCTGACCTTAGAGGTAGTGGCGGCGCTCTCCCAGGCCGACGTCATCGTGCATGATGCGCTGGTGGATGCTTCAGTGCTCGATCTTGCGCCACAGGCTCAAAAAATATTTGCCGGCAAGCGTGGTGGCCAGCCCTCGACCGCTCAGGACGAGATCATCGATCGGCTGATTGCCCTGGCGCGGCAGGACCTGCGTGTACTGCGTTTAAAGGGTGGCGATCCGTTTATCTTCGGACGCGGCGGCGAGGAGGCAGAAGCACTAGCGACGGAAGGAATCTCATTCCGTGTCCTTCCCGGCCTGACCTCCGCGCTGGCAGCACTCGCCAACGCCAATATCCCCGCCACAATGCGCGGTATCAACAAGGCCGTGACGTTCGCGACCGGCCATGCGGCGGGCACCGCAGATGATCTGGACTGGTCCAGGCTTGCGGCTGCCGATCAGCCGATCATCGTCTACATGGGTATGAAAGCCTTGCCAACAATCGTTGAAGAACTGCGCGCAGGCGGAGCGGCGGCCGATTTGCCCGTCGCGATCATCATGGCAGCCACAACCGGCAAGGAGCGCGTATTGACGGGCACACTCGCAACCATCGTGACGGAGGCCATACGCGAAAAGATAGGTTCCCCCGCTCTAATCGTGATCGGAGAGATCGTCTCGATGCGCGCCAGACTTTGCCGGGCTTCGATATGACTAAAGCTATCGTCATTGGCGCACCGCGCTCCGGGTCGGGCAAGACCAGCGTAACGATCGGCCTGCTGCGCGCTTTCGCGCGACGGGGCCTGCGCGTTCGCGGTATAAAATCGGGTCCCGATTATATCGATCCTGGTTTTCATGCGGCAGCAACAGGCAGGAGCGGGCTCAATCTGGACAGTTGGGCAATGCATCCCGATCTTCTTGCAGGACTGGCAGCAGAGGCGACGGAAGACTGCGACTTGATTATAATCGAGAGCGCCATGGGACTGTTTGACGGTATCGCCGCCGAGCCAGGGCGTAGCGGCGCTGCATCCGACATTGCCTGCCTTCTCTCGCTTAACGTACTTCTGGTGCTCGACATATCGGGACAATCACAGACGGCTGCGGCGATAGCAAAGGGCTTCGCCGTCTACGACGACAGTGTAAAAATCGCAGGTGTGGTGCTCAACAAGGTTGCAAGCCCCCGGCACGAAACGCTGTGCGCCGACGCCATCCGCCGCACCGGTCTGACTGTTGCCGGTGCGATCCGTCGCGACGATGCTGTGCTCCTGCCCGAACGACATCTCGGCCTCGTGCAGGCAAGCGAGAACCCTGCCCTCGATGCCCACATCGACCGTTTGGCCGATCTGATTGAAAACGCGGTTGATCTTGATACCGTCCTTTCTCTGGCATCGCCTTTCAATCCTCAGAGGGGCAGGCTCGATTTGGCGATTGATCCGCCGGGGCAGCGCATCGCGCTTGCCAAGGACGCGGCCTTCACCTTCCTCTACCCCCATCTCGAAAAGCATTGGCGCGACCGCGGAGCGGAGATTTTACCGTTCTCACCTCTCGCCAACGAAGCACCCAATGCTTCTTGCGACATATGCTGGCTGCCCGGCGGCTACCCGGAATTGCATGTGAGCCAGCTTGCAGCCGCGGATCGCTTTCAGGCAGGCATGCACAGCTTCGCGGCGAAGAACCCGGTTCATGGCGAGTGCGGCGGCTTCATGGTGCTTGGAGAAGCAATCGAAGACGTTAGTGGCGTGATGCATCCGATGCTTGGGCTTTTGTCGCACGCAACGAGCTTTGCCAAACGCAAGATGAACCTTGGTTATCGGCAGGCACGATTGCTAGACGATCATGCCTTCGGCAAAGCAGGCACAGTGCTGCGCGGTCACGAATTCCACTATGCGCGTGTAATCGAAGCCGGCCATGACATAGCGCTCGCACAACTCGCAGACGGACTGGGCAATGATCTGGGTCCCAGTGGCGCCCGTCGAGGCACGGTAAGCGGTACGTTCTTTCACGCTATTGCGAAAGCCTGATGATGAATCACAAGTCTCTGCTGATCGACCTGCAAGCGTGCATTTCCTTCTTCACCCGTATTCCCCTGCCCCAGGCGGCGATGCCGAAGAACTTCGCACAGAGCCTCTGGGCAGCGCCTATAGCGGGCATTCCTGTTGCCTTGATTGGTGGCATCATGTTTGTCCTGACTGCCTCCCTAGACCTTCCTCCCCTCGCTTGCGGACTGATCGCCATCGCAGCCACGATCCTGGCAACGGGTGCACTGCATGAAGACGGATTTGCCGACATAGCCGATTCATTTGGTGGGCGGGACATGGAACATCGCCTCGGGATCATGCATGACAGCCGTATTGGCACCTATGGCGCGATTGCACTAATCATTACCGTATTGCTACGGGCTTCGGCCCTTGCAGCCTTTGTGGATCAGCCTGGCCTGGGTGTTCTGGTCCTTGTCGCAGCCTTCGTTGCGGCACGCGCGCTGATGCCCGCTTTCATGTGCAAGGCGCCCCTTTCGCCCCACGCGGGCTTGGTTGCTAAAATCGGGCGCGTACCGGATCAGACTGCCTATGCTGCCCTCGGCACCGGCGTTCTCGGCCTTGTCCTTCTGCTGGGTATCGGGACGGCCTTCATCTGTATCGCCCTTCTTATGCTTTGGAGCGCCTTTATACACTGGCTCTGCATACGCCAAATCCAAGGTATCAATGGCGACTTCCTGGGTATGCTCGGACAGGGAGCCGAAATTCTTGTGCTGCTCTGCGCCAGCGCGCTGCTTTTGTAATTCGGAGTTTTCATGACTTTTTCCTCTCTTCAAGCGTTGCGCGAAGCAATTACGTCCCTGCCTCTGCCCCTGTCCGACGCAGATGCCGAAAAGGCTGTTTGGGCGCGCCAGGACAGTTTGACCAAGCCGCCCAGAAGTCTAGGCATGCTGGAGGATTCCGTTGCGTTCCTTGGTCGATGGCAGAGGAAGGCCAAGCCGACTCTTGAACGGATCGACATTTTGCTTTTTGCCGGCTCGCATGGCGTAACCGCCAGGGGCGTTTCGGCCTTTCCCTCAAGCGTCACGGGGCAAATGGTAGCAAATTTCGAGCATGGTGGCGCCGCGATCAATCAGCTTGCAGCGCTCGCCGGTGCCAGCCTCAGCATTCATTCGCTTGATATTGACAAGCCGACTGGCGATTTCACGGAACATGCGGCGCTGGACGATGATGAATTCCTCGATGCAGTGAATGCAGGTTATACCGCTGTGAAAGACGACTGCGATCTTCTTGTGCTTGGCGAGATGGGGATCGGCAACACGACACCTGCCGCAGCAATTTGTTCGGCTTTGTTCGGCGGCGCGGTGGAAGATTGGACAGGACGTGGCACGGGTATTGATGATCAAGGTTTGCGGCGCAAGATCGAAACGGTGCGGGCGGGTCTAACGCGCCATCTCGACAAGATATCCGACCCGCTGGCAATCGCGGCAGCGTTGGGGGGGCGTGAACTCGCGGCTATATTGGGTGCGGCACTAGCTGCGCGTCATCGCCGTGTTCCATTATTACTCGACGGGTTCGTCGTCAGTGCTGCAATCGCACCGCTTCACGTCCTTAATCCCCCAATCCTTGACCATGTGCTCGCGGGGCATGTATCCGCGGAAGCCGGACATGGAAGATTGCTTGAGAAGCTCAACAAAAGCCCTCTTCTGTCACTCGGCATGAGGCTTGGCGAGGGGTCGGGCGCTGCTACCGCCATCATGATCCTGAAAGCGGCACTGGCCTGCTTCCACGGCATGGCGAGTTTCGCGGAAGCGGGAATCCAGGATAAGCACGACACTTGATTGAAATCGAAGGATGTCATATATTACGCCCATAAAAAGAGACATTTTTCATGACAGGAGCTGCGAAAAATGGTTGCGTTGCACTCGCCGATAATGCCGACGCGCATGCCCCTGGCAACGCGCTTTTTTACAGCAAACGGCAAAATTGCCATGGACGATGTAGCCGATGCCTTCGGCATGTCCAAAGGCCAGCTCGCTGAAACGATCGGCGTCGCGCAAGAAACGCTACATCGCGCTGCCCGCGCTCATGCCCCCCGCACGCAGCAGCGGGCTCTGGAAATGCTGGAGATCGTCGGGCGCATCGCAGACTGGGCAGGCGGAGAAAAGCAGGCCATGGCCTGGTATCGCAGCGAACCGATCCCCGCCTTTGGCGGTCGCACCGCAGAAGCTCTCGTTAAGGACGGGAAGGCAAGTGCCGTTCGCGACTATCTCGATCATATTGCAACAGGCGGCTTTGCGTGAAATGGCAAGGGATTGCCTATCGGGCGCATGACCCACGCTGGAGTTGGGCACCTCTTTCAGGCGAAGGCGCGCGCCTGCATGGCGGCCGCTTCAACCCGAAAGGCAGGGCCGCCCTCTATCTTGCTCTGACGATCGAAGGAATGTTTCTCGAAATGGGCCATGGCTTTGGTCACAGGCTCGATCCGGTCACCGTTGTGAGCTATGCGATCGACATGGACGGCTTGGTCGATTTGCGCACAGAAAGCGCACGGCGAGATGCAGGTGTCACGTTTGACGACATGGCGGCATCGTGGATGCTCGACCGTGCAGAAGGACGCGAACCCGCGAGCTGGACAATTGCCCGGCGTTTGATCGCAACCGGAGCTACGGGCGCTCTTGTGCCCTCCTTTGCCAATGGCGGGTACGGGCAGATGGCCAATCTCGTACTCTGGAATTGGTCGAAAGGCGTCGAAGTCATCGATCCGCAACGTCGTCTGCCCCAAAACCCCTCCTCTTGGGAATAGTTTCTCAGACGACGCCGAGCACCCAAAGCCAGAGCGACACGGTAAATATGGACAATGCGGTGGAGAGAGCGATAGCAGCAGACGTTGCCCGTTCACCGGATTTATAGCGCGCCGCGATGAGATAGGCATTCACACCCGATGGCATGGCCGCAAAAAGCACCGCCACGCCAGCCCATACTGGCTGAACGTGAAGGACATGAAAGGCCAGAACCCAGACGATAAAGGGATGAACGAGCAGCTTTTGAAAGCTGATCGACAGCACTGGCCCGACATCTCCCTTGAGGCCATACCGTTTCAGTGCCAGCCCCATGCTGATGAGGGCACAAGGAGAAGCCGTCGCAGCAAGCGTATCCAGTACATCCTTGATTTGCCCTGACGGCGCGAACGCAGTCACTTTGGCGAGATACCCCGCAATCAACGCCAAAACGATCGGGTGCGTGAAGATTGTCTTTGCGAGGCGCTTCACGAGATCAATACGACCGGTGCCGGTGACGCTGGTTTCTATCAGGATGGAAGCAACCGTCATCATGATAGGCAGATGAATCGCCAGTAGCAGAAAAAGCGGCGTCGCTCCCTGGTTGCCGTAGGCGTTCAAGATGACTGGCACGCCGACCAGAACGGTATTCGACTGCGCGGCTGCGAATCCATGAATAGCCGCTGTTTGCTTATTGCGGCCGAAGACCCGGCGCGCGGTAATAATGGCTGATATCCACGCGACAGCCACGCCGCTGAAATATGAAATCCAGTACCCCCACGGATTCTCTCCGCTGGGATGGCTCGACGCGATCGTGCTAAAAATCAGTGCAGGTATGGCGATGACGAAGATGTATTCCGTCAGACCATCACTCGCCCGCTCAGTCAGAAGCCTTGCCTGTGCCGCCGCGTAACCGAGGCCAATCAGACCGAACGTAGGCAGGAGAATAGTGAGAAGGCCGGACATGCAAAGCTCTACGTCTGATCAAATCATATTTCTTTAGACGTAGAGCATTTCATCCCAAACAAGCCATGCAAAATTCACAGTACAGACGCGCTAAACCTTGTCCGTCTGCTCCTCCGCCTTTTCGCTGACGGCCCGCGCATGCCACACTGCCTCGATTGCCCTCTGCAGGTCATCCTCACCATATGGCTTTGGAAGCAGATAGACATCTTCGGGGGAGCCCTCAGGCACAGTGTCGCGCCCGGTGGCAAAGATCAAACCGACTGCGGGTCGCAACTCACGCGCCTTACGGGCAAGTGCAGCACCGGACATGCCGGGGAGGCCGAGATCGGTGACGAGGACCTGGACCCCGGTCGCCTGCAGCGCAGATATTGCATCTTCGGCATTTCCTGCTTCAATAACGACGTAACCTAGATCCTGCAGCATATCCGACGTGTTCATGCGGATCATGGCATCGTCCTCAACCAGAAGAATCGTGACGCCCTTCGTCTGCCCCACCGGGACCTGCGACTGCGCGATCTCCGGCGCTGGCTTGTTTTCGGAGGCGGTTTTCTCAGGAGCCTGCATCTGCTCACGCTGTCCTTGGTTGGCCAGAACGTGGCGCACCTTGCGCGCCAACGCATCTCGGCTGTATGGCTTGGATAGAAGCTCGACACCCGCGTCGAGTCTTCCACCATGGACGATAGAATTTTCAGTGTAGCCCGAAGTGAAAAGAACAGCGACATTCGGCAGGCGTTCACGTGCCTTGCGGGCAAGCTCCGGGCTTTTCAACGTCCCCGGCATCACCACATCGGTAAACAGAAGGTCTATCGGCATACCGCTGTCGATAACGTTGAGCGCACTCTGCGCATCGACGGCTTTCAATACAGAATAGCCGAGATCGGTCAAAAGCTCCACGACGGTCGCACGAACCTCGTCATCATCCTCGACCACGAGAACGGTCTCCGTGCCTCCCTGGACTGGTCCGCGTTCCGTACGAACCTCGACATCTTCAGCTTCCAGTGCACGTGGAAGATAGAGCTTTACCGTAGTGCCGTAACCAGGTTCACTGTAGATCTTGACGTGGCCGTTTGACTGCTTGACGAAGCCATAAACCATGGAAAGCCCGAGACCTGTGCCTTTGTTTTCCGGCTTGGTCGTGAAAAATGGCTCGAATACCTGCTCCAGGACGTCGGGCGTCATGCCTTCGCCCGTATCGGAAACGGCAAGCATGACATATTGCCCCGGCTCTACTTCCGCATGCGAGCGGGCATAGGCGTCGTCGAGGGAAGCATTCCCCACTTCTATAGTCAGCTTGCCGGTGCCATTCATGGCGTCGCGCGCATTGATGGCAAGGTTGAGCAGAGCGTTCTCAACCTGATTGGGATCGATAAAGGTATTCCAGAGGCCACCGGAAATGATCGTCTCGATCTCGACCGCTTCGCCCAGGGAACTGCGCAGAAGATCATCCATGCCCGTAACGAAACGGCCAATATTGACGACTTTGGGTTCCAACGCCTGACGCCGCCCGAACGCCAGCAACTGACTAGCGAGCTTCGCGCCTCGATTGACGCCCGCCAGCGCATTGATCACGCGCTGTTCGGCACGTTCATTGCCGACCACATCCTTGGCGAGCAAATGCAGATTACCTGAAACAACCTGCAAAAGATTATTGAAATCATGCGCGATCCCGCCGGTGAGCTTTCCGATGCTTTCCATCTTCTGCGCTTGCACGAGAGCCACTTCCGCCTGCCGGCGAACCGCGATCTCTTCGATCACACGCGCTTCCAGCGTCTCATTAAGTTGGCGCAACTGCTCCTCGGCGCGCTCACGGTGACGCACCTGCCGCTCAAGTTGTTCAGCTTTCTCCATCACCTCGATCTGGGCTCTGCGATGATCGGTGATATCGGTATGGACGCCAACCCACTCCACGACGGCTCCTGCCGCATTCCGAATAGGTACGGCGCGAATCTGAAAGGTACGCCAGAAACCGTCGAACCGACGCACGCGGTGCTCGAAAATATAGGGTTCAGCATCGGCGACAGCATTTTTCCAACTGGTAGCCGTAGATTCCTGGTCTTCGGGATGGACTGCATCCAGCCAGCCATCGCCCTGATACTCATTGTACGATTGGCCGGTCAGTGCCGCCCAGCTCGGCTGTGGACCCGTCATCTTCCCGTCAGCATTATTCGTCCAGAGAACGCCATGAACGGCGTCCACTGCTGCTCGGAAGCGACTGTTGCTAATTTCGAGCGCGATCTCCGAACGCTTTCGCTCGTCCATGTCGACAAGTACAACGAAGACGCCATCGACTTTTCCATTCAACGCGCGGCGCGGTGTGTAGCGTATTTCCACGGCACGCTCTTCAGCATCCGCTCGCCGGATCACCATATCGACAACAAGCGGTTCCCCAGAAAGCGCTTTGGCGAGATTGGCGCTATGGCGCTGGAACGCCTCGTTGCCAATAACGTCGCGGACATGCTTGCCGATGATCGCGCTATTGTCGATACCAAACCACTCCTGACAAGCGCTGTTGCCAAAGCGATAAATCAGATCACGATCTATAAAGCCTATGAGAAGGGGCACGGCGTCAGTCATACTGACAATGTCGGCCTTGCTTTCGCGTAAGCCCTGCTGGGCAAGATGCTTGCCGGTATTATCTACGACCGTGCAGAGAACTCCTGCGATTTCTCCCGATACCCCTCGGACGGGGGTATAGTAGAGATCGAAATAGAACAGCTCCGGCGTACCGTCTCTCTCCAGCATCATGGGCTGCTCAAGAAACGACTGAGCCTCCCCCTCAAAGCCGCTACGCAATCTCTCTCTGTTCCAGTCCCAGATTTCCGGCCATATTTCCGATACGAGCTTTCCAAGCGCCTCCGGGTGGTTGGCGCCGGCAATCTCGCGGTAGCCATCATTGTAGATCATGGTGCCTTCGCGGCCCCACATGAGAACCTGCGCCACCGGGGTGTTAACGAGCTGATCAACAAGAAAACGCAGATTGTCCGGCCATTTTTTGATGGGACCAAGTCTTGTAGAGCTCCAGTCGAAACTGCGTATGCGCTCACCCATTTCCCCGCCGCCGATTGGCAACAAGTTTACATGCTTCGTGGTCATCGACCGGACTTCCTGAAAAAGCCGGCCAGATTTGTCCGGCCGGCAATGCCGCGTTACGAACCAGGTGTTTAGGTAGAAATCCCGGTTCTTTCAATTATAAAATATCGAATCAAGCCGAGGCCGGATAGTCGATATAGCCCTCTTTGCCGCCACCATAGAACGTCTTCTTATCCGGCTCGTTCAACGCAGCCCCTTCCTTGAGACGACGCGGCAAATCCGGGTTGGAGATGAACAGACGACCGAATGCAACGAGGTCGACGTCTCCTTGTTCCACTGCTTTCTCGGAAAGTTGCTTGTCATAGCCATTATTGCCCATCCAGGCTGCTTTTCCACCCGCATCGCGATAGGCTTTTTTCAGTGCATCCCAGTCAAACGGCTTCTCGCCCTGACGGAAGTCACGCGGGCCTCCGGTCGCACCTTCGATCAAATGGATATAAGCGAGATCATAGGATGCCAACTTGCGCACGACATACTCGAAAAGCGGCTGCGGATCATTGTCGGAAGCGTCGTTAGCCGGCGTGACCGGCGAGATACGGATACCAACCTTGCCGGCTCCGATGGCATCGACGATCGCCTCCACGACTTCGAACAGAAGCCGCGCCCGATTTTCGATCGAACCGCCATAATCATCATCCCGCTGATTGCTTCCGGAGCGGAGGAACTGATCTATGAGATATCCGTTCGCCGCGTGAATTTCGACGCCATCGAACCCCGCTACCTCAACAGCATCCTTGGCGGCGTTGCGATAAGTCTCGACAATATCCGGAAGTTCGCTACGTTCAAGCGCGCGTGGCTCGGAAGTATCCGTGAACTCGCCGCTGCCATCCGGATGAATGATATAAGTCTTGGCTTTTGCACGGATAGCGGAAGGTGCCACGGGTTTACCGCCGCCCGGCTGCAGGAGATTGTGCGAAATTCGGCCGACATGCCAGAGCTGGACCACGATTTTCCCGCCCTGTGCATGCACCGCATCCGTAACCCCTTTCCATCCCTCGAGCTGTTCAGGCGCATAGAGGCCGGGAACGTCAGCGTACCCTTGACCCTGATGGCTGATTGCTGTCGCTTCCGTGATGATCAGACCGGCGTCGGCGCGCTGGCGATAGTAGGTCGCCGTCATCTCGCCTGGTATTGCATTGGGCGAACGGTTTCGCGTGAGTGGCGCCATGACGACGCGGTTTTTCAGCGAAAGATCACCGATCTCGATCGGATCGTAAAGCGTTGGCATCGGCAACATCCTTTCCGGCAGCAATCTGCCTCTCCTTGGGTCAGTTATCTCATTTAGGTCGGAAGCGCGCTTCGTAAAGAGAAAGATTTTGCTCATTTCACGGGTAATGCCGAATTGGGTTCCGCAGGAGATCTTGTCCTTGCCATCGGCAGGCGGGAGCGCTACGTCGAAGGCAATCCGGAGAATAATCATGTCTTTTCACATCCAACCCATCGACGTGGCTGATAAGTCAAGCTTCTACAAGGAGCTGGCGATCCAACTGAGAGGATTGCTCGAGGGCGAACGCGACGCTGTCGCCAACGCGGCAAATTGCTCCGCGCTGATTAATCAGTCTCTGGCGGATCTGAACTGGGCCGGGTTTTATATAATGCGCAACGGCGAATTGGTGCTCGGCCCATTCCAGGGCAAAACCGCCTGTGTGCGCATCGCTGTGGGACGCGGTGTGTGCGGTGCTGCTGTAGAGCGCAAAATCTCCATCCTCGTCGAGGATGTGCACGCTTTTCCGGGGCACATCGCCTGCGACGCTGCGTCACGTTCGGAACTGGTCGTCCCGCTTATTCGCGCCGGCGAGATCATCGGGGTAATCGACCTCGATAGCCCCTCCCCGGGCCGCTTCGATGAAGACGATCGTCTGGGTATCGAAACATTGGCGAGAATCTTCGTTGAGGCCAGCGACCCGTTTTAACGGACCGGTGTCACCAACTGCTCTTGCCTAGAATATTAGGTAATCGTTATATTCACTCCCAAAAGCGGGGCGTTTCAGCAAGAGTGAGATGGGTTTGTTCGCGGATAAGGTTTCGGCGCTAAGACAGATTACTGAAGCTGCAATCCCCGAGAACCTTCGGTTCGTCTGCATATTCCTTTCAATTTCAGACGGCGCAGAGCGTGCCCGTACTGTGCACGCCTGTGGAACAGGTTTCGAAACCGTATGGCGGCAAGTTCTCGACAATGCCGCAGTCGTGATGGAAAGGCACAAGCTCAGGGGGAATTGGCTGCGCGTCGACTGGGTCAATGGCTTCGAGCAAGTAACCTTCCAGGATCTGCGGCGGCATCTGGGGCAAACCAAGCGCAACTATTTCCGCCACGGTTTGTCGCTCGATCCCGGCTTCGAACATGCCTTCCTTAGCGAAGAGCTGAATGCAAACGGCATGCTCGACGGCGGCAACCGGATTGATCATGCCGTCATCAATGAGAAGAATTTCTCCGTTTACGCATTGAAAAGGTTCGGGCCGAATTTCAGGGCGGATTATTCCGACGACAAGACGGTCGTCATCTTTTCCACCGCTGGTTTTTTCAGCGATGAAGAGGAGAGAGTTTACGAGTTGAACCCGTCCGGCGTCGACGGCGGACGCCGGCGAGTGAACAAGCTTTCACCCAACACTACCAACGCGCTTATCCACGCCGGTTCAAATTATCTCGCCAGACAGGTTGGTGAAGACGGCCGCTTCATTTATGGGATGCATCCCTGCTTCGACCGCCCAATCAAAACCTACAATACGCTTCGCCACGCGAGCTCCACCTACGCCATGATCGAAGCCTGGGAAGTTACGCGCAGTGCGGATCTTAAAGCGGCCATTGAACGATCCCTTGCTTTCATCCGAGGCGAACTCATCCAGAACAATACCCTTCCTGATGGCTCCGAAGCCAGCTTCCTTGTCGAGAGCAATCATGAAATCAAGCTAGGTGGAAATGCTGTGACGATCCTTGCGCTGGTACAGTACGCACATGCGACCGGCGATCGATCCGATCTGCCTCTGCTGGAACGCCTGGCCAACGGCATTCGCCATATGCAGGACCCGATCATCGGCAGCTTCATTCACGTGCTTGACGCTGCCAATCTTTCGGTACGCGCACCGTTTCGAACCATTTACTATGATGGCGAAGCGGCGTTCGCGTTGATGCGATTATACGGTCTGACTGGAGATCCGCGCTGGCTTGAAACAGTGGAACTCGCCTTCGAGCACTTCTTAAGAGAAAATTATTGGCAGCACCACGATCATTGGCTCGGCTACTGCGTGAACGAATTGACGCGATACAGGCCGAAAGAGAAGTATTTTCGATTCGGAATACGGAACGTGGCCGATCATCTCCAGTTTGTGGCGACGCGCATTACTACTTTCCCTACGCTTCTCGAATTGATGATGGCAGCAAGCGACATGCTGGCGCGCCTCGCCGAAAAGCCGGAGCTACGGCATCTTCTGCTGGAAATCGACCTTGAGGAATTCAAAGATGCGCTGCAATTTCGAGCGCATTATCTGTTGAACGGCCATTTTTATCCGGAACAGGCGATGTTCTTCCGGTCACCGAAGAAGATCGCTGGCTCATTCTTCATCCGGCACCACGGATTCCGCGTCCGTATTGATGATGTCGAGCATTATCTGTCGGGGTTCGTTGCCTACCTGAAACATCTTAGAGACGACCCATTCTCCCAGCTATCCGTGAGAAAGAAACAGCCTCCGTCGTAAACGAGGGCGTGCGCCGGAATTTTCGTCCGGCGCACGCCCTTAAATGGGCTAGATAACGTGATGCTGCGGCTCTTCCTCAACAGGCGTCACCGTCAGATGACCGAGTGGATCAAGGGACGAAGCAACGTCCGCTGGATCAGAGGTCACCTCCTCCAGAGCGCTTGTTTCAGACAAAACGCCGCCAGTGTGCTCATCTTCGAACGTAATAGTCGGCGAACTTTCCTCCGATAGGAGAGCCGACAAATCGACACTATCGTCAGCTTCACCTAATTGCATCGATCGAGCATCTGTTTGGTCGCCCGTTGCTTCCTCCGCAAGAAACCCAAGCGGTACAACATCATCCGCGGCAAACATTTCCACCGGAGCAGGATCAGGAATCGGAGTGCCTTCCAGCGTTGCGTCGATGTTGACGGTAAGCGTTGCCTCCTGCACCTCGTCACCGATCGTTACCCGATACGTAAAAGTATCAGTCAAGCCGCCGGACGCTGCCCGGTCATCAGGCGTATAAGTATAGCTGCCGTCGGCGTTAATCGACAAGGAGCCATAGCTGCCCGAGATCGTCAGCGGTGTGTCTGCACTGACGGTTTCGAACGAAGCGCCATCGGTCGACACTGACAAGCTGAAGGGCTCGGCAAAGGGTAGATCATTTGCAAATATATTACCTTCAGCGTCGAAGGCGGTGCCCACTTCCGTCTGATCGAGATGTGTCACGGTAGAAGCGAGATCGATATTGACGCCACCGGCAACACTCACTAGCCCAAAGTTCAAACCGATCCGGATTTGATAATCCCCTGCCGGCACATCCCTAATGATGACATCGCCTGCTCCGCTACTGCCAAGCAAGCTCAGCAACTGTGAAGCATTGTATTCGGCAAAGACCTGGCCATCCGTCGTCTCCACAAAAACGGTCACGGCTTCACCCAACCCGACGAGGCTACCGAGACTGATGGAAAGTGTCAGATCTTGGGTCGTGCCGGGATCGACCGTGAAGCTTTGGCTTACCGGCGATCCGACCGCGCCAACGGGTGCGCCGAGCAAGACGGAAAGCCAGGAATAGTCGACAGCATCCTCAATATTTTCGCCGGCCGTCACCACATACTGATAATCAATACCTGCCTGTGCAATATCATTAGCGACGCTCTGTCCCGAAATGTCGATCGTGATATCGGCGGTTACAGAGTTCGTTCCGTCGGAAACGGTGTAGGTGAAGGTTTCGGAGTTTCCTATGGAAGCCACAGAACCATTCGGAGCATAGGCGTAAGACCCGTCGGCGTTGATAACTAGAGTGCCATACTCACCAGCAATCGTCGCGCTGCCGTCGACAAGTTCAACGACATCGCCATTACTGTTTGCAACCTGTGTGATGGCAGATCCAGGCACGAGACCGTCTTCCCCAGCTTCGCCGACTGCATCGGGATCCGGGTCAATAACATTACCCGTGACAGGATCTCCGGCACCGGAGAATGTGTGTTCCGTCAAGGTGACGCTCACCGACGTGTCCTGAATGAGAGTCAGCGTGTTATTGAGAAGCGCATCGGTTACCGCGCCCAACACCTGATCGAGCGCGCTGGTGAGGCCTAACGCGCCGAGGGCACTGGAAAGAGTTCCAACCAGATCCCCGGCGCCAATCGATGTTGTGACGCCCAGGACCGTCTCCAGAATGCCCCTGACCGTCGTCCCCAGAACGGGTCCTAATGCGTCTTCAACAGCATCAAGCACAAGTTCCTGATTTTCTGCGCCGAGAACAACCCCGCCCTGCCCAAGCTCTTCGAGTGAGATGCCGTTGCCGTCGGTATCCAGCAAGGTGCCAAGCGCGCTATCGCCCTTGCGAACAAGAACAGTGTAATTACCAGGAGCAAGGCCGCTGACATTGGCGACCAAGGTATTGTCGCTCGTGAGGCCAAGAAGCCCCAGCCCGGCGACATCCCCCAACAGAGGATCATTGCCCGTCGTCAGCACCCGAACGAGATTGCCTTCGGCATCATAGATTTCGACGTTGAAAGCATCGGCAACCGCAACGAGAGCACTCTGGCTTACCTGAATGAGCAGATCACCGCTCGCCCCGTCGGCAACCGTAATCGGGATGGCATTGGCGGCTGTATCATTATCCAGCAGACCAAGAACCTGCAACGATTCATCAGCAACAGGGGCCTGAGTTACGGAAGTGCGGCTTCCAAGATTGGCAGCACCGACGTCACCATTAGCCGATAGTTCCACATAGGTAACAGGACCAAGTGAACCAACGAGACTTTGATTGCCGGCAGCATCAGTCTGGCGAACGAGGATATCGCCGTCGACATAGGCCCCGAGAGGCAACTCGAAGCTTGTTCCATTGCCCGAGAGCCAGTTCTCACCACCATCGATACTATATTGCCAAAGAGCGCCGTCTTCGAGACCACTGACGTTGACCGTGCCTTCGCTGGTAATGCCGTCCCCGTCGATACCGGTGTCAATCGCGAGTTCCACGAGCGGCGCAGTCGGTGCCAACGTGTCGGGAAGCGTTGCGAGCGCCCCCGCCGATTCATTGCTTGCCGCATCTGTCAGCGTTACCGTCACCTCCTGACCATTGCTTGGGTCAAGCGTGAAGCTCCCGCTACCTCCTTCCAACACAACAGTACCTAGAACGGTCGTGCCATCCTCGGCATAGATCGTCGCCGTGGCGCCATCCTCACCTGTGATAGTCAGCGTCACACCGTCTTCACCCACCGTAACAAGCGGCAACTCAGGGGCAAGCGTGTCGGGAAGCGTTGCGAGCGCCCCCGCCGATTCATTGCTTGCCGCATCTGTCAGCGTTACCGTCACCTCCTGACCATTGCTTGGGTCAAGCGTGAAGCTCCCGCTACCTCCTTCCAACACAACAGTGCCTAGAACGGTCGTGCCATCCTCGGCATAGATCGTCGCCGTGGCGCCATCCTCACCTGTGATAGTCAGCGTCACACCGTCTTCACCCACCGTAACAAGCGGCGGCTCGGGGGCAAGCGTGTCGGGAAGCGTAATCGCGGTCTCGTCGGACTCATTACCACTGGCATCAGTTAGTGTAACGGTAACGTCCTGACCGTCGCTGGGCTCTAGAACAAAGGTTGCTGTGCCTTCCGGAGAAAGCTCAACCGTCCCCAAGACATCCCCATTTTCGTCATAGATCGTAGCAGTCGTTCCTGGCTCGCCGGTGATTTCAAGCGTTCTTCCATCGGCACCGATCGTAACGCCGGGTGCGTCTGGCGCATCGGCGTCAGCATCCGCGTCAGCATCGGCATCGGCATCAGCGTCGGCGTCAGCATCAGCGTCCGCATCGGCATCGGCATCAGCGTCGGCGTCGGCATCGGCGTCAGCGTCAGCATCCGCGTCGGCGTCGGCGTCGGCGTCAGCA
>NZ_BMZO01000011.1 GCF_014652835.1 Limoniibacter endophyticus
AACGTGACCGATCGTGCCGATGTTAACGTGAGGCTTAGTGCGCTCAAATTTAGCCTTAGCCATTGCTTATTCCCTTGGGCGGCATAGTTGCGATAGAGTCCAGATGCGGCGCGCTTACCCATTCGGGCGGAAAAAAACAAGCTCTTTCGCTAGCTAGCCAGCCAAAAGCCTATTTTTGCACCGATACGGACACGAGTTCCGGCGGAAGCGACGGCCCAAAACCGCCGGTCCGGCAACACTACCTATAGAGACAAGGCTCTGATAACAAGGCCCGAATGCGCACGACATGCGAATTTGCCGGCTCGCGAGCCGAACTCGATGCATTCATGCGGCTTGCCGCGGTTACAAACTTGCGTTATCGGATTAGCCATTCACCGGACCCGACCCTGATCGGGTGGCTCGACCCGGCGCCTATCCCCGGGACAACCCAAGCATCCTGCATCTTTCAGACCCACCCGAGCGGGGGCCGCCGATGCACTGTGAAACGGTTCAAATGTCATCCTTCCATTCCATCCGTCGCGATTGGTTCTCCAATCCACGTGGCGACATCCTCTCAGGTATCCTCGTGGCACTCGCCCTGATTCCGGAGGCCATCGGCTTTTCGATCATCGCGGGTGTCGATCCGCGCGTCGGCCTTTATGCATCCTTCTCGATTGCCGTAATTATTGCGCTCGTCGGTGGACGTCCCGCGATGATCTCGGCCGCCACGGCTGCCATCGCCGTTCTCGTCGTACCGCTGGTTCGTGATCATGGCATCGACTACCTTTTTGCCGCTACCATCCTTATGGGCATATTGCAGGTCGTTGCCGGTTTCCTGCGGCTCGATCTGCTGATGCAGTATGTCTCGCGCTCGGTCATCACAGGTTTCGTCAACGCGTTGGCCATCCTCATCTTTATGGCGCAACTACCGCAACTCATCGACGTGACGCCCATCACCTATGTACTGGTGGCGGTTGCCCTGGCTATCATCTACATCCTGCCGCGCTTTACGCGGGTCGTTCCCTCGCCGTTGATCGCAATCATCGTGCTGACGGCATTCACGATTAGCCAGGGCACCGATGTGAACACGGTCGGCGATATGGGTGCGCTGCCCGACTCTTTGCCTGCCTTCCTTCTTCCAGACGTGCCGCTGACGCTAGAAACCTTGCAGATTATCTTCCCTTATTCACTGGCCATGGCGGCGGTCGGTCTTCTGGAATCCATGCTGACGGCGCAGATCGTCGACGAGATGACAGATACGCCCTCCGGCAAGCGTCGCGAGATTCGCGGGCAAGGCATCGCCAATTTCATCACCGGTTTTTTCGGCGGCATGGGCGGTTGCGCCATGATCGGTCAGTCGGTCATCAATGTGAAAGCCGGCGGACGCACACGCCTCTCAACGATGATCGCCGGCCTGTTTCTGCTCTTTCTTCTCGTGGTGCTCGGTCCTCTGGTTGCGCAGATTCCCATGCCTAGTCTCGTGGCTGTGATGATCATGGTTTCGATCGGCACGTTCAACTGGCGCTCAGTCGGCGAAATCAGGACCAACCCCTGGCAATCATCGGTTGTCATGCTGACGACTGTCGCCATCGTTGTGTGGACGCATAATCTGGCCGCTGGCGTTATCGCTGGTGTGCTGCTGTCGGGAATTTTCTTCGCCTCGAAGGTGAAACGCATGTTTGCCGTCGATTCCGAAAAGAAAGCCGATGGTACACGGGTCTACACCGTTTCGGGGGCAATCTTCTTTGCCTCCTCGGAACGCTTTGTGGCCGCATTCGATTTCCAGGAAAGCGTTTCCAGGGTCATTATCGACGTAACACACGCGCATTTTTGGGATATCACCAGTATCGGCGTACTGGACAAGGTCGTCGCGAAATTCCGCAATGGAGGCATATCGATCGAAATCGTTGGCCTGAACGAAGCAAGCGCGATGATGGTCGAGCGCTTTGCCACCTATGACAAGCCGGGAACTATGCCCCTCCCAATTCATTGATCAACCTGATGAAGAAGGCGATGAACAAAAGCGCCGCCACCTTCTTTCGCTCTACGAACTTTGTCCGCAACGATTAAGCCGCTATGAGACTGAAAAGGCATCGTCTTCAGGAAGATTTGCGCAGGGCATCGCGGAGACTTCTCACTTTCCTTGCCGCGTCTTCTATTTTCTCACGGATCATCAGCCCCTCCTTGGCTTCAATAGCGAAGGCTATTGATTTTGCCGTGGCAAGAAGGGCCTCGATCTCGTTCAGGCGTATTTCATCCGAGCGCATGTTTGTGTCCTTACCACGGAGTAGAAATTCCGTTCCGACAGCTATCGCGACGCTCTTTCTTGATCGCGCGCGTGGCTATGTTACCTTTCGATTTTCTTATAGGGGAGAAATGCCGTGCAAATTCATTTGAGAGGTATTGAGCTTGTCACCGAGCTCGCTGATGCGGCAGACCACCCCGATCATTTTTCAGAAGCCGATATGGCGAAGCTCCTGAAGGAGGCTTCCGAAGTGATCGCAGTATTGCTGGAACGCGATATCGTTAAACTCCAGGCATCTGGGGACACCCGAATATCTGGCTAGTCCTCCATAGTGGACCTGAGGGCGGTCTCGTACAGAACCACCCTGCTCCCAGCCAGTTCAGATTTTAGAAGCGATTTTCTTTTGTCCCGTCACGATAGAATCCAGCCTTGGCATGAAAGGTTCAGACGCTCCTTCCGGTGATTCCTCCCGAGTTTTCTGACCTATGAGACGTTCATACTCATTTTCCGGGACACCATAGGCATTTCCCGCAATGCGCTCGAGCTTGGCCCTGTCTCTTACGGTTATGAGACTGCGCTCTGCCTTGATGGCGCCAACTCCTTCCAGATGATGGGTCGAAACCGTCACGCTTGCCCGCCTCACCCCCAGCATCAATGCCAGAAACGCATGGGTAAGCGGAAGTTCATCTCCCAGTCGATCGCTGCACATCAACAACCAGCGCGCCAGGCGCTGATTGACTGGGTAGCGGCTATCGGCCAATGCCGTCGCGGCTATCTGAATCATGAAAACATGCGTGTAAAGCAAAAGCACGCGGTGAAATGCCGGACTGAGGCTGCAAGCTGCCTTCAGCTCTGCGGCAGATATGCGAAACGCTGCGCCGCCGGCCTGCATGAACGCCCGGTGAGGCGTTCTGTCTACGCCGAGTACAAGCGGAACTCCCGAAAACCCCTCCCATCCAGTGCATCCCACTTCCGTCTTCTTGCCGTCCCGGTTGGATACAATTTCCGACGAAAGGCCTTGAAGGAAAAAGTATGCGTAGGGGATCGGATGATCCGCTTCAAACAGTACCTGTCCCTGACGCAGAACGACCCGTTGAAAAAACGGATCTACAATCGCCCGGTCTTCGGGAGAGAGGGAGGATAGAAGTCCATTGTCTCTAACCAACATGGTCGCGTCACGCTCTCGCAAGATTTCCGTCTTAAAGGCACGAATGCGAACGGAACTTGTGAGGCGATCCAAGGTTCCGAGACCTGAACGGAGACAGACCGATGCCTCGCTACTTTTTTCACATCCGGGACGGCGACACGCTGCAATACGACCTTGAAGGCGCCGACGCGCATACGCTCGACGAGGCTGAACAAGAGGCACGACTGGCTGCGCGGGAAATTCTGGCTGAGAAAATTCTGGCTGGCGACGTGATTGAGGGACAAAGCTTCGAGATCACGAATGAACACGGCACGGTATTGCGAACCGTCAAATTCCTCTCGGAGATGCGTCTATCATAATCAGTGAAGCCCTTGGCATTCGGTCGAATCGCCGATCCGCAGGAAGCACGGCTCTCCAGGCTTCGATGCGCCAGAATCTCATCAATTTTGGGGAAAGTGCTGGAGCGGGTAGCGGGAATCGAACCCGCGTATTCAGCTTGGAAGGCTGCTGCTCTACCATTGAGCTATACCCGCGCTCGCCTTGCACACTATCGGAGAAAGGCAGATGGTGGAAGAGGTTGGATTCGAACCAACGTAGACTGAGTCAACGGATTTACAGTCCGTCCCCTTTAACCACTCGGGCACTCTTCCGCCTGCCGTTCCTGCTTTACTTGCCGCCGTTTAAGGCAGCCCGTTGCAAGTCCGTGGGGGGCCTTATGGCGATATGCGCTGCTCGTGTCAACTGTCCGGCAAAGGGATTTTTGGGAAAATCGCAGAAAAGAAAATCCCCATGTGCAAAAGCCCGTTCTGGCGCTATGTAACAGCATCATGACCGACAAATTCAAAAAACAACGCAAGGACTTCGCGCCGAAGTCAGACCGCACCGCCCGCCCGCCCCGTCATGCGAGCAAGCCCGGCTTTCGCGGTGGATACGGCCGTGAGGACAATGACGGCCCTGTACGGATCTACGGCTTGCATAGCGTTCGCGCCGTGCTCGACAATCCGCGCCGCAAGATCAAGCGCCTGCTCGTGACGCGCAATGCCATGGCCCGGCTTGAAATCGCCGAAGGCCAGAAATTCAAGTTCCCTGTCGAAATGGTCGAGCCTCGTGCGCTTGATAAATTGCTTGGCTCGGAGGCGGTTCATCAGGGCGCCATGGTCGAGGCTGAGCCGCTGGTTCCCAAGCCGCTCAAATCCCTCGGCGATACGAGAATCGTTGTCGTGCTGGACGAGGTTACAGATCCGCACAATGTCGGCGCCGTCATGCGTTCGGCCGTCGCGTTCAATGCAGGCGCACTGATTACTACCAGCCGCAACAGCCCCAATGAAACCGGCGTACTCGCGAAATCGGCTTCCGGTGCGCTTGAATTTATCGACCTGATCGAGGTGCGAAATCTTGCTCAGGCACTGGAGGAACTCACCTTTCAGGGTTTTCAGACCGTCGGGCTGGATTCGGAAGGTCCCGCTATCCTCGAGGAAACTTACAAGGGCGACAAGATCGCGCTCGTCCTCGGTTCCGAAGGCAAGGGGCTACGCCAGAAGACGCGCCAAACGGTCGGTGCGCTCGCACGTCTCGATATGCCGGGAGAGATTCGTTCCCTCAACGTTTCCAACGCAGCTGCGCTGGCGCTGTATACAGCGCATGTGCATCTGACACGATGATCGCAACCCGGAGCAGTCCGAGGACACGCTCCGGGCCGCGTCAGACTATTTCTCTTCTTCAAAAGTGACGGCGACGTCACCATTGGCAGATAGTCGTACCTTGTCGCCCTCGATATCAGCGACCAGACCGAGCGAAATATAATGGTGGTGGCCCTTGTGGCTGCCTTCGCCGCTGTCCTTCTTGGTCAGCTTGATGCGGTCGCCCTCGACACGATCGACTGTCCCCACATGCACGCCGTCTGCACCGATAACTTCCGCATGCTCCTTGATCGCAGCTTTGTCCACCATTGCTCGTCTCCTTGTTGATCGAGTTACAGTAACGCATAACCTATGCTTTGGATGCACTGTGTAAAATGGCGATGGGAACGCGCCTCGAGCCCTCTCCCACATTGAAGAAACTCGCCATTCATGCGTTTATTTCTTCTGATATTCGAGCAGTAGATCGATACTCGAATTTGAATCAGAGAGGGAAAATCATGGGCATAGGCTGGATTGCAGCAATCATCATTGGCGGGCTTGCAGGCTGGATCGCCTCGAATTTCATGAAGAGCGATACCGGCGTCATCGTAAATATTATTCTGGGTATCGTCGGCGCGTCAATTGCCAGCTTCCTGTTTGGCCTTTTGGGCGTTAGCTTCGCCGGATGGCTCGGCTATCTCGTTGCGGGCTTCCTCGGTGCCTGTATCCTGATCTGGCTTGGGCGAGCCATTCGGCGATAGACTTGGGGACGGTGCGCTGGCGGGAACAACAGCATTCCGCTGGTCAAGCAATCATGATCAAGCGATCAGCTATTTGTGCTATTCACTGTTCCCAAAATCAAAACGGGGGCCTTGAGACCCCCGTTTTGTATTGCTTTACCGGCCTGCTTTCGCTGCCTTCTTCTTCGCCAGATCGGGAGGCGTTGCCTCGTCCTTCAGCATAGCGATCGCGTCGGCAAGACCCATGGAAGCCTGATCGCGCGAGCCGAAGCGACGCAGATTGACTGTTTCCTCTTCCGCCTCACGCTTGCCGCAGACGAGAATGACCGGCACCTTGGTCAGCGAATGTTCGCGGACCTTGTAATTGATCTTCTCGTTACGCAGATCGAGATCGACGGTAAGTCCCGCTTCCTTCAACTCGGCTGCGACCCGGCGCGCATAATCGTCGGCATCAGACGTAATAGTCGCCACGACCACTTGCATAGGTGCGAACCAGAGCGGGAAGCTGCCTGCGAAGTTCTCGATCAGAATGCCAAGGAAGCGCTCCATGGAGCCACAAATGGCACGATGGATCATCACCGGCTGCTTCTTTTCGGAGTCGCTGTCGATATAGAAGGCACCGAACCGTTCCGGCAGGTTGAAATCAACCTGCGTGGTACCGCACTGCCATTCGCGGCCGATTGCATCACGCAGCGTATATTCGAACTTCGGACCGTAGAAAGCGCCCTCGCCCGGCAGAATGTCTATCTTGATGCGACCGCCCGACTGAGCCTCGATCTTCTTCAAGACCTCCATCATCACGCTTTCGGCACGATCCCAAAGCGCATCGTCGCCAACGCGCTTTTCGGGACGGGTGGAGAGCTTGACGACAATTTCTTTGAAACCGAAATCCTCATAGACGGAGAGGATCAAGTCGTTGATCTTCAGGCACTCGGCTTCCATCTGCTCGTCGGTGCAGAAGATGTGTGCGTCGTCCTGAGTGAAACCGCGCACCCGCATCAGGCCATGCAAGGCACCTGACGGCTCGTAACGATGCACATTGCCGAACTCGGCAAGGCGGATCGGCAAATCACGATAGCTCTTCAGGCCATGCTTGAAGATTTGCACGTGGCCCGGGCAATTCATCGGCTTGAGCGCAAAGACGCGCTTGTCTTCAGCGTCCTTGTCCGCGCATTGGACCGAGAACATGTTCTCCTTGTACCAGTCCCAGTGGCCGGAGGTTTGCCACAGTGAGGAGTCCAGCACCTGCGGCGCATTCACTTCCTCATAGTCGCCATCAAGGCGGCGACGCATATAGGAGGTCAGGTTCTGGAACATCTTCCAGCCCTTGGAGTGCCAGAAGACGACCCCCGGTCCCTCTTCCTGGAAATGGAACAGATCCATCTCCCGACCGAGCTTGCGATGATCGCGCTTCTCCGCCTCTTCCAGCATATGAAGATAGTCGTCAAGCTGAGCCTGATCGGCAAAGGCCGTTCCGTAGATGCGCGTCAGCATCGGGTTGTTCGCGTCGCCGCGCCAGTATGCGCCGGCAACCTTCATCAGCTTGAATGCGTTGCCGATCTGGCCGGTCGAAGCCATATGCGGACCACGGCAGAGATCGAACCAGTCGCCCTGATAATAGATCTTCAGGTCCTGATCGGCCGGAATCGCATCGATCAGTTCGACCTTGTAGGCTTCGCCCTTATCCGAAAATACCTGCTTGGCCTGATCGCGTGGCCAGACCTGCTTGGTGAACGGAGCATTGCGGGCGATGATCTCGCGCATCTTCTTTTCAATGACCGGCAGATCATCGAGGGTGAAAGGCGTTTCGCGGGCGAAATCATAGTAGAAACCGTTCTCGATAACGGGACCGATAGTCACCTGCGTATCCGGCCAAAGTTCCTGCACGGCTTCTGCAAGGACATGGGCGGTGTCGTGGCGGATAAGTTCCAGCGCGCGCGGATCATCACGCGTCATGATCTCGACACGCCCGGACGCACCGAGCGTATCGGAAAGATCACGCACAGTACCATCCATGACATAAGCCACGGCCTTCTTGGCCAGCGACTTCGAAATGGAAGCGGCAAGTTCGGCACCGGTCATGTTCGCGTCATACTCGCGAATGGACCCATCCGGAAATGTAAGGGAAACGGCTTCAGACATTGTGTTCATCCTATCCAATCCCGCCAACGAGCGCGGGTGGTTCTTCTGGGTATATTGGGACTAAGCAAGCGCTTACTTACTCCGGGGTTGGTTAAGACGTTTGGATCACGATGTAAAGTACGCGCTGAGCCAGCGCTTCCCTGCTTCAGATATCTGGAAATCTTACGGTATCGTCGCTGGCAAATGCGTTCCAAAGTAACCGGATATTCTATCGTGCCTTGCCGGGTTTCTTCTTTGCGACATTCAGCGCGATCGCCGCCCGGACCAGCGCGACCAGCGCGTCCTCCTCGATCACGGTGCCTTCGTGCAGGTCGATCGCGCGCCGGACATTGCCTTCAAGGCTCGAATTGAAGAGTTTTTGCGGATCAGGCAAGGACGCCCCCTTTGGGAAGGTCATCTTTACCGCCGTCTTATAGACCTCACCCGTGCAGATAATCCCATTGTGCTCCCACACA
Source organism: Limoniibacter endophyticus (assembly GCF_014652835.1). Lineage (GTDB taxonomy): Bacteria > Pseudomonadota > Alphaproteobacteria > Rhizobiales > Rhizobiaceae > Limoniibacter > Limoniibacter endophyticus. Next base: position 8,328 of record NZ_BMZO01000011.1, read on the forward strand.
GGTACGCCGCGCCATTTCACCGCCTCGACTATGTCCGGATCGGCGCTCTTGATGATCCGCCGGATGACCGCCAAGGTCTCGCGTCGCCAGTCGCCCAGCGCTGCAATCTTCTCGTCGATCAGATCTGCGGCAACTTTTTCTTGGGCCATCACATTTTTTCGCCGGGTAGCTTGCTGGCCTGCGATATCCAGTCCTTGAACTGGCCCTCGTCAAACACCTCACCTTCGTAGATATGCAGATAACGGACTTTCGCCTGCTTGGAAGGAACCGGCGGTTCAGGAACGAGCGCAGCACCATTATGAAAGGCAATTTTCAGATATTTGGTGAAGCAGTGGAAGCTCGCAAACCACGTCTTTCCATCCATTCCATAGAGCGGTGAGTTCCATTTCACCGCCTTTTGCACATCCGGCACAGTCTGGGAAATCAGCGTATCGACCTTGCGCGCCACATCCCTTTTCCAGCCCGGGATCGCCTGGATATAGAACTGTACGGGAGCGTCTCCCTCACCTTTTGGAATCTGCGGATTGTCGCCTGCAAGAAGTTTAGGCTTGTCGGCCATCGATCTCCCTCCCAATTCAGTGACAAGATTAGCCGATTTTCAGAAACGGTACAGATCGTCCTTCACATAGCGATTCACGTTTCTCATAAAAAGAATCATGATCTTTATGCAAGTTGTTGAAATTATTATTTCAATGGCCTCCAGTATCGCCATGGTGCCCACCATTTCAGCCGCTGCGGAAGGACTTCCGGCACCGGATCGTGACCATGACTGCCGAACGGACCGCAACGCATGACGCGAAAGCCTCCCATGAAACCGCCTGCCCATAGGCCATGGCGAGCGATCGCTTCATAGGCATATTCCGAGCAGGTTGGCAGGTGGCGGCAGGAATTGCCAACGAAGCCGGAGAGTGTCAATTGATAGAACCGGACAAAACCGGTGCCCAGTATACGTCCCGGCGTCTTTTTCCATTGTCCTTCAAAATTGCGGCTGCGTTTTATCATATCAGGCCGGGGCAAGAGGTGCCTGCTCGAGATCGTCAAGCGCCTGGTTTACGGCGTCGAAAGTAAGCATAACCGAAGGGTGACGCGCACGGTGTTCCCGAACAGGCAACAGGCATTCAAGATCGGCAAAGCGGCCGGTGGGCGGCTCCCCCGCGCCACTCAACATGTTCCGCATTTCGATTTGCACCCGGCGTAACTCCGTCACCGTTGCTCCCATGATCTGGCGCGCCATGATAGACGACGAAGCCTGACCTAATGCACAGGCTTTCACCTCATGCGCGAAATCAACAACGCGATCACCGTCCATCTTCAGATAAATCGTCACCGTCGAGCCGCAGACCCGTGAGTAGGCCTTTGCGCTTGCATCGGCAGGTTCGAGGACACCGATACGTTCTATATTACCTGCGAAGAACAGGATTTTACGATTGTAGATCTCGTCGATCATTTTTTGCCCTGCGAAGGAACAAGTCGATTGAGCTTCACCTTTTCTTGGCGCTGCCGGCGTATTATATAGGCGCATGCGTGGCTTCCTAACAGGTTTGGCCGCGTATCAAAATCACCGATTACAATTTGGGTTGGTATCGTCAAACATACCCTTCCAGGCCGTGATCCGTTCAACTCGTCGCGCCATCGAGCGGGACTACGGGAGACGCCTCAATATGGACGACATCGTCAAGAACCTTCTTCTCCGCAACGCGCCCTCCGCTCAGGCCGAGCAGCCAAGCCAGACAGAAGTCGAAGCCGCCGTGCGCACACTCTTGCGCTGGGTCGGCGAGAATCCGGACCGCGAAGGCCTGATGCAGACGCCGGAGCGTGTCGCCAAAGCCTACAAGGAAATGTTTCGCGGCTATACGCAGGATGCAAGCGAAGAGCTTGGCCGCGTTTTCGAAGAAGTGGCTGGCTATAACGATATCGTCCTGATGAACGACATTTCCTTCCATTCGCATTGCGAGCACCATATGGTACCCATCATCGGCAAGGCGCATGTCGCTTATCTGCCGGACGGCAAGGTCGTTGGCCTATCAAAAATCGCCCGTGTGGTGGATATTTTCGCGCAGCGCCTGCAAACCCAGGAAGCGATGACCGCACAGATCGCGGACGCAATCCAAAGCACCTTGAAGCCGCGCGGCGTTGCCGTGGTCATCGAGGCCGAGCACATGTGCATGGCAATGCGCGGCATTCGCAAGCAGGGTTCGACCACGACAACCTGCACCTATACGGGTATATTCAAGACAGACCGCGACGAGCAGACACGCGTCATGTCACTGCTCAATGCGAAACGGTAGAATTCATGAAAAATATAACATTTCCACCTGCCCCGCAGAGCAAGGCCGAACTCGAAGAAGGAGCAGTTTTCTCGCCGAAATTCGATGCACACGGTCTTGTAACGGCAGTGGTTACCGATGCCGATGACGGTATGATGCTGATGGTCGCGCATATGAACGAAGAAGCGTTGGCGCTCACGCTGACTACCGGCATTGCACATTACTGGTCCCGTTCGCGCCAGAAAATCTGGAAAAAGGGCGAGACCTCCGGCAATCTGCAGAATGTTATCGAAATACGTACCGACTGCGATCAGGATGCCATCTGGATTCGCGTACGTGTGGCAGGAGACAATGCCACATGCCACACAGGTCGCCGCTCCTGCTTCTACCGCTCCGTGGCGCTGGAAAATGGCGTTCCGGCGCTCTCCAAACTGTAGAGACCTACTCATTCCTCATTCTTCGTCACGCAAATTTCACATCGCGAATTAAAGTTTTCCCACAGAAGTCTGGACAAGAATTGCAAGTCCGTGATGATCTTCTGGAGGGCTTCAATGGTCCGCCGACGCAAGATGAAAGGATCACGCCGCATGATGCTTCCCTGGCCGCCGATCCCTGGACGGGGCGCAAGACGCAACGCGGCGATCGATGTCGATCAGCCTGAAATGGAAACGCCGCAGCATCCGGGCATCGCGCTGGCACTGGGCGGCGGCGCGGCGCGTGGCTGGTCGCATATCGGCGTTCTGCGAGCACTGGACGAGGCTGGCATCCGCATCGGCATGATTGCTGGAACCTCGATCGGCGCGCTCGTCGGTGGTTGCTATCTGGCGGGAAAACTAGATGAGCTGGAGGAATTTGCGCGCTCGCTCACTCGCCGCCGCTTCCTCGGCCTGCTCGATCTGCGCATCGCAGCCGGCGGCCTGTTCGGCGGAATGAAGCTGACGGCACGCATGACGGAGCACATAGGGGCGCTCAACATCGAAGATCTGCCGAAGCCATTCGTCGCTGTTGCCGCCGAGATAGGAACCGGCCATGAAATCTGGCTCACCAGCGGCTCGCTGATCACGGCGATGCGCGCGTCCTATGCGCTGCCCGGCGTTTTCGAGCCGGTGCGCTGCAACGGCCGTATCCTGGTGGATGGCGCACTCGTCAACCCGGTGCCGGTGTCCGTATGCCGTGCCATGGAGCAGCGCGTCGTCATGGCCGTCAATCTGCATTATGACGCCTTTGGCCGCTCGTCGGTTCTCAAGCATGACGCCGGGCCGCTTGTCGTCGACCAGCCGACCCCAAATCGCTTTGGCCGCAGCCAGCAGCAACAGGTCGAACAGCGCATCGGCATTACCGGCGTCATGGTCGAAGGCTACAATATCATTCAGGATCGCATTTCGCGCTCACGGATGGCAGGCGACCCCCCGGATCTGTCGATCCAGCCACGCCTCGCGCATATTGGCCTTGCCGATTTCCATCGTGCCGACGAAGCTATCACGCTGGGCTATGAAGCCGCAAAGGCGCGTCTGCACGAGGTAGAGCGTTTGCAGGCAGTGCTGGGCTAAATTCCACAAAGCGTAACGCCAGGTATGGCGCGCACAGCTGCGCGCCGGTCGGGCATGATCCCGCCGGTTTTCCGCTCCAATTTTTTGCGCCGCCGCCCGCTCCACGAGGCAAATCGGCTTTAGAGAAATGAGGGGATGGAAGCATGCGCTCCAGTCTCAATTCTAAACTCGTCATGCTCGCGCATGCTTCCAGGCAATCGCTACGGATTTTCCGAAAACAGGGATGCCACCCCCTGCTCGTACGATCTGTCACCGAGGCTCTGACCTCCCGGTGTTGCCATCGCCGCGGGTTTGTCAGACCCATCAGCGACAATGGCAAAACGCACTGCCATCGCGCTTCGCGAAAAGACTGGTGGCCAACCACGTCCCCTCAAGCGCGACGAAAACAGGATAGAGGCAGCCGTCGGGGGTGTGGACGGATCGAGCGGTTTCAGCCATCATCTTTTTCGCAAGCGCCGATTTTCATTCGGAGAAAAAGATCAGGTACAGGAAATTTTATCCACGAAAAGGGCAGTGCGAACCGCCCTTTTCGTTGGCGCGCAGGCACAAATATCAATCCTCTTCGACAAAGACCTGATCCCGCTTCCTGCGTATCGAGGGCAACAGCGCGACGATGATGGCGAGAGCCGCGAGAGCAAGCAGTGTCGCCGAGATCGGGCGCTCGATGAAGATGAGCGGATCGCCACGCGAAATAATCATTGCACGACGCAAATGCTCTTCCAGCAACGGCCCCAGCACGAAGCCAAGGAGCATCGGCGCCGGTTCGCAACCGAAGCGGATCAGCACGTAACCGAGCAGACCGAAGAACGCGATCGCATAGATATCATACACATTCTGGTTGATAGAATAGCAGCCAATACAAGCAAAAATCACAATGGCTGGAAACAATGCACGATAGGGAATCGTCAACATTTTCACCCAAAGGCCGATTAGCGGCAGGTTGAGCAGAACGAGCAAAACGTTCCCGACCCACATCGAAGCGATGATCCCCCAGAAAAGCGCCGGTTGCTCCGAGATGACATTGGGACCTGGCGTGATGCCTTGAAGGATGAAGGCCCCAACCATCAACGCCATTACCGGATGGGCAGGAATACCAAGGGTCAGCAGCGGGATGAACGAGGTTTGCGCCGCGGCATTATTGGCTGATTCCGGCCCTGCAACACCTTCGATAGCTCCATGGCCGAACTCTTCCGGATGCTTCGAGAGATTTTTCTCCGCCGAGTAGGAAGCGAAGGACGAGAGGATGTGGCCCCCGCCAGGCAAAATGCCGAGGAGCGAGCCAAGCGCCGTTCCGCGCAGCACCGGACCGACAACACGTTTGAAATCTTCCTTGGTGAGCCAGAGGTTCTTGACCGTCTTGACCATGACTTCGCGTGTGCGCTCGTTTTCCAGATTACGCAGGATTTCCGCCACGCCGAAAACGCCAACCGCCACCGACACAAAATTGAGGCCGGAATAGAGCTCAGGAATACTAAAGGTAAAGCGGGGCGTACCCGTATAAATATCCTGTCCCACCATGCCGAGCAGGAGGCCAAGCACGATCATGGCCAGCGCCTTGATAATCGACCCGTGGGCAAGCGCGATAGAAACGAGCAAGCCAAGCACAATGAGCGCGAAATATTCCGGCGCGCCGAAATTAAGGGCTGCCCGCGCCAGTGGCGGCGCGAAGAAAGCCAGCAGGAGCGTCGCCACCGATCCGGCAAAGAAGGAACCGAGAGCCGCGGTTGCGAGGGCGGGTCCGGCCCTGCCCTGCCTGGCCATCTGGTAGCCGTCGATGGCCGTCACTGCCGAGGAACTTTCGCCAGGCAGATTGATGAGGATTGCCGTCGTCGAGCCGCCATATTGCGCACCGTAGTAGATACCCGCAAGCATGATGAGCGCCGTGGTCGGCGACAGGGAAAAGGTAATCGGCAGAAGCATCGCGATCGTCGCAGTCGGCCCTATGCCCGGAAGAACGCCGACCAGCGTCCCCAACAAAACCCCGATGAAGCAGTAGAGGATGTTATAGGGATCGAGCGCAACGGAAAATCCGAGGCCGAGCGAAGCAATGATATCCATGATCTCAAGCTTTCCTAGAACGGCATCCACGGTCCGAAGACCGGAATGGTTGCGCCAAGACCGATGATGAAGACAACAAGGCAGATCAATGTCACGACGATCGCCAGCAGGATCGAGAAAAGCAGCGAGTTGAGCTTGCTTGCCATGGCCACGGCGAAGGACGAGATCAGCACGACCGGAACGAAACCGAGGCCGCGAATGGTGAGTCCGAAGAACAAGATGACGCCGCAGATAATAAGGATAGGAAGCCAGGCCGGCGGATTATCCTCCACCACTTCGGCACCTTGCATCGTCTTTGCAACACCGGACCCGGCGACAAGCAGCCCGAGAATCGCCAAGACAATGCCGAGGACGACCGGCATGTAACCCGGCCCCATGCGGAAGGCCGTGCCAAGCTCGTAACGCATGGCTTCAAGTGCGAAGTAGGCGCCGAAGGCTACGAAGATCGCTCCGGCGTAGAGATTGTGTCTTGGTGCGGATGCAGACATGATCCGTCTCTTTCCAATGTAATTGCCCCGGCCTGCTCGGTGCGATTCCCCAGCTTTTCCCGGCGCATTCAGGCGGCACGCGACGCAACCACTTGAGGTGCCCGCTGCCGCCTGTCACGAAAACCAAAGGCAGGGCGTATTTTTCCTGCCTTTCATGCGATCTGCCCTATTTCGCCAGAGGCTCGAGGATCGGCTTCCAGACGCCGATCTGCTCCTGCACGAGTGCTTGCAGCGATTCCGGCGACACGTCTTCCTGTGGGACCGGTGCAGTGCCAAGATCGGCAAACCGCTGGACCACCGTTTCGTTTTGCAGCGCCTTCTTCAGCGATTCCTGCAAACGAGCGACGATTGCCGGATCGGTGCCGGCCGGAGCGTAAAGCCCGTGCCAGACTGTGACGTTGACGTTTTCAAGGCCCGCTTCCTTGGTGGTCGGCAGATCGGGTAACGCTTCCAGACGCTCCGGCGTGGTGACGGCATAAGCCTTCACTTCGCCAGCCTTGATCTGGTTCGTTGTGTTGGTGGTTTGGTCGCAAATCATGTCGATCTGACCGCCGATAATATCGGTCATGGCCGGGCCTGCACCCTGATACGGAACTTCCGTCATCTTTACGCCGAGCGCGTTCATCAGGAGCGTGCCGCACAAATGGCTGGCGGAGCCGATGCCGGCCTGCGCATAGGTGACGTTTTCACCCTCTGCCTTGATATGCTCCCACAAAGCGGCAGCATCGGCAGGTTCGAAGTCCTTGCGTGCAACGATGGTCATCGGAACCTTGGTGATCTGACCGATCGGTGCAAAATCCTCCAGAGAATCGAATGTCAGATTCTTGTACAGGCTCGGCGCAGTTGCCATGCCGATGTGATGCAAAAGCAGTGTGTAGCCGTCATTCGAGGCCTTTGCCACCTGACCGGCGCCAAGCGTACCGCCCGCACCACCGACATTCTGCACCAGGACCTGTTTGCCGAGGTCTTCGCTCATGATCTGAGCAACGAGACGCGCAACGGTATCGGTCGGGCCGCCAGCCGAGAACGGCACGACGACGGTGATTTCTTTTGCCGGGTATTCCTGCGCCTGCAGGGGCGACGCGAACACGGCAGCAGAAAGCGCCAGGCCCAGGCCCAGCTTCATTAAAGTTTTCATAAGTTTCCTCCCAGTAGTTCCAACATCTGTGCAAACTTTCGTCACAAATGCAATCATTCCAAGGTCTGAGTTGTCACCGCACCCGGAATCATTCAGCGGCCTGCTTTTCATAAGCCTGACGCAGGTTCCGCTTGAGAATCTTGCCGCTCGGATTGCGCGGCAGATTGTCGGCGAAGATCACGCGCTTCGGCACCTTGTATCCCGCCATCCGCTCCTTGCAATGTGCCAGCACTGCCGCCTCATCGATGATGGCATCCGGCTTGCGCACGATGATCGCAGTAACAGCCTCGACCCAATATGGATCGGACAGGCCGATGACGGCGACCTCGGAAATACCGTCGAGGGTATAGATGGTTTCCTCGACTTCACGGCTGGCGACGTTTTCGCCTCCGGTCTTGATCATATCCTTCTTGCGATCGACGACGGTGATATAGCCGTCCTCGTCCATGATCCCCAGGTCGCCCGAATGGAACCAGCCTCCGGCGAAAGCGGCCGCGGTCTTTTCCGGATCGTTGTAATAGCCGGACATAAGCTGCGGCGAACGCGAGACGATCTCGCCGATCTCGCCGGTCGGCACGTCGTTGCCATCATCATCCACCAGACGCAGTTCGACATTGAGCGCAGCCTTGCCGGCCGAACCGGCCTTGCGTATCTGATCTTCCGGCATGAGCATGGAGGCAACGGGGGCGATTTCCGTCTGGCCATAGAAGTTCCAGAGCAGAAAGCCATCAAGCCGCTGCTGGATTTCCTTCAACACCGGCACCGGCATGATGGATGCGCCGTAAAAGCCTTTTTTCAGAGTGGCAAGACGTCCGGCATCGAAGGCAGGCGAACGCAACAGCGAAATCCAGATGGTGGGCGGCGCGAAGAAAGATGTTACGCCGTGCTCCTCCACCTTGGCCACGACGACATCCGGTGCCGGCGCGCCGATGATGACATTAGTGCTCCCGAGATAGACACAGGGACCGAAGAAGGCGTCGAGTTGCGCCGTATGGAAAAGCGGCAGCGCATGCAGCACGACATCGGCCGCCTCGAAGCCCCCGGATGCGATACAACTGACATACTCGGCAATGATAGCGTCATGGGTCAGCATCGCGCCTTTCGGCGCAGACTCGGTACCGCTGGTATAGAGAATCTGCAAGGTGTCGGAGCCTTGCAGGCTTTCATCCTCGGAGAAATCGCCGCTCCAGGCAGCCAGCTCGTCGAAGGTGATCATGCCCGCAGCCGGTTCGGAATGGGCTTCGCCGGGAAGCCAGATCAATGTGTCGACCGCCACTCCGTCTCCTGCCGCTGCCGCCGTTGCGGCCTCCAGCATGCTTGTATCGGTGCAGAAAAAACGAGCGCCGGAATGGCGCAGGATGAACGCGATCTCATCGGGTTTCAGCATGAAATTGATCGGCACGATGATCGCGCCCATGCGCGCCGCAGCGAAGCGCAGGGCGACGAAAGCGTGCGAATTTCGCGCCAGTATGGCGATACGCTCCCCCTTCTTCAGTCCCCTTTCGACGAGCGCGCCGGCAACGCGATCGCTGATCTCGTCGAATTCGCGATAAGTCCAGGTGGTCTCGCCGCATATGACTGCGGGTTTATCGGGGTAGCGGCGGGCAGTACGGGCTAGAAGAAGTCCAAGCGTCTGGCGTCTCGCAATAGATACGTCTGTCAAAACATCCTCCCTGTTTTGGCGCACTGATCGAAAGCAGAACAAGAAGGATGACACGAAATTTCAAGCTTGGGTAGCGCGCCGCGAACAGGTGGCGATTTGCCGCCTATCTCAGGGCTTTTGCTTCCAGGGCCGCGTCGCTAATCCGGAACTGGACCTTGCGACTGCCGTTCCAGTGATTGACTGAAAGCCCCCCCGCCAGGTGCACCTGCCGATCGCGATTGCCTATCAGGAAATCCCCCAACGGGCTACCAATGGCGCGGAACGCGATCGCTTCCAGGCGTCCGCCGGAAAGGCTTTCGAGATCGACGCGCAAATGGCCGGTGCCGACCTCCATGACGCGGGCGATCTTGTGGCGCGGCAGAACCAGTACGGGGCTCACATGCCCCTGCCCAAAGGGCCCGGCCTTTTCGAGTATGTCCATCAGAGAAAGTGTCGCGCCTTCGGAGGAAAGCGCTGCATCAATGGACAAGGAGTCTTCAGCCCGGAGCCTGGAGATGGCAGATGCGGAATTTTCCTCGAAGAATGCGCGCAGCTCACCTAATTTGGCTTTCTCGACCGTTATGCCGGCTGCCATGGCGTGCCCGCCACCCTTGGCTAACAGGCCCGCCTCAAGCGCCTTGCGTACCAGAAGACCAAGATCAAACCCGGCAATCGACCGGCCGGAGCCTGTACCCATGCCATTCTTGTTGAAGGCGATCGCGAAGGCCGGACGACGTGCATGATCTTTCAGGCGCGAGGCGAGCAGACCAACGATGCCCGGATGCCATTCTTCGCTCGCGGTCACCAGAACCGCGGGCCCGACTTTGCCCATCAACTCGGCATCCGCCTCGGCCTTGGCTTGCGCAAGCATGATCTGCTCCAGCGCTTGACGCTCCTGGTTGAGCCGATCGAGCGTTGCTGCGATCTCTTCGGCCTCGACCGGATCCTCCGTCGAAAGCAGACGCGAACCCAGTGCCGCATCCCCGATACGCCCGCCTGCATTGATGCGGGGGCCAAGCAGGAAACCGAGATGAAAGCCGTTGATAGGCTCGCCGATGCGCGCATGCTTTGCCAGCGCCGCCAGCCCGGGATTTTGCAGCTTGCGCAACTGCTCAAGCCCTTTGACGACAAAGGCGCGGTTGACGCCGACGAGCGGCACGACATCGCAGATTGTTGCGAGCGCGACGAGATCGAGCATCTCCATAAGTTTTGGCCCTTCGAGGCCGTGCTCGTCGCGCAGCACGCGCGAGACCTGAACCAGAGTGAGAAAAACGACCCCCGCGGCGCATAAATGGCCCTGCCCCGACAGATCGTCCTCGCGGTTCGGGTTGACGGTCGCAACAGCGTTCGGAAGCGGCCCGCCTTGCTGGTGATGGTCGAGGACGACGACGTGCGCACCAGCTTCGCTCGCCGCGTCTATGGAGACGGCACTGTTGGTGCCGCAATCGACGGTGACGATGAGCTTTGCACCGCGTTCGACGAGATCGCGCATGGCATCGGGGTTAGGACCGTAACCTTCGAAGATGCGGTCGGGAATATAGATTTCAGAGGAAACGCCGAAATGATCGAGATAACGCTTCATAAGCGCGGAAGAGGAAGCGCCATCGACGTCATAATCGCCGAAGATCGCCACCCGTTCACGGCGTAAGATTGCCTCGACGATCCGCGCGGCGGCGCGCTCCATTCCGGTCAGGGTCAGAGGGTCAGGCAAAAGATCGCGGATCGTCGGGGCCATGAATTGCGTTACCGTTTCAAGCCCCACGCCACGTCCTGCCAGAATGCGGGCGACCAGATCAGGCACGCCGTGCGATTGCGCAATGGCAAGCGCAACCGCCTCCTGCCGCTCATCCAGCCGGTGGTGCCACGCAATACCGTTGGCGGAGCTGCGAATGTCGAGGAAGAGGCGTTTTTGAATAGTCATGAATTTCCGGATGCCTGGCCATTGATGGCGGTACCGCCCGATTATATGCTCCCGCCGTCCATTGACAGGAGGCCGGTCCGAGGTCGGGGTGACTTTTCGTGTCGCGCGATCGCGCACCGTTCACCCCCACCCCGGGCTTTGCCAAGACCTGCCCGATCGAGAAGGAGGCGAGAGCGTCACAACCGGATGTGCACGCATATTATCCCTACATAGGGCTTGCTATCAGAACTTGTCCATATCCTGATGGCGGGCAATGATCTCGCGCACTGTCTGAGAAGACGAGCGCATGACAATCGTGTGCGTCTGCACATGCTCACGGGTGAATTTCACGCCGGAAAGCATGTTGCCATCCGTCACGCCGGTTGCCGCAAAGAGCACGTCACCCGACGCCATTTCCTCCGCGGAATAAATCTTGCGCGGGTCGGTAACGCCCATCTTCCGCGCGCGCTTGATCTGCTCCTCCGAATTGAGTTGCAAGCGTCCCTGCATCTGGCCGCCGATACAGCGAAGCGCCGCCGCTGCAAGAACACCTTCGGGGGCACCGCCTATGCCGAGATAGATGTCGATACCTGTCTCATCCGGGTCCGTCGTATGAATGACACCGGCGACATCGCCATCACCAATCAGGCGGATGGAGGCGCCGGTTGCGCGCACCTCTTCGATTAGCCGGGCATGGCGCGGCCGATCGAGAATGCAGGCAGTGACTTCGGAAACCTGAACGTTCTTGGCCCTGGCAAGTGCCTCAATGTTTTCGCGCGGCGAGAGATCCAGGCTGATGATGCCTTCAGGATAGCCTGGTCCAATGGCGATCTTTTCCATGTAGACATCCGGCGCATAGAGAAGATTCCCGCGCTCCGCAATTGCGATCACCGCCATGGAATTAGGCAGGTTCTTAGCACAGATCGTCGTCCCTTCGAGCGGATCGAGCGCGATATCAACCTCGGTACCGTCCCCTTGCCCCACCTCTTCGCCGATATAGAGCATCGGCGCTTCGTCACGCTCTCCTTCGCCGATTACGACGCGGCCGCGGATCGGCAGACGATTGAGTTCGGAGCGCATGGCATCGACGGCAGCCTGATCCGCCGCTTTCTCATCACCCCGTCCGCGCAGGCGTGCGGCAGCTACGGCCGCGCGCTCCGTAACGCGAACAAGCTCAAGAGCAAGGATGCGATCCAGACCAGATGATGCAACTTTCGACATGTGAAACCCGCCAAACAAGAGTGGCGCAGGGCATCCGGCGCCGCTCCCGTTTTGTCAAAGCATGCCGCCAGTTACAAGGCCAATTCGTCCACCTTCTGTCGCGTCTGGCGGATTAATCGTTTCATGTCAGGCCGCGCGTTCGATGCGGATAACCTGGGGCTTGTCAGTCAGGTGGCCATCCGCCGTGATATCTTCCACGGCCTTGCGAACAGCCGCCTCCGTGGTTTCATGCGTGACGAGAATGATGGTTTTCTGGCCCTCCCCCGCATGGTTCGAGGCGTGCTGAACGATCGATTCCAGAGAAATCCGGTTATCGGCCATGCGCGTCGCAATTGCTGCAAAGACGCCGAGGCGATCATCCACCGTGAGACGAATGAAATAGCCGCCTTCGTGGCTGCGCATACGGGCGCGCTGATAAGGCGTCAGTTCCCTGGCCGGACGACCGAAGACAGGACCGTGCTGGAAGCCAGGACGGCTTTTGGCTATATCGGCAATATCGCCGATGACGGCGGATGCCGTCGCATTGCCGCCAGCCCCCGGGCCGGAAAGGAGCAATTCGCCCAGAATATCGGTTTCCACCGTGACGGCATTCGTAACGCCATGCACCTGCGCGATGACGGAAGCGGTCGGCACCATGGTCGGATGCACGCGCTGTTCGATGCCGCTTTCAGTACGTACCGCAACGCCCAGAAGCTTGATGCGATAGCCCAGTTCGGAGGCTGCCTGAATATCGGCCTGCGTAATATTCGAAATGCCCTCGAGATAGATGTCGTCGGGCGAGATTTGTGTTCCAAAGGCAAGGCTCGTCAGGATCGACAGTTTGTGCGCCGTATCATTGCCTTCAATGTCGAAAGTCGGATCGGCCTCGGCATAGCCAAGACGCTGCGCATCGGCCAGGCAATCCTCGAAGGAAAGCTTTTCCTGCTCCATGCGCGTAAGGATATAATTTGCAGTACCGTTGAGAATGCCGAACACACGATTGATGGTATTGCCGGCCAACGATTCGCGCATTGTCTTGATGATAGGGATGCCGCCCGCAACCGCTGCTTCATAATTGAGAAGAACGCCTTTTTCTTCCGCAATTTCAGCCAACGCCAAGCCCTGCTGCGACAGAAGAGCCTTGTTCGCCGTAACAACGTGATGACCGGCATGCAGCGCCGCTTCCACCGCTTCCCTGGCAACGCCGTTCGCCCCGCCTATCAACTCGACGAATACGTCGATTTTACCGGAGGCAGCCAGCGCCCTGGCATCATCGAACCATTCGACCCCCGAAAGATCGATGCCGCGATCGCGGTTCTTGTCCCGCGCGGCGACGGCCGTCACGGTGATGGAGCGTCCGCATTGACGGGTAAGCTCTGCTTCTTTTTCCTTCAGCACCCGAACGACGGATGCTCCTACTGTTCCCAGGCCGGCGATACCGACGCGCAAAGTTTCGGCCATGAAATGGCACCTTTCAAATTTTGGTCTGAATAGCGGACTTCGGGAGGTGAAGGCCGCTCGATCAATTCCGCAACGCCGGAGGTAGAGTCGTTTCCAGCTCTACCGGAATTGCGACGATCAGCGATGCGCCTGCAAATTGACAACGTTGTCGGCGTTATGGCCGAGCGAGCCCATGAAGCGCTTGATGGCCCGCGCGGCCTGTCTAATTCGCTGTTCGTTTTCGACCAGTGCAATCCGAACATATTCATCGCCGCGTTCGCCGAAGCCGACGCCCGGTGCAACCGCAACATCCGCCTTCTCGATCAGGAGCTTGGAAAATTCGAGCGAACCTAGATGGCGGAAGGGTTCCGGAATCGGCGCCCAGGCAAACATTGTAGCGGCCGGCGGAGGAACCGGGAAGCCTGCCCGGCCGAAAGCCTCGACCATGACATCGCGACGGCGCGCATAGACATTGCGAATCTGCTCGATTTCCGAGCCGTCTCCGTTCAATGCAGCAGTCGCTGCAACCTGGATTGGCGTGAAGGCTCCGTAATCCAGATAGGATTTCACACGCGTCAGGGCCGAGATGAGCCGCTCGTTACCCACAGCAAACCCCATGCGCCAGCCCGGCATCGAGAATGTCTTGGACATGGAGGTGAACTCGACTGTGCAATCCATGGCACCCGGCACTTCAAGCACCGATGGCGGCGGGTTTCCGTCGAAGTAGATCTCCGCATAAGCCAGATCGGAGAGAATGATGAGATCGTTCTTTTTCGCGAAGGCAACAACGTCCTTGTAGAAGTCGAGCGTAGCGACATAGGCCGTCGGGTTGGACGGGTAGTTCAGGATCAGCGCGGTCGGCTTGGGGGTCGAGTGGCGAATGGCTCGCTCGAGTGCCGGAATGAACTGCTCGTCCGGCGCAACCGGCATGGAACGCAGCACACCGCCCGACATGATGAAGCCGAACGCGTGAATCGGATAGGTCGGATCGGGACAGAGAATCACGTCGCCCGGGGCGGTGATTGCCTGCGCCATATTGGCAAAACCTTCCTTGGACCCCAGCGTCGCGACGATCTGCGTGTCCGGGTTGAGCTTTACGTTGAAGCGGCGCGCATAATAGGCGGCCTGCGCCTTGCGCAGCCCCGGAATGCCCTTGGATGATGAATAACGATGCGTCGTCGGATCGCGCACGACTTCGACCAGCTTGTCGATCACCCTGTCCGAGGTGGGAAGATCAGGGTTACCCATCCCTAGATCCACAATATCAGCACCCCGCGCTCGGGCGGCGGCCTTCAGCCTGTTCACCTGCTCGAACACATAAGGGGGTAACCTGCGGATCTTGTGGAACTCTTCCATTGTCTTTGCCTAATCATAAATTCTGGCCATACGGCGCGCGGATTTATACATGATTGCGCCAGCAGGTCGATAGCGCAAACAAAATTGCCCGGCATTTGGTTTTATTGCGCGGAAGATATATGACAGAGCATTCAGGTGTGCAGGGTCGAAAGCTGCGCCGCCGTCTCCGATGCAGCAATCAGCCACCAATCCAGATACGCGGTTTCTCTTCTATTGGCGGACCGGAATCGCAGGGCATAACAAGAATAATGTCGTCGAAGTCATTGTCGCCGTAACGCTGCCCGTTCAGCATGTATGGCCGATCCTCCCAGCCATAGTAAAAATATTTGCCGGGTGCGCAGGCCATCTTGTCCTGCCGTGGCGTCCGGTTCGTACCTTCAGGAATAATACCGCCCTGCGACTTCGGCTTGCACTTCTCCAGGCTTGGACACATGACAGTCTCGAGTTGAGGCTGCGGCTGGTATTGTCCGTTCTCGTCCTTGCCCCCCGAAATCTGGATGGCGCCATCTTCGTCGATCCAGGTGTCGGCATATCGGATTCTGGGATTACGTTCCCAGTTCCTGCTATTGTATCGAGCATTCTCCACGCTATGCAATTTATAACTCAGAAACTCGCCATTGCCGCAGACCGGATACTCATACCGATCCTCGTAGTTCGTGTTGGCATTATCCATCACAGGTGTCTCCTGCGTTCGCGCGCCCGTCGCAGGCTTGTAACAATATGCATAGATCCGGTTATAATCCACGGCGCTACCTTCCCAGATGATCTTCTCGGGCTTCGCAGGTTCACTGAAGCGCCGTTCGAGATTGACGAGCGAGGTCACCGCAACCTTTGTCTCCCTATGAGATGGGGACACGACATGCATGATCATGCTGGAAACAGTCGCCGACACGTCGACCTGAACCTGGGTTTTGCCGATCCATACGGCTGTTGCCGAAACTGCTCCGACTAACTGGTTGTCCAGCTTCTCGGTGATCGCCATCTTGAGATCGCGCACATACTTGTCCGGTTTTTCCGTTGGATCGCTTGTTGCGGCAATCGCCACGCCGATCGCATCGGCCTCGTCCTGAAAGAAGCTCTTTGCGCTTGTCAGCCGGACATAGTCGACAGCTAAGCCGACCATTCCGAATAAAACCACCGAACAGAGCGCCGTGATAACCGCGAAGTTGCCGCGTCTATCCTTCACAAAGCGGGAAAACATGAGGAGCCCTTGAGTAAGTAAATGCGCATGACGCTACGGAAGCGGATGCACATATACCTTCAAACGCTGAAACCACGAAGATTTAAAATGTATTGATAAGCGAAATTTCGAATTATGATAAATTCGAAAATAATAAAATAAGACGATTCCAGTTCATTCGCCGCGAGTGGCGCCCCGGATCATTACTGCGCCGGCGTCTGAATTACCTTCAACGTCTCATCGCCATGAGAACGCGCAAGTGAACGAAGCTCTTCCGTCGATGCCGGGCTGGCGTCTGCGCCAGCCGCCGCGCGTGCGCCGTCCCGTGTCGCCGCAAGTTCGGCCTTGGACGCTGCCACCTGCTCCGGTGTCAGTTGCGGGGCTGCGGTCTGCGGCTTGATATTCAAATTCGGATAAGTACCAGTATTGACGACGGTTCCCGAAGTCGCACCGTCTACCCCGGATCGCGCCTGCTGGCCCGCGCAACCCGATAGTAGAATCAGCCCCGTCACCACAGCCAAACCGCTCTTGATCATCTTCCGGCCCTCTCGGTTCACAAAGCCGCCACATGTATGTGCGCTCTGGACCCATCTACTCAACAGATTATATTCGTTTCAAATTCTAAAGTTTCGGGGAACTGACCAAGCTCATGGTCGAGTCATCATCGCCAGTCGATAAAGCACGCCAGAGCGGCAATGAAAAGAGTTCGAAAGGCGATCCCTTCAGTCTCGACCCGCACACTATTCGCGACCCCGAGCGGCTTGCCGCCAATATCACGCGTCTGATGGAAGAAGCGCAGCGTGCTGCGGAAATGATTGCAGAGCGCGGTGACGCTCCATCGCGGGGCGACCTGCGTATAGAACAATTCGACGCCCTGGCGCGAATTTGGAGCTACTGGTTTGCTGACCCCGCGCGCGCCATGCAGGCGCAGGCCTCACTCTTTGCCGAACTGGCGAGACTTCTCCTGAGCCTTTCTCCCGGTGCCGATGCAGACGCCCCGCGGCAGCCGCTCTTATCCGACAAACGCTTTCGTCATGCCGACTGGAGCCGCCCGCCCTTTGACTTCCTGCGCCGCGCCTATCTGATCCTGTGCCGTTGGTCGGAAGGCCTGGTCACGCGCATGGAGGATCTCGACGAAGAGACGCGAGAGAAGCTGCATTTTCATCTGTCGCAACTGCTTGCCAGCCTTTCCCCATCCAACTTCCTGCTGACCAACCCGGAAGTGCTGCGTGAAACCCTTCTCAGTTCCGGAGATAATCTCGTCCAGGGCATGACGATGTTCAACGAAGATCTGGCGCGCGGCAACGGCCTTCTTCGCATTCGGCAGACGGACGAAAGCCAGTTCGAACTGGGACGTAACCTTGCCAACACGCCCGGCAAGGTGGTTGCGCGTAGCCCGCTTGCCGAAATCATCCAGTACGAACCGCAGACGAAGACAGTCCTGAAGCGCCCGCTCATCATCTGCCCGCCATGGATCAACAAATTCTACATTCTCGACCTCTCTCCAGAGAAGTCCTTCGTGCGCTGGGCGCTCGATCAGGGCCACACGGTCTTCATTATTTCCTGGGTCAATCCGGACGAACGACTGCGCGACAAAGGCTGGGAGGCGTATATTGCGGAAGGACTCGATCTCGCACTTGATACTGCGCAAGAGGCGACCGGTGAGGATCGGTTTAACCTGATCGGCTATTGCGTTGGCGGGACGCTCCTTGCCTCCGCCCTGGCGTACAAGGCGAAGAGCGGCGACGATCGGGTCGCGACTGCAAGCCTGTTCGCGGCAATGGTTGATTTTTCCCACCCCGGAGATCTTCGACATTTCGTCAGCCCGCCACAGGTCGAATGGCTGGAACGCGAGATGAGCGAACGCGGTCACCTGGAATCGACGCGAATGGCAGCAGCATTCAACATGCTGCGTTCCGAGGACCTGATCTGGCCCTATTGCGTGAACACTTACTTGCGCGGGCGCATGCCGCGGGCTTTCGACCTGCTTTACTGGAACAGCGACGCCACATGCATGACACCGGCCAATCACAATTTCTACCTGCGTAATTTCTACCTGGAGAACCGTTTGGCGCGCGGTGAACTGCGCCTTTTCGGCGAAAAACTGTCGCTCTCAGAGGTCGAAATTCCGATATTCTGTCTTGCAGCAAAAGAGGATCACATCGCGCCGGCACGCTCGGTTTATGCAGGCTGCGGCTATTTCGGACGAGAACCAACCTTCGTCCTTACAGGCTCAGGACATATAGCCGGCGTCATAAACCCGCCGAAGCCGCGCAAATATCGGTATTGGAGCGGGAGCCATCGCGCTACCAGCTATGAAAACTGGACTGCAGCAGCAACGGAAGAACCAGGGTCCTGGTGGCCGGTCTGGCAGAGCTGGGTCGAGACACAGGACAATGCGCGGACCGATGCGCGCAGCGTGAATTCATGCGCTGCTCTCGCCGATGCACCCGGCATCTATGTTCGATAAGTTTCGTTACAAAGCGTAATTTCCGGTGAATTGACGATTCGCTAACCATCATGATCTATGCGGGTAGCGAATCCAGTCTATTCGTTTTTTCGCACATATTGCGAAAAACCGGGAGAGACCGAGTTTTCGCGAGCATGTCGGCTTTTAACCAGGCCAACCCGAGGAAACTTAAGTGTCGCCCGACACGAACGCCAACAAGGGGGAACAGGGGTGAAATCCAGAGTGCGCACATCCGGCGTTGTACGGTCTTTGCTGTCTTCCGCCGCGATCAGCCTGTTCCTTGCAGGATGCGCCGCGACTTCCGATCCCTCCCTTTCCCTCGTTCCTTCGGCCGATCTCGGCGTTTCCTCGCCAGCTCTCGCAATGAACCGCGGTTCTGACACCATGCAGACAGAAAATGTCAGCCCGGGCGAAACCGGCGGCGCGCAAGGGTCGGAAATTGCTCAGATGGCCGCCGCGGATGCCACTGCATCGCAAGCTGTTCTGGGTACACACCAGGATGCCAGTCAGAACACGCTTCAGGCACAACAGCAGCAATTGGTAGCGAGCAATCCGCATCTTGCCCCTGTTGAAGGCGAATCGCAGATAGATCTTCCAGATACGGTGGCCTATTTGCCAACAGCCAAGCCGCAGCAGACTCCGTTCGCGCAAGGCTTGGAAAATCCTCTTCTCCAGCAAACGGCACAGCCCCCGGTTCAAACTGCCGCAGTGCAGCAGACGCAAGCGCCGACGAACGGTATTTATGGCGCGGCAAGTACAACGAAGCCCGCCGATACCAAGGCAGACGCATCCTCCTTCACATCGCTCTACGGCTCGCAGAATGGCTCGCCGCGCGCAGCCAAGGAAGCATCGAAACGTCCGACCGTTGCCGTCCCGCAGAAAAACCGGAAGCAACTTGCGAGCGCAGGTGGCGCCCTTCCCGGCGTCAGCGAAAGGAACATGTTCGAGATCACCAAGAGAGCATCGTGGGATCCGAACAGCGATATCGACATGCACGAGGAAGAGGAAGAAGCTCCGGTTCGCGTGGCATCGGCCGCAGGCCTCGCCCGACTGGTTCCCAACGGGCTTGTACGTCAGACAGACAATGTAGACATCTCCTGCCTCAAGCCCGCCCTCGTCAACACGCTGGGTATCATTGAGCGCCATTATGGCAAAAAGGTCGTCGTAACTTCCGGCTTCCGAGACGAACAGCGCAACCGTCGCGCACGTGGCGCCAGCAAATCGCTGCATATGTTCTGCGCCGCAGCCGATATTCAAGTCGAAGGCGTAAGCAAGTGGGAGCTTGCCTCCTTCATCCGCTCCATGCCGGGGCGCGGCGGTGTCGGTACCTATTGCCACACGGAGTCGGTTCACGTGGACATCGGCCCTGAGCGGGACTGGAACGCGCGCTGCCGTCGCCGATAGATTATTCTGCACGCGCGCTCTTAAGCCTCTGTCAAATCGCCTGCGGCAGTCCCCGCATCTCGCCTTCTGGAACTAAGCAGAAGGCCTGCCTTGGTTGCGCTCGAAGCCAGGGGCTCGACCTAGCAAGACATCCCCTTCCCTGCGCCTTCGCAATGTGTCCGTCCATAATTGATATGGGCGGCTTTCGCATGCACAGCAAAAATGACGGGAAAACGCAAAAAACCAGATGTGATCTCTTGCCGACTCAAAATCCCGCATCTATAAGGCCCACATCTTGAACGCGCCCATCGTCTAGCGGTTAGGACGGCGCCCTTTCACGGCGCAAACAGGGGTTCGATTCCCCTTGGGCGTACCATTTCCGTTCAAAATTATGAACAGAACGGCAAGGTATTTTCTCTTTTCTCAAAGCGTTCTCGATCCCTGCATTTAGGCCGATGATCCTCACCTCATCACTGGCACCTCGATGCGAGAAACGATGGATCGAATTAAGCCCTCCGAAGCGACATCTCGCCACTCTCGATATTTCGACGTATTGCTTGACTTAAACACGGGACCCTCCTCGGATCATTTGGCGAGAATGTCGCCCTCAGTGGTCATTTGCGTTTTCGGCCACGCACGCGCTTCGCCGAATTCTTCTTTCGTAGCGGACGCAGCACCTGGTCGAGTACGCGAAGAAGGAAGTGCTCGACCGTGGCGATTTCACCGCTCTCGACGGGGACGATCTCTGCCCAGTCGTCTGTCACCACAATCATTCGCGTAGCCAGGCCTGAGCCGACATTTGGCAAGCGAACAGCGCTGCCCCCAAGCCCCTGCGCGTGACCTCCTTATGTTTACGCCTCTACATCCAACACCTACGCGCACACTATAAAGAGCGGGCAGAACATTCTTCATGAGCACTTTTTGGGTACGCAGAACTGAGGACATAGAAGACCTGCCGCTGAATCGTGATCCATCGTCATGCCGTACCAACTCGTCGTTCTAAGCCGCATGTCGCCCGCCATGGCACATGCGCACGCGAATTGGATCACCCAATTTCAACGGTGGTCAAGTCATGTTGGAGGAACGAAACCGGAGAGACGATCTCATCGTACGCAGCTTGGAGACCTCGTTGTCGTTGCTCACATTATATGAACGAAATTTTCGGCACCAAACCTGACAATACCAATCCATACCTTATTAGAATCGACAATTTTAGAAGTAGCAAAAAATGACACGGAAAATAAACTCCAGCAAAGACGCACATACAAAGCCAGAGGAAAAATGCTGCACAATAGAAGTTGGCTTTCTTGGAGGCGGTCGTGGGCATGGCATAATATTTTAGAACGAAAAACGCCTTCTCACACCTCCCCGAATTTGTCTACGCCCCGAGGCAGGAGGATTTCCAGTTCTGAAAGAAAAACCCCTTCTTCGATATGATCGCCGAAAAGGCGATATGCCAAAGGACTTGGACGGGCCGATTAGTCATTATTGGCAGGTGTCAGAACGCCTGAAAAAAGCTTTTAAGGAAATAGACCCAGAAGGTTTTTCGTCTGTAGAATGTGACTTTTTTCGGACAATGTTAGAGGTGAGACTCATTACTTATACGAAGTAAATCTCTTGATGGACGCATTCGACGAGAATAATCTACAATAAAAATCGAATATGGCGGCTGGCCAGAAGAAAAGCACTATGATTTTTTGTTTGGTACAAAACTCATTTTGAAAGAAAATTTTCCTGATGATATGATTTTTTAGGAAAAAATTCACATTATATATTTTCTTTCGAATGCCATAGGCAAAATTTCTAATGGAGGTTAATTTTACGAAAATATTGATTAGATATCAAAAAAAAATATGATCTGATTTTCATAAAAACTAATTCAGGAATCTTCGGTGCCAACGCTATTTCAATCCCGTCATATTATTGATCAAGACATGTTTTCAAGATCACTGCTTTTAAAAAACCTGTTAAAAGCGACCTTTTGGAAAAGAACAGTGCCCGCAATTTAATTAATCTACCCTCAGACGTCGATTTGGCACAATCGCTTTCCGTGTCCCACATAACGGCGGTCCGCTTGGGACATATCCGAGCTTCATAAACGATTACCATCCAGCAGATCATTAAAGGCCAGCATACTCAGCTTCAAAGCGACAAGTGTAGTCGATATGCATCGCCAAAGCTGGCACCATAGATGCGACAACGCATGATAGTATCAGTTTTGAAAAGATCGGCCAAACCGGATTCAGAGACAGATTTGCATAGTGCGTAAATACCATCAAGCAATGGATCGAAAAGCATATCCTCATTGGCGGACAAAATATCAGGATAGTCTGTCGGCCGTTATGACGAATACTTTGCAGCAATTTCCGACATAACTCACAGACATAGCCATCTCACTCGCTGATTTTTACGTGTAGAATCCATTATTTATCTTGGTTCATGGTTTATGCGTGTTGGCGCACCATTTCCGAACAAGAGAGAGAGCGGCGGATGGGCCTTGCCAAGGCCTTGCGATTGCAGTCTTGGCCAGGATCAATTTCGACCCGCTGATCCTGATTTTCCTCATCGTTCACTCCCCGCTTCACCCATGATCATACGGGCACAGGACTGACGCAACTCCGGCGTACCGTGGCGGAGCTTGTCGCGCAGGAGATTGGCAAATCTTTCGAGCTTCTCCGGCTCGCAGGAGGGACAAGCGTTCCTTCAGCGCCTGATCGCCGGCTTCCATCAGCTCCTTTTCGACGAGCGACAACAGTCGGGTAAGAGCAGCCAGTGTGTCGCGCTGAGCCACATACCCGTCAGGAGCCAAAGGTCGCGGAGAAGCTGATCCAAGCTTGACCGATACCGCCCTGGCGCCCGCTATATCGAACGGATGCAGGTAGGAGATCTGTGCCGAGGGCTCTTCAGCCGCGACGGGCTTCGGGAGCCTCGTAGGCATTGGCGGTGTCGCGCGGTAGCCTCCCCTTAGAGATCCGCTGGGTAGGGGTCTTGTCGAAAGCCTCAATGAACTCCAGATAGCGTGGCACTTGAAAGTAAGGCATGCGTGCATGCGCCCAATCCAGAAGCTCCGCCGCGCTGGTGCGATCGCCCTCAACGCGTTTGACGAAAAGCTTCAGATCGTCGTCGCCCATCTCACCCGCAACGCCGATCAGCGCGCATTCCTCGACACCAGAATGACCTTGGAATACGCGTTCGACCTCCCAGGCGGAGATGTTGACGCCACGCCTGCGCACGCAATCCTTCAAGCGTCCTGCATAGAAATAATTGCCGCTCGCGTCGCGGCGCATCAAATCACCGGTCGAGAACCAGCCGTTGACGACCAGCTCGGCAACCGCCTCGGGTCGACCGAAATAACCGCGGAAGGCAAGACCGGGATCCAGCGACTTGGCCAGACATTCGCCGAAATCACCGTCTTGGACGCCATCGATGGGCCGCAGCCGGACTTCGTAGAAGGGCAGCGGCTTGCCGCAAGCGCCCATTGGGCTCTTGGCATCACTGACGGTGACGAAGGTGGTCAGTTCGGACATGCCGAATCCCTCTCGCATCGGAATGCCGAAACGCTCGGAGAAACGCTGAGAAACCTCGATAGAGGCCCCGCCTCCCCAGGCAAGGCGGGCACTGTGCGAGCGGTCGTCGTCGCGTTCCGGCTGCGCCAACAGGATCGGCAAGACACCACCGAGATAATGGATTAGGGTGATGCCTTCGCGATCGACATTGCTCCAGAACTGCGAGGCGCTGAAGCGCGGCACCATCACCAGAGTCAACGGACGCATCACCGCAGCGATCAGAACCGCCACTCCGGCCCCGTGGTAGAGTGGTTCCCAATGCAGAAGGACGTCCCCGCGTGTGGCTCCTGTGAGCGCGAAGATTCCCAACGGTCCGCTGCGTAGGCTTTGATCGGTCTTGAGCACCCCCTTCGGTTCCCCGGTGGTGCCCGAGCTAGGAGTGATCGCGATGACGTCGTCCGAGGCGGTAACATTGGAGCAGTCGTCCGCGGATGCCTCCGCCAGGAGACGCGAAAGCGAACAGTCAGATGCTCCCTCATGGCGCCAGATCACCACTAGCTCGGGATTCATCTCGAGGACCGGCCGCAAAACGTCGGCATAAGCCCGTTCGGCAATGAGGACCGTAGGAGCAAATCGTTCGAAGACGAAGGCGAGCGACGCGCCAATCAGGTTGACGTTAACCGGAACCCGCACAAGGCCTGCCTTCACGAGGCCGAAGATGGCGGCGGCGTGGTCGGGGTGGTTTCCCAGCATCAGCGCAACTCGGCTGCCGCGTGGGCAGAGACCGCCTAAGGCATGGGCCATACGGTTCGACCATCGGTGCATCCGGTTGATGGTCCATACCTCCTGCCCGAAGCGACAGTAGACGTGTTCGGGATCTGTCGCCGCGCGCGCAGACCAATGCTGAGCGATGGTCAATCCCGGATCAGTTGCGTCATGATCAGGCACGATAGCGGAAGAGCTTGGCATGGAACGTCTCTTGTTTGGTTTTCAATTATTATAATTAATATTCGATTGACGAAAGTGGTCAATAGCTCTGACGCTTCTCCTAGGTGGTATTGACAGCTCATGTCATTTTTATACAATTATCTCAATTGTTATTCAATCACTCTGTCGCCTGTGCGATGCTCAACGGGAAAGATCTCAATGTCTGACTTCATCCGGATCGACCGCCCAGAGCCTGGCTGCGCCCGCGTCACCATCGACCGCCCGCAGAAACGCAATGCACTGAACGAAGAAGGCTGGCGCGGTATCGGCGACGCTTTCGAGCAGTTATCGGTCGATCTCTCAATCCGCGTCATCATTCTAACCGGCGTACCCGGGGTATTTTGCGCGGGCGATGACATCCTCGCTTTTGCCGCCGTCCGCGACGACCCAGCCGCGCGCCAGCGCTATTGGGACACGATTATGCGCGCTTATGCGATGGTCAGCGCGGCGAAGGTGCCGGTGATTGCCGCGATCGACGGGCCTTCGATCGGAGGGGGATGCACGCTGGCGCTGCGGGCTGATTTCCGCATTGCGGGGCCGGGCGCGGTCTTTTCTGTACCCCCTGCCCGTCTGGGCTTGGTCTACCCGGCCGACAGCACTGCTCTTCTGGTCAATGCGGTGGGCGCAGGGCTCGCGAAATACATGCTTTTCACCGGAAACACGGTTGATGCCAAACATGCGGTGGCCTCCGGCCTGGCACTGGCCGCCAGCTCTCAGGGCGCGGTGGCGTCAGCACTGGAGCTTGCACGCGAGATGAGCGCCAGTGCGCCGCTCTCGATACAGGCAGCGAAAATCGCCGTCGACGGGATCGCGATGGGCAGGCTGGCCGAAGTGACGCCCGAAGTACGGCGCCTATCGGATCTGGCGGATGCAAGCGAGGATTACCGCGAAGGCACCGCGGCCTTCGCCACCAAGCGCCGCCCTATCTTCCAGGGCAAATGACGATGGAAAGACAGCAGATCATGAGCGCTAACCTTTATGGCAGTTTCCGGGCCGGCTTTCCCGCGCTGGAGCGCATCTTCTTGCGCCGACCCGACGGCGTCAGCGTCAGCTACGGCGAACTTGAGACCCGCACCGCGCGCCTGGCCGGCGCGTTACGGGCTGCAGACGTTGGCCAGGGTGACATCGTGGCGCTCTTGGTCGACAAGTCGCCGACCGCTATGTTGATCTATCTGGCGATGGCCCGGATCGGAGCGGTGTTTCTGCCCATCCACACAGGTCTTGCCGCGGTAGAGATCACCCATATCCTCAATGATGCAGCACCGCGGCTTGTGATCTGCGATCCGCGCTTCTCCGATCTGGTTGTCGAGGCGGGTCGGACTTGTCTGACACTGACGGCACGCGAAGAGGGCGGATTTGCCGATCTAGCCGCCGCCAGCACCTCGATTGAAGCGTTGGCCGTTGTCGCAGCTTCGGCACCCAATGCGTTGGTCTATACTTCGGGCACCACGGGACGGCCAAAAGGAGCTTGGATCACTACCGCGCAGGTGCGCTGGAACGTCGAGGCGATTCGAGAGATGTGGGCGATCGGACCCGACGACGTGCTGCTGCACATCAATCTGATTGCCTATGGCGTCTTCGCCACGATGCTGCCCATGCTGTCGGCGGGGGCTGGGCTGTTCCTCGTCGAAGATGCTGGAGTCGACACCATCCTCGATGGGCTGCCGCATGCAACGATGATGGCCTCAGTGCCCACGGTATATCAGCGTCTACTGAGCGAGCCGCGCTTTACCCGCGAGCTTTGCAGCCGGATAAGGCTCTTCATCACTGGCTCGGCCCCGATGCGTGAGGATCTGTTCGAGGCCTTCGCCGCCCACACCGGGCACCGCCTTCTCGATCGTTACGGCATGACCGAGGCGCTGCTCATCACCTCGAACCGAGCGGACCATTCGCGCGAGGCGGGCAACAGCGGTTATCCACTGCCTAAAAGCACTCTGCGCATTATCGGCTCTGACGGGCGGCCGCTACCTGCTGGAGAGGTGGGGCAGATCCAGATACTGCAGCCCGCTCCGTTCACCGGCTATCTCAACGCACCCGAAAAGACTGCGGAGAGTCTGACCGACGACGGCTGGCTGCGCACGGGGGATTTCGGATCGCTGGATCCCGAGGGGCGATTGTCGGTCATTGGGCGTGGGACGGATCTCATCATCACCGGGGGCCTCAATGTGTATCCGAAGGAAGTCGAACAGGTTCTGAACGCACAGCCGCAGATCGCCGAAAGCGCCGTGATCGGCGTTCCGCATCCCGAATATGGCGAGGCCGTCTTCGCAGCGATCGAACTGCAACCCGACGCCGCTTCTACGCTCGACACCGCGGCGCTGCGACAGTTGCTTCGTGGCGCGATTGCTGGCTATAAGGTGCCCAAACATATCGAGATCGTTCGAAAACTGCCACGCAACGCTCTGGGCAAGATCAAGAAGCAGGAGTTGCGCACTAGCTTTGCCGAGTTCTTCCGCCAAACCAGCGGGACACGGGCGGAGCCTTCGGTTCCGTGACGATGTCGACCGAGCCAGACCAGGATCGTATTTGATGAACAAACCCATTCCAAGCGACGACGGCGGCATCGATCCACGGCTTTTCGTAAGCTCCGTGCAAAAGGCCATGCTGGTGATGGAAGCCTTCACCCGTGAGGATCGCGCGATGTCGATCGCCAGGATTTCCGACAAGACCGGGATGGGCCGCAGCGCCGCACAACGTTTCGTCTATACGCTGGAGAAGATAGGTTACATCCAGCGCAACCCGGACACGCGGGAGTATCGGCTGTCTAACCGCTCCTTCCGCTTCGTACAAAGCATCCTGTCGTCCAATACGACACTCGACGCCTCGTTCCATCTACTGACTCGGCTCGCCGAGCAAATCGAAGAGACTGTCTCTTGGGTCGAGCTGAGCGATCAGGAGATCGTGGTGATCGCCAACGTACCCAGCCCTAATGTCTCGGCAGTGAATCTGCCGGTAGGCTCGCGCTTCCTTGCCCTCACGGCATCATCGGGTCTTATGTATCTGGCCGACATGCCGCCAGAGACGGTACGCCAGTATTTCGACGCCGCTGACGAGGCTGCCCATGCCCGGCTGGGCGGAGTGGATTTCGAAGGCTACCTCGCCCGGCTCGCCCATGCACGAGAGGCGGGCTATGCCATGACCGAAAAGGACGTCGATTTCAGCTCGCTCTCAGTCTCGGCGCCGGTGCGTGACTATCGCGGCAAAGTGATCGCGGCGATCAACATTTCGATCCTGCGCGCCCGGATGCAGCCTGATGAGGTACGCGCCCGGGTCGTGCCGCTGCTGCTAGACGCTGCACGGATAGCCGGAAACGCCGCTATCGGCTGATGGGGCGACGACTTTGGGATACGTGGTGATCAGGTAGTAGTCGACCACCACTCGCGCTACATCGGCGATCACCGAATTGCGGGTCGCCATGTCGGCACGTGAGGATTTGACGAAGAGCGCGAGTGCGAGAGTGCCGCGTCCCTCGGGCAACGTGACGAGGCCAGAATTGGTCGCTGTTCCGGCACCGCTGCCGGTCTTGCCCGCAAGCTTTACCCCGTGCGGCAGGCGTGCGCGCGCCCGCAGATCGGAATGGACCTCGCGCTCCATGATGTCGAGCATCGTCCGTCGCCCCAGCTTGCTCACCCCATCCGAGGCCTCGGCGATCCGGCGCATTACCTCGATCATCGCGCTTGGGCGGCAATGGTCGCGTTCTTCATGACGGAAGCGGGCATTGGGATTATTGCGCGCGTCGAGAATCTCCGGCGTAGCGTTTTGCAGCACCTCTTGCATCGAAACGCCTTCGGGCGGCAGAGGGAGGTCATGCATCACCGCCAGCGCGTAGCGCATGGTACGACTGACCTGGAAGTCGACGAGACCGATCCCGGCCATCCAAGCAGCGATCCGGTCCGCGCCGCCGGCGATACGGAAGCAGACGTCGGTCGAGGTGTTGCAACTGCGGGTGATCATCCCTTCGATGTGGTTGTAGACCGACAGCGCGATGCCGGGACGCACGAATTGCTCTCCCAGCCCCCCGGGAGCCATGGGGTTCATTTCCATTGGCAGAACCTCGACCATGTCGTCAAGGCTGATCTCGCCCCGATCGACCCGGTCGAGCACGGCCAAGGCCAGCGGCACCTTTACCGCACTACCTGGAGGGAACATCTGATCGTCGTTTACCGTGAAGCCGCGACGGCTTTCAAGATGCAGCGCGCCCACGCCAATCTCCCCCTTCGCGATGGCGGCGATGCGACGAATCTCGGCGATGAGGTTGGGAAGGTGCGGCTCGATCATAGCTGAAAATGATCCCAGGCAAGCCGCGACAGGGCGGCGATAATGGTATCGGCAATGGCGTGGCCCGAGCGGCCGTCGGGCAGCGTGACGGGCAGTTCCGAGGCATAAACAGCGATGGCATAGAGGGGAATGCCATCGCTGTAGACGATGCCCACATCCATCGCACCCTGGCGCCCTGTCCCGGTTTTGCCCGCAAAAAAGGTGGTGCGCGGCAGAAGAGCGGGGATTCGCGTACGGTATTGTTGCTGCCCGAGGACCTTGATCGCATAGGCGCAAAGATCGGGAGTAAGACCGATGCGGGCGGCCGCATCGGCATCGGCGGTCCCATCGAGGATCGCCTGCAGCAGCGTGATCTGGTCATTCGGCGTCGTCTGGCCCACGAAATCGAAATCGGAGGTGATGGGCATATGTCGCGGGGGCACGATTTCGCGGATCGTGGTGCCCTTCATGCCCAACCGCGCGGCATAGGAACTGATCGCTGGCAGCCCGACGCGCTCTCCGACCAGACTGGTGCAGACATTGTCGCTGAGGATGATCATCAGCACGATCGCGTCGCGCAAAGGAAACTTCAATCCCGGCGTCAGGAAATAGAGGATTCCGGAAACCGGCCCCTCCATCAGGTCGGGGGTGAGGGTCAGTTCTTCATCGAGCGAGAGCTTACCCTCGTTTACGGCTGCGAGCGCCGCGGCCATGAAAAGTATCTTGCGCGTGCTTGCCGAAGCTGTGACGACTTCGGCATCTCGGCCGATCTCGCTGCCCGTGGGCAGGTGACGCAGCGCGAAGGATGTCGTGAAATGCTGCGCGTCGCAGAGCGCGTTAAGCTCTTCGGCCAACGGTTCCAGCCCAGGGCTGGTAATCAAGGATGGGGTCATCTGGGGCGGGTCTCCTGCAAAATCTTCAGCACTTCCGCAGCGGGGGTCGCCGACGGCATCGCGGCGACCAATTCCCAAAGGCACGCGGCCTCCGGCCCGCCAACCATGCGGTGCAGCTTGTCAGCAATGCCCGCGTCATCGCAAGGCTCGCGGGGAAGGCTCAACGCCGCAACCGAAGTCTGCGCACGGCGGACCACTCCGTCGATCTCAATCACCACCTCGGCCGCGATCCCAGCCTCGCGATGCTCTGGCGTCAGCGCGTGAACCTGCACGCGCTCGCGCAGGGCTGTGATCGCTACTTGCGCGGCAATGCCTGGATCAAGCCAGAGCGGACCGCTTTCCACCCCGAAAAGCAGCATCGCCATCGCATGAGGCAGACTGAACTGG
The DNA here is from genome assembly GCF_014652835.1 of Limoniibacter endophyticus. GTDB lineage: Bacteria > Pseudomonadota > Alphaproteobacteria > Rhizobiales > Rhizobiaceae > Limoniibacter > Limoniibacter endophyticus. The sequence continues at coordinate 38,430 of NZ_BMZO01000011.1, forward strand.
CGGCTTGCGAAGGTTCTGGGCGCGGGATTGGTGAACCTCGGGAGCGCAGTGTTCTCAGGGACCCAGACCTCGACCGCGCCAATGTCGCCCGGGTGCTCCGCCACGATCGCGCGGGCAGCCCACAGCGCGCCGAACAACATCCCGCAGCAGGGCCATTCCTTGTAGCGGATACCCGAGAGGCCCCAGTCTTCGCCAAGCGCAAGTGCAAGTTCATCGGGCGCGGCATTCGAAGCGGAAAGCATGGTGAAAAGACCGCCGTCGGGTTCCAGCAGGTTGGTAAGTCCGGTAGTTCCGGTCTGCGCGAGCAACACGCCCGAGACCCCCGCCGCCGCCGCCCAGCCGGTGTCGCAATATTTAGTGTCGGGCAGATCGATCATCGCCGACCATTTCGCCCCCACCGGGATCGGTGCGAAAGCCCCTGCCAGCGACAGCGCCTGCAGCGCGGTCTGCGCTGGAAGGCGCAGAAGGCGCGTGGCGGCCATTGCGGCGGCATAGACGATCGGTGTCGAAATGCCCCAGACCGGCAAGAAGCGGTCCACCCCATCAATGCGGTTGAAATAGGACCCAGTGGCGCGATGGATGCGCCCGCCTGCCTCAAAGCCCGCGATGATCGCCGTCAGAAGCTCGGCCCCATCCGCGCCTGCCGTAGGGGCGAGCGCAAGCGCCGCAGCCACCGCACCGCAGCCGAAATGGGCGCCGGCGGCGCCGTCGTCGAAATCCATCGCATCGCCTAGACGCGCCAGCCGATAGGCCGTCGCGACCGCGCCGCCACCGGGCCAGATCGCCTGCGCGCCCTCCTCGACCACTGGGCCGATCTCCGTCGCACGGGCGGCCACCACACAGGCAAGCTGATCCGCCAGCAGCCGCCGCGCCTCGGCTTGGATGCGGGGCGGCACGTCGGAAAGCGCAAGTGTAGCGAAATAGTGGATAAAATCGCCGCCGGCGATGGAGCCTTGCGCGCTCATCACGAAGTCTCGTTCAGATGGCAGGCGCTGCGGTGGCCGGGGGCGATCTGGCGCAGCACTGGCATCTCGCTACGGCAACGCGCGGTCGCAAGGGGGCAGCGCGGATGGAAGTGACACCCCGACGGAGGGTTCAGCGGGCTGGGCAGCTCTCCCTTGATGGCGACGAAGCTGCGCTTCTCCGTGTTGATCTCGGGGATCTCCTCCAGAAGGCTGCGAGTGTACGGGTGGTTCGCCCGCGCGAAGATCTCGTCCGTAGGCGCCTCTTCGACGACCTGGCCCAGATACATCACCACCACCCGATCAGAGAGATGCTTGATGACGCCCAGATCGTGGCTGATGAAGAGATAGGTGAGGTTCAGCGTCTCGCGCAGATCAGCGAGCAGGTTGATCACCTGCGCCTGAATCGAGACGTCGAGTGCGGCAACCGCTTCGTCGCAGACCAGAAATTCCGGATTGACAGCAAGGGCGCGGGCGATGCCGACGCGCTGGCGCTGACCGCCGGAGAATTCATGCGGAAGCCGGGTCTTGAGCTGTGGATCGAGACCCACACGCTGCATCTGGGCATCGATGAAATCGGCGCTTGACCCGGACACCAGCCTGTGAACCTGCGGCGCTTCGGCGATGATGTCGCCGATCGTCATCCGAGGGTTCAGCGACGCCATCGGATTTTGAAACACCATCTGCACGTTGAGCTTAGCCTGCACCCGCTCGCGGCCGCGCAGGCTGGTGCTGTCGCGCCCCTCCCAGTTCAGCCTGCCGCTGCTGGGCGGCAGAAGCCCTGCGACGATGCGGCCGAAGGTCGATTTGCCACAGCCAGATTCACCGACCAGCCCCACCACCTCGCCCCGGCGGATCGCTAGATCGACCGAATTGACTGCGCGGACCGTCGGATTGGGCTTCGACAGTCCCAGACGCTGGAAGCCGCGCTGCAGCAGATCAGCATGGTGACCGAATTCCTTGCCCACCCCTATCGCCTCGACGATGGGGGTCTGCGGCGCGAGGGCGGCTGCATTGCGGAACTCAAGCAGGCTCATGCGCTGATCCTTTGCTGATACCGGTCCCGAGGGGGTAATGGCAGCGGAACTGATGGCTATCCTCGTTCGATACGTCGGGGGCGATCTCGGAGCAGAGGCCTTGGCGAAGGGGGCAGCGCGGCGAAAAGGCGCATCCCGGAGGCGGGAACAGCATGTTGGGGGGAGTGCCCGAAATCTGACGCAGACGCTCGCCGCGCTTGGCGCCGCCCGGAAGCGATTCGATCAGGCCCCGCGTATAGGGATGGCGAGGTGCGTGGATCACCTCGCGCACCTCGCCCGCCTCGACGATGCGCCCGCCATACATCACCGCCACACGATCTGCGAGGCGCGAGACCACCGACAGGTCATGGCTGATCCAGATCAGCGCGATGTTGCGCTCGCGAGACAGACGCAATATCTCGGACAGGATCTGCGCCTGGATCGTGACGTCGAGCGCCGTCGTCGGTTCGTCCGCGATAATCAGATCGGGCTCGTTCAGAAGGGCGATGGCGATCGCCACGCGCTGGCGCATGCCCCCGGAGAACTGGTGCGGATAGCTGCGCAGCCGCTCTTCAGGAGAAGGAATGCCGACCATGGCCAGCGCGTCGCGGGCCCGCGCCAGTGCTTCGGCGTGCGACACCCTCGCATGAGCCTGGATCGCTTCGACCATCTGCACGTCGATGCGCAGCACCGGATTCAGCGTCATCATCGGATCCTGGAAGATCATCGCGATGCGCTTGCCGCGCAACTCGCGCATCTGCCTCTGTGACAGGTTGGTAAGCTCTTGCCCGTCGAACTTGATCGACCCGCCGGTGATCCGCCCGGGCGCGACAAGCTGGTTCATCACCGAAAAGCCAAGGATCGACTTGCCCGAGCCGCTTTCGCCTACGAGACCTAGGATTTCGCCGCGGTTGAGCTCAATCGTCACGTCATTTACCGCTCGCAGCATGCCATGCGGCAGGGGAAAGCTGGTTTCGAGGTTGCGTATCTGCAGAAGAGGCGGGCCGCTCATTTGATCCTCCGGGGGTTCAGGATCTCGCGCATACGGTCTCCGATGACGTTGATGATGACGACCACCAGCACTAGGGCAATGCCGGGATAGAACGAAATCCAGTACTGGCCCGACAGCATGTACTGATAGCCGTTGGCGATCAGCAGCCCCAAGCTGGGCTCGGTCACCGGAACGCCGAGCCCAAGGAAGGACAGCGTTGCCTCCAACGTGATCGCGCGCGCGACCTGTAGCGTGGCGATTACGATGAGCGACGGGATGACGTTGGGCAACAGATGTCGGAAGATGATGCGCCAGGTGGGCAACGCCAGACATTGTGCGGCCTCGACGTATTCCTTGCTGCGCTCGACCAGCGTGGCCCCGCGCGACATCCGCGCATAGGTCGCCCATTCGACGATGATGATGGCGAGGACGACATTGACGATGCCCTTGCCGAGGAAAGCAAGGATCATGAGCGCGACAAGGACCGTAGGGAACGACAGCTGCAAATCAACGAGGCGCATCACGAAGCCCTCGGTCTTGCCGCCACGGTAGGCGACGTAAAGGCCGATGCTGCCGCCGATGGCAGCCGCGAGCAACGCAGAGACCACTCCCACGCTGAGCGAGATCCGTAGACCGTAGAGGATGGCCGACAGCATGTCGCGGCCCTGATTATCAGTGCCGAACTGATAGGTCATGCCAGTGGCCGATTGCGTCCCGGGCGGCAGCCGCCCGTCGAGGAAATCGATCGCCGTGAGGTCGTAGGGGTTCTGCGGAGCGATCCAAGGGGCCAGGATCGCCGTGCCGACCACGAGCGTCAGCAGGACCGTGCATAAAACCGTACTGGGCGCCCCGAAGAACTGGCGCGCGAAGCGCCGCAGCCGGCCTTGTGGGCGCTGAGGCGCGGTGGTGGCTGGAATGGAGCCGCCGGTCATACCGAACCTCCGATGCGGATGCGCGGATCGAGAAGCGTGTAGAGAATGTCGACCAGCAGATTCACGGTGACGAAGAGCACGACCACGATCATCAGATAGGCCACAATTACGGGGCGATCGAGCTTCTCGATGCTCTCGATAATTAATTTGCCCATGCCGGGCCAAGCAAAGATCGTCTCAGTCACAACGGTGAAGGCAATCAGGGTCGCGAACTCCAGGCCGATGACAGTCACGAGGGTGATCATGATGTTGCGCAGCACATGGACCCTCAAGATCCGGCTTTCGCGCAGGCCCTTGGCGCGGGCGAATTGCACGTATTCTTGCGGCACCACCTCTTCCACCCCGGCGCGGGTAAGCCGCATCACGAAGGTGCTCATGTAGATCGAAAGGGTCGCGACCGGCAGTGCCAGATGCGATAGCCCATCCCGCGTCAGGAAGGACCACCCTATTCCCATGATTTCTATCGTCTCCCCGCGTCCAGTCGCAGGCAGCCAGCGCAGATAGACGGCGAAGACCATGATGAGCAGAAGCCCGGTCCAGAACGACGGCAGCGAAAAACCCAAGATGCTGCCGCCCATGATGACCCGGCTGCCAAGGGCATTCGGGCGAAGCCCCGAGTAAAGGCCCAGTGGCACCCCGAGCAGTACTGACAGCACCATGGTGCTGGTCGCAAGCTCCAGCGTGGCAGGCATGCGCGACAAGATTACCTTGATCGCGGATTCACCATAGACGTAGCTGGTACCGAGATCGCCCTGGAGCACGCCCTTCACAAAAGCCACATATTGCAGCGGAAGAGGCTGATCGAGACCGTAGAATTCAATCAAGCGTTGGCGCTCGGCTTGGGTGGCCTCCGGGTTGACCAACGTCTCAACGGGATCCCCGATGACGTTCACGGCGAGAAAGATGATTGCAGTCATCGCAATCAGGATAAAGATCGACTGTATAATGCGGCGTGCGATCCAGACGGTCATAGGCGCTATTCCTCCTGCCGCCAACCAGGCCGCACGGACCCAGTTCAGCGGTTCGGTCGAGGGTTAGCGGGGCGGGCTCGGACATCCGCCCCGAAAAGGTCATTTGGAAACGGGCAGGACGCGCCAGGCGATCGTCATGGCATCGGGGCGGGTATCGAGGGTCAATCCTTCGCGCGCGGCCCAGATGTTCGTAATGTGATAGAGCGGGATCACCCCGAAATCTTTCAGCATCACTCCCGTCGCCTGCCGCAACAGCTCCTCACGCTCGGCAGTGTCCATCGCTGTCATTGCGGCCGAGAGGATTTTGTCGAATTCGGCGTTGGAATAGCGACTCCAGTTGTACGATCCGGTAGCCTTTTCCTTGTCGTAGGTCTGCAGCAACGAGACAAGCGTCGCGCCCACCTCGCCGCTCGAATTACCCATGCTACCTAGATAGACAGGGATCTTCTGGCCTGCTCCCACATTGCTGTAGACGGCGGTCGGCACCGCGTTGACAGTGGCATTCACGCCGATCCTGCTCCACATCTGGACGATGGCCTGCGCCACGTCGACGTTGAGCGGTACCCGATCGCTGGCGACCGTCAGAGACAGCGAGAAGCCGTCGGGATAGCCCGCCTCGGCCAGCAGGGCCTTGGCCTTTTGGGGATCATAGCCCAGCTCGGGCAAGCCCGGGATGAAGCCATACCCCCCGGGAGGCATCATCTGACTGGTCGCCGCGCCAGTTCCGAGCATAATGCGGTCCACGAGACCCTCACGATTGATCGCAAGGGACAGCGCTTCGCGCACGCGCAAATCTTCCAGCGGCGATGGGTCCAGAACCTTGCCATCCGGTCCAGTGATCCCCTCCCCATCGGCGGCGATGGCGCGGATCGGGTTGACGTAGGCCACCCGTAATGCCGGCCCCTTGATTATTTTGTAGTTCGGATCGGCATCGATGCGCGAAAGATCGGTGGCTGGCGGCATCTGCACCACGTCAAAGTCGCCGGACAACAGCGCAGTGGTGCGCACGGCAGGGTTCGTCACCAAGGTGAACTCAACTTCAGACCAAGGCAGATCGCCGCCCCACCAATCGGGATTGGCAGCCAGCTTCACGCCGGTGCCGGGGACATAACTTGCGAATTTGTAGGGGCCGGTGCCGATCATCGCGGTACCGCTGTTATAGTCAGGGGTGGCCTTGCCTTCGTTGGCGGCTGGCACAATTGCAATCAGAGCCAAAGCCCGCGGAATGTTTGGCGCCGGGCTGGAGGTCGTGATGCGCACGGTCAAGTCATCGATCTTCTCTACGTCGGTCATGGTGTTGAGAAGGCTTGCAAAGCCGCCGGCTCCCTCGACCGTGCTCAACCGCTTCAAGCTGTAAACCACGTCGTCAGCGGTGAAAGCAGAGCCGTCATGCCATTTGACGTCTGGGCGTAGGGTGATCTGCCATTCGGTGTCGGTCACCGCCTTCCATCCGGTGGCGAGGCGACCGACCATCTCGCCCGAAGTCTCGACCCAAGTGAGGGTGTCGAAGACGTGAAAGGCGATCTCGTTATTAGGGGTGGCATTGTAGAAATGCGGGTCCATTGAGGTGACGTCCGCCGACACTCCGATGCGCAACTGCTCTGCTCCGGCGGTGCCGACGAGGCCGAGCGCAAGCACCGCGGCACCCATGAGCAGCATAATGCTGGTCCTTTTATACATTGTAACAACCCTGTTGTTGGCGTGACCGATCGACGGGTCCCCGAAGGTGGGCAGGCGTCTTTTGTAATTGATCTTCAATTGACCCAATTGAATATTGAACCGACCTATTCCGCCCTGTCAAGTCGTCCCGGACGTGCTCGCTTTGAATCGGGCTGTTTCTGGGTGAATTGTCATCAGATATGAACTATACGCCGCCGTAATCTTGATGATACAATGTTGCTCCGACGATACGCATGTCGCCAGCCAATCGGATTTCCCCCGCTGCTACATTGGACGCTGGATGAGTTTCAGCCGGGTGATCTGGTCCTCTGTCTGCCGTTTGACCAGATTGAGGCAATCGCATTCTGAGCCGTTGCTCTGTTGCAGATAACGCGGTTGGCGAATGATGCGACCAAGCTTATCGCTGGTCGGTTTATTCAAGCGTCGAGATCATCTTCAAATCTATGCCGCAGCATATCGTGAAAGCTCTCAACGACATTTCTGACCTCGACAAGGTTTGAATCAAAATCTCTGTTATTCTGCTTCCGTCAAAAGACGGCTCTGCAAACGCGATATGACGAGATCGTCTCGCCAGTCCATACCGACGGACTGGCCGACCCATTCACTTGGCCCTGCGAGCATACGCAGCGAGCAGGCATAGTATCGGTATACAGCACCCGTGCGATGTCCCCGCTCGCAATGACAACACATCGCGGCCGCGACCAACGAAACCATGTTCGCCGTCCTGAAAGATCGCTTGCCAGATACTGAAGATCTTCTTTTGCAAGACACTTCCCGGTGTGGAAATCGCCTCGGAAAATTTGCTGGCACTCTTACGCCAAGAAGCAGAGAGTACCCAAAGCGCTCGGGGGTGGCGCCTCGCATAGTAGGTACTCCTGCCGACTTACGCCCTCGGCCTCAGACGGAGAAATTGAAGTAGCGTCTAGAAGGGATCGGTATTTTCCACCGATCCCTCCCAAGTTTTCTACGCGACAATCCAGTCCAGCGATGCCTGATGCCCGAGGATTTTCACGGAGAAATCGACGTTGAGACCGCGGATGTAGCTGTCAGCACCATCGGCACCAATTGTTACGCCTGCACGACCAATCCCCAAGGGGCGAATGTCGATAGCATCCTGTCCGGGCGTGAAATCAGCGATGACGTCGAAGGCATCCATCGTGCTATCGGTCGTGACATCGAACCGAAACGTATCTCTACCAGCACCGCCAACGAGATAGTCAGCACCTGCCTGACCAACGATAATATCATTACCAGCACCACCCGTGATGCGGTCAGCACCGTAACCACCCATCACGACGTCATCGCCATTGCCGCCGTCTAGAACGTCGTTGCCAGCGCCGCCTTCAATGCGGTCATTGCCATCATCGCCCCAGATTCCATCATTGCCGTTATCGCCATAGAGCGTATCATTATCAGCGCCGCCTGAAATCCAATCGTCACCATCAGCACCATTGATCGTGTCGGCACCTGCATCTCCAGATAGACGATCGTTACCAGCTCCACCGTTGAGGATATCGCTGTTCAGGCCACCTAGAAGATAATCGCTACCTGCATCGCCGATGAGTACGTCGCACCCCGGACCACCGAAGATGAAATCGTCATCGCCGCCGCCATGGATGACATCATTGCCTTGACCACCATGAAGAAGATCTTTTCCGCCTTCGCCATAAATCAGATCATCGCCATTATTGCCTTCGATATGATCTTGTCCAGCGCCACCTTTGACGAGATCGTTGCCTACGCCACCATACATGCGATCATTACCGTCTTCGCCAAGAAGGCGGTCATTTCCGTCATCGCCATAAATTGCGTCATGGCCAGCACCACCAAGCAGATAATCGTTGCCGGCGCCACCTTTCAGGTGATCATCACCGTCGTCGCCTTGCAGTGTATCATTACCATTGCCACCATCGAGCGTGTCATTGCCAGCGCCACCTTTCAGGATGTCAGCACCATCTTCGCCGTGGAGAACATCATTGCCAACTTCGCCATGAATGGCATCGTTGCCACTATTTCCATTCAGATGATCGTTGCCGTTACCGCCCGTGATTGTGTCATTGCCTGCGCCACCAAGAACGGTATCATTCCCATTTTCGCCGTGAAGAATGTCATTGCCGCCAAGACCGCTGACGCTATCATTTCCTTCACCGCCGTAGATAAGGTCTGATCCTTCACCACCATTGAGCGTGTCATTGCCAGCTTCGCCACGGAGCGTGTCATTGCCAGCGTCACCCCACAGTTTATCGTTTCCAGGACCTCCCGACAGGTGATCATTACCATCATTGCCATGAATCGTGTCGTGACCTTCACCGCCATAAATCTCATCATCACCTGGACCGCCGTGAAGCGCATCATCCCCTAAGTGACCCCATAAAATGTCATTACCGTTTCCACCTTCGATATGATCATTTCCGGTTTGCCCCAACAGCTGATCGTTGCCATCCTCGCCATAGATGACGTCGTTGCCAGTACCGCCATCGACGTAATCATTACCCGTGCCAGCCCATACGTAGTCATCACCCTCATTTGCGAAAACGGCGTCGTGCCCTGTGAGGCTACGGATTTTCTCGTTCCAGGCGGCACCAAAAATTTTATTATTCATCGTTGGCTTTACACCAGCCATACCTCGAGCGTGAAATTGAGCTGTATGCCAGTCCATTCCACGCATTGCGTACTGTAGGGGGCCTGCAATAGCATCGATTTTTTCTTGATCACTGGGGGTGAATGCTCCCGACCAGTCACCATTGACCTCCGTTATCTCTGTATAACGCTTGCCCGTTGTAAAAAATAAAAATTTTTTCTTTTTCTGTTGTGTCGTATTTGTAGTAACAAATATTGGGACATTAGTATAATTCTCGCCCGTATTGAAATTTAGGGTTATTGGAGGTGCGCCAGCGCCAGCTGAGCCGACAGCTACCAGGTTCGTGCCGTAGTGAAAATTGGTATTGTTGTTAGCACGATAGAATTGCTTGTCTTCCGCTCCCGCAACGAGGTCCGATGCCCAGTCGTATTGCGTCGCGCCTTCAAAGCGCTTTGCTTCCATGGTCTTGTCGACGAAGGTATCAAAAATGATATCGGCGTTACTCAAAGCGGATTTACTGACATTTTCAAGCAAAAGCTTTTGCCCAACGCGAAGATGGATTAGCGTATCGCTGCCGCGTTGTTCCATGCGCAATTGCTGAACATCGATAATGTCGGCGCATTGAGACAGATTTAGCTTGTCGACGCCCGGCGTGTAGTCCGTAATCGTATCGAATGAACCTTTGTCAGCGCCGACGACGAAAAGATCCTTCCCAGCACCACCCGTTACACGATCAAAGCCCTTTCCGTCTCTGATCGTATCGTCGCCTTTTGTGCCTGTTATAATGTCGTTGCCAGCCGTGCCAGTTAGGCCTGCGACTTTTGTCAGCTGAAATTCAAAATGCTTTTCAGTAAGCTGATTGGACTTCATGCCATCAAGTGTGACTTGTTGACCACTGGCAAGGCGGATTGTTGTTCCATTTGCACTATCCTGGAAAGAAGCGCCCTGAATATGCATTTGCTTGAGTGAGACGAAATCGCGGCTAAAGGCAGTCAGGTCGATCTTATCTACAGAGCCTTTAAAATCTGCGATCGTATCGCGGTCCTTAGCATTCTTTCCGATGACGAACTTGTCGGCACCAGCACCCCCAATCATCATGTCATTGCCTGCACCACCGACGATCTGGTCGTTTCCAGCGTCGCCGACCAGAAGATCATCTTCCGACGAGCCATGCAGCACGTCGTTTCCGTCGCCACCGTAGATCGCGTCCTTGCCGGGGCCACCATCGATGAAATCATCGCCGCCTTGCCCAAGCACCGTGTCATTCCCAGCAAGCGCCAGAATGCCGTCCGACCCGTCAGTGCCGACAAGACGATCATCGCCCGCCGAACCGATGATAAGTTTGTCGAGTTGGATAGAAAAGCCATCTGAAAATTGAATTTTTTCGAGGCTCGATGTCGAAAAATGATTTTCGATAACGATGCGGGCAGCTGGCACAGCTACACTGTAGACGACGAGATTGTTACCTTCCTTGGTAAGGCTGGCATTCTTCACCGAGTGGTTTGAGGCAATGTATAGCGTATCAATGCCAGAGATATCGCTGATAACAGTATTTCCCGGCGCAAGGTGAGCGGCATACTGATCATTGCCAGTTCCCCCTTCCAATCGATTACCAGCAACGGTCGTCGTGAGAATGTCATTTCCTGCATCGCCCCGCAATGTCGTCCAGGCATAACGTGCTTCCAGGCGATCATCACCGTTGCCGCCGGACAATGTATTTTTTCCCGCCGCACCGTTTAGAACGTCGTTCCCATCACCACCCTCGAGAACATCGTCACCTGTGCCGCCAAGCAGCGTGTCGTTGCCCGCGCCGCCGCGCAAGATGTCGTTTTGTGACCCACCATTCAGCGTATCGTCACCATGTCCGCCCTCCAGCGTGTCATCGCCAATCTCACCCAGCAATCGGTCATTGCCAGCACCACCATGCAATATGTCATTGCCAGTACCGCCGAACAGAGCATCATCGCCGTCGTCACCATGCAGTGTATCGGGACCGCCTTCGCCGAATAACTGGTCGTTACCCATGCCGCCATGAAGCGCGTCATTACCTTCGCCGCCGTTCAAGGTGTCGGTACCTTCGCCGCCGCGCAGCACATCGTGACCCTCGTCGCCGAGCAAAGTGTCAGCGCCTGCGCCGCCATCAAGTGTGTCGGCACCTTCGCCACCACTAAGTGCGTCACTACCTTCGCCACCATGCAAGGTGTCATTGCCGGCACTACCGTTCAGCGTATCGGTTCCTGCGCCGCCATGAATCGTGTCATCACCATCCATGCCATCCAGCGTATCGTTGCCTTCGTCACCATACATGATGTCATTGCCGCCGCCACCATGCATGATGTCGTCACCAGTTCCACCATGCATCAGGTCATTGCCTGTTCCGGTCAGACGGACCGCGCCTTTGCCCTTTTCGGCCATGACGAAGCTGTCGCCATACAGGCGATCATCACCTTCACCACCGTAAATAGTATCGTCACCATCGCCGCCGAAGATCGTATCGTTACCCGCATCGCCATTCAGCGTGTCGGCTTCCGAGCCGGTTAAAACAAGATCATCGCCCTGCTCAACGAGTGCCCCGCCATAGAGCATATCGTTGCCTTCACCGCCATGGATGTCATCGGCACCGCCGCCACCAATAACAACATCGTCGCCGAGATTACCCTTGAGAACGTCATCACCGTCATCGCCTGAAATATTGTCGTTACCACCGCCGCCATCGACTGTATCATTGCCAGGACCCGCGGAAACTCTGTCCGCACCGCCATCAGCGCGTGCAGACTGCGCATTCGCGCCAGCATGAATAAGTTCGTCGCCGAAAATCGTGTCGTCGCCTTCGCCGCCGACAATGGTATCAACCCCAGCGCCACCGATCAGTGTGTCGAGACCTTCGCCGCCGACAAGAGTATCATTGCCCGCATTACCGAGCAGGCGGTCATTACCCCTATTACCGTGCAGCTCATTATCGGCATCTGAGCCTATCAGCACATCACTCTTGTCATGACCGATCAGCTTGTCCGCCCGGCCCGCACGCGCCTCGACAATGTGACCGTTTGGAATATTCGTGACGAAAATCTTCTGGCTGCCGTCGGGTAGATTCTCGATCTGAATGAGCGGTGGCAACTTGTTTGCCATGAAGATTTTGGTAAGCAGCTTGCCAAAAACCGCACCGAAAATGATATTCAGTCCCGGGATTGGGATTGCCGCGCTTAACAGTGCCGCGACTTTTCCTCCGAGATAACTTGAAGCAGCTGCAATCGCCGTCGACTTGACCGTATTACCAAAATCCTTGAAACCGTGATCGATAATGTTCGCAAAGAATGCGATAGCGGCGGCAGCAGCAGCCTGGCCTTCGATGGAAAGAGGCGCGGGACGCTGGAGAATTGTCAGCTTATTGCCCGCAATGCCCCACGTATTTGCAAGCTCACCGCTGGTTGCCCAGGAAAACCCGGAATTTGCCAGACTATATTGGACAACCTCTGCAACACTGACATTGGCAGCGAGCTTAAGATAGTCTTTGCTATCCATCTTGTCGCCGTTGAGCGCAGCGCCAATAGCAAAGCTGATAATGGCATTCTTGCAGGCCTCACCCGCAGGTGTGTTCAAGAACGTCGCGTCATTGAGGATAGGCGTGCCATTAGCGTGCCGTTCAACGACCGTTCCTTCGAAACCCAGCAGTTTCGACAGGCCATCAACACCGACTTTTACACCAAGCTGGATCGCATATTTCTTGGCAACGTCTTCCAGGCTATCGCCGCGAACGAGATCGGCGATGATGGACGGAGCCATATGGTTCAGGTAGCCGGGGACCTTGCTGAACGTGTCGTTCATCACCTCTTCGATGGTCACGACACGCGTTTCCATCATTTTGGCGAGGTCAGCATAGGTTGAAACCGTGCCGTCCTTCAGCGTGATGGTTTTGTTCGGATCGAAAATGTATACAAATTTGCCCTGTTCGCTTGAAGGCACGCTGATCAGATCGTCACCAAACAGACCTTTCAAAGCCGTCATCTGGCTTTCAGAAACCGTATGGTCCTGCAAGGTCGACAAGTTGTGAACACGCACGCCGCCAGCGACATAGGTGTGCAGCCCTTCGACCTCGAAATTATAGGTCTTCCATCCATTAGCAATATCTGACGCAGCGTCATTTGTTTCTGTTTTGTTCTTATTTAAAATAATCTCAAAACGGTCTGCGGTTTCCTCGCTAAAGGAAATGCGGACAACGTCCACTCGGGTCAGAGACCCATCCTCCAGCACGATCTGCGCTTTGCCGTCTGCATCAACCAGCTCATGCAATTGCTTGAACTCGCCTTCCGACGTGAAGAAGACGTGGCCCGGCGTGGCAATCAGCGGTTCGCGGTTCAAATCATCTGCAAAGCGCAGTTCCAGCCATTCGTCAGTGACGTTATTGAACGGTTTCGTGACCTTGCGTGGCTGCAAAGCCCCGAACCCGTCGAAGGCCAGCACCTCGTCACCAACCGCAATCTGCTCGATGGGTTTGCGGGAGCCATCCGCCATGGAGATAAGCGTGCCAGCGGGAAAGCAGCGAATATGCGCTTCAAGATCATTCACCGTCGGCGGATTATCATTTTGCCACTTGTGATTGATGCCCTTTTCGATCCGGATGTCACGTCTCTCGTTAAGTTCAGCTATTTTACCCGTATCCTCCAAATCGACCTGATTCAGACTTTTGTCGTGCTTGTACCAGGTCACGCTACCATCTGGGCTTACACGGGCCTTATAGCCATCGATAATATTCGGATTTCCTGCCAAACCGTTTCCCGATCCATCAAGATAGTCCAGTACACGGTTGATAATTTCAGCTTTGAGAGAATCCGAAGTCTGCGCGCCCATACCCGTCAGCACCTGCTCGATGCTGACCCCGTGTTTGGCAACCGTTTCCAGCGTTGCTTTCGCCACAACGGATACGAATTTCTCGTGTTCTCTAGGATTGCTCAACAGGCGGCTATTCACCGTATCGCCAAGTCTGGGTGTGAGCTGCAACTCGCCATAAGCAAAGCTGCCTCCCCAGCCTGCAAGCGTTTGTCCCCCTTGATCAAGAGCAGAATTAACGTCCCGCGAGAGCAAATGGCTGACGGCTGGCATTTTCTTAAGATTCAAAACATCTTTCATAACCGACTTGCCAATTAAGTCCGAATTGCCTTGAACTCTTGCTGGGTCGGAATGTTCGTTATCGTATAACCAGCCATTGTGAGTAACCGACCTGATAAACGTGTTCGCAGCGCTGTTAGGATCGTTCCGATTGATTTCAGCCGCCTTTTGCAACCAGTATGTTGCACCTTGAAGAGAAGGACGTTCCGCGCTTGTCATTGCTGAAGAAGGAATGGTGATCTGTTCTCGCATGTAATCATAAGCAGCGGCGAAATTGCCTTTGCTATTATTTGTGATGCGATTGAGTTCTTCGACTTGCGCATCAGAAAATGAAAAATGATCTGACATAAATAATCTCCCAAAATATATCTAAAATTATTGACTATTTTTCATTCCACGCAGTGAGTAAGGTATGTGTCGCATTTTTAATTTCGAACCATTGCGGCAAGGAATCGTTCGGAATGCGAAATACGATTTCTAAGCCCAAATCGCGAAGGTATAGGTTTCCATCGCAAAGAGGATTAACCACCTTGAATTGCGGGTGTGTACATCTCAAAAAAATACTGAATCGTTCATCTGATAACTGAGCATAAAAATCGAATGCCTCACGAGGATCGTATACATCCGGGACAATTCTTTTCAGACTATACTTTTCTTCAATACTATATCGAGAATCAGAAATTCTGCTGGAAACGTTTTTAAACCAAAACTCGTATTTCCCCGCATGATTTTCAGGTGAAATCGATTTAACCTCTATAACCTTGACGACATACTCGTTTTCTTGCGGAGGTTCTCTGCCCTTTTCTTGTGGCCGAAATGTCCATGGCAGCCACACATCTTCCTGCGGCGCGCGCAAGTCTGGCATCCAGAACGCAAACTCGATCTCCTCCGTTATAGGGTGGCAGTTTACGCGTTCGGGCGTTTGGCGGCCCATAAAATACGCCCATGGGATATAAAAGGTGTGAGGTCCAAGTTCTTTTCTGATCAGATACTTGCGATCCATGCTTTGCATTCGTGCCCACCGAAACCTTTCTTCGGATTCCGGCTTGCAGGGATATTTCTCTTCCGCAAAAGCATTCCCGCCAATGCACGAGGTTGCCATAAAACTGGCCAGTGCCATCAAAACAAAGCTACGCATAGCAAGCACCATCCATCTCAAAGGCGCTGCGGGTCAAAACGCCTGTTACTATGCTCCGCGCAGAAACTGAAAACGTCATCAAAAGCCTCATACAAAATGGAACGGTACGAAAAAACAGGGTTCAAAGAGCGTATTTACCCTGAGCAAATGAAGAGGCGCGATCAACTTTTACCCGGCTCAAACGTGCTTCCGTTGTGCGAGGCTTCCGGGAAGGCATAAGACGATACTGAAGCAAGCCACCTGTGCGCCAGTATCGCCAGAGCATGCTATTTCAACACGATGATTGCAGGATTGGGCTTGTGATCCTTATTGGCTCCTGTTGCAGCATCAACGCCCAAGCCGATAACGCCGCCTGCAACCACATTGCCTGCCAGGGCGACATTGCCGTTACCAGTCGCAACCGTCTCGACGCGAACCGAACCCGTCTTGTCACCCAATTTTCCTGTCGCGGTGAATGCCTTGTTTCGTGGAACTTTAAGAACACACGGCGTTTTCGGGCAGGACAACCCGATATCGGTCGTGACGCGTGCGCCACTTGGCTCGGACTCGATGCGAACAGGTTCGTTGGCACCACGGGTGATTGTGCCGCAGCCTGTAAGAGCAAGCAGGCTAACCGAAAAGAAGATTATTTTATGCATCAATTTACTCAAATAGAAATTATTAACCTAGTAATTTTCACCAGTAACTCTCTCCAATCTTGGCAAAAAACACCCGAGGCTTTGGGAGGTATGGTTACGTAGCGACTTGAATGACTATCGGAAAAGACAAGCTTGAAAAGGGCGTATTTATACGGACGGGGAGCCCAAGCCAGGCCCCCTCCTTACTCACTCTGCTCTTAAAGTGCTGACGATCAACACCGCGTCATATGCACGCGTCATGTTTCAAAAAACTTCTTAGCACACGCCTCCAACCGCCAAGCGACCTACCTCGCCAGACAAAAGATACAGCCGAGATCTCCATCCAATCGCGTGGCCTATACTGCATGTCTCGAGAAAGCATAAAAAGCTGACGTGTCAGGATGGAGCATTGCTGTCAGAGAAAATCAGGATGACCTTCCGCTTAGCCAATGAGCATGGCACACGCGAGAGGACACTCATCGACGGTGCAAGGCAGGCGCATCATTGGGAGTGAACCGGAGAATCAGATCCGGGCCTTTCCAAATAAGGGTTTGTTCTGAAAATTTGATGAAATGAACAAGTATTCTGTTCGGCACCTTGAGGGGGCTGACGGTCACTATCCACATCCCGCTGAGGCTCATGCGATTTGTCCAAACTCCTTGCCTACCCATTGCGTTTGACGCGGAATATAAAGATATGCGCGGAGAGCAACGATCAGCACTACGGGTAGCCGCCCTCATTATTCGAGAGCTGCGCATTCGCCAATTTTTACGTTTAGAAGCCAATATTTATGTGATTCATGACTATGCGTATTGGCGCAACAGGATATTTTTCCTTCATTCAAACTTATATCGTCGGAACGCGGATTTGCGGCGTTTTCCTCACAGTGGCAACTTTGCTCGTGGCCTCGATTTTCCTCTCTTTGGGTCAGCGCATTTTTCTGGCCATCGCATGATTTTCCTTCTTGCCGACGAAGAATAAGCCCTCTATAAGGCCCACATCTTGAGCGCGCCCATCGTCTAGCGGTTAGGACGGCGCCCTTTCACGGCGCAAACAGGGGTTCGATTCCCCTTGGGCGTACCATTTCCAAACAAAAGAGAGAAATGCAGGTGGGTCTTGCCAAGGCCTTGCGATTGCAACCTTCGCCAGGATCGATTCGACCCGCTGATCCTGTTTTGCCTCATTGTTCACTCCCGCTTCACTCATGATCATACGGGCACCGGCCCGACCCAGCTCCGTCGCGCAGCAGATTGGCAAATCGTTGGAGCTTCTCCGGCGTGATCTGTGTGTAGAGATGGGCCCAGCGAACCGCAGCAGCGACAGCCCCCCTGCCCGCATTCAGGTCCATCCTGGCCACAGTAATCGCAGCGCGCAACGCCGGCCAGCAGCGTCGGCATATTGTCAATGCACGAACCACCCGCCGGGGCCTCGGTCGAGGCCGTTGTCATAGGAGTCGCCAATGCTGCCCCTGACGGCACCATACCGGCCTCTACCAATTGTTCAATGTACGTGGTGAGTACCCGTTGGCTGCCTCTATCGCTGTGATGCTTCCCCATGAGCGGTTCGCGATGCACCCCATCCGGCGATTGCGGCATCGATGACGAAGTCTGTAGACCAAGCCAGCCCAGCTTGCGGATAAGGTCCGAAAGCCAAACCCTGCGGATGCCATAGACCGAGAAGGTCTCGGCAAATAGTGAACGTCCCCTATAGTGCCGAAGATGCCGAGTGCTGAAATTGCGAGGCAACGGGGAGTGAACATCGAAACAGTCAGACAAGGCCCTAAGGCACTTGTTTGTGCACAGCACTCGTGCGTTACAAAGCTTTAGGGTTCAGAGCGTCGTTTAGTCCATCGCCGACCAGATTCAGGCTTAACGTCGTCAAAAACAAAGCTAAACCAGGAAAAGCCGCCATCCACCAAGCCCTACTGAAATAGTCCTGCGCTGTGTGCAGCATTGTACCCCAGCTGATTGCATTGGGATCACCCAAACCTAAAAAAGCCAAACTGGTTTGAAGCAGGATCGCGCTTGAAATCTGAAGCGTACAATTAACGATGATCGGTGGCAGTGCGTTAGGCATTATCTCTCTGAAGACAATGTCGAAATGCGACATGCCAAGATTTCGTGCTGCATCGACATAATCTCGTTTGCGCAGGGTAAGGAACTCAGCCCTGAGAAGGCGTGCGGTAACAGGCCAGGTGAGCACGCCTATAACCAGTACGACGTTCCAAATACTGGCACCAAATAGAGCGACAATGACGATAGCAAGAAAGAATTGCGGCATTATCTGAAACATTTCGGCCAGACGCATCAGACCTGTGTCGGTATTTCCACCGAAGTATCCGGACGCAGCTCCGATTGTCACGCCGATGATCGTTGACGTGATGACTGCGCAAAGCCCGACGATAAGAGAAACACGAGCGCCATGTATGACGTTGGAAAAGACGTCCGCTCCAAGAGCGTCCGTTCCCATAGGGTGTTGGAGCGAAGGAGGAAGGAAGGAAGTCGTCAGCTGTAATGGATCGTAAATCGGAAGAGAGGGCGCCAAAATTGCCAGAACGACGATAATTCCAACAATCGTGATACCAATCATGGCGCCGACATTTACACTGAACCGTGACCAGGCCCGCGAACCGTGTGCCTGACGCAACATTGCAATAACCATCGGACAACCTACTGGTAACGAATACGTGGATCGAGAACCGCGTAGAGCAGATCAACAATCAGATTGATGATGATGACGAAAACGCTGATCGCGAGAAACATTCCCATAAGCAGCGAGTAGTCACGGGCATTGATTGCATCAAGAGTTAAGCGACCTAATCCCGGCCAACCGAATACCGTTTCCACGATCACGGCCCCCGCAATGAGGCCTGGCAAGGTATCCCCGATAACGGTAATGACGGGTAGAAGACTATTTCGAAGCGCATGTCGCGTTAACACAACTCTTTCGCTCAAGCCTTTTGCACGCGCAACCTTCACGTAGTCCTGCTCAAGGACCCCAATCATACTGCTTCGTGTTAGCCGAGTGATTAAGCCTATATTGGAAAGCGCTAGCGTCGCCGCGGGAAGAACCATGTGGTACGCTACATCAAGAACATAATCCATACCCGTGTAGCCACGACGTAGATTTGCCATTCCCTGAATCGGAAACCAGTTGAAATGGTAGGCAAGCACAAGAATCATCATCTGTCCTAACCAGAAGACTGGTATCGCGAAACTCGCCAATGAAACGAAGGTAATTACGTTGTCGGCCCTCGATCTCGGCTTGCGCGCAGCAATCACGCCCAAGGTGATACCCACGATGGCCGCCAATGCATATTGTGTAGCCATCAGTAAGATCGTTGCCGGAAATCTCTCGATGATGAGCGCGAGCACGGGCGCACCGGATGAGTATGAGAAACCCAGATTTCCGCGAAGGATCTCAAGAATGTAGGCGCCCAGCCGTACAATGAGCGGCTGATCAAGACCCAGTTGAGCGCGTAGTCGATCTATGACTGCTTGGTCGGCACCCGCTTCACCAACCATGAAATCGACCGGATCGCCCGGCGCGGCATTTATAAGAATAAAGATAATGACGATAACCGCCAGAAGCAAAGGGACGGTGTAGAACAATCGTCTGATAAGATACCCAAACAAGGTCATAACCTACCCCTGCCTTTTCGAGAACGGATTGTTAGCTCACTCAGTCCATTTGACGACATCCATTGTGCCGTATCCTGTGATGTCCTGAGTTATCCCGTCGAGGCCGGAGCGAAATGCGATTGGATAGTATCGATCCCAAAACCACCAGTGCGGAACATCTTCAGCAAGTATGGCAGCAGCCTGGTGGTAGAGATTTATCCGGTTGGCTTCGTTTAGCTCTTTCCCAGCCGCCTCGAACAGCTTGTCGAGCTCTGGGTTGCAGTAGCCGGAGGCGTTGAAACCAGATCGCGGCACAATCCGATCGCAGGTATAAAATCCAGCCGCACCCGTTGCTGGGTCTGGGCCGCTTGCATATGATCCCATCGTCACATCGAAGTCCCACTTCACATACGCTTTTTCCCGCCACGCAGACATCTCCATGCCCTCGTCGATTACCTCGACACCGACTTTGGCGAATTGCGCGCGAAGAAGTTTTGAGACATTCGCCATCGGACCTTCAGATAACGAGTAGCTCACTCGAAGTGAGAAGCGTTTCCCATCCTGCCCTCGCGGGTATCCCGCTTCGTCCAGCATCTCGTTCGCGCGAGCGACATCGTGCTGATATTGGGGAACCTGATCGGTATAAAAGATCGGCAGCTCGGACGATAAGCCGCCACCTTTTGATACAACGCCATGGCCGAAACCTGCCTTTTCAAGCAGCTCTTGACGATCCATCGCGAAATACAGCGCTTGACGGACTCGCTTGTGGGATAGCGGACCGCTTCGTGTATTCAGGAAAGCCTGATATTGTCCCGCAATCGACCGCTTTTGAAATGCAACGGTTATATCCCGTGCTTTGCTCAACCGATCAACTTCGCCCAGTGGCATAACGTGATACGGAATATAGTCGATATCCCCCTTCTCGAGCGCCAGACCTCGCGCCGCATCATTTGGAATGATCTGATAGACAAGCCTGTCCACCCACGGACCCTCCAGATGGTAATCGGGATTTCTTTCCAGGGTGATATGACTACCTTTCTTAAACTCCTTGAAAATGAATGGCCCGGTTCCGACAGGCGCGAGATTTGCTGGATTTTCCTGCGGTGCCGATCCATTATCAAAAATGTGCTTGGGGAGGATCATCGCGCTATTGAAATATGCCAACCCGCGCAAAAGCGGCGGATACGGTTGTGAGAGTTCAAAAACGACGGTCAGCGGGTCGATGACCTTCATTTCTTGAACTGCCTCCAACAGACCGCCAGCAGGCCCGTTGAATTTGCGATTCAGGTTCTGAAGACTCCAGGCAACATCCTCCGCGGTGAAGGGTGTGCCATCATGCCATTTGATCCCCTCGAAGAAACGAAATGTGTAGGTTTTTCCGTCAGGAGATATTTCCCATGATTTCGCCAAAGACGGAATTGGCTCGCCTTTGTAATTCAGTCGAACAATAGTACTGTAGACTTGGGCACCTACAACGCTGGAATTTATCTCGGTGGTAATAGCTGAGTTTATCAATGTTGGATCCCCAGCCAGACCAACTATGATGCTATTCTCCTGCGAGGAGACCGGAATTGCTGTGGACATTAGCAGAAGAGGCAAGAATGCGTATTTGTAAGCCTTCATCTTGAAATATGTCATGATCGTTCCCCATTATTTTTATGATTTTGGTATCATTGCTTCCAGCGAACGGTTTCCAACGCTCCGTAGCCCGTCAGGTCATCCACGATACCTTCAAGCTCGGAGTTGTAAGCAATCGGGTAAAGCCGATCCCACAGCCACCAGTGAGGTGCGTTTTCCGCGAGTATCCCTTGCACTTGCTGATAAAGTTCAACCCTCCGCGCCTCGTTGCTTTCCTTGCTGGCTTCTTCAAAGATTTTGTCGAGTTCGGGGTTGCAATAACCAGAAGCGTTTCTGGCCATCAGTGGCTCGATCATTCGGCACACGTACAGCCTCTCCACCCCTACCGCAGGGTCCGGCCCAGTCGAAAAGCTACCCATGGTTATGTCGAAGTTCCACTTTGTAAAAGCCGAGTCGCGCCAGGCAGCGCTCTCCATACCCTGGATTTGCAAATCGACACCGACGGCATTGAGATAGGACCGCATCAGTTGTGCGGCATTGTTCATCGGTCCTTCTTTGAGATCGTAACTCACCCGCAACTGAAGTCGCTTGCCGTCGCTCCCGCGTGGATAGCCGGCAGCATCCAGCATGGCCTCTGCCTTCGCAGGGTCATAATCATATTGCTTTACGGAATCGGTGTAGAAGATTTGTTGCTCAGACGATATCGGTCCCGCCGATACCTTGCCATAGCCGAAACCGGCCTTCTCCAGCATCTCGTCACGGTTCAATGCGTGATAAAGCGCCTGTCTAACTTCTTTTTTTCCTAAGGCCTCATGCCGGGTGTTCAAAAATGCCATATAGATTCCGGCAATCATTCTCTTGGCAAACGTGACTTCAACTTCCGGCGCTTCTCGCAACATTTCCACTTCACCCAAGGGCATAGCGTAATATGGAATGAAATCGACCTGCCCTGACTGAAGGGCCAAAGCTCGCGTGGTATCGTTTGGAATAATCTGAAAGATCACTTGATCAGCAAAGGGTAATTTATCGAGGTGATAATCTGGATTGCGATCGAACGTTATATGACTTCCTCTCACGTATTCCTTGAACTTAAAGGGCCCTGTTCCGACTGGAGCTAAGTTCGCCGGGTTCTCCAAAGGTGTCACATCGGCATCATAGAGATGTTTTGGGAGAATTGCCGAGCTGTTGAAGTATGCAAGCCCACGCAACAAAGGCGGATATGGATATTTAAGCTTGAAAACGACGGTATTTTTGTCAAGCGCTTCAATTGACTCAACTGCTGCCAAAAGCCCCGATGACGGACCATTGAACTCTTTGTTCACGTTCCACAAACTCCAGGCGACATCTTCCGCGCTGAATTCAGTACCATCATGCCACTTTACGTTGTCAAAGAGATTGAAGGTGTAATTCAACCCGTCATCGGAGATGTTCCAGCTTTCGGCGAGTGAAGGAATGACATCACCTGCTGGAGAAAGGCGCACAAGCGTACTATAGACTTGCCCAGACATGTGACTGGAAGCGATATCGGTAGTTATACCGGAGTTGATAACGGGAACGTCTCCCGGTATCGCAACAACCAGTACGTTTTTCGTCTGCGCATGCGCGCCAAATGAAAGACCAATCAGCAATAAGAATGTTGTCAGGGTCCGACTGCCCTTCCAACGATACTTTTTATGAATGGGAATTTGATCCTGCATGACTAATTCCTCTCTCATGATTTATCGTAAAGTGAGAACGTTACGCGGCGTTGATAACCGCACTTGGTTTGTCTTCTAAAGGATGATGACAAGCGATTTTGCGTTGCGCTTCAATTTCGCGCATCTCCGGTACAGCAGATACGCAGAGGTCACTCTTGAGTGGGCAGCGTGGATGAAATGTGCAACCGGACGGCGGGTTCAACGGAGACGGCAGTTCCCCTTGGAGGAACTCCCTATCGGGGTTGCTGCGCCGACCCATTTTAGGGACTGCGGATAGCAGAGACCGGGTGTACGGGTGCCGGGGTGCTCTAAACAGATCCCTCGTGTTTGCACTTTCAACGATACGCCCCAAATACATCACGCCGACGCGATCGCTAATATGTTGTACTACACCCAGATCATGCGAGATGAAGAGGTAGGCCATCCCGTGGTCTTTCTGCAGCCTCACCATCAAATTGAGAATTTGAGATTGTACAGATACATCAAGTGCGGAAACGGCCTCATCTGACACTATCAATTTGGGCTTTAGCGTGAGCGCTCGCGCGATTGAGATGCGTTGCCTTTGACCGCCGCTAAATTCGTGAGGGTGTCGCTGCGCGTGTACAGGCAAAAGGCCAACCTCGGCTAACACCTGCCCCACCTGATCCGCCCAGGCTGAGCGTGGATAGAGACTGTGAATACGCATAGGCTCTGACAAAATAGAACCAACGGTTTTACGCGGATTGAGAGAACCGTAGGGGTCCTGAAAGATCATCTGAAGATCGCGCCGTATACGACGGAGTCCTTCATTCGGTATTTTTGTAAGGTCTTGACCTTGGAAATTGATCTCACCTTCAGACGGTGTCTCCAGCATGGTAACACATCGTCCGAGAGTACTCTTTCCGCATCCGGATTCGCCGACCAGAGCGTAAGTCTCACCTTTTGCAATATCGAAGGACACATTGTTGACGGCACGCACTCCGCCGACAGGAGGACCGAAGATCTTGGAGAGATTACGTACCGAGAGAATTGGCAGATCAGACATGAAGCCAGCACCTCACTTGTCGTGTGGAAGAATGAGCCGTAAATGGGGGGTCGCTCTCCCGGCACCGCGAGAACACATTTTGGCAACGATCTTGAAAAACGCAGCCTGAAGGCAGATTAGCAAGATCAGGAACTGTTCCGGGAATTGTAGGCAGTTCCGAGACCATGCTATGGTCGGCGTCCACCTGTGGAACACAGTTCATCAATGCCACAGAATACGGGTGCAACGGCTTTTCAAAAAACTCTGTAACATCAGCGCTTTCCACGATTTGGCCAGCATACATGACCGCGACACGATCCGCCGTCTCAGAGACTACGCCCAAATCATGCGTTATCAGCAGAAGCGAGGACCCAGAACCGACCACCAGACTGCGCAAGAGGTCCAGGACCTGTGCCTGAATGGTAACATCAAGCGCCGTGGTAGGCTCATCCGCTATGATTAAGTGTGGCTTACAGGCCAGCGCCATCGCAATCATGACACGCTGCCTCATTCCTCCACTCATCTCATGGGGATAGGCATCATATCGCTTTTCCGCAGCCGGTATCCCAACATCCCGAAAGAGCTGAACAACGCGATCCTTGGCAGCTTTGACCGAAATTTTTTCATGAAGTCTGATGACCTCGGATACCTGTCTACCTACCCGTAAGACCGGGTTTAACGACGTCATCGGCTCCTGAAAAATCATCGAGATATCATTGCCACGTATCTTGCGCATGGCGGCTTCAGAGGCTTTGACTATATCCAGATTGGAGAACCGTATTTCACCTTCGGCAATACCTCCAGCTCGTGGGAGAAGACGCATAATCGAATGTGCTGTAACGCTTTTACCCGAGCCGGACTCACCGACGAGGCAAACGATTTCACTAGCGCCAATTCTAAGATCCACACCGCGCACGGATTTCACTACCCCGCGCGGTGTGTTGAAGTAGGTATGCAGCCCTTTGACTTCTAAAACGTCTTCCATGGTTGCATCCCTTAACAGACGTTACTTTTGGTCGATTGTTTTGTAGTCGACACGTTTTTCGTCGCTCAGCTGCAACCGCCAGCCGTCGGGATCGCGAAACAGGGCATTTTTACGCCCGGTAGAAGGTGACGCGTGAACGTCCTTGTAAAACCCAATTCCCTTGGACACGAGATCAGCGTGGGTGGCTTCGATATCTCGAACCTTGAAAGAAATATGATTTACGCCTGGATTTTCCTCAGCGAGAAGCTCGTGGATCTCGATGATGGGCTGGTTTTCACCGGGGAGCTGCAGCTCTGCTGAGCCGCCATGGTGCTCCGTCCAGGTTAATAGCTCAAATCCCATGTTCTGATAGAACTCAACGTGTTTCTTCACATCACGTACAATGATTTCGATGTGGTCTATACCTACGATCATCGGGTCTCTC
Organism: Limoniibacter endophyticus; assembly: GCF_014652835.1. Classification (GTDB taxonomy): domain Bacteria; phylum Pseudomonadota; class Alphaproteobacteria; order Rhizobiales; family Rhizobiaceae; genus Limoniibacter; species Limoniibacter endophyticus. The sequence goes on from NZ_BMZO01000011.1 coordinate 63,731, forward strand.
CATTGATCAGTTTACAAAAGTCAAACGACACGAACCTCAAGAGTGCCCACACCATCAACATGCGCAACCATGATATCGCCCTGCGTTACCGCCCCTACCCCAGCTGGCGTACCCGAATAGATCAAGTCCCCTGCTGCCAGCGTGAAAAGACCGGAGAGATAGGAGATGGTTTCTGGCACTTTCCAGATCATTTGGTTCAGGTTTCCCGTCTGACGGCGAGCGCCGTTAACTTCGAGCCAGATTTCACCTTGGTCCGGGTGGCCTATCTTACTGGCCGGAACGATGACACTGCACGGCGCAGAACTTTCAAACGCCTTCCCGATTTCCCAAGGTCTCTGGAGCTTCTTTGCTTCTGCCTGAAGATCACGGCGGGTCATGTCGATGCCAACACCGTAGCCGTAGACACACTCCAATGCGGAGCCGACAGGAATATCCGCGCCGCCCTTAGCAAGAGCAACGACAAGCTCAACCTCGAAATGCACGTCTTGCGATGCCGCAGGATACGGAAAGTCAGATCCCGCAGGCAGGATGTTATCCGGGTTCTTTTGGAAGAAGAACGGGGGCTCTCTATCTGGGTCGTGCCCCATTTCGATAGCGTGCGCTGCGTAGTTGCGACCCACGCAATAGATACGTCGCACGGGAAAAGCTGCGTCCGTATCTGCAACTGATATCGTCGTTAACCTGGGAACAGGAACGACGTACTCGCTTGAAACGACTGATATGGCTGACATGTCCTACCCTGGCTATGAGTGATGCGATCAATCGTTATCTATTAAATCAATACGGTCAATATAGAAAATTGGTTATGATTGATTTTTAATCAATTGTAACTCATAGCTATGGCGGCGATAGATGAGTTCTGGTATCAGGCGCGAACGCACACCTATGACAAGGAGGATTGGAATGAGTGTGGATACTGACACCGCTGCTGTTTCAAGCCAGTTCACCGTTGATGAAGGTCGGGCCGCGTACACCCAGCTGATCGCTTACATGGGGCAAAATGATTTAGGTGACCAAACTCGGCTGCCACCAGAGAGAGAGCTGGTAGATATTTTGGGCGTCACGCGCGGTGCGTTAAGAAAGGCACTTGCTCTTGCTGAATCCGAAGGTCGAATTTGGCGGCATGTCGGGAAAGGCACATTTATTGGTTCCAAACCCACTATCTTGGAAAACCCAAAGAGCGACTTCATCAGGCAGATGAGTCCGATTGAGGTTATAAGGGCCAGATTGACACTAGAACCAGCATTAGCCAGGGAAGCGGCGTTGAACGCTTCAAAGGCTGATCTTGAAGAACTGAGCCTTTGCGCGCGCAGATGTCGCGAAGCCAAAACCTGGAGAAAGTATGAAAATTGGGATAACCAGCTCCACATCGCCGTGGCAGGAGCAACCCAAAACCGTCTGCTCGTTATTCTGTTTGATCACCTGAACACAGTTCGTCGAACCGTGGTGTGGGGTCGCACTCGCGACGATAGTTCCGGCCCACCACCTGCGCACCACTCTTTCAACGAACACGACGCAATTGTGGCTGCAATTCATGAACGTGATCCACTAACGGCTGAAGCCGCCATGCGAACGCATATTGAATCTGTTTCTGGTAAGCTTCTGCGCCACGGATAGAATTTGGATAATGACGTCACCAGAGGATTCCTGCTGCGCCTCTCGCGTTCGACAAGCTGCATGCTTATTCGACAACGTGACCTGCCACCGAATTTCATCCGACTGCAATTAAAGCTTTAGCATTATTGAGCTGCTCCCGGATTTTGGCTGACCTGCTGTCCTCGTTTTGGACCATTCCGAGCGGGAGTTTTTCCCTTATGATCCCGTGGCCGGGAACGGCCATGAAGAAGCCCAGGTTCATTAGGTGCAGATCGCCCTCTTGCTCAAGCACGCTAAAGGTCGATGAGTCGCTCTACCACTACGAATACAGGCGCGGCGAGCAGGCTGAAGCTGTTGAAGGCTTTGCGCATGAAAAGGGCGGCACGGAGCCGCCCTTCGATTGTTGCATCTAATGTCATCTCAGTAAGGCGAATTGCACTGCCGGCGGGGCCCGTTATAGGGCTGATAGGTATTATCCGACGCGCGGTAGGACCGATAGCGATTGGCACACCAGTTAACGTGAGCGCTACCGCCCGAACCTGCGCTGCTGTTGCCGACAGCCGCACCGATCGCCGCGCCGGCAGCAAACGCTGCGAGCGGGTACCAGAAGCCATCCGAGTGACGGCGATAGCCACGGCGATAATCGCGATAACCACGGTGCCCGCGCCATTCGCGGGAATCGCGACGAGTCTCGCGCCAATCACGGCGGTCTCGCCTCACATCGCGGAAATCACGGCGCGCATCGCGAAAATCACGGCGGTTGACACGTGGAATGCGGCGATCAGGAGCATCGCTGTACTGAGCGAGCTGGATTGCATCCGATATTGATGCAGCAACCGCTGGTTTCGGGGCAACAGGACCAGCAGCTGCGACCGGCACCACGCCTGACATACCCATCGCCAAACTCAAAGTGCCGGCACAGAGTACCGAAAAGAGCTTCTTCATGAATTTTCCTCCAGGGAATGAACGAAATCAATGAGCAATAACGCACGCAGGTTACAATAGTTGCGAACCTGACATTCAACTGGCGATTACGGTTACGCATACCTGCGAAATTTTGGCGCAAAACGACAGATCCGAGGCAAAAGACTTGAAGGAAAGCGTCTGTAATGTCACATCATGTCAAACACCATTTCCAAGACATGACAGGGAGCACTTCTCATGGTCACCTATATGGAAGCCGAGACAGGCCCCTTGCGAAACACCGGCCACATACGTCTCTATAATGAAGAAGGCTTTGCCGGAATGCGCAAGGCGTGTGATTTGACCACACGCTGCCTCGACGCACTGGCCGATATCGTCAAGCCGGGCGTCACCACCAATATGATCGACCGCTTCGTTTTCGAGTTCGGCATGGATCAGGGCGGCATTCCCGCGACGCTGAACTATCGCGGCTACACGAAATCGACCTGCACCTCGATCAACCACGTGGTGTGCCACGGCATTCCAGACGAAAAACCCCTCAAGGAAGGTGACATCGTCAATATCGACGTGACCTATGTCGTCGATGGCTGGTATGGCGATTCCAGCCGCATGTATACTGTTGGTACGATCCGTCGCGCATCCGAGCGCCTGCTCGAAGTGACCTATGAAAGTCTCCTGCGCGGCATCGCCGCGGTCAAGCCCGGCCACAAAACAGGTGCCATCGGTGCGGCCATCCAGCAATATGCCGAAGCGGAGCGCTGCTCGGTCGTGCGTGATTTCTGCGGCCATGGCGTTGGACGTCTGTTCCACGATGCGCCGAACATCCTGCACTATGGCACGCCGCGCGACGGAGTGGAGATGCGGCCCGGCATGATCTTCACGATCGAGCCGATGATCAATCTTGGCAAGCCGCATGTAAAGGTCCTCGCGGATGGCTGGACTGCCGTGACACGCGACCGCTCGCTCTCGGCACAATATGAACATACGGTCGGCGTGACCGAAGATGGTTGCGAAGTCTTCACGTTTTCACGCAATGGCCAGGACCGTCCGGGACTGCCGCCGCTCACTTGAGACGAGTGGTTGACAGATAGGAATAGGGTCCAGACTGCGTTTTGAGGGATTTTGGGGGGCGCATGAGCGGGCAGAGCGAAAAGCAGATTGCGGCCAATGAAATTGCGGAGGAACGCAGTTTCTTCGATCTTCCCGCACCTGATCGGGTGGAGGCCCTGCTGGAAGGTTCCGCTCCTGCCCCTCACCCTGAGCGCTCCGAGACGCCATCCCGGCGACGCACAAAAGCAGGCGAGAAGCCGCACTATCTCGGCCATCGCGAACGACTGCGCGAACGCTTCCGCGAACAAGGCGCCGCCGCGCTCGCAGATTACGAGATACTTGAAATTATCCTGTTCCGCTCCATCCCCCGCGCTGACACAAAGCAGCCTGCCAAAGCGTTGCTCAAACGCTTCGGCAGCCTTGCAGAGGTCTTCGGAGCTCCCGAGCGCCTGCTCCGCGAAGTTCCAGGAATTGGCGAAGCCGCTGCCTTCGATCTCAAGATGGTCGCGGCTGCCGCCCAGCACATGACGCGCGGCGCAGTACAAAAACGCGAACTGCTTTCTTCATGGGCACAGGTCCTGGATTATTGTCGGGCTGCAATGGCCTTTGAGCCGAAAGAGCATTTTCGCGTGCTCTTTCTCGACAAGAAAAATTATCTCATTGCCGACGAATTGCAGCAGTCAGGAACGGTCGATCATACGCCGGTCTATCCACGCGAGGTTGTGAAGCGAGCGCTCGAACTTTCCGCAAGTGCCCTGCTTCTGGTCCACAACCACCCTTCAGGCGATCCTGCTCCCTCGCGTGCCGATGTCGACATGACCCGTCAGATCGTCGACATTGCCAAGCCGCTGGGCGTAGTGGTGCACGACCACATCATCATAGGCAAGCAAGGCCACGCAAGCTTGCGTGGCCTTAATATGATGTGAGACTTTATGCGAAGAGATCGATAGCCGTTTCTGGAAAAGCCTGAATGGAATTATCCGTCAGATTATAATCATCATAAGGACTTTCCAGCAGAGCCAGCATCTTCGCGTAATAGTCGATCAGGATTTCCTCCCGTTCTTCACGCGTCGCCGCGTCCTGCGTCTCATATGAGCCGTGAACGGCATCAAACGCCGCCAACTGCGCGTCCGTCCTGCTACTCATGGCACTTATCTCGGCTTCAAATGTGGTCATCCATAGCCCCTGCTTGGTCGCTGCCGGGGATGGATCGCGAGGTGTCGCCGGTTGATAATCGGTCATGTATTGCCTCCTTGTTTGCATCCGATAATTAAAAGGGGTGCAGGAGAGCGACAATCCGGACTTATACGGGGACCCAGACAAAAAAGCCGGACATTGCTGTCCGGCTTTTCAGATGCGTGCATTATCTAAGAGCGTTATTCGGCGTCGGCCTTCTTGGCAGCAGCCTTCTTCTTTGGCGCTGGCTTTTCAGCGGCTTCTTCGCCCTCGGCAGCAACCTTCTTCTTCGGAGCCGCTTTCTTCTTTGCAGGCTTTTCGGCAGCTTCAGCTTCGTCGTCAGCCAACAGCTCTTCCTTCGAAACCTTCTGATCGGTAACCGAAACCTGCGTCAGCAGATGATCGACAACCTTTTCTTCGAAGATCGGCGCACGCAGGCTGGTAACGGCTTGCGGGTTCGAACGGTAGAACTCGAAGACCTGCTGCTGCTGGGCCGGCGGGTAGCGACGAACGACGTCGAACAGAGCGCGCTGCAGCTCTTCTTCCGAAACCTGAACATTGGCCTTTTCGCCAATATCGGCCAGAACCAGACCAAGACGAACGCGGCGTTCTGCAAGGCGCTGATATTCGGCGCGTGCTTCGTCCTCGGTCGTTTCTTCATCTTCGAAAGTGCGGTCGGCGGCAGCAAGATCAGCGGTGACCTGACCCCAGATATTGTTGAACTCGCTCTCGACCAGCTTGGATGGGGTTTCGAGCTGGTATTCACCATCAAGCGCGTCAAGAAGCTGACGCTTGATCTTCTGGCGGGTAATCTGGCTGAATTCGCCTTCGATCTGCGTACGGACGAGTTCACGCAGCTTTTCGGCGCTTTCGACGCCCAGCTTGGAAGCGGTTTCGTCGTCGATTTCAGTCGACTTCGGTGCCAGGACGTCCTTGACCTTGATTTCGAAGATCGCTTCCTTGCCCGCCAGATGCGCAGCCTGGTAATTCTCCGGGAAAGTCACTTTGATCGGCTTTTCGTCGCCGGCCTTGAAGCCAACGAGTTCTTCCTCGAAGCCGGGAATGAACTGACCCGATCCGAGGATCAGCTCGGAATCCTCAGCAGCGCCGCCGTCAAAGGGCTCGCCGTCGATCTTGCCGAGATAGTCGAGGACAACCTTATCCCAGAGCGCGGCCTTGCCCTTCTTGGTTTCGTATTCACGCGCCGAAGCGGTGATCTTGCGGGCCTGTTCTTCAATCTCTTCGGCCGGCACTTCGTAGACCGGACGATTGATCTTGATGCCGGAAACATCCTTCAGTTCGATGTTCGGCAAAACCTCATAGACCAGTTCGAACTGGAAGTCGGCATTGCCGGACAGAACCTTGTCGGCCTCTGCTTCGTCTTCCGTCATCTTAACTTCCGGCTGCATGGCGGACTTTTCGCCACGCTCTGCCAGAATGTCGCGAACCGAGTTGTTGAGGATTTCGTTGACGACTTCGGCCATGAAGGACTTGCCGTACATCTTGCGCAGATGGCCAGCCGGCACCTTGCCGGGACGGAAGCCCTTGAGCTGAACCTTGTCCTTGGCGTCGTTCAGACGCTCCTGAAGGCGCGCTTCCATGTCGGAAGCCGGAACAACAATCTTGAGCTCGCGCTTCAGACCGGAATTGAGGGTCTCAGTAACCTGCATCATCAAACCTTTGTCTCGTTATGGCAGCCACAAGAACCCTTCGTCCTGCGTCCGCCCGGATGCTTTTCCGAATTGCGCCAGAACCTCTTGTTTGGCAGCAAATACGGTTATTTTGGGCACAACCGGCGCAAATCCGGAGGATTGCGCACAGCCGAACACTCTCGGATCGCCTTTTCGTGATTACGGCAGCGATTGCAACCGCGGCGATGGATAAAGCCCGATCCTTTCACAAGAACCATAAGCTCGCCTGAAAACCTTCCGCTCGCCTTGAAGCCGCGATGCGACCGCGTGGCAAACAGGAAAGCTTCGTCACCGCCTCGTCATCGGAAGAAATCACTGACGTGCGCTTCCCGACGAAAATCACGCTCCGAACCTTCGTTTTCGCTTGGCCTTGTGTCACACGCGGTTCTTTTTTTCAACTGCATTCACAGCCATTACCTATGCAGGCCAATGATTAGCCACGCCAGTTGCCCGCCAATGCTCATACGCATGGACGTCCCTGTGCCCCGACAGCCGACAGCCGGAGGTCTATTCAGACAGCAAAATCATCGCGATAGCAGATTCGCAGCGCGGAAAATCGAGGATCACGGCGCCGTTTCATTTGTCCGGTCAAACAAGGAGCTCTGTCCCGCACTTGAAGAATGGCCTTCCAGTTGGCGTAACAAATCGGCCTTCGCCCTGATCCCATGCTGATAGGCGGAGATGAGAACGCTGGCTATTGCACTTGCCTGGACAGAATTCGGGTCGATTTTCGCCCTGTCGCAATGATGGTTGAAGACCCGATTGAGATGCGCCAGTTCCTCAGGCTCGAGAGGACGTCCCGACGATATTGCGCTCGACCCAATCATGATACACCCCGCAACGCTTTGCACCCGCAGATGCCGACCAACGCCATCAACGCCTTGTCGATTCCGGCATGCGACAACCCGCACAAACCGGCACGATCTTTAGTATTTCATGAGAATGCGACAACTATATTAGCACTTGTTGCATTTTGCGCAATTAGGCCGGTTCGGGTAATTTTACGGGGTTTCGGCCATAAACCGACGGACGGCTGGCGACATAAACTGGGCGGCCATTTGAGGCGCAGCCGGTGACCAGATCGCTTTCCCATGTGCACAAGATGAAAGAGCCCACTTGAATTGCATCAGCGAAGTGTGACATAGACTTGCCGGTCACGAACGGGCGGATGTGGCGGAACTGGTAGACGCACTGGATTTAGGTTCCAGCGCCGCAAGGCGTGGAGGTTCGATTCCTCTCATCCGCACCAAAATAAAATGCTCAGCGATTTTCTGTAAAATTCAAACTACCTGAACATTCGTGGACATTAGGAACCGAACGTCTCGGCACCTGCTAGTTTTGGACGGCTCGACGCCCTACCCTCCAGGAAACTACCAACGACGGTCTGGCAGTACGGGGATATGCATGAATTTGTGGCGATTGATGCTGAGACGGCGAATGCGAGAATGCGGCGCATCTGCCAAATCGGAATAGCGGTTTTGAAAACGGCAAAGAGGTTCGCTCCGAAAGCATCCTTGTCGATCCGCAGGAAGAGTTCGATTTCGTAAACACTAGCATCCGAGCTTGAAAAGCCCGCCGCTGCCGAAGACATGACGGGCTCTATGGGCTACGCTGCCCAAGCCTCACGCTCTTTGCGAAGCGACTTTATGTGTCGGGATTGTCAACGAGGCAGCCTACACCGTGGCAACCTTGGTAGTTCCCCTCAGTATCGAAATTCGGGTTGCCGTCCTTGTCAAACTGCGGCCTGGTATCAATATCGCGATCTCTTTGGGCATTCTTCCTGTCGCGATCACGCTGCTCATCCGCCTGCATTCTATCGAGGAAACGACGCTCATCATCCGCCCGCTGCGTATTCTGGTTCATCATGCAATTCGAAAAAGCATCCGTTCCCGGTCTGAAGCCGAATGACGAGCATTTATCCTGATCTATTTCCTGATCACTTACACACGCGGCAAGTAACAGCGATAATGACGCGACCATGCCAAAGCCAATAATCTTCATCTGATCCTGAACCCCGTAGCGAAACCTGCGCTCGAAATGACTAAAATTTGCTCGCGCCATCAACAGGAAACATATCGGATGGTTAATATCGGCAGCTCAACGGCATCTCATCCGCACCACTCATCAAGATCGGGTTGGCTTTTCCGACATCCGTATGGGGAACGAGCCGGTCGCGCAACTTCGGCATCTATAGATAAATCAGTGCGAACCTTCGCGCTTTTAATGTGTTAGCGCCCCATAGGAGGCACTAATGAAAACACCGCAATGGACGCAGCGCGCTTTTATCTTCACTGGCTCCAATCTCGAACTTCTCAGCCGGCAGACTGATTTCCTGAACGCCGATAGACGCATCCTTCAGAGCAAGGATCTGCTTGTTTACTGTCTCGATCACGGTGGCATACATATTATCGCAGGCGAATTACCGGACAATGAGACCCCCTCAGCCACACGCTCACGGTTCTGGTCGGACGCTAACCCGGAATTCGAGGCGATCATTGTCGACGAAAACGGCAAGATCAGGCGAACCTTCGAGGCGCCGGTAACCGCTGCCGAACTGGATGCATTCCTTGGTCATACCGGTTCCGACGACCAGGAAATGAGTTGATTGCGCCCGAAAGCCAGGCAAGATGGGCAACCCTGCGAGCTGCCCATCGCTTTGTTGCCTTCAGAGACTACTGGCGCAATGCGCGGCACAGCGCAGTCAGATCGCGGTCGTAACCGGAAGCAAGAGCCGCACCCGCGGCACATGTCCTAAATCCAGCTGCTAGAATACGCATGCCGGCCTCCCATAATGGATCGGACCATTCTCTATTTAGCTAATACTAATATTAATAAGAGCAACAAGTTCCGCTTGAACCTGAACCGGCTCGAACGGCATTTGGAGACGCGTATCGAACATCGTGAGCATTGCCCGCTTAGCCGTGGGCAGTGCTCCTCTCATTATTGACGGCTTTTTGCCATCCTGGTCTTGCAGCCTTGCCCGCTTGCCGCCATCACGACAGCGTGTCCGCTTATTCGCTCCGCCGTGACGGATAATCGCGTGTGTAGTATGAAGATAATACCTGCACGCGATTTCTCTGGTCTAGGCTCTGATCAACATAGCATTACAGGAGGAACTGCATGGCAAAGTTCGTGCACAGCATGATCCGCGTTCTTGACGAAAAACGTTCGGTCGATTTCTACGAGAAAGCGTTCGGCCTCAAAATTGCCGAACGTCTTGATTTTGAAGGTTTCACGCTGATCTACCTCGCCAATGCCGAGAATACATTTGAACTCGAGCTTACGGTGAACAAGGATCGTGACCAGCCCTACGATCTGGGCGACGGTTACGGTCACTCAGCCTTCGTGGTCGATGATGTCGATGCTGAGCACGCACGCTTCGAGAAGGAAGGTTTTTCACCGCGCAAGCTCGTGGATTTCCAGCACAACGGAAAGACCTTGACGCGCTTCTTCTTCGTTCAGGATCCCGACGGCTATCAGATCGAAGTCATCCAGAAGGGAGGCCGATACGTCTAACTGAACGACAGATCATATCAGTCAGCTGACTTTGGGAGGAGACACGCATGACAACAGCAACCAAGGGGCTCGTATCGCCGAGCTCCACCTCACCGACCGCCGTCGCAAAGACGGATCCGGGAGGCTTCCCGCTCGATCCTGCCAAGGACTCAGCGAGTTGCAAGCTCCTGGTGCGGATGGTTCGGGCAATGTACCCGCACAAACGTTTCGGTGATGCGCCCTACGAACGTACCGCCAACGCCATCTTCAAAGCCGCAGAAGCATCCCCCGCCCAGAAGGTCGCCTTCGCCAGCGCCCTGTATGATCTGGCCGCCGCCGGCTTCGCCGACCTCGATGAAGAGGCCGCCTATAACCATCTGAAATCCATCGAGTCTACCGCCTTCTTCAAGCTCGTGCGCAGCACTGCGGTTGTCACGCTCTATGACGATCCGGAGGTCTGGGAGTTGCTGGGCTATGAAGGCCCGAGCTTCGACAAGGGAGGCTATGTAAATCGCGGCTTCAACGATCTCGACTGGTTGCCTGAGCCACGCATCGAAGAATATCAGGGAGGTGACCAATGAAGCCGATTTCACGCGATGATGAAGCTGTGGTGATTGTTGGATCAGGTGCCGGTGGCGGTACGCTTGCCTACGAGCTCACGAAGGCTGGAATTCCTGTCGTTCTCCTGGAAGCCGGCCCCTTCCTGAAGAACGAGGATTATGAGAACAATGAATGGGAAGCCTTTCGCCAGATGGCCTGGCTCGACACCCGCACGACAAGTGGCTCCTGGCGTATCACAAAGGATTTTCCGGAATTACCCGCCTGGATCGTCAAGGCTGTGGGCGGCACGACCACCCACTGGTCTGGGGCCACGCCACGTTTTCAGGAATATGAATTCCGGGCTCTTTCCACCTACGGCAAGGTGAAAGGTGCGGCGCTTCTCGACTGGCCAATCACGCTCGAAGAGCTTTCCCCGTATTACGACAAGGCCGAGATCGCCATGGGTTCGACCCATCGTCATGGCAGAAAACCCCTGCCGGCCAATAATAATTACAAGGTTTTCGCCAATGGCGCGGAACGTGTCGGCTACAAGATGTATGCGACCGGTCCTTACGCCACCAATGCCGAGCCTTATGACGGGCGACCGGCTTCCATTCAGGACGGCTTCAATTTTCAGGGCGACAAGAACAAGTCGAAATGGTCGATCCTTGTCCGCGAAATCCCGCGCGCGCTGGAAACCGGCTTGCTCGATCTGCGGCCAGAAAGCCATGTCGTGCGCATCACGCATGACAGGACCGGCAAGGTCGATGCCGTGCTTTACGTCGACAAGAACGGTGATCTGCATCGACAGGCTGCAAAGATCGTCTGCGTCGCAGGTAATTCCATCGAGACACCACGTCTTCTTCTGATGAGCGAAAGCGGTCAATTCCCCAACGGTCTGGCCAACAGTTCCGACCAAGTGGGCCGGAACTACATGCGTCATCTCACCGGCTCCGTATATGCGCGCTTTGACAAGCCCGTGCGCATGTACCGCGGCGAGACGATGGCCGGAATTATAGCCGACGAGGCAAAGCACGATCCCGCGCGCGGTTTCGTCGGCGGCTATTACATGGAGACGCTGGCACTCGGCCCTGCATTTCTCGCTGCCTTCGCCGAACCCGGCGGCTGGGGACCGGAGTTCGCCGAGATCATGGAATCTTATGCCAATACTGCGGGCATGTGGATCGTCGGCGAGGACATGCCTCAGGCCACCAACCGCGTCACGCTTTCCGACAGCGTGAAGGATCAATGGGGCCTGCCCGCACCGAATGTGCATTTCGATGACCACGAAAATGACATCGCCATGCGTACCTATGCCTACGAGCATGCGGAGAAGCTCTACGAGGCGGTCGGGGCGACAGGTTCGCACCGCACCCCGCCCTACCCGTCCACGCATAATCTCGGCACGTGCCGCATGAGCGAGAAGGCGGAAGATGGTGTGGTCGACAAGTGGGGTCGCGCGCATGACGTGCCGAACCTGTTCGTCTCAGATGGGTCGGTCATGACGACCGGTGCGGCGGCCAATCCAACGCTGACCATTGTTGCGCTGGCGATCCGGCAGGCCGAATATATTGCCGGGCAACTGAAGCGCGGAGATTTGTAGAAGACAGCTCCCACCCGTCCGGTACTGGAAGGTGGGAGCGCAGTCGCCACGACGACGCAGGAGGAATGCATGTGCAGATTGTTTGTCGGGGCCGATTGCGCCCTGTGGGAGAGCCAGACGCGCTCGATCCGTATGGACGGCATGGTCACCAGCGTACGGCTGGAGAAGATGTTCTGGATGGTTCTGGAAGAAATTGCAGCGCGGGACGACATGAACGTGCCGCAGCTTCTGCACCAGCTCTATAATGAGTCCATCGACGAGGGCCATGACCTCGGTAATTTCACCTCTTTCCTCCGCGTCTGCTGCATGCGCTTTATCGATTTACAGCTACAAGGCATGCTCCTGCCGGGTGGGCGAGAAAGCCTCTACACGACCGAGGAAATCCTGACGATGGAAGCGAAACGTCACCGTGAAAGTGGCGCCGCCGTCCGTAGTATCCGTACCAACTAGACTTTCGCCAAAGACCTTTCGATCGGGTTTTCAGGTCGCGTGCATGCGCACGCGGCAATGGCCCTTTGCAACTTGAGTGGAGGAATGCATGAGCAAGAACGAAGACACACGTAATATTATCGTCACCGGCGCGGCACGGGGTATCGGCAAAGCCATTGCTCTGCGGCTGGCGCAGGATGGGCATAATGTCTCGGTCAATGATATTGATGCAAACCGGGATGAAGTCGAAGCCGTCAAGAGCGAAATCGAGAAGATCGGCCGAAAGAGCCATGCGGTGACGGGCGACGTCTCGGTCGAATCCGACGTACGGAAAGTGATAGACGAGAGCGTGAGCGCGCTCGGCAGCCTCGACGTAATGGTCGCCAATGCCGGCATTGCGCAGGTCAAGCCGCTTCTGGAAGTCACGCAGGAGGATTGGGATCGCATGATGGCGATCAACCTGCGCGGCGTCTTTCTTTCCTACCAGCTTGCGGCCAAGCAGATGATAAGCCAGGGCAAAGGTGGCAAGATCATCGGTGCCGCATCCATCGTCGCCTATCGACCCTTCGCGCTTCTTTCGCCCTACTCTGCTTCAAAATGGGCGGTGCGTGGCCTTACCCAGGGAGCCGCTATGGAATGGGCGCAGTATGGCATCACCGTCAATGCCTACTGCCCGGGCATTGTCGGCACGGCGATGTGGGATCTGATCGACGAGAAGTTGGCGCAGAACGAAGGGCTCAAGAAGGGGCAGGCCATTGAGAAATATTCCGATCTCATCCATCTCGGGCGCGTATCCGTGCCGGAAGACGTGGCGAATTTCGTTTCCTACCTCGCTTCCTCCGATTCCGATTACATGACCGGCCAATCCGTCATGATCGATGGAGGTATCCAGTTCTCATAAATCCGTCCACAACCGATAAAATAGTGGACCCAAAACGTCGGCCTCACCATAAATCTGTTCCCAAACAAACGGGCGCGCGAATATGGTGGGGCTAATCGATTGCCTCATGGACTGACGAAATGACCCAGACGCTGCTCGACGATTTGCGAGCCATTGTCGGAACAAGACATCTCCTGACCACACCTTCGCAGATGCGGCGTTTCACCCACGGCTACCGATGGGGTGAAGGCAATGCACTCGCCGTGGCCCAGCCGGGAACGCTTGTTGAGATGTGGAAGGTCATCGAGGCAAGTATCGCAGCCGATGCAGCGGTGATCGCCCAAGCCGCCAATACAGGGCTTACCGGCGGATCTACGCCCTTTGGCAATGATTATGATCGCCCGGTCGTGCTGGTAAACACAATGCGCATCAAGTCGCTGCACATGCTGGGCGGTGGGCGACAGGTATTGGCCTTTCCCGGCACGACGCTGGACGAGCTGGAAACCGCCCTCCAGCCGCTCGGCCGCGAGCCGCATTCGGTTATCGGCTCATCCTGCCTTGGCGCGTCGGTCATTGGCGGCATCTGCAATAATTCGGGCGGTTCGCTGATACGGCGCGGCCCGGCCTATACGGAGCTGGCCCTTTATGCTCGTGTCACCGATAACGGACGCCTCGAGCTCGTCAATAATCTGGGCATTTCGCTCGGCAACGACCCGGCCGATATTCTCCGACGCATCGAGACGAAAGCTTATTCCGAGAACGACATCGACTGGAGCGATGATAAAGCGGCCTCCGATCCGGATTACGTGCGTTATGTGCGTGAGATCGATGCGGCGACGCCTGCGCGCTACAATGCAGATCAGCGGTGCCTGCATGAGGCATCCGGCTCCGCCGGCAAGGTCATAGTCTTCGCCGTGCGTCTCGACACGTTTGAAGCCGAAAAGGAAACCGAGGTCTTCTATATCGGAACCAACGACCCGAACGATCTGACCGAAATCAGACGCGGCATGCTGGCCGACGGCGCCTCATTGCCGATAGCCGCCGAATATATCCACCGCGAAGCCTTCGATATTTCCGCCCGCTATGGCAAGGACACCTATTACCTCGTGCAGAGGCTCGGCACGCGCAGGCTGCCGAAGCTCTTTAGCCTGAAAAGCCGGATCGAAGCCTTTTTCGACCGCATGCCCTTTACCTCCGCCAGCCAGGTCGATCGCATCATGCAGAAGATCGCCGATCTCCTGCCCTCTCCGCTACCCGAACGCCTGAAGCAATTTCGCGACCGCTTCGAGCATCACCTGATGATCAAGGTCTCGGCGGCTGATGCGCCTGCCTTGCAGACCCTGCTATCGCAACTTTATCCGAAAGTGTCTGGCGACTGGTTCGAGTGCACCAAAGCCGAAGGTGCTGCGGCCTTCCTGCACCGCTTCGCCACGGCCGGTGCTGCCGTGCGCTACGATTCCGTGCATGGCAAAAGGACCGGCGGCGTTATCGCGCTCGATATCGCCCTTGCCCGCAACGATCGCGAGTGGATGGAGAAACTCCCGGCTGAAATCGATAGCCGCTTCATCCACAAGCTCTATTACGGGCACTTCTTCTGTCACGTCTTTCACCAGGATTATCTCCTGAAGCCCGGTTTTGACTGGATGGCGACGAAGAATGCAATGTTGGAACTCCTGGAAAAGCGCAATGCGCGCTATCCCGCCGAACATAATGTCGGTCACCTCTACAAGGCGGAAGAGACGCTCACCGCGCATTATCGCGCTCTCGACCCCTGCAACTGCTTCAATCCAGGTATCGGCAAGACATCCAAGCTAAAATACTGGAAATAGGTCACTCGCGCAGTTCCGGCTGGCGACAGCCGTTCTGCGAGAACCGGACCTAGATGCAGAGGCGAGCCTGGAAAAGCACGTTCTGCCATCGCTCCCACATGTCCGACCGTTCCAGCATTGCCCGGTTATTATCCCTTACTCGTCATGGCTGCCCGTCCGCTAGACTATCGCGGATTTCCTTTATTTCGATGACGGACATGTCGAGCAGATAGCCGAGCATGGGGAACCCATTGGTGCGCGCGTTACGGCGCATCTCCATCAGCAAGGACTGCATATGCTCGAGCGAGCTCAATTTTAGCTCATCATCAAGCGGAAAGCGCTCGACACGAGGCCGGCCTCTCTTCTCCGTCGACGACAATGCCGCCTCGCGATAAAATCTAGTCATTTTCCCCTCATCCCAGTTTCCCTCTAATATAACGAAGGTAAACCTGTTCCTACCGCAGAATCTTCTTATTGATTTTGTCTATTTCTCGGTAATGCGGTGTGCGATGATAGAAATGTTTCTGTAATTCCTGCATCTTGCGACAAACGCTTCGTATCGAGAAATATCTCGCCCAAGGAAATCTTCTGCGCGACTATTTGATGCACTGCCGCGTCAGCGCCGGTGCATCAAACGAGATGCGATTGCCCCCGTGCCCACGCGATCACGGCCTGATATCACCCGACAGGATCGCGTGCGCGACAGCTTGCGTCGTCGTGGTTACCTCCATCTTTCGACGGATATTGCATAGATGGTTCTGAACCGTTCCTTCGGCGATCGAAAGGATTTCCGAGGTTTCCCAGGCGGTCTTGCCGGAGGCCGCCCAGTGAAGAACTTCCCGCTCACGATTGGTCAGCGGTGCTTTCCCATCGCACCCCAGTCGGTCGAGGGCCATGTTCAGATAGGCGGTCATCATGACAAGGCCAAGTTCGGTTCGCGGACTGAAGTCGATCTTGTGCCGACTTGATACGGAGATCACGTGACGGGATCCGACGTAAGGGATGACAGCACCATCCACCAGACCGTGTTCTCGGGCTTCTCCATTCAGACGGTGAACTGTCTTCGAGAAAGAACTCGCCCGACGGGCCACCTCCCATTCGAAAGGACGCGAGCGTAGAACAGCCCATTGTGCAACCGGGTCATGAAGGACATAACGCTGCGAAAGATAGCGTGCCTTCCACTCTTCCGGCCAGTTCGTCGCTATGATCAAGGGTTGCGCGGCGGTTCCGCACGTCTTGAGGCTAGAGATAATGTAGTGCTCGAAACCAAACCTGCGAATACCGGCGCCGAATTCCGATATGGCCTGCTCTCGCGAGCTGAATGTGTTACTGCCGTCGATGAAATCGACTATATTTTTAATACCATGCAGTCCCATGTTGCCCCCAGTGCTGCGTGACGATATTAGATATAGCTACTCCGACAAGACGTTAATACTATAATATTACTTTCGTACTTATTCTTTATGCGTAACCAATATGGCTTAAGACACACATAAAGTCATCTATAGATTTTTCCCTCTACTTTTCGAACCTGCTACTAAATTGAACTCTCAAGCAGCCCGAACAGAGCCAGTATATACGATTTTTCCTGCGTTGTTTATTACGCGATCGCGTACCATGATTTGGGTGTTTTTAGTGCCTGAATTCATGTTCTTCAGCGCGAACTATCTAATGTTTTCAGACAGTTCCAATTAACACACTGGGCCAAAACAGGGCAATGTCGCAAATGCGCCATGTTGCGTTGCACAATCAGCAAGGCTGCCATGCATTCTTATGTGTTTTTGACTAGGCCCGGCGTAGCTATATAGCGGCCATACAAAGAATAGAGCGAATAAAACGCACAAACGAGAGCCATACACGATGAACCTGATCCGCAACTACCGTAATTGGCGCCGTTATCGCGACACCGTTAACGAGCTGAACCGTCTTTCGAACCGCGAGCTGAGCGACATCGGCATTGCCCGCAGCGATATTCCTTTCGTCGCACGCCGTTCGGTCTAAGAAATTTCGCGGAGCCGTTCCTCCTCCCCAGGCTCTGTGAATACGACCAGTATCTCCTCCTCCCGATCGCTGGTCGGACCCAAACGATACCCGCCGGACCTCCTCCCCCGGCGGGTATTGTTTTATGAAGATTTCACTCCCGCAACCCCGCAAACGGCAAAGCCGCCACACCCTACGATGCAGCGGCTCAAAGCATGCGATCCTCCCCAGAATCAGTCGGTCAGCGCCTGATCGATGTCGGCCTTCAGATCGGCCACATCCTCGATCCCTACCGAAAGACGAATGACGTCCGGACCTGCGCCTGCAGCGACTTTCTGCTCATCCGTCAACTGACGGTGCGTGGTCGATGCCGGATGAATGACGAGTGAGCGCGTGTCTCCAATGTTGGCGAGGTGCGAGAAAAGCTTGAGTTTTTCGACGAATTTCACACCAGCCTCAAATCCGCCCTTCACGCCGAATGTGAAGACGGCGCCCGCGCCCTTGGGCGAGTAGCGCTGTTGGAGCGCGTGGTTCGGATCATCCGGAAGTCCCGGATAGGAGACCCAGCTCACCTTCTCATGCGCTTTCAGATGTTGTGCGACGCCAAGCGCATTATCGCTATGGCGCTGAACACGTAGGCCGAGCGTTTCCACGCCGTTGAGGATCAGGAAGGCGTTGAACGGCGAAATTGCAGGTCCGAAATCACGCAAACCGACCACGCGTGCGGCATAAGCAAACGCGGCATTGCCAAATGCCTTGTGCAGGATGACGCCGCCATAATCCGGGCGCGGCTCGGAAAGGATCGGATAATTGTCGCTTTTCGACCAGTTGAAGGTCCCGGCATCGATGATGATGCCGCCCATCGAATTGCCATGGCCACCGATGAACTTGGTAAGCGAATGCAAAACAATATCCGCCCCATACTCGATGGGACGCAGGAGGTAAGGCGTGGCCAGCGTATTATCGACGATGAAGGGGAGGTCATGCTTGCGGGCAATGGCCGAAATTGCTTCAAGATCGACGAATTCGCCATTCGGATTGGCAAGGCTCTCTACATAGATGGCGCGCGTGCGCTCGTCGATCTGACTTTCAAATTCCTCGGGATTGCGCGGCTCTGCCCATCGCACATGCCAGTCGAAACTCTTGAAGGCGTTGTTGAACTGATTGATGCTGCCGCCATAGAGCCGCCTCGAAGCAATGAAATTGTCGCCAGGCCGCAGGATCGTGTGAAACGTCAGAAGCTGCGCGGCATGTCCGGAAGCAACAGCCACCGCCGCCGTGCCGCCTTCCAGTCCCGCAATACGTTCTTCGAGCACGCCCTGGGTTGGATTCATGATGCGAGTGTAGATATTGCCCGCCTCCTGAAGGCCAAACAGATTGCCCGCATGCTCCGTGTCGCGAAATACATAGGCCGTCGTCTGATAGATCGGCGTCGCGCGCGCGCCCGTTGCGGGATCAGGCTTTGCGCCTGCATGAATGGCCAATGTATCGAAGCCCGGGATTTTTTCTGACATGCTCTCTCCTCACCTTACTCTTGGCGCACAAGCGCCGGGATCCTGAACAGGCGCAAGATGCCCCGCCCCTGAACGCTTGATAAGAAATTTTGTTCTCCGCAACGGCGTATTTGCGAACGGGATTACCCTATTCGATCAAGACCAAGGCGCGGCGTCTCGATTGCCGGGCAGCGGTTCATCACCACCTTGATCCCGGCCCTTTCCGCCGCGCTTGCAGCCGCGTCGTCACGCACGCCAAGCTGCGTCCAGATCACCTTCGGCCTGGTTCCAAGTGCCAAGGCTTCATCGACGACGCTCTGCATGGCAGCCGACTCGCGAAACACGTCGATCATGTCAATCGGCACGGGTACATCAGCCAGGGAGGCGATGATCGTTCTGCCCGCGATTTCCTTGCCGGCCTGCCCCGGATTGATCGGATAGACCTCGTAACCACGCGATACGAGAAAGCGTGTCACGCCGTGGCTGGGGCGTTCCGGCTTGATCGAGGCGCCGACGACGGCAATTGTGCGCGCGGAGCGGAGAATGTCACGGATATACTCGTCGGAATAATTATCGTGGTTCATGGCTCATGAATCCTTCCAATGCGGATGACGCTTTTCGATGAAGGCTGAAATTCCTTCGCACGCATCGTCGTAGAGCATATTCTCCACCATGATCCCGGCAGTATAATCATATGCCTCCGCCAGGCCCATCTCTGCCTGGAGATAGAAGGCTTCCTTGCCGGTCTTCAGTGTGCGCGCGGATTTCGAAGCGATCCTGACGGCAAGAGCGCTCGCCTCGGCACGCAGCTTATCAAGCGGCACGACTCTGTTGACGAGGCCGATACGCAGGGCATCCTGGGCCGAAACCGTATCTCCGGTCACAAGCATCTCCATCGCGTGCTTGCGTCCGACATTGCGCGAAAGCGCCACCATCGGCGTCGAGCAGAAAAGCCCTATATTCACACCCGGTGTGCAGAAGCCGGCATTATCCGCGGCGACGGCGAGATCGCAGCTCGCTACAAGCTGGCATCCGGCAGCCGTGGCCAGCGCATGGACCTCTGCGATGATGATTTTCGGATGACGGATGATCTGCTGCATGAGTGTTGCGCAATATCCCATTGTCTTTGAAAAGAAATCGCGTCCACCGTCTTCATCGCTCCGATGTGCCGTCATCTCCTTCAGATCATGTCCCGCGCAGAAGACCTTGCCTTCCGCCGCGAGAATAATGACACGCACCTCGGCACTTTCGGCCGCCGCAACCAGCGCATCCGAAAGCTCGGCCATCATGGCGATGGAAAGCGCATTGGCTGGCGGCGCGGCGAGTTTCAAGCGCAGAACGCCGTTTTCCAGCTCCTGCTTGACCCGCGTGCCAACCACCGTCTCGACCGGACTATCCATGCCAACTCCTCCCTTTCGATAAAAGAAGACTAGCACCGGAAAGAAACAGATCAACGATCACGGTCTTCAACGCCGACCTATCCAATGCTACGCATGCAAGGATATGTAAGGATATGTAAGGGGGGACCTATGCCGCATCATACCGACTTGCAGCCGCGACTTTCGATCGCAGACGTAAATTTGCTGCTCCATCGCGAATATCCGCAACTTGCGAACGGCTTTGAAAGCTTGCGCGCCGAAACGCTGGGCGACGGCACCGCGCTCGTGACCATGGAGGCGGATGAGCGCCACCTGCGCCCCGGCAATACGATTTCCGGCCCGACTCTGTTTACGCTTGCCGATGTGGCGGCTTATATCTGTATCCTGGCCTTCGGTGGACCGGATACGCTATCGGTAACCACCAATCTCAATATCAATTTCATGCGCAAGGCCGCAGCCGGAAAATTGTGCGCGCATACGCGCATCCTGAAGCTCGGGAAGAGCCTCATGGTCTTTGACTGCGATCTCGTCGGACCGGATGGGAAGACCGCTGCCCACGCCACGGGCACCTATTCAATCCCGCCAACGCCTGCTCTCCCCGCGTCATCACGCTAGATCTGGCCTCTCTGGCGATAAGATTCGATAAAGCGCTTCATTTGCTGCTTGCGAAAGGACTTTTCATGGTTCGTTTTATCGATCTTTCCGTTGCCATAGATAACGACACCCCTGCCGATCCGCCTATCCAGAAACCTGTGATCGAATATTTCGATCACAGCCAGAGTCTTGGCCAGCTCCTGCCCTTCTTTCCCGGACTTGATGCGGCACACCTGCCGGATGGAAAGGGCTGGGCTGTCGAGAAAATTATGTTAACGACGCATAATGGGACGCATCTGGACGCGCCCTGGCATTACCATCCCACCATGGAGGACGGTATGCGGGCGACAACAATCGATGAAATACCGCTTGAGTGGTGCTTTCAGAAGGGTGTGAAGCTGGATTTCCGCCACCTGGAAGACGGCTATGTGGTTACGGCACAGGACGTCGAAAACGAGCTGCGACGGATCGGACACATGCTCTCACCACTCGACATCGTGCTCATCAACACTGCCGCAGCGGCACATTACGGCGAGCCAGACTATATTCACCGCGGATGTGGCATGGGGCGTGAGGCAACGCTCTATCTGCTGAATCGCGGTGTCCGGGTGGCCGGCACCGATGCGTGGAGCTGGGACGCTCCATTCCTGCACACGGCACGCCGGTTCGCGGAAACAAACGACGCCTCGATTATCTGGGAAGGACACAAGGCCGGTCGCTTCAAGGCCTATTGCCACATGGAGAAATTGTGCAATCTCGACCTGCTCCCCAGCGCAGGTTTTACCGTTTCGTGCTTTCCGGTGAAGATAAAGGCTGCTTCGGCTGGATGGATTCGCGCCGTCGCTATCCTCGATGATCAATAATAATTGCGGTATTCCTATACCATATTATCAAGCCGTTGATTTCATTGATTTATTTTATAACTAGATAGTTTCAAGCGCTTGACGCCCTGTTTCTTTTTATCTATAGACTGCGCCGGACGCTGGAATGATATCCGTCGTTCTTTTTGTTGGCGCGAAAGCTGCCAATACAAGCAACAAGAAATGCCTTCCATCGAGGAAGGTCTTTTGAAAGAGCACGAACCATGAAAACTTTTTCGCAGAAGCCTGCAGAAGTTGAGAAGAAGTGGGTGCTGATCGACGCCGAAGGTCTCGTCGTTGGTCGTCTAGCAACCCTCGTCGCCAACCGTCTGCGCGGCAAGCATAAGCCGACCTTCACCCCCCACGTCGACGATGGCGACAATGTCATCATCATCAACGCCGACAAGGTCGAGCTGACCGGCAAGAAGTACACCGACAAGGTTTACTACTGGCACACCGGCCACCCGGGCGGCATCAAGGAGCGCACCGCTCGCCAGATTCTCGAGGGTCGCTTCCCGGAGCGTGTTCTTGAAAAGGCTATCGAGCGCATGATCCCGCGCGGTCCTCTCGGCCGTCGCCAGATGAAGAACCTCCGCGTCTATGCCGGCGCAGAGCATCCGCATGAAGCACAGCAGCCTACGACGCTTGATGTCGGCGCGCTGAACGCCAAGAACAAGAGGGTCAAATAATCATGGCTGAGCTCAACTCGCTCGCAGATCTCGGCTCCGCAGTCGAAGCCAAGGAAGTCGAAGCCGCTCCGGTTCACGTCCAGAAGCTCGACAAGCAGGGCCGCGCCTATGCTACCGGCAAGCGCAAGGACGCCATTGCACGCGTCTGGGTCAAGCCGGGCTCCGGCAAGATCATCATCAACAAGAAGGAATACAACGCCTACTTCGCGCGTCCGGTCCTTCAGATGATCCTGCAGCAGCCGCTGGTCGCTGCCAACCGCTCCGGCCAGTTCGACATCATCGCCACTGTTGCTGGCGGCGGTCTCTCGGGCCAGGCTGGTGCCGTTCGTCACGGTATCTCCAAGGCGCTGACCTATTATGAACCCGCTCTGCGCGGCGTTCTCAAGAAGGGCGGCTTCCTGACCCGCGACAGCCGTGTCGTTGAACGTAAGAAGTACGGTAAAGCCAAGGCTCGCCGCTCCTTCCAGTTCTCGAAGCGCTAATCGCTTCTGTCACACTCTTCGAAAAGGCGGGCTTCGGTCCGCCTTTTTCGTTATTGTATCCCGCAGCATTTGCTTTACCGCTGTAAAACCTGCGGGAGAAAAGAAATGCCATCGACCTCGATCGACAATGCCTTCGTCCCCGGCCCGATTACCGGCGCCGCCAGTGATCCGACCTACGCGGGCGCACTGTCCTTCATGCGACGCAAGTTTTCGAAGCGCGTCGCAGGCGCCGACGTCATCATCTGGGGCATCCCATTCGACAGCGCCGTCTCCAACCGACCCGGCGCGCGTTTCGGCCCTCAAGCCATGCGGCGCGCCTCCACAATCTTCGACAATGATCCGCAATATCCGTTCGAGCGGGATCTGTTCGACAAGCTAGCCGTGATCGATTATGGCGACTTTCTCCATGATTACGGCTATCCCAACCGCGTGCCTCGCCTGGTCGAGAAGGAAGCAGCAAAGCTGCTGCGCACCGACGCTCTTCTCATCTCCCTCGGCGGCGACCATTCCGTCACATATCCCCTTCTCAAGGCGCATGCCGCGCGCCACGGGCCGTTGGCACTGGTGCATTTCGATGCGCATCAGGATACATGGCCTGACGATGGCAAGCGTGTCGATCATGGTTCCTTTGTCACGCGTGCCGTACGCGAAGGGCTGATCGTCCCGGATTACTCGATCCAGATCGGCATTCGTACCCACGCGCCGGAAAGCCACGGAATCAGGATCGTGCACGGCTACGAGTTGGAAGACATGACGGTTGCCGAGATTGCCACGGCGATTGAACGGCGCGTCGATGGTCGTCAGGCCTATATCACCTTCGACATAGATTGCCTCGATCCTGCATTTGCACCAGGCACAGGCACGCCGGTTGCAGGCGGCCCCTCCAGCGCAAAGATGCTTGGCGTGTTGCGCAGGCTCACCCATCTGCATATTGTCGGCGCGGACATTGTCGAGGTCTCACCGCCCTACGACCACGCCGATATCACGGCAATCGCCGGTGCAACGGTTGCAATGCATTATCTGGGTCTGGCCGCAGAACGAAAGGTACGCAGGAAGCCCTGATTGCCGCTGGAAATTGCGCAGCTTCCCCAGTATGACCTGTTAACGGTTCAGAGAAATATAGGACAAGACATGAGCGCGAAAATTTTCATCGACGGCGAACACGGAACCACGGGCCTGCAGATTCGCACACGTCTTGCCGCGCGCGATGATATCGAAGTCCTGTCCATTCCTCATGCCGAACGTCATAACAGGGCCATGCGCGAAGATCTGCTGAATTCAGCGGACGTCGCCATTCTCTGTCTGCCGGACGATGCCTCGCGCGAGGCGGTCGGCATGCTTTCCGGCAACAGCCGTACCAAAGTGATCGACACCTCGACCGCCTATCGTATCAATGCAGATTGGGTCTATGGGTTTGCCGAAATGGAAAGGTCGCAGGCCGGGCGCATTGCAGACGCCCGCTACGTGTCCAATCCCGGTTGCTACCCGACCGGCGCAATCGCTTTGCTGCGCCCGCTGGTACTGGCGGATATTCTGAATGCCGACTATCCGGTCAGCGTCAATGCCGTCTCAGGCTATACCGGAGGAGGCAAGCAGATGATCGCGCAGATGGAAGATACGACCCGCGAGGACGCAATCAGCGCCCCGCATTTTCTGTATGGCCTGACGCTCAAGCACAAGCACGTGCCGGAAATGCGTCAGCATGGCCTGCTGGCAAAAGATCCGATCTTCGCGCCCAGTGTTGGAAGGTTCGACCAGGGTATGCTGGTCCAGGTGCCGCTGCATCTCGACGCCCTGTCCGGTCGCCCCTCGCTTGCGAAGGTGCATGAAGCGCTCACCGCCCATTATGCTGGACAGGACATCGTCGAAGTCGTTCCGCTTGAAACCAGCTCCACCCTGGCGCGCGTCGACCCTACTGAGTTGCGCAATTCCAACCGCCTGAAGATTTACGTTTTCGGCACGGAGGGCACCGGGCTCGTCAATCTCGTCGCCTCCCTCGACAATCTGGGCAAAGGCGCTTCGGGTGCCGCCGTGCAGAACATGGATCTGATGATCGGTCGTACCAAGGGGTGAAGCCGCGGATAGCCGCGACAGGAGCGCCATTCCCACTTATCCCCGCATGCATACGTGCCTCTCCGCGAGCTGGCATACCGGGGATGTACATGCCGGAAGAGGAACGCAAGCCTGCGCGTCGCGCAGACAATCCCCCTCTTCCGCTCGGCCTTTATCGCGCCAGCTTGATCTGCGTTTCCAGCGGATAAGGCCCCTTGGTACCGCGCCAGTGCGCCACTGCGAAGGCCAGCACGACAAGCGCCATTGCCTGATGAGCCAGGGCCGTATGGATTTGCACGTGTGTGAGCAGCGTCGCAATTCCAACAATCGCCTGGATCAACACCAGGTGGAAAAGCAGCAGCGCGCGACGTGCATGCGTCGAACCTGGATCGGCGCGGCGAGCGGCGACCATGTGCCAAAGCGCGACGAAGAAGATCAGATAGGCACCGGTGCGGTGCACGAACTGCACCGTCTTCACATTCTCAAAGAAATTCACCCACCAGGGACTCTGGATCAGCAGATCCGAAGGAATGAGCGCACTGTCCATCAACGGCCAGGTATTGAAGGTGTAGCCTGCATTCAGACCGGCAACTAGTCCGCCCAGGTAGATCTGAAAGAGCACGAGCGCGACCAGCCAACCAGCCGCCTTGCGCGTCTGCGCTGATGCGGGATCAGCATGGTGCGGAGCAATGCCGCGCGCCACATACATGATCGCCGCAAAGATGACGCAGGCGAGCGTCAGATGCGTGGCCAGACGGTACTGCGATACGTCCGTGCGCTCAACGAGCCCAGACGCCACCATCCACCAGCCAACGGCACCTTGCAGCCCGCCAAGGGCCAGAAGCACCAAAAGCCGTGGTTTCAACGCTTTTTCGATACGGCCGGTGAACCAGAACCAGGCGAGCGGAAGCGCGAAGAGAACGCCGAGTGCTCGCGCCAGGAAGCGATGTGCCCATTCCCACCAGAAGATAGTTTTGAACTCTTCGAGGGACATGCCCTTGTTGATCTGCTGATACTGCGGGATCTGGCGATATTTTTCGAATTCTTCCTGCCATTCCGCGCCATTGAGTGGCGGGACGACGCCATGGATGGGTTTCCATTCCGTGATTGAAAGACCCGATTCGGTAAGGCGCGTAGCGCCGCCGACGACGACAAGCGAGAAAAGAACGAGAAGGACGAGATAGAGCCACCAGCGCAGCGCCGTTCGATTTTTCTCTTCTCTCCTCTGCAGGGAGATCGGGTCGATCGTGCTATCTTCTGCCAAAATGCTCATATTTGCTTCATCCCACTCGGTTCGCTTCCCCATCATACGTTTTGGGAAACGGCCTCGTCCGTGCATATGCTGATCGGACAACGGTGCTTCAAGCGCTGCCCCCGCGTTCGCATGCGCAGTCAATGATACAAATGCGGCATGGGTGCAAGCGTGCAACAGTAGCGACATGCCGTCGCGGTTGACGCCCCGCTGCAGATCGTCTTCAATCGATCATCTTTGCAGGAGGGAAGTCCGCCGATGAATATACGTATAAAAAAACTGATCGGAACGGTGCTTCTCGTCGCCTTGGTTGTGATCTATGCGATCATGGCAACTGCAATTGCCGTCGCACAGCTGGCCGAATCCGGTCCCGTCGCGCATATGCTCTATTTCCTGACCACCGGGCTGCTCTGGGTCCTTCCCGCCATGGGAATCATCAAATGGATGGCAAGCGATCGGCGCGGGCTGAAGAAGGCGTCAGCCATTTCCGATCGCTAGGCCGATGAATCAAATTTCGGCCCAGACAAGATAAGGCGTCGGATAACCCAGCTGGACCATCGAGTATTTCAATTCCATTGCGCGTTTGCGGTCCCGCACGACCGAGATGCAAATCGAACAGCTTTTGTCTGCCAGCCGATGCAAGCCTTCCGCAGATGATGCGCCACATTCGATCACAACGACGTCATAAGCGACTGCCAGTGCATTCAGAATGATCGGCAGACGGTCTGCATCCCGCATCGCACGCTCGGGATCGACGCGGCCCAGCGGCACAATATGGGTATCCGAGTAGAGATCGGCATGGATTGCGTCAGCATAACGCGCGCTGCCGGACAGGAGGTCGGTGATGCCGGCCTTCACGCTACCTTCCAGGGTCGGACGTGCAATGACGCCTTCAGTGGTCATGTCTACGAGAACAACGCGGCCGCCCTTGTCTGCCCGTTCACGCGCATAGCGGATGGAAGCGGCGGAACCGCCCTCGCCATCGGGCGAAACAAAAAGGATGCGCTTTGTCTCTTCGTCCTCGAGCTTCCTGGCCGCCTCGGAAAGCTTGAGGACCGGATCAAGCTCTTCTGTAACAAGGTTGTCTCGTTTTATTTGAAGGGACTGAGTTACAGGACGCGGCTCCACCTTTTCAGCCGCTGGAATGTGGAGCTGAGTTTCTCCTCCGAATTCCTTGGGTTCATCCCGCGCCCTTAGACGGCGACTGCGCATCGCAACCAGAGCCGCCATCAGGAGCGCAAACAGCGCAATGGCCGCTTCGACTAAAAGACCTTTCGTGAAAAGCCAGCCGATCACCGCCAATGCCACGATTGCCAGGATAAGAAAGATCGCAAAGACCAACGTCCTCAGCGAAGATGCAGCGCTCCCCTTTGGACTTTCGTCGTTCATTGCATTCTGCGCGCCCATTCGTCGCTCCCGCCAATCATCGTGCGACTCGCTATGGCTTACAATTCTTTAAGAAACTCGAAAAATCCAGTGCGGCCACGTCTCACGGGGTTTCATAGGGCACCACGCCGACGGCCATATGCAACAGGCTGTGTGAAAACAGCCTGTTTTCCGGGCCCGCCCGGAAGAGGCCTATCTTTTGGCGATCTGACTTATAAACAGATGAAGCGCTTGATGCATTGCCTCGGATGAAGGCTCGGTAACATTCCACTCTGGAAAATGTCCGTCGATTGCCATACGGGCCAAACCATAGACCAGAGCACGGGCGCCGAGGACGAGGTCATCGAAATCCAGATCACCGACGATCTGGCCCCGCTCTCTGGCGTCGGTCAACAGATCGATCATCTGGCGACGAATGGCCTCGTTCTGGTTCCTCAGGATCTCGGACGAATTGAAGTCGATCAGCGTTCGCGAACTGATGATCTCGAAATGCGTCGGGTTGGCAATGGCCCAACGCAGGTAACCATGGCCAATGGTCTCGAAGATCGCCAGTGGATCGGAACTGTCCGCGTTCGTGTGCGCCAGTGCGACGGCTTCGGTTAACCGGGTCATCGCTTGCTCCGCGACGGCGGTCATCAAAGCCGTTTTGGAGCGGAAATGCCGAAACGGTGCACCGGGCGAAACACCGGCTCGCTTGGCGGCTTCACGCACGGAGACATGCTCGACGCCGCGTTCCTCTATGATCTCTATTGTCGCAGCGACGAGCGCCTCGACGAGGTTCCCGTGGTGGTAGCGCTTGGCATGCGGGTCATTTGTGGGCTGGTCTGTATCCATGTCTGACGCTTAGCATGAAGGAGGCATGTAATCATCGATTATTTTATTGCATATAGGCCGATTTCTGTGTAATCGTTGATTACATCATCAGGAGGTTTTGCATGCTCCGTTCTATCCTCGCAATCGGCCTGACATGTGCCGCCCTCTCGCTCTCCGCCGCGCAGGCTCAGGATAATCCGACACTTGAAATCGTCTGGCCCAAAGCTGGAACCACCGTTGCATTAGGTGACGATACGGAACGTGCGATCGGTGTTGTCGTCAGGAGCAACTTCAAGCTGCTTCCCGCCGGGCAATGCGGGGAAGACCGTCGATGTGGGCACGTCCATATGAAGATCGATCCCGACGGTGATACGTGCAATATTCCGGGTCGCCCCTATAACAGCATGAACAGCGACTTCGGCGGCGATCTGATCAGGGCGCGCTTCGGCCACTGCCCCAGTGCGACCGGACGCCACGTCATCGGCATTCTGCTGGCCGACGACCACCACCGGCCCATTCTTGTGAGCGGCAAGCCGGTGACGGCTCTGGTCGAGGTGACGACGAAATAACTATCGGAGCGGGCGGATGCGCTATGTTGCCGGGATGATCGCCATCAATCCATGCTTTTACCCGCCCAATCGATGATTATGTCGACGCGAATGCTCCAGTCAGGGTCATTAGACGCCTTCGTTGGCAATCTGGACTTTGCGGCTCTCGGGTTTGATCGGGCCGTTCCTGCGAATATACGCCGGCCCAGCTATGATCCGCGCGACATGCTGCGCCCTTATATTTTCGGTTATGTCAATGAACTGCGTTCATCGTGGAAACTCGAGCGGGAGTGCCACCGTAACCTCGAACTGATGTGGTTGCTACGCAGGCTTGCGCCGACTTCAAAACCATCGCCGACTTTCGCCGTGACAACGGACCTGCCATCATTGCGGCGTGCCGGGCACTTGTCCTGCTATGCCGTGGCCAGGACCTGTTCCAGGGTAAACCGGTCGCGATCGACGGCTCGAAGTTCCGCGCGGCGGCAAGCTACAAGAAAGTACTTGGCAGAAAGTCGATCTGGATCGGCGAATTACTGCTTACCTTTCCAACCTTGATGAGGCCGATACGGCAGAAGCGGACGATCGTCCGGAGGCGACTGCGAAGTTGCTGCTTGACCTGCAATCACGAAAGAAGGAACTCAACGCCCGGCGATCCGTCTTGGCGTTGAGGAACGCAGTTATGTAGGCGAAGACGATGCCCGCCCGACGGGAGTCAGGCATGGAAAGAAGCCGCCATCCGTCAAAGTACAGACAGCAGTCGATACCGAAACGGGCCTCATTTTGCATCGTGAAGTGACGACGGAATTCAATGATACCCGGATGCTGCATCCCGTCGCCTTTGCTGCAAAAGAGGTTCTTGCGGGGAATTTGCTGACCTACGAGTCCCCGACAAAGAAAGGACTCCGGTTGGTTTACGAGGCGCAGGCACAGTCCTGCGCAAACTGCCCACTGGAAAGCAGATGCACCGCCAGTCGTCGCCGTACCATCGCACGGCAGTCATGAGGACGCCCTCGAACGGATGAACCAACGCGTTGAAGCCGACCGTGATCTCATGCGGCAGCGGCGATGCTCGGTCGAACACCCTTTCGGTACGATCAAGCGTATGACGGCGGCGGACGCTTCCTCACACGTAACCTCAAGGGCACAAAGACCGAAATGGCGCTCTCGGTCATCGCCTATAATCTGCTGCGCCGCATCAACATCCAGGCAGCGGCCAGCTGATCTTCAGCGCAAGAGACGCTTCGTTCGGAAACGGAACCTCTCTATTCTCACGCAGCCTGGCGATCGGGGCCGCTGCGTCAGCTTCCCCGCAATTCTACCTGTTACGCGCTCCCCTGCTCCATGCTTAGCTTGATAACGTAAAGTCACTTTCAGGTTCATCTTGATTGCGAAGGAGAGAACATGCCGCTTGAGCAGATTATCCTCAGGAACGTGGATTACACGCCGCTGCACCTCGTCATCGTTGAAGACAACGGACGTCATCACACGCTGAGCCTGATGAAAGGGCAACAATTCATTATCAATGTCATCGAGACGCTCCACGGCTACAATTTTGAGGCGCAGCAAAGGCTCGAAGGTCGCAGCATTCCAGTCTCCAAGCTTGATCTGAACGCGGGCGACAAGGCAGATGATCTCATTTTCGGAAGCAGCGGCTCAATCCACTATTACGAGCGTTCCACCCTCTTCGGACGAAATTGGCTCGCCTCTGTGGATACGGGGGAATTCCGATCCCATATCACCGATGATGACGGGATCAACAAAAGCGGTTCCGCCTATCTCACCCAGCGCCCGCAGGACAATGGTCTCGTCATCAATGTTCACAGCACGGAGAGCGGCAATCTGTCGGCGCTTCTAGAAGCGCCCACAGCGCCACCGGAATATGAGATAGCCGCCTAGAGCTATCGCCGTATCTTTCTGCGGCCTGCCCGCGATCAGGGAGCGCAGGTTTATATTTCTACGCCGCCGAAATTCTCCAGAAGAACCGCTGAATTTACCCGGCATTAACCTTGATAGACGAAATCTATGACAAATAACTGTTCAAGTTTCGTCTATCAAAGGTAGCGCGTTTCTCATGAAATTCCCGGTAGCTCTCAGTCTGGCAATTGGCGTTTCCATCGCCCTTTCCGCCTGTTCAAGCTATCGCCCGGCACCTCCTGCCTTCCATGAGGCACTTAATGCTCCGTATCGCCTCGGCGCAGGCGATCGAATCCGCGTTACGGTTTTCGAACAGGACAGCCTCACCAACACCTACGTCGTCGATCAGGGCGGCTATATCGCCTTCCCGTTGGTTGGCGCCATTGCAGCCCGGGGAAAGACGGTCAAGCAGATCGAGCAAGGCCTCGCTTTTTCGCTTGCAAACGGCTTTTTACGTAATCCGGACGTCTCAGTCGAGATAGATACATACCGTCCCGTCTTCGTCATGGGCGAAGTCGGTTCGTCCGGCCAATACTCCTACGTTCCCGGCATGACCGCGCAAAAGGCCATTGCATCGGCTGGCGGGTTCTCGCCACGCGCCAATCAGACGGATGTCGATATCACCCGCGATATAAATGGCGAGGTAATGACCGGACGGGTGCGGATCACTGATCCGCTGCTTCCCGGCGATACTGTCTATGTTCGTGAAAGGCTCTTCTGATCGTTGAGAGACAAGGCCGTCCTCCACGGCTCCAGT
Organism: Limoniibacter endophyticus; assembly: GCF_014652835.1. Classification (GTDB taxonomy): domain Bacteria; phylum Pseudomonadota; class Alphaproteobacteria; order Rhizobiales; family Rhizobiaceae; genus Limoniibacter; species Limoniibacter endophyticus. Next base: position 95,122 of record NZ_BMZO01000011.1, read on the forward strand.
TGCGGGATCCCAGGTAGTGCGTGGCCCGCCCCCTAACGACCCGGCAAGCGTGGCTTTCCGGGTCGTTTCTTTCGCTCTAGCATTCACCAAACCGCCAGTTTCATCTTTCCTTGCGTCAGGTTTCGACGCATTGTGACGTCACGGTCGTACATTGCAGGGGAACAGATTGGTACGCGAAGAGAATTTCCGTCGGTTCATCAGTCATGGCGATGCAGCCAGACCCAGGGCGGAAGAGGTTCAACTCAACGAAATCGCCAAACAGGTCGCCGCGCAATATCGCAATGACACGCTTTCACCATCCATGGTCAGCGGTCTCCTGCGCATCTATGAATTCCTGTTGATCGCAGCCTCCGGCTTCCTCGTCTTCTACCATTATGTCGGGGTTCCTGGACCTCTGACCGCTTATTATTTCGGTGCGATACTATGCTGCGCATCTCTCAGCGTTGCATTGCTCGAATTCGCAAGGTGCTATTCCGTGCACTCCCTGTTTCACCCCTTCAGGCGGATTGGCCTGGTGGCGGGCCTGCTTGCGCTTTCCTTCGCCCTGCTTGCTGTAATCGGCTTCTTTCTAAAGATTTCCGACGTTTTCTCGCGTGTCTGGCTTGCGGGATGGTTCGCCATGTCGCTCATCAGCGTAGGTACAAGCCGGATCATCCTTTCCCGCCTTTTTCAACGCTGGGCGCGCAACGGGCGCATTGAGCGCCGCGCCGTCATCGTCGGAGGCGGCAAGAATGCGGAAACTCTCATCAGGGCGCTTGAGGAACAGCCCTACAACGACATCCGCATATGCGGCATGTTCGACGATCGCGATGACCGACGCTCTCCGCCACTTGTCGCTGGCTATCCGAAGCTGGGGACGGTTTCGGAATTGATCGAATTCGCCCGCATCGCCCATATCGACCTGCTGATCGTGGCGATCCCAATCACGGCAGAAGAGCGCGTGCTGACAATGCTGAAGAAGCTCTGGGTGCTGCCGGTGGACATTCGGCTTTCGGCCCATTCGACCGAGCTGACCTTCCGCCCCCGTGCATATTCCTATATTGGCGCCGTACCGATGCTCGATGTCATGGACAAGCCAATCAACGACTGGGATTCAGTTGCCAAGCGCATCTTCGATATTGTCTTCTCGCTGATCGGCATCATCCTTTTCTCACCGATCATGGTCGCCACGGCAATTGCCATCAAGCTCGACAGCAAGGGGCCGATCCTCTTCAAACAGAAGCGCCACGGCTTCAACAATGAAGAGATCGACGTCTATAAGTTCCGCTCCATGTACACGGAGATGAGCGATCCGACCGCCAAGAAGGCTGTGACCAGGAACGATCCGCGCGTGACGCGTGTTGGACGCATCATTCGCAAGACGTCGATCGACGAGCTGCCGCAATTCTTCAATGCTCTGCTGGGCTCGCTTTCATTGGTCGGCCCACGCCCACATGCAGTCAGCGCGCAGACGCACAACCTGCTCTATAACGAGGTTATCGACGGCTATTTCGCCCGCCACCGCGTCAAACCAGGTGTGACTGGCTGGGCGCAGATCAATGGCTTCCGCGGTGAAATGGACACTAATGAGAAGATCCGTCTGCGCACCGAATACGACCTGTTCTATATCGAGAACTGGTCGCTCTGGTTCGATTTGAAGATTCTCGTTCTCACACCGGTTCGCCTTTTGAACACGGAAAATGCCTACTGATTGCATATGTTTACAGCAATTGACTGAGACTCATATTCATCTAATCGATTTGCACGCGCAAACAGCGTTGCGCGCTCTTGCGAAGTTTTCACGCGAGTGTAATCGAAGTGCGAAATAGCTTCCAATGATGGTAATCGCGGAGAATATTGCATGCGCACGACCCTAAGCCAGTTTCTCATCGAGCAGCAGCGCAAGGAGGGCGTCATTCCACCGGAACTGCGCCTGCTGATCGAAATCGTGGCGCGTGCCTGCAAGGTGATCGCCCACAATGTCAACAAAGGTGCAATTTCCGGTACGCTTGGCTCGCTCGGCACGGAGAATGTTCAGGGCGAAGTACAGAAGAAGCTTGACGTTATCGCCAACGAGATTCTCATCCAGACCAATGAATGGGGCGGGCATCTCGCGGCGCTCGCTTCAGAGGAAATGGAAGCCATACATCCGATCCCGAATCGCTATCCGAAGGGCGAATATCTGCTGGTCTATGATCCGATCGACGGCTCCAGCAATATCGATGTGAATGGCTGCGTCGGAACGATCTTTTCGGTCCTGAAAGCTCCCGCTGATTCCACCGGGCGCGAGATGCAGGAGAAAGATTTCCTCCAGGCCGGCTCCAGGCAGGTCGCTGCCGGCTATACGATCTATGGCCCGCAAACGCTGCTCATCCTCACTGTCGGCACCGGTGTCTATGTCTTCGCGCTCGATCGCGAACTCGGTTCCTGGATCATGGTGGAGGAAAAGCTCACCATTCCGGAAGACACAAATGAATTCTCGATCAATATGTCGAACCAGCGCCATTGGCACGCGCCGGTTGCGAAATATATCGACGAATGCCTCGCCGGCAGGGAAGGCCCTCGCGGCCGTGATTTCAACATGCGCTGGTGCGCCTCGATGGTGGCGGACGTGCATCGCATTCTGACGCGCGGTGGTATCTTCATGTATCCGGCTGATCGCCGGGAGAAGGTCAAGAGCGGCAAGCTGCGCCTCATGTATGAGGCCAATCCGATGGCCTTCATCATCGAGCAGGCGGGTGGCGTCGCCACCGACGGAACCAATCGCATCCTCGAAATCGCTCCCGTCGGCCTGCATCAGCGCACAGGCGTAGTGCTTGGCTCGAGGAACGAAGTCGAGCGCGTCCGCGATCTGCACCGCGAACTGGTCTAAACCCGGGAGTTGTCGCAACAAAGCGGCTCTTTACGGCACGATACCGGAGATGAGGGGCGGGTGAGCACCCGCCTCATCTGTCTTTAAGACCGGCAGTAATCTGTCCGCGGAATGACCGGTTTGTCGGGTTTTCTTCCTCCTAAAAATACACGAACAGGCAAACCACCGACCTTCTCCAGGTTGGACGACGAGGTTGTCGCCGCAACTCCTGGCTCGCGTTTTTTGAGTACCTGGCACAGACAATCCGTAACTTTCCTACCGTCACGGTTTTCATCAACGTCCATGTGTGATTGAAGACACCGTCCTTACGCACATAAATCACTCCACCCGACCGGACTTTTCGCCCATGACTTACGCCGTCAAAGAACTATTCAAGACATTGCAGGGCGAAGGCGCGCAGGCCGGGCGCACCTCCGTCTTCTGCCGCTTTGCTGGCTGCAATCTGTGGAGCGGACGCGAACAGGATCGCGACAACGCCGTCTGCACCTTCTGCGACACTGATTTCGTCGGTACGGACGGTCCCGGCGGAGGCAAGTTCAAGACGGCGGAGCAACTCGCGCAAAGAATCTCCGATTGCTGGGGCGAGAGCAAGCATCGGCGTTATGTCGTGTTCACCGGAGGCGAGCCGCTATTGCAGCTGGACGGAGCCTTGATCAACGCTGTGCACGCGCACGGCTTTGAAATTGCCGTTGAAACCAACGGCACTATTCCGGCACCTGACGGAATAGACTGGATCTGCGTCAGTCCGAAAGCGGATAGCAAGATCGTGCAGCGCAAGGGCGACGAATTGAAGCTCGTCTTTCCGCAAACGGGCGTCGACCCGAAGCGCTTTGTCGATTTCGACTTTCAACACCACTTCCTGCAACCACTGGACGGTCCCGACCTGGCGGGGAATACTATTGCCACCACCGAATATTGTCTGGCACACCCGCAGTGGCGTTTGAGCCTGCAAACCCATAAACTAATTGGAATCCCATGAAGATCACGCAATCCTTTACGTTCGAGGCAGCCCATCATCTGCCCAATGTGCCCCAAACGCATCGCTGCCATCGGATGCATGGTCACTCCTATCGGGTCGAGCTGCAACTTGAGGGCCCCGTCGATCCGCAGAGTGGCTTCGTTGTGGATTTTTTTGACGTGGAGAAAGCATTCGGTCCTCTTCTTTCGCAGCTCGATCATCATACGCTGAATGACATCGAAGGGCTGAAGAACCCTACTGCCGAAAACATTTCGATCTGGATATGGGAGCGTACCAAACCGCTCCTGCCGCAACTCGTCCAGGTCAGGGTCTTTGAAACGTCGATGTGCTGGGCCGAATATGATGGCCAATAAGGTCGATCCCAATGGAGCGCTGGTTCTCTTCTCCGGGGGCCAGGACTCGACGACGTGCCTGGCGTGGGCACTGGCGCGCTACGAGAGGGTCGAGACGCTTGGATTTGACTATGGCCAGCGGCATCGCATCGAACTCGATTGCCGTCAGAACCTGCGCGACAAGATGCTCGCGATCAAACCGGAATGGCGCGGACGTCTGGGCGATGATCACACCGTGGATCTGGCTTCGCTTGGCGCTATTTCGGACACTGCGCTCACAAGCAACGTGGCCATCGAAATGCAGGCAAACGGTCTTCCGAACACATTCGTGCCAGGTCGCAACATCATCTTCCTGACATTTGCGGCTGCCCTCGCCTATCGGCGAGGCCTGAAGCATCTTGTCGGCGGAATGTGCGAGACGGACTTCTCGGGATATCCGGATTGCCGCGACGACACGATCAAAGCGCTGCAAGTCGCGCTTAATCTAGGTATGGACAGTCGCTTCGTCCTTGAGACGCCGCTCATGTGGATTGACAAGGCGCAGACATGGGAGCTGGCAGAGGAAACAGGCGGTCAGGCATTGATCGACCTCATCATCGAAGACAGCCACACCTGCTATCTCGGCGAACGTGGCGGCCGGCATGAATGGGGGCACGGCTGCGGCACCTGTCCTGCCTGTGAGTTGCGGGCTGCGGGATATCGTCGCTACCGCTCAAGAAAGACAGTATAGAGAAAAGAGGCCCGGCGTAGGCATGTCGGGCCTCTGGAACAAGAGCCTGCGAATTAGGCTCTATATTGCTCCTCATCCAACAAGAGTCTTTTATCCTTCAGTCTTGCCGTTATGGACTTGGCCTCCTGCAACCCCATCGCCAGGCAATACGCCAAGCTGAAATGCCCGGATTGCAACATCTTGAAATTTATCTTTTCAAGATAAATGATTAGGTCGTTCAGCTCCTTGCCGTGTTCCACCGCATCCCCCTTCGAGATTAAGAAAGCGCGAGATATATATACGCAAATATATTTTACTATTATAAGATACGCATATTGAAATATAAGAGAAACGTGCAAATATCGAAGTTTTGATTTATGAAATCCTTCATCCTCAACGCTTCAAAGAATTGTCACGTAAGTGTCACGTGAGGAGAGTAATCGGGCTGCAACTATAGCCTGAGGCACTTCCCTTCATGATGATCGCATCCCCGTCCCTGCCAACCATCCGTGCCAGCGCGGTCAAATTCCGCTATGGCGATGCGACGATTCTGGACGGGATCGATTTTGAGCTGATGCGCGGCAAGACTTTATCCCTGCTCGGCCCTTCCGGCTGCGGCAAGACGACTTTGCTGCGTCTCATTGCAGGTCTGTTGGCTCCCAGCGAAGGCTCTCTATCCATCGGCGGCGAGATTGTTGCGGATGCGGCGCAAAACAAGTTTCTTCCGCCCGAGAAGCGCAATCTCGGCATGGTCTTTCAGGATTACGCGCTGTGGCCGCATTTAAGTGTCGCGGAAAATGTATCCTTCCCGCTTGAAATGCGCGGCGGCATAGGCAAGGCCGAGCGCGAGACGCGCACGCTTTCGGCCTTGCAGCGTGTCGGGCTTGAGGCCATGCGTGATCGGCGTCCAAGCGATCTTTCCGGTGGTCAGCAGCAACGTGTGGCTATTGCGCGTGCACTCGTAGCGGAACCCCAGATCATCCTGTTTGACGAGCCACTCTCCAATCTCGACCGCGAACTACGCGAAAGCATGGTTGGCGAACTCGCACATCTGATCGCTTCGCTCGATCTGACTGCCGTCTATGTCACTCATGACCATTCGGAAGCCATGACGCTTGCTGACGAAATTGCTGTCATGCGCGGTGGCCAAATCGTTCAACTCGCCTCACCCGACACGCTGATCGAGCGCCCCGCGACGCCCGAAATCGCAGAATTCCTTCGTCTAGGCACAATTGTCGACCTGGAGTGGCGCTCCAGCCATTGGTACCTTATTGGCGGCGAGGAAGCGCTGTGGCCAGGCGGGCCGCGCCATTCGGCAAAGGCGAAGGTGCTTCTGCCGTTGCGCAGTGTCACTTTGCGCGAAATCTCTGCAGGCGGCCTCCCCGCCATCGTTCTTCGATCTCATTTTCGCGGCGACGCGCATCTCGTCACGGTACAGCCCACGAATGCGCAAGGAATAGAGTTGCAACTCTTGAGTCCAACGCGCCTGAAGCCCGGCGATATGATCGGCGTTTCGATCGATCCTCAATCCGTTCTCTGGTTTGACGGCGGCGTCCCGGCATCGAGATCGAGCCGCACGCCTGCTCTCGAACCAGTTTGAACACCTGAAAAATCATCCGCCAACGAGAGGGAAAACCATGGTTGGATTTTTGAAGAGCGCGGCACTTGCCACGCTGACCAGCGTCCTGATGGCAACGGCCGCACACGCCGATGTCACCGTCTACACGGCAGGTCCGAAAGGCCTCATCGACAAGCTGTCTGCCGGCTTTACGGAGAAGACAGGTGTCAAGGTCAATGTGTTTCAGGCGACGACCGGCAAGGTCATGGCCCGCATCGAAGCCGAAGCCGCTAATCCGTCTGTTGACGTTGTTATTTCGGCATCCTGGGACACCGCACAAGACTTCGCCGAACGCGACTGGCTCCTTTCCTACACGAGTCCGAACGCTGAAAATGTGCCGGCAATGCTGAAAACCGACATGGCCGTCGCCCAAGGTGTTTCCGCCCTTGGTATTGTCTGGAACACCAAGAGCGGTACTCCCAAACCGAATGACTGGGCAGATCTGGCCAAGCCGGAGTTCAAGGGGCTGGTCAACATACCGGATCCGGCGCAGTCCGGCTCCTCCTTCGAGCTGAGCGCCGCGCTCGGGGAGAAGGACGATTTTGCCCTGTTCACGCAGCTTCAGCAAAACGGCGCGATCATCGCCGGTGCAAACGCAGAAGCGCTCAATCCTGTTCTTCAGGGAGCCAAGGCGGCCGTGTTCGGCGCAGTCGATTACATCGCGCTCGGCAACAAGGCAAAGGGCGAAAGCATCGAAGTGATCTTTCCTGCATCCGGAACCGTCGTTGCGCCGCGCCCGGCAATGATCATGAACTGGTCCAAAAATCAGGAAGAGGCCAAGCAGTTCATCGATTATATGCTGTCGGACGAAGGTCAGAAGATGGTCGCAGCCACCTATCTCATGCCTGCTCGTAGCGATATTGCTGCGGAACGTCCGCTCATGAGCGATCTAAAACTGCTCGACTACAATTCGGCAGAAGTCTATGGCAAGCGCAAGGAGATCCTTTCGCAGGTCGGCTCCATCTTCGGCACCAACTGAGGACGGATCGACATGAACGCGAAGGGCATGGCCGGCGCATCCGGCACCGCCTGGGCAGCAATTGCCGGGCTTCTTCTGATCGTCGCCGTGCCCTTCGCGGCTATTTTGCTACAGGCAAGCTTTCCGCAACTCAGCCAGGGGAATTTCGGGGAATTCCTGACGCCTGTCGTCTCGGCCTTTTCTGACACGTCGCTGCTGCGCATGGGGCGCAACACCGTCATCCTCGGCCTGCTCGTGGTTCTCGCCTCGGCCATCCTCGCCGTTCCCCTCGGCGTAATCCGTGCGCTCTATCGCGTGCCTTTTGCCCGGGTCTGGGATGTGCTGCTGCTCGTTCCCTTCATGATCCCGCCCTATATCGCCACACTCGGCTGGATCATGACATTGCAGCCGCGCGGTTATGCTCAGCAACTCTTCGGCTTCAATCTGGCGCCTGTCCTCTTTTCCGTGTTCGGCATGACCATCATCATGACCTTCAACACGTTTCCGGTTGTCTATTTTGCCGTGTCGCGCACAGTCGAGGCCGTGGGCGCGCGCTACGCGGATGTCGGGCGCGTCTTCGGTGCATCACCGCGGCGTGCGTTCTGGCGTATAACCCTGCCTCTTTCCGCGCCTGGCCTGACTGCGAGTCTCCTGCTTGTCTTCGCCTCATCCATTGAGGAATACGGCACACCGGCGGCGCTGGGCGGACGTGCGGGCTTTCCGGTCCTGGTCAACGGCATAGATACGCGCGTGAGCGATTGGCCGATCGACCTTGCGGGAGCCGCGGCACTGTCCCTCGCCCTGGTGGCGCTTTCGCTTGTGGCCTTCCTTGTTCAGCGCTGGATCATAAATCGCCGTTCCTACCAGACCGTCAGCGGCAAGCCACAGAGCAAGGACAAGCGCGAGCTTGGCCGTGCCAGGCTCCCGGTTCTCCTGATTTTCGGAGCGATTGCCTTTCTTGCAACCGGCGTGCCGATGCTGGCAATTCTGGCGACGGCGCTCTCCAGAACAATCTCCGGTGGTCTGGCCCTCGATAATATGGGCCTGCAGAATTTTGTCGCCGTTTTCTCCAATTCGGCCGGTGCGCTTGGAGCGCTGGGTAACAGCCTGTCGCTTGGCATCGGGGCAGCTCTTGTCACCGGACTTGTCGGTGTCGTCGCGGCCTATACGGTGGTCAAGACCAAGACGCGCGGACGCAATGTCGTCGATGTCATGACGGTGCTTCCCAACGCATTGCCCGGAATCGTGGTTGCCGTCGGGCTGATCCTTGCCTGGAACATGCCTGCCTTGCCTTTCACGGCCTATAATACGCCACTGATCCTCCTCCTCGCCTATTGCTGCATCCTTCTGCCGCAAACCTCGCGCTACGCGACTGCCGCCTTCCAGCAGGTTGGCGACAATCTGGAAGCGGCAGCGCGCGTCTGCGGGGCGTCTGCTTCCACCGCGTTCCGCCGCATCATGCTACCGCTGGTCATGCCAAGCCTGGCCTCGGCAATGCTTCTTGTCTTCGCGCTCGCCTCCCGCGAACTCGTCGCATCGATCATTCTGGCGCCTGTCGGCATGCAAACCATCGCGACCTTTATCTGGCGCCAGTTCGAGCAGGGCTCCATGGGTCTTGGAATGGCAATGGCCTTCGTCACCATCATCCTGACGACACTCATCCCGCTCGTCCTGCTCAAACTTCTTCAGCGCACAGGCCTCGTCGCGGAATGACCGCCGCTACTCATCGATGAAGCGATAGCGCGCGTGGGCGGGCGGCACGAAGCAGGCTTGTTTGCGGTCAAACCAGCGATAGCGATTCCGGGCGATTCGCTCATATATTCCATCCCGAATAAAAAGAGGAACAAGACGGAGGCTGCCAAGAAACGACCAGGGAAATTTCAGATGCGACACAAGCGCCAGAACGGCATCGGAGCGCATCAGCGCCTGCCCGTTCTTAATGAGCAGAAACGTGTTTTGCAGATCGGATCTATCCAAGCCACGTTTCTCGGCCTGATCGAGACCCGTTTTGGACAACGCACTGACGAAAGAGATCGATGCGTCCCGTTCATGACGCAGGATGAAATGTATCCAACTGCTACACAGGACGCACTCAGCGTCAAAGATCAATACGCTATTCATTGGCCTGCCCGAGCCGTCGGTTTGTAGCAGTTCTATTCTCAATACACGCCTTTTCTATGTTTAGGGCTTGCGTGCAGTGCGCGGGCATTATAAACGCAACCTCGGTCGCGGAATGTAGCGCAGCCCGGTAGCGCACTTGACTGGGGGAAATGATCCCCAATTTTCATTCCACTATAATAATCATGTACTTGTCGGAATTTGCAAATAGTCCGTGGGACTTTTCGTGGTGATCTTTGTCACGTGGTATTTTGCGCGCACGCTACACGACTCCAAACGTGAACAAAAAAAGAACATTTAGGATTGAGCGGCGGTAATGAGTCATGCAATCAGTCTCCGAAAAGGAGATGGATCATGGCACGTCGAAAACCGATTGAGGCACCCGAAGCCGTTCAGAAGCTTCTTGATCAGTATGAAGGTAATCACGTTCGGGCGATTGAGGATCTGATCGCGCACGTTGAGCATCTTGAACGCGAAATCACGTTTGCCAGTCTGGCTATGAGCTATGGTTTCTCCCGCGGCTGGAAGCCCGATGTCGGCGCGCGGTGAAGATCTTCACATTTCCGAAGGCAATTATCGTATTGAACTTTGGAAACAAGATCGGTCGGAGATGATTGCCAATGTAAACACAGCGGCCAATCACGCGATCCATACTGCTGCATGGCAAGAAGCGATCCATGAATTTCCCGGATTTCTCCTGATTGCCTATAATGGACGCTTCAAGACTGATGAATTTGAAACACCAACGCGTCCAGCGGGTCGCCGTGAAGCCACGTTTGGTGATTTAAGCCGCTTTCATTTAGTTCAGACTTGGTGCGGTATCTGCAAGCGAAGCAATATGTTTGAAGCAGGCAACTTCGCTGAGCGCTTTGGAAAGGACACTACCATTAAGTCCGTTGAAGGTAGGTTGAAATGCAAGCAGTGTGGTTCACGCGAGCACGTGTCGCTCCGCATATTCAAGAAGCCAAGGTGATAAATGAAACGACCCATAAGCCCGCCGCATGATCGCGAGTACCAGGACGAATGCCGCGACATGCTCCGCGAAGAGCTGGAACAGCTGCGCGACACAGCCATACAGAACGGCTGGGACGAAGATCATGTCGCAGAGGCAATGGTAGAAATCGCCGGTGAGATGTTTCGCAACCGGGTGATGCAGATAATTCCGAAAAACTGAAAATAACTGTTGCATTATGTACCGATTTTCGGTACAAATAAGTCATCAACAACGCGGGGCGGTTCGCCACCTGCAAGAGGCAAGAAAGGCCTAAGACCATGACTAACGCAATCATCCGCAATCGCCATATCGTCTTCATCTCCGAGGGCGGATCGGAAACATCGACCACCCGTGCACAGCTTGAAAAAGACACGGCTGAGCTGGTTCATCGCATCGAAACCAAGATCAAGTCAGAAAGCCAGTTGGCCATTGCACGCGAAACCCTGGCTCTTTATGGTCGCGCTCTTGAACTCGCAAAGGCAAACGGACTGTGACCAGCTTCAAAACAGCGATTGCTATCTGCGGCCTCTCTCAAAAGGAGGCCGCAGAGTTTTTCGATGTCAGCCATGAAACCGTGGCTAGTTGGTGCAAAGGTCGGCGCGCCGTCTCAAACGGCGTTTGGAACATGCTGGCAGAGCTTTACGAGCAAATCCAAGACGCCGCCGACATGGCTGCCGATCATATGGCTGAAAACGGCATTCTGCCTGATGCGCTTTTGAGCATTGAGGCGGAAACACGCGGCAATGACATTCCTCAGCCTGCGGCAAAAGCCGCTGGGGTTGCAGGTCTGCTAATGGCCATCAAAGATCAAGGTGGCCTGCAATGAGCGACGAACCAAACGCAGCGCAGAAGACACCTACCAGCTTGCTTGGGAACAAAACGGGTCAAAAAAAGTATGTAAAGACAATTTTAGTCTAATTGATGCTCGCCACAGGCTGTGCATTCATTAAGCTTCTACTTGGGGGCAGAGCATTGAGTGATTCTTCAGATTTAACCGCGTCGAACAACTATATCGACAGTGAACTCGTTGAACGATTAAAAAAGGTAGAAGACTGCTTTGAAGCTGATCTTATAACCTGCATTCATCCGATTTTTGCGCCATTTGACGATATCATAAGGCAGCAGATGGATGACCTGAAGGACAAGCGTGATAACCTTCTCGTTCTCTTAGAAACCGAAGGCGGATCGATCGAAACAGCCGAACGAATTGTAACAATTTTGCGCCATCACTATTCTGGCGAGATATCTTTCATTATTCCAAATCACGCCATGTCAGCCGGAACGATATTGGTGATGTCGGGTGACAGAATCCTGATGGACTATTACAGCATTTTGGGTCCCATTGACCCTCAAATTCAGAACCGAAATGGCGACTGGGTTCCAGGTCTGGGCTACTTAGAAAAGTACAATCAAATCATTGCAAAATCTAAACGAGGCGAATTGTCTCATGCAGAATTAGCATTTCTCTTGGACAAGTTTGACCCGGCTCACCTCCATTGGCTTGAGCAAGCACGCGAGCACAGCGTTGATTTGTTGAAAGAATGGCTCGTTAATTTTAAATTCAAAAATTGGAATGTAACCAAAGATCGGCAACTTACGGTCACGCAAGAAATGAGAGTATCTCGAGCAGAAGAGATCGCCAACGCTCTAAATGAAACTACGCGATGGAGATCGCATGGTCGAGGCCTGTCGATCATGACCGTGAGAAATGATTTGAAGCTTGAGGTCGAGGATTTTGGATCAGACGCGGACCTGTCTGACCTGAACAAAAAAGTTTCGGGATACTATCGCCTTTTGAAGGATTATATGGGAAGACGCGGCTGGCAGTATGCGGTTCAAACGCGCGATAGCCGTGCCGTTTACTAGGAGGTCATATGGTCAATCTAACTGAAATATTGCGCACGAACCCCGGCGCGGCAGATGGTTACGATGCTGTCCGGCAGGTTCTTGATGACATGAAGGCGCTGCGAGAAGGTGGGGTCGTTCGTGAGAATGATTTGATCCGCCCGGCAAGTGAACGACAGTCTCTCAGTGACATAAAGTCCGGATTCAGATATCCGTCGATGCCAAGAATTTCTGTAAGATAAAAACAACCCCGCTTCGGCGGGGTTTTTCATTGCCGCGAACAAAAAGCCCGCCACCTCCGGAGAGATGACGGGCTGATAATGGCGATGGAACAAAGCGCAGTGGCAGAAGGCTATCAAGGCTGCCGCGGCGAGGACTTCGCTACAGAGTGATCACCTCGCGGAGGGTTAACCCAAGTGGTAATTAACGTTTCGTTGGACACTTTAGGCGGATGAGCCTAACCTCACGTAGAGCTTAGTTGAGCAGCTCATGCAAGTGATTTGTATCTACCTCTTGCATAGATCCGACCAAGTCTTTCGCGGTAAACAATAGCGCTTCCGCATCTGAGAGTCGATTTTCCGTGTTCTGCAATAAATGAGACATTCGGTACTTCTAGCCGCAATAATCAATCTTAGATTACCAATTGTTTGTGTCATTACCAGACACAATTTTCCGACTGTGAGGAACCAAGGGGACGGCCGATGCATATCCCAGAGCGTGCCTTTGAATTAGTTAGCGAATTGGCAGATGCCTCAGACTTTCTTGACGACTATCACCCTGTGGAAATCGCTTCCCTTCTAAAAGAAGCGTCTAATGTACTCGCCAAACTTATCGAGAACCAACTTGAATACCGAAAATTGCCAGAGAGCAGGTGACAATACAGGGACGTCTGCCTAACGCTGACGGAAGCGCGTTAGCGCATCCTTGCCTTGCGGTGTGAGGCGATAGGTCGGCTGACCAAAACGAACCTCATCCATCCTCTCAATGAGGCCCTTTTCCAGAAGCTTAGCGACGGTGGTTCTTGCTATACCGGGGATGTTCTCCCTATCCGCAGTTCCCACCGCGATGGTATGAAGTGCAACTAATTCATATCGGCTGATCTGAACGCCAGTTGAACTGTCTTTCATGGCTCCCTCTCCCTGGGAAAAATCAATCGCTAGCAGGAAGACATGTCAAGGCGAAGTCAGACACTAAAGCCCCCGCGCATGATAAACGCCACCATGCCCGTGATGATGCCGCCGATGATCAGCCACATAATCTTTGCTAACGTCTGGCTGATCTTCTCAAGATCCCCTTCGATCCGCGAGAAGCGATCATCCATGGCCTTGAATTGTTCGGACTTCCGCGCCTCGGCAATATCTGCCATCCGTTGCCAGTTCTCGACATTGACCAAGCGTTGTTCTCTCGCCTGGCCCTGTTGTTCGAGAGCGACCACGCGAGATCGTAGATCAGCAGCGGTTTCCATCGTTTCAGTCCTATCGTTCAATGTCCCGCCCTCTTATTTCCAGCATCCCCGCGATGCCCCAAACCTGTTATGTGCTGCGACCTGATTGGCAAATGGCCGATCATCGCGAACTATATTCACGCTCGTCTCAAGGTTCGGGCTGAGCTTCTGCCAGCCGTCGCATACACTCGCTGAGTTCGTCGCTGAGCAAGCCGAGATCGTCACAAAGAGCACCGGCATCAGAAGCATTGACTTGCGCATCGATCTTTCCCCTTTCGCGGAGAACTTGAACTGAGGTTTCCAGAGCGGAGGTGGCGGCATTACGCCTGCCCTCCACCTTCCCAAGATGATAAGACCCGACAACGGCCAGCAGGCCGACGACAGATGCACCGGCCCAAATCTTCAACGACCCGAACATCACGAACGGACCTTGCGATAGATGCCATAAAGCGTCAGAGCGAGGATGAAAGCAGCTATGGTAATGCGCGTCCAATCTCCGCTCGTAAGCTCACGCTGTTGACTGGAGACCGCATCCACCAAATCTGGAACGATCGGCGCAATTGCGGTACCGGCACCAGCCGCACCAGTGCCACCAATGACTGCAACGTCGGTAGATGGCACTTTCGTTGAAGCCTCGACCGTATTCGAAGACACGAATTCGCCTTTGGCCCACAGGCCTGCTTCGGACGCGCGGCGATTGACCAAACCCTGCACGCGCTTCCCGCCCGCATTCACCCACTTCATCAGCTCGACGGGCACAGCGTCATAGTCGCCTGCATTGAGCTTCTTGAGCAGCGTTGATTTGTGCAGCGCGCCGGTATTGAAGTCGAAGCTCACCAGAGCGGCGAATTGATTATCGTTCAACGGCACTTTGACCAGCTCGGATACGCGCTTTTCGAACTTACGAAGATCAGTTTGAAGAATGCGCTCAGCTTCAGCCTCTGTAATCTTCATGCCTGGCGTGACCTTGGGTGCACCAGCGTTCGACGTGTGCCCATACCCAATAGTGAGAACACCGGCCACATCGCGATAGGCGACGAGACGCACACCCTCCCATCGCTTTATGTGGTCCAAGCCTTCACGATTGATCTGGCGGTCACGCAAAAGCGCGCCACCGGTTACGGTTGCGTTCATGTGATTTTCCTTACCTGTGGGAAGCGGGTTGCGGTGCTTGCACATTTGCTTGCAAGCAATCATGCTTGCTTCTGGTTATTGCAAGCAAAGGACTTGATATGAAAGACCCAAAGAAGAGCGCTGGAGGGAAGGCCCGCGCCGAAAAACTTTCGCCTTCCAAGCGCAGCGAGATAGCAAGGCACGCTGCGAATGCCCGCCACATGCGCGGCCTGCCTAAAGCAATTTATGGTGACGACGACAGCCCGCTGAAAATTGGCGACATGGAAATCCCCTGTTTCGTCTTGGATGACGAACGTCGCGTCCTCATCACTGGCGGGATGCAGGATGCGCTTCAGATGGCCCGTGGCGGCAGCATGGTGCCGGGCATGAATCGTTTTGAACTTTTTGCCAGCCGCGAGCGCATAAACCCGTATATTTCCAATGAGTTAATGGATCGAATCCGGTCGCCTATTATCTTCCTCACACCGCGCGGACAGAAGGCGCATGGCTATGAGGCTGAAGTTCTGGTTGAGCTATGCGAAGCAATCCTTGCCGCACGAGCAGACGGGAAGCTTCAAAAGCAACAGCTCGGGTTTGCGAAGCAGGCTGAACTGATAATGCGCGGCCTCGCACGCGTAGGTATTGTCGCGCTTGTTGATGAGGCAACAGGCTTCCAGGAAGTTCGTAGGCGGGACGCTCTTCACAAGATTCTGGAAGCGTACATCTCACCCGAGTTGATGAAGTGGGCGAAGCGGTTCCCCGATTCATTCTATGAAGAGATGTTCCGACTGCACGGATGGGAGTACGACCCAGAATCGGTGAAGCGCCCAGGCGTCGTCGGGAAGTTCACCAACACATACATCTATGAGCAACTACCGCCCGGCGTCGTTGAAGAACTCCAGACTGTGAACCCAAAGGATGAACATGGTCGCCGCAAAAACCGACACCATCAGTTTTTAACCGCAGAAGTCGGCAATCCACATTTGGAGCGCCAGATTGCTGCTACGACAACTATCATGAGGGTTTCTGACGACTGGCCCACTTTCAAGCGCCTTTTCGCCAAAGCATTCCCGCGCAATGGCGACCAGATGGAACTCCTGCCTGATTGATGAGAAAAGGCCCGAACGAGCCGAGTTACACATGCGCGCGGTACGCGATGGCGACAGGCCACTCAAAGGCTGGCAGCTCAGCTATAAATTCTTCGATTGTTGGAATTTCGCGCTCACCCGCCTCCACCTTCGAAAGCTCCGTCAGCGCATGAGACCAGACCTGATCTCGCCAAGCGACGAAGGTTTGCGCCTCTTGCGCCCATTGAGGAATCGTCGAGTTGACGTAACTGGCAAGCGTTGCGCCGCTATCGTACTGTCGCTCATTGGCTTTCTCATCCAGCATTGCCTGCGTGGCTACACGATAGGAATCAACTGACGGCGCTACAGGTGGCGGGACGTATTCAACAAACTTCTTCAGGTTTGCGTCCCACTGACGCTGCCCCTGATTGTCAAGGAAATCGCAATATTCCTCGTCGCTGATCTCTATTGCGGTTTCAGGAATAGCCGGATTGCGTTCGTAGCCGTCAATTACCTCAACCTCGCCGATTTGTACCGGATCGCCATCTTCGCCAATAAGTAAGGAACCGTCTTCTTTTACATGATAGACGGGTTCTTTTCGCATAATTGGGATGGGCGGGTAGATTGCGTCGTTCGTAAAGCCAACGAAATCGCCTAGATCATCTACAAGAACGAAATTTTGCATCACGCGGCCCCCACAGCTAGCCAGTTTATACGGATGTTGACAGCGCCGGGGCTTGGTCGCACTGACACGTTAAAGCTTGTTGTCGTCAACTCACCAAGGTTGAACATACCAACAATTCTACCAGACGAAGATGTTCCCATGTCACCATCAAGTGCCTGAACTATAGGCACGGCGGCGAACGCTGTTGGGAATGGAATTACAACATTGCCGCCTGCTGAAAGCGTCATCACAGAACTGCCCATCTGGACCAACATATTGTTAGGCAATTTCCACCATCGTTGTGATCCGCTGCCGCCAGCCGACGCACGGGCATCCGTCCATGCCCCGCTAAGTGCAGTCTGTAATGGTACGACTGTGCCGTCAGTATGTCGCGTGTAAGGCGAAGCCTTATTACCTGAAATAAACCCATGCGTAACCGCTTGGTCTGCGCCAATAGTGTTTATCGCACTACGTGCGTCTGCTGTACTTGCAGCAGTAAATACGTTTCTACCTGCCGCACCCCCGCCTAGAGCTGACTGAGCCGCACCCGCCGTACTAGCCGTAAGGAAGGTATTCATGAACGCCTGTATCTGACGTTGCGTGGGCTGGCCCGCAGCGTCAAAGCCCAGCAGTGATGAAGCGGCAGGCGGCAATGTTGCAAGCCCAGGCAAGACACCAGCGCGCAAAAGCCGGATCATCTCGCGCACATCTTGATCAAGCGTCACATTGTATGGCGTGAAACCGATAATATAAGCGGCGGCTGTCTGCGCAGGACCCTTATATTGCGTCTCAAGCGTCAACTGGGTTGGCGCAACAGTTTTGATGATCGTCGGAAAGCCGGAGTGCATGCCGAACACGTCGCCTGGCCGGATCGGACCATTGATGCCGTCGCCCCATGCGGTGCCTTGTCCGGTAACGACAGTGCCGTTGGCGGCAACGGTGGCGGTGCCAGTATTATAGAAGCTATTCGCCATTTTCAGCCTCGACTATTTCTTGCGGCTTAAGCTCGGCTAGCTCAGCTTCCAGCTCCTTCACACGCGCCTCGAGCGCCATGTTGAGCTGTGATAGCTGCGAGCACCGCATGCTTTTGACCTGATAATCGATCTGCAATTCGCGCAGTTGTGCCTCAGCCGACACCATGAAAGGTGCCGGCTGTTGTGCCTGATTTGCCATGTGATGATTTCCCTTGACGCGCGATCAGCGTTTCCAGAGGAGGTTTTTGAAGGTGGGACCTGTGAAGGAGAATCTTAACTCATAACCGACAAGCACTTCTGTCTCGACGTACAACTGGTATGTGTTATTCGCCGCAGACGAGAGCGAAGGATCGATTTGATAAGTATCGATAGGGCTGGTGGCCGTTTCAGCGGTGCCTCCGGTCCCTCCGGGTGGAGAAAGATCTATGTAAGAACTACGATAAACCAAAACACCCGTTGTTGCGTTTCGAATGACAAGTGAAACTCTTCCTCGCGATCCGGCCCCGACGTACAACTGTAACGTTCCAGTAGTCGAGAGCTGAGAGCCAACGCCTGGCGGAACCGTAATTGTGGAAACGGGCCATGTCTGGACAGGCGCTCCACCCGAGCCAGCTGGGACAGTCCATTGCTGCGAATACGCCGTACAAACACCCGTTGTCGTCTGTGTTACTGCATTAAAATCCAGGTTGGAGGTTCCGACTGTCAGATTGGCAATCTGCGCATTGGTAATCTGAACATCGGTGATTTTTGCCCAAGCAACCCGCAAATTGTCAGCGATAACGACCCCATCCTGAATTATGAATGGCCGCAGGAGCTGGTTGGCCGCCGAGTAGACATAGAACTGCGAAGCAAGGATACCGACGCGGTTTTGACCATTCGAAAGCGCCTCAAGAAAGATCGCCGCGGTTGCACTATTCGCGCCTGCACTGGCCTCTGCCGCAAGCACGACACGCGAAACAGCACCAGATCCCGATGCCTCGGACGATGCTCTGAACAAGCCACTTGCAGAGAAGCGGCCCAATTGCACGTTGGTCTGCGTCAATGCGTTGGCGACAGCCGTAACATCTTCACCAAGCACCGTGACTTGCGTTTGCAGTAACTGCACAACGTCAGCATTGGCTTTGCCGTCCAGCTCGACAGTTAGCCTTGTCAGCTCCTGCACAATGGCGGAATCTGGCCCGACAGCGGCGTCAATGGCCTTTATATAGCTTGCTGTTAAACCGCCTGCTGTCACCTTGAGTTCAGTTCGCATCCCGTCACGCTCAATGAAATTGCCTGCGTCCTGATCCGACAACGAGTTCATCAACCGATAGGCTTCTTCCAGAAGTGAGCGCGTATCGATGAACTCCACCGCATCACGCACCGATTCCGTCACCTCTTCGACCAGGCCGGGGAGATAGATGTTCACCGGGTTCGTCGTAGAAGTGGTCGAGGACCACGGGGTCCAAGTTTTGAATCGATCTGGTCGCGTCGTGATCGTTGCGCGAGCGCTGTAGAATAGCCCCGGCGCGACGTTCTTGCTGGTGATGTATTCGCCCCGCTCAACGTCCTCGGTAGCGTCTACATAGACTGGTCCGTTTGCGGGGTTAACATCTCCCACATATTCGAAGCGAACGCTTGTGATAGTGGGATCGGCTGGGGGCGTCCACGTGAAGCGAAGCGATGGAACCTGGTAGCCATCAGGACCTTCGATCAGCCCAACCTCAACCGCAAAATTCTGGACCGTCGAGAGAAGGAGAGGATTAACAGGCGGCGGGCTTGGGATGATGATCGGGCCGGGTTCGATCCCTGCTTCCGAATATACATCCGCACCCGTCTCAGCTAATGAGAGGGTAACTTCGAAAGCTTCGCTGAGGCTCCATCGTTTGATGAGCCAGGTGACCCCTTCGAACGTAATCCATTCACCCTCGGAAACCTTCAACCCAAGACGGCGCGACACAGGCACAGTAGCCTGCCCGCCCTTGCGGTTCTGGCGATAGCGAATGTTAAGAAGGTATTGCGCGATGTCCGGGTCAGTTACTTGCAGGAAGTCGTTCGCGGTTTGCCTCGTCTTTCCATCGGCTGCGATATCCGCATTGACATAAATCGGCTTGAGGCTTGCCGGGTTCCACTGATCCTCCTTCGAGGTGAACTGGCCAGACATATGATTGTAGAGATCAAACGATGACTTACGGCGCTGCAAGTCCTGAGCGCGTGCAAGAGGAATATCAGCCGCAGTGATATTTGCTACCGGTATCTGTGGCGCACCAACGAGGAGCCCCGAAAGCCCACGCCGATTGAGGCCATAGCCGGCAACCGCATCGTCAAACTCTTTCAGCACTTCCGTATGATCATCGTCGCCAGTGACGTAGATTGCAGCCTGGTAGGTCGGCTTTCCGTTGCGCAGTGTGTCGGCAACGTTCATAGCTGCAAAGTATGTACCTAGATCAAGCTGCCCGAGGCTCTTTCCTTCGCCTATCAGCGTACGGTTCGAAATGCGCCCACGCAGACCCAGCTGATAGTTTAAGCGCTGCAAAGCCGGGTTCTGGCTGAACTGCCATGTAGCTGGATCAGACCAGCGATGCGTACCAGAGCCTCCTACAACCGTGCTATCTTTGCGGGGATCATAAAGACGAAGACCACGAAGAATGAAACCAATATCCGGCACGCCCTGCTCAAACAGATTGCCATCGTACTCGCGCTCGACAATTGCATACGCATAGCCGGTTAGCCGCGATGTCACTTTCCACGGTGTGCCGCTGTTTGCCGAAACCTCGACCAGACGCATGTCTACCTGTTGGCCCGGTCGGCCATCGTAGAACCGGATCGTGAGCTTGTTGCCGAAGCCTTCCACCTGATACCGAGCGGCCTCATTTGAGATCGTCGCAACCGGTACGAGGACATGCTTCTTGCCCCAGAAGTAGACCTCTGGCTCCAGCCCATCGCACCATCCGTTCGACAGCAGGAATAGCTCGGCATTGAACTTGTTGCCACCGCCCCACTTTGCGTAGAAAGCGCGCTGCCCCTTCACCAAGCCGATGCCGAACATCGAGCCTACAGCAACATTGCCGCCGAACTGCACTTCACCTTGAACAGCCGTGTATGCACGCTGCTTCTTGCGGTTCAGATAGTAGTTCAGACCTGCTTGCGCGCCGTATGCCAATGCGCCGCCAATAAGCGCAGCTGCAAGCGCAGAGCCGCCGAAGAGCGCGCCAGCAATGGCGGCTCCTATAGCAGTGAAAATTGCCATGCTTGATTATCCAGCGAGAAAGGCGGCTTTGACGCGGGACACGTCATGAAAGCTTGCGCCGGTTTCTGTCTTGGTCAGGAATTTGCTGCCGACGCACACGCCGACATGCTCGGCATCGCCAAGCTGAATGATAGCGATATCACCTAGCCGCGCAGCAGCCGGTGCGCATGGCTCCAGATGGGCTGAAAAGAACGTTACGAGAGAAGTATGTCCCTCGCGCCGCAAAGTGCGCTGTGCGCCCGCCAGCGTGCGATAGCGACCTTTGTATGTCTCGCACATGGAGGTACCTGACAGCGTGTCTGCTACGCGGCAACCGAGAAAGAAGCAGTCCGAGACGCCATAGGAGTAGACCTTGGCAAGCTCCGCTTCGATCACGGGCTGCACGATCTCATAGCGTGATTTCATCAGCGCTGCCCCCACTCAAGCGTCCAATTGGCATTGACTGCCACGTACTCCAAACCCGTATCGGTCGCGTCGTTGTCGAAGTTCTGCTCCGCCGGCGAACGCTTCACTAGCGTTGCACCGCGCGCTGAGCGCCCTGGCGGCTGAAGATCAATCGTAATCGATAGAGTTCGAATACCCTTGGCGTCGGCAGCGCCTTTCGAATACCGTACCTGATCAATCTCGTAGATTGAGGATGCGAGTATGCCGATTGGCTCGTCGGTGACTGGATCACCGGCCAAATGAGCTATAATCACCGGTGCGTTTTGATACGCGTAGCTTTCAATCTGTGCGATGGCATCATCAGGATCAGCCGTTGGAATGTTTGAGAACCCAATAGTGCGGGTAGTGACAGCTACGCCCAAGTCAGAAGACATCTCGCCAGTCTGGAGCCAACGGTTCGGCTTATAGACCAGTCCATTGTAAGTGAACGGTCTGCCGCCTCGATGGTAACCCACGGTTTTGCCCGGTAAATCGAAGCGGATCAGGTCAAGACGTCTGATCTGCCCACTTTCAAGTTGTGATTCAACGGCAGGGCCTAAGCTCATGAAAAAAATACCTCTTGCGCACTGAACGATGGGGATCGATCAGACCAAGACTTGCGTGCGCTGTATGATCCGGGGTCAATCTGCATCAGACAGGACGGCTTTTCGAAATTAGCAACAAGCGGGAGCGTGAATACGCCGATATCGAGATTGTGCCGTATCGATAGAGTGACGATCCCGGCTGTGCTGGCTGCCACATCGACCAGGATCCGGTGAAGCGAAACTACAGACGCCGACTGACGCACCTCGACATAATCACCAGCACGGAACTGAAACAGCGCAGGAAGGCCAGAGACGATTAGGGAGTTTGCAGATCGGCTGGTGATCGTCGCCGTGCCATCGAACGCGCCACCGCCTGCCCTAGCGCCAGACAGGGGCCGGTTGCCATTCGCCTCGCTCCAGGCAATTGGACGCATGCGGAAAGGGTCATAGGCCCGAAACACTTCAAGCCCATCGCCTGCCCTCATCATGAAAGCGTCCATCTTGCCGAAGTCGCGCTCATCAAGCCAACCGGGCGTGTACTGCGCCACCCAATAGTGAGTGCCGTAGATTTGCACCTCTGTGCGACGCCCTTCCATGCGATCAACGTTGCGAGGTTGGATCGGGTCGAAATCCACCGCCTGCCAACCGCGAATGGCCGGAAGCTCGATTACTGTCGCCATCAACCGAACTCCGCGCCGTTTTGATATCGCACCTGGCGTGCAGCTTCATTCGCCTGCACGATCTTGACTGACTGCTGCCCGGACTGCTCAAGAATGCGCGCTTCCAGATCAGGAGAGAGGCGAACCTCAACCGTCGAGCTTCCGCCATTTTGATTTGCGGCAGCCGGCTGATTGTTGTTCGCGCCGATCGCCCGTCCAGCATTCATTGCCTCAAGCATCTGGCGATGCTGTGCCGCTGGACCAGCCCGGACAACAAACTCCTGACCGTGGGTATAATGGCCCGACATTTGGTTAGCAGCCATGTTGCCGGTCCAACCGCCCGACGACATACCGCGCATGCCAGCCCACGGGTCATTTTTGACGCCAAACAAACCGCCAACAGCACCGAGCAAACCGCCAAGGAAGCCGCCACCGCTCGAACCCGATGTGAAGAAGTTGTCGATTGCTAAATCCATCATCTTGTCGATGATCTTGTTTAGTGCGTTCAAAGCCGCATCCGCAAACGATTGAAAGAAGCCCTTGCCCTGCTCCAAACCAGAGCGAAGGTCGGTCATAAAGCCCTTGGTCGTATCTTTTGCGAAATCGAAAGCATCGCGCAGGCGGTTCGTCCGGTCCTCCGTGTTCGCCATCGAAACAGCCAAACCCTCAAGCTCCTGGCGTTGCTTTGGCGTCAGCTTGATATTGTCGTTTGCTGCCTGATTTAGGAGGTCTTGGGTATAGCGAAGTCGGTTTGCCTCACGTTCGGTCATGCCAAGGACACGGGCCTCAAGCTCTTGTTGTGCGATGAACTGCTGAGCATCCTGCACAAGCCTCTGATATGCCTTGGCAGCACGCTGCGCAGCTTTATCGACCTTATCCAGTTCCGAGCCGAACTGACGGCTAGGCAAAGCTGCCTTGGTCATTCCTGCATCAACTTTGGCGAGTTGATCTTCAAGCCGACCAAGAGCGAAATCGAGAGCGTTCACTTCCTTGAGGGAAGCATCGGCGCTGTATTCGAATGGTGCGAAGCTCATTCCGGTAGCGCCTCGGAACGCATCACGCCGACCGACCGCGCTTTCCCACTGTGCATTTGCGGTGATCAACGCAGTGCGCGCCGCTTCAACCTGCATGGCTATCTGGTCACGCAACGCGGCGGTGTAGGTTCGGGACGCGCTTGTGCTGTTGCCAAGAGCCTGCTCGTTCGTGCGATACGCCTGATTTGCAATCTGCGCAGCACTCGCCGCCTCAGAAGTGTTATTGCGCAAGACGAGGTAAGCGGCAGCAACGGCCATGACAGCGGCACCGATCGGGCCACCAAGAAACGCCATAGCTACGGACAACGCACGTGCTGAAACGGTTGCCAAATTCATCGCCCCGTTCATCGCGAAGATGGAGGCCGTAATGCTCGTAATGCCAGAGATGATATGCCCAGCAGCGAAAATACCAAGCGCTGTGGTGATCCCGCCAATGTTATCAGTCAACAGCCGTGAGATGGTTGCGATTGCGTTGAGAGTGCCGATGATGGCATCGCCAGCCCCCTTACTCGAGACAAGCGCCTGGAAGAAATCTTCAACAGACTTGCGGGCAGCATCTTGAGCGCGCTGGAGCGGCGTGTAACCAGCCTCTGCGATGCCCTTCACCTGGCTCTCAAGGGCCTCGAAAACTACGCCCTGCGCTTCAAGTCCGCGGTTCGTCTCCATCAGCGATTTAACAAGCTTCTTCTGGTCCGCATCAAGCTGGATGCCGCGCTGAGAAAGCATGGCAAAGCCTTTCACCGGATCTGCTAGAGCGCGTGCGAGGCCTTCGAAGTTCTGCTGCAGATTGCCGCCCCATGCTGCGCTCATGTCATCGGCAAGCTGGATCGACCGAAGCGCTACCTGCTCGGTGAACTGGAAGCTGGCAAGGTTCGGAGCCAGATCGAGAATTTCCTGTGCCGAACGCCCCGTAAGCTTCTCCTGCGCAGATGCGAAGTCGAGTATTTTTCGCGTCGTCAAATCCCATGTGTAGCCATTCAGCTTCAAGGCCGCGTCAATCTTCCGCGTCGATGCGGCGACCGCATCAAGACGTGTCTGAGCATTCATTGCGGCATTGACAAAGGCACCTATGCCAAATGCCGCACCAAGCCCTGTAGCAAGCGCGGCGAACGCACCACGCATGCCGACAGCGGCTAGCTCAAGACGACGCGACCGCGCTTCTGCTCTATCCGCAGCGCCTGAAAACTGGTCAAGGTTCTTTTCAGCACGGGCGACTTCTGCCGAATCCACACGCAAGCCTAAGGTCGCGATATCCATCGGCGTTGATCCTTCTGAAACTGTGAGGTAAGTTCGCGCCCAGATTTTCGGGGGCATGAATGATCATCAAACAGCGCTGGACACTATTCGGATATCTCGGAATAGTTTTCGTATTCGCTGGCCCGGCCCTTGCAGGGTATGGCTATTTGCAGATCGCCGATGCCGTCAGCGCCACATTAACCAACCCCTATTCCGCGCAATATCTAAACGTGAGAACCAGCTACTGGATGATTGGAGCCGGCGGGATAATGTCTTTGGCGTCACTGCCTATGATGCTGATTGGCCGATCACTGGAAACAGAGCCTGACGAGTTCACAACTCACGCTCCAGGGGGGCGCGATCCGAACTTCTAAGCCTTTCGGATAACTGGACTCAGCCGTATCCCTCTGTTTCATGCATCATGTAGTAGGGGGCATCATGAAACATTTCTATATCGCGCTAGCCGCAGGGCTGGCGTTAACTGGTTGCCAATACAAGGCCGAACCAGTCGCAATCGGCGCATTTAACGTCTACTCGTCTTACGAGAACAAATTGCCGGGAAAGTATCTTCTCTACGTTGATGCTTCTGCGCTCAATCAGAACGTCAAGCCATCGGATATGAACTGCGCCGCCCATTCGTATCCGCTTGAGCTTGCAGCGAGTTTCAAATCTTCGACGCGTCAGACACTCTCCAACCTTGTGGGCGAGTTAGAGTTGGTTGACACCCCACTTGATCGGTCAAAGCTTGCAGAACGCAACGCTCGCGGGATGATCATAGTCAAAGGCGAACAAACGATAGCTCGCATCCGTGTGATGCCGGGCTTCTGGTCGGCTACGCTTGAGGCAGACGTTGAAATTGTCTCATCCATCACCGTCGACGGGAAGAATGGACGCTTACTTGGCAATACCGTGTCGGGGCGCGGTGTTGCACAAGCTGATGCTGGAGCGTTCTGCGAAGGCGGTGCGAAGTCACTCTCGCAAGCCGCAAGCGATGCAGCACGCCAGGCACTTACAAGACTTGGAGAGGCGCTCAATAATTCTGATCGTGTCAGAACAGGCATGTAGAACGCACTTCCCGATGAGGAAAGACGATAGTGAGAAAGCTTATATTCCTTCTATGCTTAGTAGGGTGCGGTACCAATCAAGCGCCAGTAGCGGCCCCTGTTCATGTGCAACGCTTCACCGTGACAAGTGATGACGAGAAACTTGCCTGTCACGGAATATACATGCTCTTTGAAAGACAACATGAAATAGTCGCCGGGGTAACATGCGCTGATGGACGACAAGGCCGTCTAGCAATCTTTATCCACCCTGATGGGCATCCAACGACTGCCACTATGTCTTTGAGCGACGGATCAACGTCACATGCGACGTTTCAACCCGTCTCAAGAGGCGAAATCGCATACGGCAAGTCTACGAACCTGCGTGCCGCAGTGAAACCAGCATTTACAAGGGCGAGCACCCAAAACGATTATAAGCCAAAGCCTCGACAATTTACGAGCCGCAGCTACATACGGGGCCCCCGAGGCGGATGCTACTACTGGAACTCTAACGGCAACAAAACTTATGCAGACCGAAATCTCTGTCGCTAACCGAATATCGCATCGAACAACTCCGGCGTTAGAGGCCTGCTAGAAACAGTTGGCCGCTGATCCTCTGGTTTGTTCGCATACTCAAGATAGGCTTTATCCATCTCTCGGACGGCGTATTTGAAACACTCGCCGTCCACTTCATCCAGATCGTTGTGGCCTATCCAATTATCGATGGACGCTAGGGGTATAGGCCCAACACCCATCGATAATTGTCTGTCAGTCGATAGCTCCCAGAACGCAGACAGCCATCCGTATGTCCCAGGCATCAGATCTCCGTCGAGGATCAGATCATCGCCCGCGAGCGAGCGAGCTACGACTTCTTTGAGCCGTTTCCCACCATCTCCTTGTCAGCAGCGCGGCTATTATCAACGATGCGGGCTGCATAGATAACGGCATCCTGAACCACACCGAAATCAGGATCAGTGAGCCACTTCCTTGCCAGTTCGGCATCGTAAGCGATCAGCTTGCCACCTTCCGTGAACCCGTTCCAGTCCAAAAGTACAGCTTCGTAGAGGGTTTCACCCAAGACACGTAGCGAAGCTTCCTGTTTCAACGTGCCGTCTGGTTCGCGCTCATCACGTGTGATCTTCCGTTCCTTGCGAGAACGGATGGCGGAGACAGTCGGGCTGGACATGCCGCGCACGCGAAGACGCACGTCCCCCATACCGGGAATGTCGCCCACCCACTCGCCTGCCTCGACCTTCTTGCTGTCACGCTTAAGACCACCGATATCCATTATGCGCCTCCGATTGGGCCACCAGTTTCCGAAGCTGGCAAGCGAACCGTATTGCGATATTTGACGAGAGGGATTTCCACCATGCCGGTGGTATTGGCCTCACCGCCCTGCTCGACAGGCTCCTTCACGTAAGCCGCAAAGAGGCGGATAGAACCGTGAGCGTTGGCACCGACCGGAGCATCGGGAAACACGATCATGAACTCGCGCAGCCGCTTGTCACCAGCCGCGGCATAGCACTTGATCTGACCCGGATCCTCAGCGATCACACCAAAGGTATTTGACATTGTGCCAGGGTTCTTCGTTCCCATCTGCACGTCTTCATAGTCTTCATTGATATAGGGCTGAGTGATGGTTTGCTGGTCACCACCTAACGCGCCAGTGGAGGCCCATTTCGCGATAGGTGTCCAGTCACCAGATGTAACGTCGGAGAAGTCGTCAGCGGTGAGAAGCCCCATTGCTGGTGGAACGAAGAGGCCGCCCATGAAAATAAGCCTACCCGCCACAGGATACGTCTGAGCCATCGTACTGTCCTTTGATTGAGAGCTTGCCTAAGGCTCGGTCAGGCGAAGGCCTCGTATGAGACCGAGACGGGAACGAGCCACGATGGATCGTCCCTGATTGCTGTCGCGATATCCGGCTCTTTGGTGACACGAACGATCCTGCCGCCCGCCGTCATGCGGAAATCCATCGGAAAGTGTTCAGCGACTTTGCCGGCCAGCCTCGTTGCAGCTGATGCGCCACCATTCAGAGGCGTTGCTATCGTGATCTGGAGAATGCCCGGACGCCGATGCGTCGGATTGTTGATGAATAAGCGCTGCGATACATTCGGGAGATGATTGATCCGCAGATAGCTTGGAGGCTTCGGAAATTCCTTGCCTGTGGCGTCCTTGCCGGGAAAAGCGACGTTCGGCCATGCAATCGTCAGCCCGGTTACCTGTGCCAGCCCGGCAGCCCTTGCAAAAAGCGCTGTGTCGATATCTTCCGCAATGCTCGGCATGATGCTACCTGTCGATAATGGATAATCAGACCGCCCTTGACGATCATGAAGTCGCAGACCGCCTCCACCGGATGGCGTTCGAGCTTGAGGGTTTGCGTGGTCAGACGACGCGGGGCGATACCGCTCTCAAGACGAGTAAAGCGGCTCTGCTACTGACGATGGCTGGCCTTATCCACGCGAGCGAACAGCACTCTTCGCCTCCGCAGTCGCGCGATTGACATGGCTTTGCCAGTTCTGAACCGATAGGCGAACCATCCCGGCCCCTTGCCGCCCTTGCGCGCCGTATTCGACGGCAGCGGCATAGTTGGCAACGAACGAGGCGTAGATCGTGTCTCCGAGGTCAGCACCAGCGATAACCGCGGCATAGGGTGGCGCTTGGTAGCCATCACCCTCTGAACCTCGCATCGGAAGCGGACCATCCAGTGAGAGCGTCAAAGAGTTTCGAAGATAGCCGGTATCGATAGGCGTCCGCTCTCGCACGTCCTCGACGACATATTGCGCAGCGGTCTTGAATACAGCGATCATGCGCGTCTGAGTTTTGGCTACCCAATCATCAATCGTTGCTGAAAAGTTTTGCTGTACCATGGCGTTACGCCAGGTTGGTAAAGTATTCGATCCGGTAGTCTACGGCGCAACGGCAGTTGATCACTTCCCGCGCCGATCCGCTTGGATCACATGGGTACTGCAAGCCATTCGAGAACAGCTCATTGATGCCGACGCTTTCGCTATCAAGGTTGCGGTGGCTGTCTCTGGTACGATTGTCCTTCGTAGCGCGCCATATCTTCCGCACTTGGTTCGCCTGAACATTGCCTGAGGCGACAAGCTGATCGAACGTATCGCGATGCGAGGCATTGAGCGCGCCGATGGTTTCGGTTCTGGTAATCGTCTCACCACGCAGAAGCAGATAGCTATCGGACAGCTTGCCAATCATTCTGTCGATCAAATGAAGAGGAATTGGCTTGGCGTCACGGATGGCATCCTCAACAGCCTTTTCGAACTGTCTGCGACGATCCCTTCGCTTGAGTGTCAGATAATGCCGCAGCCGATCTGGATCACCAGACAGCAAGTCTTGTCGCGCCGTGGTAACGTATTCCTCTTGCTTTGACGTAAGGCCCAGTATACCGCCCGTACGCCGCCCAGTGGAGCGATCCACGCGTCCTACTATGTCGAGCGCCACCGAGCGAGGGTTTCGCCCGTATATGAGTCCCTGTGTCATGTGCTGGCGCGCAGCGAGAAGAACATCCTCGACAACCTGTACATTGCGACCAGATAGCTCGCGCATGAATTGCTCCGCACCCGGCGAACGGGCATCAAACCTCGCCACCAATCGAGCGCCATTCGGCTCACGCAGTATCGGCAACGCAGCAGTGGCAGCGATCCCGCCACCCACGAAAGCCTCTCTGACACCTTCCTCAAATAGCCGGAAAGCAACCGCATCAACATTCAGCGCGCGCAAGGCACCGTCGATATCACCACGCTCCAAGCGTTCAGCAATCCGTGTGATCTGCGCATTGCTTCGAAGATCATCAATAGCCGCGAGGAATGCAGCCTGTAGCAACGGCTCGAACTTCTCCGACAACAGACGCAAGCGCTGCCGCGCGTTGGGTTTACGAGCCATTTCAGTTCCTATGCTGCGACGAAAGCGATGTATGCGACGGGCAAACCAGCACCGGGTAGTGGTCGGAGGTCTTTGAGCACCCTCACCTTGCCGTCGACGGTGAACTCGTCAGACAGGGACGGCTCAAAGCTTGGGACCGCGAAGGTGATCTGATCCTCGGTGCCGACGATTAGCGTGCCGTCGATGAATTTCTGCTCGACGCGCTTCACCGTGGCTTGCAGCGTCTCTGTGGTGATAGTCGGTTCGCCTGGCACCCAAGGCGTTGTAGGATCAGGCTCACCCTGCACAATGCGAGATATCGTCACCATGCCCTGATTGAACCGGGTAAGCAGACGCGCGGCAGAGCCAGCCATTTTCGCATAGTCGAAGCCAGTCATCACACCACCATGATTGCCGGAACGTGCGTGTCTGTTTTCAGGAACGGTGCAACGAGTCCTTCGATGACGGTCAGTACTGGTTTTGCGTCCGCTACAGCATCGCCACCGGGGTTTGCGTATTGAACCTCGATCTCGCCAACCTTTTCACGAACGACCCGCCCTGCTCCGGTCACGATGATTGACAGCGAACCGGGCGTACGTAGCTCAGCCAGCGCGGCTTCGTACGCCGCATATTCGATGCGAGGCGGCACTTGATCCACGGCGATGCCCGGAACGCCTGTACGCGGCCAAGCGCGATCCTGAGTGGGGTCCGCAGGCTGACCTACGAACTTTGAGCCATAGGTGCCGTCAACGTACACGGAGCCGCGCATGAGCGCAGGAGCAACCGCACCAACTGGCACGTCATAGCCCATCGCCTCGGCATAGGCTGAAAATCCGTCTAGCGAACCATAGGGCGTCATATAAGCCTCGCAAATTCAGTGAGTTGTTCTTAAATCCAGCACAAACACTGGCTCACTTTTAAGGAACCGATTATGTCGCTAATGACGCTGATTGTTGCAGACCACAGTTCTCACACCTTCTCAGTCGAAGGGCCTATGAGTGATGATACAACTTGGACAGCCGCCGTTGCAGCCGCGATACACGAAGCCAAAAACGTAAGCTGCACCACGGGCTCAGAAAACCCGCGGAACGAAGCCGATGAATATATGAAACTGATGAGATACACTCAGGTAGCCAAGGGATCGATTGTAGCTAGACCGCTTTGAATAGAGTCTCGTTGGGAGCCACCCCTTTTGGCAATCCGCTACGCCGGGGACACAACCCCCATAGGTTTGTACTCATTATTTTCGATTTTATACCAAATGACCGACTGCGGAGGCATCACTTCAGCGATTTTGCGCGATATCTTTGAGAAATTCATCGCTTCGTCAGCTATTAGAATTGAAGCTACTGCCTCCCCTTCTGTACTCAGCACGTATGTCGGTATCGCCGCATTATTGCCAGTAATTCTGATAGGATCGGTATTTTCGAAAGAATTAGTATCTTTAATCTTGGTCCGCAGGATACCTATTGCCCAAATCCCTATATGTCGAAGAAACAGCCCTTCGCCATTTTGCATTTCCTCCTCGGAAAAGGGCAAAGACTGCCCCAAAGAAGCGGGCACTATCAAACCTGAAGCGCTCAACTCCTCTAGCTGCATTGTTGGTATTTCTTCCACTAAACATTTTGGGATGAATTTACCTATCCGCCTTTGAACCAACCCTTCGAATAGTTGAGCAACGTCTGGAGATAGTTCGTCAACGATGCGCATAACTTTACCAGTGAAAGTACCCGGCCTTTTAGCCTCGGCTGCTAGCACCTTACCCCAGCGCTGGCGAAGCTCCTCGGTCGAAGCGTTTTCACTGTAAGTCTCAAGCTTGTCCAAAAACTCTGACGAGAGAGGAACATCCGTTTCCGGTCCTCCGTCATCGGGATTGGCTTTCAATTCCAAGAAAGCTTCGAGTGCAACGGCGTCTTTGTTCTCTTGCTGTCTAGCAATTTTGTTCAGATGAGTTTCAAGAGCACGGTCTGCGAAAGCCTTGTCCTTCCCCATCCGCGAGACGAACTCGCCCAATAGGACTTCGCTCAGCATCTTCTCCCCTTCTATACGTAACCTGCGTCGTTGATTGCGCTCTTCCATGGGAAGGTTGACCATGTCGACAAAATTTCCAAGAAGACGATCTAGGCCCGCAACGGATCGGCTATTTGTAGTAGCCTTCACACCATTTTCTGTAAGCTCAGCCGATATTGAAGTTTCGCGATTAAGCGGATCATTAGACATACTGGTTTCCCCCATAGACATTGGGAGAAAAGAGAGATTCGCGTACGCCGTCGAGTCAACAATTCGGATTATCCCGAACGAGTGATGGGAAGGGGCGGTTCATCACCGCCCCCTCTTTCATTCAGGCTTGGTCAGTTCCACGACTTTGGCAGCTTTAGCTTCGTCATCGAGAGCGTTGAAGGCGTCGGCTTCATCCGTGCGGAAGTTCTTGCCGATTGACTGTCCGTTCGTGTCGACAATGCCCCACCAGCCGCCGCCCTTATCATGGGCAGTGAATGGGGGAACCGGCTCAGATGGAGGCGTCTGCTCTTTCTCAGGCTTACCCTTCGAAATCAGCTTCACCTTCACGC
The DNA here is from genome assembly GCF_014652835.1 of Limoniibacter endophyticus. Classification (GTDB taxonomy): domain Bacteria; phylum Pseudomonadota; class Alphaproteobacteria; order Rhizobiales; family Rhizobiaceae; genus Limoniibacter; species Limoniibacter endophyticus. The sequence goes on from NZ_BMZO01000011.1 coordinate 127,406, forward strand.
CATCACGCGCGAAGGTATCGATCTGGGCCTCCGAAAGCTCGCGTGCGTTGAGCACGTCCGCTTCCTTGCCAGCCGCGACGACCTGATGACCGCCCCGAACCTTGAAGGCCTTATGAACGGGGCTGGTGTTGTTGACGTGGTAGGATTTCGTCATCACTTGACCCCTTTGCGCAGCACGTCAGGACGCTGGCAGAAATAGAGCGGGTAGCTGTAAAGCTCACCACGCGTCCACGCCTGCCGGTCGCGATCTGGGATGTTCATGGCATAGGTATCCTGACCCAAGGTGTTGACATATGGCCCGAACTCAGCCGGTGCCATCGCCTTCTTGAAGATGTCGCGCGCGCCGACCGGGAAGAACTTCGCTTCTTCCGGATCGATTGCCACGGTCGAATTATCATCCGTGCCACGATAATTGTGCCAGGTGATGCCGCCGAAGGTGAATGCTTCGAACGAACGATCCTGACGCAAATCGGCAGCAGCAGACCAGTTGAGATAGGTCTTCTCGACTTCGGCATGACTGATGAGCGCATCGTAGAAGTCGTCACCTGCCAGAGCATGCACGGTCGTACCCGGAGTGAACGCACCACCTGCGGATCGCGCCATTCCGCGGATAACCTCGGCACACTTGGCACGAAGCGCACCACGGCCCGGATTGGCATTATCCAGATCGAAGTCGATTGCAGCAGGCTCGGTGACGCCGAACTCGTTGAAGTAGTTGTAGATCACCGAAGTACCGTCTGCATCGAGCAGCAAGCCTTGCAGAGCGCCTAGGCGATGATACTCATGCGTCAGGTCCATGTCGTCACGAACCGATGCCATGCGGCGGAGATATTCAGTCTGCACCTGCGCAAACTCTGTTTCCGAGCCGAATGCACGAATGCCCTGAATTTCTTCCGCATAGAGCGTGAAGCCTTCCGCAAGACGAACGGTCTTGAGCGGCACGGCGTTGCGGGGATCAACGACCAGTTCCTTAGGCGGTGCGCCGATGGGGCTGGAAGGGATCAGCGTCAGCTTGCCGTCGCGACGATCAACGAAGACCGTGCGCGTGCGGACAGGCATCGGCTCAAAGATGTTGAGTGAGCCGAGCAGCTGCGCTTTATAGCCGACCTTGTTGACCGCGCCGGTAAGCGAAGTCATCGAGAAGGCCGAGCCGTTGAAGATATCCATAGATGCCATGGTAGTGGCCTCCTTTAGCGAACGATGATGCCGAGCGCAGCAAGCGCAGCGTTGGCGGTGGCCTTCGCAGCGTCGTCAGCGCCTTCGGGATAGATGAGATGCGCGCCGTTCACTTCGCAGTCGCGGGTGACGATGGTGCGTTTGACTGTGCCGATAGCAGCCTCGAACAGGATGCCTGCGACTTCCTCCGCGCCGGTCGACGCCGCAGCGTTGTATCGGACGAAGTTGCCGCCTGCCGTGAGCTTGCCGAGGATCGTGCCAGCGAGAAGACCAGGAGCCGCACCAGCAGCCACGGTGGCCTCATCGCGGGAGCGATACATGCCGTTGGCTTCCGACACGAGGAAGGTCGCCGTGCCGCGATTTTCGTTGAGCTGTGCCATGGGTTAGGCTCCCTTTTTTAGGTTCACGCCAGCAGCAGCGAACACGTTCTCGTTCCACGCATCACCGGTGACCACGGAGTGATCTTGCGTGCGCAGCGCTTCGCGTACGTTGTCGTTTGGCTGGGCGTCGTTGGTGAGCGCCTTGAACATGCCGGAGATTTCGGCTTCGGACGCATCCTTGACCGCTGCATCACCGAGGCGCGCCGTGACGGCTGCCTTGCGGATATCCGCATCGGACTTACCATCCGTGACGATGTTGCTGTCCAACGCCTTTGCGGAGGTCACCAGAGAGGCACGACCCGTCACCAGACGATCAATGTCTTCTGGCTTGAGGGCAGCATCTTCCAGCTTCTTCTTGTCGGCTTTGAGGGTGCCGATTTCTTCGTCCTTCTTGTCGAGATCGGTTTTGGCTTTGGTTTCCGCGTCAGCCAGCTTCTTGACGGCATCAGCGACAGCCTTTTGAAGCTTATCGATGGCCTGAGCGCCTTGATCGGTGGTCTGCACCGACAAGCCGTCCACGACCACAGTGCGAAGTGCATCACTCATCGTGATGGTCTCCTTATCGATGGTTGCAGGGATCGGGGCAGCGCCCCAGGTATTCGCGCTGTCGCCAACGCGAGCTTGAGACCCGGCACGGGCCTTTGTGACCAGCGCCAAGTGATTGATGCGGATAGACCGCTGAGACGCGTCGTAGGCCTCGCCAGCAGGCGTGACACCGGGCGTGAAATCGAACTCAGCGACATAACCGGCTGAAAGCTCACGCTTGCCGGCCTCGATTTGAGTGATTGCCGCAGCGTCCTTGAAAATTAGTGGAAGCTCTATCCAGTCATCCACCTGCTTTGCAGCAGTGCTGACCTCGCCTACCGAAAGCTCTTTCCAGTTATCAGCAGTCACCTGATCCTTCGGATGGTCGATGGTGATCGGCGTGTGACTGAAGCTTTGCAAGCTGTCCTTGGCGAAGACTTCCTCTGGCGCACGATAAACGCGCACCAGCTTCATTTCGGGCTTGCCAAGCTCATCGCCGGTGTACATCTGAATGCCGGTTCGAACGCATTTGGCAGTGACGATCAAATAGCCGTCATCAGTCCGGCGCGGCTTCCCCGCGACAGTGACACTATCCGTAAACTTCATTTAAACTGCTCCAGCAGGTAACAAGGCGAGGAGGATTAATGGAACCGCCAGTTAAGAGAACAAAAGAGGATTTTGCTGTTGCCGTGGCACGCGGAACGATAGCGTCCATTCCTATAGTTGGAGGTGGCGCTGTTGAATTCTTCAACCTCGTCGTTGGAGACCCTGCGCAGAAGCGTAGAGACGAATTCTATGAGAAACTTGTAACGCGACTTGGAGAGATTGAGGGGTCAATTGACGCCATCTCTCCTGAGAAACTTGCTAGTAACGAGCAGTTTCAAGCTACATTCATCGAATGCGCGCAAATATCTGCTCGGACAGTACACGAGTCGAAAAAGGAACTCTTACGAAACGCGATAATCAATTCGGCTATCGCGACGAATATGAACGAAACAGTCCGCGCATTGTTCGTGCAATTCACAGACCGGTTCACAGTTGATCACATCCGGTTGCTACGCATTTACAATGACCCCAAATCTGTCCCAGCGGCGGCGAAGCGGCTTGAAACATTAGGCATGGGTTCGACATTCGAAATTATCCGAGCAGCAGCTCCCGACCTAGCAAGAAACCAAGCAATATGCGAAATACTACTTAAAGACTTACAAGGGGCTGGCCTCATGGATGACGCGGGCTTACACACAACGATGAGCAGAGATGGCGTTGCAAGTTCGAGGACAACCGCGTTAGGAAAACTCTACATTGAGTTCCTCAGCGATCCAGAAACTAACAAGTTACCCAGTGGCATAGAATCCACTCCTTCTTAATCGCGAAGATCTTCGAAAATCTCCGGCCCAAGAATGATGCGACCCTGATATGGCTTGACCGTAGACAGGTCGATATCGCCGCCGATCTGGATTGAGATATGGGGCTGGTAATCAGGCCAGTCCCACGATGCCCCGGCCTCGATCATCGCCTTGTGTCGCCAGACAAGCTCGTTGGCCGTGATCAGCAGGGCTTTGTATTCCCCTTCCCGTCCCAAAGCCTCCACCTGACGCGGACCGCCTGCACTGATCTCCAAACGTGGCGACCAGCTTTCACCCATCTTGAACCAGTCAACGGCCTCGCGTGAGTAGGCAATGGTGACGTGCAGGTCTGGCACGATATCCGTGAAGCCCTGCTCCTTCGCCCACCGGACAATCTCGTCACGGTTCAGAACATCACGACGAACATAGAGTGTGCGTGGCGCGGCATCGTTGGCAGCTAGCCGTAGCTGTTGATCGCCATTGGCAGGAGTTGGAGTAATTGCAGCCGCTGCATCCTCACTGTCTTCATCTTCCTTGCTCTGCTTCGAGAGAGAGCCGTATTCGTCGATGGCCTTATCCAGACCGGGTAATGAGGCATCCTCCACGATCGCATTGACCAGACCATCGCTGAGAGCTTCGATAGGCATCAGTGCTGGCGACAGACCACCAGTACCGGCGATAGATCGTGCAGCGTCCGCCTTGTTCTTGAAGATTTCCGCCTTTTCCTTTTCGCTCATCTGCCAGAGCGGCGACCACGTGTAATAGATTTCGGCATCACGCTGGCCGAGAGCCGAGCGAATGATTGCTTCATCCAGATTGAACATGGCTGGCTGCATCTCCAGCGACTGCGACGAGGCGATACGATCATAGTAATTCTTCAGGTCGCTTTCGCCACTGGCGTTCAATCCACCTGGAGACTGACCAAATAGGCGCGTCATCGGGATATCAGCTGCACCAGACACATTCTGGAAGAATCGATCCATCAAATCAGGCAGTGATGCGAAACTCGCACTCTTGCGCTCATACGTCTCCTTGCCATCCAGAATGAGCATGCGGTTGATGCCCTTGGCCGTGGCAGCAAGGCGATAGCGCTCCGTTACCTTCCTCTCACCATCAGGCGTACCGACATAGGCCATGAGGCCTTCCATCGTGACCACGTCCACGTTCGCCTCAAAGATCAGGCTGGCGATATTGGCATTGGTGGCATCGGCCTGCTTCACAGCTTCGAATACTGAGGTCAGGACGCTATCACCCCAGGCAAACGATGCGCCGTTGGTGAAATCCTCGTCTGGCATCTCATTGCCATAGAAGATCACCAGTCGCGATGGATGGATGCGCGTGGCAGCACGATTGCCCGACACCACGACATAATCCTTTGGACGGCCATGCTCTGGCTGCAAGGGATCTGTTTCGATCTCGCCGGGCTGCAACTGCCGTGCCGACAGCACAGTGACAAACCGAATGCCGCGCTGCTTCACCTTCTCCAGATTAACCGGCTGGCTGGCATCGTCTCCAAGGTCGAAATACAGCGCAGCGCCGCCGAATAAGCGTGCCTTCTTGCGCGCCTTCAAAACCTTCGACTGGATACCGAGGCGCTTCTCTTCTGCCTCAATCTTTTCGATCTGCTCCTTGCCAGCCTGCCAAGCGCGCCATGCACGACAGCTATCAAGTGCCGGAATATCCACGATCTTGCGCGGCAGCCATGATCCACGGTAAGCGGCCACCAGTTGACGCTCATCATGTAGCGGGTCAGCATAGTATACAGACGCGGCTTTATCGCGCTCAGTACCCAAACCAGCCATAGCGTTTGCAAGTCCATCACCGACACGCCGAAGCACACCGCCATCTGGGCCATAGATCACAGGTGCCGACATGCGGGCCTCATAGGTTGTCTAGGTTCATGCCGAGGAACCCGCAGATATCCATCGCGGCATCAATGAATGGGTCCACCTGATCGTCAAACTGACCATCGGGAAACGCCGCTAGCTCGTTCTCGAACTCTTCCAGCCATGGAGCCGACTTTGGAAGAACGATCAAACCGGCAGCAGCGGCAGGCACAACGTCGAGCGCTCTGGTGTATTTGTCCCTGTCACGCTGGATCGCGATAACCGGGATTGCCTTACGACCAAGCGACTGGATCAAACCGGTGCCGGACACCTTGTCTTCGATCATCATCTTGCGAAGATGCCCGTAGCGATTGGCATCCATGTCTTTGCAACGCGACCACAGCGCATAGGCCGTCTTTTCAAGCTCCGGCGCTTCAAACCGACCGCGAACAACCTCCAGAAGATACGCGCGGTTATCGACGCCAGCCCCCCAATGCTCGAATACCGTAAAGTCGTTCCGTTCTTTGGTCTTTTGAGCCGTATCGGCATAGATCGCACGCCATGACAGGCGCGGGATTTCCTCGTAGCGCGGCATCAGCATGGGCTTGAACAGGTTCCCGCCTTCTACGGTCGGCTCCTGTGCGTATTGCCCTGAATAGACGTGCGGTGCAGCCTTGAGCGTATCGATCTGTGCAAGTGTGTGCTTCTGGTCCCATAGCGGGCCATTAGGCAGCCCATGCGGGATCATGGTCACCTCACCGGCAGGCGCTTGGCACTCCCCATCAATCAGGACAGGAAGCTTAAGCAGATGCCAGTGCTCGCCGGAATTCTTCAGCAGGTGCGCCACGAAGTCATCGATGTGCAGGCGCTGCATAATTACGATGACCGGCACATCCTCATGCGCAAGACGCGACTTGAAGGTGTTCTCCCATCGCGCATTGATGAACTTGCGCTTGGCATCCGAACTGGCGTCGTCTGGCTTTAGCGGGTCGTCGATGACCAGCGCGCCAGTGAAACCCGGCTCTGCAAGAATGCCAGCACGGAAACCAGTGATAGGCTCACCCGATGCAGCGGCGCGTAGATGCCCACCGTCAGTTGTGCGCCATAGGCCTTTCGCATCCGTGTCCGAACGCATTGAGACAGGCCAGTGAGCCTGGTAGCCCGGCAGGTTGATGACGTCCTTCGCTTTGCTCGAATTGTCGAGTGCCAGCGTCTGGGCGTAGCTCGCATGGATGAAGCGAGAGCGCGGGTTGATGGCAAAGCCGCGTGCGATGAAGTTGATAACCGCAAGCTCTGTCTTACCGTAGCCAGGCGGCACGTTGATGATCAGGCGCTTTATCTCACCGGAGAAAACCCGATCGAGTGTGTTGCAGATGACGCCATGGAACGGCGCTACCGAGAATGCCTGCCCCTCTTTTTCCAAAAAAAACTTCTTGGTAAAGTGGGCATGCGAACCGAGCAGCCCTTCCCGCTCAGCTTTACGATCCTCCTCAGACCGCCTCGCCTCCTTCTCCTGGCGTATCGCCGTCAACAAGGCCAATCTGGACAAGTGCACGTTCAAGAAGGTCTAGCTCCTCGTTGCTCATGCCCTTGAGCTTGGTTACGTCGACAGACGCAATGTGGCCGGAGTGCTGGTGCTTGGCAGGCGCATGACTGCCCTGCATCTTATTTGCCTCGCTGATGGCAGAGACAGCCACACGAGGGTCGTCTTTCTCCGCGGCATCAGTGATGCGCTTTAGGGCAGCAAGCCTGTCAGCGGCGTTCCATTCGGCTTTCTCGGACATCCTATTTCGTATCTCGTCAATCCTGCGAATGATGTTGACATTTGTTGACAACCTAGACGCTGCGGTCCTGTCCCCCTTGTAGCCTGCTTGAGCATAAGCTTCTGTCGCAGAAGCGCCCGCTGCAACTGCCTGAGCAAACTTCTCGTGACGTGTATTCGCAAGGACAGCCATGATCGATCCGTATGTCGCATTGGACAGAGAGACAGCACTCGCCTACTTAGATTTGGCAGCCCAACAAACCATGGCAAAGTGGGCCATGTGGACAGTAATTGTTTCAGGTGCGAGCGCATTGGTCAGCGCAGGGGCGCTGCTTGGACTCTTTCTATCTCTTCGCCAAACCCGACGTGCTATGCTGGAAGCTCGTTTCGCAAACGAAATACAAAGCCAGGCGTATGCGTTTGTCGAAGCCATCGAGCATGGGACTACAACCCCGTTTACAGCCCGCGTTACCAATACCGGTGCCACCCCGGCAACTCACTTTTTGATTGGCGCAAAGGCAGAAATTATCAAACGTGGATCGAAGCCCGCATCTGTGAAGGTTGACGAAATAAAGTTGAACATATGGACGCGTCTAGGAGCGCAAGAAAAAACTACTGTAGGCCTCGATGTTGAGGACCGGACGGATATCGAAGCGTTTAACCGCAACCATGTCGGAGACGACGAAATCTTATTAGTTTCAGGTCGATTGATTTACACGACGGTCCATAACCACGATCACCAAAGCCATTTCATGTTTTACGCCGATCGACAAAACAGTTCTGTCTTCAGGCGTCCAAATTCGAATCTTCCTACTTTCGAGCGGATGAAACTATCCAAAGCCGACAAGCAGAAGTTTCGGACCATTTGGGATGACGCAGTCTAGATAATCGGTGACGAGACCAGGCGACCGCCGGGCCGCTTATAAGTGTGTGGTTGACAGCGATGGCTGCTATCTCCGGTACAGCCCCGCACACTATCGCCTGAGTTTCCGCTGTTGCAGGATATGCAACACGCCGAAATGTAAATTGAAACTAGCGTTCACACTGAACCGTCTAGCGATGGTGTACTCCTGTTCCGTCACTAACAGGTCAATGAGGAATACACCTATGAAAGCTTATCTTTTGACTGCTGCTCTCGTTCTCGCCGCAACTCCTGCTGCCTTTGCTTGCACCGCAGAAGAAGCGACCGCTAAAGCTACGGAGGTATCTCAGAAGATGCAGGAGCTGGCTGCGAAGGACCCGCAGAAAGCAAGTGAAGTCGCTCAGAAGATGGCATCCGCCCAATCTCAGACCGCTACCGACCTAGCCGGTGCGTGCAAGGTTTACGACGATCTCCTTGCCGAGCTTAACTAAGCCTTTCGGAATTGGCGGCGCGATCGAGGCGCGCCGCCATCACATTAGTGATTTCACATACGTCGAATGTAGCACGAACGCCTCCTGAACAAGCAGAGAATATCGGGAGGAACCTTACAAGAACTTCTTTCGATAAAACATGCGTAAATTTAATCGAACTAAAGTTCTTAAGTTACTACGCGATGTTTTCATCAATTTTATCGGCAGCATTTCTATATTTCTTCACGCTGCTCTGGCAAAGTGATCATGACCACGATCCATTCAAGCCGCAGTCTTTCGTTGCCTATACTGCTCTCGACGTTTGGCGTTTCGAGCCTCAGCCCAGTCAAAATCGTGAAGACCATCATCGAAGTGCAAGGGCTTAGCATCAGGTGCCATCCAGTGCCGCTCAGTCCGCCTTTCGTCCGGCGCACCTTCGCCTAGTGTAATTGCTTTATGCTCGAAATCAGCCTCGTCCTGCAAGGTGCAGGTTTCATGATTTCCTTTATGCTGCAATGGCTTACAATCAACAAAGAGTAAAATTTCCTCGACTGCACGGTCAGCACACGCTTTTCCGTAATTTCGATGGATACCTTCATCCTTCTTGCACCAGGCACTGAATGAGCGAGGTCGTTCCATCTTGGACCGGGCATAGGCCCAGAGGCATCGGCGATCACGCTCCCGCCTCACCTGCTTCATCAGATCGTTGCAAAGCTCCCATGACGACACATCCTCCGCGCTCACACGACCGTTCATGCCTGTCCAGAACGCCCGTCGATGCTCTTCAAGACGCTCTGTTCCCCATTGACGCATGTCCTCAAAGCTATGGACATAGCCAAAGCTTTGCGACTTGACCTTCTTCGGTCGTTCACCGTTGGCCGGCATCTTCGCTTCCGTTTCAGCACCTTTGATGAAGAGTTCCAGAATGAAGCCGGCGTCCATCATAGTCTCCTGTCATCCAAAAGATCGGGCTGAGCCGATAAGGCGCTGAATTTACGAACCATTCTTTCAAATATCATACCGCCAAGGGCGTGTCTTTTAGAGATCACCCCCTCAAGCCCGAGACACCAATATTGTAGCTGTCCTAGCGGCAAACTATCGAAGAACGCATACCACTGCTCCACATCGTTCTGAATGATCGAAGGGAAGTTGCGCTCCGCTGCAATAAGCATGTCCGATACGCACCAAAGCGCCGTCTCATCGAGCTGCGCCTTATTGTTAGCTGTTTCTGCCAGAGTGCCTAACACCATCCGAGCATGGGGTTCACCCCTTCGCTTTATGATGCGCTCGATTGTTGTAGGTGCACGTGTTTCTCCTACCCCCGGCACCACGTTCGCCGGGATGATGCGGATGCCAAACTCCTCACAAATATCCGGCGCAGAGATCATGCGGCGCTCGCGTGGGAACGTTCGACGGTTACCTCGGTTGATTTCGACAGGAGGTAACCATGCAATCTAACCAAAACACACCGCCCACCCGTGGCCCCGGCGCTGCCGGCGTACCAGAAAGCGATGAACGCGATACCACGGATACCGAGCGCGCCGAGGATAGCCCGGCACCGAAAACGAGCGGTGCTGCTCCGCAAGGTAAAGAACCGCTCCCGAATCCAATAGCCGACCGCAACCCGCAAGGCCCGCGGGAGGCAGGCATAACCCCTCGGCCAACTGACAAGCCAGTTATTGGCGGCGACAACGTTCCGGAGGAGGCTGATCCAAGGGATGTTTGAATTTTGTGAGGGCATCATGGCGGTGCCCTCTTCAACTTTTGCTCGGCCGATCATCGGGCATTCCTTAAACGACGGCCCATTGCTGCACGTCGCTCCTGGTGAGCGCGTATGCCGTGTAGGATGGTCGTGTGATCACGATCCATTCGCCTCCCAATTTCTGGCTTTGAAAGGGTCGTTAGTCGAACAGTCCAGTACATGACGAATTGTCGTGCCTGGACGATCCGAACCTCACGTCCACGTGCATGAAGCTGCACGCGAGTTAGCCCGAAGAGCTTACAAGCGCGGGCTTCGATGCGCGCATAGGTCGGGCGATACGTCTTTCTCGGCTTATGTGGACGAAGATCAACCTCGATTATCCTAAAACTCGCCACAGCGGCCTTGATACGCAATGCCCTCTGCTTACGATCATCTTCCAGTCGCGATGTCTCTCTCTGCGCTGCAAGGGCTGCCTGATGGCGCTCAAGAGCTTTACGGCGGATGCCTGCCTCTGTGTGGCTGTAGGATAGCGCGCGGGTCATCTCCGCTTCCTCCGCATTTCTACCTCAACCTGACGACCACCCTTTGCGAATACCGTTTTGGATGGCGCCGAAAACACACGCTGGCGCTCTGCTAAAGCTTCCTGCTCCCGCCGTTCACGCCAGCCGATGATTTCAGCGGCCAATACGTTGCTTTCATCGGTCGCCATTTGTTCAGAGCGGATTTGAGGATTGAGCAATGCTGTCAGGTGGCGCTTTGCCTCTTCGCGCGCTGCGTGGGCTGTGTCGAACTCGACAGGCACTTTGTTCCGGATGATGAAGCGCCAGCGCTCACCTACGAATAAGCGATACAATGGCCGGTACTTCGACCCGTATGGCATCTGCGAATGTTCGGGCATGAATTCTTTGGTCATAGGAAGCCCTCGAATGCTTCATCCAACTGTTCGGACGTGGAAAGGAATTGCGTGTATTCGCCGTCGAACCTGATCTCAGGCGATTTGCCTGGCTCGCCTCTTCGGCGCTTGTGATTGATGATCCATGCTCGGCTTCGGCACTGCTCGAGCTTGCCAAGCATGACCTGCTTCTTTGTGAGTTCGCCTTCCCTGACGCGCTCGGGCGGCATGGTCGGTATAAGCTCCTGATAAAGAGGTTCAGGTCGATACAATGAGAACCAAACATCCAGGTTCTGCTTCACAGAGCTGCCGCCGTAGGCATCGCCCATGATCGGACGGATTGAGCCGCCAGCCTTCCAACGGCCTTTCCATTCGTCGTTACGCTGAATGAGGATGACGATCGCCACGTTCAGATTTTTGGCGATGGCTTTGAGGCCGCGATAGAGCGCGTTGACACGCTCCGCGAACATATCCTTTGGGTTTGGCAGGCTGATCATCTTGGCATGATCGATAACGATCAGATCCAATCCGTGGCTCTTCACCATCGCTTCCGCTTTGATGCGGATGTCCGACAATGAACACTCACCAAAGCCGACGATGTAAAAGGGCAGATCGGTTGATGATGCGATTTCGCGCTCAAGGTTCGCAGTTTCCTGAGTATCGAGCGTGTAGTTGTCGATCCTCGAAAGTGAGATGCGCGTGCTTTGTGCCGCGGCCTGCAGAGCTGCTTCTTCCTCAGTAACTTCGATCGAGAACAGTGCCGATTTGAAGCCGCGTTCCGCCGCAAAACGGCATTGCTGCAAGCTCAAAGAAGTCTTGCCGCCGCCACTATCAGACATGAACCCGATCAGGTTGCCGCGGCGGATATCGCCAAGCGCACCAGACATTTCCGGAAGAACCCAAGGAATGCGCGCGGCGGTATTGTCGCTGTCCTGCGCTGCCTTCGTTACCGCTGCTGGTAGCAAAACCCCGTACTTTGTCGATCCGGCGCGCTCGTTGCCTTCCTGCGCAATCCTTGTCAGTTCCCCGGCGGCGTGCGCGATGATCTTTTCCGGTGTCATGTCGATCGGCATGGTGCGCGCCATTTGGATAATATCTTCCATCTGGCTGATGATCTGGCTTCGCGCCCACACCTCGATGATTGCACGGCCATAGTCATATGCATTGATGACCGTCACGGCCTCCGCCACGAGCTGCACGAGATACTGCGCAACGGTAATGCCACCGATCATTTCAGATGCAGGAAGATATGGCTTGAGCGTGATCGGGTTAGCTGATCGACCTTGTGAAACCATCGTGCCGATCGTCTCATAGATACGCTTGTGAATGTCTTCCATGAAGTGGATCGGCTTGAGAAAAGCAGCCACGCGCCAGTAAGCGTCCGAGTTCTGCATCAGTGCGCCCAACAGGGCCTGTTCAGCCTCAAGTGCGTCGGGTAGAGCTGGTTTCACATTACCGGAATAGGCGTTCATAAAGCCTGCCCTTCCCGCAAAAGTGTTGATCGAGGGATAATATGTTTGGTCACAAGTTCAGCGTAGCGGCCTTTTGGGCCCTCGCATTGCTCGGAATCATTTTGATTGGCCACACATGGTTTGGACTGTACGGCTATAAGCCGTCTTGGTGCCTCGAAGGTGAAACTCCGACGCTTTGTACGAGAGAATGGCTTTCTGCTTTTAGTGGATGGGCAGCAGCGATCGTAGCAGGAGCATCGATAATTGCGATTATTGGCCAGCTCGATCAACAGCGCAAACAGACCGCCTATCTTCTTGGCGAAGCAGAACCTTCGATAGATATCGAGCGCCTCGCGCCTCTCAGCCTGAGCATCAGGGTAGTAAACTGGAACCGACGCAAACTGACATTTAGATTTGATGTCTCTAACGAGAGTGAAAAAATCGAACTTCGAAGCATGAAGAAAAAGACGGAAACAGAGCCTAGTTTTCGTGACGCTTCCTTCCTTTACCCCACCCTCCTTCCAGGGTGGGAGGACAAGCAGCAAAGGCCTTCGTTTGCTGAGCTCCAGATTGAATTGGAGGACCCAATTGACGACAATTTGGTGGACGTCGAGCTTAGGATAGAAACTAAGTGCGAGTTCAGTGGTCGCAGCCTGGCGAAAATTAGCCAATCCCACGCCATCCCACCCTGGGGAAATAAAGAGTGACACTACGCCGCCCTCCTCTCGACTTCGAGCATCTTGGCTGCTTGAAGCTGGGAGCCTGCGAAAGCCACGCCCACGGCATCAGCCATGTCGTCATTCGTGACGATGATTTTCAGTTGTGAGCACCGGTCGCGAACGGCTTTCTTCCAGTCCGTCCGCTGCCAGCCCCTGCGGGTACCAAACCCTAGGAACTGCTTTCGCCAAGAGACTGATGGGATTGTGGCAAATGGCAGATTGTAGGCACCAATGATTGCAGACACAGCCCCAACCATCTGATTGCTCGAGATCACTGCGTTTAGGCCTGATCCTGCCGCTTCCTCGACTGTCTCCTCGCCCATGAACTTCATGCTGCGTTTTTGTTTCGTAGGCTGCGTGCGGATTGGCATTTCGATCACTACGAAGTCGGGGCGCTTCTCTTTTATGAGCTTCACCAAGCCACGGCCGAGCGTGGCAGCCTTGTGCTCGTAATCATCGCCAGTCGCCTTGATGGTACCGGCGCGGATTGCGCTCAATGATGCTTGAGTGTCGTAATACGCCCAGCCAGTGGCTTGAGCAGCGTCAAGGCCCAGAATGATCATGCTGCAGCCTTCTCTACGTCCAGAGCATCGAACAGGCTTGGCGTGGTGACATGCCGGGCAGCGGCTTCGACGTATTTCACGCCGTCGAGGAAGTAGCCCTTGTTCAACTCGACGCCGACGCCCTTGCGGCCGAGCTTCACGGCACGGAACGGTACCGTCATCAGTCCGCCAAATGGATCGAAGACGGTTTCGCCCTTCTCGGTGTATTGCGCGATTGCTCGGTCTACGATGTCGTATTGAAGCGGACAGAGATGCATTTCCTGCCCCTTGCGCGCCTGCTCTGCGTTGATCGTGAGCATTCGTGCAACATCGGTCCAAATCTCAGGGTGAACACTATGCGGCGGGAGAAGCATGAAAGTTGGCGGAAGCCGCCCGCTCATCTCGAGGTTTTCGGCAATCGTCACATGATGCTCGAAATCGTAGACTGCGGTTAGGTTATAGGCCTTCCAGACCTTGTAGACCTGATCGGCTTCGAGGCCATCCATGTCGCCAGGAAGAAGAGACCGATCACCACTCGAGCGCATGTAGCCGTGAGCATCGATCTGCCAGCGCGCGCGGCTGTAACCAAGCTCGTTCTTCCAATCCTTGGCTTCTGGGTCCCATTCCTTCTTTGGCTTGCGCACCTGGTTGTCGGCATAGCCATTGCTCCGATCCGTAGGAGGTTTGCGGAAGATCAGAAGATACTCCGGCACTCCACAGCCCATACGTGAGCCATCCTTGCACTGTTCAGACCAACCCAGACGATAGGTCTGGTTGTTCTCGCGCACCACGTCTGTCGTGATGGTCTTCATGCCGAGATATGCGAAGCCATGGCGCTGAAACTCGCGGATGCAATCGCAGTGGAGTGTCGAAAGCGTCTGGAAGCCGAAACCGTTGATGCCGCCCGGCACGATGCGATCTTTCACATGAATTGCAGCTATGCGACCAGGCTCAAGCACGCGAAGCAGTTCAGGGATAAGAAAACCCATCTGGTGCCAGAAATGCGGATCATCGTCGGTATGGCCGAAGTCTGCATAGTTCGGGCTGTATTCGTACTGCGTGGAGAACGGGATCGACGTTACGATGAGCTGCACCGATCCATCAGCCATACGTCGCGTTTCGTCTACGCAGTCATTATGCACGATCCGGTACTGACCGCCTTTCACTTCGATCCGTTCGACGCCCAGTGCACGAACAAGCGCCTGCTGCATTGCGATCTCTGACAGACCGTATTGCTTCACGATGTCGATCATCTTTTGAACCATCTCGTTGTGCTGACGCCATTTACGCTCAAGCGACCGTCGAACTTCGCGCTCTGCCTCGGTGTAGATGAGGTCCAAGCGAACAGCGGCCGATGCCTGGCCAAACCTGCGCAGGCGGTGAACTGCCTGAATGAAGTCGTTGAATTTGAAGCCGATGCCGAGGAACACGGACCATGCGCAGTGACGCTGCAGATTCGTACCCGACCCGAGCATGACCGGCTTTGCCCCTAGCTCTGCGATATAACCGTCAGCGAACTTACCGATCAGATCTTCTCGTTCGTCCAAGTCCTGCGAGCCGTAGACCGTGGCGAGGTTCGGAATGGAGCGCTCGAGGGCGTTTCTCTCAGCTTCCAGATCGTGCCAGATGAGACGATGTGCACCGGGTTCTTCCGCGCGCAATTCCATCAGCTTGTTAATTCGATCCGGCAGGCTGTCCCGTTTTTCACGCGCCATTGTCGAGAGATCGATCGTAGCTGTGCGGAACATACGCCCCTGCCCGTCACGCTCGTTTCCAGCACCGGCCAGATGATCAACGGGAAGCTCATGCCATCGGACATCAAGAGGTGGAAGATCGTAGCCTTCATCCGAGAAGGTCGGATCGAGGTCTGAGGGCTTGGTGACGAACAAGGCCCAGGATGCGACCCACAGCCAGAACTCTCGTTCCTTGTGCTGCATCAGGGTCAGATTGTCGGCCTTCTCGCTGTTCCGCTTGAAGAATCGTGTCTTCGCCTGACCAATATCCATCACATCGAGGAACCCGGCATAGCTAAGAAGCTCGATGTAATCATTCGGGCTTGGGGTGGCCGTCGCGACGAAGCGATACGGCACGTCCATGAATGTCCGAATAAACGTGCGGAACGTTTTTGTCCCTCCCATGCCACGCAGCACGGCCGCTTCATCCAAAGAAACACCCTCGAACTGCTCCGGGCTGATCTTGGCGTCTCGCACGCTCTCGTAGTTGGTCAGATAGACCGCAGGCCCGTCGATTTCGGCATCGGACTTGATAAACCGGAGGTCGATCGAGAATTTACCAGTGAAGCGCGTTGCTGCCTCGGTGATGAACTCCCGGCGAACACCGAGAGGAATAACGATCAGTACCGGCTTGTTTGTCTTGCGCCAGATGACACGCATTGCCTCGAGTTGCGTTGAGGTCTTGTGAAGACCAAAGCTTGCAAACCAAGCGCGACGGCCACCATTCAAACCCCAGGCCACCATGCGGCGCGTGTGAGGCTTGAGCGCGGGGTTCAATTCGCGCTCATCAATATCAAGCCCCCCAAACTTGGGAGCAATCGCCGCCTTAGCCTGTAGGAACTCATTATATCCCATGATCAGGCTGCCTCGTCTTCGACCGGGAAAGGCTCTTCGCCACCGCTGATCAGCTCGTCACCATCAACTGCCGTGTTTCGCTTTTCCATGGCGGATGCGAGATCGCGCAGCATCTGGCCCTGCGCATCGTGCCAGCCGGCAATCCATGCCTCACGGGCCTCGCCATCGTAATCAGTGGCGCAATCCTTGGCGGCATAACCGGCGGCTTCACCTTCGCGACGTGCGCGGTCCACCAGTGGTTCACGATCAGTGCCGCCGAACATATCGGACTGGAAATGAACTGGGAGGGCAAACCAAGACATGATCTCGGCTTCGCGTCGGGCCTTGTCGGTGATGACCGCATCATCTTCAACCGCAGCGCATTTCATCATGAAATCCAGATCGGAAAGTATGATGGTGTCAGCCTTTGCGAGCTTACGGAGACGCTTGTATTCTGCCTGCTCCGCTTCAACCTTCGCCTTCTGAGCAGAAATCGCCTTGTAATGGTGAAACTTGAGCGCCTTCAGTTCGGCTGGCGTCAGGTCTGAGTTATGGCCTGCGTTCATTGCTGCGTTCTCCTCTGTTTACCAAGCGACGGGGTTGGCGAGATGTGTTCGGGCTGGTCGGGCGATCAGGCCCATTTCGGCGGACGCGCTGTAGGCGACGGTCAAAGCGATGGCAGCGACGCAGGCAGCCAAGGCAAAGGCAAAGCGACGGCTATGCTTCGGGCTGGCGAGAAGGTTTCCCAGCGATAAAATCAGCGAGGCCAGCCAGTACCGGATGGGCTTGAGTATCATTTCGCTTTTCCTCGTAATTGGCTTCGGCTCGGTTGCCGAACTCCTGCAAATGCGCGCGAAAGACTGCCATCCAGCGCGAAACCTTCATTTCGCGCGGTGGTCTGTTCCAGCATTGGAGGATGATTGCTGATGGAACCCGGAGACGGGTTTGAAGACGATCCGCAGCTGCTTCGATGGTGTCACCGGGTCCGCGATGCTCCTTGCGAAGCAGTTCCGCAGACATCCGTTTTGCCTCTTCACCGAGCCACGTAGGGTCTTCGATACGCGTTACTGACATTTTGACGCCCCTGTCGGAGAACTTGTCACGCATGACATTTCCTTCTCGCTATCTCTGTCCTCGTCAGAGGCAGGGGCCACGAAGCGGGTCATGTCGTAAGTGAGAAAAGGGATCGAGAATGTGCCGACCTGAGAACCGCAAATTTCGTAGATCGGTGCAGTTGGAACTTGATTTGGGAGGGTCATTAGCGCCCTCCCCAATACGTGGTGAACTCGGAAGGCCCAGACTGGTCGTTGACAACACCGGTCTGAGCTTTGCCGACCTTTTGGCTAGATGCCCGCCCTACCGCGATCCCGACGACGAATGAGAGAAGCGCCCAGATCATGCCGCCAACTCCTCGATATCGACGCGAACGTCATCGACGTAGACGACATCAATCAGGAACCGTCGAAGATCGACCACATCCTTCCAGATCGCTTCTTCTGCCTCGTCATTCGATGCGCCACCGAAACAATCACAGTGGCGGATGTCGATCCGATAGGCAGCTTGCAGCTTCTGCCGGTCGAGAATGAGCACGGCACCACGTTCGTCTTCGTCATCGCGTGGCAGGGATGCGAAATAGATAGCGGTTTCAGGCCTACGGGTGAGAGACACGCAGGTGTCTCCATAGGGTGCGCAGAGGATCGAATTGCTTTCGACAATGGCGTCTATGTAGCGCGTGCCATGGTAGAGAACTGGTCGATTGCGCACCCACCTATCACGAAGGCGGATTGCCGTGTCTGTAGCGATGCTGAGTAACTTGCTCATGCCGCTGCCCTCAAAACCGTGAGGGAGCGCGCTCTGTTCGAGAGCTTGAGCAGACACCCACGCTCGATCAACGCATCAACGAGACGGGAAACGCCGCTGCGTGAATGCAGACCTAGCCCATGCTGGATATCTTCGAACGAAGGAGAGACGCCATTCTTCGCTGCGTAATCCGATATGAATTTCAGAGCGTCACGCTGGCGTGGGGTCAGTCCGGTCTTAGGCGCAAGCTGACGCGCCACCTCGTTCGCGAGTGCTGGGTCAGTCTTGATGAAATCACAGGCGATTTCAGAGAGGCTGGACATTCAAGCCGCCTCCCCCGTCGCCGTAGAGCGTTTGCACTCCACACAGTGGTTCTTGCCATAACCGCCACAGGTTACTTCTCCTGGACGTTTGCAGTTTGGACGCACAGCGAGAATTGCATCAGCTTTGGATTTGTGTTGCTGACCAGACTTGATGATCTGGTGCGCAGCACGCTCCGGAAGATTGGGGGTGGCCAGCGCGACAGGGAGGCCGTCAGCCGCACTGGCCTGTTCGTCTGCAACGGGGGCAACAGACGAAACTTCGCCGTGAACTGGTCGAAGGACTACCGGGTCAGCGGCGTCTACCTCGGCCTTCTGCGGCACTGCGAACGTGACAGGTGGACGAAACCCGTCGTGTCGCTTTTCTTGTGCCATTTCTGGCGAATTGAAATCCAAGCGCAAGTTATCGCCGCTCACAACGAAATCAGACTGGCCTGGAATGGAGATGATGATCGAAGACATTACGCAGCCTCCATCAAAGCTGGACTCTCACTGCTGAGCGGTTCATCGTTTTTTGCTAATGGAAGGGGTGGGAAATGGTACAGTTTGCAGTCACTGAGGGCTTCGCTCCCGTTCTGGTTTGGACCGAACAGAATTACGAAAGAGCACGTCAAATCAGCGAGGATTACATGCCGCAAACCTACACTGGCTGGCAGATCATCTTTGCAATCGCAAAAGCGCGGATCCCGAAGAACCTCGAGATCGTCTGTGTGTACGCTGACCCCGATGATGTCGCTCGCTGGTGCCGTTCCAATAATCGCAAGGTCACGATCGGAAACCGAGCCGCTTACGCTCTGGCTCACTATCAGCGACAGAAACTGCAATGAGTTGATCATGCTGCCTCTCCCCTAACGTCGGGGCGCACAACATCGACAGGCCAATCAATACCCTCTGGCCAATTGGCAGAGAGCCACTGCATAGCAGCCTCATACCGACTGGTCGTCAGGTCTGAGTTGCCTTCCAGACGAGACAGAACCTTCCCGTCGCCGAATACGATAGTCGAAACACGCGAAAGGCTAAGCTTCCGTGCATCTGCGTATGCGGTACACACCGCTATGAGGCGCTCTTTAAGGGTCATACCGCACTAATGGGATATCTTTACCGCAGTGTCAACGATAAATTTACCGCTATGCGGTATTCACGCAGTGCGGTTAATTAACCGCATGAAGATGGACCTTAAAACGCGAATCCAGCGTCGGCTTGACGCGACTAGAAAGACAGCCCGTGGCGCTTCGCTCGAAGCTGGTCTCAGCGATGCGTTCATCCGAAACATTCTCACGGACAAATCAGAGAACCCGCGTTCGGACACGCTTGCACGATTAGCCCCTGTTCTTCGAACAACGGAGGCTTGGCTGCTTCGCGGCGAAGGCCCAGAAGAAAACGGTAAGTCGTCGGTTATCGACTCCTTCGACCCCGATCACCACGACGACCATCCGCACGATGACCACATGTCCATTGGCAGTGAAACTGGCGTGCGCGGTATACCAGAAGGCACTTCGCCTCAGGTCGATATCGTTGGCGGAATGGGTGGCGGCGGTCTGTCAGTTATCAATGACGGCGTGCCGGGCAAGCATGGCATGACGTTTGCCGCTGAAAGTATCCGCGACTATTGGCGGTTGCCTCCAATGATGCTGGTCACGCTTGGCCTCGCAGCTCAGGACGTCGCCATCGTGCCGGTGCAAGGCGATTCAATGCATCCAACACTGAATGAAGGCGACGTGGTATTCATCGACACGCGCCATCGCACTCCCTCGCCCGCCGGCATATATGCAATCATCGATGAAATCGGCGGTTTGGTGATCAAACGCCTCGAAGTTCTGAGCCCCCCAGGATCAGAGGAAGTTCGTGTCAAAGTGATCTCGGACAATCCGAGACATGGGCCGAAAGAATGGAACATTGACGATCTACGTGTCGTCGGTCGCGTGCTGAGGAAATTCAGCACAGTATCATAGTCGTAGAAAGGTTTTTGGGGGCAATGTCACTATCTACTCAGCAACAAATTCTGATCGAGCAGCGAGTATCTAACGAAGCGAAATCTGTAGGCGCCGCCTATCTTCTTTGGTTCTTTCTTTGGTTCGTATCAGGTCACCGATTTTACCTCGGTCGTCCCGGCACTGCGGTACTTCAAATCCTCTCATACTTCATCCTCGTCGGCTTCATATGGCTGATCGTTGATGCGTTTTTAATTCCCGGCATGGTCCAGAAGCAAAAGGACAAAGTCCGCAGAGATCTCTCACATCAAGCGATGATGATGTCCGGATCGCGTGACTAACAAGTGCCGGTGGGATACTAAAATTCGTGATCTTTGGGGGCAAAGAAATGAAAATGAAACTCATAGCAATACTGGCTGCAACTCTAGCCATAAGTGGTTGCGGGGCGGAGATCGCCGCAATGCACGGTATTGCCATTATCCAGCCTACCGATTTCACAAAGGTGTATGAAGCTACGAAAGTAAGTAGCGATGCTCATACAGGGTCAACGACGGTCGAAGGACCGACGATCTTTCACGACAACCACCTACTCAAAAACACTTATGCGGTTCGCAGTTGGATAAACAAAAACAACAGTCTGCTTAACGATCGCTTCCAAGTTTATGTGGTAGGAAATTTCAACGAGTGGGCCTTCCTAAACCAAGCGTATTCCAACGGACAGATGTTGGACACCACCCTCATTTCCAGAAAAGTCGGGCACTGCTCTTCATCTGGATGCAGCGTTAGTGAGACTGTTGGCGTGAACCTTTCGCGTGAACGGGTGAAGGAACTCGCTGGAACCGGCTTGTCGTTCAAAATAGCTGGGCAGCGCGGCGATGTTACCATGCTCATCCCCGCAACCTACTTCGGCGCTATCCAGAAAAGGCACGAAGAAGCACGCGGCACCCCTAACGAAGCAGTTGTGCCAACTACGGGTAAGATTCAGGGGGATTTTCCAACAGCACCTAGAAGCTAAACACGTCGCGTTTCAGCACGGTATCGCAATTGACATCGATGCGCATGCGGCTGCGCATAAAGGGGCAGGAATTGGCTTGAGAGACCCGACATCAATTTCAGAATGGCTTGCGCTTGTCTCTCACAGCTCAAAGCTATTTGACTTCTCAACTTTCGCTTGCGGCTCTCGAGACACCGAAGAAATCGGATGCACTCTCGGGTTCTTTTCGTAGAGCCTTCTGAAAACTCGACCAATCACCTTCATGCGTATCTCCTACCTATCTTCTCTTGCTCTGAACCTATCCTGTTATCCTCCAGAACCTTGGTTTGAACCCGAGTGGAGGGAGTGAGCGGTAAAGACCCCCCTACCCCCAGAAGCCAAATAGCTCCCAAGAGTAGGGAGATCAGTACCAGGCGTGAACCGTCGTTTCGGTCGTTCGCATGGCAGGACGCCTCTCGACTATCCGTCCTCTGTTTCTGGCAGCACCGTAGGACTTTCGACCCCCGCGCTTGTGGTTCGACCAGCAAAGGGAATTGCACCCTCGTCACCACGACTGGAACCACTACACGGTTCAAATACCGCATACAAGGTATTTTTATCGCATAATGTATTGACGCGGTATTTTTATCGCGGTATATCTGCATCCATCAATGATCACGAAGAAGCCCCGGCCGATCTGATCGAACAACTGATGGAGAGGCACATGCGCATTTCCCAACAACCCAAATCTGATCGCTACGATTGGACATACACGCACATCTGCAAGCTTTCCGGTGCGCAGCCTGTCGTCGATCTTGATGTCGAACTCTCTATCGACGTTGAGCTTTCGGGCGGCGAACTGACCATTGATGTGCGGTCGGTCTATGTCGAAGGCGTGAACCTTGCGACTGGCGACATCATCTGCCGTCAGCTTGGTGCTGCGATAATCGAAGCCGCTGACAAGGAAATCGCTGACGGCGGTTGGCTGTTTGGTGAGATTTCGGAGCGTGAAGGTTATAGCCTGCGTGGCCACCCGTCTGACCCTGACGCTTATGTGGTGAGGGCCGCGTGATGAACCTGTCGAACATCAAGGCACTGGCAGAGCAGCTTATCCGAGACGTTGAAGGCGTAGAGGCCAGCAATCCAACATCGTTCAAACGCGTCGATTGCCAACTTGGCATTCACAAGGGGTTTGGCCGTCTTTCGCGTGAGCTTGGCTATCGCGTCGAACGTATCGAGCCTGAGAAGGAGGCAGCGTGATGGTTACTCCTCTCGAAGATGTAGAACGCCTATTCAACGCAGTGAAAAACCTCCGTAACGAGCGCCGCAAGATGCAGAAACTCTCACAAAGGGCGCTTCACGCAAACGGTCCAAAGGCATCTCAAAAAGCGAACGTGGATCTGAACTGGCAAGCATTTCACATCAACAAGATTGAGCATTTGGTCCATGCGGTTGCTGTAGATTGTGGGTTTGCAGACCTACGAGAGCCTAATCATTACAAACCGTATTCAGTGAAGCTAACCGGCTTCCACGAATATGAAGTCGTACCGGAAAAACCCCGAGATTTGCGACTACCGTCGGTGGCACTCACATGACCGAGCCTCGCAACCGCCTGTGCAGGCCTACGCCGCCTACCGTCTTCCTGACTGATAGCCAGATCATCGTTCTCGGCATCTCACTCTTAATCGCAATAGCCGCCGCCACTGCCCTGTTTCTCTGGGTGGCATGGGAGTTTCTGTCATGAGCCTGCTTATCCGCGACCTCTGCGGTCTCGCCGTTCTCTCAGCATCCATTTTGATCCTCGGCATCATGATCGGAGCGATCCAATGGATGTGATCGACCCTGAACGCGATTATCTCGCCGGCGCAGTGAGCGCGCTCGAATCTCCATCCTGCCTCCAAGCATTCCGGCCAGACCGCGACGAGCAAATGGCCGCAATCGAAATCCTACTCTCCTCCCGGCTACCAGCAGAGCTGCGGTGCCAATTGCGAGAGTTCGAGCAATCCCTAGTTCTGAGAAAGGACGCAGCATGAGCCGTCAACCAGCACACGCCCACGACAGCACCACCGACACGTTCACTCAAGTTGGCGTTTATGCTGTGGATGTTGCCCGGAAAGCCGGACAGTCCCTATCCGCACGCAAAGCGCAAGACAATGACCCTTATACGTTTTGGCGAAACGGACTTGCGATCGGTCAGGGCCGACAACTAACCAGGCAGGAACAGCAATCATTGGGCCTCTCGATGGAGCCGCAGCTCGGCTTCTTTCGAAAGCGCAATAAGGGTGGCACCGACATCCCGGTTGCCATTTGGATGAGCGGGGGAGAAATGGTTGCTCTTGCCGGTGATCGCGACGTTGATGCTGCAGAGATTTGGACGTGGTGCTGCAACTGGCCGATCAGCCATGGGCAATACACCGCCGTCACTGGTGGAGCATCATGGCCGGACGAACCACCCGTTGCAGATGCTGTGATCGGCCACAACATCAGCGACGATCCGTTTGAGGCGCTACGCATTGAATTTGAAGGTGATCGCGAGCTTGCCAAAGCGTTTCTGAAAGAACCTGTGAAAACACAGGAGCAAGCGGATCGCGCGGCAGTTTGGTCAAAAAAGCTTGCCGCTATCGCGAAGAAGGCGACCGACCTGCACAAGGTCGAGAAGCAGCCAAGTTTGGACGAAAGCCGACGCGTCGACGACAAATGGCGCGACCTCAAAGACGAACCTAAGGCTCTCTCAACAGCGCTTAAACGGGCGATGGACGTCTTCTTGAACGAGCAAGCGCGGATCGAAGCCGAGCGCCAGAAGAGGGCACGGGAAGAAGCTGACCGCATTCGACGTGAAGCGGAAGAAGCTGCACGCCAGGCCAATGCAAATGATGCCGCAGCCCAAGCCGAAGCGGATCGCCTCAAGCGGGAAGCAGATCAGGCCGAGAAAGATACTCAAACACGCAACGCTCAGGCTGGACGGACTGGCGCGAAAGTATCGCTGCGCACCTTCGTATCGGCTGAAATCACTGATTACGACGCGTTGCTAGTCGCTCTCAAAGACAGACCTGAAATTCGTGAAGTGGTTCAGTCGCTTGCGAACCGCGCAGCTAAATCCGGCGTCAATCTCCCCGGCATGAAAATTCACGAAGAAAAGAGGGCAGCGTAATGAATGCCATAGTTCAAGCGGATGCACCGCGCCTTCCCTCACTGCAATCCGGTGGCGCTGTTCGCGCCATTGTCCCGCAGGATTTCGACGGAGCATGGCGCATAGCAACTGCCGTTTGCAAAGCCGGCATGGCACCAAAGGGTTTGGATACACCCGAAAAGGCTATGGTCGCTATCATGCATGGTATGGAAGTTGGCATGACGCCTATGGCTGCTCTACAATCGATCGCGGTCGTGAACGGCCGTCCAACGATCTGGGGTGATGGCGCAATCGGCCTCGTGCGCGGTTCCGGCAAATGCGAATGGATCAAAGAACGCATCGATGGCGAAGGCGACGGCGCGGTCGCTGTTTGCGAGGTGAAGCGTAAAGGTGAAGCCGATGCCATCAAGGCAACTTTTTCTGTCTTAGACGCAAAGAAGGCTTCTCTTTGGGGCAAGGCTGGACCGTGGCAACAGTACCCGAAGCGAATGCTTGCTATGCGCGCCCGCGCCTTCGCTCTTCGCGATGGGTTCGCAGATGTGCTTCGCGGTCTTGGCATTGCTGAGGAAGTGCAGGACACGCCGCAACGTGACAGCACAGTGCAAGCAACTCGACCACCAGCGCCACCCGCTCCGCCATCGATCGATCATCAGGCCGAAGAGATCGACCATCGCGAAATCGTTCAGGAGACTGGTGAATCGGTCGATGCGATCATGGGAGATGGCGAACCGTTCGATATCGAGAACTACGTTCAGGAACTGGAGGACGCACTTGCCATTGGCCAGGATGAAGCAACTCTGACTGAAATCTGGGATAGCTTTGATGTTGAAGCCACCCTGACCGATGATCAGATGGCTATGCAGCGCGCCTTCGATATTCGCAAAAAGCATGTCGCAAGAATTGGCGGAGGTCAGTAATGGGCCGCGCTCTTCTCATTTTGAATGGGCCTGCGGATAGAACCAAGGCCATCCATTGGATCAGTAAGGCCCCTGTAGGAACGCGCGTAGAGTTCAAAGCCTCCAAACGGACACTTCCCCAAAACGATAAGCTCTGGGCGATCCTAACTGACGTTGCCACGCACATGAAGAAACTCGGCCGAGATTACACGACCGAGGAATGGAAGCTGCTTTTCATGCATGCATGGGGCCGCGAGGTTCGCTTCCTGCCCGGGCTTGACCAGAAGAGCGTCGTGCCGGTCGGTCAATCATCGTCAGATCTATCGAAAGACGAGATGGCCGATCTCATTGAGTTCATTTTCGCTTGGGGCGCTGAGAACGGCATCGTCTTCAATGATCCCCGTGAGGAGGCTGCGTAATGGCGCACAAAGCGTTCACCAAGAAAACGATGCGCCTTGCTCTAGAGCGCTCTGGACTGAAGTGCGAAGCGGTTGGCAAAATGTATGGTCTGGCCAATGGTTCTCGTTGTAACGCACCTCTCTCCTATGGCGTAGAGTTCGATCACATCATCCTCGACGCCAACTCTCACGATAACAGCCTCGATAACTGCGCGGCGGTTTGTATCAAATGCCATAAGCACAAGACGGCTAAGCACGACATTCCGATGGCTGCGAAAACAGTTCGCCAGCAGGACAAGCACCTTGGTGTCAAAAGTCCTCGCCGCAAGCCCATCCAAAGCCAAGGTTTCCCAAAGTACGCGAAAACCGCAAAAGGCAGCACGAAAAGCTTGCCTCCACGCTTGATGTTTCAGGAGAGACAGAATGGATAAGCCACTGGACGAGAAGGGCATAGAGGCGGCACGAAAGCAGCTAGGATTTTCTCCTGCCGACGATATTCGAATTGCCGCTGCGATTCGGGCCTATCTGGAGGCCGCGCAGGCAGGCGAGAGCGAGGTGCCCAAGCACGTAGAAAATGCGATGCGGGCGAAGCGTCGAGAACTCATTGCTATTCCGCTCGAACGCGCTTGGCCGGAACTAGCTCGCGTTGCTGTTGAGGCGATGCAGGCAGGTGAGAGCGAGGCGGCTGCCGAGCCACCGATTGCGGCGCATGAAGGTCGCGATGTCGATTGGAAGGACGTAACTGGATGGGGTGTATTCAACGGACATGCTATCCCCGTTGCCGTCGCCCGTAAGATTGCTGAACGTATAAATCTATACCACACATGGCGATCATCCACCCTGAAAGTCGAGAACGAACGACTGCGGGAGCAGCTTGTACGAATGGTTGATATAGCCGAGGCGCGCTTGATTTTGCTGACAGAAAACAATGTGCCTGACGTGTCAGTCAGCGCCGCCCTCGCAGAACAGAAAGGCGGTGCGTGATGGCAAAGCCAAAGGTCGTCTATGCCAGACCGGGTGATATGTTCGAAATCCGTATGGTTTGCAACGAGGATTTTGATTTGAGTTCTCGCGATTGGAGAGAGCAGGTTTACCCTACGAGCATGTTGGTCATGACCGTAAGACCCGGCGAGATCGCTTTCGCCGATCCCATGACACGTCAAGTTCCTTGGCCGCGCACCCTCGCAGAACAGGAGAAGCAGGGATGAGCCTTTTGACACCGGACCAAGCCGCCGAGGCCCTTTCTATCTCTACGCGCCATCTTCTTCATTTGACAGATGACGGCGCTTTGCCCTTCATTAACATTGGTCGAGGGGCGCGAACGATAAGACGCTACGAGCCTGCTGACATTGAGGCGTTCAAGAACTTGAGGAAGCAAACCACGTGTCAGTCTACATTCGAAAGGACAGCGCGTCCGGAACGTATTCGTACGAGTTTCAAATCGCCGGTCGCAGATTTTCAGGCAGCACTGGAGCGTCGTCGGAGCGGGAAGCGCGCCGGGTAGAGAAGGTCAAGCGCAAAGAGGCTGAGGCTCAATTAGCAAATGAAGCGGCTGGCGCTGGTCAGGATATGACTGTTGAAGATGCAGTCAGCCGCTATTGGTCTGAGATAGGCCAGCACCACGTTAACAGCGATGCCACGCTCTGGAGTCTAGATTGGCTATGCACAAACCTTGGCCGACGCACAAAACTCAACACGATTACGGATAAACAAGTCGCGGAGATCGTAGCCAAACGCCGCAATGACCTGATCCCACGTAGAAAGACCCCTACCCGCATATCCCCAACCACAGTCAATCGGACAGTAACGCAGCCCTTGCGAGAGATCATGCTTCGGGCATCGAACGTCTGGAATGTGCGAACGCAGAAAGTGGATTGGTCCGAGCATCTGTTGCGAGAACCGGGGGAACGCGTCAGGGAGGCATCTGCCGTTGAAGAAGCCAAGATAATGAGTGAACTTGAGCGCGGCTATGATGTAGCAGTGCGTTTTGCGTTCCTCTCAGGTTGCCGACGCATGGAGATACTCGGTTTAACCTGGGATAAGGTGGACTTCTTTGGGAGAACATTCACTGTTATAGGCAAAGGCAACAAGCCGCGCGTCATCCCAATGTCCCAAGCCATCTTCGATTTGCTCTGGCAGGAAAAAGACCATCACCCGCGCGTCGTCTTCACCTTCGTCGCAAAGCGAGTGGTCAAGAAGCAAGGCTATGCCAGAGGCTCGCGCTACCCTTTAACCGAACATGGTCTAAAGACCGCGATGCGGCGCGGCGTTGCCAATTCAGGCGTGACCAATTTTCGGTTTCACGACACGCGTCACACGGCTGCAACCCGCATCCTGCGCAAGAGCAATTTGCGAGTTGCGCAACAGCTACTCGGTCACGAAGATATCTCAACTACAACGAAATACGCACATGCGATGGTGGACGATGTGCGCTCTGCGATGGACGCAATGAGTGCCGCAGAGATTGGGGTAGAGGTAGATCATCTGACAGCACGAAAAAACCAGAACAAGACGTAAACACCGGTGGGACTTTTCGTGGGACTTTTGGTTCCGAAACATCCCACGACATTCATCTGTGTTCATTATGTTCTTTTTAGCCGTTTCGGGGCTTGCACGTTAAACCCCTTCAATATAAACGGTTTCTTGGTCGCGGAATGTAGCGCAGCCCGGTAGCGCACTTGACTGGGGGTCAAGGGGTCGTCGGTTCGAATCCGGCCATTCCGACCATTATCTCAAAAACTTAGTATTCCTCACTCGAGCTACAGCGCTCGTAGTCACGTCCTGTCAGCCAGGTAAACGGTTGCGGGACGATTGCGTCTCATAACGGCGCAGATCACAAGTTCACGCGGGTTTGCTGCGAGGTGCGGAAGGACGCATTCCCCAAACCGGTCTTGCAGACCCACCAAGCCTTAGCTTCCGGTCTTTATGCCTACTCTTGAAGAGTCCGGGGACCGTTCTCCCGCCGCGCGCTAATGTCATGCATCGGGTTTCGCTGTCTGTCTTCGGCTCACGCGAATAGCTGGCGAAAGAAATGGCGCGAAGGTGGCAGCAATGTGTTGCAATTGCGATACAGACATTCTGCGTCTGCAAGGGTACGATAAATTAGATAAACCTTGTGGAGAGAGCCATGAAGAAGATTTTGCTTGCATCTGTCGCAGTATTCTTTGTCGGCGCAGCACATGCGGCCGACGTTGTTTACGACGCACCGCCCGCAGCTCCAGTTGCCGAAATTCCGGCATGGTCCTGGGCTGGCGGCTATCTCGGCATTCAGGGAGGTGGCGTATTTTCTGAAGGCACAGCAAGCATTCCCGGCGCAAGTTTCAGCGATGATTTCAACGGCGGCTATGTGGGAGGCTTCGTCGGCTGGAACTTCGAGCTTGGTAACAGCTTCATCCTTGGTCTTGAGGGTGATGTGAATTACAATTTCAACGAGAACTCCTATGCCGGCGGAATCGACGCTGGACAGGACTGGTCATACGGCATCCGGGCTCGCGCTGGTTATGCAGTAGATCGCGCCTTGATTTTCATTTCCGGCGGTTGGGCAGCGACGAACGCCTATGTTGACATCCCGGGCGTTGGCGATTTCGACGAGACCTTCAACGGCTGGTCCGTTGGTGCCGGTGTGGACTATGCCTTCACCGACACGATGTTCGGTCGTCTCGAATATCGTTACTCAGACTTCGGCGACAAGGATATCGCCGGCTTCAATGTCGAAATCGACCAGCACACCGTCGGCGTCGCCCTCGGCGTAAAGTTCTGATAGCGGCTTTCCCTGCCCTATTTGTTAAACCCCGCTTTGGCGGGGTTTTTCATTGGCTGAATGCGATCAAGCTTCGGATAGTCGCAAGCGGGCGCAACGCGCTCGGCATATTTCAGCCCATTCAGCGCACAAGCTGCTGCTCGAGCGCCACGAGATAGCTGTTTACGAGCCCAATGGCATTTTCAGTGAGTCTAACGAACTGTCTGCGTTTATCGGTAGGGTCGAGCCAACGCCCGACCAGTCCAGCCTGTTCCATCTCATCGAGGCGGCGCGAGGCGGTCGCGGGCGCTACTCCTGAAGCCAGATACAGGGAAGACACCGAGACGTTGCGGTCCAACAGGTGATTTTCCATAAGGTCGAGAACCATGTGCCATGCCGGATCCGCGAAAAGGCGATCAGAAAAATAACGTGTTTTTATATCCCGCGTTCGAAGGAGCTCCAGAAGGCGCTGCGTATCGAGTTCCTCTGTCGGGCGCGTCTCCAGGAGATTATCCTCGACAGGCGCAGCCGGTGTTTTCCCATGACCGGGCAGCGAACTGTTGAAACTGCCCAGGACATCGCTGAGTTTCTGCACCTCTTCGATCAGCCGGGCCAGCCGTTCATGCCCCTCAGACAAATGACGCTGCGCGGCACCCTTTTCGCAGGCCCTTCCGACAGCTTCCAGCAAATGTTGGCGACGCACCGGCTTATAGAGGAAATCGACCGCGTTCAAACGCAAGGCCTCGATGGATTTTTCGAGGGTGGCATGGCCGGTGATAAAAATGACTTGCAGCCACGTTCGGTCGCCATACCGGTTTCGAACGTTTCGCAACAGCTCGATACCGTCCATTCCGGGCATGCGAATGTCGCTGACGATGACGTCGATTTCAGGCGTCCTGTCCAATATCCTCAGGGCACTTGCCGCATTCGAGGCCCGCAGGCAGAAATAACCGCTGTCGGTAAGCGCCGCGCCCAGCACCTCCAGCAATGGCTCTTCGTCATCAATCAGCAGGACAGTTGCTTTTGTCGCCATCTCGTTTCTCGCTGTTCACTGTCTTCGATGCATGGCGCAGCACAAGTCTGAACTCGGCCCCTTCTGCTACCTCTCCAAGTTCCAGACGCCCTCCCATATCCCGGGCCATGCCGTGGCTGAGTGACAAGCCAAGGCCCGTTCCTTTGCCGACCGGCTTGGTGCTGAAGAACGGTTCGAACAGCTTGTTCCTGATTGCATCGGGAATGCCGATCCCCGTATCGGAAATAGCGATCGCCGTCATATCCGGATCTTCTTTCATCAACCGGATGCGTATGCGCTCTTTCGACATGGAACCAGACCCGTTCTTTTCAAGTATCGCGTCGCGGGCGTTGAGAAGCAGGTTGAGGATGATCTGCTCCGTAAGTAAAAGGTCGGCGGACACAAGAGCCCTATCCGCACCGTATTCACGTATTATATCTATGCCTTCGGCAGCGATCTGCGCCCCCGCTATGGCCAGGGCACCCTCGATGGCGTCAGCGGGATCGACCGGCTGCGCACCTCCGCCTTGGCGGTGCCCATATATCCGCATGTGCCGGACGATATTGGCTGCCCTGTCAATCTGGCTGCTTACAAGGTCGAGCTGCCCAGAAACCATTTCGAGATCAGTGCGCCCGCTTTCTATATTAGCCTGGATATTATCGACGGCCATTGCGAGAGTAGCAAGCGGCTGGTTGATTTCGTGCGCAATGCCAGTGGCCATTTCACCCAATGTCACCAGTTTTGCCGACTGGTAAATCGCAAGCTCCGCCTCACGGCGGTCGGTGATATCCAGTCCGACGACCACGAGATTTTTCACGCCCTCCGACTTGTCCCGGATCGGTGATATCGACCATGAAAGCGCGCGTTTCGCGCCATTTTGGAGAACCACCTCCCGCACGCCCTGCCACGGCAAGGAAGCGACGATCTTTTCAAAAGGCTCGCCCAATATACGCGACATTGAGCTGGCATCAGCTCGGGCGAAATCAACATCGGGGAAGAGAGTTTGCAATGCCTGATTTGCAACCACGACCTGCCCGTCCGGGCCTGTAACCGACATGAGGAGCCCGCCGGTGTTCACGATCGTCTCAAGGAATTCCTTTTCCTGGCGCTGTTGGGCCGTTTCCAGCATGCTTTGCATCAGTGAATCGCGGTTACGAAAATACCTTCCCAGGATGAGGCCAAGCGCGATCAGTGTGGCAAGCAGAGCAGCCAGGGCAATGGCGATAACGGATGAGGAAATGAGCCAGGCCTGGTAAATTGGTGCAACAGGCACCCCGACATAAGCCAGAAGCGGTGCTGCTGAAGACCGGTAATAGGCGAAGATACGCTGTATGCCGGTTCGCACCGAAGGGCTGATCTTTATGCCTTCACCGGCGGCAAGTTCGTCGCGAATGGTGGGTTCAACGTTACTGCCAATGACTTCCGGCGCATTGGATGCCCGGATAATTCCGTCTTTTCCCATGAGGCCCAGAACCATACCGGGACCTTCAACGAGCCGGCTGTAAAACCCGTACAAATACGCTTCGTCAACGACGAGGAGCACATAGCCGTTGAACCGGTTATTCGCGCCGTTAATTCGACGGGCATAGCTCATGGTCCAGCCACTATAATCACCGGGGACGCTCAGATCCGAAAGATAGGGCTTACTTATGTAGAAATTTGGCGCATCTTCGCGCTGCAGTTCCTGGAAGTCTGCGGTTTTGCTCATATCCCTGCCGATGGGATAGCTTTCCATACCGCTGGCCCGGATAACGCCATCAGGGCCGACAATTGCGATTCCCATTGCAGCAGGTTCGGCAGCGGCGCGACGACGCATGACTTCGGAGAGCAAAGCTTCGTCGACAATGCGATCCGTTGCGTCCTCGACAATTGCGCGGCTGAGCGCATCAAGCTTCACGAAGATCTGCGTAGTGTGCTCTGCAAGCGCCTGTGCGAGATACATGAGATGCTGACCGGCATCGTCCATTCTGTCTCTGTAGTCACGTGAAATAATGGTTGCAGCTCCAGAAAGAGCTATCACCATGACAATCGATGCGGAGAGCCAGTAGGCGCGTAGTGTCCGACGTTCGATCTTTCCAAACCTTTTCAAATAAAATCGTGACGATCCAAAGCATTTTAAACGGGAAGAAGACTACCAGACAGTGGCTTCCACTGTCCTCACCGGTAATCTTTTGTACTATCTCTCACAGAAGACTGGTCCGTGCAGTCAACGAGAGCCCATGTTTCAAAACATGTCCTCCGGTCGAAATCGGCACAGTGAAACTTGGCGGTCTACCAGCTGATTTTAAGACCGCCTGAAACCTTGCCCGCCACCTCGGTGGAGCCGCCGAACTCGACAGAGCCACGGCCAAACAGGCTGACATTTTCCGACACACGAGCAACCGCGCCCAGTCCCACATCATAGCGCGTGCCGCTCATGTCGTTGCCGATTGCCGTCTCGGAAGCAACCGGGCCGTTCTTGCCCTTGAACTCATGCTTCACATTGGCGTCCGCATAGACCGTGGCCGACTTTACGAAGTTCTTCTTGTCCTTCGCCTGTCTCCGCTGCTTCTTCGCAGGCGCAGGTGCTGCCTCGACCGTCTCTTCCGTGACGCCGAAGTAAAAAGTCCTCTCCAGCCGTACACCGACACGTCCGACGAGCGATTTTGCTTCCTGACCATAGACGACGATGCCGTAAGGATCGGTAAAGTCATCGGCCGCAACATTTGACCAGGTCAGTTGAGCCTGTGGCTGCAAGACGACATTGCTGCCGAGATCGCTTGAGGTTTCCAGTCCATCGTCACCGAGAGTTGAGTTAATCCGGACGGGTTGCGTATCTGGCGGAATAGCAACCCTTCCAGCCAACATCCGCCCTTAAAAGGAACGGAAACTGTGAGCTTGAGCGGTTAGTTCATCAGTTCACCAACGCGGTTCATGGCGTCCTGAAAGCCATTAATCGAGATTGCGAGAATGGCATTCCTGCCTTTAGCCGTGACGGCCTTGAGCGTGACGAACCTGCCGCGGCGAGCGCCGTCGCCACTACCAAGCCAGCCCTGAAATCGGTCACGCAACCCGCCAAAACGCAGATACGGAACAGGGTTGCATCAAGGGCTTTGCCGTCGTCGATCTGCAACGTCACGCGCTCGTCGAGCTTGTGGCCAAGTGGCAGAACCAGAGCGCCTTCAATACCCTTTTCCTTCGGCTTCAACTCAATGGCCAGCACACGCATCAGAGGCCAATCAGGAGAAAATACGAGAGTGCCCCCCCAGAACAGCAGGCAGAACGCCGTGAGACTGGCCCAGATCAGGATGAGCAGAGGCGCGCTGAGAGGCTCTCGCGCTCCTGCTCCGTTCCAGACCTGGATTCGGATGGAGGATTCCGTTTTGCATTTATCGAGACAACAATCGACATTGCCCATCAGCCTTTCCGCAAGGAGCTTCCTGCTCCAGTCCGGCTCTAATGGCTCTGAATCGGGCGGCGTTCACGCAGAACTGTTTTCAACTTGAAGCAAAATTGCCGCAACGACACGTGACGCTCCGTTAATCATCAGAATTTACTGCAAGTTAACGTTTTCAAAACGGGCGCATCTTTTCCCGCAACAACGGAAACAAGGAGCTGATCAGCGTTGGCGCTCGGCCCACCTTCGGTTTGAAACGGGAATATGAACTCAGTGGTCGCATTTTTCGCATGATGCGCGCGAATGACATAGCACTCAATCAAATGGAAGGCGACGCGTAGAAAGTACCGGATTGATCATACTGGACGGGCTTGACCGACATTGGCCATCGACAGCCTCCAAAACACCGCCTTACCTGAAAGCCGTGATCGCGCAGTTTCCGGAGAGGCGTTCAAGCCCCCTCCTGCGCCATGGCCGTGTCCGCATCCGTCTCCAGCCTGAAGATCAGACCTTTCTGCGCATAATCTACCGTGCTGGTTCCACCGAATTCGGCCTTCAGTACCTGCTCGATCATGCGCGAGCCAAACCCTCGGCTACTCGGTTGTTCAACCGCGGGGCCATCATGCTCTTCCCATTTCATCCAGAAATTTCCGAGGGGATTGCGGTCCCAATTGAAGACGACATATCCCTTGTCATTGGACAAGGCGCCATACTTGACAGCGTTGGTCGCCAGTTCGTGGATAGCGAGCGACAGAGAAGTTGCTGCACGTGGAGCAAGTCGAATGGTCGGGCCGCCGAAACGCAGGCGCTCGCCATTGCCGCTCCGGAATGGCGCAAGCGCGCCTTTCACGACATCCTCGACATTAACGCTCGTCCAGGCTTCACCCGTCAGCACATCATGCGTGCTTGCCAGCGCCTGCATCCGACCGAAGACAACCTCCTGCGCCTCCTCCAGCGATGTGGCGCTGCGCAGCGTCTGGCTGAAAATCGACTGTACGGTGGCGAGCGTATTCTTCACGCGATGATTAAGCTCGCGCACCAGAAGAGTACGATGCTCCTCGGCCTTCTTGCGAGCGGTAATGTCAAGGAGAACACCCGCAACGCTTAGCGGTGTACCGTCGTCAGCATAGCTTGTCTGCCCGCGCACTTCGATCCAGCGCATCTCGCCTGCTGGCGTCTTTATGCGATGTTCGATATGCAAATCCGAGCGATTGCGAACGCAGTCCTCGACGGTTTCCCGCCAGCGCCTGCGATCTTCCGGCCAGATGCTTTCGCGCATGTCATTATAGTTGAACGCATCGCCGATCCGGCGTCCGAACGTTTCCTTGCATATGGCTGAAGCAACAAAGCGATTATCGGAAAGATCAAGCGTCCACGAGCCAAGCTTGCCCGCCTCGAGCACGAAACGCAGGCGATCCTCGCTGCGTGTAAGGTCGGCAATGCGCCGCTCGATCTCGAATTCCAGCGAATCATGGTCGTAACTCAGACGCGAAATCTTCTCGCGCTCTGGCGTGACGTCGAATTGCGACGCGAAAAAATAAGTCAATTCAGTGCCCTGGAAGACAGGTGAAATCAGCACGCGATTCCAGAAGCTCGTGCCGTCCTTGCGATAGTTGAGAAGCTCTATTTCGATAGATACGCGGCGCGCAATGGCGTCCCGCACTTTCGCGACGTCTTCCTGGTTTGTTCCGGTGCCTTGCAGCAACCGGCAGTTCTGCCCCATCACCTCGTCACGGGTATATTGGGTGAGACGAAGAAAGGCGTCATTGGCGAACACGATCGGATTGTCAGGCAGATTCGGGTCCGTAATCAACATCGGCATGCGTGTTGCGCGGACGGCAGCAACGAAAGGGTCGGAAGAAGGTTCGCCTTCACGGTGGATCTCGCGATCGATCCGCAACTCTTCCTGACTGTCCGACATTCACATTCCTCATTGCGGCAATTCTTGAGGTGCTCCCATTATGCATGGAAGCAGACATGTCAGACGCTAGACGTTTTTCTTTTTCATCGCAATGACCGACGATCATCTTCCCAAGCACTCGCCTATTCGATCACCGCGCAGGCCAGTCGGTCCCCGGCATCACCAGTCGGCTGCGTTTTATAATCATCCGGCTTGGCATGGATCATGAGCGCGCGCCCCTTGATATCATTACCCTCTCCCAGCCTGACCATGCTGTTGAAAACCTGCGCGCGCAGTACGCCATCGGCTGGAACATACTGGTTCGGCATGTCTCCGGCATGCGGGCCGTCCGGATCCGCATAGCCATGGTTCTTGTCACCGGGGTTATAATGGCCACCGGCAGATTCATGCTGGCCCTCATGATCGCATGTGCCGGTTTCGTGAACATGGAATGCAACCCATTGACTGGCCGGCAGTCCAGTGACCTCCACATTGATCACAACGCCTTGAGGCGTGCCGGTCAGCGTTGCCATTCCGACCGTCTTTCCTTCCAGGTCGAGGAATTGCGCATCAGCATCCGTTTGCTGCTGCGAAAAGGAGGGTGTCGCCAGGAAGCAGAGCGCGACGGTTGCGAGGGTTGAGCTTTTCATGGCGGATCTCCCGATTTTTCCATTGCTAGGGGAAGCGGAAAAAGCCACGGGCGTTCCATGACATTGCAAAAAAGGTGCATTGTGAACGTTCACCAAGGGACACATCGGCCGCACCATCCGTAGAAATACCCGCGTAAGAATCGCATTTTTCGGTCTAGTGGAATATGGGGCATTCTTCAGGGAGAAGCCTTCAACGGTTGCCAAAGGGCCGGGAGTAAAGAGAGGGTGACAATCGCAACGAAGATTTGTTGCCGGCCTTCTCAAACCGGACAAGAAGCACACCAAGGCACATCTCCCAGCAGAGCGCTGCAAGCCCCCCGGGCGAAAACTAATATAAACCGCAGGGAGCCTCGGGCATTTTACACCCGCACCACAACCCTGACATTATAGCGGGCGAGCGACATTTTAGACATAACCACTAGACGGGAGGACCGGCGCCACGGCGGGGCCTAACGTCTATTTTTTAGTCGTTTAATAGGTTTGCCATGATCTTTCAAACGCATGATGTCTTTGAGTTTATTGATCACAGCCGCAATTTTGGCGATGTTGATCACCTTGTTAGAAATTTCCAGAATTTGATCAAGAAAAACGGGTTCGACTTCTTCATAATGGCAGCTAATCCGTCTGCCTCTGGAAGCAGCCTTTCCAATATTCACGCCTCGACCTGGCCAGAGAATTGGCTCCTGCGCTATACGGAAAATGAATATCACAAAGTCGATCCCATTGTTCACTGCGCACTGATCAAGGAACGCCCGTTCTTGTGGTCGGTCGCGAAGCAGAGGGGGGTTGAGGTGAAGCGCGTCCAAAACTTCTATTACGAGGCCCATAGTGTAGGTCTGGTAGACGGTATCTGCTTTCCTTTTCATAGCAAAAATCTCGGACACAGCCTCATGTCGCTGGCCAGTTCCTACTGCCGCCCAGTCGATGAAACCCAAACCAGCCTGCTCTATCTTGCTGCCGCCTATTTCAACGCCACGATCAGCGAAAATTGTGATGCGCACGCGCCCAGCGTCCACCTGACGGAGCGGGAGCGCGAAGTTCTGCGATGGACTGCCGCAGGTAAAACCGCGTGGGAGACAAGCGAAATTCTCGCCATTTCGGAACGGACCGTGCAGGGCCACCTCGCTGCCGTCCGGCAGAAACTCGATGTCGCGACGACAACGCAGGCAGTCGCCCGGGCGTGTCGCTTCGGCTACATAAATATGTAATTACAGTAGGTTAAACGCGATATTTTATGTGGATTACGAATAATTCTTCTTTTGCAAAAACGCTCTACGAGAACCATGTCGTACACGAGGGATCTCCACGCCCCTTCACGAACCTCGGGGCGAGTGCCTGTGCCAAACCCGCAAGCTGAACGACACAAGCGTCTCGCTTACATCGCAGAAATGCTTGCGCAACTGCGTCTGATGGCATTGCAGGACGGGCACGACCTCGTCGCACATCTGATCAGCATGGCACAAATGGAGGCCAGAACGAACGTCCTTACGGCAAAGGACCATGACGATCCTTCGTCACGGTCCTGAGATGATCCCAGGTTTGAACGTCAGAGGAAACCCGCGCCCAAATGGCGTTCCGTGAAGCCGATCAGCGTGCCTGATCGAGCAAACGTTTACATTCGAGCAGATCGAACAGCGCTTCCTGCAACAGAGCACGATTATCGCGGGTAAGCTTGCCCTGATCCGCGGAGATCGGGTTGTCCGCTTCCGCGCCACTGCGTCCCAGGCTGAAAAAGCGCTTGTTGGGCTTGGCCTTTGCTTCGCCAACCAGCATTTCCTCTTCCAGGGCAGGTTCGGCCACCTTGCCCTCAGCCGCTGCCTTGCGCTGGGCGATCGCTTCCATTGCATGCAGGTCGCCATTGCCAATCGCTATGACGAACTGAATACCATTATCCTTGAGAAGCTTCTGAACACCCTTGATCGTGTAGCCTTGCTCATAGAGCATGTAGCGAATGCCCTTGATCAGCTCCACGTCCTGCGGACGATAGTAACGACGCCCGCCGCCGCGCTTCATCGGCTTGATTTGCGTAAAGCGGGTTTCCCAGAAACGCAGCACGTGTTGAGGAAGATCAAGGTCTTCGGCAACTTCGGAAATGGTACGAAACGCGTCGGGGCTCTTTTCCATCATTCACCATTGTCGGTAAGAGATTGCGCTTAGGAGGTTCAGGATTCAGACATCGTTGCGCCCGAATCCAAAGCATCCTAGTCAGGACGGCCGGCCAGCCCAATGGGCACTATTGGACAGACGCCCCCACGATCCGTCCATTGACACGGCTATTCTTTCCCGTTCTTCAGGCGCTGCTGATGCGCACGAAGAATCTTGCTCTTCAAAACATTGGAAGCCTTGAAGGTCATCACACGGCGTGGAGAGATCGGCACCTCTTCGCCCGTTTTCGGATTGCGGCCAATTCGCTCATTCTTATCGCGGACCTGGAAGGTCGCAAACGACGAAAGCTTGACGGTCTGTCCGTCGACGATAGCGTCGCAGATTTCATCGAGAATGGCTTCAACCAGAGCCGCAGATTCCGTGCGGGAAAGGCCGACTTTTCGATAAACCGCCTCAGCGAGATCGGCACGCGTCAATGTCTTTGCCCCCATGAGACGTCCGCCACCTTTCGATTTTATTTGGCACTATTCCCGACGTTAGAAAATTGATGCTATCTGGTCAAGCAGGACCTTTATAACACCTTGTTTTACCAGCGTAGTAGCACGGCACCCCAGGTAAATCCACCGCCCATCGCCTCCAGCATAACGAGGTCCCCGGGCTTGATGCGCCCATCTTCCACCGCAACCGATAGCGCCAGCGGAACGGAAGCTGCCGAAGTATTGCCGTGTTGGTCGACAGTGATGACGACTTTTTCCGGCGCGATCTCCATTTTCTTGGCGGAAGCATCGATGATGCGGCGGTTCGCCTGATGGGGCACGAACCAATCTAGATCATCGCCAGTAACCCCTGCCTGCGCAAAGGCATTCTCCACCACGTCGGTGATCATGCCAACGGCGTGCTTGAAGACCTCCCGGCCTTCCATGCGCAGCTTGCCGACCGTTTGCGTACTGGAGGGCCCGCCATCGACGTAGAGCTTTTCCTTGTGCGACCCGTCGGAGCGCAGCGACGCCGCAATGATACCGCGATCGGCGATTGTTCCCTCGCCTTCCTGCGCTTCAAGAACGAGTGCGCCGGCGCCATCACCGAAGAGAACGCAGGTGGTGCGATCTTCCCAATCGATAATACGCGAGAAGGTTTCGGCACCAATCAGGAGGACGCGCTTGGCCTGCCCACCCCTAATATACAGATCGGCCGTATTGATCGCATAGACGAAGCCAGAGCATACCGCCTGCAGGTCGAAGGCGAAACCATGCGTCATGCCCAGCCGCTGCTGGATTTCAACGGCCGTTGCTGGAAATGTGTTGTTCGGCGTGGATGTCGCCAGAATGATGAGATCGATGTCGGCAGACGTCAGGCCAGCATTGTCGAGTGCCGCGCGCGCTGCGGCTTCCCCGAGTGATGCCGTCGTTTCGTCGGCCTCGGCGATGTAACGCTGTTTGATGCCCGTACGCTGTACGATCCATTCGTCGGACGTCTCGACGATCTTTTCCAGGTCGGCATTCGTCACCTTGTTACGGGGAAGCGCCTTCCCAATGCCGCGAACAACCGTCCTGATCATTTTTCTTCCTGCTTTCCTGTCGAAGTCGCATCGTCTTGCGCGATGCTTGCCGCATGTGCGGCATCGGACGCCTGGAAGGCGTCGATATCATGGCCGATACGTTCCATGACGCGATTGCGCGCCATATCATAGGCAAGCTCAACTGCCGCCGCAAACCCTTCCTCATCGGCCCCGCCATGGCTCTTCACCACGATTCCGTTGAGGCCGAGAAACACGCCACCATTGACCTTCCGCACATCCATGCGCTCACGAAGACGGTTAAATGCACCGCGCGCCAAGACGTAGCCCATCTTGGAGAGCAGCGACCGCGACATCGCCTCACGCAGATATTGCGCGATCTGACGTGCCGTGCCTTCCGCGGTCTTCAGGGCGATATTGCCGGAAAAACCCTCCGTCACAACGACGTCAACGGTACCCTTGCCGATATCGTTACCCTCGACGAAGCCGTGGTAGGTCAGCGAGGAAAGTTGCGCCTCCTTGATCATCTGCCCGGCCTTCTTGACTTCTTCCTGGCCCTTGATCTCCTCCGTGCCGACATTGAGAAGCCCTACTGTCGGCTTGTCCGCGCCAAGCGTGGCGCGCGCCATGGCAGCGCCAAGAATGGCGTAATCAACCAGCTGGCGAGCATCGGCACCAATGGTGGCGCCAACATCGAGCACGATGCTTTCACCCTTTACCGTAGGCCAGAGTGCAGCGATGGCCGGCCGCGAAATACCGGGGCGTGTGCGAAGACAGAAGGTTGCCATAGCCATCAGCGCGCCGGTATTTCCAGCCGAAACGCAGACATCCGCCTCACCATTCTTCACTGCTTCAATCGCCTGCCACATTGACGACTTTCCCCTGCCCTGGCGCAAAGCCTGACTGGGTTTTTCATCCATGCGAATGGCAATTTCACTGTCGAAGAACTTGACCTTGCCCTTCAGTCGCGCATGCTTCTCGATAATCGGCTGCACAATGGCGGCCTGCCCAAAAACGAGGAATGTTGCATCGGGGCGTCGTTCGGCCACTCGGGCCAGAGCCGGAATGACGACTTCCGGTCCGTGATCGCCTCCCATGGCATCGACAGAAATTCTTGTCACTTTGGAAAAATCTCGCTGTTAACCGCATAAATGGATTGCACAAGCGCAAGGCCGCAGCGGATATGTGTGTGAGCAGCATGGATGAAGAAAGAATGACGAGGCATGACCGAAGTGTATATTTCCTCACCTGGATGAGAGCAGCTTAAGTCCATCGTCTCCGAACCCGTCGGCCTTCCACCATACGTGCCATGCGGCGTGGTTAATGCGGCTCTATCACCTTGCCCTGTCATCGACAAGCGGCGTTGGTCACTTGTCTTGCGCCTTTGTTTTCAAAGCGGCCAGTTTTGCAAAAGGTGACTCTTCCCGCAGCTCTTCGACCTCCTGCTGGACTTCCGCGCCTTCCTTGCGTGGATAAGGATCTATTGCGAGAACGAAGTTTTCCTCGGCGAAGGCGCCGACATCGACCGTTGTCCCAGCGAACTCTTCTGGCGCATCCGGGCCTTCCGCATCCAGCAGCATCTCTCCGTCGACAATGCTGGCCGGGCGGGAAAGCGGCGAATTCTCCGGCACGAACAGGCCTTCAAAATCATCTTCGAGAAGGGTTTCGAGCGGCTCCAGCGTCACCACGCATTCCTGTACGATTCTTGCCGAAAAGCGCCCGGAAACCTTGGCACCCTTCTTCTTCCACTGCGTCACAACCATTTCGGCATAGAAAGAATCCACACTGATCAGCTCGTGTATCTTCGCCAGAGCGGTGCGCTGCGCCTCGTCAGCCTCGATTCGCACACGTATGCCCTTGGACGGAAGACGTACGACATCGACGTCGTAATGGATCGGGCTTTTCTCGGTTTCGTTCATCGCATCATTCTTTCAATCAGTCCGCAACGACCTGCATGGCGCCGGCCGCATCGGGAAAAACCAACCGCCCTCGCACAATCTGGGCCGCGCTCTGCTCATCAAGATTTCGGACTGCGGCAAAGGCATATTGCGTCAAAGCAGGTGCTTGCGGCCATTTTTCGTCATCAGGCCTGATATTGCGTTTGAGCGCCCGCGTCATCCCTTCGATATCATTATCCTCAAGTGCCGCGCCATAGCTCTCACCACGCCCGTAGAACATGCGCGCAAGCTTTTTCATGCGCTTTGGCACACTGGAATCGCCAATTCCCAACTCGCGCAGCGAGTGGTCTATATCCTTGAAAAACTCTTCGACCACCGCTTGCGTCAACTCCTGTGCGGCTGGATCGGTTTCCCGTTTCATGCGACGAAGGAAAAGCAGCATGTGCAGAGAAAGCATCTCGTAACGCCCGAGCGGAATGTCCGGCACCTGGGCCTGCGCATAAAACGGCTCTTGCCGTGCTGCCGCCACGATTGCTTCATAAAGCGCTTCAACGATCTTTTCGTTGGACGCGCGGCGCTGGCCGAACAAGGCTCGTAACATCGTGATTCCCGGCGGTTTCCTCAAGGGGCATGATGGCATTTTTAAGCCGGCGCGCAAGCGGCAGAACTGATGAGGCCTGAAGCGAGCGCGGCAGGTGGGAAAAGAAACAGACCTTTGGGAAAAGGCAGTTGCATGGACTAAGGAACAGTCGATGCAGCAATTATAGCCACAACGCCCTTACGCGTCATATATGACGGCTGGCGCTGTAGTGTGTTGCATCGGAGACAAAGCTGGTTTACCGCTTTGGCCCACAGGTTAAGCATATTGTGAGGACGATCGTTTGTCGACGCAGAAGAAAGCAACTTCCGTTTCCTTCCCCGCCCGTTCGGGTGTGTTGGCGCTTCTTGCATGCGCCGGTCTCATCGCCGGCTGCAACACGTCGAACCTCGACCTTGTGCCTGGAGAGACATTGAGCTCCGGCTATATCCTCGACGAGAAGTCGCTTGAACTGGTCCCGGTCGGATCAAGCCGCGAACAGGTAATCCTGACGCTCGGTACGCCCTCCACCACCGCAACCTTCGACAATGAAGTGTTTTATTACATCTCGCAGACGCGGTCCCGCCCCGTCGCCTTCATGAAGCCACGTCTGGTCGATCAGCGCATTCTGGCCGTTTATTTCAACGGAGAAGGCCGCGTTGAGCATATTGCCAATTACGGCTTGCAGGACGGCAAGGTCTTCGATTTCATCTCTCGCACCACGCCAACCGGCGGCAAGGACCAGAACTTCCTGGGCCAGTTGCTTTCGGGAACGCGTGAAGGCGGCTTGCCGGCTGGCTTGAGCCAGTAAAGCGAAAAGAATTTCATAAAAACGCCGGACGGGATTTCTCGTCCGGCGTTTTTTTTATTCAAGCAATTCGGATTGTACTCCCGCTAGTCATCAAAGATGCGCCAGCACCGCCAGTAGAAGAAGAGCGACAATATTGGTGATCTTGATCGCCGGATTGACGGCCGGGCCTGCGGTGTCCTTGTAGGGATCGCCGACTGTATCGCCCGTGACGGAAGCCTTATGTGCGTCCGACCCTTTCAGATGTTTGACCCCATCCTTGTCGGTGAAGCCGTCCTCGAAGCTCTTCTTGGCATTATCCCATGCCCCGCCGCCGGAAGTCATGGAAATTGCAACGAAAAGCCCGTTAATGATAACGCCCAGAAGCGATGCGCCAAGCGCTGCGAAGGCTGCTGATTTCGAGCCTGAAATCGCCAGAACGCCGAAATAGACGACGATGGGAGCGAGCACCGGCAGCAATGACGGGATGATCATCTCCTTGATCGCTGCCTTGGTCAAAAGATCGACCGCGCGTGCATAATCGGGTTTCTGCGTACCTTCCATAATGGCCGGATTGGCCCGGAACTGCCTGCGCACCTCTTCCACGATAGCGCCGGCCGCCCGGCCAACCGAAGTCATGGCCATGCCGCCGAACAGATAGGGAATCATGCCGCCGAAGATCAGCCCCGCCACGACGTAAGGATTGGACAGGTCGAAGGAGATGGCCCCGACATCGGCAAAATAGGGATAAGTAGCCGCATTCTGCGTAAAATACTGAAGATCGTAGGAATAGGCAGCGAAAAGAACCAGCGCACCAAGACCCGCCGAGCCAATGGCATAGCCCTTGGTGACGGCTTTGGTCGTGTTTCCTACCGCGTCGAGCGCATCGGTCGAATGACGCACACTCTCGGGCAGGCCC
This sequence comes from Limoniibacter endophyticus, assembly GCF_014652835.1. Taxonomy (GTDB): domain Bacteria; phylum Pseudomonadota; class Alphaproteobacteria; order Rhizobiales; family Rhizobiaceae; genus Limoniibacter; species Limoniibacter endophyticus. The sequence continues at coordinate 171,554 of NZ_BMZO01000011.1, forward strand.
GCCATCTCGGCGATACCGCCCGCATTATCCGTGACCGGCCCGAAGGCGTCGAGCGCGACGATCATGCCGGCAAGACCGAGCATCGTGGTGACGGCGATGGCCGTGCCGAACAGACCGGCGAGCTGGAAGGTCGAGATAATGCCTGCGACAATGACGATGGCGGGAAGCGCCGTTGCCTCCAGCGAGACGGCGAGACCCTGGATCACGTTGGTGCCGTGGCCGGTAACGGAGGCTTGCGAAATCGAGTTGACCGGGCGCTTGTTGGTGCCTGTGTAATACTCGGTAATCACGACGATCAGTCCGGTGACAATGAGGCCGACGATACCGCACAGAAACAGGTTGAAGGCCGAAAGCGCCTGCCCGCCCGCCGTCATCACCGTTCCCCAGCCAATAGTAAACGTGTTGGCAATGGCCAGGCCCACGATGGATAGAAGGCCGGTGACAATAAGCCCCTTGTAAAGCGCCCCCATGATCGTCCCGTTGGGCGCCAGCTTCACAAAGAAGGTGCCAGCGATAGAGGTGATGATACAGGCCCCGCAGATCATCAGCGGATAGAGTATGACGGATGTCAGCGCGGGCGTGCCTATAAAGAAAATTGCAGCCAGGACCATGGTTGCAACGACGGTGACGGCATAGGTTTCGAAAAGATCGGCTGCCATGCCGGCACAATCACCTACATTGTCCCCGACATTGTCGGCAATGGTCGCAGGGTTGCGCGGATCATCCTCCGGAATTCCAGCCTCGACCTTGCCGACCATATCGCCGCCTACATCCGCCCCTTTGGTGAAGATGCCGCCGCCGAGACGCGCGAAGATCGAGATTAGCGACGCACCGAAACCCAGTGAAACGAGGGCATCGATGACGACGCGGTCGGACGGTGCATGTCCCATGACAACGACGAGCACCCAGAAATAGACGGACACGCCCAACAGCGCCAGACCGGCCACCAGAAGCCCGGTGATCGCGCCGGACTTGAATGCGATATCCAGTCCCGCTGCGATGGACCCGATGGCCGCCTGCGCCGTGCGAACATTGGCGCGCACCGAAACATGCATACCAATGAAGCCCGCAACACCCGAAAGCATTGCCCCGACCAGAAAGCCGAATGCAGCACTGGCTGACAGAAGCCACCAGGCGAGTGCGAAGACGACGATGCCGACGATGGCGATGGTCGTATATTGCCGGGTTAGATAAGCCTGCGCGCCCTCACGGATGGCACTGGCGATTTCCTGCATACGCGCATTGCCCTGATCGGCTGCAAGCACGGATTGCGTCGCCCATGCGGCATAAAGAATAGAAAGCAGTCCGCATGCGATAACGACATAAAGCATGATCATTGCGGTTCCTCCCTCCGCAGATCCCGCGCCAATCGCGACATCTGCCGCTCCTGCACCGCATCGGAAACCGAAATGTTCTTTCGGACTTGCGATGCAGCAAATTTAAAACTTTCCTCTGACCAATCCTCCTCCGTCAGATGAAGAACTAGAGGCTATGGTAATTCCGGCGCGCGTCAAGCGCGACCTTTCGGTGCCCTTACCTGCCGCGTGAATGGGTCGCACGTGCAGCAGCGCGCTCGGCCCAGGAGAAGGCGTCATAGATAAGGATAGCAAGGGCCGCGACGATCAGACCGCCTTGCAGGATGAAGGCAAGATTGTTCGATTGCAGGCCCGCAATGATGACTTCCCCCAAGGTCTTGGCTGCCACCGTCGAGCCAATCGTAGCCGTCGACAGCGAGATTACCGCTGTAAGCTGGATGCCCGCCAGAATGACCGGTGCGCTCAAGGGGAGCTCGATTTTCCATAGGCGTTGCCAACCTGTCATGCCGACACCACGTGCTGCCTCCATGACGTTCTTGGGCAGCGTCGTGAGCGCCGTCAGCGCATTCTCGAAGACGGGGAGAAGTCCGTAAAGAAGCAGTGCTATGAAGGTCGGCTTCTCGCCGAATCCTACTGCCGGAACAGCGAGAGCCAGAACGGCGACGGGCGGGAAAGTCTGGCCAATATTGACGATGGAGCGCGACAGCGGCAGGAACTCGCGACCGAATGGTCGCGTGACGAGGATCGCAAACACCAGCGCAACGAGACTGGCCCCGAAGGTTGCGATTGCGACGATACGCAGATGCTGGAGTGTGAGTGACCAAAGCTCGCCCTGATTATAGATGACAGGGGCGTCTGGGTGATTGAACCGGCTCAAAAATGACGCAAAACTCTGCGGGTTCGCCAAAAAGGCGACCAGCGCAATCAGCAAGAATAGTCTGAACAGGTTTGGTACGACGCGCCTCACCGGCGGCGCTCCGCGGCATTCAGCAGGCTATCGCGCGAGACGATGCCAACTTCTGCTCCTTCTTCACCCACGACGGGCAAGGCCTGCGTACCGCGCCAGAGTATCTCTGACAGAGCATCGCGTTGCGACGTTTCCGTCGTGATAGGATCGCCGTCGACGTGGCCGTTCTCGACCAGCGGGTCGACCGAACGCAGAGCGAGGAGGCGCAGCGCCTTGTCGCCGCTACCCACCAGCTGTTCAACGAAAGGCGTTGCGGGCTTGAGCAGAATGTCGTCGGGTACGGAATATTGCACGAGTTTGCCGCCATCCATGACCGCCACCTTGTCACCAAGGCCGAGCGCCTCATCCATATCATGGGTGACGAGCACCACGGTCGTATCGGTCTGACGTTGGATATGCTTCAAATCCTCCTGGGCTTTTGCCCGGATAATCGGGTCGAGCGCGCCGAAAGGCTCGTCCATCAGAAGAATGTTGGGCTTTGCTGCAAGCGCGCGTGCAACGCCAACCCGTTGCTGCTGACCGCCGGAAAGCTCATGCGGATAACGACCGGCAAAGTCGGCCGGATCGAGCTGGAAGAGCGCAAGAAGTTCATCGACGCGCGCGGCGATCCGGTTACGGTCCCATTTAAGCAGTTGCGGAACCGTTGCGATATTCTCAGCCACAGTGCGATGCGGGAAAAGGCCATAGCCTTGAATGGCGTAGCCGATCCGGCGACGCAGCTCGTACGGAGCAACATCGCGAACATTTGCTCCGTCGATGAGAATATCGCCCGAGGTCGGCTCGACCAGCCGGTTGATCATTCGAAGAAGCGTCGTCTTGCCGGAACCGGAAGTGCCCACGATAGCCGTCAGCGTGCGCGGCTCGATCGTCATGCTGACGCTATCGACGACAATGTTCTCGCCATAAATCTTGGTGATGCTGCGCAATTCGATCATGATGCGCGTCCTTTCGATTTATCGAGCGTCTCCGTCAGTGCATCCAGCAGAATAGCGGCTGAAAACGCAAGCGCGACCGTCGGCGCAGCACCGAGCAGAACGAGATCCATCGCGGTCTGTCCGATGCCCTGAAACACGAAGACGCCAAGTCCACCACCGCCAATGAGAGCGGCGATCGTCGCCAGACCGATATTTTGGACGAGGACGATCCGGATCCCGGTGAGAATAACCGGAAAAGCCAGCGGAAACTCTATCCGCGCCAGGCGTTGCCCGGCAGTCATGCCCATCCCGCGTGCCGCCTCCTTCGTGGCGCGTCGCACGGATTGCAGCCCGATAACGGTGTTCGAGGTGATAGGCAGCAGCGCGTAGAGGAAAAGAGCCACGAAAGCAGGCGCCTTGCCAATGCCCGAAATGCCGATTGCAGAAGCACCAGGAACATTCGCCGCCGCCCAGGCAAGTGGTGCAATCAGAATTCCGAAAAGCGCAATAGATGGAATCGTTTGCACGATGTTCAAAATGTTCAGAATCAAGCCGCGCAAGCGCTCGATCTTGTAGCAGACCAGGCCGAACGGAATGCCGATCACAACGGCAGCCAGCGTGGAACCAAGGGCGAGAACCAAGTGGGCGACGATTTCAGCGTGAAAGCGTCCGGCTTGGCTTGCATACTCCTTCATGACCGAAATATCGGCGAGGTTGCCGCTTGCAACGACAATGGTGAAGGCGGCAAGCGCCGCGATTAGTGCCGCAACGCGCCAGAACGGCTTCAACCTAAGCCGGCCGATAGCGTCGGCAGCGACCAGAACGAAGGCGAAGGAAGTCAACCAGAAACCGCTGGCGGGCGAAACGCGGGCGAAGCTGTTATTCTCCGGCGTCAGGAACGTTGCACTTGCGCCGAGCACTACGAGCGTCGCCAGAACGGCGAGAAGGCTCACGACGAGCCGCAAGATCAGATTACTGCGAAGAAGCGCGGCGATCATGAGGAGACCACCAAGTCCGAGCGCAATATAGCCCCAAGGCGCGGCAAGCGCCTCATGCAGGGGGATGCCCTGCCCCTGAACGATGCGATTGGGCTTGGCGATGACGAAGGGCGCAACCAGCATACTGTAAAGACCGATCAGCGCGACAGCGACGCCCAGCTTGTCGAAGCGTTCGGCAAGAACCATCGATCTGGCAGGGGATGCAGCGAGGCTCACTTCTTGACGAAACCGTTCTTGGTGAGGAAGTCGTCAGCCACCGCCTTGGCCGTTTCGCCACCGAGCTGCACACGTGCGTTCAAGTCCTGCAAGGTCACCAGATCGAGCTTTTCGAAGATCGGCTTGAGGATTTCCTCAATCTGCGGATGCTCTTGCAGAACAGCTTCGCGAATGATCGGCGCCGGCTGATAGACTGGCTGTACGGCCTTGTCGTCCTCCAGCACGACCAGACCAGAGGGCTTGATGCCGCCATCCGTGCCATAGACCATGGCGGCGTTTGCGCCGTTCGTCTGATTTGCCGCAGCGGCAATCGTCGCAGCCGTATCGCCACCCGAGAGCGTGATGAGCTGATTACCGGAGAGCTGGAAGCCGTAGGCCGTCTGGAAAGCCGGGAGTGCAGCAGCCGAGTTTACGAATTCGGAAGATGCCGCTAGAACGACTTCGCCGCCATCGGCGACATATTTGCCGAAATCCGACAGCGTCCTGAGGCTATGTTCCTCGGCCAACTCGCCGCGCACGGCAATGCCCCAGGTATTATTCGCAGAAGAAGGCGTCAGCCAGACGATCTTGTTGGCATCGTAATCGAGCTTCTTGGCTGTCTCATATGCCTGTGTGGCATCCTTCCAGACAGGATCCTGCGCCTTTTCGAAGAAGAAGGCTGCGTTACCGGTATACTCCGGATAGATGTCGATTTCGCCAGCCGTTATGGCCTGACGAACGACTGGTGTCGCGCCAAGCTGGATGCGATCTGTGGTCGGAATGTCATGGGCATTAAGCGCAGACTGGAGGATATTGCCGAGGACGCCGCCTTCCGTATCAATTTTGGATGAAACAACAACCTGTGCGGCCGCCAGCTGCGTGGAAATCGCAAACGCAAATCCTGCTGCGGCCAAACTCTTGATGAAAAACATCGCGCCCTCTCCTGTCTCAGATGGCAATCCCCGATTCTGACATGAACGTAACAGGCGCGGAACAGGTTCCGAAGACGATCCAGACGAAAATATCGGCATTCTTGGGCAAGAATCGGCCGCGCGCCCGGCTCCGCCATCCAGGGAGGCAGTAGACGTTATCCTGAAACCGAAAGCAGCAGCTTTGCCCCGCAGCGGATTTCCGCGCGAGGGAGAAAGGCCGGGAGGTGATCGCCAATCCCTGGAAAGCATCGGCCTTCCCATGTTTGGCGATGAATGCGAGGGGGACATGAAGCCCGTCTCGGTATGCGGATGAATGAGGAAGTC
>NZ_BMZO01000012.1 GCF_014652835.1 Limoniibacter endophyticus
GCAAAAAACGGTCTCAAGGCCAGGCAAGGCCGGTCAGTAAAACCAGCAAGCTGCAAAAAAAAACAGAATATAACGCGGGGTGGAGCAGCCCGGTAGCTCGTCAGGCTCATAACCTGAAGGCCGCAGGTTCAAATCCTGCCCCCGCAACCAAAACACCTGATGAATACAAATAAAAGCCCCGGACGCAACAGCGCCGGGGCTTTTGTCGTTCTGGAGCCGTGCGCTCCTATCGCCAAATCGGCACCCTTGCTGCCGTGCGACAGGTTCGAGCCATTTGCTCAATTAGCCCAATTTTCCAGAGGTCGTGGGCGCTCATAAAATGGGGACAAGATGGGTCTTGTTTAGCCTTCTCTTGCCATAATTTATTCGGTAGAAAATTTTGTGAAAAAAATAATATATGAATGATATTTGTATATTAATGTATTTATTGATTATTTTTTACTATTATATGGATATTACTTTGATTCAGATAGTTTGCGCCATCTGGGGGCAGAAATACAACGATAATTATGTTAACAAAATTTATCGCCAAATCACCTGTAAAACAACGGAGGAATTCCGGTTTATTTGTTTAAGCGATCGGCAAGACAGGAAATTCGACGCAGGAATAGAGATTGCTTCGTTCTCTACGCTCGGTACGTCTTTCGAAATGCTTCGGGTGGGTTGTCGAGCGAAACTCTCGATTTTCGACTGTATCAAGTTGGATCCAGACAAGGTTACCATTTTCTTTGATTTGGACACAATGATTATTGGTGACGTTGCCTTGATTGCACAGCAAGTCAGAAAAAGGCCGGGCATTTATATGCTGCCGAATCATCTTGTTCCGCACTGGCGTTGTAAAACATTGGTAAGTTGGCTGTTCCCAAAAATGTACTATTTTGCCAACTCATCCGTTATTGGGTTCTATCCGAAACAGATGGGTTTCATAGCGGAGCAATTTCGGGAGGAATTCTCCTGTTCCGCTGAACGAAATAATGGCGGTAGTTCGGCTCAAGCGAAACATTTTGGCGGTGACGACCGCTACATTAGTTACGCTGCCAGGAAGCATGTAAGGGTGCTCAGCAATCGTCTGGCTGTCAAGTATACGGACGAATATATGAGCTTGTCGGCTACGCTAAGTGCTTTAAAAAGCAAGTTGCCCTGGGTCAGAAAACGGCGAGCGAATCTTGTCGCCGTGACGTATCAAGGAGACGTGTGCAAACCTGAAAACCTGGTGCGATTTCGCGCCGGCAGCTTAGTGCGTTACAAGCATTACAGATGCTGGTGGGCGGATGAGGGGCGGTCAGAATATTGGAGCTTCTTGGAGAACTCCTAATGCCTCCAGCTTTGTCGCTGGCGCGTTGGGGCGTATTCATCTGGTGCTTTCATCTCGAACCAGCACCGCCCGGCGTCCTCAACAATGCTCTGAGCTAGATATTCGAGATATCCAGGGGCTGTCTATTCCTAATTAAAAGAGCTTCTATCGGCCGTGTTGGTGGAGCGATGTTCTCGTGCGGCAGATAGAGGCCCGTTGCCACTCCTTGCCCTTCCTTATCCGGGGCCGTCGGTTTGCCGGTAAGAGGGTGTCTATGCGGCGTTTGCCTGGGCATCCGACAAGAAGGCATGGATTGCCGCCGCATCGCTTGACCCACGGATCTTGGACGCCACATTTGCGTCGCGCATGGCGCGGGCAATGCGCGAAAGGGCCTTGAGATGATCGGCCCCAGCGCCTTCCGGCGCGAGCAAGAGAAATACGAGATCAACCGGCTGTTCGTCGATGGCTTCGAAATCCACCGGCGTCTCCAGTCGCGCGAAGACACCTATGATCCTGTTGACCCCCGGAAGCTTTCCGTGCGGAATGGCGATACCATTCCCGACGCCGGTCGAGCCGAGGCGTTCGCGTTGAAGGATAACCTCGAATATCTGGCGTTCCGGTACACCAGAGATCTCGGCTGCCTTCTCGGAAATTACTTGCAGAAGCTGCTTTTTCGAATTGACCTTGAGCGCCGGCAAGATGGCCGATTCTGTAATCAGATCACTCAGATACATGTCATTGCGCCCTTCAATCCGTCCGGCATTTCACAGCCGTTTCAAGGCTGATTATCGTACCCATAAACGAAAGCGGCCGCTATTTCGAGCCGCTTTCGTCTCTTGTCGCCCGATCCACAACACATCTTGCACTGCCTAGATCAAATCACCGCTACAAGTAAAGGTGATGCAGGTCGGCTCCGCAAGAAAATCAATAGCCGAACACGATGCCGTCATTGGGGTTCCGAGACCTTGTTCAGTTGGGTTTCTTTGCGGCGTTTGAAGGATCGATCCAGCCAATATTCCCGTCATTGCGCCGATAGACGATGTTTATAGCGCCGGTGCCGGCGTTGTTGAAGACGAGAACAGCCCCTCCTTGCAGATCGAGCTCGATGACGGCTTGCGCCACACTCAGGGTCCGCAGCGCCAGAGTCTGTTCCGCGACGACGGTCGGAGCATAATCATCAGGTATTTCTTCGTCGTCTTCGTCAAAGCCGGACATAACGGTGTAGGAAATGTCAACAGCATCCTGACCATTCCCGTTTCCTTGATGGGACTTCAGGCGACGCTTGTAACGCCTCAAGCGCTTCTCGAACCGCTCAGCTGCATCATCGAATGCCGCGGTGGGTTCCTGAGCCTGGCCGGAAGTCTGCAGCGCGACACCTGAATCCAGGTGCACGAGACAGTCGGCCGTGAAACGAGTGCCAGTTTTCGCCACTGTTACTTGTCCGGAGAAACCGCCGTCGAAATATTTGTCGATCGCTTCTCCAATTCGTCCTTCGATGCGTTCACGGAAGGCGGCGCCAATATCCATGTGCTTGCCAGAAACACGCAGGTTCATAATCGACCTTTCCTATTGCCAACATCTTCAAAAGCCACGTCTCCGCTCCGCCGATTTTGCTTCACGAAGGTGACTGCCAAACCATAATCCGCCTGTTTGGGCTTGGTTGCCAGCGATTTTTTTGCCCCGCCTTGCGCGGCGGAGCTTATTTGGCTCAGGAAGTCGGACTTTGCTGCTTCATCCGTTTAGCGTGCGGTTTAGTCGCTTTTCGCGTCTGCGCTGTACGGAGGAGGGAATGTCCATGGCTTCGCGGTATTTGGCGACCGTTCTGCGGGCGATGTCGACCCCTTCCTTTTTAAGAGCGTCGACCAACATATCGTCGGACAGAATGTGGTCCGGGCTTTCCTGGTCTATCAGTCGTCGAATTTGATCGCGGACGGATTGAGCCGCGTGCGCATCTGCCCCGTCTGTGCCGTTGACGGCTCCGGTAAAAAAGTACCGGAGCTCAAAAAGTCCCCGCGGAGTCATCATGTATTTGTTGGAGGTTACGCGAGAGACAGTCGATTCATGCATGCCAATGGCTTCCGCAACGACTTTAAGGTTGAGTGGACGCAAGCCACTAACGCCCAGGTCGAAAAAGCGCTGCTGTTGCCGCACAATCTCGGTGGCGACGGCCAGGATCGTGCGCATTCGTTGATCCAGACTTCTGGACAACCAGCTGCCGTTCTGCAGGCAGTCGGCGACAAATTGTTTCTCCACGCTGTTCATGTTGCGCGAAACGCGTCGGGCATAGGATCGATCGAGCAGGACGCGCGGAAGGGCGGAGTCTTCGATTTCCACGCGCCAGTCGCCTTCTTGTGAGCGTGAGACGATCACGTCAGGGATCACCGGGATCGCATTATCCTGTGAGAAGGCGTGGCCGGGTCTGGGTGACAAACTTCGGATTATCTTTACCATATCGGCCAGCTGCGCGGAGCCGACGCCGCAAAGCCTTGCTATCTTGCCATAGTCCCGCTGTGCGAGAAGGTCCAGGCGTGCCAGAAGTAGCTGGAAGGCAGGTGTCAGGCGGCGCGCAGCAAGAAGTTGCAAGGACAGGCATTCCCTAAGATCGCTGGCAAAGATACCTGCGGGGTCAAATCCTTTGCATGTCGCCCATACGCGGTCGACTTCATCAGCAGCAAAGCCCATTTCAGTGCAGAATGCCTTTTTGTCGAAGCGTAGATATCCATCATCATCGAGATTGTCGGCAAGAGCGAAGGCGATCGCCAATCGGCGCTTGTCGGGGAAAGTAAGCGCAATTTGTTCACGGACATGCTGGCGAAGACTCCTGCTTTCGGGAACCTGCGTGAAATCGAACCCCTCCCCAGATCCGGACGCTGCCTGTCGAAAATTCACGTCACGGGAGCTGTCAAGCTTGACCTCGAGAAACGGGTTCTTCTCCGCTTCTCCCGAAAGAAACTGCTCTAGCTCCTGTCGGGTCATCTGCAATAACCGGATGGACTGAAGCAATTGCGGCGTCAAGGACAGGCTCTGAGCCTGCTTCAGCTGCAATCTCGTATTCAGAGCCATGATTTTCAGCCTGCGGGTGGCACACGTGAATCAGCCGCTCGGCTGTAGACGAACGGCATTGCGGGTATTCCTTCTCGCGGAAATATTCAGCGATTAGCGGATGGTTTATCAAACTGGCCCATTCCTTGCTTGTCAAGGAAATCATTTATCCATCAGCTATCCGAAAAGCCAAACGGTGCTTCCGTACGACGATAATCGTCGGAGAGGATCTGTCGTCCTATGGGTGGCTCGGCGCGCGCCACGCAATCCGTACGTTGGCAGAGGCGACAAGCTATGCCGATAGGTGTTGCTGGTGACTGATTTGCGGCGTGATAGATTAGGCGTTCGGCATGGCGTGCCTCGCAGACGAGTGCGATCGCGCGCTCTATGCGGGGCGATCCAAACGCACCTCCCTCTGAGTTGACGGTTCGCGCGACGGAAAAGAAGCGCTGACCGTCAGGCAGCTCCAGCCATTGTGTCACTACGCGCATGGGCGATGTGAAAACCTGATGCACCGTCCAGAGCGGGCAGCCGCCTCCATGACGTGCGAATGGGAAATTGGCGCTGTTCAGTCGTTTGGAAACATTCCCAGCCACATCCACACGCAAGAAAAAGAATGGGATCCTTTCCTGGCCGGGCTTCTGTAGTGTCGTCAATCGATGGGCGGTCTGTTCGAAGCTCGTATCGAATTGTCGTGACAGAGCTTCAATGTCGTATTTTTTCTGATCAACCGCTTTCACGAACGGCGTGTACGGCATGAGAATAGCCGCTGCGCAATAGGCGCCTAGCGCGCGGTGCGCTAGGCGCCTCGCATTTTCCGATCCAAAGCGCGCCTCTTCGACGATCGAGACGATTTCACGCTCGAATTCGAGATATGACAGTTGCTGGGCGAGCTGGAAGTTAGTGCTGGAGTGGTCGAGCCTGTCATCGAGCAAGATTTCATGTCGGTGCCGATCAAATCGGCGGCGCATGCCATGCATGATGTTTGACGGCAATCGACGGATACGTATGCCATGTTGCTCCTGGAGATAAGCGCGCATACTGCCTATCTCCGCCATTTTGACGACCAGCCGCTCGGCAACTGTGTCGAGAACAGGAAAACAGTTCAGCCGTGCGGAGAGAAAATTGCGTACTGCTGCGACCGGGTCGTGATCATCATCGCCTGCACTGCCGCCTTGGCGGCTGCGATGGTCGGCCAAAGCGAGTTGTTCCTCGCGATACGCCGTGTAAAGCCTTAGCAAAGCCTCACTCAGGCCAGGGGAGTTGCCAACGCTATCCGTTATCTCCAGAGGGAGGAAATCTATGTCGCCGAAGATCGGATCCTTCATGATGCTTTGGAGGCGCGCGATCTGTTCTGACATCGTGTCTTGGGCAAATTCTGCCATATCCAGACGATAGGTCCTGGCGAGGCGCAGCAAGACCTCCGCAGTCACGGGACGCTGATTGCGCTCCATTAAAGCAATATAGGAGGAGGAAATCTGAAGATCCTCCGCCATGTCAGCTTGGGTCAGTCCGAGGTCGCGTCTTAGACGTCGCAACCGGGGTCCCATATAAACACCCTGCTTTTCCACGTCCTTACAACTTTACATTCTATCGTTGTAAAGTTTTACAGATGGACACGGATCGCCCTCCAAGTCAATTCGCAGCGCTGCTAGCCTCCTCTGAAGCAGGAACCGGAGGAAACCATGGCCTATCAAGAACGCATAAATTCAGCACAGGAAATAATTGCAGGCCGGGACAACTGGACAGGGATCGACAGCGAAGCCGTAGCCCGTATGCAATTGCAGAATCGGTTTCGCACCGGCCTGGATATTGCGCGCTACACGGCCGCAATCATGCGTCGTGACATGCGAGCCTATGATGGGGACTCGTCTCTTTACACGCAATCGCTCGGCTGCTGGCATGGCTTTATCGGCCAGCAGAAGATGATCGCCATCAAGAAGCACTTTGGGTCGACCGACCGGCGTTATTTGTATCTGTCGGGTTGGATGGTCGCTGCTTTGCGTTCGCAGTTCGGTCCGCTGCCGGATCAGTCAATGCATGAAAAGACCAGCGTCCCCGCCCTGATCGAAGAGCTTTACACGTTCCTGCGCCAGACGGATGCACGCGAACTTGGTTTGTTGTTTCGGGAAGTTGACAGGGCGCGAGAAGCAGGTGACTCGGTTCGAGAGCGGCAACTTTTGCAGACAGTTGATAAATTTCAGACCCATGTCGTGCCTATTATTGCCGACATCGACGCAGGCTTCGGTAATGCTGAGGCGACCTATCTGCTGGCAAAGAAAATGATCGAGGCAGGAGCGTGCGCCCTCCAGATCGAGAATCAGGTTTCTGATGAGAAGCAGTGCGGACACCAGGATGGCAAGGTCACTGTACCGCACGACGAGTTCATCGCGAAGATTCGCGCGATTCGTTACGCGTTTCTAGAGCTGGGGGTCGAAGAGGGTATTATAGTGGCGCGGACGGATTCGCTCGGTGCGGGTCTTACCAAGCAGATCGCCTATAGCGAAAAATCGGGCGATATTGGCGATCTGTACAATTCCTACCTCGAGTGCGAGGAGGTTTCCGAGGGCACTATCCGCCATAACGACGTGTTGGTTCGGCGCGATGGTAAAATTCTTCGTCCGAAACGTTTGCGCTCTAATCTTTTCCAGTTTCGCGAGGGAACGGGCGCTGATCGCTGTGTGCTGGACTGTATCAATGCGCTGAATAATGGCGCCGACCTGCTTTGGATAGAGACGGAGAAGCCTCATATCGAACAGATTGCCAGCATGGTCGATCGTATCCGGGAGAAAATTCCCAATGCGAAGCTGGTTTATAATAATTCTCCGTCCTTTAACTGGACGCTGAATTTCCGTCAGCAGGTGTTCGATGAGTGGGGGAAGAGCGGGCGAGACATGACAGTCTATGACCGCAGCAAGCTCATGAGCGCCGATTACGATGATACGGAGTTAGGTCGTGAAGCTGACGAACGTATCCGTACCTTCCAGCAGGATGCAGCGAAGCGGGCAGGAATCTTCCATCACCTGATCACCTTGCCAACCTATCACACGGCTGCCCTGTCCACCGACAATCTGGCGAAAGAGTATTTCGGCGAAGCGGGCATGCTTGGCTATGTTGCAGGCGTTCAACGCAAGGAAATCCGCGAAGGGATCGCGTGTGTCAAGCACCAGAACATGGCTGGTTCGGACATTGGCGACGATCACAAGGAGTATTTTGCAGGCGAAGCCGCGCTCAAAGCGGGAGGTGCTCATAACACGATGAATCAGTTTGCCGCTTGAAACGACAATGAACAATGCATCCGATAGGAGGATACGATGTATACCGAAACGCAAACGAATGAAATGCCACAACCAAGCCGGTCGCGCGCAGTCTTTTCTCAAGAAGATTCCGAACTGATCCGCACCGCGATTGCGCACTATCTTCAGGATATTCGCGACACTCCGGAAGCAACCAAATATTCCCATCTCTACCACCGTTTGGGGCGCTTGGCCTGAGGCAGGGCATGGAAATTCCAAGGCTCGTCGAATGATCTTCGACGGGCCTTGGTCTATTCGTCCGAAAGGATCAGAGACTAAAGCTTTCGCCGAGGTAGAGGCGGCGGACATCCGGGTTCTGGACGATCTCATCCGGCAAGCCGTGTGTCAGTACCTGGCCAGCGTGAATAATATAGGCACGGTCAATCAGACCAAGCGTCTCGCGGACATTGTGATCGGTGATCAGGACACCAATGCCGCGCGCCGTCAGATGGCGCACAAGCTGCTGAATATCTGCAACTGCAATTGGGTCGATGCCTGCGAATGGTTCATCGAGCAGCATGTAGTTCGGTCGGCTGGCAAGCGCACGGGCAATTTCGAGACGGCGGCGTTCGCCACCCGACAAAGCGATTGCCGGCGACTTGCGCAGGTGCACTATGTGGAATTCTTCCAGCAATGCGTCGAGCTGCTTCGTGCGCTCCTTCGAGCTTTTCTCGACGACTTCAAGGACTGCCTTGATATTGTCTTCAACGGTCAAGCCGCGAAAGATGGAGGCCTCTTGTGGAAGATAGCCGATGCCCAGGCGCGCGCGTCGATACATTGGCATGTTCGTGACATCGAAGCCATCGACTTCGATTACGCCTTGATCGACGGGAACAAGTCCGGTCACCATGTAGAAACACGTAGTCTTGCCGGCGCCATTCGGACCAAGCAAGCCCACAGCTTCGCCGGCGCGCACACCGAGCGAAACGCCGCTCACGACCTGGCGATTCTTGTAGCTCTTCGTCAACCCGCGGGCGATCAACGTGCCCTTGAGCTGACTTTTGTCAAGAATGAGGTTCGGCGCAGCGATGTTGGCAGGGGGCCTTTTATCAGGCACGTCCTCCGACTTCACAGCCGCACGTCTTTTGGAAAGAAGCGTTTTGATCACTGATTCTGGCTGCCCGGTTGAAGAAGCATACGTACGCGGCCCGAACCGCTCTGCTGCGACTTGCACCCTTCCAGGTCGGCTTTGCCGGAGTTCATCTGGATCGTGAGCTTGCAGCCAGTCAGAACATTGTCGCCCTCTGAGAGAACAACCTTTTCGCCCGTCATTATGAGCACCTCGGTTGCCATGTCGAATGTAGCCCTGTCACCCGTGGCAACACGGTTCTCCGATTTCACGTAGACCTTCTGTTCGACTTCCAGCCGTTCTATATTACCGCCCTGAGACGAGGTGCTGGCGTCAGCGCCTTCCGTCCGGTAATGCACTACCATGCGACCCGCGCGCATGACCGTTGGTCCCTGCGTCGCCTGGACATTGCCGGAGAACACGGCCACACGTTCTGCATCACGTACTTCGAGCCGATCGCTTTCGATTTCGATGGGCTGGTCGCCTGACAGGTTGAGGTCGGCAAGCCCTGAACGGGATTGCTGGGCATACGCCATAGTTCCGGTGCTCAGGATCAAGAGAAGGCCGAACAGAGCGGCAGAGTGCTTATTCCAAAACAGTGTCTTTTGCATCTACCATCGTCCCCTGGGCCGGCTCATCCTGTCGATTTGTCTTTTGTTGATTGGCCGATTTTGAATCAATACGCAACCGTACGCTATTTTCGAAGAGGATGATCTTGCCGTTTTCGCTTATTTGCATGGAGTTTGCCGTTAGGTTTGCTCCCTCCATGGAGATCGCGACGGGGCTGCTGGTGCTAAGAGCACCGCCGCGAATATCAATAGAAGCATCCTGCAATTCGGCACGCTTTCCATCGCTTGTCTCGACAATGATGGGCGAGGGAACGGTAAGAGAATTCTCAGTCCGGTTGAAGATGCCTTTTGCCGCTGTAATTCGGGCAGAAACGTCTGCGTCCATCGGAATGCGCGCATTAACATCTTCCAGCGTAATAATGTCGAGTGCTGCCGGATCTTGAATTGCTCTGGCTGCCGTCAGAAGATAGGGCAGATTTTCCTGCGTGAAACCATTGAGCGTCGGATTAGCCATTACAAGCTTTCCATCCGACGTTGCGCTGTCGACAACATTGACCGTCTGGGGTGCGTCTGGCGTCACGGCATAAGTATAGGCCAGGAAGGTGCCGCCCAGGAGGACGGCGAGCGCCGGCAGAATGATCTTGAGGCGTTGAACGCGGCGCGAATGACTTTGCGCCTTCGCGAAATCGCGATTGCGTTCAATGACGATCCCGTCGCCAGTCATTTGTTTCTTTGTTCCAGCCAAACGTGCCAGGTCCTCATCGGTGGAAAGGCGGCTTCACATAGGGCAGACGATTTGCGACGCCCGGAATATCCTAGTATGCAGCCTGCTCTTTCGGCTTTTGAAATAGATCGGTCTGTCGGCCTGATCCTGGCGAGAATCCATGCGCTTTAAGAAAGGCCGTACGGTGCCCGGTATATGGTGCTTTGATGTCCTTTGCGAAAGAAGGCAACGAAATTTTCGTAACAGTCCGACTTGAAAGGGAATATATACCTGTTTTTCCCTTGTCGCTTCTACTGATCGTAAAAGTCATGTAGGAAAACGCTCGATGAAAAGATATGGGTCTGGAAGGGTCGAAGCGCGATGGCATTTCAAGTCGAGGAGATGATTGATCGCAGCCGCCTGCGGCGCAAGCTGAGCTTCTGGCGGATCATCACTCTATTTGTCATTGCATTTATGGGTGTTTTCGTTGCGTCGTCCTTTGGCTTGTTCAAAGACGCCGGGACTGCTCTCCCTCACATCGCGAAGATACGTATCGAAGGCACAATCCTTGAAGATGAGGATTTGATTGAGCGACTAGGAAAGATCGCCAAATCAGATACCGTCAAAGGCCTGATAGTCGTTATCGATTCTCCCGGTGGCACAACTGTCGGAGGTGAAGCAATTTTCGGCGAATTGCGTACCGTCGCCGAGAGGAAACCGGTTGTAGCACAACTCGGAACGCTCGCAGCCTCTGCTGGGTATATGATCGCTAGCGCGGCTGATCACATCGTCTCGCGCGAGACCTCGATTGTCGGTTCGATCGGCGTATTGGCTCAGTTTCCAGACGTTTCAGAGTTGATGGCAAAATTGGGCATTCGCTGGGAAGCCATAAAATCTTCACCACTTAAGGCTGAACCTAACCCCTTTACGCCAACGACCGATGACGAGCGAGCGATGATGCGGGCCATGATCATGGACAGCTACGACTGGTTCGTTGACCTTGTCGCGTCACGCCGGCCATTGACGCGTGAAGAAGTGCTTCCTCTTGCAAACGGTGCCGTCTTTACCGGTCGCCAGGCGCTCACCAACAA
Source organism: Limoniibacter endophyticus (assembly GCF_014652835.1). Classification (GTDB taxonomy): domain Bacteria; phylum Pseudomonadota; class Alphaproteobacteria; order Rhizobiales; family Rhizobiaceae; genus Limoniibacter; species Limoniibacter endophyticus. The sequence continues at coordinate 11,065 of NZ_BMZO01000012.1, forward strand.
GCTTGTCGATCAACTCGGTGGAGAGCGGGAAGCGATTGCGTGGCTGCACTCCAAAGGGGTTGATGAAACCCTTCAAGTCATAGAGTGGAAGCCGAAGGAGAGTAGTCTACCGCTATCATTGGCGCCTTTTGCGCAAGCCAGCCTCAATCCGCAGGCTCTTGGAGCGATTTTGAAGCAAATGGGTCTTGATCGCTTCGTCCTTGACGGCATGGTATCGGTCTGGCACCCTGACGCTTCTTTCGGGGGAAAGAGTGTCCGTTAGCTTTTTTCAAGCGCATATTTCCGCATTCAGGATGCAACGTTCATGATCAAGTCGGAGCTGGTCCATATCATCGCCGAGCGCAATCCGCATCTCGCGACGCGCGACGTCGAGGCCATCGTTAATGCTGTTTTGAATGAAATTTCCGATGCGTTGGCAGACGGAAATCGCGTGGAGCTTCGGGGCTTTGGCGCCTTTTCCGTCAAGAATCGTCCTGCCAGAACGGGCCGGAACCCTCGGACGGGTGATGCCGTTGAGGTCGATGAGAAATGGGTTCCGTTTTTCAAGACCGGCAAGGAACTGCGCGAGCGCCTGAATATGGACGACGAATAGGCCGTCAATATTTCTGAAAGGACATGGGTATGATCAATCGGCTGGTGGTCGTTCTCATCATCGTACCGATGGCGGCGCTTCTGATCGCGTTTTCCGTTGCGAATCGCGCGCCGACCTTGCTCACCTTCGATCCTTTCAATCCCGGCAATCCAGCATTAAGCATCCAATTGCCGCTGTTCCTGCTTCTTTTCGTGGCCTTCGCGCTCGGCCTGCTGGCTGGCAGCATGATTACTTGGTCGCGGCAGAGTCGATATCGCAAGCTTGCACGGGAGCGCGACCGCGAAGCGCAGTCTCTTCGTCATGCCGCTAAGGCGCAAGGCCAACAGAGTGTTCCAGCGCTTCGCCCCTGATAGCCTTCACTCGAAAGCGTTTAGCTTTTTTAGAAGTGGCGGAAGTTCGATGAAGGTGCGCACGACGTAATCTGCGCCGTTCTTCGCCAATGTATCGTAATGCTCCGCACCACAGTGACCTCCTCCAGCAAAACCGATAACCGTCATTCCTGCCGCTTTCGCGCCACGCATGCCGTTGATGCTATCTTCGATGACCACGCATCGTGATGGCTCTGCGCCTAACGTATGAGCCGCATGCAGGAAGAGATCAGGCGCGGGTTTTCCGTGCTGGACCATTTGTGCGGAGAAGACCGCCTCGCCGAACAGTGGAGCAAGACCAGTATGAGCGAGCTTCCAATGCAGGCGCTCTGTGCCGCTGTTGGATGCTACGCAAACTTTCTTTTTGATCTGCGAGATCACGTCGTTCGCATTGGCCATGGCAGTCAGTTTGGTCTCGATCATAGCCGCTACGACTTGATGAAGGCCTTCAAAGAACATCGGATCGGCCGGTTTCCCGGTGCAATCGAAGATGAGTTTCTCGATGCGCTTTTGCCATTCCGGGTAAGAAAGGCCCATATAAGTCGCGACATAGAGGCTGCGCTCGATCGTCACTCCGATTGTTCGGAGTTGCGCCAGCTCGCAAGCGAGATAGATTTCCTCGCTGTTGACCAGAACGCCGTCGCAGTCAAAAATTACGAGATCCATCATTCACCCCCGGGATACCAATTTCGATGTCTGAGGGTTTGTCTGTTCGGCTTCGTGAAATCAAGCCAAGATGGAAAATGGACAAAAAAAGCGTTTGGTTGCCACCATGAGGCAAGCTGTGGCAAAAGCCGCCTTGAAACAAGTTTACTGAAAGAGCAGAAGTGGCGAAGGATCGCAAACGCAATGGCGCTGGGCGCAAGGATCAAGGAACGCCGCGCGTTGCCAGACCGGCATCTGTGCCGCGTGAATATGCCGTGCGCGTCAAGGGCGCGAGGACGAAGCTCGACCGCCCTGCCCAGAAGGTTTCCACAAGCGTAGTTCATCCGAACGAAGGTGGGTCATCAGAAGCAGCGGCCAAGCGGGAACTTTTACCTCCGCGCTCCGACGCGCCTTTGCCCGAAGAGCGTCTTCCAGTCATTCTGGAAGTTATGCCGGAAGAAAATTATGCATTGCTCGACAGCGGCAATGGGCGCAAGCTCGAGCAGTACGGCCACATTCGCATCATGCGTCCGGAAGGCCAGGCATTGTGGCAACCGGCTCTTAATGACACAGAGTGGGAGAAGGCCGACGCTATCTTTACGGGCGATACGGATGAAGAAGGCATGGGCCGCTGGCGCTTCCCGCATGAGCCGCTCGGCGAAACTTGGCCGATGAAGCATGATGAAATCGATTATCTCGGTCGCTTCACTTCGTTTCGGCATGTCGGCGTTTTTCCGGAACAGGCACCGCACTGGCGCTTCATGTCCGAGCAGATCAGAGATCGTCTGAAAGGTCGTAAGGGTTCAGAGGTTCGCGTTCTCAATCTCTTCGGCTATACAGGCGTTGCGTCGCTCGTTGCCGCACAGGCGGGTGCCCACGTCACCCATGTGGACGCCTCGAAGCGCGCGATCGGCTGGGCGCGTGAGAATCAGGAAATGGCGGGCCTTGCTGATAAGCCTATCCGTTGGATTTGCGAAGACGCCATGAAATTTCTCGAGCGCGAGGTTCGTCGTGGCAACAGCTACGACATTCTGCTGCTGGACCCACCGGCATATGGTCGAGGACCAAAGGGTGAAGTTTGGCAATTGTTCGAGGATTTGCCGGCGCTTTGTCATCTTGCGCGTCAACTGACCTCACCCGACGCGCTTTCCGTAGTGCTGACGGCTTATTCAATCCGGGCTTCTTTCTTCGCAATTCACGCGCTCCTGCGCGATTCTTTCGCGGGTATGGGTGGCCGCATCGAGTCTGGCGAGTTGGTTATCCGTGAGAAGTCAGCCGGTCGCGCGCTTTCCACCTCTCTCTTTTCCCGATGGATCAACGCATGAACGACCGTGAAAAAAGACTGCAAGGTCCGGGCCGCGTCAAGGAAGTTACCAGCCTGAGCAATCCGATTGTCAAGGATATCAAGGCGCTACAACTTAAAAAACATCGCGATGAGCAAAAAGCCTTCATGGCCGAAGGTCTAAAGCTCGTGATCGACGCCCTGGAACTGGGCTGGTCGATGACGACGTTGATCTTCGCGAAAAGCGCACGCGGTAATCCTTTGATCGAGAAAACAGCGGCGCGTGCCGTGGCTAGCGGCGCAGATGTGCTGGAAGTGTCGGAAAAGGTGCTGGGTGCAATTACAAGACGCGATAATCCGCAGATGGTCGTCGGTATTTTCAAGCAAACGATGCTACCCCTCGACAAGCTGAAACCTGCGGGGACGGACGTCTACATCGCGCTCGATCGTGTGCGTGATCCAGGCAACCTCGGAACGGTCATTCGCACGGCCGATGCTGTAGGGGCAAAGGGGGTCATACTGGTTGGCGATACGGTTGATCCGTTTTCGCTGGAAACCGTGCGTGCAACAATGGGCTCCATTTTTGCCGTGCCGCTTCTGAAATCGTCTGCCGGCGAATTTCTCTTCTGGCGCGAAAAGATTAATGCCCTCGTGGTGGGAACACATCTTCGGGGATCGGTTGATTATCGCTCGGTCGATTATTCCGGGAGACCTGTCATTCTCCTTATGGGTAATGAGCAGCAAGGGCTGCCCGATCCGCTTGCTAATGGCTGTGAAAAGCTGGTTCGCATTCCGCAGGAGGGGCGCGCGGATTCGCTTAACCTTGCGGTCGCTACGGGCGTAATGCTCTATGAGATTCGTCGCTCGGTCTTGCCGGACGGAGGCTACCATGCCTGAGGCAAAGACTGGCATACGCGCCTGGTTATGGCTGCTTTTTACGGTAGTTGCGACCGTTGCCGTGGACCAATGGCTCAAAATGCTGGTTACCATGCACATGGAACTCTACCAGCAAATCGATCTCCTTCCCTTTTTTGCACTTTATCGCACGTTCAACACGGGCGTAGCTTTCTCCATGCTCTCTTTCATCGATGATCGTGGCTTGGTGCTTCTTTCGCTCGTGGTGATCGCCTTCGTCCTTTATCTGTTCTACAAGTCCGATCCGAGGCAGAAGATTGCCCGTCTTGGTTTTGCGCTCGTTGTCGGCGGAGCCGTCGGTAATGTGATTGACCGCGCTCTACTCGGCCACGTCGTCGATTATTTCCTCTTCCATACGCCAGGATGGTCCTTTGCCGTGTTCAATCTGGCCGATGCGTTCATCAGTGTAGGCGCAGCATTGATCGTTCTTGACGAATTGCTTCAATTGCGCCGAAACAAAAAAGCAGATCGATAAAATTTTAGTGCTCTCGAATATCGTTACATAAGGGCTTTCTGTCATTGTAGCGCTTATGGCAGCAAGAACCCAACGACAGAACGGCCTCATCCGGTCTCTCTTCAGCTCTATTGGAAGATCTGGTCCAGGTGCTGATGCGGAACGAGGCCCTCCTTCCCTTCCACTCCGCTCTCTTTCTGCGGAGCTGGTCTATCTGCGATCCCTGATGCCGTCGCAAGAGGCGGCCGTGCTGTGCTTTGTGGCCGGCGCGGTTTTGCTCGCCATGTCCTTCGCATTTATCTTTGCAGGATTAAGCGGCCCCGCCTTCGCGCTGTCGTTAGCGCCCTCCGCTCTTCTCTTGTACCTGGGTTATTCTCTGAGAGACAAGGCGAACGCTTCCGCGTCCGAACTTGCTCGCGTCAACTGTCTCATCGAAGCCGAGCGCCATAGATGGCGGTTGCGCCTCGATATGCAAGCTGAGGAACTGACACGGCTACGCGAACTGGTTGCCGCGACCGGAGACATGCTGATCCAGCGGGATGACAAGGGCAAGATCGTCATGACAAGCCCCGCGTTCGGAACGCTTCTGCACCGGGATAGTCTCCGCGGCCTCACGCTTGCGCAGCTTGGGATCGAGCTGCCACCGACAACGACGTCGATGAGCGCCACGGAGGGTGTGGATGAGACCCGTTTTGAAATTCCGATCTCCACCGTGCAGGGCGCGCGTTGGTTCGAATGGCACGAGCGCAGCAGTTTCGATTCTTTCGCACAAACGGTGGTTCATCGCGCCATTGCGCGCGATATAACGGATCGGCGTCGCAGCGATCTGGCACTTCTGTCTGCTCGGGAGCGTGCCGAATTAGCGAATGAGGCAAAGTCGCGCTTCCTCGCGACGGTAAGTCACGAAATTCGGACGCCGATGAACGGCATCATAGGCATGGCGAGCCTCCTTGCCGAAACACGACTTTCTGCAGAGCAGAGGACGTATGTGAACGCAGTTTCTACCTCCGGCGCCGCGCTTCTGGCGCTCATCGAAGATCTTTTGGATTTTTCACGGATCGAGTCGGGCAAGTTTCACGTCCAGGCACAGACCATGGCAATCGGCGAGGTCGTGGAGAGCGTAATCGAGCTGCTTGCCTCCAAGGCCCATCAAAAACATATTGGCCTGGGTTATTTCATAGCGCCAGATGTGCCTGCGGTCATCGAATCGGATCCGGGACGTCTCCGTCAGGTCCTGGTCAACCTCGTGAGCAACGCGCTTAAATTCACTGACGCAGGTGGCATCGCTGTCATTCTCTCATTTGATGATGACAAGCAGGAACTGAGCTTGCAAGTGCGCGACAGCGGTTATGGCATCGCGGCGGACGATCTCGATCGTATCTTCGACGAATTTAGCCAGGTAGACAATTCCTCAACTCGCAAACATGAAGGAGTGGGCTTGGGGCTGTCCATCTGTCGAGAGATCATGGAGGCGCTGGGCGGCTCTATCCTGGTGGAAAGTCGTTTGGGAGAAGGTAGCTGTTTTACTGCCCGACTCCCCGTCAAGGTGATCGAAAGTCCTGCGAAGCATGATTATGCGCAGCTATATGGCAGGAGAGTTCTAATTCTGCATCCGAGCCTCCTCGAGGGGCAGACCCTTGCTTCCGCTATCGAGGCACGGGGCGGTCACGTTCATGTTGCACAAACACCGGAGCAGGTCAGCCTCGACGCGGAAGGCATCTTTGACACTATTATCGCCGATTCCACCGTGGAGCATCTTCACGCCGACGTCATTACGTGGCTGAAGAAGGCTAACAGGCTGAGGATTGACGCACAAACGATCGTCATGATTACGCCGGATGAGCGCGCGCACTTGGGGGATCTCCGGCGTGCGGGCTATGGCTCGTTTCTCGTCCGGCCGGTCCGCAGCCAGACACTGGCACGTCTTCTTGCTCAGCCAGCACGCGAGCATGGTCCGTCACTGCCGGGCGATCAGCCGGCATTTTCCCAAGCAAGCCGCATGCTGCGTATCCTGCTAGCCGAGGACAACGACATTAACGCTCTTCTCGTAAAGGCCGCCTTGTCGAAAGCTGGGCATGAAATCGTCCATTGCCGCAATGGCAAGGAGGCTGTCGATATTCTGTCTGCTGACGGTCCAGGCGGCGTCTTTGATGCGATCCTCATGGATATGCATATGCCTGTTCTGGACGGTCCCGATACGGTAGCGAGAATACGCGGGCTGGAGAAAAAACAAGGTTTCTCGCCCGTACCCATTCTCATTCTGTCCGCTGACGGTCAGGAGGCAGCCAGGGAGAAGGTGACGGCTCTCGGAATTTCCGGTTATTTGCTGAAACCCATCAGTCCGCCGGATTTGCTGGCGCAGATCGATCGGCTCGCTGCCGGGTAAGGGGGCATGCTCCTGCCGTTAAGATAAAGGCGCGGAACGCATCCGCGCCTTTTGGCCTGCTTCAGATGGGGGATCAGGCTGCTTTCGTCTGTTGCTTCTTTGCAAGACGCGCACGGATCGACTCGACATCGGCGCGCGGCGTGGCGGCAAACAGCGTCTTCGTATAGGCGTGCTGCGGATCAGAGAATACAGAATCTCGTGAGCCATGCTCCACGGCCTCGCCGTAATACATGACCATAACTTCGTCAGCGATATATTTCACGACCGAAAGATCATGGCTGATGAAGACATAGGTCAGGCCGAATTCTTCCTGCAGGTCGGCAAGCAGGTTCAATACCTGCGCCTGTACTGAAAGATCGAGCGCCGAAACCGGCTCGTCGAGCACCAGAAGCTTCGGATTGAGCATTAGCGCACGTGCAATGGCGATACGCTGGCGCTGACCGCCCGAAAACATGTGCGGATAGCGATTATAATGCTCGGGGCCAAGGCCAACCTTCACCAGCATCTCGGTGGCACGCTCACGCCGCTCGCCAGCGGACATGTTGGTATTGATCAGCAGTGGCTCGCCGAGCACGTCGCCGATCTTCTGGCGCGGGTTGAGTGAACCATACGGGTTCTGGAAGATTATCTGCACCATCTGGCGCATTTCCTTGGTGATGCCGTCCTTTGCGACATCGACCTTCTTCCCGTTGATGATGATTTCGCCACCGGTCGGTGCGTCAATAAAGGTCAGTATACGCGCTAGAGTGGATTTGCCGCAGCCGGATTCTCCGACAATGGCCAGCGTCTTGCCCTTTTCCAGGGTGAAGCTGACGCCCTTGACGGCGCTGATGACCTTGTCTTTCTTCAGAAAACCGCCTGGAACGACATAGTCACGCTTGATGTCGCGTGCCTCAAGAATGACCTCGCTCATGCCGTCGCTCCCTTGCTGGCTTGCTCTGTCATGAATGAGGAGACGGTTGGAAGGCGGTCACCGGTGGCGTTTTCCGGCAATGCGGCGAGAAGCGCCTTGGTGTAGGCGTTCTGGGGGCTTTCGAAAAGGGAGAGCACGTCTGCCTCCTCCATCTTGCGTCCTTTGTACTGGACGATGACCCGGTCGGCAGTCTCAGCAACGACACCCATATCATGAGTGATCATAATGAGAGCCATGCCATAGCTCTGCTGCAAAGCAACCAGAAGGTCGAGGATCTGTTTTTGGATTGTCACGTCAAGCGCGGTGGTCGGTTCATCGGCGATGAGGAGCTTCGGATTGCAGGCAATCGCAATCGCGATCATCACGCGCTGACATTGGCCGCCCGACATCTGATGCGGGAACTGCTTCAGCCGTTCTGCCGGGTTGGGAATGCCAACCTGATCGAGCAGCTCAATCGCCCGTGCTCGCCGTTCCCTCTTGCCGAGTCCCATGTGGATTCGCAGCACCTCTTCCAGCTGGAAGCCGACCGTAAAGCAGGGGTTCAGGCTGGCGATAGGTTCCTGGAAGATCATGGCGACGTCCTTGCCGATGATCTTGCGCTTTTCCGACTTCGACATCGTCAGCAAATCCTTGCCATCGAAGGTCAGCTTGTCGGCGGTGATATGGGCGGTCCAGGGAAGGAGCCCCATGACTGCCAGCATCGCTACCGATTTGCCGGAACCCGATTCTCCGACAATAGCCAGAACGTCGCCCGGATCGACAGACATTGAGACGCCGTCGACGGCTCGAAACATGCCGCTTGCCGTCTCGAATTCGACAGTCAGATTCTGAATTTCCAAGAGCGCCATGGATCAGGACCTCTTCAGTTTCGGATCAAGCGCATCGCGAAGACCGTCGCCCATCAGGTTGATGGCAAGAACAGTCGTCAGGATAGCGACGCCGGGGAACGTGACAACCCACCAGGCACGCAGAATAAACTCGCGCGCTTCGGCTAGCATGGTACCCCATTCCGGCGATGGTGGCTGTGCACCCATGCCGAGAAAGCCGAGTGCAGCCGCGTCGAGGATCGCGTTGGAGAAGGAGAGCGACGCCTGCACGATGAGCGGAGCTGCGCAGTTGGGCAGGATTGTCTTGAACATGAGCCGAAGCGGGCTTGCACCGGCTAGACGCGCCGCGGTCACATAATCCTTGCTCGCTTCGGTCATGACGGCCGCGCGTGTCAGGCGCACGAAGTGCGGTTGGAGCGTGATCGCGATTGCGATCATTGCATTGACGAGACCTGGCCCGAGAATGGCAACAAGGACAAGCGCCAGAAGCAGAGAAGGAAAGGCTAGGATGATGTCCATGATGCGCATGATCACAGTGTCGATCCAGCCGCGGAAGTAGCCAGCGATCAGGCCGATCAGAATTCCGCCGAACAGCGCAATCACTGTTACGAAGACCCCGATGAACAGCGAATAACGGGCGCCATAGATCAGGCGGGAAAGAATGTCGCGTCCCACTGGATCGGTGCCGAGCAAGAACGTCGTACGTCCGCCCTCCTGCCAGAATGGCGGAAGAAGAACGGCGTCGCGATATTGCTGGTGGGGCAGGTGAGGCGCGATCACAGGTGCGAGGAGTGCGACTGCAACGAGAACCACGAAGACGCAAAGACCGGCAACGGCCCCTTTGTTTTCGGAGAAATAATACCAGAACTCGGCGAACATCTTGCGGCGAATGGCGCTAGATGACTCAGCGACTGCTCCGGCAGAACTGGTTTGCGTGGTCTGAGACATGGTCTTCTCTTCCATTAGTGCCGGATACGCGGATTGATCAGTCCGTAGAGGACATCGACGATGAGATTGACCACCATGATGATGCCGGCGATGATCAGAAGGCCGCTTTGGATGACCGGATAGTCCCGACGGAACACGGAATCGACCATCCACTTGCCGATGCCCGGCCAGGAGAAGATAGTTTCCGTCAGGATCGCGCCCGCGAGCATGACCCCAATCTGGAGGCCGATGGTCGTAATGACCGGGATGAGCGCGTTACGCAGGGAATGAATGCCAACGACGCGAAAAGTGGAGAGACCCTTGGCGCGCGCGGTGCGCACATAATCTTCCGAAAGCACTTCCAGCATGGCCGAACGCGTCTGACGCGCGATCACGGCCAAGGGAATGGTGCCAAGGACGATCGAAGGCAGGATGAGGTGGCTTACGGCTGACTTGAATGCTCCGCTCTGTCCGGAAAGCAAGGAGTCGATCAGCATGAAGCCGGTGACTGGCGGGAAGAAATACATGAGTGAAATGCGGCCTGAGACAGGTGTCCATTGAAGGATGCCCGAAAACAGGATGATCAACAGAAGGCCCCACCAGAAAATAGGCATGGAATAGCCTACAAGGGCTGTTCCCATTACGGTCTGATCAAAGAACGAGCCGCGCTTGATGGCGGCGATTACGCCCGCGGGAATGCCGATCACGATGGCAAGGAACATGGCGCACATGGCCAGTTCGAAAGTGGCCGGGAAGAGCTCGAAGAACTGGTCCAGTACAGGGCGTTTGGTAACGATGGAATTGCCGAAATCGCCGGTCAGAACGCCCCCGAGATAGTCCAGGTACTGTATGACCAGCGGACGGTCGAGGCCGAGCTGGGCGCTGATTTGTGCATGGCGCTCGGGGGACATGACGCGTTCGCCCGAAAGCAGCGCCACCGGGTCGCCGGGAAGCAGGCGGATGAAGGAAAAGGCAATTATCGACACACCGATGAATGTCGGTATGAGGACGGCAAGCCGTTTTAGAAGAAACCGGAGCATGGAAGACCTTCGGTAGTTTCCTTTGCTGCATGGACCATAGCACAGAACCAGAATCGGTTCAGGAAGGCGTTGCGGCAGCGTGAATATCAGGGGTGCCGCGCGAAAGAAGCGGATGGTCACCGACGACTGATCGATAGTCTATTCAAAAAGGCGCCCGTTTTACCACGGGCGCCTCGATAGGCCGAATTTCGACGACTGTTTACTCTGCGATGTCCACGCCGTCAAACGCGAAGTCGCCAAGCGGGCTCTGGACGAAGCCTTCGACTTCCTTGCGCATTGGAACGAAGGAGATCGAATGGTTGAGCGTCGCCCATGGTGCTTCGCGCTTGAACACAGCCTGCGCCTGCTCGTAAAGTTCGGTGCGCTCGGCCTGGTCCGAGGTTTCCTTCGCCTTCAGGACGAGATCGTTGAACTCGTCATTCGCCCACTGCGCACGGTTATTGCCGCCAACGGCGTCCTTGCCGAGCAGGGTGTGCAGGAAGTTGTCTGGATCGCCATTGTCTCCGGTCCAGCCCAGAATGACGGCGCCGTCGCGGTCTTTCGCTTTGGAGCGTTCCAGATATTCCGCCCATTCGTAGGAGACGATTTCAACCTTGACACCGATCTGCTGGAAGTCGTTCTGGATGATCTCGGCAGCGCGGCGGGCATTCAGCATGTACGGACGCGAAACAGGCATCGCCCAGATCTTCATCGAAAGATCGGTTACGCCAGCGGCTTCGAGTTCAGCCTTTGCCTCTTCCAGATTGTAGGCGTCGTCCTGCGTGTCCTCGGCGTAGGACCACATGGTCGGTGGAAGCGGGTTCTTAGCCGGCTCGGCCGCACCCTGGAACACAGCATCGACAATGGCCGGCTTATTGATGGCCTTGTTGAGTGCCCGGCGCACTTCCGGCTTGTCGAACGGAGCCTGGGTGGTGTTGTAGGCCATGTAGGCGACATTGAGACCAGGTTGTTCCATGACCTTCAGGTTCGGGTCGGCCTGCATTTTCTCGACGTCGGCAGCATTCGGGAACGGCATCAGGTGGCATTCACCAGCGGTGAGCTTCTGATAGCGGATCGATGCATCAGGCGTGATGGCGAAGACGAGATCATCAATCTTCTGCGCGCCACCCCAGTAGTCAGGATGTGCCTTGTATCGGATCACGGCGTCCTGTTGGTAGGCAACGAAAGCGAACGGGCCAGTGCCCAGCGGCTGCTGGTTCAGCTTTTCCTTGACACCATCGGCTTCGAGCTTGTCTGCATATTCCTTCGACATGATCGAGGCAAAAGGCATTGCGAGGTTGGCAAGGAATGGCGCTTCAGGCTTCTTCAGCGTGAACTTGACCGTCATGTCGTCGACCTTTTCGATCTTTTCGATCAGGTCTGGCATCCCCATTCCATTGAAATATTCCCAGGAAGCGCCAGCAACATACTGGTTCCAGGAGTTCTCTGAGCTGAACTGGCGTTCGAACGAGAAAATGACATCATCAGCGTTCAATTCACGCGTCGGTGTGAAGAAGTCGGTGGTCTGGAACTTGACACCCGGGCGCAGCTTGAAGGTGTATTCGAGGCCATCTTCCGAAATTTCGTAGCTTTCCGCGAGGCCAGGCTCGGTCTCGGTCGTGCCCTTCTTGAATTCGAGCAGTCGGTTGTAGACTGTATGCGCGGCGGCGTCGAACGTGGTGCCTGCGGTATAGAGGCTGGGATCGAAGCCCTCTGGCGATCCTTCCGAGCAGTAGACGAAGGTCTTTGCGCTCGCTGCGCCTGAGAACATGGTGGCAGCAAGTAGCGCCGCGGCAAACGCGGTTTTCAGTTTCATGGAACACTCCCCATTGATTGGGCTCTTGAAAGAGCCGTGTCAAATATCTAAGCAAAGTTTTAAACCGAATGAAACAAGCTTTTTCGGGCTGGTTCCTTGGCGGAAGGTGTTAAAGCGTCTCGACAAGACGCAATGATCTTTCCATGAAACGAAATGCCGGAAATCTTTCAAAAATAGACGTAAACGTAAACGGAACTTCGAAACTCATTTAACAAAGATGCGTTTCATATGACGTGACCGGATGGTCCGGCGCTTGTAAAAAAGGTGTGAAATGGCGATGACTGGTTGGCAGCAGAAGGTCCTCGACTTCTGGTTTAAGCAGATGGACAGAGAAAACTGGTTCAAGCCGGGCGGGGAAACTGACAGGCAGATTCGCGACGAGTTTGCCGATCTTCACAGTAAGCTTTCCAGCGAGATTCCGACCCAGTGCCTTTATGACGCCCGGTCGGCGCTTGCTGCCATCATCGTTCTCGACCAGTTCTCACGCAACATGTTCAGGGGAACGGAGAAAGCATTTGCATTCGATCAGGTCGCACTCGCCTTGGCTCGCAACGGCCTTACACAACAATTTGATGCCGTCCTCTCCGAAGAGGAGAAAGTTTTTCTCTATCTCCCGTTTATGCATGCCGAGGATCTGGCGGCGCAGCAGGAAAGCGTCAGACTGTTCCTGAAATTCGAGGGGAATCTGGGTTTTGCGCTGGAGCACCACGATATAATCGCTCGCTTTGGCCGCTTTCCGCACCGAAATCAGGCGCTCGGGCGCGAGACAACTCCTGCCGAAGCCAGGTTTATGGAAACTCATAAGGGCTTCTGATGAAGCTTGTTTGACGTTTACGTAATTGTCGCTCTTGCAGAGTGCCCGATAGTGGAACTAGGATCGTGGCGGGAAGAGGAGCAAGCGGTCGGCTGATCGCAAGTGGAGGGTCTGATGAGCGACAAGCCAGATACGTTCGACAATAATTCTATTTCAGGAACAGCCGATCGGACAGCCCGGCCATGGCTGTCGTCATACCCGGAGGTCGTCCCGGCAGAGATAGGCCCGCTGGAGGATGCCTCGCTGGGCGAGATGATCGAAAAAAACTGCGAAGTGTATGCTACACGCCCCGCTTTTTCATGCATGGGTAAAGAGCTTAGCTACGCCGATCTCTTGACAACGTCCACGCGGCTGGCTGCGCATCTGCAGGCGCAAGGCCTTGAGAAAGGCGCGCGGGTTGCGTTGATGATGCCGAACATCCTGCAATACCCGGTTGCCATGCTGGCACTGCTGCGCGCGGGTTATACCGTCGTCAATGTTAACCCGCTTTATACGGCTCGCGAACTGGAGCATCAGCTCAACGATTCCGGTGCGGAAGCCATTATAATTCTGGAAAATTTCGCTCACACTCTTCAGGCCGTGATTGATAAGACCAAAGTTCGCCATGTCATCGTTGCAACGATGGGCGATATGCTGGGCGGCTTGAAAGGCGCGATCGTCAATCTTGTCGTGCGTCAAGTGAAAAAGCTGGTGCCGGCATGGTCACTGCCACGCTATGTCTCATTCAAGCAGGCACTAAGCGACGGTGCCCGCCGATCTTTCACGCCGCAGATGGTGGGGCCGGAGGATATTGCCTTCCTGCAATATACGGGCGGCACGACCGGCGTCTCCAAGGGAGCGGTGCTCCTGCACAGAAATATCCTGGCAAATGTCGCCCAAACCTCCCTCTGGTTCAAGGCCGCGTTTATCGAGCGCCCGCGGCCAGAACGCCTTGTCTTCATTTGCGCGCTGCCACTTTATCATATCTATGCGCTGACGGTGAATGCGATCATGGGCATGAAGATGGGCGCAATGAATGTGCTTATTCCCAATCCGCGCGATATTCCGAGCTTCGTCAAGGAACTCAGCAAGCACAAGTTTCATATGTTTCCAGGCCTTAATACTTTGTTTAATGCGCTGATGAATAACCCCGATTTCAGCAAGCTCGATTTCAGGGAACTGGTCCTTACCTTTGGGGGCGGCATGGCGGTCCAAGCCGCAGTTGCCGCGCGTTGGAAGGAAATAACGGGCAGTTTTATATGCGAGGGCTATGGACTGTCGGAAACCTCGCCGGTTGCTACTGCGAATCCTTTCAGTGCCAAGAGCTTTAGCGGGACCATCGGCTTGCCAATGCCCTCGACCGATGTAGCCATTCGCGATGATTCAGGTTGTGAGGTGGAAACCGGCCAACCAGGCGAGATTTGCATTCGCGGACCGCAGGTCATGGCTGAGTATTGGAATAATCCGGCTGAAACAGCCAAGGTTATGACTGCCGATGGCTATTTCAAGACCGGTGACATAGGCATCATGGATGAGCGTGGCTTTATCAAGATTGTCGATCGCAAGAAGGATATGATCCTTGTCTCCGGCTTCAACGTCTATCCCAATGAAATAGAGGATGTCGTGGCGCGTCATCCGGGGGTTCTGGAAGTCGCGGCTCTTGGGGTTCCGGACGAGCATTCTGGCGAGGTGCCGAAGATATTCGTTGTGCGCCGCGATCCGATGCTTACGGCGGCGGATCTTCTAGAGTTTTGCAAGGAAAACCTGACTGGTTATAAACGCCCGCGGCACGTCGAATTCCGCGACGAATTGCCGAAGACGAATGTTGGAAAAATATTGCGGCGCGAGTTGCGCAACTGACCTCAAAGAAATTCCGGGCGACGGCGACATCGCCCGGAATCCTCATTCTAGTTCTTTGCAAATCCTGCCGCGATTGTCTTGGCATTGTGACGCATCAGGTCGAGGTAGGTTGGCGCCTCGCCATTTTCATCGGTAAGTGCATCGGAGTAAAGCGTGCCGCCCGGTTTGAGGCCGGTCTCGGATGCGAGCTGCTCGATCATGCGTGGGTTGGTAATATTCTCCACAAAGAGGGCAGCAGCCTTATCATGCTTGATCTGGTCGACGAGTTTCGCAATGTCGGCAGCCGAAGCCTCACTTTCGGTCGAAACGCCTTCTGCGCCGATGAATTTGATGTCGTAGTCGCGCCCGAAATATCCGAATGCTTCATGGGAAGTGACGACGACGCGATTTTCCGCCGGAATTTTTGACAACTGAGCCTTGATCTCCTGATCGAGCGCATCAAGTTTCTGCTGATAGGCGTTTGCGTTTTCTTCGAACTCAGCGCAGTCTGGCTCGGAGATTTCGCACAGGGCTTTTGCGATATTGTCGATATAAACCTTCACATTCGCAACCGACTGCCATGCGTGCGGGTCGAATTCCCCGTGGTGATGATGGCCATGACCATGGCCGTGGTCATCGTGGCCATGCCCTTCGCTGTGACCATGATCATGTTCGTGAGCATGTGATCCGTGTTCTTCATTTTTAAGGGTTTGGATGCCATCCGAAACCGTTTTCACCGGCGCCTTTGTGCCGCTGGTTTCTAGGAGCCGGGTTAAAAAGCCTTCGAACTCAAGTCCATTTACCAGAATAAGGCCGGCTCCACCCAGTGTGGCGGCATCGGCAGGGCGAGGTTGATAAACATGGGCGTCACCATTGACTGGCACGATGCTTTTGACGTCGACACGGTCGCCGCCCACGTTCTTCGCCAGATCCTGCAGGATTGAGAAGCTGGCGACGACGTTGAGCTTTTCGGCGGCGAGTGCCTGCGAGCTCGTCGCCGCCATGAACAGCGACGAAATTGCTGCGATACGAGTGATTGTCTTCTTCATAAGGTGCCTCATTTAATGCTCCCTGGGTTAAAGGTTATGTTATTACATTTGTCAACGCTGGACATGATCTAAAGGACGCGATATTGTAATGTAATTACATAACGATGGAGAATTGAATGATGAAGCATTTGCGCATGGTCGCGCTTATGTCCGTGGCCGTGGCCGGAATCATGGCCCCTGCTGTGGCAGACGAGCAAACTGCCTGGCGTCTGTTCGTGGCCGATCATACAAAACCAGTCGTCCATGCCATCGACATGAACGACGGCCGGGAAATCGGCAAGTTCGACGTCAAGGGTTGGACAAACCTCGCACCGAGCGCTTCAGGAAAGACGGTTTTCGCTGCACAGCCCGATTTCGATATGGTCAATGTCATTGCCACGGGCATCGATTTTTCGGATCATGGAGATCATCGCGATCTTTCCGTGTCCGAGACGAAGCTCCTGCCGGTAACGTTTGAGGGGCCGCGTCCTTACCACGTCGTTGCGCATGACGATCATCTGATTCTCTTCTACGACCGCGGCGGGAAGGCGGAAATCATTGACGAAGCCGCGCTGCTAGAAGGTCAGAAAGAGGTCACGTCAATCGATACGACGAAGCCGCATCATGGCGTTGCGGTCACCATGGGCAATCATGTCCTCGTTTCCGTACCTAACACCGAAGTGGAAGTGAATGAAGGCGAGTTGCCGCCACGCATTGGGTTGCGGGCCGTCGACCGCGAAGGCCATCAGGTGGGCGATATTGCTGCGTGCACCGACCTGCACGGCGAGGCCACATCCGCACGCATCGTGGCGTTCGGCTGCAAGGAAGGCATACTGGTTGCAAGTCCTGGCAAGGATGGGCCTGAGTTCAAGATGCTGCCCTATCCCGACGCGTTCCCGAAGGCGCACTCTGGCACACTCCTCGGCGGCAAGGCCATGCAGTTCTTCCTGGCAAACTACGGCGAGGACAAGGTTATTCTCATCGATGCCGAAGCCGCGCAACCTTTTCGTCTCGTTGAACTTCCCACCCGCCGCGTGGATTTCATTCTCGATCCAGCCAAGGCACGGAATGCCTACATCCTGACCGAGGATGGCGATTTGCACGTGTTGGATGTAATCACCGGTGAAATCGTTCGCAAAGCCCGCGTCACCGAGCCCTATAGCAAGGACGGTCATTGGCGTGATCCACGCCCGCGTCTTGCCGTTGCAGGCGAACATGTTGTCATCACGGATCCGCGTCACTCGCTGATCCGTCTAATCAATGTCGAAACCCTGGCAGAAGATCGGACCATTCCGGTCGAAGGACAACCGTTCTCGATCGTTGCAATTGGCGGATCGGGCGCTACGCACTAAAGCAGTTGCTGGCGCGCCGGAAACAGCGCGCCAGCAATGTTAAGAGACCGGTTGCGTCTCAAACAGGCATGTAAAATCAGCAATGGAATCGAGAAGGAGGTCCGCCTCACGCAATGTTTGACGGGTTCCGGTTCCTGTGAGCACCCCGACGGTGAGTGCAACGCCGGCGCGTTTGCCCATAAGTATATCGTGATGGTTGTCGCCGATCACGGCGATCTGACGGGGGCTCAAGCCCGTTGTATCACAAAAGGCGATCACAGGGTCTATTGCCGGCTTTGGATTCGCGACGGCGTCATAGCCAAAGCAAGCTGTGAAGAACTGCGATATTCCGAGAGCTGAAAGCGTCTCTTCGGCACCCTTCGTCGAATCATTCGTGACGACGGCGAGCTTCATCGACTGGTTGAAGAGGAATTGCAGCACGTCCCGGCATTGCGGCACTGGCACTGCTCTCTCAGCGGCAATTCTGGAGATAATCCGCTCCACGCCGCTAAGAATTTCGAGTTTGGCGCTTTGGGTATAGGTCGGGAACCAGAGGTCAATAAGCTCAGCATTGGTTCCGGCAGCAAACACCGAGTCTGGCCTGAAGCGCTTGCTCTGCGAGTCGTAGCCGGCGAGCACCATCAACTCCTCGGCTCGCTCCTCATCATTGACTGCCGCCGCCATCGCCAGGTCCAGCCCGATTGATGTCCAGCTTTGATGAAAATCGATCAGCGTGCCGTCTTTGTCGAAGATCACGCCCTTGATGGTGGAAAGATCAACCGTTGTCACTGCGCCAAATCCCGAATTTTCTGGACCAGCCCCTTGGTCGATGTGTCTAGGGCACTTCCTTCATCTCTTCCCTGAACGATAGGGAGAAGATCCGTAGCCAGTTCCTTGCCCAGCTCGACGCCCCACTGGTCGAAAGCGTTGATCCCGAAGATCTGTGCTTCCACAAAAACGCGGTGTTCGTAGAGCGCGATAAGCCGCCCAAGCGTGTAAGGGTCGAGCTGGCGATAAAGCAAGGTCATGCTGGGCCGATTGCCTGCAAATACGCGGTGCGGAGCCAGTGCTTTTGCCTGGTCTTTCTTCACGCCCTTGGCAAGAAGCTGTGCTTCGGCTTCCTCTCTGGTCCTGCCCCTGGCAAGTGCCTGCGATTGCGCAAGACAATTTGCCACGAGAAGGTTGTGATGCTCGTCGAGCTCAGGCTCGTGTCCCTTTGCGGCCAGAATGAATTCGACGGGAATGATGTCCGTGCCCTGATGCAGTAACTGGAAGAAGGCGTGCTGGCCATTCGTGCCAGGTTCGCCCCAGACCAGTGGGCCGGAGACGCAGGCAACGTCTTTACCGTCGAGTGTCACGCTCTTGCCGTTCGATTCCATGTCGAGCTGCTGGAGATAAGCCGGCAAACGCGACAGTCGCTGATCATAGGGGATGACGGCGCGTGCGGAATATCCGCAGATCAGGCGATGCCAGATGCCGAGCAGCGCAAACATGACAGGCAGGTTCTTTTCGAGCGGAGCCTTGCGGAAATGCTCGTCCATGGCATGTCCGCCGGCAAGGAAAGCTTCGAAATTTCTGGGGCCGATGGCAATCATGATCGGTAAACCGATTGCTGACCACAGCGAATAACGTCCTCCGACCCAGTCCCAGAAGCCGAATACACGACTCGGATCGATACCAAACGCCGAAACTTTATCAAGCGCTGTTGAAACCGCGCAGAAATGATCGCGAACTGCGTCTTGTCCGAGCTTCTCGACGATCCATCGCTGCGCAGTCCGGGCATTAGTCATCGTCTCGATAGTGGTAAAGGTCTTTGAGGCGATGATGAAGAGGGTCGTTTCGGGCTCGAGTGCCTTTATCGTGTCGGCGATGTGGGCCCCGTCGACGTTTGAAACGTAGTGCAGCCGCGGGCCGTCATGGTAAGGGGCCAGGGCTAGCGTCGCCATGGCAGGCCCAAGATCCGACCCGCCAATGCCGATATTGACCACGTCGGTGAAGGCCTTTCCGGTCTTACCCTTTATCTCGCCTTGACGGATGCCGTCTGCGAACACGCGCATCGAATCCAGAACCCGATGCACATCGGCCATCACATTCCGCGCATCAGCCGTGAAGTTCGCATCGCGTGGAGCACGGAGGGCAACATGCAGAACCGGCCGATCTTCGGTCGTGTTGATCCGCTCGCCCGCGAACATGGCTTCACGCTTTTCCTCGACATTTGCAGCAGTGGCAAGCTCAACAAGGAGTGCCACTGTCTTCTCGTCGAGCGCGCATTTGGAAAAGTCGAGCAGCATATCTTCAAGACAGAGATTGAAGCGGTCGAAGCGATCTGTCTCTGAAGAGAGCTTTTGGCGAATATCAACGGGATTCTGCTGAAGATGCAGTTTCAAGGCTTTGAGGGAAGCGGTGATCGGCTGAGACACGCGGAACTCCGGTTGGAAGGACCCTGAGGGCTCCTAATCTTGATGAGGGAAATAGCAGAGTTATTAACGGCGTAACAGCCTGGCCGAAGCAAGAGTTAGCCGTTTCGAATGATAAGATCAAAATAGAAGCGCGAAACGGAACAAAATTGTGACCGTCACAAAATTCAGGTGGCGCAATTTTTTGGTCCAGAATTATGATGCATCAAGTACTCTGGCATGAAGGGATTGTACTGTGGCGAAGGACGATGCGACAGCGTGGGCCGGGCTCTTCCGCCTGTCGACGGAAACGGGGCAAACTTTGCAGGCGCAGATCAGGCAGGCTGTCGTGGCGGCCATCCTCGATCGGCAGATTTCGGCATCAATGCCGCTGCCCTCTTGCCGCATCCTGGCTCAGAAACTCGGCGTCGCTCGTGGTACAGTGGTTCTCGCCTTCCAGCAGCTGGTCGATCAGGGCTTTTTGGTGGCGCGCGAACGTCGCGGCCACTTCGTCAATCCGGAAATGCTGTCGGCTGCAACCGTGGCTTCGCCTAAGCGGAGTGCCGAGACCGTTGACTGGAAAGCCCGCAAACGTGTGGCCTTTTCGCCTATTCCTGCAAGCTCGAAGTCACAAGATTGGATGAAGGCGCAATATCCCTTCGTCTATGGCCAGTTCGACCCGTCCCTCTTTCCGACCGCGGAGTGGCGCGAATGCAATCGCATGGCGCTTGCCGTTCTGGAAATTCGCAACTGGGCAGCCGATATGGTGGATCGTGACGATCCATTGCTGATCGAGCAGATCCAGGCGCGGCTGCTTCCACGGCGCGGTATTTTTGCGGCTCCCGATGAGATAATCGTCACGCTGGGAGCGCAAAACGCGCTCTACATGCTGGCGACCCTTCTGATGGGCAACGGCTCCAAAGTTGCGATGGAGGAGCCCGGCTACTCCGATGCGCGCTCCATCTTCAAGCTTGCCGGCTGTGAAATAGTGCCGATTGGCGTCGATTCCGAAGGTTTAATCATCGATCAGATTCCGGCGGACGTCGATTATGTTTTCACGACGCCCAGTCATCAATGTCCTACCATGGTGCCACTGTCGCCGACACGTCGTGAGGCCCTTCTGGAGCGAGCGCAGCGCGACGATTTCGTCATCATCGAGGATGGCTATGACAGCCAGCTTTTCGACAATTCTCCCCAACAGGCGCTTCGCAGCATGGATCAGGGCGGGCGTGTAATCTATGTGGGCTCCATGTCGAAGACTCTCGCTCCGGGACTGCGCATTGGCTACGTGGTTGCTTCTCGCGAATTGATTGCCGAGTTGCGCACGCTGCGCCGCTTCATGTTCCGCCATCCGCCCGCCAACAACCAGCGCGCCGTAGCGCTGTTTCTGTCGCTGGGTCATCACGATTCGCTCATCCGCAGACTCTCGACCGCTTTTGAGGAACGCCGGCGTTGTCTCGTCCAGGCATTGGACACCTATATGCCAGACTGGGAGGTGGCGCCGGATGCAGGCGGCAGCTCAGTTTGGCTTCGGGGGCCGGAAGGCACGAATGCGGCGCTTCTCGAAGCGCGCGCCGCCAAGCTGGGAATTATGGTGGAATCAGGAGACAGGTTTTTTGCAGCTGGTATCGCGGATGCGCCCTATCTGCGGCTCGGAATTTCTTCGATCGCCGCGCATCTGATCGAACCTGGTATCAAGACGCTTGCATCCCTTACTCAATTGCGTGCCATTGCGGCCTGATCGTGACTTGTCCGCTGTCTTGTCCGTTCGACCTCCTTTGCTTATGTCAGGTGGCATAGGAATGGGATGAGCCGATGACCACTGCCATTGACGGCGAACAGATGATCGATGCCTCGAGCCAGCGCGTCTGGGAAGCTATGAACGATCCGAAGATACTGATGGCTTGTGTTCCTGGCTGCCACAGTTTTGAAAAGATCGGTGAGAACCTCTTCGAAGCGGCTATCACTATCAAGTTCGGGCCGATCAAAGCGGATTTCTCCGGTCTCATAACGGTTTCAAACATCAATGCGCCGAAGAGCTATACGATTTCGGGGGAGGCCGCAGGCAGCATTGCCGGTTTCGCCAGCGGCAGCGCGGATGTTGTGCTGTACGATGGCGAAACGCCGGACCAGACGCGTCTGGTCTATACGGCGAGTGCCGATCTTGGCGGCAAGATCGCGCAGCTTGGCAAATGGGTCGTGGGCTCCACCTCACGCAAACTGGCGCAAAAATTCTTCGAGCGGTTCAACGATCAGATCAAATTGCAGAATGCGACAAGCAGCTGATCATTCGAAGATGATTTTGGGAGCGGCCGGTTGCGCGGAAGAAGCGATGCGCGACGCTATCTGTCTACCGATCTCAAGGTAAATTTGCGCTGCCGGGTCCTGTGGCTGGGTGGCGACGATGGGCCTTCCTTCGTCGGAGCCTTCCCGAAGTGCAATAGTGATCGGTACAGCACCAAGGAATGGCACACCAATCCGCCGGGCTTCGCGTTCTGCGCCACCATTGCCGAAAATGTCGTAGCGATTTCCGGTATCGGGTGCGATGAAATAGCTCATGTTCTCGACAATTCCCAGGATCGGAACATCGACCTTTTGGAACATGGCAATTCCCTTGCGCGCATCGATCAATGCAAGGTCCTGGGGCGTCGAAACAATGACAGCCCCTGCCAGCGGCACCTTCTGCGCCAATGTCAGCTGCGCATCGCCGGTGCCGGGCGGCATGTCGACGACCATCACGTCGAGCGGTGCCCACTCGACCTGATAAAGCAGCTGGGTGATGGCGGAAATCACCATTGGCCCGCGCCAGACGACGGGGGTGTCCTCCTCCAACATGAAACCCATCGACATGGCTTTGATGCCGTAAGCCTCGTGTGGAACGATGCGCTTTCCGTCCACAGTGTCGGGCTTGCCGAACAGGCCAAGCAGACGGGGCACCGATGGACCATAGATGTCTGCATCCATCAGTCCAACCTTCAATCCCTGTGCCTTCAAAGCAAGTGCGATATTGGCAGCAGTCGTTGATTTGCCGACGCCGCCCTTGCCGGAAGCAACCGCAATGATAGCGCCTACGCCCTCAATGCCCTGCTTTGCCTGCGGTGCGCGCGAAGCAGTGGCTTTAGGGGGGGGCGCTGGTTTAGACTGTGCTGGACGCGACTTGGAGACGGCTGCTTCCATGCCGCCCCCGCGCTTTTCGGCTGTGAGTGCGACCATCACCGAGCGTACACCCTCCAGCTGGGCAACGCCTTCTTGTACGCGGTAGCGAAACGGCTCCAGGGATGCTGCCATGTCGGCTGGGACGGAAAGCGAAAAAAATACCTTCCGATCGGCGATGAAAATGTCTGAGACCATGCCGCGCGAAATGATATCGCCTTTGCCACCGGGCTCTTCGATGGCGCGTAGATAGTCGATTATCATTTCCTTGTCGGGCGTCGTCATAGCCAATCCTCACGCAAAACGTGATCTTCACATAAGACCTCGCGAGCCCAAGACCAAGCCAAACTTTCTTATGCCGGCACATGATGCTGTACGTGCATGAGATGCGCCAAAAATTTCAACGATATCTCCTCCAGCCCTTCTTCCTTTGCCTTGCTCCAGGGTGCAAGAATGCGGCTTGTACTGAAATTGGATACCCTGCATGTACAGAAATCGAGATCATGGCCTATGGGAGAAGACCGCGCCTGCGGCACCTGCCACGTCACCATTGCTTGCCGACATAGTTTCCGACGTCGTCATCCTGGGTGGTGGTTATACGGGGCTTTCGGCGGCGCTCCATCTCGCCAAGCGAGGCGTGAAGGCAGTCGTTCTGGAGGCGGAATCAATTGGCTTCGGGGGCTCGGGTCGCAATGTAGGCCTTGTCAACGCAGGCATGTGGGTCATGCCGGACGATCTTCCTGGCGTGCTGGGCAAGGTGCATGGTGACCGTCTCCTGCAGACTCTCGGCAGTGCGCCTGATCTCGTTTACGAGTTGATCGACGAGTTCAGGATTTCCTGTCAAGCCGTGCGCAACGGTACTCTGCATTGCGCGGTGGGTGCAGATGGATTGCAGCAGTTGCGCGACAGGGAGAGCCAATGGCGCGCACGCGGTGCGGATGTGGAGTTGCTGGGCAGGCGGGAAGCAGCGCGCCTCATCGGCACAGCCGCTTATGAAGGCGCATTGCTTGATCGTCGCGCGGGAACGGTTCAACCGCTTGCCTATGCACGT
Source organism: Limoniibacter endophyticus (assembly GCF_014652835.1). Classification (GTDB taxonomy): domain Bacteria; phylum Pseudomonadota; class Alphaproteobacteria; order Rhizobiales; family Rhizobiaceae; genus Limoniibacter; species Limoniibacter endophyticus. The sequence goes on from NZ_BMZO01000012.1 coordinate 34,800, forward strand.
GGATTGGCGACTGCGGCCATTCAATCCGGTGCTATTGTTCATACAAACTCCCCCGTTACAAAGGTCGAGCAGAGCGGGCCGCGCTGGACGGCGTTTACTCCCCATGGCCGCGTCCTGGCGGATTGGGTAATTGTCGCGACCAATGCCTATACGCACGCGCCCTGGGAAAGCATCGCGGAGGAACTTGTGCTTCTTCCCTATTTCAATTTGGCAACCGAGCCGCTTCCTCGCGAGTGGCGCGAGCGTATCTTGCCTGAGCGGCAGGGCGCATGGGATACGCGTGAGGTCCTCACATCTTTTCGCTGGGACGATAGCGGCCGCCTTGTCTTTGGCAGCGTGGGCGCATTGCGAAATACGGGCTTGAATGTTCATGCGACCTGGGCTCGCCGAGCCATGAAAAAGCTTTTTCCCGGTATTGGAAACGTCGGGTTCGAAGAAGGCTGGTATGGAATGATCGGGATGACGGATGACAGTCTGCCGAAGTTTCATCAGCTCGGCAAAAACGTCGTTACCTTTGCGGGCTATAACGGTCGCGGCATAGGCACGGGCACCGTGTTCGGAAAGATTCTATCCGAGCTGATCTCAGGTGACATTTCCAGTGAAGAACTGCCTCTTCCAGTATCCCTTCCCAAGAGCCAGCCATTCAGGAAAATTCGTTCTATAGGCTACGAAATGGGTGCTCAGGCGCTTCATCTGGTCGAAAAGCGCTAAGGTTTTGCGTCATCCGGTTGACTTCGGCATCCCGTGAGGCCACTTCGTTTTGAAGCAGCAGCAGCAGATGGCGGGAACGACATGGCGACGAAACCGGAGGTTACGGCATTTTACGATCCGCGCACCTTTTCGATCCAGTACGTGGTTGTCGATCCTGAGACCAGACATTGCGCCATCATTGACCCTGTTTTGGATTTCGACGAGAAGTCCGGCTCGATCGCGACGATCCGCGCCGATGAACTGCTTTCTTTTCTTGTCGAGCAGGGACTGACGCTCCAGTGGATTTTGGATACGCACCCGCATGCGGATCACCTCTCCGCAGCGAGTTATCTGAAACAGAAAACGGGAGCACCCATTGCCATCGGCGAGAAGGTGCGAGGCGTGCAGGAACTCTGGAGAGCGATCTATAATCTGCCGGATTTTCCTGCTGACGGCAGCCAGTGGGATCGTCTTTTCAGCGATGGCGAAACCTTCAAGATCGGCAGCATCGAAGCGCGTGTCATGTTTTCGCCCGGCCATACCCTTGCCTCGATCACCTACCTCGTGGGCGACACGGCATTCATCCATGATACCCTCTTCATGCCTGATAGTGGCTCGGCACGTGCCGATTTTCCTGGCGCTGATTCAGGACAACTTTGGCATTCGATCCAAGCGATCCTTGCTTTGCCCGAGGAAACCCGGCTATTTGTGGGGCACGATTATCAGCCCAACGGGCGTCAACCGCTGTGGGAAACAACGGTTGCTGAACAGAGATCGAAGAACACCCATATCGTCAACTATCCGACAAAAGAGCAATATGTTGCCGCACGCAATGCGCGTGACGCGACACTGCCGATTCCGCGCCTCATGCTTCTGGCCCTTCAGGTCAACATGAATGGTGGAAGGCTGCCGGAGCCGGAAACCAATGGCATGCGTTATCTACGCGTTCCGTTGGGTGCGCTTCCCGACGCAAATTGGGACTGATCAGAGTTTAAGGGCCATTGCCAGAGCTCCGTCCAGAGCGCTTCCCTTCGGTTCGATGATCTCTTGAGTGAGGCCTATCGGAAGGTAGGGACGGTAGGAGGAGGCCAGTCCCCCAAGGAGTACCAATGGCAGGCGCCCCGTCTGTAATGCTCCCACGGCGCTTTCAATATATGTAATAGCCTCGTTCAAGATCAGCCGGGCAAGCGGATCGGCTGTTTCGGCAAAACGAAACAGATCCCCGGCAAACCGCGCGAAGTCCCCTGGTTGAGCCGAACGCGCGAAGCTGACGATGGCCACCGGGTCATAGTCGAACTTTTCGAGAATACTACGGGAAAGGTTGCCTGCCGCGATTATGCCGTCATGTGCAAGCAAGGTATGCTCCAGGCAGTCGCGGCCGAGACGTGCTCCGCTGCTCTGATCGCCTAGCGTAAAACCCCAGCCGCCAATACTGTCTATCCTTCCGGCCAATCGTCGCAGATAAACCGAACCGGTTCCGATAATGGCAACAATGCCGTCGTCCGAACCGAGTGCACCTTCCAGCGCGATCTCGGCATCGGTGACAATCTTCGCCCGTTCCAGCCCAAGAGAAATACCCACTCTTTCGAGATCGTGGCCGATATTGACACCTGCAAGTCCGAGGACGGCAGGAAGCCGGAAGGTCTCATCCGGCGTCAGGCCGGCATCCTCACCTGCCGAAACGATAGTTTTTCGAATGCGAGCGATCGCTCCATCAGGATCGCTGAAGATATTGGCGCTGCCACCGGTTGCACCAGCAATTACCACGCCGTTGGTCTTGGCAATGGCAACACGGCAACTCGTGCCGCCGCCGTCGATGCCGATCACAAGCGGAGCGCGGGGCGCAATCATGTCAGCCGACAAAAGCGCGTTCGACGACGAAGTCGCCGGGTCTTGCAAGCGAACCTTCCTCGAAGCCTGCCTTCTCGACAATCTCCTTGAGATCCCGCAGCATTTCCATTGAGCCACAGATCATGACACGGTCGGTTTTTGGATCGAGTGGTGCAATGCCCATCTTTTCGTAGAGCTGCCCGCTCGTCATCAGATCGGTGATCCGGCCCATATGTTCACTCGGTTCGCGTGTCGTGGAACAGAAATGATGCAGCCGGCCCTCTGTGAATTCGCCGATCAATGGATCTTGAGCGGCGTTGGCAACGAGCTCGCGACCGTAATCCAGTTCTGCTACGTCGCGGCACGTGTGCGTCAGAATGATCTCGTCGAATTTCTCATAGGTTTCCGGGTCACGGATCAGGCTGGCGAACGGTGCAAGACCGGTGCCGGTCGAAAGCATGAAGACGCGCTTGCCGGGCGATAGTGCATCGGTGACGAGCGTGCCGGTCGACTTCTGGCGCATCAACACCGTGTCGCCTGGCTCGATATTCTGCAAATGCTGCGTCAGCGGGCCATCGGGCACCTTGATCGAATAGAACTCGACTTCTTCATCCCAGTTAGGACTGGCGATCGAGTAGGCACGAAACACTGGCTTGGCAGCATTTGGCAAGCCGATCATGACGAATTCGCCGGAACGGAAGCGGAAGGCTTGCGGACGGGTGATGCGGAAGGAAAAGAGCCTGTCGGTATAGTGTTTCACCGAAACGACCGTTTGCGCATAGACATTGGCCGGGATCGGAAACGCTTCTCCGGCGGCTGGCGTCATGACGGCGTCGGACATGGGGTAGGACCTTCTTCGCATTGCGTAAGTGGTGATGCCAGGCTTCGTGCTTCACAGGCTGGAACAATGCGGTGAGGCGACCGGCTCGGGGAAAGTGGATATATCGGCACTGGTATTGGGTCAAGCATTTGGATTGACGTAAAGTCCATGAATGCTACACCACCTTGACGTCTTAGAAGGAGAAAAAATGGCTGGCGATGAAGCACTGATCGTTATCGATGTGCAGAATGATTTTTGTCCAGGCGGGGCGTTGGCCGTGGCCGGCGGGAACGAGATCGTACCGCTCGTCAACGATCTGATGAAAAGCCATGACAATGTTATTCTTACACAGGACTGGCACCCGGCGGGGCACTCCTCCTTTGCCTCCGGCCATGCCGGGAAAGCTCCCTTTGAGAGCGTAGAATTGCATTATGGGACGCAAACATTGTGGCCCGACCACTGCGTTATCGGTTCTGAAGGCGTGGCGTTTCATCCGGCACTCAACGTCGATAAAGCGCAACTCGTCCTCCGCAAGGGATTTCGGCCAGGCATAGACAGCTACTCTGCCTTCTTTGAAAATGATCACCAGACCAGCACCGGCCTTGCCGGATACCTGAGTGAACGAAGCTTGCAGAAACTCGTTCTGGTCGGTCTCGCGACCGACTTCTGCGTTGCTTACTCGGCGCTCGATGCGCGAAAGCTCGGTTTCGAGGTTTCTGTGAAACTGGATGCTTGCCGCGCCATTGATCTTGGCGGTTCTTTCGGGCGGATGATCGATGAAATGCGTGATGCGGGCGTTGTTCTCGCCTGAACTCAGACGCCCATGAAGCGCTTTACCAGATCCTCGTCGGCTGCTAGCTCGGCCGGTGAAACTGCTGGCCGCGTGCGTCCATTTTCCATGAAGATCACGCTATCTGCGACGGAAAGAACGGCATCAATTCGTTGTTCAACCAGAAGCACGGCGACGCCCGCCGCCGCCAGTTCGCGCACGATCTGGCGGATCGCGTCGATCATCGAAGGCATCAATCCCTCGGTCGGTTCGTCGAGAAGTAGCACGGCAGGATCGATGGCAAGCGCGCGCGCAATCGCCAGCATCTGCTGCTCGCCGCCAGACAACGAGCCTGCACGTTGGCTCAACCGCTCTCGCAGCACAGGGAAGCGGGAGAGCACGCTATCGCGTGTGGCGTTTGTCTCGCTTCGCGCCATCAGGCCGATCTCGAGATTTTCGTCTACTGTGAGTTCGGCAAACAAGCGGCGCCCTTGCGGAACATAGGCGATACGATGCGCCGCGATCTCATGTGTCTCCAGTTTGACTATATCTGTTCCTTGGACGCGGATTATCCCGCCCTTGCGGCTTGCCAATCCCATGATGCCGCGTAGAAGCGTCGTTTTGCCGGCGCCGTTGCGCCCGAAAAGGCAGGTAACCCGCCCCTCGACAAGGGTCAGATCGGCTGACTGAACGATGGTGGTTAGACCGTAGCCGCAGGAGAAGTTCTCAAGGCGCAGCGCCGTCATGACTTTGATCCGAGGTAGGCCGCTTGCACTGCTTCGCTGGCACGAATTTCGGCCGGAGATCCTTGCGCTAGGATGCGCCCACGCTCCAGAACAGTGATGCGATCCGCCAGCGCCATCACGACCTGCATATTGTGCTCGATCAGCAGGATTGTCGTGGTCTTCGATACTTCCCGGATCAACGCGATGAAGCCTTCGATTTCAGAATCCGCCAGCCCTTGTGTCGGCTCGTCGAGCATCAGGAGCTTTGGTCGCAAGGCTAGGCCCATCGTCAATTCAAGCAGCCGTTGATGCCCATAAGCCAGGTCGCGCGCTGGCATGAAGGCATGAGCTTCCAACCCGGTGGATTTCAGCAGGGAGAGGATTTCGGCTGCGGATGCGGAACGCTCACGCTCCAGTGCCAGCCGGACATTGTCCTGGACAGTGAGTTGAGCAAAGATCGAGGTCACCTGAAACGTATAGCCGAGGCCAGCTCTGACGCGGCGATATGCTGGCTGGCGCGTCAGGTTCCGTCCATCAAAAAGAACCTCGCCGCTCTCTGCCATCAGGCGTCCGGAAAGAAGATTGACGAAACTTGTCTTGCCAGCACCATTTGGGCCGATAAGCGCATGTATTTCCCCCGATTGTAGCGAAAAGTCGATGTTATCGACCGCCTTCAAAGCACCGAAGCTGATCGAGAGTCCGCGTGTTTCGAGAAGCGCACTCATGGCAACCACCGCGCGTACCGCTCGCGAAGCGATCCCAGCATCCCCTTCGGGAAGAACAGCACGAGCATAACGAGAACAGCTCCGACGAAGAAGAGCCAGGCGCTGGTAAATGCGCTGGCAAAGTCGATCAGGTAGGAGATCGCCAGCGTGCCCAACACGGGTCCGAGAGTCGTTGCGGCACCGCCGGCCAAAACCCAGAGCAGGGGGAGAATGGAATATTGTACGCCGGCAAAGTTTCCGCCGACATACCCGAATAGAATTGCATAAGCGCCACCGGCCAAACCTGACAAGGCAGCCGAAAGAAGCAGCGCTTTCAAGCGGATCGCAAAAACATTATATCCCAGCAATGCGGCGCGCTCTTCGTTCTCACGGGTTGCCACGAGACTGCGCCCGAAGCGACTTTTGACAACGGCAAGCGTCACTGCCAATGCGGTCGAACAGATGGTCCAGGCAATGAGATAGCGCGCGGTCGGATCGGTGGGGGCAATCCCGAAGGGAAGCATGCGTTGGGATATGTGCAGGACGAAACCCTCGTCGCCACGTGTCCATTCCGAAAAATAGAGAACGGCATGTGCCCCGACTTGCGCGAACATAAGCGTGACGATCATGAAGGCGACGCCCCGTGTGCGCAGCGCGAGGGACATGGTCACGAGCGAAAGGATGAGAGCTGATATGATGGAGGCGACTAGTCCTGCCGACGCGCTCCAGCCGAAATGCAGCATAGGCAATCCGGCGCCGTAAATACCTGCTGCAAAGAACATCGAATGCCCGAGGCTGAGCAAGCCACCATAGCCGAACGTTAAATTATAGCCCATTGCGAAGGCGGCTAGTACGAGCGCGCGTGCAACGAAGGTCTGATGATAATCCGGTAATAGGAATCCGGCTAAGAGCAGTGCTCCCAATACGCAGACATGAAGGAAGACGATCCGCAAACTCATGCCGCGCCCTTCTTCCCAAGCAGCCCTTGAGGGCGGAACACAAGGACGAGCGCCACCGCGCCCGTGGCAATCATCTTTGCCAATGTGGGAGAAAAGAACACCGAGATGACACCGTCCGCCACGCCGATCAGAAGCGCAGCAAGTACTGTGCCGCCAAGGGATCCCAGCCCGCCGATAATGACGACAATGAAGGAAAGTAGCAGCGCATCCTGACCCATCAGATAGTGCGCCTGCTGGATCGGTGTAATCAGCACGGCGGCGATCGCTGCAAATCCAGCGCCCAGCACGAATACGCCGGAGAACACGCGCTCGACCGGGATGCCGAAGGTCGAAGCGGTTTCACGATCCAGCTGTGTCGCGCGCATGACCAAGCCAAATCTCGAGCGACGGTAGAAGGCCCAGAGACCGAGCAGTAGCACGCCTGAAATGGCGATAATGGCCAGCTTGTAGCCGGAATAGCCGAACCACGGCAACTGGATGCGGATATTAAAGGGAGCTGCGACCGGTTGGGCATTCGGCCCGAAGAAGGTCAATGCAGCCTGCTGAAGCATGTAGAGAATGCCAATAGTCGCAACAATGGTTGCTTCGGGATCATATTTCAGCCGTCGCAGCACAAAGCGTTCGCAGAGCCAGGCAATGGCACCCACCACCACCGGGGCCAGCACCAGCGCTGCCAGGAAGCCAACCGCCGGGTGCGTGCCAACAGCTTGGCTTACCCACCACGCAACTATCGCACCGAGCATGTAGAACTCGCCGTGAGCCACGTTGACCACGCGCATCACGCCGAAGACCAGTGACAGGCCGACCGCCATCAGGCAAAGGACGGCAGCAGTCACCAGGCCTTCAAGCGTCGCCAGCAGCAGGTAAGGGCCGAAACCCATCAGAAGGTCTGCATCGTGTAGTCGCCTTCCGGCTCATACAGCCCGTCTTCAATCGCTGTGCGGTGCACAACATGCAGGCGACCGCCTTCGACACGAGAAATATTCTGTTCGCCAAAGACTTGATGGATTTTGCCGATGAAACGTTTCTTGCCTTGCGGATGTTCGAGGCCTGCTTCGAAATCGGTCATCGCTTCAGTCGCTTCGATCAGCTTTGCGCGATCTTCGATTCCGCGATAGCCGCTGGCCTCCATGGCGCGCTTTATGATGAACAGCGTTTCCCAGCAACCGAACATGTGGCCAGCCGTGGAGATATCGCCCTTGTCATGGATGCTGGCACCATTGTCGTCGAGTCCGACGGCGGTACGATAGTCCTTCTCGTAATCAGGCATGTCTGCCTGCGCATAGCGCGGCATGCCTTCCCAGAAGTGACTTCCGTCAAGGAACTCAAGTCCCGGGCTGTTGATATCGATCGCTTCGAGCGAGTCGATATAGCCAAAAAGCTTCGGGCCACTGGTGCCGTAAAACTCGCCGAGCTCCTTCACGAAAGTCAGAACGGCCGGGCCGACCATGACATGATAGATTACCTCTGTTTCAGCCGGAATCTGCGGCAGGTAACGCGTGAACGAGGTCTCCGTCGGCGGGATCGCGATTTGCGCGATCACTTCGCCTCCCTGGGCCTCGAAGGCTGACGGAAAATAGTTGCGATGGTCGTGGCCGAATGCGAAATCCGGAAAGATCATCGTTACTTTCTTGCCGGCATTCTGGGCGATCCAGGGCGCCATGGCGATCACTTGGCTGCGGACATCGGTGATGCCCGGCTGAAGCACGTAGCGATTGAGCTTGCCGGAGGCTACATGATGCCCCTCCGAGACCACGTAATAAGGAATTTTTAGCTCGCCTGCCGCAGGAGCCGAGCCGATCACTACGTGCGAATAGAGCGTTCCGAAAGCAATGTCGCATTTGTGCTGGCTGGCAAGCTTGGCAACCACTTCCGCGCCACGCCGCGGATCCGTGCCGTCATCCTCCGTCACAATCTGCACTTCGCGTCCGTTGATGCCGCCCATTTCGTTGATCTTTTTGACGGCTGCCATTGTCGTGCGTTCATACCACCGCCCATAAGGAGCGCCGATACCTGTTCGGTGCGCCTGAAAGCCGATACGGATCGGCGCGGAGTTCTGAGCCTGCGCATAGCGGACGAAACCCGGTGCAGCTGTCAGTGCGGCGCCTGCGCCGAGCAACTTCAGCGCCTCGCGACGCGTTGGCAGGGAGTTTGGAAGAATAAGTTTCGACATGGAACGGCCCGCTCGATGGGAGGGTGGGTCTAGGCACGCAACCTGGGAAAAGATGGCGGCAATTCAACACAAGGAAAGTGCAACAGCAATGTATTTTTAACGCAGGAGGCACGATTTATTCAGCCGGCTGCCGGTGTGGCAAGCAGCCAAAGCCCAAAAATCGTATAGAAAATCATAAGGGTGGTCAGCGGTAATTCGAAGCGGAAGCGTTGAAGTCGCGTTTCGTAAAGAGAAGCGACGGTCAGATGCGCCCGGTAGACGGCGCCGACATGTCCAAGCGTGATCGCAAACGCCTGCAAGTTCCAGACGAGCCAGACGGGACCATGCCCCGATGTAAGTCCCGCCCGTACGTGGAGATTGCGCAGACCCAGCAGGTTCCATCCCAGTCCAAACGGATCTGACAGCGCTGCCAGCGCATACTGGCCCTCGATAAGCAACGAGGTGAGATAGTGTGAGAAATGATATACCAAGGCGATCGGAATAAGCGAAATCGCCACCGTTCCCATGTGGTCAGCGAAAGATCCCTTGGCACCTGTCAGAGCGTGCCCAATGGCAATCATGGTATAGAACAAGGCAATCATGACAAGCGCAAAACCTGCCATGCCTACGCTGTTAATGATCATCATTGCGCTTCGTCCGGGGTAGTCGAGCGGATTGATGCCGACATGACCAAGCCAGAAGAACGTCTTGGAAAAGCCATCAAACGAAACGCTGGCCAGAACGCAGATCAGAAAGATCGTCTGGGTCCTGGAAAGCGCTCGCGGCGTTTTCGTTCTCAGGATGGCGTAGAATGCAGAAAGGAACTCGCCGCGTCTCATCCAGTCGCGATAGCCAAACAGCACTGCCGCGATCAGGTTGACACAGAAGTAGATGAGCACTGCATTGGCCAGCCTGCCGGGATCCGTCGGGGCCGGATCGATCAGTTCGAACCATGCGAAGCCGATAAACTGGAAAAGCGCCGGCCAACTACCCAGCCATTGCGGAAGGCGATAACGCGGCTTCCCAAACAGATGGAAAATCAGCCAGCAAGGGAAGCGCCAGGGATTGATGAAGCGCCAAAGGTCGCCTGCCAGACCTTGCACCAGCGTCACACCAACCCAAAGCACGGTCCAGATCATGAGCGGCAGAGGGTTCGAAAGCGGATCGCGGCTGCCGATGTAGCCCGCGCTTATCAGCATGATCAGAAATACGAAGGACAGAGCACTTGTGGCCGAAAAGCGGGAGAGGTCGGATCTATTTGCTTCCTGCTCTCTATGCAGCGGTTTTGCTGGTGCAATGAGAAAGATGAGGAAGCTCGCCGCAACGCTTAACGCGGCCGCGGCCATGTAATAGCCGGTTGGCAAAATCAGCAGATGCCCACCGTCGGATGCGTGCCCGAAAGCCTGTACCGTCGCACCGAAAAGAGCAATGAATCCGATCAAGCCGCGTCGCATCACACCTTGACGGGCTTTTCGAGGCGGGCTTCTTGTCCGAACACGCGGATATAGCGTTCGATCTCGCGTTCATCACCGGTTGCCTTGGCCGGATTGTCGGAAAGCTTTACGGCGGGGCGACCATTTGCTTCGCTCACCTTGCAAACCAGCGAAATCGCATGAAGCCGAGAGGTGGGTACCGGAGCGCAGCCTTCGAAATCATTGGTCAGGTTCGTGCCCCATCCAAACGCCATACGGACGCGACCTTCGAAATGGCGATAGGTCTCCTCGATCGTGTCCACGTCGAGTCCGTCGGAGAAGATCAGCATCTTCTCGCGCGGGTCCTTACCATGCTCCTGCCACCAGCGAATGATGCGTTCGCCCCCTTCTATCGGCGGTGCGCTGTCGGGACGAAAACCCGTCCACTCGGCAAGCCAGCCCGGAGCGTGTTTGAGAAATGAGGCCGTGCCGAACGCATCGGGCAGGACTATAAGGAGATTGCCGCCATAATAGCGCTGCCAGTCTTCCAGGACCTTGTAGGGCGCCTGGATGAGTTCCTGGTCGCTTTCTGCAAGCGCCGCCAGCACCATAGGCAATTCATGGGCGTTCGTGCCGACGGCCTCCAGATCGGTATCCATCGCCAGAAGCACATTGGAAGTGCCGGTGAAATTGTCGCCGATCCCTTCCTTGAGAGCTTCAACGCACCACCGTTGCCACAGGAAGGAATGACGCCGGCGCGTACCGAAGTCGGAAAGTTTTATGTTCGGCAACTTCCGTAAACGCTCGGTTTTTTCCCACATCTTGGCTTTGGCACGTGCATAGAGCACGTCGAGCGCGAAAGGCCCGTATTCGCGCAGGGCCACTCGCGATCGCAACTCGTTGATGATGGCGAGGGCTGGAATCTCCCACATGGTGGTGTGTGTCCAAGGTCCGTGGAACTCCAGTTCGAACTGGCCGTCGCGCACCGAAATTTCATATTCCGGCAGTTGGAAATCCTCAAGCCACGCTAGAAATTCCGGCATGAATATCTGCTTGCGGCCATAGAAGGTGTTGCCCGCCAGCCAGATCATTTCCTTCTTCGAGAAGCGCAGCGTCCTTGCGTGGTCCAGCTGTTCGCGCAATGCGCCTATGTCGATCTCATCGGCGAGGCGGATGTGTTTGGCGCGGTTGATGACATGGAAGGTCGCGTCGACCTTCGGGTAGACGCCCCAAATCATCTGAAGCATGAGGAGCTTGTAGAAATCAGTATCAAGCAAGGAGCGTACGATCGGGTCGAGCTTCCAAGTGTGATTATAGACGCGTCGCGCTATGTCGGTCCGTGCCATTCATCGCTCCCCTCATTGCCGCGATGTGCAACCATATGGTTGCATGGCTCCTAACATGTGCGGAGCCCGCAATAAAAGCGAAAAGCATCGAATGATGCCGCAGTAAAATTGCACGGCATCAGATCAAACCCAGGCGATATCTGTTTAACCAGCGATAGGTCAGCAGCATCGCGACGATGACAAGCCCCGCCACGAGCCCGATCCAAATGCCGACACCACCCATGCCGAGGCCGAAGCCGAGCCCGATACTCAAGGTAAGGCCTACGCCCCAATAGCCCACAGCAGCGTAGACCATCGGGACGGTGGTATCGTTCAATCCGCGCAGCATGCCGGCAGCAACCGCCTGTATGCCATCGAAGATCTGGAAGAGGGCAGCGAAGAACAGGAAGGTCGACGCGGTCTGCACCACGGCATGATTTGCCGGATTTGAGAGGTCGAGGAAGCCACCGATCAACACCTCCGGAATGACCACCATGAGAATGCCCATGGTCGCCATGAAGCCCGCGCTCAACGCGTAGGCCACCCATCCTGCCCGTGTTACCCCAACCGGGTTTCGCGCGCCATGCGCGCGCGCCACGCGTACCGTCACGGCCTGTGCAAGGCCCATCGGTACCATGAAGGAGAGTGAGGCGATCTGCATGGCGATCGCATGGGCAGCTAGCGCCGTCTCGCTCACCAGTCCCATGAAGAAAGTTGCCGCGTTGAAGACCGAGATTTCGAAGGCGAGGATCGCTGCGATAGGCAGGCCGATCTTCAGCAAGGCCAGGAAGCGCGGCCAATCCGGGCGCCAGATACGCCCGAACAGCGAATAGCGCCTGAATTTCCTGTGCAGGCTGACGACGGCGACCATGCCCAAGAACATTAACGTATTTGACACCGTGACCGCGATACCCGATCCGAGAATGCCGAGCTCGGGAAAGCCAAGCCTGCCGAATATCAGGCACCAGCTCAGAAAGGCGTTGCAGATGATGCCGCAGAACGCAACGACCAGCGTCCAGCCCGGCTTCTCCATGGCGGCCAGGAAGCAGCGCAGCACTATGTAGAAATAGAAGGGCAAAAGCGCCCATTGCAGGGCGCGCATGTAATGCCCCGCCTCTGCTGCCAAGGCGGGCGGCTGTCCCATTGCGGCAAGAATGGCACCCGCGTGCCAGAGCAGGAGCCAGATAGGAAGCACGGCAAAAAATGCGATCCATAGTCCCTGCCGGACAGTGCGGCGAACGTCGCGCACGGAGCTGCGCTTGCGTCCCAACTCGCTTGCCACCATAGGCGCGGTGGCAAGAATCAGGCCCATACCCATGATCATCGGGAGGAAGTAGAGCGTCAATGCAAGCGAGGCGGCTGCTATCGCTTCAGGTCCAACGCGCCCCAGCATGACGGTGCCCGTTGCGGTCATCGCGGTCTGGGCGATCTGCGTCAGAATCATCGGCCAGCCGAGCTTCAGCGTGGCAGCAACTTCCGCTAGCCAAACCGATCTACCGTTGCGCGTGTCTTCGACCGCGGCATGCATTTAAGCCACCCTCCGATTTCCCTGCCTTGGCTACTAGCCTCGGCACGCTGAGCTTTGCAAGTCGAAGCGATAAGGCCAGCTATCAGCAATCGGCGTGTCCCGTTTCAGAAGAATTCATATGCTGCGCATCACCTTCCTCTGGTCAGAGCGGAAATCTCGGCCTAGATGCTAGATCGATAAAAATTGCTGACCGCTGGAGTGGGAAATGAAACTCAAGATCGCCGTGCAAATGGATCATGTTTCGACCGTGCAAATTGCCGGGGATACGACCTTTGCCCTTTCTCTCGAGGCGCAGCGCCGCGGCCATGAACTCTTCCATTACGTGCCGGACCAGCTGTCGATGCGGGACGGCGAAGTCATCGTTAAGGCGGAGCCGATGACACTACGCGATGAAAGGGGCAATCATTTCACCTTGAGTGCGCCATCGCGCATGAAGCTGGCTGATCTCGACGTTGTGCTACTTCGCCAGGATCCGCCTTTCGACATGCATTATATCACCAACACGCATCTGCTCGAACGCGTTCATGGCAAGACGCTTGTGGTTAACGACCCAGCATGGGTGCGCAATAGTCCCGAGAAGATCTTCGTAACCGAATTTCCGGACTTGATGCCTGCGACGCTCATCACGCGGGATCGCGAGGAAGTGAATGCCTTTCGCGCTGAGCATGGCGATATCATCGTCAAGCCGCTGTATGGCAATGGTGGAGCTGGGATCTTCCACGTCCGCCCTGACGATCGCAACCTCTCCTCGCTTCTGGAAATGTTCGAAAAGATTTCGCGTGAACCCTATATTGTCCAGCAATATCTCCCCGACGTGCGCAAAGGCGACAAGCGCATCATTCTCATCGATGGCGAGCCGGTTGGCGCGATCAACCGCGTTCCGGCCGAACACGATTCCCGGTCCAACATGCATGTTGGCGGCGTGGCCGAGCATTCGGTGCTGACCGAGCGCGAACGTGAGATCTGTGCCCGCATCGGGCCCTCGCTCAAGGAGCGCGGCTTCATTCTGGTGGGCATCGACGTCATCGGCGATTACCTGACGGAGATAAATGTCACGTCGCCGACCGGCATCCGCGAGATTGCCAAATTCGGCGGAGCCAACATTGCAGCGCTGTTTTGGGATGCCATCGAACAAAAAGTGCAAAAAACCTACGCGATCGCGTAATAGCGCAACCGAAAAAGATAGCGCATTATCCCCTCCGGCAAATTTGCCGTGAGGGGACTTTATATGGTGGCGCGTGTTCAGACGGTGGCCTTTCAGGGCATCGAAGCGGTTAGTGTCGATGTGCAGGTCATGGTCGCACCTGGCAAGATGGGGATGCAGATTGTTGGCCTGCCGGACAAGGCTGTTGCCGAAAGTCGGGAGCGCGTGCAGGCCGCGTTGCATGCGTCGGGTCTGTCGATGCCGACGAAGAAGGTCACGGTTAATCTTGCCCCCGCCGATCTTCCAAAGGAAGGTAGCCACTATGATCTGCCCATAGCGCTCGGGCTGATGGCAGCGATTGGCGCCATTCCGGCGGACGCCTTATCGCGCTACGTCGTGCTTGGCGAACTCTCGCTTGATGGAACGATCGCTGCCGTGGCGGGCGCATTGCCCGCAGCGATCGGTGCCGACGCGCGCGGCATGGGACTGATCTGTCCCGCGGCATCGGGCCCGGAGGCGGCTTGGGCAGGTGAGGATTGCGAGATTATCGCACCGCGCAGCCTCATTGCCATCGCCAATCATTTCAAGGGTACGCAGGTTCTTTCCCGCCCTCAGCCGCAGCTGCGCACCACGGCCGGCGATTTGCCTGACCTATCGGATATCAAGGGACAGGAGACGGCGAAACGCGCGCTCGAAGTTGCCGCCGCCGGTGGTCATAACATGTTGATGATCGGGCCACCTGGCTCCGGAAAGTCGATGCTGGCGCAGCGCCTGCCGTCAATCCTGCCGCCGCTTGCACCGAAGGAGCTTCTTGAAGTCTCGATGATCTCCTCGGTGGCCGGTATCCTCGCAGACGGTCAACTCACGGACAGGCGGCCTTTTCGCGCTCCGCATCATTCTGCTTCGATGGCAGCGCTTGTGGGGGGAGGTTTGCGCGTTCGGCCCGGCGAGATTTCACTTGCGCACCGCGGGATTCTTTTTCTTGACGAATTGCCGGAATTTGCTCCTGCTGTTCTGGATTCGTTGCGTCAGCCGCTCGAAAGTGGCGAATGCGTCATTGCACGGGCCAATTCGCGCGTCACCTATCCGGGTCGTGTGCAGCTGATAGCCGCCATGAACCCGTGCCGTTGCGGCATGGCGGGCGAGCCGGGCCATCGCTGTGCTCGCGGGCCTCGCTGTCAAAGCGAATATCAGGCTCGTATATCAGGCCCGTTCCTCGACCGCCTGGATATTAGGCTCGAAGTGCCGGCCCTTTCGGCGGCTGATCTCATTGCGCCGGGAAAGGCCGAAACCAGTGCCGCGGTCGCTGCACGCGTGGCTCGTGCGCGCCAGTTCCAGCAGTCGCGGTTTGCCGAACTCGGTTTGGAAAATGTCACAACCAATGCGCAATGTCCGACGGGGATGATCGAGACGATGGTGCGGATTGATCAGGCAGGAGGGGCGCTGCTGCAGGACGCCAGCGAAAAGATGCGTTTATCCGCGCGGGCCTACCATCGCGTTCTGAAGGTCGCACGTACGCTAGCCGACCTCGAGCAGTCGGAGACGGTGTCCCGCATCCATCTGGCCGAGGCCATTTCCTACAGAATTCGTAGCGATTCCATGGCCGAGGCGATCTGAGGCAATGTCGTCGTGCTAGCCGTTACAGGCTTTTCATGGCCCATTCGTCGGCGGTTTCGTCGCGCAGGCCCTGGAGGCTGCTGAGGCCCCGCTGATCAAGGAAGCGCTTAAGGCCGATCAGAATGTCGCCCGCGAGACCTGGACCGGCATAGACCATGCTGGAATAGAGCTCCACGAGATCGGCGCCGGCGCGTATTTTGTCGATCAGTGTTTCCGCGCTGTCCACGCCCCCCACGCCGATGAGCTTCATATCGGGGCCGACGAGCTTGCGGGTCTTTGCCAGTGCGATCGTCGCGCGCTGGAAAAGCGGCTTGCCGGACATGCCCCCGGCCTCCTTCGCGTTGGCGCTGTGCAGGCCTGCACGCGAAAGCGTCGTATTGGAGATAATCAGCCCATCTATTCTCTGCGTAACGGCTTCGGCAGCAACGTCTTCGAGATCGCTATCGGCAAGGTCTGGCGCGATCTTCAACAGGATCGGAACGTGGCGCGTCAGCGCAAGCCGCTCGCGTTCCTCCAGAACGCGGCTTAGCAGTTCGGCGAGCGCGGCGCGGGCTTGCATGTCGCGCAGGCCCGGCGTGTTCGGCGAGGAGATGTTTACGGTGAGATAGCTCGCAAAGGGGGCAAACCGGCGTACCCCGAGCACATAATCCTCGATCCGGTCGGTGCTATCCTTGTTCGCGCCAATGTTAACGCCGACGATGCCGTTGCCCCGCCGCCCGCTGAGGCGTTCACAGGCGGCGTCGTGGCCCTCATTGTTGAACCCCATACGGTTGATGACTGCTTCGTCTTCCTGCAGGCGAAACAGGCGCGGTTTCGGGTTACCTGCCTGGGCTTTCGGCGTCAGCGTCCCAACTTCCACGAAGCCGAACCCGAGGCCAAGAATAGCGTCTGGCACTTCGGCATTCTTGTCAAAGCCTGGCGCCATGCCGAGCGGGTTTGGAAAATCGAGGTCCCATAATCGCGTCGCCAGCCGAGGATCCTGGCGCGCCTGGGGCGCGACGGGCAGGTTGAGCTTCAGCGCCTTGATTGCCATGCCGTGTGCCGTTTCGGCATCGAAGGAAAACAGCGCACGTCGACCGAGCGATTGCAGGAACGGGTTCATCATTGCAGCTCCGGAAATATATGGATGCCATCAGTTCCGAGGTCTAGAGGCGTCTCTCCAACCACCGCATGAACAGGAAGAGGTCCATAAAGATGGGGGAAGAGCGCGCCGCCGCGCGAGGGCTCGTAGCGCAGCGCGTCCTGATCGAGACACAAGCTGTCGATTGCCAGCAGAACGAGATTGGTTTGACCCGCAAAATGCTTGGCCGCCGTTTCCTTCACTTGCGTGGCGGTCGAGAAATGGATGAAGCCATCCTGCAGATCGACAGGCGAGCCGTCGAAACTTCCACTTTCTTGCGCCAGCGCCCATGCGTCGCGCTCGGTAATTTTGTAGATAATTCTGCTCATATCAGCCCTATAGGCACAAATCCCGACAAGTGAAAGACGACCCGGTAGCTGTTTCCCGGTTAAGTTGACGGCAATCGCGCTTTCTTTCTTGAACTTTCGACTAACACAGGGCTATCCATAGATGTGGGAGAAAGATACGAGGATAGCGGCTGGTGGGCAGCAAATTCATTATTGCAGATGACCACCCTCTTTTTCGTGGTGCGCTGATCCAGGCCCTGAACGATCTCGACGGACCATTGCAGATATTCGAGGCAGGCGATTTCGCTGGAGCCAAGGAACTGATTGAAGCCCACGATGATGCCGATCTCGTATTGCTCGACTTGCATATGCCAGGTGCAAGCGGTCTCTCGGCGCTGATAACTCTTCGTGGCATTCAGCCCTCAGTACCCATCGTGGTCATTTCGGCTCATGACGATCAACGCACCGTCAATCGCGCACTTACGCTCGGCGCTTCCGGTTTCCTCTCCAAGTCGGCCAGCATAGATGCTATACGCTGCACGATCCAGGCAGTTCTGGCGGGCGATATAACCTTGCCCGCGGACGATCTGGATTCTCTCGAGGCCGACCCCGAGATTTCCGACTTGCTCAAGCGGCTGCAATCGCTCACACCGCAGCAGAACCGCGTGCTTGCAATGCTGGCTTCGGGACTCCTGAACAAGCAGATCGCGTTCGAACTCAAGATTTCGGAAGCGACCATCAAGGCGCATGTCTCGGCGATCCTTCAGAAACTCGAAGTTGACAGCCGAACGCAGGCCGTCATTCTTCTCTCGCGCATTGGTGCTGTCGAGACACGTCTCTGAATGCCAAGCGGGCGTGGACAGGTTTTTTGCGATCTTTATTTTTTCGAAACTAAAAACAAGCGCTTATCATTTTCTTTCTTCGGTTTCCGAGGAAATCCATCCACGCCCTGGCCGGCTGCGCGATACTTCTCGTGCGTCAGGGATAGGTGAGCTCCCGAACACCGAGGCGCTGAGACAGCGGGCGGAAACCGCCGTTTGGCCTGGCAAGCCGGACGGAGGGTCGAACGAGAGAGGATTTGCGACCTTCTCTCCTCTTCGGGTTCTTCCAGACACCGTCAGGGCATGTGGAAGCATGCGAAATTGAATGAAATGCAACGGGCCACATGCCCTGATCCCATTTCATTTCCCATCAACCGTGCGGCACGCGCCGTGGCGGATTTTTCTGCTGCGTTGCTAGATGGTTCCCTCGACCGAACGCATCAAGCGCGCCATCATCACCCGCAATGCAGCTGGTCGTACCGGCTTGTTGAGAACGTGGACGCCCAACTGGTCGGCTTTCTCGCGCAGATCCAGCGAGCGATCAGCCGTTACGAGAATGGCCGGTACTGCCCGACCCCATAGCTGCCGCAAGAGAAGAACGGCATCAAGTCCGTTGGTTTTGTCCAATTGGTAATCTGCCAGGATTATATCCGGAACCGAGCACGTAATTTCAGCAGCCTCCATTCCCGTGATCACCAGGCAGCCCCAGCCGGATAGCATGCGCTGCATGCTGTCCAGAATGCGCATATCATTGTCGATGCAAACCACGCGCGTTCCTTCAAAGGAGTTCGTTGAGTCAAGACCCTGCTCCACCGGCGACATCGCCTTCGGTCGTTCTTTTGCCTCGATGGGCATCACCACGGAAAAACGCGTTCCCTTGTGACGTACAGAGGTAACGCGCAGCTCGAGTTGCAGCACGCGTGCGATACGGTCGACGATGGAGAGGCCAAGCCCCAGACCCTGCGCCTCGCGCGCTCCATCTTCGAGACGAACAAATTCGGAAAAGACGGATTGCAACTCGTTCGACGCGATGCCTATCCCGGTATCTGCGACGATGATTTCCACAAGTTCGCCGCGTTTGCGCGTCCCCATCAGCACCTTGCCGGTACGCGTATATTTAATGGCATTGGAGATCAGGTTCTGGATAAGGCGCCTGAGCAGATTGCGATCCGTGCGCACGATATGACGTGACGCGATAACCTTCAGCTCCAGTCCCTTGGCAATAGCGAGAGGACGAAAATCCGTCTCAACCTGTCGCAGAAGCTCACCGAGCGAGAAGACACTTTCCGAAGGCTTCAGAGCGCCAGCGTCCAGCCGCGATATATCCAGAACTGCGCTTAAAATTGCTTCGACCGAGTCGAGCGAAGATTCGACATTCGTGGCGAGGTCGGCCATCTCGCTTCCTATGGCGCGCGACGACAACGTGTTGGCATAGAGGCGCGCCGCGTTTAGCGGCTGCAAAATATCATGGCCTGTGGCAGCCAGAAATCGCGTCTTCCCAAGATTGGCCTCTTCAGCCAGACGTTGGGCTTGCGCCAGCTCCTCGTTCACCTGCAAAAGCTCAGCTGTGCGCGCCCGCACACGCTGCTCCAGCGTCTCGTTTGCTTGCTTCAAGGCGCGATCGGCCTCTACGCGCTGAGTAATATCGGCATAGGTGACGACCATCCCGCCGCCCGGCATCGGGTTCGACCGCAATTCGATAATACGACCTGTCACCCGCAGGGGAAGTTGCCAGGTACGGCCGAAATCTGTCATCCGGTTGAGCGTCGCAAGATGCTCCTGCTCGGTGATCTCCCGATTGGCGACCAGCCGCTTCAGTACGTCGTCGAAAGAAACGCCGACCTGACCCATCTCTTCGGGCAGGTCGAAGAGAAAGCGGAACTGCCTGTTCCAGCACGTCAGGCGGAAATCTGGGTCGAGGACGGTTATGCCTTGTTCCATCTGGTCAAGGGCGATTTGCAGGAGATCGCGATTGTGCTGCAAGGCTTCCGTTGCGTCGTCGAGCAGACGATAGGCATCGTGGCTGGAGCGCTGATTGCGCCCCATAAGCAGCGAAAGAACAAGGCGCGCTGATGATGAACCGACGGCGCTCGCCAGCAATTGCTCGGAATAGCGGATGATCGAAATGTCGGCGGGGGCGCCCTCATCGATCGGACCGTTCCCTCGTTCATAGCTGTCGAAGGACCTTTTCGTTCGTTCTTCGCCCAGGTAACGCGCAACTGTTTCACGAATTTCGCCAGCGGTCACGTCTGTGCGAAAGCGCCGGAAATGCGGTAAGGGGCTTGCATCGCGCGGAACGAAGGAGGCAGCCTGAATCCGTTCTCGAACGGTTGCTTGCCGCGATAATGATCCGACGACATAAAATAAGAAATTGACCGAAAGGCTCCAAGCAACGCCATGATTGAGAAGCTCTGCCTGCGTTCCGAACAAGGCTTGTGGACGCAGTGCCGCCAGACCGAAGGGGCCGTCGATCAGGATTCGTGAGGCGGGGTCGATTAACGAAGGAAGAAGCAATGTGTAGGCCCAGACAAGCGCGCCTGCCGTCATGCCGAAAGCTGCACCTCGAGCATTGGCGCCGCGCCAGATCAGGCCGCCGATGAAAGCGGGTGCAAATTGCGCCACAGCTGCAAAGGACATGAGGCCGATTGAAGACAAGCGGGTTTGTTGCGTGAGCTGGCGATAGTAGAAATAGGCAATCATCAGCACGACGAGAATTGTAAACCGCCGTATGTTGAGGATGAGTGCGGACCAGTCGGCTGCATTCGTGCCGTCATTGCGTAAGAGGTGCCGGACGAAGATCGGTATGATAATATCGTTCGAGACCATGATGGCCAGCGCCACCGACGCGACGATCACCATCGCCGTCGCTGCCGAAAAGCCGCCGATGAAGGCGATCATCGCCAGAAAATCATGACCGGCGAAAAGAGGTAGCGAAAGCACGTAGAGGTCAGCATTGCTTTGGTCCCCGACAAAATAAGTCCCGGCGAAGGCTAGAGGCAGGACGAAGAGATTGATCGAGACGAGATAGAGCGGGAAAAGCCAGCGCGCGGTCGCAAGTTCGGTTCCTCCACGAGCTTCCACAAACATGACGTAGAACTGGCGCGGCAATGTAAAGATCGCAAAGGCCGAGATGCAGGTGACGATCAGCCACGTACCGACCGACGTTGAATAGCGGAGGGCGTTTTGGGTTTCGGGCACTGCCATGATATTGGCGAACACCTCTCCCGGCCAGCCGAAGATTGCGAAGGTGACGCTGAAGCCGACTATGAGAAATGCCGCGAGTTTGATGACCGATTCAACCGCGACGGCGAGAACCAGGCCATTTTGATGCTCGGTGGCATCTGCATGCCTTGTTCCAAAGAGAATGGTGAAAAGTGCCAGAACAAGCGTCACGACCAGCGAGACGTCTATTCCCCAAGGCGGACGGAAGCCGATTTCCGGCTGGTGATAATAATACGCCGTCATCAGCGAGACGGATCCGGAAATGGCTTTGAGTTGCAGGGCGATATAAGGAATGGCGCTCAGGAGCGCGATCAGGGTGGCAATCATTGCGACCGCCGTGCTCTTGCCATAGCGCGCGGCGAGAAAGTCAGCCACTGACGTAATGCGTTCGGTTTTGCAGATGCGCACGATCCGCTGCAGGAAATTCTTGCCGAAAAGCAGAACGAGGATCGGGCCGATATATATGGCGAGAAACTCCAGACCTCGCTCGGACGCTAATCCCACCGAACCAAAGAATGTCCAGGAAGTGCAATAGATCGCCAGGCTGAGCGAGTAGATATATGGGCGCGGCACCGCGTTTCGCACGCCCACTGCGTGCCGGTCGCCGATGAACGCAATTGCGAACAAGAGCAGCAGATAGGCAAGTGCTACGGCGAATACGAGCCAACCCAACACGACTTTCCCCTCCCGGATGGAGCCGGAGCGGGACTGTTACGTCCAGTCCATCATCCAGTAGACCTATCGCATCTTCTTCGACGCGAAAATAAAAGAAAAATCACCACTGAAAAAGCAAGTCGCCAGTATCCGGCTGTTTCGCTGCGCCAGCAATTTGCTATGGTTGGATTCGTTGGGACTAGGCGAGGTCGGAACTCGGGCTTCCGAATCGCTGGAACGTGTTGGCGAGATCAAGCCGCCATCGGTATCAGGAGAGGTTCATGTTAAAGGAATTCCAGGAATTTATCTCGCGCGGCAATGTCATCGATCTCGCGGTTGGTGTCATCATCGGCGCCGCGTTCAATAAGATCGTCGAATCTCTGGTTGGAGATATTGTCATGCCGATCGTCGGCGCGATCTTCGGTGGTTTTGACTTCCGCGATTATTTCGTCGGCCTGTCTTCGAGTGTCACCGCTTCTACCCTCGACGCCGCACGCGCTCAAGGTGCCGTGCTCGCTTATGGCAGCTTCATCAGCGTTGTGATCAACTTCCTGATTCTCGCCTGGATCATCTTCATCATGGTCAAGAGCATCAACGCGCTGCGTCGCCGCCTCGACCGTCAGAAGGAAGCCGAAGAGGCAGCACCTGCCGCTGCTCCGGAAGATGTCAAGCTTCTAACTGAAATTCGCGACCTGCTGGCGAACAAGCCGGCGGTTTGATCGGGTTATTATAGAAACGCCCGCTTCAAGCGGGCGTTTTCTTTGAATAAAGCGGCCTTAGGCCGCCTGGGAACTGGTTTGAGATGTAATTCCCAACGCTTCCCACGTTTCCAGAAGAGCATCTTTCAGCACCTCGATCATCGCATTGTCATGAAATGGCGACGGGGTGATCCGCAAGCGTTCCGTGCCACGTGGCACGGTGGGATAGTTGATCGGCTGAATATAAATGCCGTGCCTTTCAAGAAGACGGTCACTCGCCTTCTTGCACAGCTCCGCATTGCCGACCAATACCGGCACGATATGCGTCACTGAGTCCATCACCGGCAGACCGGCGGCGCGCAAGACGTCCTTGGCGCGCTGCGCCTGTCTTTGCTGCCCTTCGCGTTCAGCGTGAGAAGATTTGAGATGGCGGATCGAAGCGCAAGCCGCGGCAGCGACCGAAGGCGGCAAGGCCGTCGTGAAAATGAAGCCAGGCGCATAGGAACGCACGGCATCGATAAGCGCGCGCGAACCAGTAATATAACCGCCCATCGCGCCGAAGGCCTTGCCGAGCGTCCCTTCGATAACGTCGATCTCGGTCGCAAGGCCCTCGCATTCTGTGATGCCCCCACCGCGGGCGCCGTACATGCCCACCGCATGCACTTCGTCAATATAGGTCATGGCATCATAGCGTTTGGCGAGCGCCACGATCTCCGCGATAGGCGCAATATCGCCATCCATCGAATAAACAGATTCGAATGCGATCAGCTTGGCCCGTTCCAATGGCTGTGCTTTGAGCAGCTCTTCGAGATGCGCCACGTCATTATGTCGGAAAATCTGCTTTTCGCAGCCGGAGTGTCGTACGCCCTCGATCATAGAGGCGTGGTTGAGCGCGTCGGACAGAATGAGGCAGTTTGGAAGCAGCTTGGCAATCGTCGCGATGCCTGTTGCATTGGAAACATATCCGGAGGTGAAAACAAGACCGGCTTCCTTGCCATGCAGATCGGCAAGCTCTGTTTCCAGCTCGACGAGCGGATGATTGGTGCCGGAAATATTGCGCGTGCCGCCCGCACCTGTACCCATCCCTTGTGCTGCTTCGGTCATGGCGGCAATCACCTTTGGATGCTGGCCCATGCCGAGATAATCATTCGAGCACCAGATGGTGATTTCCCGGGTTTCCTTCGCCGACCTGTGCCAGGTTGCGACAGGAAAACGACCGACGATACGCTCAATATCCGCAAATACGCGATAGCGCCGCTCACGATGCAGCTGGTCTACCGCATCTTCGAAAAACTGCTGGTAATTCATCACATCTCCGCGCGTCCGTAACATCGTACCGCGCCTCTTTTGCTGATGACGAACATAGGCAATTCGCACGAAAACGTCCATACGAGGACACCGGGCAAATTGACACGGCAGCCCCGAGGCGCTTGCATGGCGGGCGCAACCGAACAGAGATCTTAATGCCACTGCACATCGTTCATCACCCCGCCTATGATGCGCAGTTCGATCCGGCTCATCGTTTCCCGATGAGCAAATACAGCCTTCTGATGCGCGAAATCGATGCGCTGGGCCTTGCGCACAGGGGGTTTATACACGCGCCAGCGCTTGCCAGCCGAACCCTGCTGTCCAAGGCCCATGATCGCCTCTATGTCGATCAGGTTTGCGATCTTCGGGTGCCTGAGACGATTGAAAAAGAAATCGGTTTTCAGGTTGATGAGAAGGTCTCGAGGCGCGCGCGTTATGCGAGCATGGGTTCGCTCATGGCCGGGCAACTTGCACTTGAACATGGAATTGCGTGCAACACGGCAGGTGGTAGCCATCATGCACGACGCGCCCATGGCGCAGGCTTTTGCACCTTCAATGACGTGGCGGTCGCGGCCTGCGCGCTCCTCGACCAAGGCAGGGTGGAGCGCGTTCTGATCGTTGACCTCGACGTCCACCAGGGTGACGGGACCGCCGATATTTTCCGCGGAGAGCCGCGTGTCTTCACGTTCTCGATGCATGCCGAGCGCAACTACCCAAGCCGGAAAATCCCATCCTCGCTGGACATAGGTTTGCCCGACGGCATGGGTGACCGCGCCTACCTTGATCAGTTGAACGCTGTTTTGCCACGTCTTATTGAAGCGGGGCGTCCCGATCTGGTCTTTTACAATGCGGGCGTCGATCCTCATATGGATGATCGTCTGGGCCGTATGAAGATGACCGATCAGGGGTTAGAATGGCGGGAGCGTACCGTGATCGATTTCTTTCGCAGCCGTCATATACCGCTCTGCGGTGTCATTGGCGGCGGCTACTCATACGATGCCGCCGCAGTCGCGAAGCGGCACGTCACCCTGTTCAGAGTCGGGGCCGAATTTAGCGACGGTTGAGGATGCGCAGGAGAATAAATACTGGAACGACCACCGAAGCGCCAAGCAGCAAATAGCCTGCAAACCGATTTACCGAATTGAAGCCAAGGCGCCAGATGTCGACAACGAAATCGCGGATACCGTAATATATATCGTAGGGTCCCCAGCCGAAGGCGCTCATGACGATGCCGACCAGAAAGGACACGATCGCAAGCTTCACCAGAATGCGAAGCGGGCTGTCTCCAAGAAAATCCGTTGCACGCGACATCGAAGCACTCTCCATATTGGTTATATGGACATAGAATGAGCGCTGGCGCATCGCAAGTCTTTGCATCGTTGGATTTTGCGCATTGAAGCGGCGCGGTGCCCGGTGTAACGATGCTGGCACAGGCGGGTATGATGTAATGGTAGCCTGTCAGCTTCCCAAGCTGAACGCGCGGGTTCGATTCCCGCTACCCGCTCCAATGTTTCTCCTGGAGACAAAAAGCGCCGCACAAGGCAGCGCTTTTTCCGGTCATTGGAGCAGTATTATTCTGCCGGCTGGATGACCTCGCCGGTTTCCTCGATCACGACAGGCTTGCCGCCCAGCGCCGTGTTCATCTTGTCCACGTCGAGTTCGTTTTCCCAACGTGCAACAACGAGCGAAGCAACGGCATTTCCGACAAGGTTGGTCAGTGCGCGGCATTCTGACATGAAGCGGTCGATGCCGAGGATCAGTGCCATTCCCGCTACCGGAACGGTTGGTACGACCGAAAGCGTCGCGGCAAGCGTTATGAAGCCCGCGCCGGTGATGCCCGCGGCACCCTTGGATGAAAGCATCGCCACCAGAAGTAGCAGGATTTGATCGCCGATCGAAAGGTCGATATTGGTCGCCTGCGCAATGAAGAGCGCAGCC
Organism: Limoniibacter endophyticus; assembly: GCF_014652835.1. Classification (GTDB taxonomy): domain Bacteria; phylum Pseudomonadota; class Alphaproteobacteria; order Rhizobiales; family Rhizobiaceae; genus Limoniibacter; species Limoniibacter endophyticus. The sequence continues at coordinate 60,523 of NZ_BMZO01000012.1, forward strand.
ATCGTCATGTAGATATTGGTGCCGTCGAGGTTGAAGGAATAGCCTGTCGGGATGACGAGGCCGACAACCGATTTCTTCGCGCCGGCTGCTTCCATCTTTTCCATCAGGCTCGGGAGCGCGGCTTCCGAGGAAGACGTACCGAGAACGAGCAGCAGCTCTTCCTTGATATAGCGGATCAGCGCGAAGATCGAGAAGCCATTATACCTGGCGACCGCGCCGAGCACCACGATCACGAAGAGAAGCGATGTCAGGTAGAACGTGCCGACGAGCATTGCGAGATTGGCGATTGAGCCGATGCCGTAGCGGCCGATGGTAAAGGCCATCGCTCCAAATGCACCGATCGGAGCCGCCTTCATCAGGATCCCGACGAGCTTGAACATCGGCGCGGTGACGGCGTGGAGAAAATCGAGAACCGGCTTGCCGCGATCTCCGACCATGCCAAGTGCTATGCCGAACAGGACAGAGAAGAACAGAACCTGCAGAATGTCGCCAGACGAGAAAGCACCGACGATGGTCGTCGGGATAATGTTCATCAGGAAGCCGGTGATCGACTGTTCATGTGCCTTCTCGGCATAGCTCGCGACAGCGGCGCCATCCAGCGTGGCGGGATCGATGTTAAGGCCAGCTCCAGGCTGGATGACATTGGCGACGATCATGCCGACGATCAGCGCAAGCGTTGAAAATGTGACGAAGTAGATCATTGCCTTGCCGGCAACTCGTCCGACCTTCTTCAGATCGCTCATGCCAGCAATGCCCGTGACGATGGTCAGGAAGATCACCGGAGCGATGATCATCTTGACGAGCTTGATGAAGGCATCACCGAGTGGCTTCATCGCTTCGCCATAGACCGGATGAAAGTGGCCAAGCAAAGTTCCGACGACGATCGCGAAGATCACCTGAACGTAAAGAACCTTGTAAAAAGGCACATGGCCGCGCGGCTGCGCGGTCGAAGGTATAGCTTTCATAATTGTCCTCCAAGACAGGCCCAGATGGAATGCTGTCACTCCGCCTCCCGGGCCGTTTGGCGTAGTTGCCAAATTGAATCTTGAAAAAGCATTTCGTGTGCCACTTCGGATTAACTTCCTGCAAGGATATGATTTCCAATGAGAAAAATTTTCAATCGATCAACTTTGGTTTTGGTTTGTGCGGAAAACCACACAAGCTTCTTGCGTATCTGGCGGATCTGTGCACAAGAAATCGTATGAGCGATGTTAGCTATAATGAACGTTTGCAGCGAAGTGCTTCCTATCTGCGCTTCTTTGTCATCATCGCTGTTCTCGCCACGCTAGCCGTCTCCCTTTTTGCTGTGCATCTGGGGCGGTCGACGGCGCTGGCAGACATGCAGGCGCAAGCTCGGACGGATACGACGCTTAAGATCGCGCTCCTGCGGGCGGTTCTCGAGCGGTCCGGCATATTGCCGCAGGTCTTGGCGCGTGATCCCGACCTGCGTTTGACGCTGAAAAGCCAAAGAGCTGTCGATTTTCGCAAACTGAACGAGAAGCTGGAACTCGTGGCGCGCGAAACCGGTGCGGCCGTTATCTATGCCGTGCGCGTGGATGGGCTGGCGGTTGCCGCCAGCAACTGGCGCGAGCCGGACAGTTTTGTCGGCAATGATTATAGCTTTCGCGCTTATTTTTACGACGCGATGAAAAGCGGCGCAGGCAAGCACTACGCGCTCGGCACAGTCAGCCGTCGGCCCGGTCTTTATGTCTCGCGTCGCATTGATGATCTCGATGGCACTCCTCTTGGTGCCATCGTTGTCAAGCTCGAGTTCGACCAGTTGGAACGCGATTGGGCAAGCTCCGGCAATCTGACTTTTATCACAGACGAAAAGGGCGTCGTTCTGGTTACCAGCAATTCCTCATTGCGCTTTCGCGCGATGAAGGCGCTTTCCGAACAGGAGCGAGAGACGTTGCGGGCGAGCCTGCAATTCGGCGACGCATCACTCGAACAGCTTGATATCCGGCAAAGGCAGCCGCTTGGTCCTGAAGAGAATCTGGTTTCCGCCGGCGAACCCATTGGAAAAATGAGCGAGACTTATCTCGATTTGCAGATGCCGGTTGAAGGAACGGGCTGGACGATCAACTACCTTGCGCCCGTCTCCGAAGCGATCGCAAAGGGCATACGCGAGTGGCTTTTGCTCTCTCTTGCCGCGCTTTTCCCGGTTCTCGCTGGAAGCGGCTTTTATCTGCGCAAGCGACACGCTGCCGATTTGCGCCTGATCGCGGAGCAGGAGGCGCGCGATGCGCTCGAACGCCGTGTGGAAGAGCGAACCAGCGATCTGAAGGCCGCGCATGGCCGCCTTGAAGCGGAGATAGAAGAGCATCGGGAAACGGAGCGGAAGCTTCAGGCAGTGCAACAGGAGCTGGTGAGCGCTAATCGCCTCGCCATTCTAGGACAGGTGGTCGCGGGTGTCGCGCATGAGGTTAATCAGCCGCTCGCGACCATTCGTACCTATGCCGACAATGCCCTCTCTTTTTTATCCATCGGGCGTGCCGAGGACGCCTGCCAGAACTTGACAACCATCGCCTCGCTTACAGAGCGGATCGCCCGCATCACACAGGAACTCAGAAACTTTGCGCGAAAGGGCAAGGGAAGCGACAAGTCAGAAGCCATTCCTGTGGGGGAAATCATCGACGGCGCACTTATGCTTTTACGCGCACGCTTTCGTACCCGGATGGAGGCATTGGAGATCGAATGGCCATCCTCGGACATGCGCGTTATGGGAAGTCGGATCCGTCTGGAGCAGGTATTAATCAATCTGCTGCAGAACGCTTTCGAAGCGATAGGAGAGCGCAGCGATGGAGAAGTTCGTGTTTACGCCGAGGTGAGAGAGGGCAGGGTGCACATCGTGGTGCATGATAATGGCGTTGGTCTGTCGCCCATGATCCGTGCGGGCCTGTTTACGCCATTCAATACCTCGAAAGAGCAGGGCCTTGGCCTGGGACTTGTCATTTCGCGCGAAATAATCACCGAACATGGCGGCACATTGTCGCTGGATAGTGATGAAGCTGGGACGCGCGCAACGATAATTGTGGAGAGAATTTAGGCATGATGACAGATGTCCTTCTTGTCGACGACGATCGCGATCTATCCGCTGCTATCGCGCAGTCACTGGAAATTGCCGGTCTTTCCGTTCAGCGTGCTGGGAGTGCCAATCAGGCCCGCACTTTGCTCGATGAGAATTTCTCGGGCGTGGTCGTCTCCGACGTGCGTATGCCTGGTATGGATGGGCTGGAATTTCTCGATCTCCTACATGCGATGGATGCGGATTTGCCTGTTGTGCTGATGACTGGCCATGGCGATATTCCCATGGCCGTGCGCGCCATGCAGACGGGTGCCTATGATTTCATTACCAAGCCCTTCGCTACGGAACAGCTTGTGACCAGCATCCGCCGTGCACTTGAAAAGCGCCGTCTTGTCATAGAAAACCGCGATCTGCGGGCTCGATCCCTTCAGGCTGGCGACAGCGCGCCGCTGATCGGCCAGACGCCGGCTATCGAACGTCTGCGCCAGACGCTGCGCCATATCGCCGATACCGACGTCGACGTGCTCGTGGCTGGTGAAACGGGAAGCGGCAAGGAGGTTGTTGCGACGCTGTTGCACCAATGGAGCGAACGGCGCTCCAAAGGCAATTTCGTTGCGCTCAATTGCGGTGCACTTCCCGACACGGTCCTGGAAAGTGAGCTCTTCGGCCATGAGGCTGGTGCCTTCACCGGCGCGCAGAAAAGACGTGTCGGCAGGATCGAGCACGCGAGTGGTGGCACGCTCTTCCTCGACGAGATCGAGAGCATGCCCGTTGAAACGCAGGTGAAGTTGCTGCGCGTTATCGAAGCGCGTGAGATTGCTCCGCTTGGTACGAATGAAATCAGACCGGTCGATTTACGTGTCGTGGCTGCGGCCAAAGTCGATCTGAGCGACCCGTCTACCCGGGGTGAATTTCGTGAGGACCTTTACTATCGCCTCAATGTCGTGACGATCTGCATTCCCCCGCTGCGAGAACGCAAAGCCGACATACCGCTGCTCTACACCCACTTTCTCCAACGCGCCTGTCAGCGGTTTAAGGCGGATATGCCGGAGACGAGTCGCGATATTCATGATTTCCTGATGAGCCATGATTGGCCCGGTAATGTTCGCGAGCTGTCGCATTTTGCCGAGCGGCGAGCGCTTGGCCTCGACCTCGCGACCTCGGTCGGTTCAAGTTCAGACGAGCGGCCAACGCCGCATGGCAGCCTGCCTGAGCAGGTGGAGGCATTTGAAAAGCAGGTGATCGAAAATGTCCTGCGCGGCACGCACGGGGATGTGAAGGAAACGCTCGCAGCGCTAGGAATTCCCCGTAAGACCTTCTATGACAAGCTGCAGCGCCACGGCATAAATCGTAGCGATTTCGCCGCGACTTAGGAACTTACGCGGAAATGCTTCGACAGTTTCAGGCCCTGCGCCTGATAATTGGATTTCAGATCGGTTCCATAGAGTGCGTCTGGGCGTGACAGCATATGCTCATAAACGAGCCGTCCGACGATCTGGCCGTGATCGAGAATGAACGGCACCTCGTGGCTGCGCACTTCCAGAACTGCACGGCTGCCCGTTCCGCCTGCTGCGGAATGCCCAAAGCCTGGATCGAAGAAGCCCGCGTAATGGACACGGAATTCGCCTACCAGAGGATCGAAAGGCGTCATCTCAGCAGCGTGATGCGGCGGCACATGCACCGCCTCCCGGGATACGAGAATATAGAACTCATCCGGGTCGAGCACGAGTTCGGGACGACCGTGATTATAAAGCGGCTCCCAGAAATCGTGCACATCCTGCGCAGCCTTCGCGTCAACGTCGACAAGGCCAGTATGATGTTTGGCGCGGTAGCCGATCAGCCCTTCATCAGTGCCGGTCAGGTCAATGGAAAGCGCGATGCCGCCACCGGAAACATTTGGCGCTTCGGCGGCAACCAGGGTCTCCGCTTCGTGTAAGGTCGAGACTTCCGTCTCTGTCAGCAATGCGTGTCCTTTGCGAAAACGGATCTGCGACAGGCGCGATCCCTTGCGTACGACGATCGGAAAGGTGCGCGGCGACACCTCCATATAAAGCGGGCCCTTGTAACCCGCCGGGATCTGGTCAAACTCCTGTCCGTAATCGGTCATGACGCGCGTGAAGATATCAAGACGACCGGTCGAACTCTTCGGATTGGCCGAGGCTGAAATCTCCTGCGGCAGCGCAAGGCGCTCAAGCAGAGGAATGATATAGACGCACCCGGTTTCAAGGACGGCGCCGTCCTCCAGGTTGATCTCGTGCAGCGTCAGGCGTTCTAATTTTTCGTCCACGCGGGAGATCGGCCCTGGTAGAAAACTGGCGCGCACACGCAGCGCTTTTGATCCGAGGCGCAGGTCGAGGCTGGCCGGTTGGATTTGGTCATCGGCGAGCACGTTCGGCGCGCTCAGAGCGCCGGTCTGAAAGAGGGCGGCGATATCCCGGTCGGGCAGAATTCCTGTCGTGCGCAAAGCTCAAGCCTTTTAAAAATCGGTGCATTGGCGCGAATTTCAGTTCGCTGGCCCAAGGCTGTGGCGCAAAACTTTAGACATTGGGCCAATTGACGCAAGAAGCCCGGAGGTCTAAACCCCATTTATCCCGTGGTGATTTGCCGGTCGGCTTGCAGCCACGTTAAATAAGTCGCTAAAGGGGCCGCACGTATGAGCGACCGGTTGCGACTTTTGCGACCGGTTTTTTTGTGCGTGAAAGATGGCAAATGACAACAGATACCGAAAAGCCCTTCAGCATCGAAACCCAACTTATTCATTCCGGTGTGATCCGTTCACAGTTTGCGGAAACCTCGGAATCGATCTTTCTGACACAGGGTTTCGTCTATCCGACAGCGGAAGCAGCACTCGCGCGCTTTAACGGCGAAGATCCGGGTTTCATCTATTCGCGCTATGCCAATCCGACCACCCAGATGTTCGAAGATCGCATGTGCGCGATCGAAGGCGCGGAAGATGCGCGGGCCATGGCATCCGGCATGGCGGCGGTCACCTCGGCGCTCCTGTGCTCGCTCAAGGCTGGAGATCACATCGTTTCGGCGCGGGCCTTGTTTGGCTCCTGTCGCTGGGTGATCGAGAATCTGATGCCCCGCTACGGCATAGAGTTTACCTTCGTAGATGGACGCGACCTCGACGCATGGAAGAAGGCGGTTCGTCCAAACACGAAGCTTTTCTTCATGGAAAGCCCGACGAATCCTTCCTTGGAAGTCATCGATATTCGTGCCGTTGCCGACATCGCAAACGGGATCGGCGCACGCGTTGTAGTTGATAATGTGTTCGCAACGCCGCTCTACCAGAAGCCGCTGCAGCTGGGCGCGCACGTCGTCGTCTATTCCGCTACCAAGCATATTGACGGGCAGGGGCGTTGCCTCGGCGGTATCGTGCTTTCGGACAAGAAGTGGATCGATGAGAACCTCCACGATTACTTCCGCCACACCGGCCCATCCATGTCGCCATTCAACGCCTGGACGCTTTTGAAGGGTTTGGAAACGCTGGCCGTTCGAGTCGAGTACCAGACGAAGTCGGCAGCGCGCGTCGCCGATTATCTTGCGGAAAGCGACGTCGTTTCACGTCTGCTCTACGCTGGACGCGCCGATCATCCGCAAGCCGATATCATCCGGAAGCAGATGACGGGCGGCTCGACCTTGATTTGCTTTGACGTAAAAGGTGGCCAGAAGGCCGCATTCGCCTTCGAAAACGCGCTCAAGATCATCCGCATTTCCAACAATCTTGGCGATGCCAAATCTCTGATTACTCATCCGGCTACAACAACCCATAAGAGCCTGGATGATCAAGGCCGGGCGGAGGCGGGTATCGGTGATGGCTCGTTGCGATTGTCGATTGGTCTTGAAAATCCGGACGACCTAATTGCGGACATCGAACGCGGCCTGAAGGCGGCGGCCGCAGCCTGAATTTTCGCCGAGATCGACTAGAAAGCCCGGTATTTAAAGGAGTGCCGGGCTTTTTACATGCTCCTCCGAGCCTCAATTAAAGCACATATTTTTTTGTCGCGCTATTACGCGATCGCGTACCTTACAAACCACTCATTTCCTGCCATGTTCGATCCGGAATTCGGCGACGGGGGCACCGTCTCTTCAGGGAACGTTCGGGTGGTGGCCCGGACTATAGCCATTTTATTGTCGAAACACTGGATTGGGGCGCTTCAAGCGACCGCCGGAGGCGTGTGTGCTTGAGACGGCATTGGGGGAATAGGGCATGTCGACCATGCAACGGACAGTGCTGCCTGCGATTACGCCGGCGGTGGAGGAGAAAATACGCGCGATCGTACCGGTCTATCCGGAACTGGGTGAGTGGCAGGCACTTCTGCGGACGCTGCGACTTTCGGAAGATAGTCAGGCCATCCTTGCCGCTCAGGCGAGACTGCGCAAGGTCAGCCTCTTGCAGGTCATGCGTGATCATCCGGCAATTGGCGAGACCGTGCTCTACAAAGCGATCGCACGGGCCGCCGGCATCGTGTATCGCCCCTATCCGCTTCCGTCCGACCTGCTCTTTTCGGATGATCAGGCGTCCCGTCTGCTAAGGCGTCATTCATGTGCACTTTTCGCGCCGCTGCGCCGCGGCACTTTGAGTATCCATTTCGCCATGCCTTTCGATGTTCTTGAGTATCCCGGCAATTTCGCGCGGCTTTGTGCAATGTCTGCGGAAGTAAAGGAAAGCTTCTGTCTCATCCCGCCATTGCACCTGCGTCAGGCCCTGTTCATTCGTTCGCGCGACCTGATCGCCCATCGGGCAACCTATGATATCGCGCTCAACACACCGGAGCACAGTGCACGGCAAGTAGTTGCCGGCGGGCAGACATTCATCCTCTGCACGATCGTGCTCATCTTGATAAGCCTGTCTCTGTCGAGCGCACCAGGATTTTGGCCGGGTCTTCATTTCCTGGCAAGTTCGGCTTTTCTGGTTTGCGTTCTCTTACGCGTTTTTGCAGCAACCGAAGCCCGCGCTGTCCCGGCGCCGACCATGCCCGAGCTCGGAATTTCCGATGATCCTCCAATCTATACCGTCCTGATCGCCCTCTACCGCGAAGCCGACGTAGTTCCGCAATTGCTTGTTGCACTCGGCAAACTTGTGTGGCCACGCGAACGACTGGAGATCAAGCTCGTTTGCGAGGAAGGAGATCATGAGACGATAGCAGCCATCGAAGCGCAACCCTTGCGGTCGTTCGTGGAACTGATCAAGGTCCCGCGTTTCGGACCTCAAACGAAGCCCAAGGCGCTTGCCTACGCGCTACAGGCATCGAGCGGGAGCCTGGTCGTTCTTTACGACGCGGAGGATCGGCCGCATTCGTTGCAATTGATGGAGGCATGGGAACGCTTTCGCGACGAAGGACCCGAACTTGCCTGCTTGCAAGCCCCCCTCGATATCGATAATCGCCACGAAGGCACTTTGGCCCGCATGTTCTGGTTCGAGTACTGCGGGCTGTTCAAGGGTCTGCTGCCATGGCTGGCGAAGCGAGGGCTGATCATGCCGCTTGGTGGCACGTCAAACCATTTCCGGCGCGAGGCCCTGGAAAAGGTGGGCGGATGGGATCCGTTCAATGTCACTGAAGATGCGGACCTCGGGGTTCGTCTGGCGCGGCATGGTTACCGCTGCGGCGTGCTTTCACTTCCGACGCTCGAGGATGCCCCTATTTCATTCAAGGATTGGTTGCCGCAACGCACGCGCTGGATGAAGGGCTGGATGCAGACATGGCTCGTTCACATGCGCCATCCGCTGCGACTGGTCCGCCAGATCGGCCTCAAGTCTTTTATCCTGGTCCAGGTGCTCTTTGCCGGGATGCTCCTTTCAGCGATGGTTCACCCACTGCTCGTTTTCTCGGTAATTTCGACAGTCGGAATGGCAATTCTAAGCGAGGACGTAACGCAATATTCGGTATTGATCGGCGTCGATATCGCGGTTCTGTCCTTGGGCTACGTCTCGTTCCTGTTGCTCGGCCACCGGACGCTGGCGCCGAAGCAGAAACGCGGTTTCTGGAAGGTGGCGATGATGACGCCCGTCTACTGGTGCCTGCTGGCGCTTGCCGGGTGGCGCGCATTTTTCCAATTGATGCGCCGCCCCCACCACTGGGAAAAGACGACGCACAAGCCCAGTAACAAACTTCTGGCGCCGTCCGGCAATTCCTTGGACGCCGCGGAGTGACGAAGAGTAATCAGTGCGCCTCGTCCCAGCTGTTGGCAGCACGCGCATCGACATGGAGAGGCACGCGCATGGAAAGGGCGGGCATTGCTGCACTTTCCATGGTCTGGCGAATGACAGGAATTGCCTTCTCTGCTTCCGCGTCGTCCACTTCGAAGATTAACTCATCATGCACTTGCAGCAGCATGTCGGCTTTTACCTTCGCCGCTTGGAGGGCTGCATCCATCTGCACCATCGCTCTACGGATAATGTCGGCGGCAGAACCCTGAATGGGAGCGTTGATGGCCGCGCGTTCATTGAAGGCGCGGATCTGCGGGTTGGAAGCCTTGATGTCGGGATAATGCGCGCGTCGCCCAAAGATCGTTTCGACATAACCGTTCTCGCGGCAGAAATTCTTTGTGCTTTCCATGTAGTCGCGAATGCCCGGGAAACGCTCGAAATAGCGCTTGATATAGTCCGAAGCTTCTTCCCTCGGGATTGATAGCTGGTTAGCTAAACCAAAGGCAGAGATGCCATAGATAATGCCGAAATTGATCGCCTTGGCGCGGCGGCGAATCTCAGTCGGCATGCCCTCGACCGGTACCGAGAACATTTCCGATGCGGTCATGGCATGGATGTCGACACCGTCGGAGAAGGCTTGACGCAGCTGAGGAATGTCGGCGACATGCGCCAGCACACGCAACTCGATTTGACTATAGTCGGCAGAAATCAACTTCCTGCCCGCCGGCGCAATGAAAGCCGTCCGGATTTTTCGACCTTCCGCCGTGCGAATCGGAATGTTCTGCAGATTCGGCTCCGATGAGGAAAGCCGGCCCGTGGAGGTCGCGGCCATAGCATAAGAGGTATGAACCCGCCTTGTGCGCGGATGGATATAGCCTGGCAGTGCGTCCGTATAGGTTGATTTCAGCTTGGTGAGCTGCCGCCAATCGACGATCTTGCGCGGCAATTCATGCCCTTCCGCCGCAAGTTCTTCCAAAACCTGGGCTGAAGTGGACCATTGGCCGGTTTTCGTTTTGGATCCGCCGGGTACACCCATCTTGCCGAACAGAATATCGCCAAGTTGCTTGGGCGACCCGATATTGAACCGTTCGCCGGCAACCTCGTAGATTTCGTCTTCGAACGCGGCTGCACGTTGCGCTAACTCGCCCGAGAGGCGGCTCAGGGTCTGCCGGTCAATCTCGATGCCGCGTTGTTCCATGGCGCCAAGCGCGGCAATCAGCGGTCGCTCCAGGCGCTCATAAACACTCGTCATGCCTTCCGCGGCAAGCCGCGGCTTCAACACGCGCCAGATCGCAAGCGTCGCGTGTACTAGGTCACTGGCATAATTTGCCGCAGCTACCATGCTTGTCTGCTCGACAGGAACAGCACTGCGTCCAGTTCCCGTTAGCTCTTTCAACACTGATAGCGTTTTGTCGAGCCAACGTGCCGCCAGAGCCTCCAGGCTATGCGCGCCAGTACCTGAGTCGAGCACGTAGGACAAAAGCTGGATGTCGTCCGGGGGCGAGAGCGTAACGCCGCGCTGGGCCAGCATGACGTAATCGAATTTCGCATCGTGGCCGATCTTGAGAACAGACGCGTCTTCGAGCAGGGGTTTCAGCAGTGAAAGGGCGTCCCCTTCGGAAATCTGTTCTTCGGCCAGACCGCCGCCCAGCAGATCGCTATCTCCGGAATGATGCCCGACTGGAATGTAGGCACAAATGCCGTTCTCCAGCGCCAGCGTGAGGCCGACAATCTCAGCCTTCATAGGATCTGCCGAGCTTGCCAGAATGTCGAAGGCAAGTGTGCCGCTTTCGGTTGCCGCCGCGATCCAGTCTGCAAGCACCTGACTGCCGCGGATGATTGTATGATCGACCGGCTCCTTCGCCAGCTTCTTTACGGCGTCGGCGCGTTTTGCGACCAGATCGGCAGGCGTCAGCGGACCGCGCTGGGCTGTATCCTGGGTCGTGGCTCCAGCACCTACATCCGGACCATGTGCATCCTCGCCCCATTCCACAGCGATGCTCTTGGCTTCGATGGCCGAGGCATCCGCCTCCGTCGCTTCCGCAACGCGCTTCGTCAGCGTGGTGAATTCCATGGCCTTAAGGAAGGCGATCAGTTTCGGTCCATCAAGCGGGTTGAGCACAAGCTCGTCCAGCTGTTCTACGATCGGTGCATCGTTCCTCAGCTTCACCAGCTCGCGCGACAGGCGGGCATTGTCGGCATGTTGGATGATGTTTTCTCGCCGCTTGTTCTGCTTGATTTCGGAAGCTCGCATAAGCAGCGTATCCAGGTCACCAAACTCTTCCAGCAATTGTGCCGCCGTCTTCGGCCCTATGCCCGGCACGCCTGGAACATTATCGATGGAATCGCCCGTGAGCGCCTGCAGGTCGATCATTTTTTCGGGCGGGACGCCCCATTTTTCGATGACTTCCGGGACGCCGATCTGCTTGTCCTTCATCGGATCGTACATCTGCGTTGTTGCGCCCACGAGCTGCATCAGATCCTTGTCGGAGGAGATGATCGTGGTATCGGCGCCAGCTTCGCAGGCGAGACGAGCATAAGTTGCGATCAGATCGTCGGCCTCAAATCCTTCCATCTCGATGCAAGGCAGATCGAAAGCGCGTGTTGCTTCGCGGATCAGGCCAAATTGCGGAACGAGGTCTTCCGGGGGGGCGGTACGATTGGCCTTGTACTCGCCGTAAAGCGCATTGCGGAACGTCTTGGAGGAGTAGTCGAAAATGACGGCAAAATGGGTCGGCGTAACTCCGACATCGGTGTCGCGCGCATTCTTCAGGAGCTTCCACAGCATGTTGCAGAAGCCTGCGACCGCGCCAACCGGCAAGCCGTCCGACTTGCGTGACAGCGGGGGCAATGCGTGATAGGCGCGGAAGATGTAGCCCGAGCCGTCGACAAGGAAGAGATGATCGCCTTTTTTCATAGCCCAACGGGTAGCGTCAGCTGCGGCGCATGTCCATCCTCTTTCGCTATCCGGATGCATCCCGCGCGACAAGGCGATTTGGTCGAAAAACTTACAAAAACGTAATGTTCATGCCCTTGAATCGCCACTTTCGGAGTATCAATTAAGCAGTGTCGGCAATTTAATGCCGCGTCCGGATCACAGGCATGTCCCCCGCCTCGTTCGGACTTTATGCGGCAGCCTATCCCCCTCTCCGGGCTGCCGTTTGTTTCAAGAACCGTCGTGGCATCCCCCTCCGCCACGGCGGTTTTTGTTTTTCTGCGCTTCTGCCTCGTGTCGCGGTGTCTTCGGGCTTCCTTTGCGCTACCTTGCGCACAACGAATCGAAAGGAAGCAATATGCCTGCGCTTGATCCTGTTCTTTCCCGTATCGATGCCGGTCTCGACGCCAGCGTCGAGCGCCTTTTCTCGCTTTTGCGCATCAAGTCGATCTCCACTGACAAAGCCTATTCGGCAGAATGCCGCAAGGCTGCGCAGTTTCTCGTGGAGGATCTGAAATCAATCGGCTTCGAGGCGAGCATACGCGATACGCCCGGCCATCCCATGGTTGTGGCGCATCATTCCGGCGAAACCGATGCTGCGCCGCACGTGCTTTTCTATGGCCATTATGACGTTCAGCCAGTTGACCCGCTGGAGCTTTGGGATGCTGATCCCTTCGATCCGGCAATCAAGGAACTGAACGGGCGAAAAGTTTTGACGGGTCGCGGAACGTCGGATGACAAGGGGCAGCTCATGACCTTCGTCGAGGCCTGTCGCGCCTTCAAGGCGGAGCGGGGCTCGCTGCCTTGCAAAGTCACTATCCTGTTTGAAGGTGAAGAGGAAAGCGGGTCTCCGTCGCTCAAGCCTTTCCTCGAAGCCAATAAAGACGAGTTGAAGGCGGATTTTGCGCTGGTTTGCGATACCGGCATGTGGGACCACGAGACGCCGGCGATTTCCACCGGTCTGCGGGGTCTGGTCGGTGAGGAGATTACTGTTCATGCAGCCGATCGTGATCTCCATTCTGGACATTTTGGCGGGGCGGCTGCCAATCCTATCCATATACTGTCGAAGGTCCTGGCAGGCCTGCATGACGAAACCGGTCGCGTCACGCTTGATGGTTTTTATGATGGCGTCGAGGAGATTCCCTCCAACATTCGTCAGTCATGGAACGAGCTTGGCATGACTGCCGAGAAATTCCTCGGGCCAATCGGTCTGAGCGAACCCGCGGGTGAAAAGAACCGCTCGCTGCTTGAGCTTATCTGGGCACGTCCGACCGCGGAAGTGAACGGCATTACTGGCGGCTATTCGGGGCAAGGCTTCAAGACGGTAATTGCAGCGCAAGCTTCCGCCAAGATTTCCTTCCGTCTGGTTCAGAAGCAAGACCCGGAGAAGATTCGCGCCGCTTTTCGTGATTATGTTAGGTCGAAGATGCCAGCGGACTGCCGCGTCGAGTTTCATGAGCATGGCGGCTCCCCCGGTATCCAGCTTTCTTACGATTCCCCGTTCCTGGGTGTCGCCAAGCAGGCGCTTTCGGACGAATGGCCAAAGCCAGCCGTCATGATCGCGATGGGAGGATCGATCCCTATTGTTGGCGATTTCCAGAAGCTTCTGGGCATGGAATCACTGCTCGTGGGCTTTGGGTTGGAAGATGATCGTATTCACTCGCCAAACGAGAAATACGAGCTGGCATCCTTCCACAAGGGAGCCCGTTCCTGGGCCCGTATTCTGCAAGGAATCGCCGACGCCCAGTGATTTTGCTTGTTATTGCTACGTTTTTCGGGAAAACCAAATACAGTTTTCCCGAAATTTCAAATTCGAGCTGCACATGACCATCCGCTTCCACAAGAATGATCTACCCGATCTGAGCAATTACAGTGTCGAGGCGGTTGCCATCGATACTGAAACGCTTGGCCTTAATCCGCATCGGGACCGGCTTTGTGTCGTGCAGCTTTCGCCCGGCGATGGCACGGCGGATGTCATTCAGATCGACAAGGGCCAGAAGACCGCGCCGAACCTGATGAAGCTTCTCGGCGACGAAAAAATCGCCAAGCTATTTCATTTTGCGCGGTTTGACGTGGCTGTGCTTTATCATACGTTTGGCATCATGCCGCAGCCCGTCTTCTGCACGAAGATTGCTTCCAAGCTCACCCGCACCTATACGGACCGCCACGGCCTGAAGGACGTTGTCAACGAATTTGCCGGCGTCAGCCTCTCCAAGGCGCAGCAATCTTCAGACTGGGCGGCAGAAACATTGACGCAGGAGCAGCTCGATTATGCTGCCTCCGACGTGCTTTATCTGCATAAGGTATGGGAAGGGCTGAAATTCCGTCTGGATAGGGACGGACGCACCGAAGAGGCCGCCGCCTGTTTCGCCTTCCTGCCCTATCGCGCCCGCCTCGATCTTATGGGTTGGGATGAGCAGGACATTTTTGCCCACAGCTAAGCCGACACATGACGTGAAGGCCGGCGGGTGTGGAGCTTACGGGCTTTTCTACCCTGCCGCATGAACAGGAAATCTTAAAGGATTTTGGACCGCAAGATGAGAGCCTAAATCATCGCGTCATGATTGGTATTCGTCCGCGATATTGATGGGTTCAGGCAATTCGTTCGAAGCAGATTTTGGTGTGGCCGTTGGAAATGAAACCAAGCTTGCCTGCCGCCCCTTTGGAAAGATCCAAAACGCGTCCCTTGATAAACGGGCCACGGTCGTTAATGCGAACGACGACGCTCCTGCCATTGTTCTGATTGGTAACGCGGATTTTCGATCCGAAAGGGAGTTTCTTGTGAGCCGCAGTCATAGCTGAGGGGTTCATGCGTTCGCCAGAGGCGGTCTTGGAGGTGAGGGCATACCAGGAGGCTTTACCACATTGGGCGAAGGCAGATGCCGGAGTAAGGGTAAGCAGGGCAGGCACCGCTGCTGCTAGCAAATAGTTTCGAAGTGTCATGCAGAATACTTTCTGGCTCGTGATCCTGCATGGCGAGTTAAAGCCCAACTTGGGCGTCGACGAGATTCGTTCCCTCACGATAATTGTTTTTTGGTAATATTTCTCGACCCGTCGCAGCGAGAGATATATTGACGAATGCTTCATCTTCATCTTTGAAGATCGTCGCAAACTGTGTCGATATATCTCTAACAACCTGAAATTTGGGACTGAATCTCGACTGTGATAGAAGGCCTTACGTCGCCGTGGGGGAGCGCTTCCGACAGGTTATGGATCTTTATTCCCGATATTATCCACAAGTCGTACACAGGGCGTTTTTTAGGAAAATCCATAGGAATTCGTTAGTTGCAGAACAAAATGTGGCACGAAAACGCTGCAATCGCGCCACATTCTCCGAGCTTACACGTGGATCGCCAGCCCCAGAGCCTTGAGGGCTGCTTCCTGCAAGCCTTCACCTTGTGTTGGATGAGCGTGAATAGTGCCGGCAATATCTTCCAGCCTGGTTCCCATTTCGATCGCCAGCCCGAACGCCGCGGAAAGTTCGGCAACCCCCTTACCAACCGCTTGTATACCAAGAACGAGATGATTGTCCTCGCGGGCCACAATACGTACGAAACCATCTTCGCCATCAAGCGTCATGGCGCGTGCATTGGCCATGTAGGGAAATTGCCCGAGTTTGACGGCAATGCCAGCCTTGCGCGCGTCTTCGGGCGAGAGGCCGGCCGTGACGATTTCCGGATCAGTAAAGCAGACGGCGGGGATGACGCGCTTGTCCCAGCTGCGGCGATGTCCGGCCAGAATTTCCGCAACCATCTCGCCTTGCGCCATTGCCCGGTGCGCCAGCATAGGTTCTCCGGTAACATCACCAATAGCGTGGATCCCGCGCATGGATGTGCGGCACCGTTCGTCGATGCGCAGGAAGCGCCCATCCGTATCAAGCTCCAGCTCTTCGCGGCCCCAGCCATCGAGTTGCGCTTTTCTGCCCACCGTGACCAAGACTTTTTCCGCCTCGATCTTGTCCTTCCTGCCTGAGACAGTGTCAAAGGAGAGCTTTCGGGCCGTTGCATCGTAGCCAGTTGTTTTACAGCCAAGCTGAAGCCTGACACCGAGCGCGTCCAGTCTGCGCATGACGGGCTTGGTCAGCTCTGCATCGTAAAGCGGCAGGATGCGATCCGTTGCCTCGATGATGGACACTGATACCCCCATCTTGGCAAAGGCAATCCCAAGTTCAAGGCCGATATAACCTGCACCGACGACTGCCATCGTTTGCGGCAACTGTTTCATCGACAGGGCCTGCGTGGAGGAGAGCACATGTTCACCAAAGGGAAGGCCTGGAAGCTCGACCGGAATAGATCCGGTTGCGATTACGACGTTCTCCGCGTGAATGATCTGTGTTCCGATTTCCGTCTCTACCGAAACCGTGCGTCCGTCACGGAAGGTCGCTTGTCCGGCAACGATCTTGACCTTGGCCTTTTTCAGAAGCCCGGCAACGCCATTATTGAGGCGTCCGACGATGTGATCCTTCCACGCCACCGTCTTGGCGATATCGAGCGTGGGGTTCTCGATGCTAATGCCGAGATGGCTCCCGCCAGACGCCTGCGCGAGTGCTTCGGCATAGTGGTCGGCGGCGTGGATAAGCGCCTTTGATGGAATGCATCCGACATTGAGGCAGGTGCCGCCGGGTTTCTGGAAATCGACGATGACAGTGTCTAGGCCGAGCTGGCCGGCGCGAATGGCGCAGACGTAACCGCCGGGGCCAGCGCCGATCACCAGTACCTTGCAGGAAATTTCCTTCATCTCAGTCCTCCACGAAGATCATGGCGGGCGTTTCCAGCAACGTCTTGATCCGCTGGATGAATACCGCCGCGTCCCAACCGTCGACCACCCGATGATCGAAGCTGGATGAAAGGTTCATCATCTTGCGTGGAAGAAACTGCGTCCCCTCCCATACAGGTCGTACCGCCATTTTGTTGACACCGATGATCGCCACTTCCGGGTGATTGATGACAGGCGTTGTGGCAATCCCCCCGAGGGCACCGAGCGAGGTAATCGTAATCGTCGAGCCGGAAAGTTCCTCGCGGCTGGCCGTGCCGTTGCGGGCCGCATCGGCCACGCGAGAAAGCTCCTCGGCATTGTCCCAGACGCTCCTTGCCTCTGCATGGCGGACGACCGGCACGATCAGGCCGTTCTGGGTTTGCGTGGCTATACCTATATGCACGCCCCCATGCTGATGCACGACGCCGGCCTCATCATCGAAGATCGCATTCATTCCCGGCTGGTCCGCGATCGCCTTGACCATGGCGCGCATCAGGAAGGGCAGAATGGTAAGCTTTGGCTGGTCGACCCGCTTGGCCTTGTTGAGGGCTGCGCGCAGCTCCTCAAGCGCCGTCAGATCAACTTCCTCCACATAGGTAATATGGGGAATGCGCGTCTTGGCGATGGACATTTTCTCCGCGATCTTGCGGCGAAGCCCGACGATTTTGATTTCTCGAATAGCGGTATTTGCAACGAGCGCAGGCGCTGTCGTGCCCGCTGGTCCGCGCGCAAGGAAACCATCGAGATCATCATGGGTGATGCGTCCGGCCGGGCCGGTGCCGGAAACCTGACGCAGATCGACGCCTTCATCCTGCGCACGTTTGCGTACAGCCGGGGAGGCGAGCGCCTTTTCACCCGCCTTTCGAGGCGCGCCGAAACTTGCCGGCTTCTGCGTCGGTTTAGGCTTGGGCGCAGCGGGTGTCGAGGCAGGCTCCCTTGGGGCCTTGGCAGCATCAACCTTCTCATCCACCAGTTCCTTGACCTGATGGCCTTCTTCGGCCTCGGTCGCGGCTTGTGCTTCTTGGCCCGGCTGCGTCTCCGGCACCGCGCTGTCGCCCTCGACCTTGAGCCGGATCAGCGGGGAACCCACCGCCACGATATCGCCGATTTCGGCACCCAGCCACGCGACTTCTCCATCGACCGGTGAAGGGATCTCGACGGTTGCCTTGTCGGTCATGACCGCCGCAAGCACCTGATCCTCGCGCACCAGGTCACCGACCTTCACCTGCCATTCGACGAGTTCAGCTTCTGCGACGCCTTCGCCGACATCGGGCAGCTTGATGACATGTTCGCTCATGGCTGCTCCTCCAGCGCTTCGATCATGGCCTGGCCGACACGGGCGGGACCGGGGAAATAATCCCATTCCTGCGCATGAGGGTAGGGCGTGTCCCACCCGGTGACACGAGCAATGGGCGCTTCCAGATGATAGAAGCACTGTTCCTGCACGAGCGCGGCCAGTTCTGCGCCGAAGCCGGACGTCAGCGTTGCCTCGTGGACAATAATGCAACGGCCGGTCTTCTTCACGGATGTCGTGATGGTTTCGAGGTCGAGGGGCACGAGGCTGCGCAGGTCGATCACCTCCGCGTCGATGCCAGTATCTTCCGCCGCCGCTTGCGCGACATAGACCATGGTGCCATAGGCCAGCACGGTGAGCGCCGAGCCCTCTCGCCGCACGACAGCCTTGCCGAGCGGCACTGTGAAATGGCCTTCCGGCACGTCGCCAAGTTCATGTTTCGACCAGGGCGTGATCGGGCGGTCATGATGCCCGTCGAAGGGACCGTTATAAAGTCGCTTCGGCTCGAAGAAGATAACCGGATCGGGGTCTTCAATAGAGGATATCAGCAGGCCTTTGGCATCGTAGGGATTTGACGGAATAACCACCTTGAGACCCGACACATGCGTAAAGAGGGCCTCTGGGCTCTGGCTATGCGTCTGCCCCCCGAAAATGCCGCCCCCTGAAGGCATACGGATGACTATAGGGGCGGTGAACTGACCGTTTGAGCGATATCGGATGCGGGCTGCCTCCGAGACGATCTGGTCGAAAGCCGGGTAAACATAGTCCGCGAACTGCACCTCAATACATGGCTTCAGCCCGTAGGCTGCCATGCCGATTGCGGCTCCGACTATGCCGGATTCGGAAATAGGCGCGTCGAAGCAGCGATGAGTGCCATATTTCTGCTGCAGCCCCTGCGTGGCGCGAAATACGCCGCCAAAATAGCCAACATCCTCGCCGAACACGACAACATCGCCATCGCGCTCCATCGAGACGTCCATTGCGCTGCGCACTGCTTCGATCATAGACATTCTCGGCATGATCAAATTCCCGCTTTTTGACGCTGGCGACGAAGATGCGGTGGCATTTCTGCATAGACGCCCTCGAACATGTCGCGCGCCGAAGGTTTGCCGCCCGAGTGCAGCGTGCCATGTTTCTCTGCTTGCTTCTGCGCGGATATGACCGCATCGAGGACTTCGGCTTCCGACTGTTTATGGCGCTCTTCCGACCAGACCCCCCGCGCGATCAGGTGATTTTTCAAGCGGATGACCGGATCGCCAAGCGGCCAGGCCTCCGATTCCGTCTTGGGCCGATAGGCGGATGGATCATCCGACGTCGAGTGCGCGCCGACGCGATAGGTGACATATTCGATAAGGGTCGGCCCAAGGTTCCTGCGCGCGCGTTCCGCGGCCCATTTGGCAACGGCGTGCACCGCCAGATAATCGTTGCCATCGACACGTAGTGCGGGAATGCCGAAGCCCAGGCCGCGCGCGGCAAAGGTGCCTGCTCCGCCTCGGGCAATTCCCTGGAAGGTCGAAATGGCCCACTGATTATTGACGATGTTGAGAATGACAGGCGCGCGATAGGTCGAGGCAAAGACGAGCGCCGCGTGGAAATCCGATTCCGCCGTCGAACCGTCGCCGATCCATCCGGCTGCAATCTTGTCATCACCCTTAATCGCCGATGCCATGGCCCAGCCGACGGATTGCACGAATTGTGTACCGAGGTTGCCGGAGATCGAAAAGAAGCCGTGGTCGCGCGCCGAATACATGATCGGCATCTGCCGGCCCTTCAGCGGATCGGCTTCGTTCGAATAGATCTGGTTCATCATGTCGACCATTGGATACCCCCCTGCGATGAGGAGGCCTGCCTGGCGATAGGTCGGAAAATTCATGTCGCCGGGCAGAAGCGCTTTGCGGAAGGCGCAGCTGGCCGCCTCCTCGCCCATATGCTGCATATAGAAGCTCGTCTTGCCCTGCCGTTGCGCCATCTGCATGCGCGCATCGAAGGCGCGCAGCGTCATCATGTCTTTCAGGCCTTCGAGCAGTTCCTCGTCCGTAAGTGTTCCGGCCCACGGCCCGACCGCTTCGCCGCTGCGGTTCAGGACCCGGATAATGGAAAAAGCCAGATCGCGCAGTGTTTCAGCTCGCTCATCGACCTCCGGACGGCGAACTGAACCGGCCTTTGGAATTGGAACATTCGAGAAGTCGGGCTGGCCTCCAGGACGCACAGCCGGCTCCGGCACATGAAACTTGAGGGGCGGATATTGGTTGCCGTCTGGAAGATCGGCGTTTGCGGACTTGTCTGTCACTGCTCCTCCCAAAGCTTTGGACCGTTTTCTTGCACCGACTATGGCGTAATTTCAGCGCCTTGTAAGCCTCCGCGAGCCGCTGCGGCAAAAACGAAATCTTGAACAGCTTCCGTTGCTTTAAGTCGCAACAAAATAACGTGCACACCCCCTCTGCTGATTATTTTCCGCTCGCCCGCTATTGCTGTGATGGATCAAAGGAAGTCGCCCCCGGATGCCGGGGAGCGGAGAACAGAAATCGTATCGTCAGTCAGATTAAGCAGCCGACCCGGATGGGCTTCTCGGTGCCGTTGCGCTATGACACGACAGAAGCTGTAACAGGCGGTGGTTTTGGTATATCCGGGAATGGCACTGCTCCGGAAATCGAGTGGGGGAGTTGATGCCGGTTGGATATGTCAGTGAGAGCCGACTGCGTGTGGCGACCGAGGATGTCGATGGCCTTCTCAGGACCGGTGCCTAAGTGAACCATACCAGATGCGCCGCGCACACAGATCTGAGGGCTCCCAGACTTTTGGCATATGCGCTCCCCGCCCTGCCGCTGGCCCTGCTCAGTCTGCCCTTTTATGCGACCATTCCGATCGTTTATGCCGAAGAGATCGGGCTTTCGCCCGCTTCTATCGGTTTCGTGCTGGCGCTGGCCCTTCTTTTAGGAGTTTTCACCGATCCGTTGATTGGGCTGCTGAGCGACAACGACGCGCGTTGGCTCGGTTCGTGGAGCGATCTCGGCCGCCGTCGCGGCTTTTTTGCAATCTCGCTGCCCATCACCGCTATCGCGGCGTTGATGATACTTTGGCCCTCTGCCAATGCCGGTATTATCTATTTCGCCTTTTGGGCCGCACTCCTGTCCATAGGCCAATCTGCAACCATGCTGCCCTATGCGGCCTGGGGGGCCGAGCTTGCGACCGATTACGAGGGAAGGGTGCGGGTTTCTGCTTATCGCGAAGCGACCGCTCTCGGCGGAATCTCGATTATTCTGGCGCTTCCCTTCTTCTTGGATTTTGCCACTCCGCTCGAGGACTTCTCCGCGTTGGCAGCAGTTGCCCTTTTCATCCTGATCGGCTTGCCGCTCTTGGGCGTTCTGGCCATTTCGAAATTGCCTGAACCGCAAAACCGTTCTTCATGTCAACTGGCATTTGTGGAAGGCTTGCGCGCAGTCTCCGAAAACCGGCCCTTTGTGCGGCTGCTAGCCGCTTATTTCATCAACGGCCTCGCAAACGGCGTTCCTGCCACGCTTCTTCTATATTTCATAGTGTACCGGGTCGGGAGACCGGACATGCAGGGAGCAGTGCTTTTTGTCTGCTGCCTTGCGGCTTTTGCGGGCGTGCCGCTTGCACTGGGCGCCGCCAAGCTGTTTGGCAAGCACAAGGCGTGGTGCCTCGCGATGATTATCTCCTGCGCGGCTTTCACATTGACTGGGTTCTTGAAAGAGGGCGAGTTCGGCGTGTTCATCGCTCTCAGCGTTGTTACCGGCTTCATGCTGGGGTTTGATCTGTCACTGCCGCCAGCCATACAGGCAGATGTCATCGACAGTGACACTGCAACATCCGGCTCACAGCGCACGGGCTTCTATTTTTCCCTGTGGGGCTTGGCGACAAAAGGCTCGCTTGCCCTTGCTGTTGGTCTTGTCTTTCCCGCTCTGGCTCTCGCTGGCTTCGATCCGGTGGCGCAGGTGAAGACAGAAGAAAGCCTTCTGGCGCTTACGGCGCTCTACGCCTGGCTCCCGCCGGTGCTGAAGGCCTTTGCCGTGAGCCTTATGTGGAACTTTCCGATTGACCAGGAGGAACAGATGCGGCTGGAGCGCGTCATTCAGCGCAGTTCCCGCGGTGTCCGCTAATCATTAAACATCGTGTTAATACCACTTTAAATCGCCGCATTTACGGTTCAGATGCTCGCGAGCGCGCGTGTCAGGAATTGTTGTACCTTTCGACGCACGCTATCTCGTTGGAATAACGCGTGAAATCTCCGAGGACGGGTAGTCTCGAGATGAGACATGCGCAGGGGTAATTACACAGGCAATGGCAAGAAAACCGAGTGATCACCGCATTGAACCGAGTTTCGACGATCGTGACGAGCGGATCGAAGAGGACGGTTTCGTTGCGCAGGCGGAGGACCGGATCATGCCATCCAAGACAAAAGGCAAACGCGTTTCATCGCGCAAGAGCGGAAGCCGAGGCAAGCAGCCGCGCCGGCATAAGCGCTCCCGGGGATCGATCTTTGGTCGTCTGATCTATTGGGGCTTCATCGCCTGTATCTGGGGCGGAGTAGCTCTGGTCGGCCTCATCGTCTACTACGGCGCGAAAATGCCTTCGGTTGCGAACTGGGAGATACCGGATCGTCCGCCGAATGTGCGCATTGTCTCCGTCGATAAGCAGCTGATAGCCAATCGTGGCATGACTGGCGGCGAGGCTGTGGGGCTGCACGAGATGTCGCCCTATATCGCGGAAGCCGTTATCGCTATCGAGGATCGCCGCTTCTATTCCCATTTCGGCGTGGATCTTATAGGTCTTGGCCGCGCCATGGCTGAAAACCTGACACAAGGCCGTTTGTCGCAAGGCGGTTCGACGCTGACGCAGCAGCTTGCCAAGAACCTGTTCCTGAAGCCTGATCGCACTATTGAACGCAAGGTACAGGAGGCCATGCTCGCCATCTGGCTGGAGCGTGAATATTCGAAGGATCAGATACTGGAGATGTATCTGAACCGGGTCTATTTCGGCTCGGGAGCCTATGGCGTCGAGGCCGCGTCGCGGCGCTATTTTCAGAAATCTGCCAAAGATGTGACGCTGGCGGAGGCTGCCCTGCTGGCCGGCCTTCTTAAGGCGCCTTCGCGCCTTTCACCTGCACGCGATCCGGAAGCGGCCAATGCGCGCGCCCAACTCGTCCTGACGGCGATGCGCCAGGAAGGCATGATCGATGATGGCCAGCTGAAAGCCGCAGTCAGCGCGCCGGCCAGCCGCGCAGCCGCCTATTGGACCGGGTCGGAACATTATGTAGCGGACAAGGTGATGGAGGTGCTGCCTGATCTCATTGGTGAGGTGCGCAGCGACCTTATCGTTGAATCGACCGTCGACATGACGTTGCAGAAGATCGCCGAAAAATCTATCCGCAACCTGATCGACAAGGACGGCAAGGCCAAGAAGGTCAGCCAGGGTGCGCTGGTTTCCATCGACAATTCCGGCGCCGTTCGTGCCCTTGTCGGCGGTTACGATTATTCCGACAGCCAGTTCGACCGCGCGTCTGAAGCACGGCGCCAGCCGGGTTCCGCGTTCAAGCCCTTCGTCTATCTTGCGGCCATCGAACAGGGCCGCACGCCGATGTCGATGCGCAACGATGCACCCATCACCATTGGCAACTGGACCCCGAAGAATTACGGCGGCAAGTATTATGGCCAGGTGACGCTGACGACGGCGCTGGCAAAATCGTTGAACTCGGTCGCCGCGCAACTCGCAATGGAAGTCGGTCCACAGACGGTCGTCGAGGCGGCGCAACGCATGGGCATCCAGTCGCCGCTGCAATCGAACATCTCGATCTCACTAGGTACATCGGAAGTCACGCCGCTCGAACTTACGGCAGCCTATGTGCCATTCGCCAACGGTGGCTATCGTCCCGAAATACATTTCGTCCAGCGCGTTACCACATCGTCAGGCGAGGTTCTCTACGAGGCAAAGAACGTGGCCACGCGCGTCCTCAGCCCCGAAGTCGTGGGCATGATGAATGCTATGATGACCAAGACGATCGAGGAAGGTACCGGCCATCGTGGTCAGTTCGGATGGCCAGCCGCCGGCAAGACGGGCACCTCGCAGAACTCGCGCGATGCCTGGTTCGTCGGCTACACTTCCAACCTGACAACCGGCGTCTGGTTCGGCAATGATGATAATAAGCCTATGGATCGGGTTACCGGAGGGGCTCTGCCTACCGCCGCATGGCATGATTTCATGGCGGCAGCTCACGAGGGCGTGCAGGTTGCCGCGCTGCCTGGGGAGTGGAACGGTAATTCTGTCGATACGATCAGCGATGCGATCCAAGCGATTCTCGACCAGGCACCCCCGGAGAGTGGCGCTTATACGGTTCCGGACAACGGTCAGACCGGTTCGATAGCACCGGTTCCTCCGGTCGACATAGGCGGCGGAACGGGCGCATCGCACGAAGTCAGCATCATGGATGTCATATTGGGCCGTCAGTAGCGCGGTAGGCGCTGCTGCTTGCATGATTGCATATCTATGAATAAGTTCGCGCGCGATAGTGCACCCTTTGGGGGCCCATTTTGCGAAAGCAGTTGATGTATTATCGCGTATTTGCCCTGTCGCAGTCTGTCCTGCAGCCTTTTCGTGCCTACGCCGAAACGGCCCGTGCATTCTATTCCGATCCGGCAAATCCGTTGTCTGAAACGCTCTTCGGCCGCTCCATGGTGGCTGGAGCGGAGCTTTTCGAACGCTCTACCCGCCGTTATGACAAGCCAGCGTTCGATATCGCCGAAGTGACCGTCGGAGGACAAGCTTTCGCCGTGGAGCAAACGACGGTGTGGCAAAAGCCCTTTTGCCATCTCCGGCATTTTGTTTGCAAGGGGCGAGAGCACCCGGCTCCGCGCCTGCTGATCGTGGCACCCATGTCAGGTCATCACGCAACGCTTTTGCGGGGGACGGTGGAAGATATGCTTCCCTATGCGGATGTATTCATCACCGATTGGATTGATGCTCGACAGGTGCCCTTATCCGCAGGGCGCTTTGGCCTCGATGAGTATATTGACTACGTGATAGATATTCTCTCCTTCCTTGGTAAGGACACGCATGTCTTGGCTGTCTGTCAGCCTTCTGTTCCAGTATTGGCGGCAGTGGCTGTCATGGAAGCGCGCAACGAGCCCGCCAGCCCCAGATCGATGACATTGATAGGCGGCCCCATTGATCCTCGAGTCAATCCGACCGCTGTGAACAAGCTTGCACAGGAGCGTGGCACCGAGTGGTTTGCCGAAAACGTCGTGATGGACGTTCCAGGGGGAGAGCCGGGTGCTGGCCGCGCCGTTTATCCAGGTTTCCTGCAACTTGCGGGTTTCGTGGGCATGAATTTCGACCGGCACCTCCATGCACATCAGGATTTCTTTCGTCATCTTGTGCAAGGCGACGAGGATGGGGCTGAGAAACACCGTCGTTTCTATGATGAATATATGGCCGTCATGGATCTTTCGGCCGAGTTCTATCTGGAGACAGTGGATGCCGTCTTCGTTCGCCACCTTCTGCCGAAGGGCGAAATGACCTACCGCGGCAACCGCGTTGATCCTGCCGCGATAAGGCGCTGCGCCCTCCTTACCATCGAGGGCGAAAAGGATGATATTTCAGGCGTCGGACAGACGCGTGCCGCGCATGAACTATGCGTGAATATTCCCCCACATCGTCAGCATTATCATCTGCAAGCCGAAGCCGGCCATTACGGCGTGTTTAACGGTTCCCGTTTCCGTCGCGAGATTGCGCCGCTCATCTCCGAATTTTTGCAAACCAACCCCTGACCGGCACTGGAACTCATGGAAAACTACCGCGTTTCTTCCGTTGAACTCCCGAAAACCCATGGAAGGTATATGCTTATCAAGCCTCTCATCGTCGCGCCTGTATTGGTACTTATTTCAGCTCTCGCCAGCTACGCACCTGCTCAGGGCATCAATAGTCAGGAATCGATCGACAAAATTGTCGGCACGCCCGTGGAGACGAAGACCGAGAAGGCGGAGGACGATCTGGGTCACATCCTGACTCTTATGGACAATTCGGAGGTGGTGCTATCTGAGGTGCGCAAGCGCACGAAGCTGGACCAGCTTGAAATTGTTTATCTGCAGGACGTCGGCATGACGAGTATGCCCGAGGCGATCCAGAAAAAGCAGGAAGAGCGAAAGGCGGAAATACTCGCACTTCAACAGACGATCGAAGGCAACGCCATGTTCTATCACGCGATCGATTCTCGCGGAATTCTGCTCCGTGACATCCTTGCAATCGAGTTTCTCAATCGGGATCGCGTAGTGATATATGCGGCCGGCAACAATCCAGGAAGCTGAATTTCATAAACAATATATAAGAATTAGGTTTATCTAAACAGATCTGTCATTTTTGACTATTGACGACAGGTAAAACAAGAAACCTGTGGAAGACTCGACTGCATTTGACTTAGAAAAATATAAAAAAATCCAAGAGGGAATTTTTCAGTAATTCGCGTATGTCGTACAGGCGGCATCGCTGACTTAGCGTGGCGGTGTGGAATGGGGCGTTTCGACAAGACACTTGAATTTATTGCGCGTTTGCAAAACGCGCAAACGGTGAAGACGGTCAACGCGACCTTGCTGTCGCTTATACAGCCTTTCGGGCTCGACTATTGTATCGCAGCAATCATCCCGCAAACGGGAAGATTGCCGACCAGCCGGCGGCGTCTACAGTCGCACATTCTATTCTCGAGCTGGCCTTCCGAGTGGCAGACACAATATGAGCGTGCCCGCTATATCCAACGTGATCCGCTGGTAAAGCGCTTCCAATGTGCCCCTGCGCCGTTTCGGTGGTCTGACGAGAGCGTGCGCGCCCTGATCAATGATGATCTTGGAGCTGCGACTCTGATGGATGAGGCACGTGACCATGGTTTGAAGGACGGGCTAGGCTTCGTCGTCGATACTCTGGACGGGCGCAGAGTTGCAGTGAGTTTCGCAGGCGAGAATGCGGATCTTTCACCTGCGGAACGCAGCGTGCTCAACCTGATTAGCGTTTATGCGGTCGGCAAGGCAATGGAAATTCTCGATGGGAAAAATCGGGTTGCCTTTGGCTTGCTCGGTCTGACCCTGCGCGAGGTCGAATGCCTGAATTGGGCATCGCATGGCAAGAGCGAATGGGAAATAGGTCAGATTCTGGCTATTTCGGAACACACGGCAGAAAAGCACCTCGCCAGCGCGAAAGTAAAGCTGCGCGCAGCAACGCGCGCGCAGGCTGTTTCGGAGGCTATGCGCCTGGGGTTGATCCGGTAGTTGCGGGCCAGCTCCCGTCAGCGGAAATCTGAAGCCGGAAAGCTGTATCGCGTCGAACAGAACTCGCAGTCAACGTGAACCTGACCGTCGGCTTCGGTGCTTTCATCCAGCTCCTCAGCCGTGAAGCCGCTGAGTATGCCGCGGATTTTCTCTTCAGAGCAGGAGCATTTATCCAGAACGGTCTGTCCTTCGAATACCCGAACCCCCTGCTCGTGGAACAGACGGAACAGGAGGCGTTCCGGCCGGATGGACGGATCTATCAGTTCGTCAGCCTCGATCGTCGAAATCAGCGCCATGGCCTCCTGCCACGCTGCATCCGGCTCGTAATTTTTCTCCTGTTCGTCATCGCTGCCGCTTGGTAGATCGGCCATGCGCATTCGCTCGGGTGCCTGCGGCAGGAACTGGGCGATCAGTCCGCCGGCCCGCCATTCCTCCGTACCCCCAGGAAGCATCATTCGGGCAACAGCCATCTTTACGTCGGTAGGGATCTGTTCCGACTGGCGGAAATAGGTGCGGGCCACCTCTTCAAGCGTAGAGCCGTCGAGGGCAACGACACCCTGGTAGCGGCTCGTATGTGCCCCTTGGTCGATAGTCATGGCCAGAACGCCGGCACCTAGAAGTTCGTGCGGCGCGTCCTTCCTGGCAGCGACCGCTTCCGCCAGACGCTCCGCATCGAAGCGGGCATAGGCGCGCACCGCATCCGGACTTGCAAAGTCGGCAACCAGCAGGTCGACGGGGCCATCGGATCGTGTCTGCACTATGAACTTGCCGTCGAATTTCATCGCTGTCCCGATCAAGACCGTCATCAGGATAGCTTCGGCGAGAAGACGCGCCACCGGTTCGGGATATTGATGGCGCGCCATGATGGAATTGAGCATCGGGCCGATCTGCACAGCGCGACCGCGCACGTCTAGCGGCTCCACGGCAAAAGGCACGACATGATCGTCGCGGGAATATTCGAGGTCGCCAAGAGATGGCTGCGTATCGGTCACGGCTTTAGGTCCTGCACGGAATGGTTCAATGATTTTGTCCCACGCCGAGGCGAAGCGGAAGGCTGTCTCAATTCGACGGGACAGATCTGATGCCTTTCAAGGAAGTACCAGATCCGGCAGATAGTGCGCTCCCTGCCCTGGATCAAGCACCTAGACAGTAGGCAAGCACCGCGCGCTGCGCATGCATCCGGTTCTCCGCTTCGTCGAACACCACGGAATGAGGGCCGTCGATGACAGAGTCGGTGACTTCTTCCCCGCGATGGGCTGGCAGGCAGTGCATGAACAGCGCGTCGGGACTGGCAAGCGCCATCAGTTCGTCATTGACCTGATAAGGCTGGAAGACGTTATGGCCTCGCGCCTTATGCTCCTGGCCCATGGAAACCCAGGTATCGGTCACGATGCAGTCGGATCCCGTTACGGCATCCTTGGCAGAGCGGAACATCTCGACGCGTCCACCATTTTCTTTTGCCCATGCAATGAAACGCTCGTCGGGTTCGCTTCCTGCCGGCACGGCGATATTGAGACGGAAGGAGAAGCGGGCGGAGGCTTCGACCAGCGAATGCAGCACGTTATTGCCGTCGCCCGTCCAGGCGAACAGCTTGTCCTTCACCGGTCCGCGGTGTTCTTCGAAGGTGAGGATGTCGGCCATGATCTGGCACGGATGCGTATCGTCGGTCAGACCGTTAATGACGGGTACGGTAGCATGTTCGGCCATTTCCAGAAGACGGTCGTGCCGAGTCGTGCGGATCATGATCGCATCAACGTAGCGCGACAGGACCTTGGCGGTGTCAGCAATGGTTTCCGAGCGTCCGAGCTGCATCTCGGCACCTGTCAGCATCAATGTCTCGCCACCGAGCTGGCGCATCGCCACGTCGAAGGAGACGCGGGTGCGCGTCGAAGCTTTCTCGAAGATCATGGCGAGGACCTTGCCCTCAAGCGGCTTGCTGCGCTCTCCGTTTTTTATCTTCGCCTTGCGTGCGGCGGCATCGTTGAGAATAGCCCGCAAGGTCTGGCCATCGGTCGCTGCGAGATCGAGAAAGTGACGAACGCTCATTACACGGCTCCCTTGGCGCGTGCGCCCTTGGCTTCATTCTGGGCTTCGGTTTGCAATTTTTCGCAGGCGGTTCGAATACGGGCGATGGCCTCACGTATGTCTTCGTCTGTTGCCGTCAATGGTGGCAGGAGGCGCACGACATTGTCACCAGCAGGCACGCAAAGAAGCTTCTCACCGGCGATAGCGTCCTTCACCACGTTGTTGGGCAATACGCATTTCAGTCCCATGAGAAGGCCGACACCCCGAGCTTCCGATACGACGCCGGGGAAACTGTCGGCGATTTCCGCCAGCCCCTGCTTGAGAAGCAGCGCCTTACGGTTAACCTCGTCGAGGAAGCCTTCTTCAAGCACAATGTCCAGAACAGCGTTGCCGACGGCCATTGCAAGCGGATTGCCGCCGAACGTGGTACCATGTGTGCCGGGCACCATGGCATCCGACGCAGCAGCGGTGGCAAGGCATGCTCCCATCGGGAAACCACCACCAATACCCTTGGCGACGGCCATGATATCCGGTGCGATTCCGGACCATTCATGTGCAAATAATTTGCCGGTGCGGCCGACGCCGGTCTGAACCTCGTCGAAGATCAGGAGAAGGTCGTGTGCATCGCAGAGCGCACGGATTTCTTTGAGTATCTTTGGCGGAAAGGCTCTCACGCCGCCTTCGCCCTGCACCGGTTCAAGCAGAATGGCAGCGGTGTCAGCACCGATGACTGCCTTTAGCGCATCGAGATCGCCATAGGGGACCTGATCGAAGCCCTCCACTTTGGGGCCGAAACCTTCGAGATATTTTTCCTGGCCCCCGGCGGCAATCGTCGCCAGCGTGCGGCCATGAAAGGCCCCCTGTATTGTGACGATGCGGTAGCGGTTCGGCTGGCCCTTGGCGAAGAAATGGCGACGCGCTGTCTTGATCGCGCATTCGAGCGCTTCCGCACCGGAATTGGTGAAAAAGACGCGGTCCGCAAATGTATTGGCAGCCAGGCGATCTGCAAGACGGCTCTGCTCCGGGATCTCGTAGAGATTGGAGACATGCCAGAGTTTTCCTGCTTGCTCCGTCAGCGCTGCAACAAGGTGCGGGTGCGCGTGGCCGAGTGAATTGACCGCGATGCCAGCCGCGAAATCGAGATATCGCTCGCCCTTGTCCGTCAGAAGCCAGCTTCCTTCACCTCGCTCGAATGTGAGCGGCAGGCGGGAGAAGGTCTGATACAGAGCGGTCGTACTCATTGCATATCCCCGGTCAACATAAGCTGAAGCGCATCCACCGCTTCAGGAAAAGAGAGTCCAGCCAGCGGTTCGCAGGGCTAGCAGGCCTCTCGATGTGAGATGCGGCCTGATTGGATTTCTGTGGAGAAGCTCCTGCCGCAAACGAAAAAAACCGCCAGAAGGCGGCGCAAACTTTATTCCGGTTTTCGAAGATCAAGTCAACGCTTGCGTTCCGTCTCGCAAAATCTTCCTCGCAGCGAGTAGGACATCTTTCGTGCCAAGTTGTTGAAAACCTCGAAAAGCGATTCGCGGCCTCTAGCAGAAGCTTGCCACGGAGTCAGCCATCACGTTAGACTCGTCAGAGAATTAAGCATTTCGTGCGGCAACCCATCCATTTGTCGGCGCTGCGGCGGCAGCAATGAATCCTGGCGAACAGCCGGGGCGTGGGGGGATTCCTGGGACCGCAGTCAGATGGAGCGAATGCGCCATGAACTGGACCGATGAACGAGTTGAACTTTTAAAGAAGCTTTGGTCGGAAGGCCTGAGCGCTAGCCAGATCGCGACCCAGCTGGGAGGCGTGAGCCGCAATGCGGTGATCGGCAAGGTGCATCGCCTGAAGCTTTCGGGTCGCGGGCGTTCAGCGCCAGCGCCCGCGCAGAAGGCAAAGCGACCGACGCCAACTGTAGCATCTTCGGCTGGTGTGCAGCGCAGCAGCGGTCGTGCCGCACCTTCCGGCATGAATCCGGTAAACGCCGTTTCCGGCGGGTCGATGCGTTCCATGCCGACGTCGATCGGTGCGACCGCGCTCAAGGCGCAATTCGATGCTACTCCGGTGCCGCAGCAGCAAGTGATGCGTTCAACCGAAGACGTCGTGGTGCCTATCTCGCGTCGCCTGCCGCTGGTTGCTCTGACTGAGCGCACCTGCAAATGGCCGAATGGCGATCCGCTCAGCGATGATTTCAACTTCTGTGGCAATGATTGCGCGGAAGCGGGCCCCTATTGCACCTACCATGCCAAATTGGCTTTTCAGCCGACTTCGGAACGCAGGCGCGTCAGGTAATTATGCATTTATAAAGAAAGGCCGGCTCATGAGCCGGCCTTTCTTGCTTCGATTTGCCAGAAGTTGTCAGGCGATCGGCATGCCTGTTACCCTATGCGTCTCGTCGTCCTTCGCGCGGTGATGATCCAGCTGCTGGCCGGTAACGATATAATAGAGAATTTCCGCAACGTTGGTTGCGTGGTCCCCGATGCGTTCGATGTTCTTGGCGCAGAAGAGAAGATGCGTACAGGTCGAGATATTGCGCGGATCTTCCATCATGTAGGTCAGCAACTCGCGAAACAGCGAGGTATACATGGCGTCTATCTGGTTGTCGCGATCGCGCAGATAGGCGAGGCGATCAACCGATCGCGATGCATAAGCGTCAAGAACATCCTTCAGCTGTGTGCGAGCCAGTTCGGAAAGCGCCTGCAGGCCGCGATAGAGCTTCGAAGGGTGGTTGGTGCCCGACATGGCGACAACGCGCTTGGCAATGTTCTTGCCCATATCGCCGACGCGCTCCAGTTCGGCCGAAATGCGGATTGCGCTGAGAATTTCACGTAGGTCCTGTGCCATGGGCTGGCGGCGTGCCAGTAGCGAAATAGCCATATCGTCAACCTCGCGCTGTGCTTGATCGAGCAAGGCATCATCCGCGATGACTTGGCTGGCGAGAGCCAGATCATCATTGGCCAGTGCCGTTACGGCCTGGTCGATAATCTGCTCTGCCTGGCCTCCCATGGCGGCAAGCTTGGCAGTCAAGGCATGCAGCTCATCGTCGAAGGATTTGACTGTGTGTTGGGTAAGCGAGTTCAAATGCCCGTCCTCCGATCAAAAGTGCGCGCGATGAGACATTTGCGCAGAGCTTAAATGAGAAGGCTAGCGCAATGTGATGACAGAAAAAAGAATATGGTGGATGATCTACGGGAATCTCGTATCTGAATCAGGGCCTTCTATGAGATTTCAGCTTGGTCTGCCTCGAGGTGAACGAGCTCATCATCCAGAATGTTGCCCTTCGCGAGCGGCAGAATGATGGAAAAGGTGGAGCCCTCTCCAAGCTTCGAGACGATGTCGAGGCGTCCGTGGTGGCGGGTCAGGATGTGCTTGACGATGGAAAGCCCCAGCCCGGTTCCCTTGTGGGTCCGGCTTTTTTCCACGTCGACGCGATAAAAACGCTCGGTCAGACGTGGAATATGCTCCTCCGGAATGCCAGGGCCGAAGTCGCGGAAACTCACCTCCGCCTCCTTCTCATTCGCCTTGACGAAAATTTCGACCCGCTTCCCCGACTGACCGTATTTGCAAGCATTCTCCAGCAGGTTCTGGAAGACTTGGAACAATTCGTCCTGGTTCCCATGCACCATCAGCGGTCTGGATGGAAGCGTGAGATCAATGTCCAGTTCGGCATTGCGGGCCATGGGAGACAGGCTGTCGATGACGCTGCTGACAATCGTGCGGATATCGAGGGAACGTCCGGCTCCCAGCCTTGGCTTCATTTCCAGCCGCGACAGTGAAAGCAGGTCGTCGATAAGACGGGCCATGCGGGTCGTCTGGGCCTGCATGATCTGCAGGAAGGCATCGCGCGCTTTCGGATCATCCTTGGCCGGACCTTGCAGTGTCTCGATAAAGCCTGAAACGGAGGCCAGCGGCGTTCGTAACTCGTGGCTGGCATTGGCGATGAAATCAGCCCGCATGCGATCCAGCCGACGCATTTCGCTCTGGTCACGAAAGACCATGACGAAGAGCCTGGCTGGCCCGTCCAGGGGCAGAGCTTCCACATGATAAAGCCGTTCCATGGGAAGGCGCTCGGCATAGTCTACCGCCTCAGCTTCTCCACCCTGCAATACGGTATCGATCAGGTTTTGCATTTCCGGCGCGCGGAAGCGCAGGCGCATGTGGGTTCCGGGCTGAACGCCTTCGAAGGCATCACGCGCGCCGGAATTGGCGAAAACGACTATACCTTTCGCATTGAAGACGAAGATAGGATCGGCGACGGCATCCGCCAGGCGCGTCGCGGACAAGGCTTCCATGGTCCTGCGCGGCTTGGGCACGTTGATGAGAGGCGCTTCCCGTACCAGTAATTGCCTGGGACGAAGGAAGAAAAGCACACCTGCTGCGGCCAGACCGATTGTGAAAACCAGGAAACCGACGGCAGGTCCGGCAGAAAGACCGAGATAGGGGAAGGCCAGCGCCAGCATCGTGACGAAGAGCGCGATGCGCCTGCGCAAGATGACCTGTCGCCGGTTACGCTGCCGCTCCTCGCCATGTGCGGGTGAAGAAGTATCCTGTAAACTCAAATCGTGCCTCGCTACCAGGCAATCGCCCCCGGATCGTGTCGAACCGCTTTCTCTATCCTGTCACTAAAGCAGTTTTGTTACAGCCGCGCCGCATTTTTCCAAAATGCTCGATTCTTCGCGCGAAATCGGCCATCCTGCCCTTGGGAGTTGCAGGGCTTGTGGCGGAAGGGAAGGCTATGGCGAAACAGACGGCGAAGAAAAAACCCAACAATGGCAAGGAAAAGACCATCGTGAAACTCAAGATCGACGGGAAAGCGCGTCGTTTTGACATAACTGATCCCAGCTTGCCGGACTGGGTGAAGGATCGTCAGCTTTCCGCCGGAGACTATCCTTATTCCGAGAAGCTTGATTCCAAAATATACGAAGAATCCCTTGAATCCTTGCAGATTGAACTCGTCAAGCTGCAGAGCTGGTTCCAGAAGGCCGGGGCGCGGCTTATGATCCTGTTCGAGGGACGTGACGCAGCAGGAAAGGGAGGTTCGATCGGTGCCTTGCGTCAACATCTCAACCCGCGCTCGGCGCGGAATGTTGCACTCCCCAAACCCTCCGAGACGGAGCGCGGGCAATGGTATTTCCAACGCTACATCACCCATTTTCCCGGCCACGGAGAGTTGGTGACCTTCGATCGATCCTGGTACAACCGCGCCGGCGTTGAACCGGTCATGGGTTTTTGCACGGCGGAAGAGCATGAAGCCTTCCTGCAGGAAGCGCCCAAGTTCGAAGAGTTGCTCGTGCGCGATGGCATTCATTTCTACAAGTTCTGGCTCAATGTCGGCCAGGAAACGCAGCTCAAGCGTTTTCATGACCGTTTTCACGACCCGCTGAAGAAGTGGAAATTCTCGCCCATTGATTTGGAGGGTATCGGTCGCTGGGATGATTACACGCGCTTCCGGGATGTCATGTTCGAGCGCACTCATACCGAGCACGCTCCCTGGAAGATCGTACGAGCCAACGACAAGCGGCGCGGACGGCTCGAATTGATCCGTCACATCCTCCTGACCATAGATTATGAAGGTCGCGATCTCGCCGTTCTAGGCAAGACGGATGAAAAGATTCTTCTCGACGGCTCCGATTTCATGAAGCTGTCGCTTCGATAAAGCTCTAGCGCGCGCCTTTTTTCGGCGCGCGCTTTCGTCCGTAAAGCTCCAGGCGATGATGCACGATGTCATAGCCGAGTGCCCGGGCGATCTCTTCCTGCAATTCCTCAATCTTTTCCGAATGGAATTCGATGACGTCGCCGGTCTCGATATCGATCAGGTGATCGTGGTGAGAATCGCTTGCCTGTTCGAACCGTGCCGGTCCGCCATCAAAGGCGTGACGATGAATAACGCCGATTTCTTCAAGCATTTTCATGGTGCGATAGACCGTCGAGAGTGAAATGCTCTTGTCGATGCTGGAGGCGCGCCGGAACAGCTCGATCGCGTCGGGATGATCTTCGCTTTCCGTCAGAATTGTCAGAATGATCTTACGTGGACGCGTGATACGAAAGCCGGCCTTGCGCAGCAGCTCCTCGTAGTTCGCAATGAGAATCGGTGTCGTCATCCCGCGAATATGCGCCAGACGCCGCGGCGTTTCCAGCCAATTTGCTGCTCCTGTAAAGTCGGCTGCTCTTTATTGCAAATAATTTGCAATTGCATTGACGGCAACGAAATCCATGCATAGCTTAAAAGGAGTCAGTATTCGGAGCTTTTCCTGCATGCGTCTCTTTCTGCTTTCACGTCCCGGTCACCCCCTCGTACTTGCTGCACTGGCCCTTGCCTTGCTGGGGGCGGGAGGAAATGCCCATGCAGAAAAACTGAAAGTCGTGACGACATTCACGGTCCTGGCTGACATGGCGCAGAATGTCGCAGGCGAGGCGGCAGATGTTCAGTCGATTACCAAGCCGGGTGCTGAAATTCACAATTACCAGCCTACCCCCGGAGACATTCTGCGTGCCCGTCACGCCGATCTGGTATTGTGGAATGGCTTGAACTTGGAGGCATGGTTCGGGCGCTTTTTCCGCAATCTGGGCAATGTTCCAAGTGCTACCCTGAGCGAGGGTGTCCACCCGATGCCGATCGTCGAAGGACCGTATGACGGCAAACCTAATCCGCACGCATGGATGTCGTTGTCCGATGCGCTGATCTATGTAGAGAATATCCGCAAGGCGCTAACGGAAAACGATCCGGACAATGCGGATGTCTACGCAAAGAACGCTGCCGCCTATTCCGAGAAAATCCGGGCGCTTTCGACGGAGATCGGAGCACGCGTCGAGGCGTTGCCGCCGGAACGCCGCTGGCTCGTAACCAGCGAAGGGGCATTCTCCTATCTTGCCCGTGATTTCGGCCTGAAGGAGCTTTATCTCTGGCCGATCAATGCCGATGCGCAAGGCACGCCACAGCAAGTGCGTCATGTCATCGACACCGTCAGGGAAAACAAGATTACCTCCGTTTTCTCCGAAAGCACCGTTTCGGCAGATCCGGCGAAGCAGGTTGCGCGCGAAACCGGCGCGCATTACGGCGGCGTTCTCTACGTCGACTCACTCAGCGATGCCGACGGCCCGGTGCCAACCTATCTCGATCTGATGAGTGTGACGACGAGAACAATTGTGGAAGGTCTGTCGAGATGATCGAACGCCTGGAGGCGGGCGAGACCGCCCTTTCCATCAATAATGTCACCGTTACATATCGCAACGGCCATACCGCGTTACGCGACGCAAGCTTCTCGCTGCCGCGTGGTTCGATCGCCGCGCTCGTTGGCGTTAACGGAGCCGGCAAATCGACGCTCTTTAAGGCGATCATGGGCTTCGTTCCGGCGGCGCGCGGTTCCGTGTCGGTTTTCGGCGCGCCTGTTCAGGCCGCGCTGCGCAAGAACATCGTTGCATACGTCCCGCAAAGCGAAGACGTCGACTGGAACTTTCCGGTTCTGGTCGAGGATGTGGTCATGATGGGACGCTATGGACACATGAACATGTTTCGGCGTCCGGCAAGGAGGGATCGGGAGAAGGTTGAAGAAGCGCTTGCCCGCTTAGGCATGAGCGATTTTCGCGCCCGCCAGATCGGCGAGCTTTCCGGCGGTCAGAAGAAGCGGGTCTTTCTGGCGCGGGCGCTGGCGCAGGAAGGGCAACTTATCCTGCTGGATGAGCCGTTCACGGGCGTTGACGTGAAGACCGAGGATGCAATTATTGCCCTGCTCGAGGAAATGCGGGAGGAGGGGCGGTTAATGCTTGTGTCCACGCATAATCTGGGTTCTGTGCCACGCTTCTGTGATCGTGTCGTGCTGGTTAACCGGACCGTGCTGGCGAGCGGTCCCACCGAAGTGGTGTTCACGCAGGAAAATCTCAGGCAGGCATTCGGCGGTGTGTTGCGTCACCATATTCTGGAAGGCGCGGATCTACATGACGATGAAGATCCGCGTGCATTGACGGTTCTGACCGATGATGAACGCCCGCTTGTGTTCTACGATCGTAAGGACGAGACGAAATGATTGCGCTTCTCGCCGAACCCTTTGCTTATGGCTATATGCGCAATGCCATGTTTGTCGGCGCATTGGTAGGCAGCGTCTGTGCCTTTCTTTCGGTCTATCTGATGCTGAAAGGCTGGTCGCTGATCGGCGACGCGCTCTCCCATTCAATCGTGCCGGGCGTGGCCGCCGCCTATATGTTCGGGCTGCCCTTCGCCGTGGGAGCCTTCTTTTCCGGTGGCCTCGCGGCGGGCGCCATGCTCTTCTTGTCAGGGCAGACGAAGCTCAAGGAAGATGCCGTCATCGGTCTCATCTTTTCGGCCTTCTTCGGTATCGGTCTCTTCATGGTTTCGATTTCACCAGCCAGCGTCGATATTCAGACCATTGTCATGGGTAATATTCTGGCGATCACGCCATCTGATACGGTGCAACTGGTCATAATTGCTCTCGTCAGCCTGATGATTCTCGGGTTGCGCTGGAAAGACCTTATGGTCGTCTTCTTCGATGAAAATCACGCGCGCTCGATCGGACTCAATCCGACGCGATTGAAATTTATCTTTTTTATCTTGTTGAGCGCCTCGACGGTTGCCGCTCTCCAGACCGTTGGCGCTTTCCTCGTCGTCGCACTGGTCGTTACTCCTGGGGCTACCGCTTATCTTCTGTCGGACCGTTTCCCGCGCCTGATCGTGATTTCGGTAACGATCGGCGCGCTCAGCTGCTTTCTGGGCGCCTATCTCTCGTTCTTTCTCGACGGCGCGACAGGCGGGATCATCGTCGTGCTGCAAACGCTGGTTTTCCTGATCGCCTTCCTTTTCGCTCCAAAGCACGGCCTGCTCGCCGCAAGGCGCAAGGCGCGCGAAGCGTTGATCGACGGAGGAAAGGCATGAGCGTCTTTCTTGCCGACCCGTGGCTTCCCTTCGATTTGCCTTTCATGCAGCAGGCGTTCTTGATGGCCTTGCTGGTTTCGCTGCCGCTGGCGCTGCTATCCTGCTTCCTCGTTCTGAAGGGGTGGGCGCTGATGGGGGATGCGATCAGCCACGGGGTTCTCCCGGGCATCGTCATTGCCTATATGGTCGGGTTGCCTTTGGCAGTCGGCGCATTCCTGGCCGGGCTTTTCTGCGCGATTTCGACCGGGTATCTGCGAGAAAACAGTCGCGTCAAGGAAGACACGGTTTTGGGAGTCGTCTTTTCCGGCATGTTCGGCCTTGGCGTCGTGCTCTACACGTGGGTGAAACCGGATGTGCATCTCGATCATATATTGTTTGGCGATATTCTCGGCCTCGTCTGGGGCGACGTCCTTGAAAGCGCCGTGATGGCGGCAATCGTTTTTGGTACAGTCGGCCTCTTCTGGAGGACATTCATGGCGCATGGTTTCGACGCGCAGCATGCTCGCGCAATCGGCCTGCCGGTTCGTCTGCTGCATTATGGGCTGCTTGCCGTGCTGTCGTTGGCTGTCGTCGGCGCACTGAAAGGTGTGGGCATCATTCTGGCGGTGGCGCTGTTGATCATGCCGGGTTCGATTGCGCTTCTGCTAACACGCCGTTTCGGTGCGATGTTGCTGACGGCGATGGCGATCGCGGGGTTCTGCGCGATCCTGGGCATCTATCTCAGCTTTTATATAGACAGCGCACCGGCCCCAACCATCGTGCTTTGCATGACGATCTGTTTCATTTTCTCCCTTCTCTTCTACCGCCTGCAAATGGCCCGAATTCAGAAGCAGATCGCAGTCTCGTCCTGATTTGCCTGTGTTGTGTTCCAACGCGGCCAAGCTTATGTCAGGAACCGACATGAACAGATAAAAACAGGCGCGATTCTCATGGCACAGGATACGGAAATCCCGGAAAAGATCGTCATCATCGGTCATGGCCATGCAGGTATCGAAGCGGCTGCTGCGCTGCGCCAGAAGGGTTTTGCAGGCAGCATCACAATCGTGGGCGATGAGCCGGATCTGCCTTATCAGCGACCGCCACTGTCCAAATCCTTTCTGAAAAGCGCTGATGATGCCGGATTGCCGTTGAAGGCGGACAGTTTTTTTGCCTCTTCGAACATCGATCTCAAACGTAACGTGAAGGCAAAGAGCATCGACTGCGAGACGAAAACGGTCGCGCTCAGTGGCGGCGCACGTCTCGACTATGATCATCTCATCATTGCAACGGGGGCGCAAAACCGTATGCCGCCTGTGGCAGGGCTTGTGCGCGAGCAAGTTCTGGAGCTGCGCACCCTTGCCGATGCCCGGAAGATGTTTGCTGTGCTCGACAGGCTCAGCCGTGTCGCCATTATCGGCGGCGGCTTCATCGGGTTAGAGGTCGCCGCCCTGTTGCGGGCGCGCGATGTCGAGGTCGATCTGTTCGAAGCGGCACCACGCCTGATGAGCCGTGTGCTTTCCGAGCCTGTTTCGGCCTGGTTCAAGACCTTTCATGACAAGCTCGGCACGCGTTTGCACCTGAATGCAAACGTCGAGCAACTGCATCACCATGCCGACCGCACCGACGTTCATTTCGCAGGAGGGCAGGTTCTTTCAGTCGATGCCGTTGTTGTTGCGGCCGGCATTATGCCGGAAACTGCTCTAGCCGAAGCGGCCGGGTTGGATGTGGATAATGGCATAGTGGTTGACGCCTGGCTGCGGACGTCGGACGCCTCGGTCTCTGCCATTGGCGATTGCGCTGTTTACCCGAATTTTTTCGCAGGTGAGATGATGCGGCTGGAATCGGTGCAGAATGCTGTCGACCAGGCACGCTTTGTCGCGGCGCGCCTTGTGGGCGGCGCGCAGGATAGCTACCGCGACCTGCCGTGGTTCTGGTCGAACCAGGGTAGTGCGCGCCTGCAGATAGCAGGCCTAGCGAATGGTCATGATCAGGTGGTTCTGCGCGGCTATCCGGAGACTGGGAAGTTCTCTGCTTTTCTCTACAAGGACACAAAACTGGTCTGCGTTGAAAGCGTCAATGCTGCGACCGATCACATGGTGGCCCGCCGTCTGATTGCGCAGAATATCGCCGTTCCGGTTGAGACGGCACGTGATCAGCACTCAGATCTCAAGGCGTTGCTGGCCGCTGCGGCGGCCTAGGCCGCGATCGGCGCCAGCGGCGCAGGCGTGGTTGCCTCCTTGTCCTCATACTTGCAGAGGTCGGCGATTACGCATTTTGCGCATTCGGGCCTACGGGCCTTGCAGACATAGCGTCCGTGCAGGATCAGCCAGTGGTGGGCGTGTTGCATGAACTCGCGCGGAATGATGCGCACCAGTTCGTCTTCTACCTGCTCCGGCGTTTTGCCCGGGGCCAGATGAATGCGGTTGCCTATGCGCAAAATATGCGTGTCGACTGCCATTGTTGGTTCGCCAAAAGCCATGTTGAGCACGACATTGGCCGTCTTCCGACCCACTCCCGGCAGTGTCACCATGGCTTCACGTGAGGGGGGAACCTCACCGCCGAAATTCTCGATCAGCGCTTTGGAAAGCGCAATCACATTCTTGGCCTTGTTGCGCCACAGCCCGATCGTACGGATGTGCTCGCCCACAGTGTCTTCGCCCAGTGCGACCATCTTTTCGGGGGTGTCAGCGATTTCGAAAAGCTTGCGGGTCGCGCGGTTGACGCCGGCATCCGTTGCTTGCGCGGAGAGCGCCACCGCGACGAGTAGTGTGAAGGCGTTCACATGCTCCAGCTCGCCTTTCGGCTCCGGGCGTTGAATCGCGAAGCGGCGGAAGATTTCCCTAATCTCCTCGCGCGAGTATTTACTGCGTTTGCGACGTGGCTTCCTGGCTGCCGGCTTTGGTGGCGACGGTTTGACGATAGGCTTGTTCATGGTCTTTCTATATAATCGCAACATGCAGGATACAAACCCGGCATTCGATCCAGAAGCACTGTTTTTTCAGGCCCGATTGACGCCCTATCGGTCTTTGGGGCGAGAGGGCTTTGGGCTGTTGATGGCGGCACTCATCATCGCCTGGGGCGCGGCAGGTCTCATCTTTGCGCAATTGGGGGCATGGCCGGTCTTCGGTTTCTTCGGCCTGGATGTCATTCTGGTCTATCTTGCTTTCCGGACCAATTACCGGGATGCGCAGCAGGCAGAAGAAGTCTCTTTATCACGCACCAAGCTTCTGGTGCGTCGCACGGAGCCGTCAGGAAAGATTAGCGAGTATAGTTTCAATCCGTTCTGGACGCGCTTCCGCGTTTCGCGTCATGAGGAATTCGGCATCACTGCCATGCATCTGGAAAGCAAGGACAGGCATCTCATTCTCGGGCAGTTCCTGAACGCTCATGCGCGTGAAGAATTCGCTCGAGATTTTGCGACAGCGCTGGCCCGGGCGAAATCTTGAGGTGGCAAGAAACGGGTGGCAGCGCAGGCTTCTTTGCGGCAGATTCGGCTCAAATTTGTAAACCTCGATCTGCGGGGAGAGATCATGACCATTCCTGTTCGCATGGAAACGCTGACGAAACTCGATACGAGTGAGCGCGATTACGACACGATCCGTCGCGTTATAGAGAAGATCAGCCTGGATTACCGCGACCAGCCCAGCTTGGAGGTTCTGGCTGAAAGCGTCGGCGAAACGCCGACCGGTCTGCAGAAGCTCTTCACGCGTTGGGCAGGGTTGTCGCCGAAAGCTTTCCTCCAGGCTGTGACACTCGACCATGCGCGCCGTCTTCTGGCAGATGGCCTTCCGCTTCTTGAAACCTCGCTTGAACTTGGGATGTCCGGGCCTGGGCGTCTGCACGACCTCTTTGTGACACATGAGGCCATGTCTCCGGGGGATTTCAAGGTACATGGCGCGCAGCTCATCATTCGCTACGGTTTTCATCCCTCGCCTTTTGGCGAATGTCTGGCGATGATCACCGATCGCGGCCTGGCCGGGCTAGCCTTCGCGGATGGCGGGGCTGACAATCGCAGGGCGATGCTGGACGATATGACGCGCCGTTGGAAAAAAGCGGTGTATCGCGAGGATAGCAAGGCCACCGCGCCTTATGTTTCTCGCATATTCGACCCGGAGGCATGGCAGCCAGACCGTCCCTTGCGCGTCGTCCTGATCGGGACGGATTTTCAGATATCGGTCTGGCAGGCGCTGCTCGACATTCCGTTCGGTCAGGCCACGACCTACGGCGCGATTGCCAGCCGCATCGGTAAGCCATCTGCAAGTCGCGCAGTCGGTGCGGCAATTGGTGCCAATCCGATCTCTTTCGTCGTTCCTTGCCATCGCGCTGTTGGCAAGACCGGAGCGCTTA
This sequence comes from Limoniibacter endophyticus, assembly GCF_014652835.1. GTDB lineage: Bacteria > Pseudomonadota > Alphaproteobacteria > Rhizobiales > Rhizobiaceae > Limoniibacter > Limoniibacter endophyticus. The sequence goes on from NZ_BMZO01000012.1 coordinate 103,187, forward strand.
CGGGTTATCATTGGGGCCTGACACGTAAGCGCGCGATTCTCGGTTGGGAAGCGGGTGTAGCCGGCTAGTTTCGTATCGAACGCACTCCCTGTGCGCATCTTGCGGATTTGAGATGAAATTTCTGCGTCGGCGTGCCAGTTTAAGGCATCTTTTGCTCTCTGGCGCGCCGCGGTTGACTGATCGCGCGAAGCACGCGTCAGCGACTGGAAGCTGCTGAATCATCATGATCAGCAGGCAGAAACGAATAGCGAAGAAAAACAGGGAACGTGAATTCGATGAAGCGTCTTCTCACCGGGTTGTTTGCGGCAACCATGCTCACCATGCCAGCACTGGCTCAAGATGATTACCAGCCGGCCGTGATTTATGATCTCGGCGGCAAGTTCGACAAATCGTTCAATGAGGCGGCCTATAATGGCGCGCAGAAGTTCGCGGATGAAACGGGTGTGGAGTTCCGCGATTTCGAATTGCAGAACGATTCTCAGCGCGAGCAGGCGCTGCGCCGTTTCGCTGATGACGAAAACAATCCGATTGTCATGGCGGGTTTTGCCTGGGCTTCTGTTCTTGAAAAGGTCGCACCTGACTATCCAGATACCCATTTCGTCGTGATCGATACGGTTGTCGAGCAGCCGAATGTCGGTTCGATCGTGTTCAAGGAGGCTGAGGGTTCCTACATTGTGGGCGTATTGGCGGCGATGGCCTCCAAGTCCAAGACCGTCGGCTTCATCGGGGGCATGGACGTTCCGCTGATCCGCAAGTTCGGTTGCGGCTTTGTCGGTGGAGCCAAGGCTGGTGGCGCAACCAAGGTGCTCTACACAATGACCGGCGACACGCCTTCTGCCTGGAACGATCCGACGAAGGGCGGTGAAATCGCCCGCTCGCAGTTCGACCAGGGCTCGGACGTCGTTTATCATGCAGCTGGCGGCACCGGCATTGGCGTACTGCAGGCTGCCGCGGATGCTGGCAAACTGGGCATTGGCGTGGATTCCAATCAGAACGGGCTTCACCCCGGTAAAGTCCTTACCTCTATGGTCAAGGGTGTCGATACGGCAGTCTATGACGCGCTCAAAACTGGCCAGGCTGGCGAATTCAAGACCGGCGTGACCAATCTTGGCTTGAAAGAGGGGGGCGTCAGCTATGCTCTCGACGAGAATAATGCGGCTCTTATTACGGATGAGATGAAGGTCAAGGCCGAGGAAATCCAGGCGCAGATCGTCTCGGGTGAACTCGTGGTTCATGATTACATGACCGACAACAAGTGTCCCTATCAGGATTGACTTTGGTCCAGCTTTAATGCCGAAGAGCGAGAAAAGCCCACCCCGGAGAAGGGGTGGGCTTTTTTGCATTCTGTTGCGGGAAAGACACAAGCATTAGGGAAACATTAATGCTGTTTTTACGCAAATGCCCGATACTTCTTCTTGTCATCGCAATGTCAGGAATTTGCCCCAATCGGGCAGCTTATGGACTATGTGCGAAAGACGCACGCCATTCAAAGAACGAAAAAATTCATCAGGTTCGAGCCATGGTTACCGTCAGCTGGTTTACGCTTAAATTGAGAGCTTTCCACGACTTCCTCTTTTCCGGATATCGTCCGGAACGCCATTATATGCGTGGCCCGGGGCCGGCTTGCGCGCGTCGTTCGTCACGTCAGGTCTGACTATTCACGAATTAGAGCGTCCTGCTTCACTGAATCTCAAGGAAGCGATAAGAGGTTGTCCCGGGGATGATCGTGGGACGAGTCGGTCAGCCGCCTCCATTGCGTGGTCTGCCAGTATTCGAGGGCCGCGCCAACAGTTTGAATTGCCGCATCGGACTCATTGAAGATCATGCTTCGGGCGATGCGGTGGAAACGGCGAGATAAATGGCCTCTCTTCCAAAGAATGAAAGCCGAGCTAGGCGTTTTTTGAAAGATCAGCGCGGCGGTATTGCGATCGAGTATGGTTTGCTCGCTTTGCTGATCGCGGTCGTGATCTTTGGAGCCGTCATGGCAATAGGACAACATCCACTGGTAAAACCGTACCGGGAAATTTCCGACCGGCTGAGTGCAGACGACGCATAAGGTCGGGATCGCCTGAGGCTCGCGCTTTTCGGTGAGTATGGGGAGAGGAGTTTTCTGGTGCTGCCGAGTGGGATTGAACCACCGACCTCTCCCTTACCAAGGGAGTGCTCTACCACTGAGCTACGGCAGCGAACGCCGCGCCTTCTGCCACAGACTTATGGCCGTGGCAAGTCGATTTCGGCAAAATAATAAGCGGACCAGTAATTGCCAGTGAACAGCGGGCCTGGATATTCAGTCGGACTTCGCATGAATGGCTGCGACTGATATGCTTGTCCCGATAGAAGAGAGATGCTCCATGTCTGAAACGCAACACGATAATGGCGACAACGCCAAAAGCAAAAAGGCCGCACGTCTGGCCGAGCAGCTGCGCGCAAATCTCCAGCGACGCAAGGCGCAAGCCCGTGCACGTCGTGCAGGGCAGGCCGATTCGCGAGCGGAAGGCCTTCTCGGAAGCACAAAGCCCGCTGAGGATGCTGGCTAGGCACTACCTGTCCTTGCGCCCATCTCCCGGATGAACTAGACCGGGCGTTAACACTGCAACAATGAAGCCTGCATGAAGCAGGTTCGGAGCTTCGCATTCATGGATCGCATTCGTATCGTCGGCGGCAATAAGCTGAACGGCATCATCCCGATCTCCGGTGCCAAGAACGCCGCACTGCCATTGATGATCGCGTCATTGCTGACCGACGACACGCTGACGCTGGACAATGTCCCGCATCTGGCGGATGTCGAGCAGCTCATTCGTATTCTCGGCAATCACGGTGTGGATTATTCGGTAACGGGACGCCGTGAACGGCAAGGTGACACCTACTCGCGCACCATCCATTTTACCGCCCGCAACATTGTCGATACGACCGCACCATATGAGCTCGTTTCGAAGATGCGCGCGAGCTTCTGGGTTATAGGTCCGCTTTTGGCTCGCTGCGGCAAGGCGCGTGTTTCATTGCCGGGAGGCTGTGCCATCGGCACGCGCCCGGTGGATCTCTTCATTGATGGGTTGGCTGCTCTTGGCGCCAGGATCGAGATCGAGGCAGGTTATGTCGAGGCAACCGCTCCAAGGGGCGGTCTGATCGGCGCGGCCTATACTTTTCCTAAAGTTTCCGTCGGGGCCACGCATGTGCTTCTCATGGCGGCTTCGCTGGCCAATGGCCGTACCGTACTCAAAAACGCAGCCCGTGAGCCGGAAGTCGTCAATCTCGCCGACTGTCTCAATGCCATGGGCGCAAAAATTACCGGCGCGGGAACCTCGACCGTTACGATTGATGGGGTCACCTCGCTTTCCGGCGCGCGTCATGCCGTTATTCCCGATCGTATTGAAACCGGCACCTACGCCATGGCGGTTGCCATGACAGGTGGCGACGTTCTGCTCGGCGGCGCGCGTAGCGATCTGCTGGAAAATGCGTTCGATGTTCTGCGCGCTACCGGGACCGAGATCACTCAGACCAATGAAGGGGTGCGTGTACGCCGTAACGGCGCCGGAGTCAGCCCGGTCGATATAACGACCGAGCCTTTCCCGGGCTTCCCGACAGACTTGCAGGCGCAATTCATGGGCCTGATGACAATGGCCAAGGGCCGTTCCCACATTACCGAGACGATTTTCGAGAATCGTTTCATGCATGTGCAGGAGCTGGCACGTCTCGGGGCGAAGATCTCATTGAGCGGCCAGACGGCCATTGTCGATGGGGTCGAGGCGTTGAAGGGCGCACCTGTCATGGCAACTGACCTGCGCGCGTCCGTATCGCTGGTCATTGCGGGGCTCGCAGCCGAAGGCGAAACAGTGGTCAATCGCGTTTATCATCTGGACCGTGGTTTCGAGCGTCTGGAAGCCAAGCTTTCCGCCTGCGGCGCGACCGTTGAACGCATTTCCGGCTAGAGCATTCCCAGCACGTCCCGTAGCAGTGAAAGTATTCTCGCATGGCATCTCGTCTTCTTGCCTCTGCTCCTGATTTTGAAACGGCGTTCGAGGCGTTTCTCGCAACAAAACGCGAGGTTTCCGAGGATGTCGACCAAGCCGTGCGCGCCATCATCGCCACCGTGCGCCATGATGGTGATGCGGCGCTTATCGAGTACACGAAGCGCTTCGATCGCGCCGATCTGGAACAGCTTGGCCTGTGCGTGAGCGCCGAAGATATCCGCTCTGCCTATGACTACGCGGATGCCGACACTGTCGAGGCCCTGCGTTTTGCTCATCAACGCATCCTGAGCCATCATAGCCGTCAGATGCCGAAAGACGATTTCTACACCGATAACCTCGGCGTCGAACTCGGCTCGCGCTGGTCGGCAGTTGATGCTGTTGGTCTTTATGTGCCAGGTGGAACGGCGAGCTATCCGAGTTCGGTGCTCATGAACGCCGTTCCGGCCAAGGTGGCGGGCGTAAAGCGCCTCGTCATGGTGGTGCCATCGCCCGAGGGATTTATCAACCCGCTGGTGCTGATTGCCGCCGATATAGCAGGCGTGGACGAGATTTATCGTGTCGGTGGTGCTCAGGCTGTGGCCGCACTTGCCTATGGCACGCAGACGATTGCCCCCGTTCATAAGATCGTCGGTCCCGGAAACGCCTACGTGGCTGCCGCCAAGCGTCAGGTCTTTGGGAAGGTGGGCATAGACATGATTGCCGGGCCCTCCGAAATTCTCGTTATTGCAGATGACAAGAATGATCCGGATTGGATTGCTGCCGATCTTCTCTCGCAAGCCGAACACGACACGGCAGCCCAGTCGATCCTCATTACCGACGCCCCGGCATTTGCGGATGCCGTTGCACAAGCAGTGGAGCGTCAGCTGGCAACATTATCGCGGGAGGCAACCGCGCGTGCCAGTTGGAACGAGTTTGGAGCCATCATTCTCGTCGATGATTTCGAAAAAGCGTTGCCGCTTGCCGATCGCATTGCAGCGGAGCATGTCGAGATCGCAACCGACAATGCCGACAATCTCGCCGCAAAACTGCGCCATGCGGGAGCGATCTTCATCGGTCGTCATACGCCGGAAGTCATCGGCGATTACGTGGGCGGCTCCAATCACGTTCTGCCGACAGCGCGCTCCGCTCGCTTCTCCTCGGGTCTGTCGGTGCTGGATTTCGTTAAACGCTCGTCCGTTCTGAAACTCGGGCCAGAACAGCTGCGTGCGCTTGGGCCAGCAGCAATTGCGCTCGCCAAGGCCGAGGGGCTTGACGCGCATGCGCGGTCGGTAGCCGTACGCCTGAACCTTTAGCACGCCGAGCAAGAGCAGCAGCTTGCTTGCGCAAGACCAATGCCTTTTCGCTTTTCACCGAAAGGCTTAAATGCTCTACCTTGACGAAGGGGGAGACCGGCAGGGAACAGATGGAGCAGGCTGAAACCGCACGGCTGATCGAAATCGAGCTCGACGAGACGATCGCGCGCTCGACGCCGGAAATCGAGCATGAGCGGGCGGTGGCCATTTTCGATCTGATCGAGGAGCAGAATTTCTTCCAGCCCGCCCATGATCCGGGTGAAGGGCCTTATCGGCTCAAGCTTTCGCTTGTCGAAAAGCGGCTCATGTTCATTATTACCCGCGAGGATGGAGCGGAAGTCGTTACGCATATTCTTTCGCTTACGCCCTTGCGCCGCATTGCTCGCGATTATTTCACCATCTGTGAAAGCTATTACGACGCGATCCGTACAGCGACGCCCTCTCAGATTGAAGCGATCGACATGGGGCGGCGCGGCCTGCACGATGAGGGCTCGCATATGCTGATGGAGCGTCTTAGCGGCAAGATAGACATCGACTTTCAGACCGCGCGGCGCCTTTTCACGCTGATCTGCGTGCTGCACTGGCGGGGTTGATGATGGCGGCACAGGAAATTGCGGCGTCTGCACATGCGGCCGTCGCTGAAGACAAGAAGCCCATGCCGCATTCTGTTCTCTTTCTCTGCGGCATGAATGTCATTCGCTCACCGATGGCTGAGCAGCTGGCGCGCGAGATATTGCCGCCAGGCGTCTATATTGCCTCTGCCGGTGTGCGTTCGGGAGAACGCGACCCGTTTGTGGACGTTGTGATGCAGGAAACGGGGCTGTCTCTCGGCAATCATCAGCCCCGTACTATGGATGAGCTGGATGACACGGGATTCGATCTGGTCATCACACTGACGCCGGAAGCGCATCACCAGGCAATGGAATTGACAAGGCATCTTTCGCTCGAGGTCGAATATTGGCCAACGGATGACCCTACAGCCGTTACAGGGTCGCGTGAACAACGCCTGGATGCCTATCGCGCTGTAAGAAACGCGCTTAAAAAGCGCCTGATCGAACGCTTTTCTCGCTCTTGACGGAGAGCGTGACAATAACCATGTTCCCTTGATCTTCAATTTCGTATAGGTTGCCGCAAAATTCGACCTTCCGGTCGAACATATCGTCAATGGTAAAGGACTGGAATGCCGAAGGAAGAAGTACTTGAGTTTCCGGGTATCGTAACGGAACTCCTCCCGAACGCAATGTTTCGGGTCAAACTCGAAAACGATCACGAGATCATCGCACACACGGCTGGCCGCATGCGCAAGAATCGCATTCGCGTGCTGACGGGCGATAAGGTTCAGGTCGAAATGACGCCCTACGACCTTACCAAAGGCCGCATCACCTACCGTTTCAAGTAAACGTCTCGCGTTACGACTGCGTCCTTCATCACAAGGCCCGTCAGGATTTCCATGAGCGATCACTTTCGACTTGTCCTCGCCTCCGGTTCTCCGCGCAGGATCGAACTGTTGCAGCAGGTGGGGCTGGAACCCGACAGGCTCCTGCCGACCGATCTTGATGAAACCCCGCTGAAGGCCGAGCATCCTCGTTCACTCGCCAAGCGTCTGTCGATGGCGAAGGCAGAGCGTGCGCGCACGATTCTGAAAGCCGAGGGCAGTGTGAGCGATGTATTCATCGTCTCCGCAGATACGGTGGTGAGCGTCGGACGTCGCATTTTGCCAAAGGCGGAGAGAGCAGAAGAGGCGCGTTACTGCCTTGAGCTCTTGTCGGGGCGGGCGCATCGCGTCTATACGGGCGTCTGCGTTGTGACGCCAGGCGGCAAGGTGCGTCAGCGCCTTGTCGAGACGCGCTTGCGTTTCAAGCGGCTTTCGCGGACGGAGATCGATGCCTATATCGCTTCCGGTGAATGGCGGGGTAAGGCGGGCGGGTATGCCATCCAGGGCCTGGCGGGTTCATTCGTCGTCAAACTTGCCGGTTCCTATACCAATGTTGTCGGCTTGCCGCTTTACGAGACGGAAGCACTTCTGGCGGGCGAGGGCTTGCGTGCTCATTCCCGCTGGCACAAGCTTGCTGCCGATTGAGAACGTCTTGACTGGTGCGGATGCGCAGGAAGGTTGTACTTCTTTTCTTGCCGCTGTAGGTGATGCGGCCCGCGCTACTGCCGGAACACTATAGAATGCGTGAAAAAACATGAGCGATCAGGATAAAATCACGCCGCTGCGCGCGCCTATTCCTTGTCCAGAGTGCGGAAAGCCCTCGCAACGCGCGACCTTTCCCTTCTGCTCGCCGCGCTGCAAGGCGGTGGATCTTAATAGGTGGCTCACGGGAGCTTACATTATTCCGGTTCGGGACGATGAAGATGAGGACGGGGCCAGCAGTCCGTCGGAAAAAGATTCGTAATTTCAAGCCGTTCGCGGGTCCAATGGAGCGAAGCTGGCATCGCCTTCCGAAGCTGTGCAAAAACTTTGCCGATTTGACAAAATTATCCAATATTCGCGCTGGACACCGCGCAAAGCCATGCTATAACGCACCCGCTTTCGCCGATAAGGCAAGCCTTCGATTGGCCATCCCGGCTGATCTGATGCCCGGATAGCTCAGTTGGTAGAGCAGCGGATTGAAAATCCGCGTGTCGGTGGTTCGAATCCGCCTCCGGGCACCACTAATTTCTTGAAATTACTGGTGTTTTCGAAAGCTCTTTGAGCCCGCTTGTGCTGGAATTACGCTAGCACACGTCTGGCACAGTCCGCAAAATTGCTCTTTTCCGTCAAGGGCAGGTTATCGCGGTCCTGGCAGGCACCATATCAAAACTTCTCATTTAAACTTGGCCAAAGTCTTCCTGCTGTCGCTTGCTGGTCTGGAGGAAGCTTATTTCACCTGTCTGCTTGGCCGGATCGCGACGCCAGCCACCTGAGTTGCTTTTCCGCGCCTGCAACGAGTAAAATCCATTCGTGGCGCGACCTCTCAATGAGCATGTAACGGGATAGACATATGAAAACGATTATGGCGTTCGGCGATAGCTTGACTTGGGGAACTAATCCCGTCGCAGGTGGACGCCATCTCTATGAGGACCGCTGGCCGTCCGCATTGGGCAGGGGGCTGGGGCAAGACTTTCGCATCATTCCAGAGGGACTGGGAGGGCGGACCACGGCCTTCGATGATCTCACTGCTGCCTTCGAACGCAATGGTGCCCGCGCGCTACCTATGTTGCTCGCCACCCACTCACCGCTGGATTTGGTGATTATCATGTTGGGCGCCAACGATCTCAAGGCCTATATTAGCCCCACCGCGCATGGCGCAGCCGCAGGCATGGCGCGGCTGGTCGAGATAGTTCGAAGCTTCCCTTACAGCTGGGGCATGCAGGCACCAAAGATCATGTTGGTATCCCCGCCTCACCTGTGCAAGCGCGCGAATGGCGAAGGACCGCAATCCGGGCGGATCATCGCTGAATCTCTCAAACTTGCGGAAGGTTACAGGCTATTGGCCCAAGCGCAGGGTTGCAGCTTCTTTGATGCATCGACCGTAGCAACGGCAAGCGATGTCGATGGGGTCCACCTCGATGCTGCAAATACACGCGCCATTGGTACAGCCCTGGTCGCTCCGGTTCGCGAGGCGCTGACCTGATCGTTCAGGCGCCCACAAACACGCGTCGTCTGGCGCTTTCGATGTGGGCGCGCATGGATGATCGTGCCTGCTCGGCATCGCCGGTGGCGATAGCATCAACAATGAGTTTGTGCTCTTCGTACACGAGGGCGGTTCGGCCGACTGTGGAATGCGAGAGCGTGCGCGCTATTTTGGTTCCGACATGCAGTGCAACTGTTGCTGCTTTCACCGATGAGAAATAGTAGCTGTTCTCCGTGGCTTCGGCGACCGCCACATGGAACGCGATATCGTCCTCGGCAGGGATGTCCTTCATCTCCAAGGCGGCAACCCGCAGTTTTTCGACGATTGCGAGGATTTCCGTGATCTTGGCCCGTGATTGTCTTTGGGCTGCGACATAAGCCGCTTCTCCTTCTACCCCCACCCGGAACTCGTAGCAGCGTTGCAGATCTGCGATGCTTCCGGGTTCGGCAAACTCGATCACCGAACGGCTGGGCACGCTGATAACGCGTGTGCCAGCCCCTTGCCGGCTTTCAATCAGTCCATCGATCCGCAGCCGGAGCATCGCTTCGCGTACGACGGGTCGCGATACGCCGAACTGCACTGCCAACTCAACTTCGCTGGGAAGCTTGGTGCCCACAGGCCAGTCGCCTGCGCTGATCGACTTGTAGATACGCTCGTAAATCCCGTCGCTCAGCGAACCGGGGGCGCTTCGATGACCATCGAACTGTCCTGACATGACGCCTCCTTCTATGTGAGCGGCTCATTACGGCATCAGTATATCACATCGATGGAACTCGGCTGCAAGACGCCCTCACGCGAAAGGTATATCAACTTTATATTGGTAAGACCATTGACATCGGCCACTATGCGCTCGTACAAATTGCCTCGGGTTGGAGGACCTACCGACATCTGAGATCGATCCCAAAAAGGGATTGGCCCCCGCATCGTTTCTTGCGGATGGAAAACTGTGCCCAAGCCATGTTGACGAGATGTCCCTGAGGAGGAATTGATGTTGAAACTGCTGAAAACGCTGCTTTGCGCAGCTCTGCCTTTTGTGCCGCAAGCGGCACTCGCACAGGTTGATTATCCGACCGAGTCCGTTCGGATCATTGTTCCTGCCAATCCGGGGGGTGGCACCGACGCCGCTGCTCGCATCTTTGCCGAGTATTTCCAGCGTAATTCTGACGCTGTAACGGCCGTGGTCAACCAGGCCGCCGGTGGCGGCGTCGTGGCTGCACAGACAGTTGGGACAGCAAGCCCGGATGGGGCGACGCTGCTTTTCTTCCATGCCGCGTTCCACACCGCTAATCTCTCTGGCAATTCGCCGTTTAAGTGGGACCAGTTTACGCCTGTTGCTACAGTGACCGAGAGCAACGAGGTCTATGCGGTGCGTGCGGATACGCCGTACGACACGCTTGACCAGTTGATCGAAGCAGCGAAAGCCAAACCAAATACGATGAGTATTGGCACTCAGCTCGGTGGCACGACGCAGGTAAAGGCGCAGGCACTCAACGTGGCAGCCGGTGAAACAATGCGGATCGTTGACGCTGGTACCGAATCCGACCGCGTGGCGGCTCTGCTGGGTAGCCAGGTCGACGTCATCTCGATGAGCGTGGGTAGCGCAAAGCAATATGTAGCGGCCGGGCAGATGAAGGCTTTGGCTGTGATGAACGAAGTGCCGGATGTCACCGCACCGGAAATTCCGACGACCATCTCGCAGGGCATCGATATTTCGCTTCCTCTGGTTCAGACCGTTTATGGGCCGAAGGATATGGATCCTGCTGCGATTGCCGCTATCGAAGCGCTTATTGCCCAGATGGGTGAGGATCCCGAATTCAAGGCGCTCGTTGAAAAGCAAGGCCAGACGCTGGCACTCCGCGACGCTGCGGCCACGGCGGAGTTCTTGGACACCGAATATGCCACGATGCAGAGCTATTTCGCCAACTGATGCAATAAGGGGCCAACACCAGCTGTTGGTCCCTGATGCAAGGGGAAAATAATGTCTGAAGATCGGATGATTGGCGCGGTGCTTGCCGTTCTGGGTGTCGCAATGGCGGCTTACAGCATGACTATACCTGCACCGTTTGCATCAAGTGGTGATCTGGGGCCGGCGGTTCTGCCACAGGTACTCGGGGGGCTTCTGGCCGTATTGGGCCTCATATTGGCGCTCCGCCGGCCCAAGGCAGAATTGTTGGAAACAGCTGAGCGGGACCAAGGCGAGCAAGAAGAGGCTCCTGCAGACGATCAGATCATACGTATCGCCGCCCCGAGCCGCACTCGACAGATCTTGCTTGGCGTCTCTTTTGTCGCCTTTATCGCCTTGTTCGAGAGATTGGGCTTTACGCTCTCCACGGTGCTTTTTCTGATCGCCGCCATGATGCTGCTGGGCCCATTCAGCCGTATCCACCTGCTGCGGGCCTCGCTTCTTTCAATTAGCGTCTCCCTAGCCGTCGGATATGTTCTCAACGGCCTTCTAGGTCTGACAATTCCCGGTGTCTGGATCGGTTGACGGAGCGCTTCATGTTCGATCATTTTCTTTCCAGCTTTGGCATTTTGCTCGAATTGAACACTCTGGCGCTGATGGCTCTGGGCGTCTGCATCGGCTTGATCTTTGGAGCGCTGCCCGGCCTTTCGGCGACCATGGCTCTGGCGCTGCTGCTACCTCTGACCTTCGCCATGGAGCCGAATACCGGCATCGCCATGTTGGTCGGTACCTACATCGGCGGCGTCTCGGGCGGGCTTGTAGCGGCAACGCTGCTGCGCATTCCAGGCACGCCTTCTTCCATCGCCACAACGTTTGATGCCTATCCGCTGGCGCAGAAAGGATATCCGATCAAGGCTCTGGCAACCGGCATGGTGGCTAGTGCTGTCGGCGGTATGCTCGGGCTGATCGTGCTTGTGGCCTTCGCGCCGGTCATTGCGCGTTATGCCATCCAGTTCGGCCCCGCCGAATACACCGCACTTACAGTTGCCGCACTGATGCTAGTGATCGTTCTATCGGAAACCGACATCGTCAAAGGGCTGCTTTCAGCCGTCATAGGCCTGTCCTTGGCAACCGTTGGTTTTGCACCAATCGGAGGAACCTCACGGTTTACCTTTGGCAATGTCGATCTGATGGCGGGTATTGGCATCATCCCGTTCATGGTCGGCTTGTTTGCAGTCTCGCAGCTGTTGCGCGACGGCACCTCAGCCACCGTGTCCATGCGGAGTGGCAAGAAGTTGATCGGCAAGGGGATCAAGGCCGCCGAATTCATAGCCAATATCCCCAACATGCTGCGATCGGCCGCCATTGGCATTGGCATTGGCGTTCTACCCGGAATCGGCGGCTCAGCCGCCAATCTGGTGGCGTATGGCGCTGCGCGGTCTGCAGCAAAGAAACCGGAGGAGTTCGGTAAGGGGAGTGTTGCGGGTATCTACGCCCCGGAATCCGCAAACAACGCTGCTGTCGGTGGCGCCTTGCTTCCACTACTGACCCTGGGCATTCCTGGAGACGGCGTTACCGCTATCATGATCGGTGGTTTTACCATCCACGGCCTGCAACCTGGGCCGATGCTGTTCCAGACTAGCCCGGATCTGATCGCCATGATCTATGCGGCCTTCTTTCTGGCGACGATCATGCTCTTGGCTATCCAGCTTGGCACAATTCGGCTGTTCCCGAAGGTGCTGATGGTGCCGCGCCACTATCTGCTGCCCATTCTGGCATTGTTAATGGTCGTTGGCGTCTACGCCTCTGAATATCGCACCTTCGAATTATGGCTCATGCTTGGCTTCGGTATTCTCGGCTATGGCATGGAGAAATATCGTTTTCCGCTGGGACCCGCGGTGCTGGGTTTCGTGCTGGGGACAATCTTGGAAACCAACTTCCGCCGGGCGCTGATGTTTGCGGACGGGGACTGGAGCACCTTCGTCACGCGACCGATCTCCGCAGGTTTGTTTGCCCTCGCGACATTGTTCTTCGTCTTCAGCGTCTGGAGCGCCGTACGCGTGCGGCGCAAACATGCAGCATGACCTGAATCTGCGCCAGTGGGCTTTGCCCCGTTTCAATCCTGCTTAACGTTCCGCGGAAAACGCGGAAGCAAACCGGAATATCATATGAAAATTTCTTCCATCACCTTGACCCCCATCCAGACCCACCGCCGTACCGGGTCGATCAGCTCGCATCTTATTCTTCAGCTACATACGGACGAGGGGCTGACGGGGATTGGCGAGATCTCCGATCTGGACTGCTATCGGATGTATATGCCGGATGTGGATGCGGTGCGGTTGGGCATAGAGAAGATCGTTCTTGGCCGCGACCCGTTTGCCATTCAGGCTATCCATACGGAAATGGCGCAGTATCTGCATAATTATTTTGTATCTGCACCGAGCTATCCGCCGTTTACGCCGGCGTCCCAGATCGCCGCAGGCATCGACATGGCTTGTTACGATCTTGTGGGTAGGGCGCTGAATACTCCCGTCTACAACCTTCTCGGTGGCAAGAGCCGTGATGCGATGGAGATTTGCTACCCGCTGTTTCAGGTCAAAGCCGAGGAAGATTACGACAAGAACCTTGGCTATATTGCCGAGCTGCTGGGCCAGGGCATATCTCGCTTCCGCTACTATGTAGGCGTCGATTTCAAGAAGGATGAGAAATTCCTTGCAGCCGTTCGTGATCGTTTCGGCGACCGCGTGATGCTCAAGGCGCTGGATTTTCAGGCGCGTCATTACTGGAAAGACACCCTTCGGGCCTATGATCGTCTGAAGCAGTTTGGCTTCGAACTGATCGAAAGCCCGAGCTGGCGGGAAGATTTCGATGGAATGTCGGAGTTGCGCCGCCGTGTCGATGTAGAAATATCGGAACATTGCTCGTCCGCCACGCAAGCTATGCAGATGATCCGCGCCGGTGCCTGCGATGTGTTCAATATTACCGTAAATTCCGGCGGATTGCTTCAGGTTAAGAAGCTGATGGCGCTGGCCGAACTGGCTGGGATACGGGTTCTTATCGGCACCACCCAGGAACTCAGCATCGGGAGCGCCGCTCATGCTCATCTTGGCGCTTCGGTGCCGGACCTTCACGTCGCCTCCGACACCGTGGGGCCGCTTCTCTATGTTGAGGATGTGGTGAAAGAGCGCATCCGGTTTGAAGGCAACAGGCTGATTGTACCTACTGGTCCCGGTCTTGGCATGGAGCTCGATCATGACGCGCTGGAAAGTCTGCGGGCGCCTCTGGTCGAATGGGATCTTGCGGCTCATGGCGCTGGCTACCTGTCACATTGACGGTGATGCTTCTCCTGAACCGCTATAGCTTGCAGATAGGTCGCCAATGACATCGAACAGAAAATCCCCCCACGAACTTCGCAGTGCCCGCTGGCTTGGACCGGATGACCTGCGCAGTTTCGGCCACCGTTCACGATTGATGCAGCTTGGTTATTCCGAAGCTGATTTCATGCACAAGCCGCTGATTGGCGTGCTGAATACGTGGTCTGAACTCAATCCCTGTCACTCCCACTTTCGCGAACGCGCGCAGGATGTGAAGCGTGGCGTAGCGCAGGCGGGGGGCTTCGCCGTTGAGATGCCGTCAATATCCGTGGATGAGAGCTTCACCAAACCCACCTCCATGCTTTACCGCAACATGCTGGCTATGGAAGCCGAAGAGATGATCAGATCTCATCCCTTCGACGGAGTGGTGCTGATGGGTGGTTGTGACAAGACCACTCCAGGTCTGGTGATGGGTGCCTTAAGCGCTGGCGTACCATTCATCTATCTGCCGGCTGGTCCCATGCTGCGTGGACATTATGCGGGCAAGGTGCTGGGATCCGGTTCGGATGCCTGGAAATACTGGGACGAGCGACGTGCCGGCAATATTTCCGATGCAGAATGGCTTGGTATTCAGGGTGGCATTGCGCGATCGGCAGGCGTCTGTATGACCATGGGCACCGCCTCGACCATGACCGCCATTGCCGAAGCAATGGGGCTGACACTGCCCGGCGCCTCTTCCATTCCGGCCGTGGACTCCGGTCATCAGCGAATGTCCGCCGATTGCGGTCGTCGTGTCGTTGATATGGCATGGGAGGGTTTAACGCCCGACAAGATCGTCACAGCCTCCGCGGTACACAATGCCGCCATCGTTGCCATGGCCACGGGATGCTCCACCAATGCGGTCGTCCATCTGATCGCGATTGCGCGCCGCGCCGGTGTCGCGCTGGATCTCGACATGCTGGACGAGCTCGGTCGCACCACTCCGCTGATTGCCAATGTCCGCCCTTCGGGCAAGGACTATCTCATGGAGGACTTCTTCTACGCAGGCGGTCTGCGTGCCCTGATGAAGCAGATCGACGCGCGTCTCGATACGTCGTGCCTGACGGTGACCGGCAAGACGCTGGGCGAATGCCTGGAGGGAGCCGAGGTTTATAATGACGATGTCATTCGCCCGCTATCGAACCCTGTCTATGCAGAAGGTTCGCTCGCGGTGCTGCGCGGTAATCTGTGTCCGGACGGCGCGGTGATCAAGCCGGCAGCCTGTGATCCTAAGTTCCATGTCCATCAGGGCCCGGCTCTTGTTTATGACAGCTATGCTGAAATGAAGAAGGCCGTTGAGGACGAAAACTTGGCCGTGACGCCGGACCATGTTTTGGTGCTCCGCAATGCCGGGCCTCAGGGTGGTCCCGGAATGCCTGAATGGGGCATGCTCCCCATTCCGAAAGCCCTGATCAAACAAGGGCATCGCGACATGCTGCGCATCTCGGACGCGCGGATGTCGGGGACCTCCTATGGCGCATGCGTACTGCATGTTGCGCCGGAAGGCTTCGTGGGCGGACCGTTGGCCCTGCTGAAGACCGGCGACATTGTACGCCTCGATCTGCCAAATCGCAGGCTGGACATGCTTGTGGAAGAGGCGGAAATCGCCCGCCGGCGCGAAGCCTGGGTCCCGCCCGCTCCGCATTTCGAGCGCGGATGGGGGTGGATGTTCTCCAAGCACGTTACCCAGGCTGACAAGGGCTGTGACTTTGACTTTCTGGAGCGCAGCTTTGGCCGCGCTGCCGGAGAACCCGATATCTATTGAGGATTTTTCATGACACTCACTCTTGACCAAGCCCTCGAGGGCATTTCCGGAATTCTTGTAACGCCCTATGACGATGCGGGCGACATCGCACCGCAAAAACTCGCGCCGATCATCGACCGGGCCCTCGGCGCTGGCATGCACATGCCTGTGGTGAACGGCAATACGGGTGAATTCTATGCCCTGACGACCGACGAGGCCTGCACAATGGTACGGGAAGTGGTCGCCATGGTGGATGGCCGTGCACCGGTCCTGGCGGGTGTCGGTCGAGGTATTCGGGACGCCTGCCGTCTTGCGGAAGCTTCCGCCAAGGCAGGCGCTACGGCGTTGATGGTTCATCAGCCCCCGGATCCATTCGTTTCCCCCCGGGGCACAGTCGATTATCTTAAGGCCGTGTCTGACGCAGCCGGACTGCCCATGATGCTCTATCTGCGCAATGATACGATCGGCACCAAGGCCATTGCCGAACTTTGCGCCGTCGAAGGTGTGAAGGGGGTGAAATGGGCAACGCCCAACCCGCTGAAATTGGCGGACGCCATCGCCGCCTGCGATCCCTCGATCGTATGGGTAGGTGGACTGGCTGAGGTTTGGGCTCCGCCCCTTTACGCAGTGGGCGCGCGGGGATTTACGTCCGGCCTCGTCAATATTTGGCCGGAGCATTCGGTCGCAATCCATGCAGCTCTTGCCGCAGGAGATTACGCAGGCGCAAATGCCTTGATAGCAAGGATGAGTGACTTCGAGGCGGTCAGGGCAGAGGAACTCAACGGCACCAACGTGACTGGCGTGAAGGCAGCGCTTCAGGCCATTGGACAAAACTGCGGTCCGACCCGTCCCCCTTCCGCGTGGCCGCTGACAATGGCTCAACAAGAACGGTTGAACAGATTCCTGCGACAAATTCCAGAGATGTGAGCCTATTGCTGCCGCTCCAATCTAGGTCCGCTCCAGATTGGCGAGAATTGAGTCGGTGCGCTTGACCAGTGTCAGAGAGCGTCAATGACAAACGTCTGGAAACGGGCGCTGCGTTGTGTCGCCTCTGACACAAGGCCGCGCTCCGTGTCAGATGTGATGCTGTCACGAGAATAGACAAAGCCATTTGATCGCCTCAGTTTAAGGAGTATCGTTGCCAGAAATGCATCACCCGTGGAGTGAGAAGATGAGTTGGAACCCTTCTTTCGAGCCTGGTTGTCCAGATGAGGTTGGAGTGGAATCAATCGAAACGCTTATTATTCCACGAGCCCGTGACATAGGTTCATTCCAAGTGATGCGAGCTCTTCCCGCGCCGAAGCGGCAGATGGTTGGGCCCTTCATCTTCTTCGATCAGGCAGGTCCCGCGGAGTTTTTGACGGGGCAGGGTATAGATATACGTCCCCATCCGCACATCGGGCTTGGTACGGTCACATATCTCTACCGAGGTGATTTCCACCATCGCGACAGTATAGGCAGCGATCAGGTGATCCTGCCTGGCGCAGTGAATTGGATGGTAGCTGGAAAAGGTGTGTCTCATTCGGAGCGTACCAGCGCCACGGCACGCCACGGTCCGCACAGCCTGTATGGCATACAGACCTGGATAGCTCTTCCCGAGGACCGGGAGGACATGGATCCGATCTTCGAGCACCACGGCAAGGAGACTTTGCCCCAAATCGAGGCCGAGGGCATCGACGCAAGACTGATTCTGGGGAGTGCCTATGGGGAACAGGCCCCCGCGACACTCTATTCGGAAACTTTCTATCTGGACGTTGCGCTCGCGCCCGGTGCCCGCTTTCCCCTGCCTGATGATCACGAAGATCGAGGCATCTATATCACGGAGGGCGCGATCAGTGTTGCCGGTCAGGTTTTCGAAGCTGGTCGAATGATGGTGTTTCGACCCGGCGACAAGATTACCGTAATGGCCGGCTTACAGGGGGCGCGTTTGATGGCGCTGGGAGGCGCGACTCTCAACGGCCCGCGCTATATCTGGTGGAATTTTGTGGCGTCCTCCCGGGACAGAATAGAGGCGGCCAAGGAAGAATGGCGTGCGGCGCGCTGGGGTGAGGGGAGGTTCAGCCTCCCTCCAGATGATAATGACGAATTCATTCCGCTGCCGGTCTAACACAGTCCCGAACTCATGTGGCTAGCTAGCTATGGGGAGGGAGCAATCCAGTACGGCTGCCGGTGGAAAACCTGCGTGAGATGATCTACGATCGCTCGTAGCTTCAGCGGCATGGGCTTGACGGGTGGCCAGACGGCAGAAATCGGCAAAGGTGTCGGCGTCAGGCTTTCTGCAATCCTAACCAGATGCCCCGCTTTGAGCGCATCGTGAGCAATGAACATTGGCAACAACGCAACGCCCAAACCGGCTATTGCCATGTCTCTGATGGTTTCGCCATTATTTGCAATTATCCGACTTGTCATAGGGAGCCCGATCACGTTGCCGTCCGCTCCGACGAATTGCCAGACGTTCGTCGACTGAACATTCATGTACCCTGTGCAGGGGTGATCCGTAAGCTCCTCAAGGGTTTCGGGGCGCCCGCGCCGATTAATATAATCAGGGCTAGCGACAACCACACGAGGATCTTCGCAAAGCTTGCGCGCGATCAGATGAGAGTCCCGCAACTGTCCCACGCGGATTGCCAGGTCGAAACGTCCCCGCACCAGATCAATGATGCGGTCGTCGTAATCGAGAATGATCTCGAGTTCCGGATGTTGCCGCGCGAAATCTGCAATTACAGGGCTTAGGTGGGTGGTCCCGAAGCTCATCGGTGCGGAGATCGCGAGAGATCCGCGTAACCCCGTCATTCCCCACGCCGCGCTTTCGACTGCATTGGTCATCTCGGCTAGTGCCGGACGCAGGCGCAGTGCCAGCTCCTGCGCACTTTCCGTCGGGATGATACGGCCAGCATGACGCTGAAATAAGGCTGTTCCTAATGACGCCTCAAGATCAGATATCCGCTTGCTGACAACCGACTTAGATAGATTTGCGCGCGCCGCCGCACCGGAAACCGTTCCGGCGTCCATGACGTCCAGAAACGTCCTGACTTCTTCGATCGTCCATCTCATGCGATGATCTTATCGCACTCCCGGTGGCAACAACATCGATTTCGTTCGTGAATCACGAACGCCGGGTCTTTCGAATGAAGGCTCCCCGCGATTGCTATCGAGGAGCATATTGGACTCAATAGCAAAAAGGAGTGGCCAGCATGCAATTGACCGGTATCCATCATCTGACAGCGATCACTGCCGACGCCTCGGCCAACAAGCGCTTCTATACCGATGTGCTGGGCCTGCGCCTGGTCAAGAAGACCGTCAATCAGGATGATACAAGCGCCTACCATCTTTTCTATGCGGACGGCGAAGGAACGCCGGGCACAGACGTTACCTTCTTTGACTGGCCCGTCGAGCGCGAACGGCGAGGAGCAACGTCGATCAGCCGTACCGGGCTGCGTGTCTCCGGCGAGAACAGCCTCAACTATTGGGCCGCACGGTTTAAAGACACAGGTGTTTTCGCCGAGCCGATCAGGGTGATCGACGGTCGTGCCGCCATCGATTTCGAGGATGCGGAAGGCCAGCGGTTTCGACTTGTCGACGACGGTGGCGCAGGTGTCGCACATCCGTGGAACCGCAGCCCGGTGCCATCTGAGTTCCAGATACGTGGCCTCGGCCCCATCACCATCTCAGTGCCGAGATTGGAGAAGACCCAAGCGTTGCTGACCGATGTTCTCAACATGAAGGAAGAGCGCCAGTACGCCTCGCCTGACGGGGAAGGTGAGGTGCATGTTTACGGTATGGGCGAGGGCGGGCCTGCGGCAGAGCTTCATGTCGCCGTGCAGCCGGCTCTCCCAATGGCGCGTCAGGGTGCAGGTGCCGTTCATCATGTAGCGTTTCGTACAACGGATGTGCAGGCAATTCGTGCTTGGGCAGATCGCCTTTCAGAGTACCGCGTTCCAAGTTCCGGTGAAGTCGAGCGTTACTATTTCCGGTCGCTCTACTTCCGCGAGCCGGCTGGAAATCTTTTCGAGATAGCGACGGATGGCCCCGGATTCACAACTGACGAACCTCTGGAAAGTCTGGGCGAGGAGCTTTCTTTGCCACCTTTCCTGGAAGGTCGTCGGCAATTTATCGAGGCCAATCTGAAGCCGCTCGATTGAGTCTGCCGCCGCCGGTTTATCCGGTGGCGGATGTGCTCAGCGCCCATCACCTCACCCTATCGCGTGCCAGGCAGTATGCTTCCACCGCCCGCGCAAATTCGTGCTGGCATGCGCCCCTCGCCACCTGCGGGCACCCTGAAGGAGACGATGATGACCACACCATATGTTCGCTTGGACAAGGAAAATGCCGCTGTTCTGCTAGTTGATCATCAGGCTGGTCTGCTTTCGCTCGTGCGCGATATTGACCCTGACAAATTCAAGAATAACGTTCTGGCGCTTGCCGATCTCTCAAAGTATTTCGACCTGCCGACGATCTTGACCACGAGTTTCGAAGATGGCCCCAACGGGCCGCTTTTACCGGAACTGAAGGAGATATTTCCAGAGTCTCCCTTTATTCCCCGCCCTGGGCAGATCAACGCCTGGGACAATGAGGACTTCGTTAAAGCGGTCAAGGCTACCGGTAGGAAACAGCTGATCATTGCGGGCGTCGTGACGGAGGTTTGCGTCGCTTTCCCCGCGCTCTCGGCGATAGCCGAAGGTTACGAGGTGTTTGTCGTTACCGATGCATCTGGCACGTTTAACGAAGTCACCCGCCACTCCGCGTGGGAACGCATGTCGGCTGCGGGAGCGCACCTTATGACCTGGTTTGGGGTTGCTGCCGAGCTGCATCGCGACTGGCGTAACGACGTTGAAGGATTGGGAACATTGTTCTCCAACCATATCCCGGACTATCGCAACCTGATTAACAGCTACACAACAGTTCAAGCGGCAAAGACCGACTGACAGTTTTATACCCGCCGCAGCTTCTGCGGCGGGTATAAGCCAAGGCGGACATATTCACGCACGACAGGCACGATGGCAGCTGAATGGTTCGCCAGGTTCGACACGGCATGTCTCGTCGAGAATATTCGGGGACCGTAGGCTATGAAATTGCAAACAGTATCCGGTTTTTGACTTGCCGCCCAAAGCCAAGTGGTATCAGCGGGCATTTCATCGGCTAAGCACAGCGATGTAGGCTGAAGCCCGGACAAGTGCCTGGGCAAGTTGTGAAGACGGCCTGGTCATCCGCTTTGTAACTGAGCTTATAATGAGCGAAGCTTAATAGTCATCCGGTTAAGCTTTTTATGTTGAAAGCGCATTGCGAAAATTTAAGCAGTCCGCAACATTAATTCTGACAATTACGCTCCACAAAAATTTTTGCTTTCTATGCGGCATTTTGGCCTTGTCGAAATGCCGCACCTTCCGCTAAGTCAGGGATATAGCCACTCGCTGAAATACGGATGAGCACGTCGCCACATCCGCGCGGTTCCTCTCAACCGCGGCAAAGGAGCAAAAAATGAAAGACCTTCCGGGCTCACCGTCCCGCCGTTCCTTCTTGAAAGGCACGGCCGCGGCGGCTGCAGTTACGAGCGTTGCGGTTCCCGCTGTAGCGCAGACAAATTCCCAACCCGTTCCGCTCGATCAATACAAGCCTGAAACTCTTAACGCCGAAGAATGGGCCTTTGTCATGGCAGCCGCTGCCAGGCTGATTCCCTCTGACGGCGAGGGTCCAGGTGCAATCGAGGCGCGCGTTCCGGTCTTTATCGACAAGGAACTTGGCGGTGGCTTCGGTGCTGCCGCAGATTGGTACATGGAAGGCCCGCATGATGCGGCGGCCAGCCCGTTGCGTGGATGGCAGACGCCTTTGACTCCGCTGGAAATCTATCAGCAGGCGATTCCTGTATTCAATCAGTGGTGCCAGCAGACGCATGGCAAGATTTTTGCCGAGCTGGATGCGGCCCAACAGGATCAGGCGCTCGTTTCCCTGCAAAAGGGTGAAGTCGGCTTGGTGCCGGAATTGCGTGATTTCTTTACCATCCTGCTCCAGAACACGAAGGAAGGCTATTTCGCCGACCCGATGTATGGCGGCAATCACGGCATGGTTGCCTGGCAGTATATCGGTTTCCCCGGTGCGCGCGCCAGCTACAAGGAGTGGGTCGACCAGCACAATGTGCCTTATCCGCTCGGTCCAGTTTCCATTTCCGGCGAGAGAGCATAAACCATGGCACGCACAGAAAAGAAAAAAGACGTGGTCATCGTCGGCCTCGGCTGGACAGGTGCCATCCTTGGTATGGAACTGTCGAATGAGGGCGTCGAAATCGTCGCGCTCGAGCGCGGCCACGACCAGGACACGGTGCCTAACTTTAAATATCCGCAGATGATCGACGAGCTGAAATACGGCGTTCGTCTCGGCATGATGCAGAAGCCGCGCAACTCTACGCTGACCATCCGTCGTGATCTCAATGAAACCGCGCTTCCCTATCGCAGCCTCGGCTCCTTCTTGCCGGGAATTGGCGTCGGGGGTGCTGGTACGCACTGGAACGGCCTGAACTGGCGTCCGCAGGAAGTCGAATTTCGCCTGCGTTCTTACGTCGAAGAGCGTTGGGGTGCGGAAATCATTCCTGAAGACATGCAGATTCAGGATTACCCGCTCACCTATGACGAGCTGGAGCCGTTTTTCACCCGTTTCGAACGCGTCGCCGGCATTTCCGGCAAGGCCGGCAATATCAAGGGCCAGATCGTGGAAGGTGGCAATCCGTTTGAGGGATGGCGCTCGGAAGAGTATCCAATGCCTCCCATGCCAACGACCTGGGACGGCGCAAAATTCGCCGAAGCTGCGAAGGGCGCAGGCTTGCACCCGTTCCCGAGCCCGGGCGGCATCGCATCAACTGCGTATGTCAATGAATATGGCATGCAGATGGGGCCGTGCAATCACTGCGGTTTTTGTGAACGGTACGGCTGCTATCAATATTCCAAATCCTCGCCCCAGACCGCCATTCTCGATGCATTGCGCCGCAAGCCGAACTTCGAATATCGCACCGGTGCAGATGTATTGCGCGTCGAAATGGCGCCCGATGGCAAAACCGCAACCGGCGTCACCTATTTCGATGAGAATGCGCAAGAAGAAGTCTTCCAGCCCGCTGATCTGGTCATCCTCGCAGCCTATCAGCTGCATAATGTGCATTTGATGCTGCTTTCGGGCATCGGCCAGCCATACGACCCGAATACGGGTGAGGGCGTTACGGGCCGCAACTATGCGTATCAGATGAATGGCGGCTTTACCCTGTTCTTCAAGGATGAAGTCTTCAATCCGTTCATCGGCACGGGCGCAAATGGCATGTCGGTCGATGACTACGGTATGAATCAGAACGACTTCGGACGGGAAGGTTTCATCGGTGGCGCCTATTGGCGTTCGGGACAGACCAATGGTCAGCCGATCCGCTCCATGCCGCTGCCATCGGGCACTCCGACCTGGGGTTCGGATTGGAAGAAGGCCGTCGGCGAATGGTATGGCCACGCCATGTCGATCGGTTCGCACGGCTCGCATATGTCATATCGCAACAATTATCTCGACCTCGATCCCACCTATACGGATCGTCTTGGTCGACCGTTGATGCGCATGACCTTCAACTGGCATCCGAATGACTTGCGGATGAACGAGTTCATGAAGGCCAAGATGGAACCAATCGCCAAGGCATTAAACCCGGATGTGATGCAGGCGGGCTTCAAGGGCCAGGGTTCGGTATATGACGTGCGCCCGTACCAGACGACGCATAATGTCGGCGGCTCTGTCATGGGCGAGAACCCCCGTACATCGGCGGTCAATCGCTATCTGCAGGCGTGGGACAAGCACAATATCTTCGTGATGGGCTCCGGCGCTTTCCCGCAGAATACGCAGTACAACCCGACCGGCATGGTCGGCGGTCTGGCCTATTGGGCAGCGCATACGATCCGCACGGATTACCTGCGTAATCCGCGTCCGCTGGTTTAAGGAGAGAGGCGATGAAAAAGATCTTCAAGGTTCTCTTCGGTCTCGTCATTCTCGGCTTGGTCGCGCTCGCTGCTTTCATCTTTGTGCCAGTGCAGAAGACACCTGCTACCAAGCAACTTGCTGCCGACTTCAAGCCGGCGGAAGGTGCAGGCGAATATGTGATGCGTGCCGGCGATTGCATGGCCTGCCATACGGCGGAAGGCGGAAAGCCTTTTGCCGGCGGTCGCGCGATCGCAAGTCCCATGGGCACGATCTGGACCACCAACATCACCCCGGACAAGGAAACCGGCATCGGCGACTATACGCTCGATGACTTCCGTGCGTCGCTCTATGACGGCATCCGCAAGGATGGCGCGCATCTCTACCCGGCAATGCCGTATGAAAACTATCGCAAGATGACTGAAGAAGATGTCGTGGCACTCTACGACTACTTCATGAATCAGGTGGAGCCCGTCTCCAACAAGGTTGAGGAAACGACGCTTTCCTTCCCGTTCAACATGCGTTTTGGCCTGCGTGCGTGGAACTGGCTGGCGCTCAACGGCGATGCGGGTTTCACGCCCGTCGAGGGCCAGAGCGAAGTGTATAATCGCGGTGCCTACCTCGTGCAGGGTGCCGGTCACTGCGCCGCCTGCCATAGCCCGCGCAATCTGTTCATGGGGCAGGACGGAATCGACGAGTCGAGCGACAAGTTCCTGACTGGCGGCGATATTGACGGCTATACCGCGCCCGACCTTCGTGGCCCAGACAGTGCTTCGCAGAGCTGGACCAGCGAGCAAATGGCTCTCTATCTCTCCACCGCGCGTAACGCTCATACGAGTGCAACCGGAGAAATGATGCTCGTCATCCGCGACTCTCTGCAATACATGACGCCTGACGATAATATGGCAATTGCCACCTATCTAAAGACGATCAGTGGCGGCGAGGGTAATGCTCCTGTCCAGCAGCCCGCTCAGGTCCAGCCTACAGAGACGGAAAAAATGTTGACCGAGGCCAAGGCCGATCTGCCGATTGGTCCGCGTCTTTATCTCGACAATTGCGCCGCCTGCCACTTCGTAACCGGCAAGGGCGCAGCCGAGATATTCCCAGAGTTGGCAGGCAACTCGCTGGTAACGGCAGCATCGCCAAAAGGATTGGTATCAGTAATCCTGCACGGAGCGGAACTGCCCTCTACCGAACAGCGACCGATGAAGCTGCGCATGCAGGGCTATGCAGAGCGTCTGTCGGATGAGGAAGTGGCGGAACTTGCGACCTTCCTGCGCACTGCCTGGGGCAACGAGGCACCTGCCGTAACGCCTGCCGATGTTGCCGGCGCGCGCGAAGCCGTTCATTGAACCGCGTGACAGCAGGAAATGTGAAAAGGGCTCGCCAGCGGCGGGCCCTTTTCTTGAGGCGTCTTCACTGGTGAAGAGCCGTTGCAACATAATTCCCCATGAAGCGTTCACGATAGCGTTAGTGAGACGAATGCCGTCTTATGGTGTTTTCTTCAACCCGGCATCTTGACCGCTCTTCTCTCATCCTATTGAAGAATAAGAACCATTCCACAGCGTCGGGCAAAAAATCGCGAGCGTCCATCGTTCATTCGCCTCGTGGCGTCCTGTGCATCTGGGCTCTGGAGAACATGAAAAAGCAGGCTTGCAAGCCTGCGAAATCTAAACAGGAAGGAAACACACGCTTGGGATAACTGCACAACCGGCCCCCATCCTCCTGTTCCTCATGATACTTCCCTTCTTGGGAAGCATTCTCGTCGCGTGTACGCTCCGTACCAATTCAAGGTTCCTGCCAGTCTCGATTGCGGCGGTTGTTGCCGCCGTGATCAGCATCGCAACCGCGTATCTTTATCCGGCCATAGCGAATGGCGGCGTCATTCGCTATGACATTGAGTGGCTGCCGCAGCTTGGCCTGAATCTGACGCTGCGCATGGATGGTTTTGCCTGGATGTTTGCCATGTTGGTTGGCATCATCGGGCTGCTCGTGGTGCTTTACGCGCGTTATTACATGTCAGACGATGACCCGATTCCGCGTTTCTTCTCATTCCTGCTTGCCTTTATGGGATCGATGCTGGGTATTGTCATCTCGGGCAATGTCATCCTTCTGGCGATCTTCTGGGAGCTGACGAGCATCTCGTCCTTCCTGCTCATCAGTTACTGGCACCATAATCCTGCGGCTCGCGACGGCGCGCGCATGGCGCTGACCGTAACCGCGACCGGCGGGTTCTGTTTGCTGGCTGGATTGTTAATTCTCGGTCACATCGCTGGCAGCTATGATCTCGATACGATTCTTGCATCTGGCGACGCGATCCGCGCTCACCCGCTCTATCTGCCCGCGCTCATTTCAGTGCTAATCGGTGCCTTCACGAAAAGCGCCCAATTTCCGTTTCATTTCTGGCTCCCGAATGCCATGGCGGCACCGACGCCCGTCTCGGCCTATCTGCACTCGGCCACCATGGTGAAGGCAGGGGTTTTTCTGCTCGTGCGCCTGTCCCCGGCGCTTTCGGGCACCTATGAGTGGTTCCTCATTGTCGGTATAGCGGGATTGTCGACACTGGTGTTGGGCGCCTATTTCGCCATGTTCCAGCAAGACCTGAAAGGCCTGCTGGCTTACTCGACTATCAGTCATCTGGGCCTCATCACAACGCTGCTCAGCCTGGGGAGTCCGCTCGCAACGGTGGCGGCGATCTTCCACATGCTCAACCACGCGATCTTCAAGGCGTCGCTCTTCATGGCGGCGGGTATCATTGACCACGAGACCGGGACGCGCGACATGCGTCGCTTGAGCGGGCTGCTGCAATATCTGCCGATTACCGGACGATTTGCGATGATCGCCAGCGCCGCCATGGCGGGCGTGCCGCTGCTCAACGGCTTCCTGTCGAAGGAAATGTTCTTTGCCGAGGCTGTCGAGACGCATGCCGACTCCTGGCTCGATGTCTCACTTCCCTACTTCGCCGTGCTGGCCTCCATCTTCAGCGTCGCCTACTCGCTGCGTTTCATACACACGGTCTTCTTCGGCCCGAAACCGGTTGATCTCCCGATCGCGGCCCCCCATGAGCCGCCTCGCTGGATGCGTTTCCCGATCGAGACGCTGGTTGTCGCCTGTCTGGTAATAGGTATCGTTCCAAATTTCGCGATCGGCCCGGTTCTCTATCATGCGTCGTTCAGCGTGCTTGGCGAGCAGATGCCCTATTACAGCCTTTCCATCTGGCACGGTTTCAATATTCCACTTCTGATGAGTGTGATGGCGCTCGCCGCAGGCGTGTTGATCTATATCGTCTTCCGGAATTATTTCGCACGTTGCGATGACGGTCCCCCCTGGTTCCGTCATCTCCGCGGGCAACGGATTTTCGAGCGCATTCTGGTAACCGTCTCCTGGCGCTGGGCGCGTGCGCTCGAAAGCTTCTTCGGTACGCGCAATCTCCAGCCGCAACTGCGCCTCGTCGTTTTTGCGGGCTTTCTGGCCGGCGTCGTGCCGCTCTATCTCCTGGGCTTCCAGTCGCGTATGATCCCGCCCTCCAATCTCGATCTACCTTTTGCAGGCATGTGGCTGATCGGGGCCGGACTCGCCATGGGCACGGCCTATCTGGCGAAATATCATCGTCTGGCTGCCCTCGTCATGCTGGGCGGAACGGGTCTAATCGTCTGCGTAACCTTCGTATGGCTATCTGCTCCCGATCTTGCGATCACGCAGCTGCTCGTAGAAATCGTCACTACGGTTCTGATCCTGCTCGGTCTGCGCTGGCTGCCGAAACGTTCGGAGGAGGCGAAGGACACGTTGACCTTGCGCGCCCGCTTCCGTCGCTTCCGGGACTTTCTCCTGGCGACCGCCTGTGGAGTCGGCATGGCCTTCGTAGCCTATGCTGTCATGACGATGCGCGTTCCGGATGCCATCGCCAATTTCTTTCTGCAAAATGCCTATAGCCAGGGCGGCGGCACAAACGTAGTCAATGTCATCCTGGTCGATTTCCGCGGGTTCGATACGCTGGGCGAAATCGCCGTGCTCGGTATCGTGGCGCTGACGGTCTTTGCGCTCCTGCGCCGGTTCCGTCCGGCAGCAGACAGTATAGGTCCGACCATGCAGCAAAAGGCGCAACGTCGGTACGATGAAGAACAGCCGGACCGAGACCTTGGTGACACGGTACGGGACTATTTAACGGTACCGTCGGTGATCATGCAGTGGATGTTCCCGGTCATCATCACGCTTGCAGTCTACTTCTTCACCCGCGGCCACGACATGCCGGGTGGCGGCTTTGCCGCGGGGCTCACCATGTCGATAGCATTTCTGCTGCAATATCTGGCCGGCGGCACGCGCTGGGCGGAGGAACGGATCCGTATCTTGCCCCTGCACTGGATGGGGGCAGGACTTCTGGTGGCCACGGCAGGAGGCGTCGGTTCCTGGGTGTTCGGTTATCCGTTTCTGACCTCGCACACACGTTATGTTGAAATCCCGCTCATCGGTGACGTTCCCGCCGCCAGCGCGCTGATCTTTGATCTTGGAGTATTCCTGCTGGTTGTGGGTTCGACCGTGCTCATCCTGGTCGCACTGGCGCACCAATCCATCCGTATCAACCGCCTGCGTGCGCAGCTGGAAGAAACGAAAGAGGAGGCCGCCTGATGGAGCTTGTTCTTTCGATCGCAGTTGGCGTTATGACGGCGTGCGGCGTGTGGCTCATCCTTCGTCCGCGCACATATCAGGTCATCGTCGGGCTGGCTCTGCTATCTTATGCCGTCAATCTCTTCATCTTCGGTGTTGGCGGGGTACGGACCAACCAGCCGCCGCTCCTGGGAGAGGGTGTCGACGTCAACACATTGGCCGATCCCGTGCCGCAGGCGCTGGTCCTGACGGCCATCGTCATAGGCTTCGCCACCACAGCGCTCTTCCTCGTTGTTCTGCTTGCCTCGCGCGGCCTCACCGGTAGCGACCACGTCGATGGGAAGGATGACCCACGATGATCCATTGGTCGCAGCATCTCGTCATACTGCCCATCCTGCTGCCGCTCATCACGGGTGCGACGCTTGTCTTCATTGCAGATCGTAACAGAACGCTGAAGGCCATTATCAGCCTTGCCAGCACCGTTCTTTTAGCGTTTTTGGCGGTTCTCCTTCTCGGCCTTGCTGCTGGCGGCGCCGATTTCAATGGGGTTTATCTGCTCGGCAATTGGCCGATACCCTTTGGCATCACACTGGTGCTGGATCGCTTGTCGGCACTCATGCTGATGCTGACGGCGGTGGTGGCGATGCCGGTGCTGATCTTCTCCTTCGCGCGTTGGCACGCTGCCGGCGCTCATTTTCACAGCCTCTTTCAGTTCCTGCTGATGGGGCTGAACGGAGCATTTCTGACGGGCGATCTTTTCAATCTCTTCGTGTTCTTCGAAGTGATGCTGGCCGCGTCCTACGGTCTGCTCTTGCACGGCTCGGGGCCACGGCGCGTCAAGGCGAGCTTGCATTATATCGCCATTAACCTTGCCGCTGCGCTACTTTTTCTTATCGGCGTCAGTCTGATCTACGGAACCACTGGTTCGCTCAATATGGCCGATGTGGCGGACCGCATTCCGGATATGGAATCTGATCGCCGCATGCTGTTCGAGGCCGGAGCTGCCATTCTCGGCGTTGCGTTCCTGGTGAAAGCCGGCATGTGGCCGCTCTGCTTCTGGCTGCCAGGGGCCTATAGCGTGGCGGCAGCACCCGTCGCGGCGATCTTCACCTTGATGAGCAAGGTGGGCATTTACATCATCCTGCGCCTCACCATGCTGCTTTTCCCCGACGGAGCATCGGAGGCCTTCAGCGCATCGATCCTGTTTTACGGCGGGCTGGCAACGCTCGCATTCGGTATAATAGGGGTGCTGGCCTCGCAGGCGCTGCCGCGCATTGCTGCCTATTCTGTGCTGGTGTCTTCAGGCACGCTTCTTGCCGTCATCGGACTGGAAAATACCGCCGCTATCTCCGGGGCGCTTCTCTATCTTGTCAGCTCCACGCTTACACTTGCCGCCTTCTTCATGCTCGTCGAACTGGTCGAGCGCGGGCAGGATGCCGCAGCGTCGGTTCTTGCCGTCACAATGGAGGCTTATGGCGACGCCGACGACGATATCCCGGAAGAGGCCGAGGGCGTCACCATGCCGGGAACCTTGGCGATCCTTGGCATCTGCTTTGCCGCCTGTGCTATCCTTTTGGCGGGTCTGCCGCCATTCTCCGGTTTTATCGCGAAGTTTGCCATGCTGACCGCAATGCTCGGAGCTGGCGCTGCCGCCTCTCCCAGCATTTCCGAAGTTGCCGTGGTCGTACTCATACTTTTCGGCGGTCTGGCAACGCTGATTGCGATGACGCGGGCGGGTATACGCACCTTCTGGAGCTCCATCGAGCAGACCGTTCCGCGCGTCATGGTGATCGAGATCGTCCCCGTTCTCAGCATTCTTGTCCTGCTCGTCATGCTCACTGTCAAGGCGGGCGCAGTGCTGTCTTTCGTGGAAACGACGGTACAATCTGTCGTCGATCCGCGCGCTTATATCAAAGCAGCGGAAAAATCCGCGCCCATTCCGTCCTGGCGGCAACGTCAGGTAGATCAGGGAGACGAGTGAGATGTTCCCTTATCCGTTTCTCACCATTGGTCTGATCATCCTGTGGATGCTGCTGACGCATTTTTCGCTCGGCAGCTTCATCTTGGGAGCCATCGTCGCAACCGCGGCGTCCTGGGCCATGGCGGCCTTGCACCCGGAAACGCTCAGGTTGCGCAAATGGTACTTACTGCCGAAATTTATCCTGATCGTAGTGGTTGATATTATTCGCTCGAATGTTGCAGTTTGCACTATCGCATTGCGGCCGTCCCGCAGGGGGCGCCGCTCGGGCTTCATAGATCTGCCCCTGGAAAGCGATAGCCCAACAATTCTTGCTATCCTGGCCATCATCTTGACCGCTACGCCTGGATCTGCCTGGCTTGAATATGATCGGCGCAAGCGTTCGGTCCTCATTCATGTGCTGGATCTGGTCAACGAGGATGATTGGCGCGACCTGGTGAAGAACCGCTACGAGAAATTGTTGCTGGAGATTTTCGCATGATGAGCGCAACCGTCGTCAGCATCGCCCTTGCGGCTGCGCAGATCATGCTGGCGATTGCCATGGCGATCGTCGCAGCGCGCATCTTCACGGGACCGCGTGCACAAGATCGCATTCTGGCGCTCGATAATCTTTATGTGAACGCGATGCTGCTCCTCATTACTTTCGGGATCGGTTCAGGCCGGATCGTCTATTTCGAGGCCGCGCTGGTCATTGGCATGCTGGGTTTCGTGGCTACTGTCTCGCTCGCCAAATTTCTAATGCGCGGCGAGGTGATCGAATGATGGAAGATGCCGCCAACCTGCCGCTCTGGGCAGCAATTTTCATTGCAGCCTTCCTCATATTGGGTTCCGGGCTCGCCCTGATAGGTGCGATCGGTCTCGTCCGGTTCACGTCCTTCTACGAACGCTTGCACGCGCCAACACTAACCACCAGCTGGGGCACGGCGGCTATCATGCTCGCTTCCATCCTGTTTTTTTCCGTTCTTGGTGGCCGCTTCGTTCTGCATGAAATCCTGATTGGGATTTTCGTGACGATAACGACGCCGATCACACTCATGCTGCTTGCGCGCGCAGCGCTCCATCGAGACCGCTTCGAGCAGGCCGGTGACTTCGGCGATCCAGTGAGCAAGGAAGACCACACCGACGAGAAGCAGGAAGAACTTGCGGAAGGTAGGAAACCGCTATGACGAGAGCGGGTTATCGGAAGAAAAAAGCTACCCGTACGTAGTCATGTTCAAGCCGACCCTTGCCGCTCCCGGTGACGGCGGGCGATCTCGAAGGCCACGGCGCAGCTAATCGTAACCAGGATCATGATCAGGGCCAGCGCGTTCACGCTTGGCGTAAGGCCAGTGCGCACTTTGGTGGCGAGGTAGATCGTCAGCGGCGTTTCGAAACCGCGTACGAAGAGCGTCGTATTATAGTTTTCGACGGATTGCAAAAGTGCCAGGAGAGCCGCGCCCCAAAGGGCCGGTTTCAGGAAAGGCAGAAGTACGCGGCGAAAGACCATGAACTTGGATGCGCCCAGACCGAGTGCTGCCTCTTCCTGCGCTCGATCGAAACGCTGCAGGCGCGCGCTCACCATAAGCATCACGTAGCATATTATATAGCTTGATTGTGCCACGACGATCAGGAACATGCCTCCGCCGATACCGAGCTGGCGCCAGAGAACGAGCGTGGCTATGCCGATGACAACGCCGGGCATCAGCAGTGGCGAGACCATGAGGCCATAAAGAAAGCTTTTGGCGCGCGCATGCAGGCTGGTCAGGAGTAAGGCCGCCGCCGTACCAATCGGCAGGGAGACGGCCACGACGATAACGCCGATCAGCGCGGAGGAGCCTAGTGCCGCCCACATGTTGCGGTCGCCAAAGAGCTCGGAAAACCATTGCAAGGTCGTTCCCTGCCAGGGTGTAACTGTGGGGAAGCGGCTCGTGTTGAAGGTGGCTGCTCCCATGATGGCCAGGGGAGCGAACAGATACAGGAAGAAGGCCGCCATGTAGGCACGAAAAATCCAGCGACCGAAAGCAGCCCCGTTGCTCATTTCGCCACCTCCGTGAGGTCCACGCGGGCGACTTTAAGCGCCAGGAACACGGCGCAGAGGCAGAGCACGAGCAGGACGAGCGCGTAGGCCGCGCCGCGGTTCCAATCGCCGCCTTCGAAGAACCAGTTGTAGATGATCTGCGTGAACCAGCGGCTACCCGGCGCGCCGAGCAGTGCCGGAGCGACATAGGAGCCGGCAGCCAGCATGAAGGTGAAAACGCAACCGGTGGCAATGCCGGCTTTGGCATGCGGAACGACGACGCGGGCGTGGATGCGGGCGGTCGAGGCGCCGAGATCGCGCGCCGCTTCGATCTGCGACTTCTCGAGGCTCTCTATCGAGTTGTAGATCGGGAAGAGCATGAAAAGGATATAGGCATAGACCATGCCCGCAAGCACACCCGGATCACCATACCAGCGCACGGGCTGGTCGATGATGCCGGTGGAAAGCAAAAACGCGTTCAGTGGACCACGAAATGCCAGGAGAATATACCATGCCAATGTGCGCAGCACTTCGTTGATCCAGAAGGGGATCGTCAAGGCGAGGAGCACAATGGCAACCTGTTTGCGTGTCGCATTCTGCGCCAGCCAGAAAGCCAGGGGGTAGCAGACGATCAGGGTCAGAAATGCGACAAGCCCGCTCGCCCAGATGGTCTTGAGGAAGATCGAGCGATGTGATGCTTCGCCGGCGAGGTAGGTGATATTGTCCAGCGAGTAGACGTCGCGCGGCCCGCCGATCTCCGCCGGCGGCAGATTGGGACGTAGCGCGTAATCGATCATCATCAGGTTTGGGGCAAGGACCATGCCGATCAGCCAGGCCGCCACAAGCGCAACGAAAAGCGTGGCAAGCGGGCTGCCGAAGCGATTGTAAAGTTCACTCATGAGCCAGCACCACACCATGTTCTGGTGCAAAACCGACCTGATAGCGGTCGCCAATGGCTGGTGCTTTGCCAAGCATCGTGCTGCCGAGCGAGGAAACAAGCTCCATGCCGTCTTCCGTGATGCCGTTTAGGAGTGCGAATGGTCCTTCGAAATCGATGCGCTGTGCTTTCAGCGGGATGACGTTCTCAGACACTGCTGGGAAAAGGGCCTCGGGGCGGATGTAAAGCCGTGCCTTCGAGCCTGCCACGAGATTGTTACCGGCCCGAGCGCGAAGGAAGCCCACATTGGTCTCGATCTGCGCGATGCCACCTGTGACGGCGCTTACGGTTCCGTCGATGGCGTTCGTTTCGCCAACGAACTCTGCTACGAAATGCGTTTTTGGATTGGCATAAAGGTCCCGCGGACTTGCGACCTGCTGCAGAACGCCCTTGCTCATCACCGCCACGCGATCGGACATGGCAAGCGCCTCGGACTGATCATGGGTAATGTAGATAAAGGTCACTCCCGTGCGCTTCTGGAGGGCACGTAATTCGGTGCGCATATGCTGACGAAGCTTCAGGTCAAGCGCCGAAAGTGGCTCGTCGAGCAGCAGTACCTGAGGCTCGACCGCAAGGGCGCGGGCAATAGCCACGCGCTGGCGTTGCCCCCCGGAAAGTTCGTCTGGCAAACGATCGCCGAAGCCTTCGAGCGCGATCAGCTTGAGCAGTTCATCGGCTCGTCGGCGCCGCTCCGCCTTGGACGCGCCGCGTGCCTCCAGTCCGAAGGCAATGTTTTCCCACACCGGCATCAGCGGAAAAAGCGCAAGCGACTGGAAGATCATCGCGGTTGGGCGCTGGTTGGGGGAGAGCCTACCCATGTCCTTGTCGCCGATGCGGATCGTGCCGGATGTCGGATGCGAGAAACCGGCGATCATGCGCAAAAGCGTGGTCTTGCCGCAGCCGGAGGGCCCCAGAATGGAAAAGAACTCACCCGCATCGACCGTGAAGGAGACATCGTCCACGGCAGTAGTCTTGCCGAAAATCATGCTGACATTGCTGAGTTCGACCGAGTGCGACATTGTTTTCTTTTGCTGGGCTTGGATGGCTGAAAAACATGAAGGGCGGATCCTGCGACCCGCCCTTCATTATGGGAGGATCAGGCCGAGAGGAACCGGTCCTGATATTCGTTGCGTTTGGTCACGAACCAGTTCTCCTGGATTGGCCACCACCAAAGCTTTTCCAGAGCATCGCCTGGATAGGCTGCGGCGAAGAAATCCTTCGCCGCCTGTTCCAGATGCGCTTCTGCACCGACGGCGGTGGAGGAGATGGAAGTGGCATTGGTATACATTGCACCGGCTTCCGGCGTCAGGAACCAGTTGATGAAGGCGTAGGCCTGATCGAGATTGGTCGCACCTTTGGGAATCGAGATGCCTTCCATCCAGGTCAATGCACCTTCTTTCGGCGCGATGAAGCCAATAGGCAGACCTTCCTTGGCCAGAGCGGCACCTGTCGAATCCCACGTCTGGCCGACGGCGCAGCCATTGACGCGGAATGCGCCCTGCGCCTCGTTCTCGTTCGTCCAGAACTGAGCGATGTTTCCCTTGCGCTTGACCGCTTCGGCCAGGATCACGTCATAAACCTTGACCATGTTCTCTTCGGAAACGAAGGCTTCCCGCATCGGCATGGGGAGCTTGCCTTCGGCTTCGAGCCATAGTCCCAACCCGACGAGGCCGGAATGGCCGCGTACGGTTGCCTTGCCGACCATATCTTCCTTCCAGATATCGCCATAGGAAGCGGTGCCGTATTCGAGCGGCGCCTGGTCCTTGTCGAAGGCGATACCTTCCGTGCCCCAGTCGGTCGGAACCTGGAAGCGCTTGCCTTCGATAACAGCGCCTAGCGTCTTGGAATTTTCCCAGGCACTGGGCAAGCAGCGCGCGACTTCGACCTTGGCCTCGTCAATTGGTTGGACGAGATCGTATTCGACATAATTCGGCACGCGATCGACGGTTGGCCAGATGATGTCGAAACCGCCGCCATTATTGGCGCGCAGCTGGTTCAGGAGTTCATCATTGGTACCGTAGGGCGTAAAACTGGCTTTGATGCCGGTTGCCTGGTTGAAGGCCTGGAGCATGGCATCATTGACATAGCCGGCCCAGGCGAAGATTTTCACCTCGCCGGAAGATCCTTGCGCGTACGAGCGTGAAATCATTGGTGCGGCGAGCGAAAGGCTGGCAGCAGAGGCGGCTCCCTTCAGAAAAGTGCGGCGTGCGATCGTCATGTGATTTCCCCCATCCCTCGGGCTGTTGAAGTATTTCAGCCGATTAAGCGCTGCATGTTACATCTTGGTGACGCTGGCGCAACGGGTGCGAGAATCGATCAACACTATATCGGCAACCGGAATGGGTCTGCCCGGGAGATTACTTCCTATCTTGTTTGGCGGCTTATTAGCGTGTTGCGGCGAAGATGCCGTTCATAATCATCGCGGTCGCGCAGGTCATTGTCGTAGGAGGATAGGTTCGCTTCCCTGTGCGCTTCGCGATGGTCTTTTCCGGCAGTACACCCGGAGAGGACGCAAAGGCAGGCGGCTAATAAGAAAAGAGGACGTTTCATTGATGGCTCCAATCATTGCAGTTCCCGCAATCTTGACGCTTGTTTGTTCGAAGTCACCGTGAACCTGTCTCATACTGGAACCATCCGAAACGCTGGCGACGTGATCAAGCGGTTGCAATTTCTGAAAAACATTTCCAGATGTGAAGCTGGTTCGACTTCGGAGATGAGCATGATTTTCGACTCGGTACGTCTGGCGCTGAAGGACCTGTTCCGTCCGGAGTTTCGCAAGGCTTTCATAAAGACGCTGTTGCTCACGCTGCTCGCGCTTGTCGTTATATGGTTCGGCCTGAAATGGCTTTTCGACTTTCTGGCGCTTCCCTTCCTGACAGAGATGATGCGGCCGTCGGGCGAATGGGCATCATGGCTGGGTACCTTGTCGAGTATCCTCTTTGCTATTCTGTCGGCATTCGGGCTGGCATTCATGGTCGCGCCGGCATCTGCATTGGTTGCAGGGCTTTTTCAGGATGATGTTGCTGAACGCGTCGAAGAGACGAGCTATCCTGAACAACCGGTCGGTCAATCCCTGCCGCTAGGTGAGTCAGCCGTGGCGTCGCTCAAATTTCTCGCCATCGTCATTATCGGAAATATTTTTGCGCTTCTGATGCTTCTTATTCCAGGCGTGAACTTGATCGCGTTTTTCGTGGTGAATGGCTATCTGCTCGGTCGAGAATTCTTCGAGTTCGCTGCCATGCGCTATCGCACTCCGTCGGAAGCTCGTGCCTTCCGCGCCGAACACCGCGTGACGATTTTCCTGGCCGGTCTGGCAGTCGCTCTTTTCCTTGCCATCCCCTTCCTGAATCTGCTGACGCCGCTTTTCGCAACGTCTATGATGGTGCACCTGCACAAGAGATTGAGCGTTCGATCCTGAGATCAAGGAATGTCTTCCGGCTTGCGGCCCGGGCGACTTTTATAGCGCGGCAGGCTCCAGCCGTAGCGAATCGCTCCGGCGCGCACCAGAAAACCCACGGCAAAGCCGATATAGGCCGCCATGCCCGCCGGTAGGAGAGGCTGGCCTAGAACGAAAGCCAGTGCGCCGGCGACGCTTGCCGTGACATAGACTTCGTCGCGCATCAGAACAGACTCTTCGCCGGCTATCATGTCACGGATGATGCCGCCCAGCACGGCGGTGAGCACGCCGGTGACGATCGCGATGCTTGGTTCGCCTGAAGCTATCAGACCTTTGGAGGCGCCGACGACGGTGTAGGCGCCAAGTCCCAACGCATCAAGCCACAACAGTGCCTTGTAGCGTGATTCCAGCAGATGCGCGAAGACGTAGACGAGTAGCGCAATGCCAATGCACACAAGAACATAGACCGGCTGCACAACCCAGAAAACGGGAATATCGAGCAGCATGTCGCGAAACGTCCCGCCGCCAATGCCGGTAATGACCGCGAAAAACAGGAAGCCCACTATGTCGAGCTGCTTGCGCGAGGCGGCAAGCGCGCCCGTGGCCGCAAACACCGCGATGCCGCAATAGTCGAGAATTTGAAATGCCGTCAACGCGTCCATGCCGGCTCCTATCCGCATATGTCCTGCAAAAACTAACGCCCGGCACAAGGCCGGGCGTCAAGCTTTCTATGCAAACATGGTCCGTGACGCCAGGTCAGGCGTCTTTCTCGGCTTGTGCGTTGATCGGGCCTGGCTCCTCTCCGTCTGTACCTTCCGGCTGAGCGGGAGTTGGCGCTTCCTTCGGCCCACCCTTGGCGACGCCGACCATAGCCGGACGTAGCACGCGCGCGCCGATCGAATAGCCCGGCTGCACGACCTGCACGACCGTATTGTTCGGTACATCTGGATTTGGCACTTCGAACATGGCCTGATGAAAGTTCGGGTCGAACTTCTCTCCCTCTGGCGACAGCAGTTTCACGCCATGACGCTCGAGTGCGGAAAGCATGGAGCGCTCGGTGAGTTCGACCCCCTCGATCAGCGACTTCAAGCCGCCTTCGACGTTGCGCTCTTCATGTGGCACGGCATCGATGGCGCGGCGCAGATTGTCGGACACGGTCAACATGTCTCGGGCAAAATTCGTCACGGCATAAGAGCTGGCGTCGGCTACCTCACGCTGGGTGCGGCGACGCAGATTTTCCATGTCGGCGGCAAAGCGAAGGGCACGTTCCTTCAACTCCTCATTTTCCTTGAGTAGCTTCACGAGCGTGTCATGGTCAGCATTGTCCTCGGTGGCCGCGGCGTTGGCCTCTGCAGCTCCGGCAGCGGCCAGATCCGGGTTTTCTTCCGGTGCAGGGTTGTTATTGGCGTGGTCACTCATCGAGCGTTTCCCGTCTGTTGTATTCGAATAGGATTGTTTGCCCGCATATCGAGGCTCGAGCCGTAAAAATCAAGACCTCGCGTGAGCAAGCAAGGCAGATCACCGCAGCATACGGCTAATCACCTGTGCGGTATAATCGACCATTGGCACGATGCGAGCATAATTGAGGCGCGTTGGGCCGATCACGCCAAGCGCACCGACGACACGCGAGTTCTGATCACGATAGGGCGCAACGACAAGCGATGAGCCGGAAAGTGAAAAGAGCTTGTTCTCCGAGCCGATGAAGATACGCACGCCTGATCCGCCTTCAGTCAGGTCAAGGAGTTGCATCAAACCTTCCTTGGTCTCAAGATCGTCGAAGAGCAGCTTCAGTCGCTCGAAATCGGTTTCCTCGGTGACATCGTTGAGCAGATTGGCGCGGCCGCGCACGATCATGCGAATCGGCAGATCGGAACCCGCTCCTGCCCAAACGGCCATGCCGCGATCGACCAGTTCCTGCGACAGGGTGTCAAGAGCGGTGCGGGTTTCCTCTTTTAGACGCGCGATCTCGTTTCGCGCTTCAACGAGGGTACGACCACGAATATGTGCGTTGAGGAAGTTGGTCGCTTCGTTGAGCTGTGAGGCGGTCACGCCGGCCGGCAGGTCGATGACACGGTTCTCGACGTCTCCGTTCTGCGAAACCAGAATGGTGAGGGCCTTGGTTTTTTCGAGCTGAATGAACTCGACGTGCTTGAGCGCCGTTTCCGACTTTGTGGCCAGTACGAGCCCCGCACCCCGCGACATGCCCGACAGAAGCTGGCTTGCCTCCGTCAGCATCGAATCCAGCGAATCCGACTTGCCGGACGTCTTGATCTGGGCATCGATCGAGCGCCGCTCCTCTTCGCTCACGTCACCAAGCTCCATGAAGGCGTCGACGAAGAAGCGCAGGCCCTGCTGCGTCGGCATACGGCCGGCGGAAATATGCGGCGCGTATACCAGCCCCAGATGCTCCAGGTCGCTCATCACGTTGCGGATTGTCGCGGGCGAGAGTGCGTTGGGCAGAAGCCTGGAAAGGCTGCGCGAACCTACAGGCTCGCCATCGCGCAGATAGCTGTCCACCATATGGCGGAAAATATCACGCGAGCGTGTGTCGAGATTGGCAAGTGCGGGATCAAGCACGGGTTTTGTCATTTGGCTCATCCTTCCGCCTTTATGATATAAAAACTCTACGCCACCATACAAGCTGTTGCATCATATCCTGATCGGCCTTTTTCCTTTGCGTCGATAGGGGCCAGGAGGTACAAGCGCTCAAACTTTCGAAACAGGGATGACCGACACATGCGCCCATCCAAGCGCCAGAACGACGAACTGCGAGCCATATCCTTTGAACGCGGCGTGTCGAAGCACGCAGAAGGCTCCTGCCTCGTCAAGTTTGGCGACACGCATGTCCTTTGCACGGCGTCGCTTGAGGAGCGCGTGCCGGGCTGGATGCGTAATTCAGGCAAGGGTTGGGTCACTGCCGAATATGGCATGCTGCCGCGCTCGACCGGCGATCGCATGCGTCGCGAAGCATCGTCCGGCAAGCAGGGTGGCCGCACGCTGGAGATCCAGCGTCTGATCGGTCGCAGCCTGCGCGCAGTGGTTGATCTCGAGGCGCTCGGCGAAGTCCAGATAACGGTGGATTGTGACGTCATCCAGGCGGATGGCGGCACACGCACTGCTGCCATTACCGGCGGCTGGGTGGCGCTTTACGATTGCTTGCGCTGGATGGAAACGCGCCAGATGATCACGCTCTCGAAAGTGCTCAAGGATCACGTTGCAGCGATTTCGTGCGGTCTGCATGAAGGCAAGGCTGTGCTCGACCTCGATTATCTGGAGGATTCCTCTGCCCAGACCGATGCCAATTTCGTATTGACCGGCAAGGGCGGCATCGTCGAAATTCAGGGTACGGCCGAGGGCGAACCCTTTTCGGAAGAGCAGTTCGCCGAACTTCTGGGGCTTGCCCGCAAAGGCGTTAACAAGCTCGTTAGTCTCCAACAGATGGCAGTGGCCTGATCATGAAGGCGCGGGCGGTTCTCGAGGCAGCACTCTACGTTGATGATCTCGCAGCCTGCGAGGCGTTCTATCGCGACGTGCTCGGTCTTGAACTGGTCGCGCGTGTCGAGGGCCGTCACGTTTTTCTGCGCTGCGGCCAGAATATGGTTCTGCTCTTTGACGCGGAGGCCACGAAAGTGCCGCCTTCGCCTGATGCAAAGCTGCCGGTTCCTCCGCACGGCGCGCGGGGCCAGGGGCATATGTGCTTTGCTGCCAGCGCAGAAGAACTGGATAGCTGGATGCGTTATCTTGAGGCGAATGGCATTGCGATTGAAGCTGCTTTCGAGTGGCCACAGGGCGGGCGGTCGATCTATATACGCGACCCGTCCGGTAACTCCATCGAGTTCGCCGAACCGAAGATTTGGGGCTTCTGAATATGCACATGCTTGATGCGAAGAAGATCGTCGTTGCCAGTCACAATGCCGGCAAGCTGAAGGAAATCGCTGAACTGATCGCGCCTTTCGGCTTTGAAGCGAAATCGGCGGCGGATTATGGGCTGCCCGAACCGGAAGAAAACGGTACGACCTTCGAAGAGAACGCCTATACAAAAGCCTTTGCTGCGGCCAAGGCGACCGGCCTGCCGGCGCTTTCGGACGATTCCGGCCTTTGCGTGGACGCGCTTGATGGTGCGCCTGGCGTCTACACTGCCGATTGGGCAACACGCGAGGATGGCAAGCGCGATTTCAGCAGGGCGATGCAGAAGGTCGAGGATATCTTGCAGGAAAAGAACGCTCTGGACCCATCGCAGCGCACCGGCCGTTTCGTTGCGGTCCTTTGCCTTGCGTTTCCCGATGGGCATGCGGAATATTTCCGTGGTGAGGCGCAAGGCACCCTCATCTGGCCGCCACGCGGCAGTGACGGCTTCGGCTATGATCCGGTCTTCTTGCCGGAAGGAGAGACGCGCACATTTGGCGAAATGCCTTCGTCGGAAAAGCATGGCTGGGTTCCGGGGCAGGCGCAGGCCCTGTCTCATCGTGCAAAGGCTTTCCAGAAATTCGCACAGGCGCGTCTGGTCGCTGAATGACCATAAGCGGCGACAGAACGCCGGGCTTCGGCGTCTATCTGCATTGGCCGTTCTGCGCCGCCAAATGCCCCTATTGCGACTTCAATTCTCATGTCCGCCATCAGCCGGTCGATCAGCCGCGTTTCGCAAAGGCCTTTGCGCGCGAGATCGAGGTGATGCGCGAACGCACCGGCAGGAAGCGCGTCACCAGCATTTTCCTGGGCGGCGGTACGCCATCCCTGATGCTTCCGGAAACGGTAGGGAATGTTCTGGAATCGGTCGCCAGGCATTATGAGATCGACTCCGATGCCGAGATCACGCTCGAAGCCAATCCGACCTCTGTGGAAGCAGATCGCTTTCGGGGTTATCGCGCGGCAGGCGTCAACCGGGTGTCGCTGGGCGTTCAGGCGCTCAATGATCGCGACCTGAAATTCCTCGGCCGGATGCATAATGTCGAGGAAGCACTCGTCGCCATCGGTCTGGCGCGCGAGATATTCCCGCGCCTTTCATTCGATCTGATCTATGCCCGCCCGCACCAAACCGCACAGGATTGGACGACGGAACTCAATGCCGCGATTGATCACGCAGTCGATCATCTATCGCTCTATCAGCTCACAATCGAGGAGGGGACGCCCTTCTTCAATCTGCACCGGGCCAAAAAATTCACGGTGCCAGACGCCGATCATGCAGCGCATCTCTACGAGGTGACGCAGGCAGTTGCGGCCTCGCGCGGCCTGCCTGCTTACGAAGTGTCGAACCACGCGCGGCCGGGCGCCGAAAGCCGGCACAATCTTACCTACTGGCGCTACGGCGAATATATCGGCGTCGGTCCCGGCGCTCACGGCCGTTTTGTCGAAGACGGTATACGGACAGTGACGATCGGCGAACGCAATCCGGAAAAATGGCTTGAACTGGTCGAGGCCAAAGGGACCGGCGAGATCGATGGTGAGTTGCTGGAGACAGAACAGGAAGCCGACGAGTTTCTGATGATGGGCTTGCGTCTGGTCGAGGGAATCGATCTGGTACGTTACGAGGAACTCGCGGGCCGACCGCTCGCGCAGGAGCGCATCGCGATCCTGCGCGAGGAAGGCCTGATTGAGCCGGTTGGCAATTCCGGCCTTCGCGCTACCCCAGCCGGCATGCTGGTGCTCGATGCGCTGGTGGCGGATATCGGGAGAGAGTGACGTTATGGTCGAGGACAGCACCAACAGAACCTATCTCGTCGGTGGCGAGGTAATCCGTGCACGTTCATTTGAACCGGCGATCTATCTGGTTGCGACGCCAATTGGCAATCTTGGGGATATTACTCTGCGCGCCATCGAGACCTTGGCAGGGGCGGACATTCTTGCCTGCGAGGATACGCGTGTCACCCGCATCCTGCTTGAGCGCTATGGCATCTCACGGCGTATGTTCGCCTATCATGAGCATAATGAGCAAGCTGCCGCGCAGAAGCTGATCGATGCTGTAAATGAAGGCAAGAGTGTCGCGCTTTGCTCCGATGCCGGAACGCCGCTCATTTCCGATCCGGGATATCGTCTTGTCTCAACGGCGCGTGAAGCTGGCGTCAAGGTTGTGCCGTTGCCGGGTCCGTCCGCTCTTCTTGCCGCACTTTCGGCCAGCGGCCTTCCATCCGACGCTTTCTTCTTCGCGGGTTTTCTGCCTAACAAGGCGTCGCAGCGCAAGACCCGGCTCGATCAGCTTGCTCATATTCCCGGTACGTTGATCTTCTATGAGTCGCCGCGCCGCTTGCCTCAAAGTCTCGCCGCGATGGCGGAGGTTCTGGGAGAAAGCCGCCGCGCGGTCGTGGCGCGAGAACTGACCAAGACCTTTGAGGAGTTTCGTTCTGCTCCGCTCGGTGAACTGGCTGCCCATTATGCGGAAGCAGAAAGCATTCGCGGCGAAATCGTCGTCTGCATCGAGCCGCCTCTACAGGAGGAGATCGCAGGCGAGGCAGACATCGATCGCATGTTACGCGATCTCGCCGGCCAGATGTCGACATCGAAGGCGGCCGGTGAGGTGGCAAAGATGACGGGGCTGCAAAAGGCCGATCTCTACAAGCGCTTGCTTGAGCTGAAAGATGACTAAGGGCGGTGCACCTGCTCCCAAGCGTCTCAGGGCCTATCGCCGGGGCGGCCGGGCAGAAACGCTTGCCTGCATTTTCCTGATGTTCAAGGGCTTCCGTATCGTCGCCCGTAACTGGAAAACCCCGCTTGGCGAGGTCGATATCATTGCGCGGCGCGGGTCACTCATCGTGATCGCCGAGGTCAAGGCGCGCGACACGCTCGAAGCTGCGATGGAGGCGGTCGGTCCGCATGCATTGCGGCGCATCGAAGCGGCCGGCGATCTCTGGCTGGCGCGTCAATCCGGAAGCGCCCAGTTCTCAATCCGCTATGATCTGATCGCCGTTCTGCCTCGAAAACTTCCCAAGCACGTAAAGAATATCTGGCAAAACCGCTAATCTCGCGGGTTGAAGCATATTGAGGCCGTGGATGGATTTCTCGCCCTTGCCGGAGCGGGCGAAAATATTCCGCAATAGTTTCAATGGAAAGGCGGAAGGTCCTGCCTTCATCCCGTCGTTCATGCGCCGATTTATCCCACACCCCGCAGCCTGGCTTATTATC
>NZ_BMZO01000013.1 GCF_014652835.1 Limoniibacter endophyticus
TTGCAGATTTAGTGTCTCTAAAAATTAATATTAATTTATGTTTTCTGATTGTGTTATGTTTTGGTGCCACATAGGTTGGTTAGTCCTCATGAGATAAAACATGATGGTAAATCAACGTGTTACCTACCAATAAAATGATGCAGTTATAGATAGTTAATCTATAAAAAACATAAAGTTAGGTTTTAACCTTCTCTGCTTATCTTAGCTTTTACTCATAATGCATTGCCTCAGTGAACGAAAAGGTTGTTTTTGGTGGTTAAATCATAAACTTTGCTTTTTATCTCAAGCTTTGCGTTTTTTACGTTGCTTTGCGTTAAAAACATAAAGTAGGATAAAAAACATAAAGGAAAAAACTCCTAAGAGGGGGAATTGGAATGTCACTTATCAATTTACTACAGGAATGTATCAGCCGCGGACAAGAGATGACGCAAGCCATTGCCATAGCGCAATTTGGTGATGATAGCCCTGAAGCACGTAAGATTACTCGTCGCTGGGGGATAACCGAGGTTGCTGATTTAATCGGCGTTTCACCGCAAGCAATTAGAGATGCTGAAAAGAATGGGCGGTTACCACCACCTGATTTTGAATTACGTGGTCGAGTCGAACGTCGTGCTGGCTATACCATCGACCAAATTAGCCATATGCGGAGTATTTTCGGTAATCCTAATCAACGGCCAGCCGATAAAAATCCAGCCGTTTTAGCTGTTATGTCGCATAAAGGTGGCTGAAGCCCAATGGTTAGCGCTACAGGGCCACCGAGTTCTACTCATTGAAGGTAATGATCCGCAAGGAACCGCCTCTATGTATCATGGCTATGTTCCTGACTTGCACATTCACGCCGATGATACTTTGTTGCCATTTTATCTGGGTGAACGTGATAACGCAGAATACTATCGAAACAGACCTGATGCAA
Organism: Limoniibacter endophyticus; assembly: GCF_014652835.1. Taxonomy (GTDB): domain Bacteria; phylum Pseudomonadota; class Alphaproteobacteria; order Rhizobiales; family Rhizobiaceae; genus Limoniibacter; species Limoniibacter endophyticus. The sequence goes on from NZ_BMZO01000013.1 coordinate 914, forward strand.
TACCATGCCCAGGGGAAACTACCTCATCCGCCTCACCTGATGCTACGGGCTGCTATAGAATCCGTATGGGATAACTATGACATTATCGTTATTGATAGCGCTCCTAACCTCGGAACAGGGACGATTAATGTTGTTTGTGCCGCCGATATTATTGTCGTAGCTACCCCTGCAGAGCTATTTGATTATTCATCCGTTCTGCAGTTCTTCACCATGCTTCTGGACCTACTAAAAACCGTTGATTTAGGCGGTTTCGAGCCGGTGGTACGACTGCTGCTAACCAAATACAGCCTGACTACTGGTAATCAGTCTCGCTGGATGGAAGAGCAGATAAGAAATACGTGGGGGTCGATGGTTCTGCGTCAAGTTGTCAGGGTGACAGATGAAGTAGGAAAGGGCCAAATAAAAATGCGTACGGTATTTGAGCAGGCTGCTTATCAGCGCTCAACACTTAACGCCTGGCGAAATGCAGTCTCTATTTGGGAGCCTGTTTGCCAAGAAATTTTCGATGACTTGATTAAACCTCGTTGGGAGGACTAATTGTGAAACAGCGCTCTATTTTAAAAAATGCCCCCAACATCGACAGCATTATGAGCAAGACGCACCAGGCGCCCGCATCACAGCCTGTGTCACCGATGGTGGGTGATTTGCAACGCCAGCTTAGTTCATTATCGGGAAACAGTATTATGCTGCCTGTGTGTGGACGTAACGTTAACAGACCTGCTCAACGAAACGTCCTTGGCCGATCTCGTTCCGTCATTCCTCACTTCGGGGCAGCAGAACCCGGCGTTCGCTCGCAAAACTGCAGGCATCATAGAGGTTGCTGATGGTTCTCGGCGCCGAAAAACAGCCATCATTACAGGTTGCGATTATCGCGTATTAGTCGGTGATCTCGATGACGAACAAATGCAGTGGCTCTCTCAAATCGGCAACGATTATCGACCAACAAGCGCATATGAGCGGGGCAAAAAATATCAGCGCCGCCTGAAAGATTTTGACGGCAGCGTAAAAGCTTTAGCTGAGGCGGAAGGGGTGGACCGCAATATCATAACCCGCTGTATCAACACAGCTGGCCTGCCTAAAGATATCATCGCCATTTTTCAACATCCTGGTGAGCTATCAGCCCGTGCGGGGCATGACTTGTTCAAGATATATCAGGGAAACGAGAAAGCTATGCTCGATGCGGCGCAGCAGCTGCTACGCATGAAGAAGCAGGGTGAAAAATTCGAACCTATGAGGATTATCCAGGCATTACAGGATTTTATTAAGACCAATGCAAAAGATACACAAAAGACCGAAAAAGCATATGGTGAAGGGGTTGTTGCTAAATATAGCGGTAACTACGTTACCTTAAAATTTGATAACCGGAAGATACCATCCAGCTTAATGCAAAAAATTGAAGAGTTGCTTGAGTCAGAGTTAGAAAAAAAATAAACCACATAAAAAAAGGCCCCTGCATTGCAGGGGCCTTTTATATTCAGTTATTTTTTCAGCTGCTAATCACAGGACAATCAAGTTCCCTCCAGCACAGATATACGCCTTTCCAGTTCCTGATTTTTAACCAGTAAACCCTGCGCCACCGTAACCAGATCGGCAATGATTGCCGTGTAATCCACATTCATCACCCTGAATTTTTCGCCATCAATCTCCTGCTCGATGCCGAGGAAAGTATACAGATCGTCAGCTTTTTCAGCCTGCTGGGCGATAAATCCACGCCTCCGGCGCGTTTCACCCTTCATGTTGAACTCGCATACCCCCAGCGCGTTAATGCGCCTGGAGGCACCTTCCCGAGATTCCGTAAAATCCTCTTTAAGCCGCACGTCTGAGCCGGTGGTCAGGACGTCCCCTTTGCCAGTGGAAATGGTGCCGCCAGCACGGAAGATCCATGCATCAGTTCGGCCATAACCATCGAGATAGACAACCGCCCTGTGCTCCGAACCCACAGACTCCTCAACATAATAGTTTGCTACCGCACCACGGGCATCGCCAAAGCCGCCACGCCCTTGAATCATCGACTGGAACGGTGCGCCGGTGATCAGTTGTCCATTCGCTGGATTGCTCGGGGCAACGCTTCTCGCCATGAGTGCTCCCCAGGCGTATAGATGCTTTTTACACATAAAGGCCCCTTCGAGAGTCAGCTCACCTGCTACGTTCTCGATAAGCCGTGTTGTGTAATCGGCGGTACTATCGTTGAAATGAAAGTCGATGTATGGCGTACTCATCGATAGCTCAATGGCCTGCGCAAAATATTTCCCCGCGCTGATGTTGCCCGGAACAGCCAGATTGCCGGCGCTATCGACCCCCATAATCTCCGTCTGGGTATCTTCAGGGCTGATGGTCGCCTTATTTCCTTTCACCACGCTGAAGCGCGTTCCGCTGCCCACCATTAGCTTCCCGTAGGTGCCTGATTTTTTGACCAGTCCAATATCGTTGTTCCTGCCAAGAATAAAACCGGCATTATCGCTGGTTATAACCTGCGAGCCGTCGAGTTTGTTTCCTCCGGTGAGTTTTGCCAGCGCGTTAAGATCCGATGCCTTCGCCATCCCGCCTATCGCCGGCACGGTCACCTGCTTTCCTGTGATCGGGTCAGTCAGGGTGATATTGCCGCTGCCGGTCAGGGCCATCGACCAGCCCTCCACTACACTACGCCAGAATGCAAACGCGCTGGCCAGCTGGTTAGCAAACGACGAGGTGCTGGCGGTTTCAGCGGTAATAATGCCGTAACTGGCACCGGAAAATGCGGTGGTGATATTCCGGGTCAGCGTCAGTTGCGTGTCGCTGTCCACGGATTTGATCGCATACAGGTCAGCACTACCGCTGCGGTAGACCACTAGAATCGACCCGGGCAGTATCCCCAGCGCCTCCTGTGACCATTTTGTTGTCGCACCTGTCACCCGTGCCTGCGACGCGGCACCCGTGACGGTACCGACTTCATACATCGCCATAATAAAGTTCCTCCTGGATGGTTTTCCCTGGAAAAAGAAAAGGCCCCTTGCGGGGCCATATATTGTTATCAGGTTGATGAACCGCGAATTACGTTGTTATTGCGCGCGGCGAAGGCGTCGAATCTTGAGAGGATGGTTAATACCATCTGTCCGTTACGGTCCAGGTAACAGCCATATCGCAGAACAGCGTCGCCAGTACCGGCAGGGACGACAAATGACATGTTGTCTACGTTCATTGACTCTTGCGCCGTTAACAGGCGTGTTGCTCCACCTGTTTCATACATAAGCTCAATGCCTAGCTCCATACTGCCGCCACCAGACGTAGCGCCTGTGCCACGAAGAAGCATTGCATACGACAGATAGCCAGGATTCAGTCCGCCGTCAGCCCCTGGCGCGTAGGACATCCCCGCTCTGAGTTTCGCGCCGCCGTCGATAGTGATGCTATCCGTCTGGAGGAGTCCACCGCGAATATTGATCACCTGGTCGAAATTCTGCCGCCGGAACCGGGCCAGCTCAAACCACTGCCATGTAGCCTTCGGCACCTTGCGCGTGCGGTGCTGAGCGATGTTGATCGCAAATGACCCGATGTCGCCCTCGATGTGGTTCGCATATACCGTACCCTGGAACCAGCCGTCAGTCGCATAAACCGCACCGCGAACGATCACGTTGTTGAACTGCGAAGAGCCATCCTTGGCGATACGCCAGCCGCGTGACCCGTCAACAAAGTCATTCGAGCGGATCTCGTTGCCGATCTTCGCGTTCGTGATGGAACCGTCCGCGATTTTGGTTGAGGTCAGGGAACTGTTTTTGATACGTGCCGTATCGATATACAGCTCATTGCCTTCGGCAACCATCACCGGAACAGCCGTCGCATTATTACGGTTAAACAGCGAGAAGCGGTCAGCGTAGAGGATCATGTCGCTCGTTTCACCATTGCTGCCCAGCGTAATCCCCGCGCCAACATTCTTCCCGTTAACCGTCTCAACCTTCATCGACCACAGCGAACTCACCGTACCATTCACATCCGCCACGGTTTTGGCGGTGTTCTGAACGGAAGCGCTGAGATCCCCGACACTGGATGTCAGGGTCGTCTGCTGCGTTGCCAGCGCCTCCAGTGCCGTTGCATGCGTCTGCTGGGTACTGGTGATACTGGCCACCGATTTAATCGTGTTGTCCAGCGTCGTCTGGTTTTTGATGTTGGCGGCCGCCTGCGCGTCAATCTGCGACTGAAGCGAGGTATTCAGGCTGGCCTGTGTGCTCTGGCTGTCGCTTAGCGTCTTCGCCATGTTATCGACGCGGGAGTTGGCATTATCCACTTTCGTGGCCAGTGCCGTCTGCTGCTGCGCCTGGGCAGTGATTTTCCCTTCGGCATCCGTTACGCGCGCCGTCAGGCCGCTCACGGCGCTCGCCGTCGCGTCAGAGGCATCCTGTGCCGCTTTCGCATCGGTAACATCCGTGATGACCAGATCGTCGATATACAGTGAATAGCCAGGGGTACCGTTGCCGGTGGCGCCACGAGTGGAGATCCAGACCACCGCACGTGTTCTGCCTGCCCCGTTGTTACTGGCGATCCCCGTGAATTTCACCCACTTATCGCGCGCGCCCAGAGAGGCTTCGCTGACAGTGACCGCCGCCTGCCACGCATTTTGCCCGGCAGCATTCTGCGACTGGATACCGACCAGCGTTGTCCACCCGGAGGAGGGCGCCTGATCCGCCGGCATCATGGCCCAGAACTCAAACCGGAACTTCGCGTCCTCACGGACTGACTGCCAGGTGCCAAGCTGTTTATCACTGTTGCCGCTGTTGTTCTCATCCCGTCTCAACTTCAGGCTCTTACCGCCGGTGAATTTCTGAGACGCCACCACAACGGCGGTGCCGTTCCCGCCCAGCACCTGGCCATCGCTGTAGCTTTCAAACGTACCGTCAACCCAAGGATTAGCTCCCTGAGTGCGGATGGTATTGATGGTGCTGGTCAGCGACGTGATGCTCTGCGACTGGCTGGTGATGGTGTTTTCCACCTGGCTGACGCGACCGGTCAGTGAACTCACCGCGGACGTGTCAGCCTTTTTACCCAGCTCAGTATTCATCGTGGTCAGGCTGTTCTGCAGACTGGTGAGCTGCTGCGACTGCGAATCCAGTTTACCCTCGGCAGACGTCATCCGGGTGGTCAACCCGGTGACAGCGCTTTGCTCGGCCTTCTTACTGACCGCCGCATTCGTGACGGCCAGATCGCCGCTGAGTTTCGTCAGCTGCTGCGCCTGGGTGGTGATAGCCCCTTCCGCAGCGGTGACGCGGGTATTCATCTGAGAAATGGCCCCGGCATTAGCTGCGATATCCTTTTCATCCGTAACATCGAGGACATGGAAATCATCGAAATACATTGCCCCCGCGCTGAGGAAGGTCGTCAGCTGGAAACTGGCCGTCGTGGTCTTCGTGGCTTTCCAGTCAAACGTTACCAGTTGCCAGCCAGAACTAAACGGTCCGTAGTTTGAGCCGACCAGCAGGCCAGTGCTGTCGGCCACACGAAACTTCGTGTTACCCGCATCTTTAATCGTGGTCCCCGGGTCCTGCTTCGCCCATACCCCCATGCGGTAGGTACGGCCCTGCGTGATACTGATTTCCTGTCCGACCAGGTTCGACTGGCCGGCGGACATTTTCAGCGCCTTGTTACCCGAGTGCGGAACCTGTAAATCGGCCACCGTCGCGGTACTGCTCCAGCCGGTAAAGCCCGCCGCGCCGCGCTCAAAACTGCCGTTGACAATGAGGTTGCCCGGCATTTTCCCGCTGGCGTCAATATCCGCTGCCGTCTGGCTCAGGCTGTTACTCAGTTGCGTCAGAGAATCCCCCTGCGCACTGAGTGTTTTGCCCTGCTCCGTGACCTGGTTCTGCAGGGTGTTCATCGCGCTTGCGTCCGCTTTTTTGTTCACGTTCGCATTCGTCGTGGCCAGATCGCTGCTGAGTTTAGTCAGCGCGCTGTTGGCTGCCGCGATGTCATTTCCCTGCTGCGTCACCGTGCCCTGCAGCTGCGTCACCGCTGTCGTGTCAGCCTTTTTACTCACCGTATCGTTTGTCGACCGGAGGCTGTTCTCCAGCGAGGTGGTCCGCGTGCCGATGCTGCTGAGCGTATCGCCCTGCTGGCTAACCGTGGTGGTCAGTGAATCCACCGCTTTTGCGGTCGCATCTGCGGTTTTCTGCGCACTGTTCGCCGCCGTCACGTTGCGCATATGCCAGTCGGCAGCGTACCAGACGGTGCCGAACGGGCTGGACTGATTAACCTGCAGGAACGGTCGCAGGAAGTTCGTGTCAGCCGGCACAGTAAAGCGCCAGGTGGTTCGTTTCCACGCGGAGGTGGTCTTAGTGTTGCCCCCGGACGCTCTCGCCCCGATACCGCCGGTGGCGGTGGTGGCCCGACCGATATAGAAATTAAAGTCGGCGCTGCCTGTACCACACGCTACCAGAGCAGACATTTCGAAAACGTCGCCCGGTGTCACGGCGATGTTGTTGATTTTTGGCACATGGTCTCGCCCGGCCAGCCGGACGGCATACCTGAACGGGCAGTCAGCCGGCACACCATCGGCGGTGGTCTCCACCACGTCATAACCCATACGGTCATACGCCGGATCAAATGAAGGGTTTGGAATGTAATCATCCCCGGCAGCATTCCCGGCGTTCACCGCTGCCGTCAGGCTGACGATGTTGCTGTTGGCTGCCGTGAGGCCTGCTTCGGTTTTCTCCACCCGGCCAGTCAGCGCGTTAAGCGCCGTCTGATCCGCTTTGGTGTTGACCTTATCGGTGGTGCTGCTCAAATCGCCCTGCAGCTTCGTGATAGCCTGCCCCTGGGAGGTGATTTTGCCTTCCGCACTGGTGACCCGGCTGGTGAGATCACTCACCGACTGCGCGCTGGCCTTTTGTGCCACGTTGTTGTTGGTGGTGTTCAGGCTGTTCTGCAGATTCGTGATGCTCTGAGACTGCGCGGTCAGTTGCCCCTCGGCGTTCGTCACCCGACTGGTGAGGCTATTAATGGCCGATGTGTTCGCGGTAATACCGCTGGCCGCATCATCCGGACTCGGTGACCAGTCGGTCATCACGGTCCCGGTTTCCAGCTGAGGGCGGCAGAGCCAGACTTCTTTGTCGGCAGACGTCGCGCTTTCCAGACGCGCGGCAATCAGCCGTTTGGTGCCACTGGTGGCAGGAATAACCCATTTCACCCAGTAACGCGCCCATGCGGTGGTCAGTTTCGTGACCGCCTTGCCGTCACCGGCCCCGCCTTTAACGCCCTGGCTGGTTTCCGTGATGGTGGTGTTCGACGGGTTATAGAAATAACTCGCCATCTCCTGCCCGTCATAAGCCCCTTTCGCATAGAAACTGAATACAAATTCCGTACGCCCGGTAACGTCCAGCGTCTGTTCATCCAGCTGGGTATAGCCGGATGCACCTTTCGCCAGCCGGGTGTAGGCCACGCGGTCGCCCAGATAGGTTTCTGTGGCGTGGCGGCTGCTCCATCCCTCCAGAGTGTCCGCATTGCGGATAAGATTGGTCCCGCCCACGGCCAGGGAGGAAAAGTTGTTTTCCAGGTTCGTCAGCGCGCTGCTTTGCGTGGTTAGATCCCTGCCATGCTGTTCAACGGTGTTCTGCAGGCTCTGCAGCGCCGTTGCATCAGCCTTCTTCGCCACATTGCTGTTGGTCGTGTTCAGGCTGTTCTGCAGGCTGGTCAGCGCCCCGCTTTGCGTGGTCAGATCCTTGCCGTGCTGCTCAACGGTGTTCTGCAGGCTCTGCAGCGCCGTTGCATCAGCCTTCTTCGCCACATTGCTGTTAGTCGTGTTCAGGCTGTTCTGCAGGCTGGTCAGCGCCCCACTTTGCGTGGTCAGATCCCTGCCATGCTGTTCAACGGTGTTCTGCAGGCTCTGCAGCGCCGTTGCATCAGCCTTCTTCGCCACATTGCTGTTAGTCGTATTCAGGCTGTTCTGCAGGCTGGTCAGGCTGTCTCCCTGCGATTTCAGGCTGCCTTCGGTAGCCGTCACGCGGGTCGTCAGATTCGTCAGCGCGCTGGCATCGGCCTTGCCGCTGATATCCTTACCAAGTTGCATCACATCCGACTGCAGTTTCGTGATCGCGCTGCCCTGAGACGTAATATTCTTCCCGTTCTGCGTGACTGACGCGGACAGACTGGAAAGCGCCTGCGCATTCGCATCGGCGGCATCGAGCGCCGCTTTCGCATCGGTCACGTCAGTGATGATCAGATCATCAATCAGGAAGGCGTCACCCAGGCGAACTTTTGGTGTATTCGGGATGGAGATCCTCACCATTGCCTGTTTCAGCGCGGTTCGGTTGTTGGTCAGATAGCCACTGACTTTTGTCCAGTTGTCCACCGACAACCCGGAGACTTTCACGTTCAGGCCAGGCCACGACCAGCCATTGGCAGAATCCTGGAAGGAAAATCCGAGCACCATATAAACGGTCGGATCGGCAGTCGAGCCAGCCGGCAACTTAACCCACGCCTCCACGTAATAGACCGCGTTATCGCGAACCTGCATGCCTGAAAAGATATGGGTATCGTTATTATCCGTCGCGTTCGGGTTGTACTCCGTACTGCGCGTAACACGCAGGCTTTTGGTCCCGCTGTGCGCAGCTTCACTGGTGATAACGGCGCGGGCATTACTGAGAACATCGCCGACGGCATAGGATTCAAAACTGCCGTCCGGCAGTACGTTGGCTCCCCGTGTCGCCTGCTGCTTCAGCGATGTATTCAGGCTGGTCAGGCTGTCGGCCTGGCCACGGATATCCTTTTCAGTCTGGGTAACCCGGTTGGTCAGTGAACTGACCGCCGACGCATCAGCCTTCTTCGCCACATCGCCTTTGACCCCTTCCAGCGCGTTATTCAGCGCCGTGATGGATTGCCCCTGTGATGTCAGGGTGTTCCCCTGGTTCATCACCGTCCCGGTCAGAGACGAAACAGCATCGCTGGTCGCCTTGATGTTGGTTTCATCGGTGATATCAAACACCCGGACGGAATCGAGCCAGATTTCACCGTTTGCCGGATGAGAATAAAGTTTGAAGTTCTGCCCGTCCGCGCCGGCAGCCGTCAATCCGGTTTCCCAGGTGATGGTTTGCCAGTCAGTGGTCAGCGTGACCGTTTTATCCTCATACGTACTGTCCGTCTGGCCGATTTTGTTCTGGCGACGGATCAGCAGACTCATCGCGCCGGAAACACCTTTGGCCTTCACCACCACCCGATACTTGCGCTGGCCATTCAGCGGCACCGGCTTGTTGTTGTTGGAGAAAATGCCTGGGCTGGTCGTGGTCGTCCGGTTCAGCCGGACCCCCGCTTTCCCGTCCCCGAAATCGCCAAAGGTCACACCGGCTGGATACTGAATATCCCAGGCAGTGCTGCCCTGCAGAAAATCAAAGTTCGGGATCAGGTTGTCGCCGGCGTTGCGGGTGGCCGTCAGCACATTCGCCAGATTTGTCAGCTGCTGGCTCTGTGTGGTCAGTTTCCCTTCTGCCTCTGTCACCCGGTTATCGACCGAAGTCAGTGCCGTTGCATCGGCCTTCTTCGACACATTGCTGTTGGTCGTGTTCAGGTTGTTCTGCAGGTTCGTCAGCTGCTGGCTTTGTGAGGTGATGGCCCCTTCCGCTGTGCTGACCCGGCTCGTCAGTCCGGTAACGGCGCCGGCGGTGGCATCGATGTCCACCCGGTCGGTAACGTCAGTGACGTAAAAATCATCGAAGTAGCGGCTGCCGCTAATCAGATAGTTACTCAGCGTCACCGGCAGGCTGGCTGTCTCCGTCGCTTTCCAGCGACCGGAAATCAGGGTCCAGTTTGTCCCCACCGTACCGCTGTTGTATGGACGCTCAAAAACCGGCTGGCCGGCAGAATTGCCGATCCGCAGCTTGTTATTCCCCGCACCATTATCCGTCGTCGCTCCGGGTTCCTTGACCCACACCCCGATTTCATAGGTTCGCCCCTGAACAAACGGGATGTATTGCCCCGGAGTCACATTCCCCGGATCAACCTTCAGCGCCCGCGTCCCGCTGTGAGGAACGGAAACCTCCACCACACTGGTCGCGGTTGACCGCCCGGTGTAGCCATCCAGCCCACGTTCAAACGAGGGATTCACGACCAGGTTACCCGGTATCTGACCGCTGGCATCGATATCTGCCGCAACCTGCGAGAGACTGTTCGACAGATTCGTCAGCGAATTGCTCTGGCTCTCCAGCGTTTTACCCTGCTGCGTCACTTTCGTGTCGAGCGTGGCCAGCGCAGTCGCATCGGCTTTCTGCGCCAGCGCTTTATCGGTATTCGCCAGATTTCCGGTCAGTTTCGTGATGGCGCTGTTCGCAGCAGTCAGATCGTTGCCCAGCTGTGTGACGGTATTGGTCAAATCCTGCACCGCTGTCGCATCAGCCTTTTTGGCCACTGCGGCATTGGTGGTTGCCAGCCCGTTTTCCAGCTGGGTTGTCCGGTTGCCGGTCGAGGTCAGCAGATTACCCTGTTGCGTCACGGTGGTGGTCAGGGAGTCAACCGCCGCCGCCGTGGCATCCGCAGTATCCTGAACCTTTTGCGCCGCTGTCACATTTCGCATATGCCAGTCCGTAACGAACCATACGGTGCCATACGGGCTGTTCTGCGAGATCTGCAGGAACGGGCGGATATAACCCCTGTCCACCATCGCCTGCGTGACCTTGAAGCGCCAGGTGGTTCTCTGCCAGGTCGCGGAGGGTGATTTCCCGCCCCCCGCCATGAGTGGCGCACCGGTGCTCGTATCTGGCCGAACGGCGGTGCCAACATACAGATTAAAATTCGCCGTGCCGGCGCCGCAGGCAACCAGTGCGCTGATCTCAATCACATCGTTAAGCGTGGCCGGGAACGCGGCAAAGTTAGGATGGTGATCCCGGCTGGCAATTCGGGCCGCATAACCATACGGGCAGCCCGGCGGGACCTCCTCAGCCGTTGTGGCTACCACGCTGAACCCCATCTGGTCATACGCCGGGTCAAACGTCGGGTTGGGAATTAAATCCCCGCCTGATGCGTTTCCGGCCCGTACAGCGGATTTCAGCGAGGTAATGTTGGCGTTAGCAGCCGTCAGCCCGGATTCCGTCTTCTCCACTCGTCCGGTTAGCGAGTTCATCGCCGTCTGATCCGCTTTGCTGGCCACGTTCGCGTCTGTCTGCGTCAGCGCATTCCGGAGCTGGGTGATACTCTGCGAATTGCTGACCACATCGTTGCCAATCTGGCTGACATTCGAGCTGAGCACGCCGGCTGCGTTTGCCAGCGCGGAAACCCCGAGACCGGAGTACATCTCAGCAACCTTGTCTGACAGCTTCAGGCCCAGGTTGATATACGCCTGGCCGGTCCACTGATTCACCAGAAACTCAACGGTGTTCCAGCCGGCTTTCAGTTCAAAACTGACGGTATTCCAGCTGGCGTTACCCCAGGCGACCTGTACCCCATTCACAAATATGGCGCCGGTATCATCAAAAACCCTGGCGCCGGGCGCCAGTGTGATGGTGGTATCTGCGGCCACTTTCACCTGGCAGGAATACAGCGCGATCAGATAGCTGCCGGCGGACGTAAAGTCCAGTTTGGCCGCGTCGGCCACCTCATCCACGACCGTTGGCGCCACGGCGCGAACATCGCTGAATGACGGGACTGTCCCGGCGTTAGCCAGCTGCACAGGATAGAGTCGACGGGACCAGCGATTCGGCTGGCCATTGACCAGTTGATTTGACAGGCTGGTGATGCTGTCAGTATTGCTGCGAATATCCCGCCCGTTTTGCTCTACCTGCTGCGTTAAGGCAGTGACCGCAGCCGCTTCGGCTTTCTTCGCCAGCGCGGCATTTGTCGTGCCCAAATCGCTCGTCAGTTTCGTGATGGACTGACCCTGGCTGGTTATCCTGTCGCCCTGCCGGGTAACAACAGACTGCAGCCCGCTCAGTGCCTCATTCGTACCAGCCAGGCCCGTTTCCGTCTGGCCAACCCGGTTAGTGAGCGATGTTAACGCGGCGCCCTGCGATGTCAGCGTGGTGCCCTGTTGCTCAACTTTCTGCGTCAGGGACGTCAGCGCGGCCGCATCGGCTTTTTTCCCGAGGCTGGTTTCCAGGCCACCGATACGGCTCGCCTGCGCGCTCTGCTCTGTCGTCAGAGAACTCAGTTCACCAGAAACAGCAGCTTTGTTGTCGTTAAACTGCGTCTGCAGGGACTCTCTGGCCTTAACTTCCGCCGAGATGGCGGTAACGCGCGCGGTTTTTTCCTGGTACAGCAGCCCGGAGGTGACTTTCTCCAGATCGCTCCCATCATAGGAGCCACGCATCTGCGCCGCCAGCGTGCTGCGTGCCTGCGCTTCGGCGGTCAGCGCGTTACTCAGCGTACTGCGCACATCCTGCAGAGCCGCCGTACTGGCGCCGGGTGCTGGCCGGCCAACGGCGATCCAGTCGAATTCGATAAAGTTGCTGGCATCCTGCTGGTTCGTCAGGTCAAGGCGAATACGATCAATGTTCCCTGTCCACGGAATATCACGCACCGTCAGGGTTGCCACCCCATCGGCATATTCCGGCTCAGCAACAATGTATCGCTTCGTGTTATTGAAGTTTTCGCCGGCAGACACCCAGCGGATCTCACCCGCCCAGACTGGTTTGCCGGTTTTACGAAAGCGCAGCATGATGAAACGGTACGCCGCACCATCGACAGCCAGCCCGCCAGGAGAGCTAATGTACGGATCGGTGGCGCTGTCCGCCGGGCGTAACCAGCCATCCTGTGACACACCCGGTACGCCGGCGCTGCCGGTCCAGCCCTCGGTCGTCTGATTGTTGAAATGCCAGATAACCTGCGAATCGAACTGGATATTAGCGCCGGCAGCGAGGCTGGACATTTCCCGCGCCAGATTTTCATCGGCGGTCTTCATCACCTGAGTCAGGCTCTCGATACTCGCCTCAATCCCCTGCGTTGCCGCCAGCAGTTCATCAGCGGCCTGTGCCGCCTTCGCGTTAACATCGGCGATACGATCCGCGGTCTCCTGCTTCACCGCACTGGTCAGCGTGGTGTTGACCTGAGACAGCGACTGCTTCAGGCCATTTTCGGCAGTCTTTATCTGCGCATTCAATGCGGCATCGCCGTCGGCCAGCGTTTTGCTGACCCTGGCAATCTCCAGGTCGATGGTGGCGTTGATTTCCGCAGCCGTATCGGTGACTGACTGTCTTACCTGGGTGATGCTGTCGGTCAGCGACTTGTTCACAGTTGCGATCTGCTTGTTCGCATCTGCGACGGCGGATTTTGCCTCCTGAACGCCTTTGTTTGCCTGAGCCAGACCAGAATCAAGAGCCTGGTTTACTGTTGCAATATCGGCGTCGAGGGTCTCATTAACTAAGGTGATTTCATCCGTGATGGTTTTATTCACGGCGGAGATCTTCCCGTCAACATCAGCCGTGATGCTTTTCGCCGATGCATCAATATCCTGGCTGACCTGCTTCGCCTGGTCTTCGGCTTCCTTACGCAGAGCTTCAGCGGTCTGCTCCAGTTCCTGCTGCGTATTGCGGATACCTTCCTGTGTTTCGCTAATGGTGCGCTGCGTTTCCTCCCAGGCAGCCGTATCCTTGATCGCGTCGGTCAGGTTTTCGTAGTAGTCATCAAAGTTATCGCTGGCCATCCCCTGGACCCAGCCGGTCCACGGGCTTTCATTGCCAAGACGATCCACAAGGCGCGCCCGATACCAGAATTCGGCGCCCATACTGAGGCCCATCTGCTGATAGCTTTTCCCCGGATAGGCCACGTCTGATAACGGCATTGGCGCACTGCCGTCCTGGTTTTTGCTGTACTGCAGTTCCGTGCGCAGCGTATCCCCGGAGCCGGTCGGGAACTCCCAGCTAACCTGGACCCCATGAACCAGCGAACGGGTTGCCAGCGCCAGCGGTGCCAGCGGCTCGCCGACCTTGCCGGTCAGGGTTTTCTCTTCGGAATACGCCCAGCCGCTCGAGATCTCCGCCGCATTGATCGCGCGGACACGAACCAGGTAACGACCGGCATAAATGCCGCTGACCTCAAACGAGGTGGTCGAGCTGCGCGGCACATTAATCCAGTTCCCGTCGTTACGGCGCCACTGTGCCTCGTAGGCAATAGCGCCGCTGACCGCTGACCAGTTAACCTGCATCGTTTCGACGCTGATCCCCTGATTCACGACCGAGCGGGATGTGATGACAATATCGTCAGGAGGTGACTGGTTGCCCGCCGGCAATACGCTAACCGGGCGCTGGTCGATAATCGCGCCGGTATCGATGCGGGCGAATTTATCCGGGTCATGTGCCACGCCGGTGATCGTGAGGGTGGCATCGCTGTTCTCTTTTACCCCTGTAACCCGGTACTGCTGCAGGAAGAGGTCATCAGATTCAATGGCCCAGACGCATTCCCGTTCTGGCGTCTCACTGTATGCCGTTGTGACCGTAATCTGCCGGCGTCCGTTAACAGCCTGAATGGTCCGGCTCTGTGAGATACCGGATGGCAGGTTTAGCTGGAGACGGTCGCCAGGTTTGGCATCCACATCACGATCCAGCGTAATCACCCGGCCATTCACCGCGCTGATTCGCCCGCCGTTGACCCGTCCGGCCAGCAACTCATCCGCCAGGGCAATGATATAACCGGGTTGAGGAATGCGACCGTCCAGCCCCACATCAAACTCAACGACCCGGTCTTTGTTGTTGGTCAGTATGCCCCACAACCCCTTACGGTGGGCTTCGCTCTGGCGCGTACAGCCAATCGCGGTCAGTTCGAGCTGGTTAAAACTGTAGCGGGAAACCAGTTCCGGGATAAACGCCGGCTCCATCGCATCAGCATAAGCATTATCCGGATCAGACCAGGAAACCAGGGCGTTGGTGTACCGAACCTGGCTGCTGCTGCTCGAATAACGGGGTTTGCCGATAATATTGGCGCGCGTATAGGTAAAATCGACATCACGCGGCATATCAGCCTGCACAACAATCTGCTCACCGTTCCAGCAGGTCATGCCCCGGAAAATGGCGGCAAAGTCTCGCAGCACGGTGTAAGCATCGTTGCGTTCCTGAACATAGACGTTACAGGTATAGCGCGGCTCCATGCCGTCACCACCACGCCCGTCAGGAACCAGCTGATCGCAGTACTGTGCAATCTGGTACAGCGTCCATTTCGAAATATTGGCGCTGCTCAGACGATTACCGAGACCAAAACGGTCAGCTATAACAATGTCGTAATAGATCCAGGCCGGGTTATCCGTCCAGGCCCATTTAAACCCGCCGGTCCAGACGCCGGTATATTCGCGGGTTTCCGGATTGTAGTTATCCGGCACACGAATCACGCGCCCACGCGGCTCACAGGAAATTTGCGGAATGGAGCCATTAAACTGGCTGGAGTCGAACTCGATATAAAGCAGCGCGGTGTTGGGATAACGCAGCTTCGCGTCAATCACTTCGGTATAGCTCTGCAGCGTCATCACGTCGCCAGTTTTGACACTGTTTGCATCCGGAGAGATTTTACGCAGGCGTAGCGTCCAGGTACTGCCGGCATGGGGCAGATCAATACGATGGCTCCGCTCATAACCGGAGGTTGTTTTACCCGTGACAGCGGTTTCCAGCACCGTCTGCCAGGCGCCGCCGTCGGTCTGCAGGTCAATCGCATACTTGACGGTATTGCCCACCACGTCGCCGTCATCTTCCTGTTTCATCAGGGACGGCCATTTCAGGCGGACACGAACGGCAGAAAGCTGGGTATTAGTAAAGGTATGGGTCCAGGCTGTCTTGCTGGAAACTTCCGTTCCTACACTGATTTCATTTTCAGTACCGGGAATACCCTGAATATAAGTCTGAGCCTGCGTGCCGGGGCGAAATTCCCAGGAAACACCACTGAAGTTTTGCGAACCATCAGCATTTTCAAGCGGGGTGCCATCAAGATAAATATCTTTACCGGTTAAACCACCTGCAAATTCACCCTCACCTAATGCGAGCAGAATTTTGGCTTTCGCAACGGACTGTAAATCATCCGGCTGTTCCGTCGGTGTACGCTGCTTTGAGCCGCCACCCTTGCGCCCTTTAATTATGTTGTTTGCCATATTACGCCCATAAAAAAAGCCACCGCAAGGTGGCCTGAATTGGATGGTTTACTGAATAAAACTTATTGCTGGTCTTCTACGTAAATACCGGCAGATATAATGGCGCCGCCAATTCGGCGTTTGCCATAAAGCAAAGGGACCGGGTATCCCTGAGAGGCAGTATTCGTCACGCCCCCAAAGGCGTAGGACGCTTTATTGTCAGCGGATTCTTTTCGTGCCAGGCCTGCTGGCTGTGGAGAAAGCATCTGAACGACGCCGCCGAGCATCATGGCGCCGCCTCCCATCATTACGTTTACGCCCCACGCCTGGCCGAATCCGAAAGTGGCTATAGCTCCAACCGCAACGATGACCGCACCCAAAATAGTCTGAAGAAAACCGGCTTTTTTGCTACCAATGACTACAGGAACAATGCGAATTACTTCCCCGGTTATGGGGAATCCTAAGTCATCTAGACCTATATTTTTTTCATCCTTAAATACCGCATAGGTTAGTCCACGCTCTTTGCTGGTAATCATGAATTTTTCGAAGCCTGGTATCGTTTTCGCCAACGCTATGCCTGCTTCATGGATGCACGAAATAAGACGATGATGAGTTTTCCCAAACTTTTTACCGAGCATTCCACTTAATTCAATACGCGTCATAACTTCTTGCATTTCTTTCTCCAAAAAAAACCGCCTGATGGCGGTTCTTCTCATAAAGATAAGTTAAAAAGCTGTGGGGTATATTCCAAAATCCCCATTGGTGCCATAACCAATTCGGTACATTAATGTTTTTCCATCAATCACTGTCCCTGATTGCTCACTCATGCCACCACCACACATTCCTTTTGGCCATGCGCTAAATATATGATTCCCTACTTTTGGATAAATCACAGCTTTTTGGGCAGTATCTAAATCAGCTATCTCTTTTCCATCAAGATATACTCGCGTCATACAAGCGCTTCCCATAACACCAGAGTCCCGCTTTATAATAACTTCGCCCGTACCTTCTTTTTTAGAGAAAAACGATGAGTCTAATATTTGCTTGGCGGGTATATTTTGTGCCTGTTCATTTGTTACTGGTTTAGTCGCACACCCACTAATTCCCACAATCACTAAAGCTAGTGCAATTTTTTTCATCTCTTTGTCCCTTTTGTTTTTAATTCAAATGCCACAAAAGATTAACACAGAGAATGGTATCGAACGATTTTCATCGTTCGGTCTAACCAGTACCCACCATACGGCACGCGCTTGCTGAGATGGCCATACAGGTGATGCAGCAGCAGGTTCCCTTCCAGAAGAATCCCGGCGTGGTTCCACTTATCCGCCTGCACCTGCATGATCACCATATCACCCGGTTGCGGTGGACCATCAAACTCACGGAACCCGCATTCATACCAGCAGTCCTGATAAAAATTGTCCGGATACTCATTTTCCCACCACGGATAATCGACGCGGTAATCGTGCAGCTCGATGCCGTGGGTTTGCCGAAAATAGCTCATCACCAGGCCCCAGCAATCGTAGTGGCCCAGCACGAATGGTCGCTCGAGGAGCGGCAACTCACCACGCGGGTGGATGGTACGGAGATCGCCTTCTGGCCAGCTGATAATATGCCAGGGGAGAAGGGTCGCGTCGCATTGCGCTTTATCCAGTTCGCTCGGCTGGGTGGTGGCATCAGGATGGCTGTGAACAATACCGGTGATCGTTCCCCATTCCTCAACCTCCGCATAATCCTCCGGCGCCAGCACAAAATTATCTTTCGACTCTGTGGCCAGGTTCCGGCAGGGGAAATAACGCTCCGCTCGGCCCCTCTGGGCGACGAGGCCGCAGGCCTCGCGCGGATATTCTGCGGCCGCATGTTCCTGGATGGCCTTAATCGTTTTCTGACGCATATCAGCTCCTGATTAATGAGGTGCCGGGGAACCCGCCAAACGGCAGTTCACTATTCTCACCATGACGTAATTTACAGGCCGTGAGCGTGCCGTTGCAGACATCCTGCGACGGGTCATCAACTGGCTGATTGTTCCTGTCAAAATACCGGGTGCCGGCATAGTCGCACCCGTTACCGCTGCGGTACTGATTGCGGATACACCAGGTGCAAATCGCATGCAGCTGGCGAGTGGGGATCATCATCCCCTGCAGGGCAAACGGGCTGGAGAGAGTAAATTCCACCTTCTCATCGTCTTCATAATGCTTTACGTCAATGAAGAAAAGGCGCCGTTTCTCCTGCGTCG
Source organism: Limoniibacter endophyticus (assembly GCF_014652835.1). Taxonomy (GTDB): domain Bacteria; phylum Pseudomonadota; class Alphaproteobacteria; order Rhizobiales; family Rhizobiaceae; genus Limoniibacter; species Limoniibacter endophyticus. The sequence continues at coordinate 19,138 of NZ_BMZO01000013.1, forward strand.
GATCAGCTGAGGCATTCCCGTCCGGAAAGTTCTTCGCATCGAGATACTGTTTTTGCGTGTCGTGGATGACAACCCGCGCCAGAGCCAGATCGTCGTAATGAAGACAGAGCGCGGATATCTTCCCGTCGATGTTCCCTACCCGCAGCGTTGGCTGCGCGTCACTGCCCGTGGTGGAGGATTCGATCCCTTCGATTTCACATGGCCAGGCTTTATACTCCCGCCCCTGCCACCAGATGCTTTTCGCCGGCAGCTTATCCAGGTCGCCGCCAGCGGCGAGGATTTCGGCTGCAGTATGGGGAACGTTATAGCCGTGGAAATACAAAACCTCGTCCAGGCCAAACGCCTGGCCATCGATCTCCAGGAGACGAACTTCATCGCCTGGCTCTAACTTCTGATAATTCGCGTTAAGGCTCATGGTTTAAATGCCTGAATAAAAGTGGCTGAAAGTGAGTAATTTCCGCCGCCCAGCGGAACCGGTTTGTATTGTTCGCAGCGGAAAAGCCCCACCTCTTCCAGAGGCGGGGTCCACTGAAACGCGCGGGTGCCGGCATGACGATCAAGGAACTGCTTAATCGGACGGATATAGTCCTCCGTACCGACAAAACTCAGCTCCCAGTCCTGTGATCGGGTGTTAATACCATCGCCGGATACCTGCGCATACCCGTCACCGAATTGCGCCTTCCGGACACGAAAGTTAACGGTCTGCTGGGGATTAACCCGCGGACTCCAGGTGAATATCTCAATAGCCATCAACGTTGCCCTTTAACTGCATTCCAGACCATCCCGCCAGGGCGCATATCCTGCGCCATCAGCTCCCTGTATTTTTTCTCCACAAACGAGCCGATCTGCTGGCCAAACTGCTCAAAACCAGACGGCGCCTGCGTTGAGGTGTTTCCGCCTTCAATCGTGATATAGACTTTTGGCCCTTCCGACGCGCCGGCGTTCTGACCACCACCGACAGCGCGTACACCCAGCGAACCATCGCCGGCACGCGTCAGCGGCATGATGGCCTCCGGCCCGGCCTCGCCAAATACGCCGGCCCCTTTTGCGAAAGCGAAGAACTGCGGAGAGTCGTAGACCTGGTTGCTGTAGGCACTTAATGAAGGAGAATCGAAGACACCGCCTTTGGCATAACCCGGTATTTGAAAGTTAAAGTTATTACCCGCATTCTGAATCGCAGTTCCTGCGCCGACATCAGCCGCTCCAGAAACACCACCTGCAATACTCACTCCAGCTCCCACCACGCCCATAATGGTTTGCATGACGGTACTGGTGACCAGCGCCTGAGCGGCCATATCAACGAGGTTTTTTATGATCGACTGCGTGAGCGAGGAAAACAGATCAGCCATGTTCTCCTTAAAGCTTCTCGTCCGCGTCAGCATGCTCGTCAGGAAGTTGCTTGAGCGCTCATGGGCCGTTTCGAATAACCCGACGGCCAGGCTCTGGAATTCTCCCTGTGATCGGTATAACTCCAGTGACGTCTGATACTGCGCATCGGCGGATTCTTTCGTCGCCTTCTGCATCAGCATTTCGTACTGTTCTTTGCTGATCGCGCTGCCCTGGTAGTACGCCTGCAGCAATGCCTGCCGCTGCGCAAGCTGATTGCGCAGCGAGACCAGTGGATCAACTTCGCCGGCGATATCCAGTGCCGGCGCAGCGATTTCATCGGCATGCGCCTGCAGCAGCTCTTTCGCAGTATCTCTGGCCAGCGTTATTCGTGCGGCCTGGTACTCTTTTTCATCAAGAAGGCGGGCTTTGAAAAGCTCAGCCAGGTCCCGGCTGGCTTCCTGCTCTTTTCGCAGAGTTTCATGAGCGGGGGAATACTGCGCGGCCAGATCCAGTCGTTGTTTCTGGTAGTTCTCTGCATTCATTAACAGCGCGCGCTGCAGGTCAGCATCACTGGCGCCATTTTTCTTCGCCGCTTCCTGCAGCTCCCTGTTGCTGTCCTTTTCCTGCAGGTTAATTCTGGCCAGGCTGGACGCATGGGCTTCTTCAATTTGCTGCCGCAGCGTTTTGAACTGGTCGACCTGGGACTTACTGCCTTTCCCCGTGCCGGTACCGCCATCGCCGCCCCAGGGATTTCCATCTCCGGTCTCTTTGGGGGGCGTGCTTAACGCTCCTTTCAGATCGTCCGTTAGGGAGGTTATTTTTCCCGATAAACCCAGCTGAGCCAGTGTTTTTGCATCACTGACACGCTTAATGTTTTCCTCGGTTTTGCGGAGTCCCTCGTTAACGCTATCGAGATCCGCCCGCGCCCGCGTCTGGTCTTTTGTCACCCCTTCCAGCTGGCCGAAGGGGTCAAACCCTTTCAGGCTGTCGATACGACTGTCGGCATCCTGAATCTCTTTTATCAGCTGGTTACGCTGCACGACCTGGTTTTCGTACTTATCCTCCAGGTCGAACTGCTTCACATTTAACTGGTTAAGCGAGAGGCGCATCAGCGCTTCACTGGTTTCCACTACGGCATCTTTTAAATCAATGGCCGATTGCCGGGCTTCTTTTGCCTGTTGATGGAAATACAGTAATGCAGATCCAGCCAGCGTCGCCGCGCCAACCGGACCACCAACAAAAGCCAGGGCGCCTCTTGCCAGGCCCACCGCAACGGAGGCCGCACGGGCTGATATCGACAATTGCCGGTTTGCCGCCGCCAGTTTCAGTTTCGCCTGGCTGGCCAGGTTTGTTTGCTCAGTTTCCTGCCGGATAAGCCGGGTAAACTCATCCTGGTAACTGATATTCATCCCGTACTGTTTAGCCGTCCGCTCCATCTGCCGGTAGTGGCCAAACTCAGCGTCGTTCTGTTTCAGGATGGCAGCTGTCGAATCCAGCGTTTTGCGGGCAATATCCGCATCAGCCTGCGCCCGCGCTTTTACCGCCGCCTGGCTTTCCCGCCAGGCCGCGATATTCTCCCGCAGCCCTGCAGTCAGTTTCGTGGATAACACGGGGATCAGGCTGTAAAGCGCCACGCTGGAGACGGTGTTGAAATTGTCTGCCAGGCTGTTCAGTGCCTCCGTGGCAACCTGAATCCCGCTGCGGAGTGGCCCGTTACTGCTCTGGCCGATCTTAATGACCATCCCTTCAAACGCACTGCTCAGCCCCAGCAAATCGCCGTTCAGGTTGTTAACCCTGATGGATGCCTGCTCATGCGCCGTTTTGGTACCGGTCAGGGAAGCGGTCAGCTCATCAAGCTTTGAACGGTTCTGGACCAGGATAGACGCCGCATTCAGGTTCTCCACGCCAAACAGTTTTACGGCCTGGGCCGTGGAAAGATTTTTCCCGGAAAGAGTGGTCAGCGCCTGGCTGAGACCAACCACGGACGGCTTGAGGCTCTTGTCCGTGCCCTTTTCCAGATTCAGGATGACGTTACGCAGCGCCGTGCCGGCTTCACCGCCTTTAATTTCACGCTCTGCCAGCACCTGAATCGCGGCATTCAGCTGCTCAAAACCAACGCCGGCCTGTGCGGCTGCGACGCCACCATTTTTAATGGCAGCCGCCGTATCCACAATCTCCGACGACCCGTACTTCGCGCCGGCGGCCAGCACGTTGATATAACGATCCGCCTCCTGCGCGCTCGCCCCGTACTGGTTTAAGGAGAGCGCCAGCGTTCTGGTCGCATCGGGCAACGTTGTGCCGGCGGCCTGCGCCAGGATAAGGGCGCTGTTCGTAGCCTTCTGCAGTCCATCGGACGTTTTTAAAAGTTCCGGTTTAGCCGACGCCATCAGCTTTAGCGCTTCGGCGGCCTGGCTGGCGCTGTACTCTGTCGTGCGTCCCATTTCCTGCGCAGCCAGATCCAGCGCTTTCATTTCAGCTGCAGTCGCACCGGTGATGGCCTGCAGGTCTGATAATGCCTGTCCATATTGTCTGGACGTGGTGACGATCGTGCCGATGGAAAGGCCGGCTCCTGCCAGCCCCGCCAGCCGGCTGGCCATCCCGGATATCGACAGACCGACCTTCTTATAGGCGTCCTCCGTCTTTTTCGCGTCCGCCTGGGCATTACGGTTAAACCGTCGTGACTGGTTCTCCGCATCGCCATACGCTCCCAGCAGCTGGGATTTAAAACTGGCTGCGTTCAGGTGCAGCCCGACCGCTAAAGATGCGACGTCTGCCATTACATTAATGCCCTCATGACTGCCGCGCATTCATCATCGACCCGGGATGGCGCAGGTGTGGTTTCGGTAGGTGGCGCGTTTTCATCGCCAGGACGGCGGAAAGTGCCCTGTTTCAGGAAGTAGGCTCGCCAGTGGTACAGAGTGTTGGCCGGCAATGCGGCAATTTTGGATGGGTCAGGCTCGCCCCAGCGGTCGGCCAGCCAGAAGATCAGCTCCAGCCAGGGCGAGTCACTCAGTTTTTTTCTGCTTCCTCCAGCTTGCCGATTGCGTGTTGCTTCACTTTTTCCACAGCGGCCAGCAGTTCGGGGTTTTCATGGGCCTTCAGCAGCTCGGCTGCCGTGGGTTTAAATTCATCCGGAATGGCCGTTCCATCCGGCTGAACCAGTGCATCGATGACGATCTGGATGACTTGCTCCGATGCCTCGCGCGCTGCGCCAGCTTTTGCGGTTTCAGCCATTTTCTCTTCGTAGCTGATGAGGTAATCCCCGGTCAGGCGGCGGATGAATACGGTGGCGCCAAATAACTCGGTTTTAATGACGGTTGGCTCCGATTTAAGCAACGCGGATTTCAGCGTGGACAGGTAATCTTTATCTTTCACAGGTAGTCCTTAAAAATAAAAAGCCACCCGAAGGTGGCTGTTTAAAGGTTAAGTTAATCAGGCGCCGCCGGAGACAGCGACGGTTCCCCAGGCGATCTTGTTCTGTTTACCCTGAACAGTGATCTGGATGACCTCATTCGCCGGAGCGGCGATTTCATTCATCTGCCACCCGGACAGCGCCAGGAGCATCGTCGCTGTTCGCTTGTTGGGTAATTCGACGTATAACTGGATGGTCTTGCGGGCCTCTGCTGCGTTCAGCAGCGCGGCAAAATCGGTGTTGCCCGGATCATCAATGAAGCCCAGTGACTTTTCAGGCCCGTCAGGCAGATCGCTGATGGACTGTTTCTGCTTATCCAGTAACGTGGTGCAGTCGACAAAGCCCCCCGTCTGCCCCATTGCACCCAGCGCTTTACAGTTAATCAGCGGTTTCAGCGCTGACGTGGCAGCGCCAGGCTCCCCGTATTTCACAATGGTGCCCGCCGGCAACATCGCATATTCAGGCGAAGTTTTATCAGCCATGTTTCTCTCTCTTTTTATACGGCAGCGGATGCTACCTGTTTTCAATGCCGTTTCGGATTTCCACGGTTAACACGCGCAAAACGGTCTGGAGGTTGTAATCCAGGGCGGGTCGGATAAAGGGGTCTGCAACCTGTTTAACCGTGCCAAACTCCTGCGCCAGCGCCTTCATATGGTGCTGCTTGCTGGGGCCAACACGGAGCGTTACAACCGCGTTCCCTTTACCCTTGCGGGTGGAAGAGCGGATTTTGATTGAGTCCCGCATGTGCGGCCCGGCAGACGTTTCGTCAAAGCCGGCATGCTGCTTCATATCTTCCTCGACGACCTTTAGCGCTTCGCGCCCGGCATCCCGCAATACCTTCGTCGCCACTTTTTCGCCCAGGGCCATTAACTGCCGCTCCAGCTCATCCAGCCCTTTAACTTCCATTCGGATCACGAGGAGTCCTCCACGTAGTGAATGATGAAATCGCGGGTCAGGCGATACTGAATGCGACGATTCGTCAGCTGGTTTTTATCCTGATGGATACCGCCTCGCTCCACATACTGAACCGGGATACCCTCCAGCTGGCCATGAACGACGGACTTCAGTTCCGACCAGATTTTTTTATCCAGCTGCAGCAGTGAGGTGTAATCATCGAGACGGTACAGATTCACCTGGATACGGGCAGATACGATCCCCGTTCGCAACATTCCCGAGACCATTTCCGGGTCAGAGATACGCTGAAAGGTCGCACCTTCCTGGACCGTGTCCGGCAGTAAAAGCGGATACGCATTCATGCCGGTGATGCGCTCCAGCGCACCCTTAATCGCCAGCTCTATCATGCCGCCCGTCAGCCTCCCCCGTGATAATGATCCGGTCTGTTTTGCGGTCGATATTCCGGACGGTATAAACCAGATTTTTCGTCGTGATTTTCCAGTCAATATCAACCAGCACGCCCGGATAGACCGTGAACAGGCAGGTTTCCACCACCTGCTGCTGATCCAGCGTGCGGACTTTTCGCCCCGATACCAGCTCCCGTTTTGCCCACGCTTTTCCCGATTCAACCTGCTTTTCCGGTAGCGGTTCGCCCAGCGGCCCACGACCGGACTGAACGTAGCTAATTGCAATGCGACAGTTCATATCACCCGGTTTCAGGCTCATAGCGTATGCTCCTGCAGGGGGAAAAGAAGATGCCTCACCGCAGCGGTTTCCAGCCACTGTCCGGTATGGCCATTCAGATACGCATCGCTGACCAGAAACTGAATAGCCAGCCGGATATCTTCATCCGCGATAAATCCGCGGACGGTCTCCGGGAGCGCCTGCAGCTCTTCATCACTGGTGACCAGCTTGCAGTAGTAATCACGCTCGATGCTCCGCTGCGCGGCGTTCACCATTTGCGTGAGCATGGCATCATGCTCCGTGAAGTCCAGTTCCAGGCGTAGCTGGGTTTTCACATCATCCAATGTCAGTATCAAAATCGCTGTCTCCCGGCTTCGGTTTCAGCGCACGTTCGGCATCCTCCGGCCATACCGCGATACGCCGCTTAACCAGTTCTTCGGCGCGCGATCCTTCAAAGCACGCGATATCTCCACGGGAATAACGGTGGTGCGGCCCAAGGAACACAACGGATTTACGCTCTGCCTGTGCGACCACGGTCGCATGGTTGTCCTGTGTGCCTGTTTCTTCCGGCTCCACTGCTTTATTTTTCGCAGCCATAACATTCTCCTGAAAGGGAAAAGCCCGCATATGCGGGCCGTATTTACTGAGGGATGGGTTAGAACAGGACGCCGGTACCCAGCACCAGGCCTTCCGGATGACGGAAGCCAATATCATGCTCAGTAACAACGCGGATTAGCGACTGGTTACGGGAAAACGCAGATACCAGGGTGCCATCGGCATCGATGTAAGAGGCTTCCTTCGAGAAGTCGACTTTCATATTGCCGTCTTCAGCGATAACCACATCATTGAAGTCAGCAAAGTAAATCTCAGTCTCCTTACCCCCGGTCCCCAGATTCGCAGGGATCGCGCTGGTACGCTGAACCGGATATCCTTTAAGTAATCCCTGAGCCATTTCCGGATAGACTTTGTTGCCGTTGCCGTCACGCAGCCCAAACAACTTCATATAGGTACGGTTCGACATGCCCCAGCCGCTGCTGATCATATTGCTGTTGCCGTCCATCGCCATCAAAATGATCTTGTCCAGGTACTCGTCAACTGTGTTCAGGTTGATCGCTGCATCAGCTTCCCACGGCAGCAGGCGGTTCCACTGCGTCGCGCGCGCCTTCATACCAATCGGTGTATCGCCGGTACCGTCATCGCGCATAAAGGCTTTATCCTCACGCACTGAGATGGCGGTCAGAATATCCTGCAGGACCAGCTGCTCGACGTTGAATCCGGCGCGGCCAATCAGTGCATTGGAAATAGGCACCATCGCAATCAGAGTTTTCGCCGTAAGTTTTACATCATCAAAGCGTGTTTCTGATGTCTTGGCGTCTTTGTTTTCTCCTGTGTAGCTTGCCGTTGCTCCACCGGCCACGCGTGGTAGCGTCATATTACCGTTAGGCAGCGGAACGGGACGGGCACCCAGCTTGCGGACGATGGTTCGGTCGCTCAGTAGCTCGATCACCTCACTGTGGAGGTTCTGCGGAATAAGCACACCACCGGACGCCGCTGCGGTGGAAATGGCCATCGATACGGACTGGTCATTCAGCTCTTCTGAAGCGAATTTTGCCGCGTCCTGCAGATTCCCTGCGCCTGCGGCGACAGACATAACCAGTCGGGTCATGCCAGCACCGGTGTACTGTTTCGGCTCCTGCTTAACAATAATGCCGGGGGCCTGCTGAGTCGCTTTCACGGGTTTTGCGACCAGCGCCGCAGCACGTTCGGCGGCTTCCAGTCGTTCAATTTTGGCGCTGATATCAGTGAACTGCTGCTGCAGGTTCGCAAACTCCGTCATCTGCTCCGCAGTCAGCGTGCCGCCGCTGGCGTCAATGGTTGCCAGGGCCTGAACCTGTTCGTTGATACCCGCACGCTGACGACGCAATTCTTCAATATGTGGCATTTTATTTCTCTCTTTTTAGACATAAAAAAAGCAGCCTGCTGGCTGCTTAAGGTGACGCGGTTTGTGTTTGCGCCGGGTTACATTTTGGTTTGCAGGTCCATCGCGGCTGCCTGCATCTGAATGGAGGTTTTTTGACGGGGTTGCTGATACTTTGCCGCGATAGCATTGATCGCCGCCTGGGGGTCAGAGACTTCATCCGCCAGGCCGGCAGACACCGCGCCAGGGCCAAAATACAGCCCCGCCTGCGTATCAATGACGGCCTGCTGCTTCAGGCCGCGATATTCGGCCACCGACCCCGTAAACGTCTCGTACATTTCGTCGATCATGCCCTGGAACATACCCAGCGACTCTTCACTCAGTGGTTCATGTTGGGTGCCGTTATTTTTGTTATCTCCCCGGTAAATGGTGGTGAACGTCAGCCCCATTTTTTCTTCCATCTTCGACGTATCGAGGTGCTCCATGATCACACCAATCGACCCCACGCCACTGGTCTGGCTGACGATGATTTTGCTGCAGGCCGATGCGATGAAATACGCGGCGGAATACGCGCTGTAGTTCACAATCGCCGTGATGGGTTTCGTGTCGCGAGACTGATAAATGTAATCGGCCAGCTCCTTGCACCCCACCGCTGCGCCGCCGCCGGAGTTAATATCCAGAACGATTTCGCTGATTGAGGGGTCGTTTAACGCCGCCTGCAACTGCCCGCGGATCCGCTCGTAGCTGGTCAGCTCGGAGCACATCGCCGTAATCTGCCCCCGGCGTGGAACAAGAATGCCGTGAACGGGGATCACCGCCACCCCGCCGGTGGGCTGGACCTGCTCAGCAGCAGGTGATTTACCCGGATTCAGCGCCATCTGAATGGCGGCATCTTCGGTGAACCCCTGAATACGGGGGATGAGCACCGCTTTCACGGAGTCCATTGTTTGCCGCGTCACGTAATGCGGCACGCCAAAGACCATATCTGCCAGGTGCGGCAGGTTAATTAATTTCGTTGTCATGTTGTCTTCCAGGTCATCCCGCGCGGCGGGAAATAATCAGGCTCTGGCCAGAAGGGTTTCGATTTCGGCCAGCTGTTTCGCTGTCGGCGACTTATCGCCAGGAAGGATCTTCGCGCTGTCGACCATATTGAGCGGTGTCAGGTATTTGTCCCCGCCAGCAATTGGCGGCAGATTCTCCATACGCCGGATATCGTTAGTGGATAGCCATCCCCACTGGCGGCCCAGCGCATACGATTCATAGCGTGACTTCTGGTCGCCTCGCAGCAGCCCGGAAACGTTGAACTCGATGTACAAATCGCGGCGTTCGCTGGGCAGAAGCAGATCGCGCTGCAGCGCACCCTCATGGCGTTTCAGCCAGGCCAGCAGCGTATACATCACGAACTGCAGGCCCTGGTGCTCGATATTGTTGTTGGTCGCTTTCGCCAGCATCTGCACCATATGTGGCGGGATTTTATAGAGCCGGCAGACCTCTTCCACGCCCCACTGCCGCGACTGTAGCAGCTGCGCCTTTTCGTTATCCTGCGACAGTTGTTTGTAGCTCATGCCCTCCTGCAGCAATGCCACAGAGAACATATTGTGAATACCGGAATGGCGCTCGGTCCATTTCGCCAGCAGGCGATCAATAGCATCCTGGCTTTTAATGGTCGCAGCCTCTTTCGGACGCTCTATCACCCCGCTCATCGTTGTCCCGCGCCGGAATGTCGCGGCCGCATGCTCCTCAACCGCCAGATTCAGCCCCAGAACATCGGCGTTCGTCTGAATTGGGGAACTGCCGATATAGCCATCCAGAGAAAAGACCTTCACATGGTGCATCATGCGCATCGGCAGAATTTCGCCGACTTCCGGGAGTTCGTAATACGGCATACCGTCCGGCCCTTTCAGCACAATGACCTTTTTCGGGTTAATGGGGATCAGCTCTTTCGGGTAGCCTTTTCCGTCCCGTTCGATGATCGAGTAGCAATTTCCCTCCAGCCCCAGCAACCCCTGCTGCTGCTCGAAATACTCGAATGAGGTGTCTTTCCTGTTGGGCTGGGAGTGAATCAGGTCATAAACCGGGTGGTCCGTCGCACGCTGGCGCCCGCCATTTTTGTCTCGTCGATAGAGTTCGACAGGCAACTGCGCGACGGACTCCGCCAGGAGGGTGACACAAGCCCGGATCGCAGAAAGTCCCAGAGCAGTTTCTGGCGTGATTATGATGCCAGTTTTGCTCTGGCTTGAACGAACCCCGCCCAGCATGGCTTCCCAGAGGCCATTTCCCGATTGCTGGCGCCCTCTGAACATTTGGGGGATAAACATTATTCACCCCCGTTAAATTTGGCACCGGCTGAAACCGCCCGCGCAGTCAGATATGACCAGATAAGACATATTGACCCGCCCGTAATAAGACCGGCAGCAGGCAAAATCAACCAGGCTCCGGCGGATATGAGTACAGCCCCGGCCAGGCCAATAATGAAACTCAGAATTGTGATTAACACGCTATGTCTTCCTCATCATATACCGATGTGCCGCCGCTGCTTTCGTGCAGCATTGCGCGAGTCATGGCGTTAAATAACGCTGTAGCTCCATCGATTTTGCTTTGATTGTCTCCCTTTGTCGGGCGAACGAGATCATCGCTACCGGGTATAAATTTCCCGATAACGTTGCTGATACACCAGGTCAGAATGGGATTGCCATCATGGTGGAATCGACCACCGGCCAGAGCCGCTTCAAGCTCTTTCATCGCCGGTGACATATTGGTGTAATCCTGCCGGATATCGACTACGGTAAATCCGTTGTCCTCCAACTGGTGGCGAAGTGCTGTTGCGCCGGCAGGGTCGATATCAATCTCGTCAATGCGGTTTTCGTCCTGCATATCGATAATACTGGCCAGAATCTCGCGATAGTCTGCCTCTGCGCCATCCGTCGCTTCCAGCACGCCCATTTCATAAAACTTCTGATACCTGTCAGCAGTTTTCAGCAGTTTTGGATCGGTTGTATGGATAGTGTCTTCCGGGACCCAAAATTTAGGTTTGATGCAGTAATAATGCCGTTTACCTTCAATTTCCCGCGTAAATAGCCGTATCCCGGCGTTCATATCCAGCTTTTTGGCGAGATCGAGACCGATGTTGCAGCTGTCATTCGCAAAATCAGCCAGCTCAAGGTCGGGGTCTTCAGCAGCCTTCCACTGCTCCATGTTGTAGAACGCGGATTTACCGGATACCCAAATATTGAGGCGTTTGGTTTTGAAGGCGTTAACCTTGCGAGGAACCTGTTTCGCTACTTCCAGAAGCTCAACCAGGTCGCTGTACTTAACCGAAACGTCCAGATTTGGGTTAGCTTTGATTAAGTTTTTCGGGTCGGTCCAGTCATCGCCAGCATCCAGTTCGTAAATCATGCCAAACAGGCGATCATTACGGGTTATGCCTTCGATAACCTCTTTGACTTCCTTGTCCTTGTCATAGCAAGGGGACTCCAGTGACGAGCCGGCTGTCGTGATAATGAGCGTTAACGGCTGCGAACGGGCGCCCATCCCCATTGTCATGGCCTCGTACATATGATCCGTATCGTGTTCGTGATACTCGTCAATGATCGCGCAATGTGGGCTGTCACCATCGCCGGGTTTCCCCGCCATAGGTGCGAAAACGGAACCATCCGGGCGTGTCAGGCTGTCGGTCCATACCGAAATATCAAATCTGGAGCGAAGTGCCGGCAGGCGGCTGGCCATCTGCCTGGCTGGGGTGAAGACCTTTTTCGCCTGCGCCATAGTTGTCGCACCGCAATACACTTCTGCGCTGTTTTCGCCATCAGCGCAAAACATGTAGGTGCCAATCCCGGCAGCAAAAAACGATTTCCCGTTTTTCCTGGCTACCCGGATATACGCTTCGCGAAATCGGCGTTTTTTATCCTTTTTCGTGACCCAGCCAAAAATCGAACAAAAAATAAAACTTTGCCAAGGTTCCAGTTTTAATTTCTGCCCCGCCAAATCGCCACTGGAGTGCGGTAATTTCTGAACAAACCGGCAGGCCCGCTCAGCTAAATCTCTGTCGAACCGGTAAGGGTAATTGTTATCGAGTGATTTTTTTAAATCGTCAAAATGGCGCTGACATGCCAGCCGAATAGCTCTGCAGGCGACTATTTTCCCGTCTATGATATCCCGCGCATATTTGTTCGCCACATTGACGTTTGGATATGCGGCCATGCTCCATCCTTAAGTCATTAGGGCCGCACCAAAATTAAAACTCGTCGAACTCACCGCTGGATTTGTCATTATCTCCGGGCTGTTTCTTCAGGATGCGGCTATTGGGGTCCAGCTTTAACACAACGGAGAGTCGAATTAATTCGCTGATATAACGGCTACGCGCCTTCACTGCCGCACCAAGTTTCTGACCGCCGGCAGCGGTATCATCACCAAGGCCATCGCTTTTAATTTCCTGGTTGGCGTCGTACAGCAGCTGCACGGTGTTGCAGTATTCCATCAGCAAATAACAATCTTCCATTTCGAACGTGCCACGGTTAATAAGAATTTTGCACGTCCGTTTCCAGGCATCGATAGCCATATCGCCCAGTAATTCATCCGGCGGAGAAACCGCTCTGGTTAAAGAACTAACCTGATTTCCAGTGTTATTCGATTTGCGTCCGCCACCAGGTGATCGCATCCCTGTACTCATTCAAAAGCACCCCAAAACAGCCAAAAAAAAAGTTTTTATTTCTCACGCGCAAAAATCTACCTGAAGCGGCAGTCCCGAAGCGCGAAAGGGGTTAGGGATTTGATCCCCCCTACCCCCTCAAATGATATCTATTATCATCATCGCGCAATGCAATGATTTGACATTGAATAATTTCACATTGAAATCAATTCCGCCTGCTGCCATCGTGCTATCGGTTCAGTCGAGGGTAAAGTCGTCATTCAGGCTGCGCCGTCGACCGCTGCTCGCATTATGTGGGCAGGCATTCGAGTTATGCCCGGACTGGCCACAATAGCTGCAGCGCAGATTGGCGCGACGCGATGAACCGCCCCATGTTTTCGGGCAGTTAGCCCGCGTATGGAGACGTGAACCGCAATAGGTACAGCTGGTGTAACTCATCATGACCTCCAATAAAACGCCGCGCTGGTGAAGCATTCAGCCATTATCACAGGCGCTCTGTGAGCGCCTGTTGTAATGCCTGCTGTCAGGACCCTGTCGCTGTAGCGGAGCTACCATCAGCCTGTAGCACGCTTTCTGGCAGCCGCTCAGCTAATGGCTGGTTCTCAAATACCTTCATCCCAAACTGGCCGATCCAGGTGCTCACTGAGTTGATATTCCCTGCGATGAAATCGGTCACCTCGGCGATCAGTCCTTTAACCACGACATCCGTACTCTGGCGCCAGTAATTCTCAATCGCGACCAGCAACGGATCGGAACCATTACTGATAGATTGCTCGCCCACGGTATACGTTTTTTTCTTCGCGCTATCGGTGATGCATAGCAGTTGACTGGTCTGGACGGCGCCAACCTCTGCCGCAATTACCTGCATCGTCAACGTAGCCACTTTGTTCCCGTCTGCATCAGCGCTGGATGCATAGAACATGGAGAGCGTCAGATCCGTGCGTTGATACATCATTGCTTACCTCCACGGCGATGGCGGGAACGGCGACCGCCAGGCAGCGGGGATTGTTGCTCCTGTACCAGCTCACCCTCTAAAGGTTCCTGAGCCGACGCAGCAGCCGGGGCCGGAGTCGAGGCCGGGGCAATATCATGCGCAATCGTCAGTTTCAGCAGTGGGCGACCGCCCTGGACATGCTCAAAATGGATGCCATGTACGGCTTCATTCATCCGTGAATGACCATCCGTCTCCAGAACGGTCAAAGCGCCATCAACGTATTCAATTTTAAAATTATTCATCGGGTTCTCTCTGTTGCTGTTTTCGCTCTATGGCAGGGCCAGCACAACGACTCCAGATTGGAATCGTCGTCTGTACCGCCATGCGCTTTGGGTATGATGTGGTCGACGCTGGTCGCTTTGGTGGCGATGCCATGACGCCGGCAGTTTTGGCATAGATATTTATCGCGCTGGAGGATTCTGGCGCGGCGGATTTCCCAGGGGCGACCGTAGCCCCTTTCATGCCGGCTTTTCCCGCCCTGGTAGTTGCGCCAGCCGTCGCCAGCATGTTGCTGCCGGTGAGCATCGCAATAGCCGCTGGGATCGTTGGTTATCGCCGCACACCCCCGGTGGCGGCATGGACGTTTAGACCGGGCTGGCATGGACGTCACCAGTGATACGTTCTGAAATACGGCGAGACAAATCACTAATCAGAGCGCATGCGGTGTGGTAACTAGATTCAAGATTATCTACACGCGTGCTGAGGGACTCTCCGCTGGAGTGGCGAATGGCCTCCCACAACCGTCCTCCCGGCTTGAGCGCATCGGCAATAGCAGTATCAACAAGATCTGAAATTTCTTTGCTCAGCCCATTAATGCCTTCGATGGCATCAGAGGTATCCAGCTCCAGTTTTAAATTAATGGTCCCTGCTATTTTGCGATCTTCACGCTCGGTTTCTATTTCAGCCGTTAAGGGAGAGCCTGAAGCTATCTTCACCTTTCCATCGCGATAAATTTTGAAAGTACCGACGGATAAGTCCGATTCTTTAGGTCGTACCTTGTCCTGTTCACTGGATGCATTCCCCAGCGCACTAAACGCAGACTTAACGGCCCTGGCCAGTTGTTCAGCAACATCGCCAGCTTTCTCATGGGAAACGTTATGCAGTGAATTGGCCAGAACCTTCGACAGCGTTTCCTGCTCGATGGTATTGCCGCAAACATAGGCTGCGCTACTGATCGTCCCTTTAATCATGGCGTTGTTAATGCTTAATCCTTCCGGATGAACCGAGGGCTGCCCGGAAGATTTTGCATTTGCAGGCTGTTTGCCGAAGCGAGTTTTAACCAGATACCCAATAGCGAACGCATACCCTGCAGGAGTCAGCCAGGTGAAATAGTCTTCCCCTTTGTATGGCGTGGCTGTATGGCCGGTCTCGGCAAATCCCAGAGAACGCAGTGCGGAGGCGCCGGCTTTTGAAGGAATATCACCAGATACGAGTGCACCTCGGAAAAAAAGAGCATACAGCGCATCCTGAGCACTATCAGATAGCTCTAATACGGGTCCTGAGGTCAGGGTACCAACGCTGGAAAAGCTCCGATTCGTCATATCGTTATTGGCTTCCGGCAAATCCGAAGCTAGTTTGGTAATTGACATGCCAGCGTTACTGATTTGAGCAGCTTGAGTGACAACTTGCCAAACATTGGAATGCTCACCCCAAAAGGTTTCAATCGCATATTGCTGGCCGGTGGGGGTCAGATAGACAAAGTTGTTGGCGTAAGTAGCAACATAACCTCGCTCTTCCAGTTCGAGTAATTTTTCACGATGTAAAGCGCGTTTGAAGGTCACACCATTTTTAAATAAATCGTGAAGAATTCGGTAAGCACCATACGTGAGTGGCGTTTTCATATTTTTCGCTCCGTGATCTGAAATAAAAAAACCACCCGAAGGTGGTGTTTTTATTCATCTTCTTGTTGATTCACTGACCCGTGCGACCGTGGTCGCATGGCTTCTATTTTGCTGCTATCCGACCTATGGATAGGGCATTGCGGGGCAACCTTGCACTCTACTGTGGCCGGGTTTTATCCCTTTGTAGGGATGGAGCACGATTTATCCCTAAATGGGGATACCGGTTTGGCCTGTGCGACCGTGGTCGCATAGCCTTCATTTTCCCGCTATGCGACCGGCGGATAGTGAACCGTGGTATAGACCGGAAGCGCCATTTTGTAGGCATAGTGATATTCCGCCGTAGCACCGGAGGAGGTCTGCCAGCTGGGGAGCATCAGGATCGCATCAGCGCAACGGAGCATGGCAAAACAAATATCCATGTATTCGCGTTGCTCCAGCCCATCAGGCAGGCTTGCCGGGTTTAAAACGGTGTGCCCGTGTCGGGTCAGTCGTTCGGCTTCTTTGTTAAATGCCTCACGGTTAAAGTTCTCGCGCCCGGTCATCGGGCCAGCAATATAAATTTTCATTGAGTACTCTATTTCGGTGCGGTGCAGCCCGCTTCCAGTGCGGCAATGTAGCCGGTCAGTTTTCCCATATCGTCATCAGCGATAACGAAATGCCCATCGACGTGAACCACATCAATCACCGGCTTTTCCGCTGCGCACGGAGCCGGATTCAGTGTTGGTGTCATTGGCGTTGATTTCACGCACCCGGCCAAAGCGACGCAGATAATCAGCTGGGTTATTACGCGCATACTCAATCCTCGCCTGCCGCTCCGCTTCATTGCGGGCTTTTACTGCCTGGGCGATCATCTCCAGGATAATCGCCAGCACTCTCAATCCGGCTTCCACGAAGCTCTCCATTGTTTTTGGCTGTTTCCACCATCACACGATAATCAACATCTGATGGGCCTTTGGCTTTCCCAGCATCCCGCGCAACTTTGCTAATCGCATCAGCGTTCCGGGCGTGGGCATAGTTCGCGGCAACGAGGTCGAGAATTTTCATGACCACCGTGGGAATCCTTTTGGTCACTGACGGGGGGAGTACGGCGCGCAGCTGCGCCACCGCATACAGCACGATAAATACGGCAGTTACGCCGCTGGCCCAGCCAGCAGGAAGGGCGCTCAGAATTGAATCCAGATCCAAACCAAGACTCTGGCTCTCATTTGCCATCGCTGGTTGCGTCGCCATCACGAGAAGGACGAAGGCACCATTCATCAGCAACCAGGCTTTAGCCATACGTTTTAAACTGTTCATAATCACTCCTCGCGCCTCACTGCGTGAATAGCGCATCAACGCCAGCGCGCTGGCATTTATCGATGTAATCCTGCGGCGTGCCTTTGCCTGCCGAGGTGTTGTAATATTTTTTCCAGTACGCTGCGCGGGCCTCGCGAGTCGCCGGAATCGACTCTGAAACCGCCAGATAGCGCAGGCGGCAAAACAGCATCGCCATCAGCGGCGAGGTCCTCAGTTCCGCATAAACTGTTCGGCTCAGGTCGATACCAAGTTGATTAAGCAGTACAGGGGCATAACGGCTGTTTTTATACTTATCGCGGAGCCATTCGAAGGTACCGAGATCAACCTGGGTTAATCCGGTTCCGGCGCTGGTCGGCGTCGGGTCTTTGTAATCGCCGAGCAATGTCTCGGCTGCGGCCGTTTCGACACACAGCAAAACAGCTGCATTCGCCTTGCCATGCCCGATCACATCGCAAACGGCTTCGGCATACAGGCGCGCGTCTTGCTTGCTCACCAGTCCATAATTCATCGTTCTTTTCTCCCGCCGAAAATTCGGCTGATAGTTCGTTTTGCAAAGCCGGTGATTTCGTTGACGGTGTGTGGCCATGCCACAGCCGATAAACCGGCGAGAGTGATTACGTTCAAAATTGAGATGTTGCCCATAGCGCCGTAAGCCCAGAGGATGATGGCCACGATTACGCCTCTCAGAACGTCTCCGATGAGGCGGCGCGGGTTGATAGGGGTTTCGGAAAGCAGGGCGCTTGATACCACCCCGGCGGCCAGCATGAGCAAGACCAGCCAGAGATCAGGATTTCCATATTCGATAGCTGTGTTCATGACTCCGCCACCCGCGTGGCGGGTAATAAAAAGCCCCGCACTTAGGCGAGGCTGTTGATTATTGTTTTTCTATCTCGGAGACCGTCTGTAAAAATCGCTCCTCTTCCAGCTCTACGCCGATGGCTCCGCGTCCTAACTGCAGCGCGGCTTTTATCGTTGCACCCGACCCCATAAAAAAGTCGGCGATCACATCGCCAGGGCGCGTACAAGCCGAAATGATGTCGAGCATCATCTGCAGCGGTTTTTCGCATGGGTGTTTGCCCGGATAGTACGGAACCGGTGGATACGTCCACACGTTGGTGTGTGGAACATCTTTTGTCACATGGAAAGGGCGCCGCAAATTCTCATACTGCTGTCGCAGTTCGGAATACTGCATAACCAGTTCGGAATATAGCGCCGTTAAAGTGCCGTATTCCTCCTGCAGCGCCGCATGCGGCTCTGACAATCCCGTTATTCCCTGCTCTGCGGCCTTACGGTTAAACAGCGCCTGCAGCGCCAGGTACTGCCGTTCATTGGGCAATTGCCATTGGCTGGCGCTAAACCAGTGGCTACACATTTTCGTGCCGGTTGCCGCGTTGATTTCGGCAGCGGAAATACCAAGTCGCTGGCGAGCATCCCGGAAATAAGCGATAAGCGGTTCGAAGACCTGGCCTTTCAACTCCTGGCACTTTGTCGCATACCCAGCCTGGCCTTTAGCAAAGCCTTCCGCGCCGTAATGCTCTGCGAAGAAAATATGCTCACTGGCCGGAAAATAAGATCGGAAACCTTCTTTACGCGCGCCATTCCAGCGCCCGCTGGGTTTGGCCCAAACGATATGGTTCAGCACGTTGAAACGGTCACGTAACAACAGCTCAGTGTCCGATGATAATTTCGGCCCGCAGAACACATATAACGACCCTGCTGGCTTAAGCACTCGCCAGAACTCGGCGAAAAACTCATCCAGCCAGGCCAAATAATCCGTTACGCTGGGCCATTGGTTATCCCAGGCATTTGCCTTTACGCGGTAATACGGTGGGTCGGTGATGATGGCGTCTAAGCTGTTGTCCGGCAGGGTTTTGATGTACTCAAGTGAATCTGCATGCACAAGTTCAGCACTGTTTATTTTCACAGTGTTTTTCATGGTCTTTAGTGGCCTTTTTTGGTAGGCTCTTTTTGCTGTTGCGCAATCAGCAATGGGCCTTGTTTTGACCCTGTCAGGCGGCATGGGTTGAAAGCTACAGCATGGTGACACATGCTGTAGCGCCCATTTCCAAGGCATAAAAAAACCGCCTTGGCGGCGGTTGTGAGGGCGTTGGCTATAAAATTCCCAACATACAAAAACGATACCTAAAAAAGCCTTATTTGCCAACCTTTTTCATTTTCTTTCTATGCGACCGCGGTCGCACAGTTTTTCAAAAGTTATCCTTTTCTTTCTGTGCGACCGTGGTCGCACAGTTTTTAAAAGCTACCATTTTGGTATTCCGGGGTAAGGGAGTACCGCCCAAAAGCGCCCCGCTGCGCCACCCTCATACAAAGCATCTGCTCGATAATAAACTCCACCGCTGGCAGGCTAATGCTGCAGGCGGTGCTTAATTCCTGCAGGGTGATGCGGGGGTGTCCCCGCATTACACTCTCAACGCTCAGGGCCGCTTCGGTCATATTCTCGCGGATCTGTTTCACGTTCATCATTTCCCCCTTTAATCTTCAAACTGGTAATCGACATCGGCCATAAAGCTGTTAAGGTCGGCCAGTTTGGGTTCCATTGTTCCAATCAGTCGGCCCGCCAGTCTGTCTGTAATGTTCTCGCTGTTGAAGCTGTACTCACGCTGGAAACGCTTCACTTTTTGCCAGAGTTCATACAGCTCGTTAGAAATCTCAGCCGCGTCCTGTCTCATTTTTTCGTTGCCTTGATAGTTCACAATATCCTCCAAATTCATCTAGTTACCGGGTTTGTTTCCCGTCTCAACGACACGAACTGTAACTCTGGCAACATGAGACATCTAGTCTTATTTTTCACTTTTAAGTTAAATTTCTCTATTGTGTGAAAATTAATTTATTGGTATATTTAAACGCATAGGGAGGATATACTATGTTTAACGTGATAACCCACCCGGCAGCGCTGGAAGAGTTACAGGAACTACCGGACGAGTTACGAGGTCGCATGACCCGACTGATTGAAAGACTGGAAAGTGAAGGAAAACTAAAAATGCCTCATAGCCGCGTAATTGGCGCCGGGCTTTTTGAGTTAAGGGTTGGAGACAAAAACATAGCAAGAACGTTATACGCTTACGCAGTCGGCCACGAAATCTACCTACTGCATGCGTTTGTTAAGAAGACACAAAAAACCCCGGCAGGGGCCATAGAGATAGCGAGAAAGCGCCTGAAGGAGATGAGCTAATGAAAGTAAAAGGCATCCCATTTAACCAGGTCAAAGAAAGTCTGCTCAACACCCCGGGGGCAATCCGGGGTTACCAGGAAGCAGATAAAGAGCTGGCACTGGTCGAAATGCTGTACGAGATGCGTGAAAAGGCTGGGTTAAGCAAATCTGCCCTGGCGGAGCGGATGGGGATCACGCCATCTGCTATTAGCCGCCTCGAGGGGAACCCGTTGGGGGCCAGCATGAAGACACTGAGCAAATACGCGCAAGCGTGCGGCGCTGAAATTAACATCCAGGCCGTATACTGAACGTAAAAAGGTGAGGGAGACCTCACCTTTTTCAATTCGGCTGGCTAGTGGCTTCTTCCTTCAACCTTGTTGAGATCCCGGCACCGCTGCAACATCCGACGTGACATACAAATGAGGCGCATTGTTTGAGCCACATGCAAACTGGCCTCCGGGGATGCCATCGCCACCGATACCATATCTAATACGGCATCGATATCACTCAGCTCAGCGTCCAGCCTTTCACAATTTGAGAGGACCGTATCTTCCATCACATAGCCTACCCGTTATTCGTCTTACAAAATATTAATATACTGTATAAAAACACAGGCGTTTTGGCAAATGCTAAAACGTCATTTCCTGTCAAGGTGCTCATCAAATTTGCAGATTTGTCCGATACTTATGCGCGCGGCCTATGCCTCTTTCCCTTTTTTCAAGCGTCCCGTTCCTTACTGCAACGTCCAACATTTGCCGAATAGTCCGGGCATTCAAGCCCACGTCAAAGACCAGCATCGATGCAAAGACAAAGCCGTCGCCACCGCTGGCCAGGCTACTTTGCGTTCGTTGCCGGAGTTTCTCCAAAAGCAATGCCGATTTATCCATTTTTAAGCCTCCGTGACCAGTCACGCCTTAATGGCCAGCTTTAGTCTGACAGTCGTCAGTAAGCATGAATTTTCGCCGTCGAAGATGCATTCAGACACCGGCAGCGCCTGGCCACATCGCTGGCATGTGTTCGCCAGGCTCTTCTGAAGCTCTTTGTAGTTCTTTCGGATCAACAGGCCGATTACTTCATTTTCTGAATACGGCGTTCTACCTGGGCGACGCTGGATGCAAATCTCGCCCAGCATGCGCAGTTCCTCCGGCTCAAGTACCCAATCGCGTCTGGTTGTGCCGGACTGCTTTAAACGTTCACGGCGCTGCCGTTGCCGTTCTGCAGGGGTTTTAGCCACGGCGATCCTCCGACTCAGTATCCAGCGGATCGGTTTCGCGCAGACAATCCGCTGCCGATATCAGACCTTCCTTTTGGAGATAGGCGGTGAAATTTGCCGCCTGCTGGCTTTCCGGGTTGTACTTTCTCACCGTTCTGCAGAGCATCTTCACCATCATGACCAGGTCACGCAGCTGCCGGTGCTCTTCGCCGGTGACCTCTGCCACCGGCTCACTGTCCAACGCGGCCAGCGCAATTTGTGCTAGTTCGATCCGCTCATCCCATGAAACTTTGCAGATAGTGTTGTTATCAGCGAGTTGTTCTAAGCGCTCTCTGGTTATGGTTGATTTAGTCATGGTTGGCTCCAGTTATCTTCAATCGCCACGCCCAAGCGGTGCAGCCAGTCGGCAAGTTTGAGCATCGACTCGCGGTCGCTAAGCCCACTCGGAAAGTCTTTCAGTTCGATAGTCGGGGTAAATCGCCCAAAACTATCACGCTCTACCATCAGGAATTGCTCCAGAACAGTCTGCTGGGAGCGGCTGCTATGCCGCACCAGGTAAACGGATTTGGAGTCTTTGGTTTTATAGTCGTGGCGATACTCAGTCAGTATCATCTGGCTTCTGCTGCGGTCGGTTCCTCGCCACATCTACTCATCTCCCTCACACCGGAATCCAGCCAGACGAACCTGCCTCTTAGCGAACGTAATAGCTTCTTCATACGCCTTTTCTGGCTCAGTCCAGTAGCCGTTTGTTTTTGGCAACTGCACCGGCTTGGCTAACTTTGATTCCAGCTGGTGTTTTATGTCCTGCAGCTGCTCGATGTGATCGGCCTGGGCGGTGTTTGCGCGCAGCGCCGTCTCCAGCGAATCAGCCAGGACATCCAAATCATCGAGTGCCACGAACAGGACATCGTAGCCAAGCTCTCTTGCTGAGGACGTGCGGCGCTTAATGCTGTTAATCAGCCGGGCGATATCTGTCATGCAAGCCACCACTCAAGCAAGTTAAGAAGACCGTACCCAAAGCCAAACAGCGCCACTGATAAAACCAAGTCTGCGACAACGTTCAGCACCTGTAGCGTTTTCAGGCTGTAGTTGAATAGTTCAGAGTTCATGCGACCTCCGGCTGGCAAACCTGTTTCAGCACGCCGAGGATCATCAGGCAATCGGCAAGCGCGCGATGGGCGCCAGCGGTTGAAATGCCGTGGCGCGCAGCTGCTGTAGCCAGGCTCTGCCTTTTGAAGTTTTTGCGCTTCTCGTCGAACTCCCCATACCACTGGTCATAAACCGCTTTGGCGTCAATGTGGCGCGTCTCAATGGCCATGATGATGGAGGTGATGAGGTGAGGCTTTAGGTCATCAAAAAATCCGGTCTGCAGACAGGTCTGCACCATCAGGCGGGCATCAAAACTGGAGTTCCATGCCAGCCATTTATGCTTACGAATAATTTTCAGCGCAGCCGGGAAAACATCGCACCATGCTGGCGCATCAGCGACCATTTCGTTGGTGATGTTATTAATTTTGGTAACTTCTGGCGGAATAGGGCGGCTCGGCTTCACCAGGGTGTTTAACAGAATCTCACCACGCATATTAATTATCGTGATCTCGATAATTTCATCAGAAGCCATAAGCCCGGTGGTCTCAGTATCGATGATGACATGATCGCTGTTCAGCCAATTTGCCATAATCATTTTAAAAATTGATTGATGGTAGGTAAGCATTTTATTCCCATATTTTTTGTTGAAAAGTTCTGGATGGCGTTGGGACTTTTCTGGACTCAGGGAGATAAACAAAAACGTAATACGTCCCGTCTAAATCATCCGAGCGCGTGATTAAAGTCTCTCGACCTTTATTTCGATAAACGTTAGAAATTCGCACCGCATCATCGTATGACATGGGGCCTTGTTTAAATGGAGTTCTCATCATTACCCTATGCGACCGCGGTCGCACCCTCTTTTATTTCCAGATAACGTTTCAGCCACATATCTTCGATGTGTTTATTACCAGGCTGATTTGACAGGTACCATTCAGTGATAACCGATTGCCGGTTCGTATCAGGATGAGTCCGGTAATCGCAGGTTGGGCACCAGATAATGTACTCTTTACGGTTTGCGGCATACCTCAGTTCGGGTTTACCGGGCTTCCTGTGCATAATCTGCTGGCACAGGCACGTTGGCACTTCCTGTACAATGGCGGTTGATGATTTCACTGCGCTTCTCCGCTGCGTTAAATAACGCGATGCTATTCAGATGCAGGCATCGTGATTTCATTAATAGCCAGCGTTTTTTATAATCCTTACGCCAGCTATCGACGGTGATATTAAGCAAAAGACTTATATGCTCATCCTCACGCAGTGGGTCCACATCCTCTCCGCGTAATATTGAAGCCTTAACCTGCTGGATGGCGTAATAAGTTAAATTGCGCATCTTTTTCTTTGTCGCCTCTTTCATTTTTTTGAAATCAGGCTTTGAATGAGCGACAAGAAAATCCAGCCATAGCCACTGGCATATAACTTCATCATTTTCAAAATTGGGCTTACAGCCATAGCAATAATGCAGCCAGGCAATTTCCTCACGATTTAACTGCTCAATAGCTCTTCGCCAACTAGCCGTCTGAAAATCAAGTTCAGTCAGCAGCATTGAGGATTGCTTAAACGTTTTCCCAACATGGTAACGAACCTGCTCAGCCGCGACCGAGATCTCGTATTTATTATTCTCGCCCATTTGAATGACCCGGGTTGGCTTATCAGTAAACCTGCCGGAGTTGGCAAGACGTAACTGCTCAAGCTGAACTTCTAAAATTCCGCGCTGGAGGTAATGCAGATCTGAAAGGGCCGTGGCCACACAAGCGCGGATTCGTTCAAGTTCCATCACTACCGTCCTTGCTAACCCGCTTAACGGTGAAGTCGCTCTTCAGTTTGTATGCCGTGCGGACCTCAATATCGCTCTGGCGTAACGGTGGAATCTCCCCAGCCGCAAGCCATTGATAGACCGCGCCAGGTGTTACACCTACGCCTGCAGCTGCTTTTTCGACGTCGCCAAAGTGGCGGATAAGTTCTTCTGGCTTCATAAAATTATTATATGCCATAACCATATTTGTTAGCCAACGGGAAACCGTTTATGCGCTCACTGTCGGGAACCAGGTTCAGCACAGCTATCAGCCGGGTGACGTCGTCCTGGTTGACTCAGCTCTCACGCCAGTTCCGGGTGAGGATGTGTTAGTTTGTGATAAAGACGGGAAAATCTCGATACAGCGGTTAGCGCGCTTCGACGATGAGCGCTACTACTTAGATGGCGTTGCGGCTCGCTTCGGTAGCGATCCGTATTCATTGCTTGAAGCAGCGCGGGATGAGCTGTCAGAGCTGGCCACAATGGCTGGCATTAACTGGGCAGCATGCGCTGATAACATTCAGTTGAACCCGCGCGGCGGGGAAGAACGTTATTCAAAATATAACGGTGGCGCCCCCGAAGCTCTGGAAAAGAGCCTCAAAGGGCGTGTGGAAATCTACTCCCGCAAGGAACAACACAAAAGCGGCATCAGCTACCCATTCGTCAACTTTGTCCAGAAAGGGCATGACGAAGGTTCCTGGAGCGGCTTCTCCTTCCTGTTCGCCGAATACCGCCGTGAACAACAAAGAAATCATGCGACCGTGGTCGCACAACCTGCTGAAGAACTGGAGCGTATTGAACGCCAGGCAGAAGCCCGCAAGCGCCGCGCCGAACAGCAACGGATAAATGAACTTAAAAACAATCAGTTAGAGCAAGAACGGTTGCTCGGATGGTTGGCGTTCCACAGTGCATGGGAACATGCGCCAGCTGAGGACGGGTCGTGGCCTTACGCAGTGAAAAAACGCAAAGACGGACAAATTGTCGGCTGGCAGCGTATCGACCAGCGCGGCGGTAAATTCCAGACCAGCGCGATCACCAGCGGTGATTTCGTCGGGGCGTGCTTTGTTATCGGCAACCTGAACGGTGCGCAAAATATTGCAGTGGTGGAAGGTTTCGCCACCGGCGCGTCCGTATGGCTGGCTACCCGTAAGGACCCGAAAAAAAGCTTTGATGCTGTCGTGGTCGCTGTGGCCGCACGGCTTACGTACTGGCTTCGACATTCTCGCAAAATTTAGCGGCATCAAATGCGTTTATCCCACCTTTGAAGACGATCCCCAGCTGGAGTGCAGCGACTTCAACGACCTGCACAGATTACGTGGACTCCGCGAGACCTGTCGCCAGCTATTCGCCAAAGGGAACCGCCTGAGTAACAGCACTGATTTGCTGTCTCTGACGCTAAACAAGCTGAAAACGGCTAAACGTGACAACCGCAGGACGTTTGCTAAAGAACTGCTGAACGCGGTAGATATTGGCATGCTGACCTGCCCGGTACCGAATAGCCCGGCGGATCTGTTTAACATGTTCTGCATCGTGCTGCGTGATATGGGACTGGAAAGCGTCTATCGCGCCACGGTTAAAGACCACATCGCACGCCGCCTGAACCGCAAATGCCGTACTGCCCAGGCACCCCGTTCCTTTAGCGAGCGGATCACCGACCCGAACAAGCGTCCCCAGCACATCACGTATAAACGCTTTGAAACATCCGTGATGACGGATGAAATTCTGCAATACGTGCAGGCTGCGCCCATTGATGCATAACGCTGATCGCGGCGTTTCCGTTGCGCACCGCGTAAGCCTCATCGGTGGCCTGTGGGAAATGATGACAGAGCAGAAAGGGACCAAGGCCGATATTTCGGCTTTGATGAGGCAACGCAGGGACTTCGCGCCATCCTTTCTGGCCGCGCAATGGAGAACCCGGTCGCCGTTTTCAATACGCTGATCGACGCGCTGGCCAGAACTGAATTGCACCCCATCATGGTAGACGCAGATGCTGATTAAAGCGGTGGAACTCGGTGAAAAAATCATGCTGGCGACCGATAGCTCAACTTTCGCAGAAGACGTTACCGCCACGCTGCGCCAGCGCTACCCGGAGAAAAAATTCCTCTGCGTAAACCAGAAGAGCAAGCCGGAACCCGAGGTTGAAGAATTCACCAATAAACCGAAGAAGATGGTGAAGAAGTACGACGGCCTGATTTATAGCCCGTCGATATCCTCCGGCGTCTCCATCGAGCAAAAGCATTTCGCACAGCCAAAGAGTTCATCATTGGCTTTGACAAGGTTCGCGCACGACGCGAAACCGATCCGCAAAAAATTGAGCGTGCGTTTGTCCAGGCATTGCTGGCCACTGCCGGCATGAACGGCGAACTAACCGACGTTGTTTTCGACGGCGACCGCATTTCTATGGGTGTGGCCAACACCGATTTTACCCGGATGAAAATCAAGGCAGCAGCGATTGAGGCCTCCGCGCGTAATGACTACGCCAGCAATATGATCTGCATAATGCACAGCGACGGCTACAAGGTTGCCCCCCTGGCATCCGACGAGCTGGCGAACTGCGTCGGCAAGGAGCTGCGCAAGGAAGCCCGCGAAATTGTCTGGGAACAAACGCTGGATCTCCACCTGAATATCGAAACGCCGAACGAATCTGAACGGGAAGCCATTCTGAAGAAACGCGCCCTGACCCTGGAAGAGCAGGCGAAGCTGGTCCGCTGGGACATCGAGCATGAGCTGAAACTGCCGGTCAACGAGGACAACCTGAAATTCTACTTCGACGGCGCCCGCGATAAGGTTCGCCGTTATGAAACCATGCTGCTCGATGAGATCACCGCGCGGCGTTTCGACCGCGAGGAATCCGCGATCAACTTCACCTACGCTTTCAGGCAGGCGGGCCAATGGCAATACTTTACCGCCACCGCGATGACCCGCGAGCAGGCTGATGAAGCATTCCAGGCGAAACACCCTGGCATCACCGAGTACAAAGTCAAATCGACACCCGCGGTCGAGGTCGGTATGCGCGGCTTCTACGGCCTCAAATCTACGGTGCTACGCCAGTACTTCATTGACTGCGGCATCGACCCGGAAACCATGACCGGAGAAGCCACCCAGGCGCGCCTGGCATACGCCAGGGATAAACTCATGACCGCCGAACGGCGAGACCTGTTAAACAACGTCCTGCGCATTGGTGGCTTTATGACGCCCAAAGGAAAGCCGAAGGTCCCCGAGGCACTGTTTAAAACCATCTGCGAGTCGCTCGGCCTGAAAACCGACAAGCGCCGCGCCAGGGACGGAGACAAGCGCCCGACCATACGGTTTGTGGATCAGCAGTCGGCGGCGTTCATGATGGAAATTCTGGAGAACCGTAAAGACGACGGCCTGTCTCTGCAGTTGCGTAAAGCCGAGAAAGCCACCACCGAAGTGGATCACGGTTTAGATCTCAATATATATATGGATCATAAAACGCGATCCACAAACGGGCAGGATTTGGACGCCCCTCATTCAGTAATAACTGAGGCGCTGGCCGAACTGCCGGTGCCGGTGCCGGAGGCCTGGGCGATGACCGCGCTGTCTGATGATGAGCTGGCCACAATGACCTCCTGGTCGCCAGCCAGCATAGCGATGACCTTCGCGTCCCTGTACCTCACAGAGTTCATGGACCGCCTCTCCAGCAACGAACTGCGCCGGCTGCGTGAATACATCACCGGCACGGTTACGGGCGGCTACGACGCGCAGGAGGCGTTCTATGGCTAAAGATATCGATGCACTTCTGGAACAGCAGGCGGATCAGATGACCTCCGTTTTAAAAAGCCATGCGGCGCATATTGAAAGCATGCTGGCGCAGCATCGCTTTCAGGTCGCGCAGCTGGCATTGCACAACAGCCCGGAACCGTTCGTTCATGAGGTATTCAACCATCTGCGTGATCGCCTGGTACAAGTCACCATCAATGAAGCTGGCCTTGCTGATGCTGAGGATGCGCGTTACCTGCTGCGAATACTTGATCGCATGGAATTGTCAGCATTAGAGGGGAAACCATTATGATTTACCGCAAGGGATGGGTGCCGGTTTTGTTTCGGCATGAGCTTGAGCGTAAGTTAAAAGAGCAGGGTTTCGAAAACTGGAAAGAGATATGTAATTTTCTTTGCGGTGAAGGGGATGACTACGCCGAATCAGCCAAAATGCCAGAGCAATATGATAACCGCCTATGGTTCGTGCCGCTGTATTCGTTGACCATCCCGTTCCAGTGGCTTATCCGTGGCCGTGTCGGGTTTGCAACTACGTCAAAAACAGCTGCATTATTCAGCCGGATAACCGGGTTGAAGTAGAGTAATCGATGTCCGGCTCGGAGCGATTACACTCGGGCCGGTTAGCTTGTCGGTATTGAGAACCTTTATCATTTTCTATTTGTCGGTTATGATTACGTATCATTAACATGATAATGGTGGGATATAATATGGAAGGGAAGGGGCTGTTCAAATATTCATTAATTTCATTGCTATTAGGGATAACCCCAATAATAATAATATTTTTTATTCATTTCAGCAATGAAAGCTCACACATCATTTCATACCTTTTTGATATTGCAAATGGATATCAAAGGGATTTTTCAGAACAATATTTAGCCGTGAGCACTATAGCTTCTGCATATACTAAAACCGCACCAATTTTCGTCATATTAATGTATATAATTTGCTGGAACAAGTTTGATATAAAAACCATCAAACTCGATTTGAAGCGATGGCTTAAACTTCTGCCTGGTGTACTCCTTTTAACGGCAGGAGCATACTATTTAACATATATAGGTGTGGAAAATATGTCTGATAGTATGTATCGCATTAAAAGAATTATTGCTGGCAATGAGTACTTTCTATTAATTTACTACATTCTTTTATTTCTGACTAATTATTTTTTTATTTGGTTGCTTTTGATTTATTTATATCTTTTAAAAGGTCTGCCTTTTTTTCAAAAGCGGAGATAACCTCCGCTTTATACTAAACATAAGTATTATTTAAATAAGCCAAGCACTGCATTATTCAGTGCTTTGGCCTTATCAGCATCGATATAAGATGTGAGAATAGAGATGCCAATGACGGACACAACAGTAAGCGCAGAGACAGCTACAGCTGGAAGTGACAAAGCGACTGCGACTGTGCTAATCATGGCAGTAGTAATCCCTAACGCTACGGCGCCAGCAACACCACTGAGGTACATAGCTTCAACCTCAAACGCCAGCTTTTGCCAGTCCCCTGTGGTAACACCAGTAACAACACCGTCTCTGATTTTCTCGGCTTTAAGAAGTCGATCACCCCAAGTAAAGGCTTTCTCTAACCCTTTGAATCGGTCAGCTAGTGCTGACAAATCCATTTGTTTGAGGGCATTAGAAACGACTGTTTTATCCGCCTGACTTAACTTCATCTTTGGATTGTTAGCTAGTTCATTAATAGATGCCATAGCATCATTAAAACTGCGGAGTTTCTTACCCTGGAAGTTTTTTATATTGTCAGCAGCTTCTTTCGCCAGAGTGTTGTATTTATCGCCTAATTTCCCGCTAAGAGTTTTACCAGAGTCAGTAATAATTCCCGATGTAGTATCGATTACAGATGCCTGACTTTCGTTGAGAAGGTAAAGTTTAACAACGGCAACAGCCTGATCCTTCATGCTGTCCTCAGGTTTACTTGCGCCGCCATCGATATAACCTGTAGTAAAAGAGCCTTTTTTACGGTTATACAGGACATTGTATTTTTCTTTCCCGAAGCTAACGGAATAAGTATCTACATCACCTGAGCTAGAAGCTTTCCCAATTACAGGGCTACCTAAAGAACCTGTACCGCTTGTTTTCCAGTTCTGAATATTAGCCTTGAACTTTCCTGGTTTATCTCTGTTAGCTCTGATAATTGATTCAGCATCTTTATCACTGCCCCAAGGTGCTCCAATATAATCTGGGTTAAGCGGATTGCAAAGATAAAGCTGAATTAAAACACGGTCATTCAACTTCAACATACTAGTTGCGCCTTCATAGCTAGTACCACCGTATTTACCAGAATAGCCAGCACCACCGTTGTTACCATTGCCACCACCCCAGCTAACATTACAGCTGTTATTACCACCACCTACGACAGTCAATGTTTCTTCAGGCATGTTAATCTCCTTGTGAGTTTTGAATTAGCTGTATAAACGTACAGCCTCTCAAAGGTAGTCCTAACCCTCCGGCAAGTCAAGTTAACTATAATCCTAAATTATGTTAAAATATAATTACATAAAAATGGGTCATCCCCGTGTTTTGCCACCCCTTCATAAAACCGACTGATCAGGTTGTGATCAGTTGGTCAAGTTAGCTGTAAAAACCCCTGTCGCCATATGCCTGCGCATACCCGAATTATGGTGGCTCAGGCGGGGCAGCCTTTTGGCTGGCCGGTTTCGTTTGGGCCGGTATTGCATAACCAAACTGGAGTGCGCACCATGTTCAAATTCAAGTTCGCGGCGATCTGCCGTACCGATAAAAAATCCCATATTCATCATCTGTCCACCATCGCCGGGTTAGCGGGGTGGCCGCATGAATCAGGTGCAGCTAAACACCCAGGGCCTGCTTGAGTCGATTGAGGAGCGCCTGGCGCAGATAGAAGCGCTGGTTTCCTCGGCCCACCGTACGATCTCCAGCTATGAAGCTTCACTGTATATGCAGGAGGCGGCGGAATTACTCCAGGTTGCCCGTGAGCTGGTGCAAGACGCCCGTAACTGCTCCTCCTCTCTGTCCGCGGAGCTGACTGCGAGGGAGGCCAAATGAACGCACTCTCTGTTTTCTCGTTTCAGGAAAACCACCCCGTGCGGGTGGTTCTGGTTAATGGCGAACCGTGGTTTGTAGCGGTTGATGTTTGTAAGGCATTAGGATTAACGAACCCGACGAAGTCAGTATCTGCACTCGATGAAGACGAAAAGCAGCTTTTTAGCGGTGACTCTAACTTTAAGTTAGGGTCAGCAGGAAAAGGGGCGCAGTCATTGATAATTTTGAATGAGTCCGGCCTATACACTCTGTGAATACAGCTACGTCGAAACCACCCCAAAAAGCGCCGGCGAACCATTGGACTGGCGGCAAAAGGAAGAATTACGCGGCCTGATAAACGATATAGCCCAAAGTTTTCAGTATCGAAACGCGTGGATCAGTGGTGTTTGGCTGGCGCTGCGACGTGCCTGCAGGAATCCATCACCTAACCCAATTACGGTCGACGATCTGCCGGCTATCATTGCCGAATTACGCCGAATATTAACGGCGGCAGAAACTGCCCTAGGTAATATGCGAGTTCAGTAAACTGGAGGCCTTATCCACAAAATCAGAGGCTCCTGCCGTCTCTTCCTGATTTTGTAGGGCTGGATACTGGAAAGGCCACAGGCGATAACCTGTGGCCTTTTTGTCACTTGAAGTAGGCACTCCAGGCAGATTGCATTGCCTCTACCCGATTACCGGCGGCACCAGACCAGGCGTAATGACGGCCATCGAATTCAAACTCCACCATGTAGGTACCATCGCCATTATCCCTCGGCGCTTTAAAGTTTGGCTTGGCAGGATGTTTCTCTTCCTGCTCAGCCTCCTCGGCCTCTTCAGCGTCGTCCACTTCCTCCAGTTCCTCTCCTTCGCTTTCGTCTACTTCGATCTCATCGTCATCCAGCGTTTCATCTTCCTGGTCTCCGTCATCGAGATCGGCGTCGTCGATGGGCTCAAGAATTTCTTCATCAGGCAGGACTATTGCAGGCGCCTCGTCCTTCAGTTGCCACTGCCCATTTTCACCGGCGAGGAATCAGCCTGGTACTGAAGTTAAATGGTCGCAGGGTACTGTTTGTGATCTTTATCAATACGAACCCCGGCGTCGCCTTTGGCGAAATCTGGCATCATGCTATCCAGCTTTTGAAGTGCTGCCAGACGGGTATTTTCCTCGCCGACATCTGGTCGCCATGTTCTGGAGAAATTAGCCAATTTATTAAGAATTTTTTTACCCAAGGGTTAAAGGCCGTTGATAAAATAGCAGTGACTCGGCCATTTCCAGGGCGAGTATCGTTTTCGCCATATCCTTTTAAGAGCTCTTCAAAATCAAGTGCAGCAGGACATGAACGAAGTTCATATATCAACTTAACAAACAATTTTGCATCGCAAAGGGTATATATTTCTCTTGATAAATTAGTTTACTGTATATTTACCTGCGACGGAAAATTCACCCTGGAGCATGATTTCAATCATTCGGCGACCAGATAGCGCGGCAAGAGCGAATGCCAGTGGGGCCATACCACGACGAGTTGTTAAGTCGAATGAGGATATAGGTGAATTAATGATATTGTAAATTGCTTGCATGTAACGTGGGTAATCAATAACTACAACGTTACGTTTTTTATTGCTAAGGACGTCAGACCAACGTTGCTGGATAGACGTTCGCTCGGCAGAACTAAGCTGTAGATGATAGAGAACTTCATGGTTCACTTTTAAATTGTTTAGTTCCCCAAGAAGTGAAGAGCCTTGCTGGAATAATTTATAAAGGTGATCTCTATTATCTTTCCAATCTTCACTATTTAAATCACTAATTGCAAATTTCCATTCAGGATATTTGTTTGCTAATTTATTTAACTTTGCCTCACTATTCCTTGCACCTATTTTTATATTTGATAATTCTTCGGCTAAGTGCATTATTGATTTTAGTTTAGTCTGCAAATTAGACATATTTTGACGAATCGATGCCGCAGGCATAGAAAGCCACGAAGATAGTTCTTCACTATATAATGGGTATTTCTCTGATAACCTAACTATGTTTTTTTCAAAATTATGATGTAATTTATCATCAAATCTTTTTCGTGCCCTAGTCATATAGGCATTAAAAGTATTAGGCGATATCCTTTTTTTTAATCCCTCACCTCGAAACTTTCTTTTGTCGTTAAATAATGCATTTTTATATTTT
>NZ_BMZO01000014.1 GCF_014652835.1 Limoniibacter endophyticus
CGGACGCAACAGCGCCGGGGCTTTTGTCGTGGGGAAGCCGTGCGCTCCTAGTGCGCCACCGCGAGCAGAATTGTGCGCCTCTTGGCGATTAGTCTCGGCCGAATAGCGCCCTACCCCACTGGCCGAAGGCCGGAGCGGCTTCTGACCTGAGCCCCTGAACTTCCTCCAAATTTTGGTAGAGTCCGTCACAACCATGAGACGGACGGCATGAAGCGTTCACGGTTCACGGAAGAACAGATCATCGGGATATTGAAGGAGCAGGAGGCGGGCGCGAAGACGGCGGACGTCTGCTGCAAGCACGCCATCTCGGATGCAACCTTCTACAAATACAAAGCGAAGTATGGCGGCATGGACGTGTCCGATGCGCGCAAGCTGAAGGCCCTTGAGGACGAGAACGCCAAGCTGAAGAAGCTCTTGGCCGAGGCCATGCTGGACAATGCGATCCTGAAGGATGTCGCGTCAAAAAAATGGTGACGCCCGATGTGAAGCGGGATGCGGTGGTCCACATCTGTGCGCAGCATGGGGTGAGCCAGCGTCGGGCGTGTGAAGTTCTATCGTTTGATCGGTCAAGCATAAGATATCGCAGCGTGCGGCCTGACGATGCGTCCATTCGTGATGCGATGAAGAAGGTGGCGTCCGAACGCCGTCGCTTCGGCTATCGCCGCATCCACGTCATGCTGGACCGGCAGGGGATCGTCATGAACCTGAAGAAGCTCCGGCGTCTCTATCGTGAGGAGAAGCTGACGGTGCGCAAGCGCGGCGGCCGAAAGCGCGCTTTGGGAACGAGGCGTCCGCTGGCTCTGCCGTCGCGTCGCGACGAGCGCTGGAGCCTGGACTTCGTCAGTGACGCCTTCACGGACGGCCGCCGCTTGCGGGTGCTGGCCGTCGTCGATGACTTCACCCGCGAATGCCTATGCCTGGTCGCCGACACATCCCTATCCGGCGGACGGCTCTCCCGCGAACTGGACAGCCTCATTGCCGGACGGGGAAGCCGAAGACGATTGTCTCTGAAAACGGCACGGAAATGACCAGCATGGCCATTATCAAATGGTGCCAGGAGACAAAGGTCGAATGGCACTACATCGCCCCCGGCAAGCCTATGCAAAACGGCTTCGTCGAAAGCTTCAATGGCAGCTTCCGCGACGAGTGTCTCAACGAAACCCTGTTCTCGTCACTCGCTCCAGCCCGCGCCGCCATCACCGCATGGAAGGAGGATTACAACAGGAACAGACCGCACTCTTCATTGGGCAACGTCACACCCAGTGAATTCGCCACGAAAATGGCTATGGAAAAACAGCCCGCATGAGGCCAGATTGAAAACCCAAGACTCTCCTGAAAACTGGAGGGACGATGGGGCTCGGTCAAGAGAGAACAGGTCGATGACGGCAGCCACATAGAGCCAGCCTTCAGCCGTCCATAGGTAGGTAAAATCGGCCACCCACTTTTGGTTCGGCCGATCCGCTTCGAACTGCCGGTCCAGCACGTTCGGCATGATCACCGGGCGCTCACTGTCATCATTCGGCAGCCCGCGTCGCCTCGGCCTGGCCCTCAGAGCATTTTCGCGCATCAAGCGTTCGATGCGATGCAGGCCGCAGAAGAAGCCTTCGGCGAGAAGGTCGTGCCAGACACGCCGGGCACCATAGGTACGGTCACTGTCTTGGAAGCTGTCCTTGATCTTGTCGAGCAGAACCTCATCTTGCCTGGCATGTCGGCTCGGAGAACGGTTGAGCCAGGCATAGAAGCCAGAACGAGAGACCCCCAGCGCTTAGCAGAGCCATGCCACCGGCCAGATCGAACGGTGCTTTGCAACTAACGCGAACTTCATATCACGTCTTTCGCAAAGTAGGCGGCGGCCTTTTTTAAGATATCACGCTCCGCCTTCAGCTTTGCAACTTCCTTGCGCAGCCTCTCGATCTCAAGCTGCTCAGGCTTCATCTGTCCGTGGCCGGGAAAGCCTGCACAGGGTCGGAGCCATATTCCCTGACCCATTTACCCAGGACGTTCTCGTGAACATCCAAATCGCGGGCTGCCTGCGCAACACTGACGCCCCGCTCTCGCACCAACTTCACCGCCTCAAGCTTGTACTCGCGGCTGAACTTCCTTCGTTGCATTCATGCGCTCCAGTTCCATTGGAAACACCTTAACTCAGCGTCCATGAAACCCGCAGCGGGCCGAAGGACGGTTCCCAATGAAGACGGCGGCAGATGTCCTGGGCGTATCGCGTTCCAATCTCCTCGAGCGTCTTAAAGGCAAGTCCAAGCCGCGTGGGCCGTGTCTCAAAGCGGACGATGCCGAGCTGCTGCCTGCCATTCGCAGACTTGTGGATGCTCGGCCGACCTACAGCGAGCCGCCGATCTGCCCGTCGTCAACCGCAAGCGCGTTCATCGCATCATGGCCAATCACGCTATGACCCTTGAGAAACACACGGCGGTGCGAATAGGCCGTGTCCACGACGGCAAGGTCATGGTGATGCGGTCTAACCTCCGCTGGTGCTCGGACGGCCTTGAGTTCACCTGCTGGAATGGCGAGGTGGTCCGTCTCGCGTTCATCATCGATGCGTTGGACCGGGAAATTAACTCATGGTCAGCCGTGGCCAATGCCGGGATATCCGGCTCCGACATTCGAGACATGATGTTGGAGGCCGTCGAAAAGCGCTTCGGCGCAACCAGCGCCCCGCATGCAATAGAACATCTATCTGATAACGGCAGTGCATACACCGCGAGGGAGACCAGGCTGTTTGCTCAAGCCCTCAAGCTGATCCCATGCTTCACACCGGTTGCTAGCCCACAGTCGAACGGCATGTCTGAAGCCTTCGTCAAAACCCTCAAGCGCGACTATATACGCATCTCACCCATTCCGGACGCCGATACAGCTCTCCGGAAGATCGACGGATGGATCGAAGACGATAATGAAATCCATCCACACTCAGCGCTGAAAATGGCCTCACCAAGGGAGTTCATCAAAGCATTGTCTCAATAGCTGATCTGTCCGGCGAAAGGGGGGGCACTCCACATGCAAAAGCCTGGCCTAACACGGCACTGATAATCGCTACCTTCTGAGTGTGACATGGAGCGACAGCAAAAGACATGCGCGCGTTCCTGATCGACAGGCTGTATTTGCGGATGCCACCTGCCAGAATATGATCTTATCAGCAAGAACTCCCACCTTTGAACAACGCTTTTATCGCCCCGGTAAAAAAGATGTTGCGACGCCGCAATAAAGCCACGACGGATCGTTCCTTCTCGCCAATCGTTAACAGGCGGTTGTTACTGGTTTGCATTTTCGACATGCCACCGCCGGTAACGGGATCGAAAAGGAGACTTTAGATGAAAAAGACGATTCTGGCCGCTCTCGCGACCTCGATGCCGCTCATGGCGGGCACACATGCTGTTCAAGCTGCCGATTATGTCGCCGTCGAACGCGTTCCAGCAGATGAGCGGAACGGCGTTCGCATCGGCTATCTCGACTGCCGTGTCGGCGGCGGTGTAGGCTACGTCCTTGGCTCCGCCAAGGAGGTTGAGTGCACGTTCCAGTCGACCGTCGGTTCCAAACGCACGGAAGTCTATGCAGGCGCGATCCGCAAGATGGGCGTTGATCTTGGTTTTACCACGGAAAGCCGCATTGTGTGGGCCGTTTTTGCGCCGACTGCGGGCTATCATACGGGATCGCTTAGCGGGATCTACCAAGGTGCGACGGCAGAAGCGACTGTTGGCGTAGGTGTGGGCGCAAATGTGCTGATTGGCGGTACGGCGGGATCGATCCATCTCCAGACGATCAGCGTCAGCGGACAGGTTGGCCTCAATATCGCCGCAACCGGCACATCCATGACACTGGCCGCGGTCAATTAAACGCCAAAGAAAACAAATGACAAAGCCGCCTTCCGAGGCGGCTTTGTTGCTTTTAAGCCAAGGGGAACTCGTGGCTTGGCGCCAGCCCTCATGAGCAGCTTGCGAACCGTTTAGACGTTTCGCTTCCGGATTGGCCATAATGAGCCGCCGGATTGGATCATCTCGTCGATAGGTCGGTCCAGGCTGGTCTTGCCCCGTTACTTTGTAAGCGCTCAAATCGAGCATCCGCTGCGCTCCTCACCGCTACGATATACGAACTGCGCTGACTGTTCGAATGCCCTCCCTGACGTTCGTCTCCCACGCCGTTGGAAGGGACGATCTACAGGAAACTGGGAGATCCAGAGCGCTTGCGTCCTGGGGCGCGCAATGGCATCACCGACGAAAGTCGTCGCCAGGGAGGTCGAAGCGGATGCATTGCAAGCTGATCGGAATACCGCTGCAGGATGGGGCGGGGAGGCTCGGATGCGAAATGGGGCCGAGCGCCTATCGTACAGCTGGAATAGGTGAGGCACTGCGTGAGCTTGGACATAAGGTCTCGGATCTGGGCAATATCAACCCGGTAGCAGCACCGAGGCTGACGCATCCAAACGCAGCCTTGAAAAAATTGCCGGAAATAGCGGCTTGGATTCAGGCGATAGAAGAGGTTGCTTACCGTGAGAGCGGGGAAGGTCTTCCTATCTTCATGGGCGGAGACCATGCGCTTTCGGCTGGAACCGTCGCAGGTGTTTCACGGCGCGCGCAAGAGCAGGGGCGCAAGCTCTTTGTACTCTGGCTAGACGCCCACACCGATTTCCACACACTCGATACGACACAAAGCGGCAATCTTCACGGCACGCCCGTTGCCTATTACACCGGACAGCCGGGCTTCGAAGGCTACTATCCCGCGCTGTCCGCCCCCGTTCCATTGCGCCATATCTGCTTTTTCGGTATCCGCAGCGTCGACCCGGCGGAGCGTAAGGCGCTTTCCGGAAGCGGGGCTACCATTCATGACATGCGCGCGATTGACGAGCATGGTGTCGCTGCGCTGCTGCGGACGTTCCTTGCCCGCGTGGAGGCCGAAGACGGAATGTTGCATGTCAGTCTTGACGTTGATTTCCTGGAGCCGTCGATCGCACCAGCCGTCGGTACGACAGTTCCGGGCGGTACTACGTTTCGGGAAGCACACCTTGTGATGGAAATGCTCAGCGACAGCGGACGCGTCCATAGTCTCGATCTCGTTGAGCTCAATCCATTTCTCGACGAGCGCGGCAAGACGGCGCATCTCATGGTCGATCTTGCGGCCAGCCTGTTGGGGCGGCAGGTTATGGACCGGCCGACAATCAGTTTTACGGGCTAGCGACAGCCTGCGGCCATCTGCTGCGCATAGCGCTGCGAGATCGTCGTGGCACGTTTCGCGGCGCGCTGCACCGTGGGATTATTGCGATGGGCGCCGCGGGCATAACCCGCTTGTCCCGCATAATAGGCCAGATAGAGATTATAAGCATCATTGCGCGCAATCCCGTTCACGCGCGAGCTTTTATTGTGATACCAGCCGATGAAGTGGATTGCATCGGCGAAGTTCGTCCGGCGTGCGCCGAAGCGACCGGTGCTGCGCTGGTATTCCGACCATGTTCCGTCAAGTGCCTGCGAATAGCCATAGGCGGAAGATTGGCGTTTCCAAGGGATGAAACCGAGCAGTTTCGTCCGAGGTGGCCGCGCGTAAGGGCGGAAGCTGGATTCGGTGTAGATCGTAGCCATCAGAATCGGGACGGAAATGCCGAATTCGCGTTCCGCGCGTTCTGCGGCCCGACGCCAATTGTTGATCCAGCCGTCACGCTGGGCAAAGATCGCACAGCTATTGTTGATCTGTGTCGGCGCGGTGGCGCAGCCGGCAAGAAGGCTCAGGAGCAAAACGGCAAGAAGGGCGCGCAGGCGCATGTATCGGACCTCTCTTTCCAAAGAGGCCTACCGGTGAAGTGTTAATCAGATATTGCAGGGCCTGTTAACCATAGTGAGGCAGATCATGAGGGAGCGCTGGGTCAACTTCATGAAAGATAAGACTTAACTGAAATTTGGAAAAATATCTGTGGCGGGCTGTCTTGGTTAACAGCGGCCTTTTTAGCCGTTCACATATGCCGTGAACCGCTAAAACCGTAGGGCCCGGTTTCGCTTCCCGAGCCCTTTTTCTGATTATTGATTAGTCCTGGGTCTCCAGATGCCGGTTTACCGCAAGCGCCAGAAGGGTACAGATAGCGCCCGAAAGAAGATATAGCCCAATGGCCCAGAGGCCAAAGGTGCTCGCGAGCGTAAGCGCTACCAACGGCGCGAAACCTGCGCCGATGAGCCAGGCCAGATCCGACGTCAAAGCCGAGCCGGAGTAGCGGTAAGTCTGACCGAAGCGAGCGGCAACTGCCCCCGCGGCCTGACCGAAGGACAGCCCGAGCAGGCCGAAACCCACAATGACGAAGGCATAGGCACCGCTTGCGGAACCGGTGTTGAAGACCAGGGGGCCACCAATGGCGAAGAGTGCGATCAGCGCAGCGCCGATGCCGAGCTGGCTGCGACGACCGATGCGGTCCGCAAGCGCGCCAGAGGCGATGATGGCCAGGACGCAGACAGCGGCACCGATGATCTGCACTGACAGAAAGGTTGCGGGGCTTTCATCTGCAAACAGGTTTATCCACCCGAGCGGAAAGACCGTTACGAGATGGAAAAGCGCGAAGCTCGCCAGCGGCACGAAGGCACCCAGAAGAATGTCGCGCCCATGGAAGCGAAGAAGTTCGCTGGTCCTGACCGCGCCAAGTTCGTGACGCTCCAGCAGCGTTCCGAATTCCTTTGTCATGACGAGGCGCAAACGCGCGAACAATGCCACGACGTTGATGGCGAAGGCGACGAAGAACGGATAGCGCCAGCCCCAATCGAGGAACTCCTGCGTGGAAAGACTGGAAACGAAGTAGGCAAAAAGGGCGGCGGCGATGGCGAAACCGAGCGGAGCGCCCAGCTGGGGAACCATTGCGTACCAGCCGCGCTGATTTTCAGGTGCGTTGAGAGCGAGAAGCGACGCCAGGCCATCCCAGGCGCCGCCAAGCGCGAAACCTTGCAGGAAGCGGAACGTCGCGAGGAAGATGATCGCCCAGATACCCAGCGAGGCATAGCTGGGCAGGAAGCTGATCGCGGCGGTGGAGCCGCCGAGGAGGAAAAGTGCCACCGTCAACTTCGTCCCCCGTCCATGCCGCCGGTCGATAGCCATGAATACGAAGGAACCAATAGGGCGAGCAATGAATGCCAACGCGAAAATGCTGAAGGAATACATGGTGCCGGTCAGCGAATCCACCATGGGGAAGAACACCCCCGGGAAAACCAGAACGGACGCGATGGCATAGACAAAGAAGTCAAAGAATTCCGATGTTCTGCCGATGATGACGCCAATGGCAATATTGCCTGCCGATACCGCACGGTCGTCATGAATATGACGCGCATCCTGTTCGAGAACAGTTGATGATGAATGCAATGCATTGATGCTGCTCATGCCGCAGTCTCCCCTCGGCGCGACTTCTTTGAGCGCAGTGTCAGCTCAAAGAAGAGCACGCAACTCCAATCGAAGAAACCTTGCCGGAAATTCACGGTTTGGTTCCAACATTCCTCCACATCGCGATCATTGCAGAATGTGGTAGAATTGCAATTCGTAAGGTAGAAATGCCAGTCTAGAAAATTGGTTCATTTGCGGAGGTTGACGAGCGAGTGAACCTTTGTTCATAAGCGCGTCGAAAATGTGCGTGCTGGAATCAGGTTCCGGTCTGACGGATGCTTCGAGCCTCCCTTCATGCGCAACGTTTCTAAAGAGAGCGATGCGAACGGCGAACGCCACGTTAATGCGAAAAAAATGCCAAATGCGACAAACCGCCCTCTGCCATTTACGCGCCGTGTCTATTAGGCCAGCGGCATAGCAAAAGAAGGCCCATCATGCCGAGATTCATCCTCCGATCGATTTTCGCCATGCCGTTCCTGTTTCTCCTTTCGGGGTGCAACTGGGTAGTCATGGCTCCGTCCGGCGATATCGCTAATCAACAGCGCGACCTGATCATCACGTCGACGCTGCTGATGCTGCTGATTATCGTGCCGGTCATCATCGCTACACTGTTTTTCGCGTGGAAGTATCGTGCGTCCAATACGGAAGCACGCTACGATCCTGAATGGCATCACTCGACACGCCTCGAGGTGATGATCTGGGCAGCGCCGCTAGCCATCATCATCGCGCTGGGTGCCATCACCTGGGTCAGCACGCACAAGCTGGACCCTTATCGTCCGCTTGAACGCCTCGATGCAGAACGAGTCATTCCGGAAGGGGTTACGCCACTGGAAGTCGAGGTTGTCGCTCTCGACTGGAAGTGGCTCTTCTTCTATCCGCAGTACGGCGTTGCGACGGTCAACGAACTGGCGGCGCCGGTCGATCGTCCGATCAATTTTAAGCTGACCTCTTCGTCGGTCATGAACTCCTTCTACGTTCCGGCATTGGCAGGCCAGATCTACGCCATGCCAGGGATGCAGACCCGTCTTCATGCTGTTATCAACGAGGAGGGCGTGTATGACGGCTTCTCCGCAAACTTCAGCGGCGACGGCTTCTCGCACATGCGCTTCAAGTTCCACGGTGTGAGCGAAGACGGCTTCAACCAGTGGGTCGCCAAGGTAAAGTCCGAAGGCGGTGCGTTGCGTCGCCCGGATTATGTGGAGCTGGAGAAGCCGAGCGAGCGTGAACCTGTCCGCTACTACGCTTCTTACGAGAACGGTCTGTACGAGGCGATTCTCAATCTCTGCGTCGACGCCAATATGATGTGCGCCAATGAAATGATGCATATCGATCTGATGGGTGGCGCAGGGGTGGAAAGCCACGAGAACCTCGAACGTCTCCGCTACGACAACCGTGACCGTGCCGGCGAAGCCGCCCCCGGCGCAACCTTCCCGGCAACCGGCGAACCAGCACGTAGCCAGGAAGCTCCTCAAGGCCATGAAGGCCAGCAGCCAGACACGGGGGGCGCGCCGCAGGAGCAGCACGAGCCTGAGCAGGGAGCCGAGCCGGCTCCGAGCGAGAGTGCGCCGCAAGGGCAGGCTCCGGAAGACGAGAGCGATGGCACCACTGCGCCGACGCAGCTCAACAATTAACAGACGCGCTGTCGTCTTAGAGAGAGTGGAAAAGGCCTAGCCATGGTTTCCAACACTGAGATAACCCATTTCATATTCGGGCGGCTGTCGTTAGACGCACTGCCTTTCCTGCACGATCCGATCTTGGCTGCCACCTTCGTCGCAGTCGTCCTGGGAGGACTCGCCGTTCTAGGCGGCCTGACCTATTTCAAGCTATGGGGCTACCTATGGCGCGAGTGGTTAACGACGATCGACCACAAGAAGATCGGCATCATGTACATCATCCTGGCACTCATCATGCTGGTGCGCGGTTTTGCCGACGCCGTCATGATGCGTCTCCAGCAAGCAATGGCGTTTGGTGGCCATGAAGGCTACCTGCCGCCGCATCATTACGACCAGATCTTCACCGCCCATGGCGTGATCATGATCTTCTTCGTGGCGATGCCTTTCATCACTGGTTTCATGAACTATATCGTGCCCTTGCAAATCGGCGCACGGGACGTCTCCTTCCCCTTCCTGAACAATTTCTCGTTCTGGATGACGGCGGGCGGCGCGATCCTCACGATGATTTCGCTCTTCGTAGGCGAATATGCGCGTACAGGATGGTTGGCCTATCCGCCACTGTCAGGAGCGGATTACAGCCCGGGCGTCGGCGTCGATTATTATATATGGGGCCTACAGGTTGCGGGTGTCGGTACAACATTATCCGGCATTAACCTGATCGCGACCATTCTCAAGATGCGCGCTCCTGGTATGACAATGATGAAGATGCCCGTCTTCACCTGGACTTCGCTCTGCTCGAACATTCTGATTGTCGCTTCCTTCCCGATCCTGACGGCAACGCTGGTACTGCTCTCGCTTGACCGCTATGTCGGCACCAACTTCTTCACCAATGACCTTGGTGGAAATCCGATGATGTATGTCAAC
Source organism: Limoniibacter endophyticus (assembly GCF_014652835.1). Classification (GTDB taxonomy): domain Bacteria; phylum Pseudomonadota; class Alphaproteobacteria; order Rhizobiales; family Rhizobiaceae; genus Limoniibacter; species Limoniibacter endophyticus. The sequence goes on from NZ_BMZO01000014.1 coordinate 9,894, forward strand.
CTCATCTGGATCTGGGGTCATCCGGAAGTTTACATTCTCATTCTGCCGGCCTTCGGTATCTTCTCGGAAGTCGTCGCGACCTTCTCCGGCAAGCGTCTCTTCGGCTATGCCTCGATGGTCTACGCAACGGTCGTGATCACGATCCTGTCCTATCTCGTCTGGCTGCATCACTTCTTCACCATGGGTGCAGGCGCGTCGGTGAATGCCTTCTTCGGTATCACCACCATGATCATCTCGATTCCGACGGGCGCGAAGATCTTCAACTGGCTGTTCACGATGTATCGCGGGCGAATCCGGTTCGATGTTCCGATGCTCTGGACGGTAGGCTTCATGGTCACCTTCGTCATTGGCGGCATGACGGGCGTTCTGCTCGCTGTTCCTCCGGCAGACTTCGTGCTGCACAACTCGCTGTTCCTGATCGCCCACTTCCACAACGTGATCATTGGCGGCGTGCTGTTCGGCCTTCTTGCCGGTGTCACCTACTGGTTCCCGAAAGCGTTCGGGTACAAGCTGGATCCGTTCTGGGGCAAGGTGAGCTTCTGGTTCTGGTTGATCGGCTTCTACTTCGCCTTCATGCCGCTTTACGTACTTGGTCTGATGGGCGTTACCCGCCGCATGAGCCAATTCACGGACGACTCGTTGCAGATCTGGTTCATCGTCGCCGCCTTCGGTGCGCTCCTGATCGCACTTGGCATTGCCTCCTTCTTCATCACGCTCATCGTCAGCTTCTTCAAGCGCGAACAGCTGCGTGACTTGACGGGTGATCCATGGGGAGGTCGTACGCTGGAATGGTCAACGTCATCGCCTCCGCCAGCCTATAATTTTGCCTTCACGCCGATCGCCTATGATCATGACGCGTGGTATGACATGAAGCGCCGCGGCTATCAGCGTCCGTTGAAGGGCTACCGCGCCATCCACATGCCGAAGAACACGGGCGCGGGTATCATCCTGAGTGGTCTGTCCGTCGTGTTCGGCTTCGCCATGGTCTGGTACATCTGGTGGCTTGCCATCGCCTCCTTCGCGGCGATCATCGTTGGCGCGATCATCCATACCTTCAACTACAAGCGCGACTACTACATCCCCGTGGAAGAAGTCGTCGCGACCGAAGAAGCCCGCACGAAAGTGCTGGCAGAACAGGCCTGAAACCATGTCGAACGCACCAACACCTGTGTCTGACGAAAAGGTCGCCTTCTATCTGGAAGAAGACCATCATCCGGAAAGCAGCACGTCGATAGGCTTCTGGCTTTACATGATGAGCGATGCGCTCATCTTTGCCACGCTGTTTGCCGTCTATGCTGTGCTCGGTCGCTCCTATGCGGCCGGCCCGGCTCCGGCAGATCTCTTCGATTTGCGGCTGATCGCACTCAACACGGCGATGCTTCTGTTCTCGTCCATCACTTATGGCTTCGCCATGTTGCGGATGGAAAAGAACGACAAGGCCGGCACGATCATGTGGCTGGGCATTACCGGCCTGTTCGGCCTGGCTTTTCTCGGTATTGAGCTCTACGAGTTCTCTCACCTGATTCATGAAGGCGCGACGCCGCAGCGCTCAGCGTTCCTCTCGGCGTTCTTTACGCTGGTAGGTACGCATGGTCTGCACGTCACCTTCGGTATTATCTGGCTCGTTACGTTGATGATCCAAGTCAAGAAGATGGGCCTGATCGAAGAAAATCGGCGTCGGCTGATGTGTCTTTCCATGTTCTGGCACTTCCTCGACGTGATCTGGATCGGCGTGTTTTCCTTCGTCTACCTGATGGGAGTTCTCTGATGAGCGCCAACGCCCCGCACTCGCATGACACGCATTCGGCGTCGGACGTGCATCACGGTCATAGCCATGGACATGAAGCGTCCCACGGCACCTTCAAGAGCTACATGATCGGCTTCGTGCTTTCGGTCATCCTTACCGCCATCCCGTTCTGGCTGGTGATGGGTGATGTTCTGGAAAGCAAGGTTGCTACCGTTGCTCTCATCATGATCTTCGGCCTCGTGCAGATCGTGGTTCACATGGTCTACTTCCTGCACATGAACACGAAGTCGGAAGGCGGCTGGACCATGATGGCGCTGATCTTCACCATCGTCGTGACGATGATTGCGTTGACCGGTTCGCTCTGGGTCATGCATCACCTGAATACAAACATGATGACCATGTCGCCGGAAATGATGCGCAACGTGCCATAAGGCCAATGTGTCAACGAATGAAGCGGGGGGCAGGCGAGGACATCGTCTGCCCCTTTCTCTTGGAAGCCATATCGGCGCTCAACGAAGGAGCCACAATTCATGGTTAATGTCACTCCTGGAACAGAAGAGAAGCCCTCCCGCAAGCGTTCGAAAGCCATGCGCATTGTCCTGGGCGCTTTTACGCTCTTTACGTTCGTCGTCCTGATGGCGCTTGGCATCTGGCAGGTGCAACGCCTGTTCTGGAAGCTCGAGCTGATCGAGCGCACCGAAACAAGGGTTCATGCGGTCGCCGCGCCGGCGCCGCGTCCTGTCGATTGGCCGCAAATATCTCGTGATGCGCATGAATATTTGCACGTCGAGCTCACCGGGACTTTCGAACATGACGAGGAAGCGCTTGTGCAGGCCGCGACCGAGCGCGGTTCAGGTTTTTGGGTCGTGACGCCACTTGCTCGTAATGACGGTACGACAGTCTTGATTAATCGCGGCTTTGTGCCGGAAGAGTTGCGCGATCCATCAGCGCGGATGGAAGGACAGGTGCAAGGAGAGGTAACGATCGGGGGATTGCTGCGCCTCACTGAACCTGGCGGAGGTTTCCTGCGTGAAAATGACCCGCAGAACGATCGGTGGTTTTCCCGCGACATTGCGGCGATTGCGTCGGCACGTGGGCTGGAACATGTCGCGCCTTATTTCGTGGACGCAGACGCAACGGTAAATCCTGGCGGATATCCCATAGGCGGAATGACCGTCATCGCTTTCCGCAATCACCACCTCGTCTACGCCATCACATGGTTCAGTCTGGCTGCTATGCTTGCCGGCGCAATGATCTGGGTCGTGCGCGCGGAGCGTCGTGGAAACGAGCTTGAGCCAGATCAGCGCTGAGGCCATCCATCATGCCGGTAAGAAATTCAGCCTAATTGGCAGTTGGACGGTTGCTTTTCCGGTCATTTACTACCAAAAGAAGCCGTTTGCGGAACTGATGAAACCGATGCGGCTCTGGTCATGCGGCCAGACGATGGTTGTGCGCAAACGCAAGTTTGACACGGACGGCCCTGACCGGTCGTCGACGGAGAGACAGCCATGCCGAGTTTTGCCCGCCCCGCGGATAAGGAAGCCATCGCCTACGAAGCCGCCAAGATGTTTCTGGAGATAGGTGCGGTCCACTTCTACAAGGACAACAAGCCCTTCATCTTCACATCGGGTTGGGCCAGCCCGGTATATACCGACACGCGCAAGATCATTTCCTATCCGCGGCTGCGGTCAGTCCTCAATGATTTCGCTGCGCAAACCATCATGACCGAAATCGGCTACGAGCAGATCAACACGGTAGCGGGTGGCGAGACGGCGGGTATTCCGTTCGCGGCATGGATCGCTGACCGCATGATGCTACCGATGCAATATGTGCGCAAGAAGCCGAAGGGGTTTGGCCGAAATGCGCAGATCGAAGGTCTGGTTGAAGACGGTCAGAAGACGCTTCTGGTCGAGGATCTTGCGACAGATGGCGGGTCGAAGATCACCTTCGTCAAGGCACTGCGCGACGCCGGCGCCGAAGTGAAACATTGCTTTGTATTTTTCTATTACGATATTTTTCCGCACAGCCAGAAGATGTTTGACGATATGGGCGTCGAGCTACACTACCTCACCACCTGGCGCCATGTGCTGCAGGTGGCCAAGGAAAGCGGTCATTTCGAACCGGCGGTGCTGGCGGAAGTCGAAAGTTTCCTCAACGCTCCCTCGGAGTGGTCGGCCAGAAATGGCGGAATCTCGGAATTCGGTACGAAGAACTGATTCGCGGACCCGCCATTGGCGGGTCTGTTTTTCAGGCAGCCCAAGATCCCGCCACGGCTCGCGCCGTGCGGCTGATGGCAGGAAAATCGTCAGCTTCGGGGAAGCCGGTTTTTACTTCCCCCGGACTGCCGCATTCTCATGAGGGGAAGAGCGCATGTGGCCCGTCGTCTCATAAAATGCATATGCTTCCACATGCGCTCGGACGTGGCGGGGTTTGTCACGCCCCGCGCCACCGCCTGACGGAACGCCGCCAGACCGCTGCCCTCGCGTCTCCGATGCCACGGGTGCACACCAAAGCCCCTCGACGCGTGATCGCATTTTCGGTCCGCTTTGAGTGGGTGTGGAAAGTTGAGCGGCGTCATCTGCTCAGTTTTTTCTCAAGAACCTGTTTTTGCTTAAGAAAAATATTTGAAAGCGCGGATTTTATCCACGCCGTGCCAGTCTGATACCAGCATTAACCGTCGATAGGCGAGGGCTTGTTCTCGGCGTCTAGCTTGACCATCACGAAAGTGGCGTCCGTAACCTTGTCACGCTTGTTGGTGAACTGACGGCGGGCCCATGCCTCGACATAAAGGCTGATTGAGGTGCGCCCGATACGGGAGATGGTCGTGTAGATGCAAAGCGTATCGCCAATCTTCACGGGTTTGCGGAAGCTCATCTCGTTAACTGCGGCCGTTACGACGCGTCCCTGCGCGCGTTCACTGCCGCGGATGCCAGCCGCCGCGTCCATTTGGGCCATGACCCAGCCACCGAAAATGTCGCCCGCAGGATTGGCGTCAGCCGGCATGGCGAGCGTACGCAGCGTCAATTCGCCCGTTGGTTCTTCCGTTTCGGCTTCGATTGCGGGGGAAGAGGCATTGCTCATGATCGTCTCCGTAAGCTTTGTTTGTCGCCGTCCTCCCGCAGCATAAGAGCAGTCTTACATGGACCAAGGCTCTCGACCAATATTTCATGCCGGACGATCAAAGAAATTTCGCATGAAATAGCTCGTTTTCGAGATAGTCCTCCAACGAAGATTTTCCTTCGGCGAAGAACGCTGTAGCGATGTATCTCAAGTGAGATGCCGCTAGCGGGAAGCAGCAAACATTGGGCCGCCACGATAGGCGGGGAAGCCGTAACCGTTGATCATGACAAGATCGATGTCGCTGGCGCGGGCGGCAATCGCCTTGTCGAGAAGTGTTTTGCCTTCGTCAGCCATGGCACCGATCAGGCGCTTGACGATTTCTTCCGATGCGATGGCGCGGGGCGTTATCCCTTTCGCGGCGCGCGATTGCGCTATCATCTCCGTCACGGCTGAGTCGACGGTGCGTTTGCCTGCCTCGTAGGAATACCAGCCGCGTCCGCTTTTCTGCCCGAGGCGACCGGCTTCGCAAAGGCGATCGGCGATATCCACATAACGCGCTTCAGGGTCGCGGGTAGGAGCTTCGCGCTTGCGGCGCGCCCACGCGATCTCCAGACCTGCAAGGTCGAACACGGCAAACGGTCCCATCGCCATGCCATAGTCTTCCATCGCGGCGTCAATCTCCTGCGGCAACGCTCCGTCTTCGAGAAGAAACTCGGCTTCGCGACGATAGGCAGAGAAGATCGAGTTGCCGATAAAGCCTTCGCAAACGCCGGTGACGATGGGCAATTTTCCGAGCTTCTTTGCCAGAGCAAAACCGGTAGCTACCGCTTGCGGCGTCGCCTGTGCGCAACGCACGACTTCGACCAGCCGCATAATATTGGCGGGCGAAAAGAAATGTAGCCCGATGACACGCTCGGGGTGAGCGGTTTCCGCGGCAAGTGCGTCCGGATCGAGATAGCTCGTATTGGTGGCCAGAATGGCATCGGAGCGTATGACGAGGTCGAGTTTCTGGAACAGTTCCGTCTTGATGGTCATGTCGTCGAACACGGCCTCGATGACGAGGTCGCAGGGCGCAAGCTCCCGGAGCTTGGCCGTAGTGGCAAGGTTTGCAGCCTGGCGCTCGAAGTCTGCCTGATCTATCCGGCCGGATTTAAGGTTCTTTCCCAGGATGTCGAGAATGCGGGCCTTGCCCGCTTCCGCTGCCGGCTCGTCACGTTCGTAACCTATAAGCTCGTAACCGGCAGAGAGCAGAGCGGTGGCAATGCCCGCGCCCATGAGCCCCAGTCCGCAAACGCCGATCTTGTTCAGTGGCAGCGGCTCCACGTGCTCCAGCCCGTCGACTTTCGCGGCGTCACGCTCCGCGAAGAAGACGTGGCGTAGCGCCTTCGCCTGATCGCTATCGCGCAGGCGAAGAAAGGTTTCCCGTTCGTCGGAGAGTCCTTGCGTGAAGGACAGGGTGGAAGCGCTGGCTGCGAGGCGCATTGCTTCACCCGGTGCCATCTGTCCCTTGGCCTTCAAGGTTATTTTGGCAATGGTATTCTGAACGGTTGCCTGATCGCTTCTCGGAGCGATCCGTTCGGACGTGCGTAAAACTGGCTTTCCCTTCAACGACTGTGCAAGCGCCAAGGCATCAGACAGAAGGTCACCCTTTGCGATCGCGCCGATCAGGCCGATGCCGAAAGCTTTCTCGGCGTTGACTGGCTTACCGGTCCCAATCATCTCGACTGCTTCGAGACACCCGACCAGTCGCGGTAGGCGCTGCGTGCCGCCAGCGCCTGGCACGATTCCGAGCTTGACCTCGGGAAAACCAAGCTTCGCCTTGGAATGCGCAATGCGGGCATGAGCCGCCAAGGCGATCTCGCAGCCGCCACCAAGCGCCACGCCGTTGATGGCAGCGATGACAGGTTTTTCCGACGCTTCGATCTTTTCCACGACGGCAGGTAAGGTGGGATCGACCTGTGGTTTGCCGAATTCCTTTATATCCGCGCCGGCGACGAAAGACTTGCCCGCACCTGTTATGACAACAGCAGAAACCGCATTGTCGGAGCGCGCATGATCGAGCGCTCTCCAGAGCCCTTGACGCAGTTCGGCGGAGGCTGCGTTGACAGGCGGATTATTCAGCGTGACGACGAGCACATCGCCTTCAGCTTTGCCACTGACCGTGTCGGAGAAGGTGAGGGAGGTCGTCACGTCTACCATCCTATTCGTTTGGAATAACAGCGGTTGCCTGGATTTCGATCTTGGCGCGGTCCTCGACCAACGCGACGACTTGAACGGCTGCCATGGCTGGAAAATGTTTGCCGATCACTTCGCGATAGGCTGCTCCGAGGCCTTTGAGATTGCTGAGATATTCCGTCTTGTCGGTGAAATACCAGGTCATTGAGGTGATATGCTGTGGTCCGGCATCGGCCTCAGCCAGAATGGCGACGACATTCTTCAACGTCTGACGCACTTGCTCGACAAAATCATCCGTCTCGAATTCGCATTGCGCATTCCAGCCGATCTGTCCGCCAACGAAGATGGTGCGCCCCTCCGCCATTACGCCGTTTGCGTATCCGATCGGCTTGGCCCAGCCTTCCGGCTGCAAAATATGATGCATATTCCCGTTCCCGTTACTTAAGTAATTCGCGCGCGATGATGAGTTTCTGAACCTCGGTGGCGCCTTCATAGATGCGCAGGGCCCGGATCTCGCGATAAAGTCTTTCGACGATTTCTCCTGAGCGAACCCCGCGACCGCCGAACATCTGCACCGCACGATCGATAACGCCTTGCGCCTTCTCCGTTGCCGTCATCTTGGCCATGGCCGCTTCGCGCGTCGTGGGCAGTTTCTGCACGTCGCGTCGCCAGGCGGCACGATAGGTGAGAAGGGCGGAAGCATCGATATCGGTTGCCATGTCGCCAAGTGCGGCCTGAGTCAGCTGCAGATCGGCAAGCCTATTGCCGAACATTGGTCGCGCCCGGCTATGGTCGAGTGCCTCTGCCAAAGCTCGACGGGCAAAGCCGAGCGATGCGGCTGCAACCGAGCTGCGGAAGATGTCGAGCGTTCGCATGGCAAGTTTGAAGCCTTCCGCAGGATTGCCAAGAAGGCGGTCCGCTGGAATGCGGCAATTATCGAAGCGTATGGTGGCAAGCGGATGCGGCGCGATCACATCGATGCGTTCGGCAATCGAAAAGCCGGGATCATCTGCGTAGACGACGAAGGCCGAAATCCCACGCGTGCCGGGTGCTTCGCCGGTGCGGGCGAACACTGTATAAACATCGGCAATGCCGCCATTGGAAATCCAGGTCTTTTCGCCGTCGAGGATATAATGGTCGCCGTCCTTGTATGCGGCACAGGCCATTGCCGCGACGTCCGAGCCTGCCTTTTTTTCCGAGAGCGCAAAGGCAGAGATCCATTCACCGGAGCGAGTCCTGGGTAGAACGGTACGTTTCAGCGCAGAGGAACCGCCAAGCGCGATGGCTCCAGTACCGAGCCCCTGCATGGCGAACGCGAAGTCGGCCAGGCCATCATGGAAAGCCAGTGTCTCGCGCGCCAGACAGACAGCGCGGGAATCAATGCCCGAGGCATCCTTTTCAGGATCGCAAACAGCCGCTTCGAGCAGACCTGCCTGACCGAGTTTCGTGACGAGTGCGCGGCAAGCATTGTCCGTGTCGTGATGATCGATGCCGGAAAGAGCGCCGGAGGCGACAAAAACATCCAGCTTTTCGCGAAAAGCCGCGTGTTTGGCCTCGAAGAATGGCCAATCAAGATGGTCTTTGGAAAGCGAGATTGTCATCTCAGTTGCCCTCGAAAACGGGACGCTGTTTTGCAGCAAAAGCCTCGAAGGCACGACGAAAATCACCGGTCGCCATACAGATGGCCTGGGCTTGCGCTTCCGACTCGATCATCTCATCAAGTCCCATCGCCCATTCCTGATTGAGCATGGTCTTGGTCATGCTATGCGCAAACCAAGGGCCATCTGCGAGCGATTTCGCCAGCTTTTTTGCTTCGTCCTCAAGTGTGGCCCGCTCGTACAGCGCGTTAAAAAAACCCCAGCGCTCGCCCTCGGCTGCATTCATGGAGCGGCCGGTGTAGAGAAGCTCGGCGGCGCGACCCTGACCGATAATACGCGGCAGGATACCGCAGGCTCCCATATCGGCGCCAGCGAGGCCGACGCGGGTGAAGAGGAAGGCGGTTTTCGCTTCCGGCGTGGCTAAACGCATGTCAGACGCCATGGCAAGAATTGCACCAGCGCCAGCGCAGATCCCATCTACGGCGGCAATGATCGGCTGCGGGCATTTCTTCATTGCCTTGACGAGATCGCCGGTCATGCGCGTAAATGCGATAAGGTCCGGCATTGCCATCTGGGTCAGCGGTTCGATGATTTCGAAGACATCGCCGCCTGACGAGAAATTATCGCCCGCTCCTGTGATGACGACAGCGCGAATGTCGGAGGCATAGGTGAGATCCCGGAACAGATCGCGCAGTTCGGCATAGCTTTCGAAAGTCAGCGGGTTTTTGCGCTCCGGACGGTTCAGGCGAATGGTGGCAACGCGACCGTCTTTACTGGTCTCGAAAAGAAAATGCGCGGCCTGATAATCCTTGAAAGGCTTCAGGTGCCCACGCATCGATGGTCTTGTTTGATCGTTCATCCCGACATTACCTCCCCACCGGCGATAATGATCGCCTGTCCTGTTATCGACGATGCGGCTGGGCCAGCCAGCCACGTGACGGCATCGGCAACTTCCTCCGGTTGCACGAGCCGCCCCTGCGGATTAGATTTCGTGAATTCTCTCAAGGCGTCTTCGCGCGAACGCCCGGTCTTCTCGACGATCATGTCGAGCGATTTCTGGATCAGCGGCGTGTCGGTGAAGCCGGGGCACACGGCATTTACCGTTATGCTTTTCCTGGCCAGCTCCAAGGCCAACGCGCGTGTGAGGCCGATGACCCCATGTTTGGCAGCGCAGTAGGCGGAGACGTAGGAGTACCCTGTCAGTCCTGCAGTCGAGGCCACGGTAATGATCCGTGCACCTTCACCGTGAGCCTTCAGATGCGGCAAGGCCAGCTGCGTGACGTTGAATACGCCCGTAAGATCAACTGAAAGTACATGGCCCCAGTCTTCGGGCGTGATTTTTTCAAAGGGTGCGCTTGGTGCCTCGCCTGCATTATTGACGAGGATTGAGAGCGGTCCGAACCTTTCGATGGCAGCTTTCAGGCCAGTCTCGATCGCTGTTCTATCGGTGACGTCGAAGCCGGCGGCGACGAAGCAACGGGCCGGATCGGAGTTCGCCGCTACCGAGTTGAGGGGTTCACGTCTGCGGCCTGCGAGGGTGACGCTCGCGCCTTCCTGGATCAACGCCTTGGCGATGGCCGCACCGATGCCACTTCCGGCGCCGGTAACGAGCGCGTGCCGCCCCGCCAATTTGTCAACCATCATCCTGTCCTTATTTCGAGGCTTGTGCCGCCGCCTGCGCAGCGCGTTCCAGATTGGTTTCGAACTGAACCTTACCCGACATATATTGTTTGGGCCACTCAACGTCCTTCACGCCGATCCTGGCGGCTTCATGCAGCGTCCAGGCCGGGTCCGCCAGATGCGGGCGGGCGACGGCACAAAGATCGGCGCGCCCGGCTGAGATGATCGAATTCGCATGATCGGCTTCTGAAATAGCGCCGACGGCCATGGTCGGAATACCAACCTCGTTGCGAATTTTATCGGCAAACGGCGTCTGGAACAATCTGCCATAGACGGGCTGTTCGCCCTTCCATACCTGGCCCGAGGAGCAGTCGATCATGTCGGCGCCGGCGTCCTTGAACAGACGGGCAAAGATAGCCGCATCATCCGGCGTGTTGCCGCCCTCAAACCAGTCATGACAGGAAAGACGGACCGAGATCGGCTTGTCTTGCGGCCAGATTTTCCGAATCGCGTGGAAGATTTCCAACGGATACCGGGCGCGGTTCTCGTGACTGCCACCATATTCGTCCGTTCGCTGGTTGGTGAGCGGAGACAGGAAGCTCGAGAGCAGATAACCGTGCGCACAATGCAATTCCAACCAGTCTGCACCGGTGGTGGCCGCGAGTTCCGTGGCGCGAATGAAATCCGCTTTGATCCGATCCAAATCCGCACGGTCCGCCGCCTTCGGCACCTGACCATGCGGCAGGTATGGCAGGGCAGAAGCAGAATATAGCGGCCATGCGCCTTCTTCGAGCGGTTGGTCGATCCCTTCCCAGGCGAGCTTGGTCGCTCCCTTGCGTCCCGCGTGCCCGAGCTGGATGGCGACCTTCGCGGCGCTGTTTCCATGCACGAAATCGACAAGTCGCTTCCAGTTTGCTGCCTGTTCTTCGTTCCAGAGGCCAAGGCAGCCGGGGGTTATGCGGGCATCTGGAGAGACGCAGGTCATTTCCGCGAAGATCATGCCGGCACCGCCCAATGCTCGCGAGCCCAGATGGACAAGGTGGAAATCGTCGATCAGACCATCCTTGGCGGAGTACATTGCCATGGGCGAAACAACGATGCGATTGGACAAGGTCACGCCGCGCAACGTATAGGGCGTGAACATGGGCGGCGGGGTACGCTCATTGGCATTATCGGGCGTAGGCAGACCTGATTTTCGAGCAAACCATTTTTCAAATCCGCCGAGCCAGTTCTTGTCGCGCAGGCGCAGATTTTCGTGACTGATACGCTGCGAACGTGTCAGCATGGAATACATGAATTGTTCGGGCTCCATCGTTTCGGCGTAGCGATGTCCCACCACCTCGAACCATTCCATGGCGTTGCGCGCGGCATTCTGGATGCGGGCGACGTCGACGCGGCGAATCTCTTCATAAGTTTCCAGAACCGCCGGAATGTTTTCCTTGCCATGGCCCTTGATCTGAAACTGGCGCGTCAGTTCGATTGCATCATCAATAGCAAGTTTCGTGCCGGAACCGATGGCGAAATGCGCGGTATGGGCGGCATCGCCCATCAGGACGACGTGGGAGTTACCGTTAAAATGGCTCCATTTGCCGCAAATAAGCCGGCTGAAATTGATCCAAGCCGAGCCGCGCAAATGGCGTGCATTGGTCATCAGCGAAGCGCCTTCCAGCACTTCTTCGAAGAGATTTTCGCAGAATGAGATAGAGGCATCCTGCTCCATCTTGTCGAGGCCGTGCTTGAGATAGGTTTCCTCGGTCGTCTCGATGATGAAGGTCGATGTCTTGTCGTCGAACTTGTAGATATGCGCCTGGAACCAGCCGTGATCGGTGCGGCGGAAATCGAAGGTAAAGGCATCGAACAGGCGGTTGGTGCCAAGCCAGATAAACCGGTTAGGGCGGGTCAGCAGGTCGGGCTGGAACACGCTTTCATAAGCATTGCGAATGCGTGAATTAACACCGTCAGACGCGATGATCAGGTCCGCGTCGGGAAATTCGAGATCTGACTGCACCTCCTTTTCAAAGACCAGCTCGACGCCGAGGGCCTCGCAGCGGCGCTGGAGAATGTTCAGAAGCTTCTTGCGGCCAATGCCGACGAAGCCATGGCCGGACGTGCGCTGGCGTGTTCCCTTGAAGAGGACTTCGATATCGTCCCAATGATTGAACGCGTCTTCAATTTCGGCCGCGCTTTCAGCATCCCAGACGCGCATTGATTCCATCGTCGCATCCGAAAACACGACGCCCCAGCCGAACGTGTCGTATGGGCGGTTGCGTTCGACAACGCGAATGCGGTGCTCGGGGTGGTTCTTCTTCATCAACAGGCCGAAATAGAGGCCGGCCGGGCCGCCGCCGATGCAAACGATGTTCATGGATGCAAATCCTTTTGCGCGTTCCGAGAGCGTGTTCCATATTATTTTATACTTAAAATATACGGTGAGTTTATGCGCCGTCAACTGGCAATCTGCATTTCCGGCCCTTGGAAGGGGAGACCGTAGTTTTACTGCTCTCATGGTGAAGCTGGTCATACGTCTGTCTGGAACGGGAACAGTTTGGCGTGGCAGGCCGGCGGTGACCGCGGGGAGTGAGGCGAGAAATAATCCCGCGTAACAGAAAATTGAGCGCCTCGCTTGAAACTGATGGGGCGTCATTGTAAACGAAGCACCACCAGGCCGGGCCCCTCTGGCGGACGTGCGCATCCAGCGCCCCGTGATGTCGGACTGGGATTAGTCAGGTGGCCCGAAGCTCCTCGTAGAAGATTTCACGGATTTATCCCGATATCTCGAACGGGCGTCGTGTCACCTCATGAGTTCCAAGCGATTACAAAGTGGGTGACAACGCATGGGTGAATTATTTACGCCAGAAGCGCTGACAGCGCTTAGCCACGTGATCATGATCGATCTCGTGCTGGCAGGCGACAACGCCATCGTCATCGGCCTCGCGGCAGCAGGGCTCCCAAAGGATCAACGTACGAGGGCCATTCTGATTGGGATCGGTGCGGCAACCGTTCTTCGTATCATCTTCGCATTGCTGACGACGCAGCTTCTGGCCATTGTCGGCCTGCTTCTGGCTGGCGGCATCTTGCTTCTCTGGGTCTGCTGGAAGATGTGGCATGAGCTGCGTACTCCCCAGCATGATTTCGAAGCGGCTGAGGAGGCGCTGGAAAATGCCGACCTCAATGCAGATGGAACAGTCGCTGGTGGCGCGCCGCGCAAAACCTTCGCACAGGCGGCCTGGCAAATCGTCATTGCCGACGTTTCGATGTCGCTCGACAACGTGCTGGCAGTTGCGGGTGCGGCACGTGAACATCCGGCCATTCTCATCTTTGGTCTCGCCCTTTCGATCGCGCTGATGGGGCTCGCCGCAAATTTCATTGCCCGCCTGCTGCAGCGTCACCGCTGGATTGCCTATATCGGGCTTCTGGTGATCCTCTATGTTGCGCTAGAAATGATCTATCGCGGCGGTGAGGAAGTGTGGCCGTACCTCTTCAGTTAACAGCGTCCAGGGTAGTTGAAATGGAAAGCGCTCTGCCTCGACGGCAGGGCGCTTTTTCCATGGGAACCTTGGTGTCGTGATCTCGTTTCAATCCGCAAGGGGAGGCATCTAATACCAAGGTTGAATGCCGCAACGGCAATGTTGCTTGCCAGGCAAAAAGGAATGGTATTTGATGGTCCAAAACGGGGAACAAACTATTGCATTTCAACGAGATGTTCGACGCGGACAGCATGCCGCGCGAGCCATACAAATCCTATCATGATTGGTATGGTCGGCAGGACCCCTCGCGGCTGGTGGCGAAATCACGCGATGCCGAGGCAATTTTCCGTCGGACCGGTATCACCTTCGCCGTCTATGGGCAGGATGATTCATCCGAACGTCTGATCCCCTTCGATATCGTCCCGCGCATTCTGTCAGGACGCGAATGGCGTCGATTGACGCAGGGCATCGAGCAGCGTGTTACTGCCATCAACGCCTTTCTCGATGATATCTACCACAAGCAGGAAATCCTGCGCGCTGGGCGCATCCCGCGCGAATTAATCGAGAAGAACGCTGCCTTCCTGCCGCAGATGATTGGTGTGCGGCCGCCAGGCGGGGTTTATACCCATATTATCGGGGTCGATATCGTACGCACCGGACCGGACGAATTCTTCGTTCTGGAAGATAACGCCCGCACGCCTTCCGGTGTCTCCTATATGCTGGAGAACCGGGAAACCATGATGCAGATGTTTCCCGAGCTGTTTCACAAGATCCGCGTACAGCCGGTCAATAATTATCCGAAGCTTCTGCGCCAGAGCCTCGCGGCTGTCGCACCACGCCACTGCGACGGGCGTCCGCGCATCGCGGTGCTGACGCCCGGCATCTATAACTCCGCCTTTTACGAGCATGCCTATCTGGCCGATCAGATGGGCGTCGAATTGGTGGAAAGCTCTGACTTGCGCGTCATCGACGGGCGCGTTTCAATGCGCACGACCAAGGGCTACGAGGCCATCGACGTGCTCTATCGCCGCGTTGATGATGACTATCTCGATCCGTTGAGCTTCCGGCCGGATTCCGCACTGGGCGTGCCGGGCATTATGGATGTGTTCCGCGCCGGCAATATCGCGATCGCCAATGCCCCCGGCACCGGTATCGCTGATGACAAGGCGATCTATTCCTACATGCCCGAAATCGTAGAGTTCTATACCGGACGCAAGCCGCTTCTGGAAAATGTGCCCACCTGGCGTTGTTCAGAGCCTGACAGCCTGAACTACGTTCTCGATAATCTGGAACATCTCGTCGTCAAGGAAGTGCACGGCTCCGGCGGCTACGGCATGCTGGTAGGGCCGACCGCCACCAAGCGCGAGCGCGCCGAGTTCGGCAAGAAACTGCGCAAGAACGCATCGAACTATATTGCGCAGCCGACCCTCGCGCTCTCCACCGTTCCGATCCTCGTCAAGAAAGGAATAGCGCCGCGCCATGTCGATCTGCGTCCTTTCGTTCTCGTGTCGGACCGTATCCAGATCATTCCGGGCGGCTTGACCCGCGTTGCACTCAAGCAGGGGTCGCTCGTGGTAAATTCCAGCCAAGGCGGCGGCACCAAAGATACGTGGGTTCTGGAGGACTGACATGCTGGGACGCACGGCCGACGGTCTTTATTGGATGTTTCGGCATATAGAGCGTGCTGAGAATATAGCTCGCCTGATTGATGCCGGTCTGCGCATGTCCCTAACCCGCACTGGCGAGGCAGACGACGAATGGGATTCGGTCCTGCGCAGCGCCGGGATGCATGCAAGTTATCTGCAGAACCACGAGAAGGTGACCGGCTCTGAGGCCATTCACTTCATGCTGAGCGAGACCAATAATCCCTCCAGCGTCCTTTCTGCCATCACGTCCGCACGTCTCAACGGGCGAATGGTCCGCACGGCTCTTACCCGCGAGACCTGGGAGGCCATGAACGAGTGCTGGATCGCGGTGAAGGCAATGATGTCGCGCACGGTGCGCGATACGGAAATGCCCGCGATGATCGATGCGATCAAGCAGCATACGGCCCTGATCCGCGGTTCCTTTCACGGCACGATGCTGCGTAACGAGATCTACAGTTTTGCACGTATAGGCACGTTTATCGAGCGGGCCGATAATACAGCGCGCATTCTCGATGTAAAATATTACGTTCTTCTGCCCAGCATTTCCTATGTGGGTTCCTCGCTCGACAATGTGCAGTGGGAATCCATCCTGCGTTCAGTCTCGGCGCACCGCTCCTACAGTTGGGTTTACGATACGGATTATCGCCCGATCAACATTGCCGATTTCCTCATCCTCAACCGGCGCATGCCGCGTTCGCTCGCGTTCTGTCACGCCGCGATTTCTGAAAATCTGCTCAATCTGGAGCGCGATTACGGTCAGCGCCACCCGGCACACGACACGGCGCAGAGAATCCTTTCGCAGTGCGAGCATCGCACGATCGATGAAATCTTCGATCGCGGCTTGCACGAATTCTTGCTTGATTTCATCATTCAGAATAACCGGCTGGGCAGCGAGATCGCGCGCGCCTACAATTTCCACTGAGATTGAGGGCGCCATGCTTCTGAAAATCGAGCATCTTACCGAATATAGCTACAGCGAACCGGTTGCTTATGCCCTGCAGCGCATCAAGCTCGTGCCGCAGTCGGGGCCGACGCAGCATGTCAAAGAATGGAAGGTCGTGGCTGAGGGCATGTCGGTGCAGGCCGAATATGCCGATCAATTCGGCAATAAGACGCAACTCGTCAGCTCCGCGCCCTTCATCGAACGCATCGTCATCGTGGCGACGGGCGAAGTGGAGACGAAAGACACGCATGGCGTCGTCGGTTCGCATGAGGGATTGGTGCCGCTCTGGGTGTATGCTCGGGAAACGCCGCTTACCAGACCCGGCACGTTGGTAGGGGGACTCGCAAAGAGCATCTGCAATGATGGCGACCTTAACCGCCTGCATGCGTTGATGGAAACGATTGCGGTACGGGTCGCTTATGAAACGGGCACAACCGGTGTTGCCACACCGGCAGAAGATGCTCTGAGGGCTGAAAAGGGTGTGTGCCAGGATCATGCGCATATATTCATTGCCGCCGCCCGTATGCTGGGTTTTCCATCGCGATATGTGTCGGGCTATCTACGCATGAAGGACCGCGAGGAGCAGACGGCGGCGCATGCCTGGGCCGAGGCGCATGTGCCTGAGCTGGGCTGGGTGGGTTTTGATCCTGCCAACGGCATTTGCCCGGACGAGCATTACGTACGGGTGGCCATAGGACTTGATTATCGCGATGCCGCGCCGATTTCAGGAATTCGCTCAGGATTTTCCACAGAGAAACTTGCCGTTTCCGTCCATGTGCAGCAGTAATAGCCGGGTTTGATGCCCGGAGAATCATAGCGAAATGACGTATTGCGTCGGCATGCGCCTCGACAAGGGGCTCGTCTTCATGGCCGATACCCGCACCAATGCGGGCGTCGATGACATTGCCAGCGTCAAGAAAATGTATACATGGGAGGTTCCGGGCGAGCGAGTGATCACACTGCTTTCCGCCGGTAATCTCGCCACCACGCAGGCGGTGATCGGCATATTGGAGGAGCATCACAAGCATCGCGACGAGCGCCGTCCGGATATTTATCAAACCGACACGCTTTTCCAGACCGCCAAGCTGATCGGCGATATGGTCAAGCGTATCATTAAGGACGCATCGGATGGAGGACCTGAGCAGACGGCGGGGACCTTTCACGCGACCTTCATCATGGGCGGGCAGATCAAGGGTGAGCGCCCGCGTCTCTTCTTCATCTATCCCGAAGGCAATTTCGTCGAGGCGACAGATGAGAATCCGTTTTTCCAGATTGGCGAAAACAAATATGGCAAACCCATCCTGATCCGTGCATATGAAAAGGATATGAGCTTCGAGACGGCGGTGAAGTTGCTACTCGTTTCCTTCGATTCGACATTGAAATCCAATCTTACGGTTGGCATGCCGCTCGATCTGCAGCTTTACGAGAAGGATAGTCTGAAGCGTGGCTTCGAGAAGCGTTTTCTGCCCAATGATCCCTACTTTCTGGCAGTCGCCAGCGGTTGGTCAGACGCGCTCAAGGCCGCGTTTGCCGAATTGCCGGATTTCTCTTTCGATCAGTAGGCGTCCAAGGCCACGGACTTGACGATTGCGAAGACTGGTTTGCCCGATGCAAGCGCCAGCATATCGAAGGAATAGCGCGTGATGCGCGCAATGATCCTCTGCCCGGCGCAATCCATAATAACGTCAAACTGATGCGAGCCGATCTCGTCGACTGCAACGACCTTGCTTTCAAGGACATTGAGTGCGCTGATCCCGGCGGGGCGTTCGGTCGCCAGCATCACGTCACGCGCCGCAATGTGCACCCGTCTTTTGGCGCCCGGCTCGAGCGCGCCGGCAAGCACCTGAATTTCAGCTTCGCCCACGGCCAGTCTGGACAGACCAGTTTCGGCATTATGCGCAACGACAATGGCGTCGAGGATGACGCCCGCCGATCGCAGATCGTCCTGCGGTTTCAGGTCGCGGGCCAAGAGATCCTGCGGCGTGCCAGTCGCGACAATCCTGCCTTCGCGCAGCGCGATCATCCGGTCGGCGATGCGCAGGATTTCTGCGGGCGCGTGACTGACATAGATGATTGGGATGCGAATGTGCGTGTGCAACCGTTCCAGAAACGGCAAAATTTCGTCCTTGCGGGCTTGATCGAGCGCCGCCAGAGGCTCGTCCAGCAAAAGCAGGCGCGGGCTGGCCATGAGGGCCCGCCCTATGCTGACGCGCTGGCGTTCGCCGCCCGAAAGTTTCGCTGGCCGCCGGTCCAGCAGATGCCCGATGCCCAGCATGGCGACGATGGCGTCTTCGTGCTGCGCAGATGGAGCCCGGTTGAACCAGCGTCCGTAATGGAGGTTCTGGCGTACGGAGAAATGAGGGAAGAGCAATGGCTCCTGGAACACGACCCCAAACCGGCGTTTGTGTGGCGGTACGCTTTTTCTGCCATCGCTGAGGAGTTCGCCGCGGAATCGAATTGTCCCGCTTGCCGGCCGGTCCAGGCCGCAAATCAGCCGTAGCATGGTGCTTTTACCTGATCCTGAAGGGCCGAAAAGCGCCGTCACGCCGCTGCCGATCTTCTCCTGAAAGGCAAGATGAAAATCCCCCTGAAAATGCTTGAGATCGATCTCCAGCATCAGAACGGACCCTGACGATTGCGGATGCGTCGTGCCAGAAGCTCCGAAGCAAGCAGAGCGCACATCGAAACCGAGATCGCAATGAGTGTCAGCCGCATCGCAGCGGCATCTCCGCCGGGCACCTGGGTGAACGTATAGATCGCTGAGGAAAGTGTCTGCGTCTGCCCTGGAATATTCGATACGAAAGTAATGGTGGCGCCAAATTCGCCCATTGCCTTGGCAAAACATAAAACCATGCCGGCCAGGATGCCGGGCAGGGCAAGGGGCAATGTCACTGTGAGGAAGACCATGAAGGGTGACGCGCCGAGCGTCGAGGCGGCGCGTTCATAGCCTCGTTCGATAGTGTCGAAGGAAAGGACGATGCTGCGCACCATCAGCGGAAATCCCATCACTGCGCAGGCAAGTGCAGCACCTGTCCAGCGGAACGAGAAGACGAGGCCGAGTGTCTGTTCGATAAAGCTGCCGATCGGGCCGCGTCGTCCGAACGAGATCAGGAGAAGATAGCCCGTTACGACGGGCGGCAATACAAGCGGCAGATGGACCAGGCCGGAAAGCAAGGCGCGTCCTGGAAAATGACCGCGCGACAGGGCGTAGGCAACGGCGAGGGCAAGCGGCAGGCTGAAAAGAGTGGCGGTACCGGCGACCCGAAGGCTCAGGCGCACCGCCTCCCATTCATCCGGACTGAGATGAAGCCATTCCACCTAATTGCTCTTTGCAAACATAGTGAAGCCAGCCCTCGTGAAGAATTTTTCAGCTTCCGATGCGTGCAGGAACTGGAGATAATGCTTCGCTCTACCTGAAGCGCCCGTCAATGCGGCTGCGGGATAAATAATCGGCGGATGGCTTTCTTCCGGAAAGGTGCCCACAATCGCCACACCCTTGTCCGCGGAGGCGTCCGTCCTATAGACAATGCCGAATGGCGCTTCGCCGCGCGAGACCAGCAAAAGTGCAGCGCGCACATTTTCAGCACCTGCGACCTTGTCTTCAACAAGGGGCCAGACGTCTAGCCATTCAAGCGCCGCCTTGCCATATTTGCCCGCCGGAACGCTGTTTACCGCGCCCATGGCAAGGTGCTCATCTCCAAGCAATCCCGCCAGATCGAACCCTTTTTCTATCGTTACTTCCTCTTCCGTTTCGCCTGAGGGGCGCACCAATACCAGACGGTTGCCAAGCAGATTGCTGCGCGTCGCCCCGTCGATTGCTCCCTGTTCCTGCAGATAATTCATCCATGCGAGATCTGCAGAGATGAAAATGTCTGCGGGCGCGCCGTTCTCGATCTGCCTGGCCAGAGCCGAACTGGCCGCGTAGGAAACGTTGATAGTTACGTTCTCCTCTTCGCTATATGCCTTGTTCGTTGCATCGAGCGCGTTCTTCAGGCTGGCGGCGGCGAAGACGGTAATCTGCTCCTGTGCTCGGACATCGGTAAACCCCGTTGCTGACAGAATGATAAGGGCAGCAAAAGGAATGGAGAAGCGCATGATGGTTGTTCCGTGGGGCTAAAGGCAGACTAGGTTCGATATCAGGTGATGTTGCATCTCTGGTCAAGGCATTGACGCATTGGATAAAGCTTCTTCGGCAAAAGATTTTTCGGTTCATCCCTGTCCGAAAATTAACCATTTTAACACTGGAATTGCGCTCTTTTTCATCATGTGCTATTCTCCATGTTTACCAATTGAGCACGGCGAACACGAAAATCTGTCAAGAATTTTGATTTTTGTGTTTGACATGAGTGTGTTTGTGGGATTAGAAGGTGGCCATCGACGG
>NZ_BMZO01000015.1 GCF_014652835.1 Limoniibacter endophyticus
AAAAAAAAGGTGACAGCCGGTAAGCGACACGTTGTCCACTCGTCCATCGTCCAGAATATCAAACGTGGCGGTCACCTGACCTTCGATGCGTTTTGCTGCGGCCTGTACCGGGTAGGTTGGCTGCAGTGTGGTTACGGGTTTTAGTGGTATCGCATGTACCGGAGTGAGGAACATGGCCGCCAGCACTGTCAGAGTAAAAGCTTTCATGGTCTGAAATCCAGAGGGGCGTTTTTGAATATTTGCCAGGTATTTTCATCCGGTGCCGGCGGAATTTTGGCGTGGGTAACGGCTGATATTGCTGCTTTACAGAGTTTCGGATCTCCTCCTTCAGCAATGGCGCTGTTCAGAGTGCCATCACGTTGTATGGATATCCGCACGGTGCACATTTTTCCCGCATAGGCCTCTGGTTCAAACATCTGCATTTCAACAGCGGTCTTGATGGCCGCAGCGTAGCTACTGATTTTAGATGACTTATCCAGAGTATAAATTTTCGGCGGCTGGGTGGTGGAATGCTTACAGGCCGTCAGGAGTAAGGGGCTGCACAATGCCAGCAGGATAAAGGGTATTAAACGCATCGGGTTGATGACCTGTCAGTAAAAAATGTTACATGTATATTTGTCACTCTTTACGGCCACGTTCATTTACATAAACACGGCTTATCGTATCGTTTTTACACCAAACGGCCCGCCATGCAGTTGCGTGCATAGGCATGCAGCGGGTTACAATTTACCGGGCGCGTTTCCGGCGGTTTTCCGGGTGGTTTGTTGCCTGTTTTATCCCGTAGCCGCCGGAAACGCCCTCAGACCGTCTGAGCGGTGCGGGCAATGCGACGTTATGGTAAATACCCCTTACCGGCGGCGCTGTGGCTGCCAGGTGAAGGTGGTTTCCGTAGCCTCGTATTTCTCCCGACGCATTTCCTGCGCCCGCCTGGCTTCACGTTCGTCCTGAATGGCACGAAGCACCCTTTCCCGCACCTGTTGTTTTACCGCCTTTGGCAGCGTTTTGTTCCCTTTCAGGCCCATGGCCAGTGCCTGAGCGACAAAGGCGTCCGCCAGGCGCTTTTCTTCAGCGGGAGTCAGTTTCAGGTGCGTCATAGTGGCCTCCGGGCGTCTCAGGTTTCCCGAACAGTTTAACCGCAGGTCCTCTCCTCATGCCAGTTAGCTTTCAGATGTGTCTATACCATCTGAAATGTAAGTGTGATGAATGTCTTAAATAATAAAATTTGTTGCCATGAGAAATTTTCGGGAAAAGACGCGATCTGCTTACAGGTGGCTCCGGGCGCTTTTTTGTGCCTGAAGATGAGAACTAATCTCATATATTGACACCTGAAAACGGGAGGAGTAAGGTAATAATTATACTGTGTATATGTACAGTATGTTGGCTTTAATTTATTGTTTTAAATGTCAAAGAGGAAAACGGTATGAGTGGTGGAGACGGTCGAGGTCCGGGTAATTCAGGTCTGGGACATAATGGTGGTCAGGCCAGTGGGAATGTGAACGGTACGTCTGGTAAAGGTGGCCCTTCATCAGGTGGTGGTACGGATCCAAACAGCGGGCCGGGCTGGGGTACGACGCATACGCCGAATGGAGATATTCATAACTATAATCCGGGGGAGTTTGGTAACGGCGGGAGTAAACCCGGTGGTAATGGTGGTAACAGCGGCAATCATAGCGGTAGCTCTGGTGGCGGACAGTCTTCGGCCACTGCGATGGCCTTCGGTCTGCCTGCCCTGGCTACTCCGGGGGCTGAAGGACTGGCTTTATCAGTTTCCGGCGATGCGTTGTCGGCCGCCGTTGCTGATGTGCTGGCTGCCCTGAAGGGGCCGTTTAAGTTTGGTCTGTGGGGGATTGCGATCTACGGTGTGCTGCCTTCTGAGATTGCAAAAGATGATCCGAAAATGATGTCAAAAATTATGACGTCATTACCGGCCGATGCGGTGACGGAGACTCCGGCAAGTACTTTACCACTGGACCAGGCGACGGTTCGTGTCAGACAACGGGTTGTGGATGTGGTGAAGGATGAGCGGCAGCATATTGCGGTTGTCGCAGGTCGGCCAATGAGTGTCCCTGTGGTGGATGCGAAACCGACAAAACGTCCGGGGGTATTCAGTGTGTCGATTCCGGGTCTCCCGTCTCTGCAGGTGAGCGTACCGAAAGGTGTTCCGACAGCGAAAGCCCCGCCAAAAGGCATTGTTGCTGAAAAAGGTGATTCACGTCCGGCTGGTTTTACAGCCGGTGGTAACTCCCGTGAGGCCGTTATTCGTTTCCCGAAAGAGACCGGACAGAAGCCGGTTTATGTGTCGGTGACAGATGTTCTTACCCCGGCACAGGTAAAACAGCGTCAGGAGGAAGAAAAGCGTCGCCAGCAGGCATGGGACGCCGCTCATCCGGAAGAGGGGCTGAAAAGAGACTATGATAAAGCGAAAGCTGAGCTGGATGCCGAAGATAAAAATATTGCGACCTTAAACAGCCGCATTGCATCGACAGAGAAGGCGCTCCCCGGTGCAAGGGCTGCTGTTCAGGAAGCCGATAAAAAGGTAAAAGAGGCAGAGGCAAATAAAGATGATTTTGTGACTTATAACCCGCCTCATGAATATGGCTCCGGGTGGCAGGATCAGGTTCGCTATCTTGATAAGGATATTCAGAATCAGAATGAGAAATTAAAAGCGGCTCAGGCATCTTTAAACGCAATGAATGAATCCTTATCCAGAGATAAGGCTGCACTTACCGGGGCGATGGAGAGCCGGAAACAAAAGGAGAAAAAAGCGAAGGATGCAGAAAATAAGTTAAATGAGGAAAAGAACAAGCCTCGCAAGGGGACTAAAGACTACGGCCATGATTATCATCCAGTACCTAAAACAGAAGACATAAAGGGACTTGGAGAGTTAAAGCGAGGTGATCCTAAAACACCTAAACAAGGTGGTGGTGGTAAGCGGGCCCGATGGTATGGCGATAAAAAACGTAAAATTTATGAATGGGATTCCCAGCACGGTGAGCTTGAAGGGTATCGTGCCAGTGATGGCGAACACCTAGGCGCATTTGATCCCAAAACGGGTAAGCAGGTTAAAGGGCCAGATCCAAAACGGAACATTAAAAAATATCTTTGAGAGGTAAATATGGGGCTTAAATTACGTTTGACATGGTTTGATAAGAAAACTGAAGAGTTTAAAGGGGAAGAGTATTCTAAAGACTTTGGTGACGATGGTTCTGTCATTGAAAGCTTGGGAATGCCTTTAAAGGATAATATTAATAATGGTGAGTTTGATTTGAAGAAAGAATGGGTTCCTTTACTACAGCCATTTTTTAAAAATCAAATAAAACCTGATGTGGATAATTGTTATATAGCTTTTGATTATCGGGACGGTAACTGGTAACAAAAAATTATCAAGGATGATTTGAAATACTGACTTCCGGTGTTCAGGGATGAATGCCGGAGTCTTTAAATACAGGGAAAGTATATGAAAAAGGTAAAGACTATTTTTCTTTTTATATTGATTGTTGCTGGCTTTCTTCTGGCCGCATGTCAGGCAAATTATATCCGGGATGTTCAGGGCGGAACGGTGTTTGCCCTGTAAACGAAAAAACCACCTGGGGAGGTGGTTTGATCGAAGGTTAAGTCAGTTGGGGAACTGCTTAACCGTGGTAACTGGCTTTCGCAGAGCACAGCAACCAAATCTGTCCTTCCAGTGTAGCCGGACTTTGGCGCACACTTCAAGAGCAACCGCGTGTTTAGCTAAACAAATCCTCTGCGAACTCCTTTTGCGTGCTTTCCCGGGTTGGACTCAAGTGAACGACCTACCGGAAACGGTGGGGATCTTTAAGTCCTGTCGGGTTTCGCCCGTACTGTCAGATTCATGGTTGAGCCTCACGGCTCCCACAGATGCACCGAAAAAGCGTCTGTTTATGTGAACTCTGGCAGGACCGGCGCGGCCCTGCCGTTTTGCCTCACATGTTAGTCCCCTGCTTATCCACGGAATCTGTGGGTAACTTTGTATGTGTCCGCAGCGCCCGCCGCAGTCTCACGCCCGGAGCGTAGCGACCGAGTGAGCGAGGAGGCGCAATTTCCCCGGCACCTGCAAGACGGTCACCGGACGCGCTGATGTGGGATATTGTCCCCTGATTAAGTCTTTCTATTCCCTGACGATCAATTATCAGGATAGGTGAACCATGTCGGTTTTTCGCTGAACATTTTACGTTAACCTATCTCTGTTGCTTTTTTCTCCTTGCGGAGAAATGCAAGTCATCCCCGCTGGGGCGTGGCTGACTTCAGGGGAAAAGACCTTGCTTACGCTGGCTGGACGCCACCGACGCACGGTCTTTTCCCCTCTTTCTGGCTCTGTCCGGCTGGACGCCGGCCACGCCAGAAATTCACCCGGCCCCCGTCAGGCTCACGCCTGACCACCCACAAAAATCCACGGTGCTGGACGCACCTGACGAAGCAGCAAAGCTGCTCCTGATTTTGCGGGTGGTCAGCCGCTCGCTATGGCGAACTCTGACGGGGGCCGGAACACCGGAAAAGACCGCACTGGGGTGCCGCCTTTTCCTCTCACACGCTGGGGCGTGCTCGTTGTTCCTCCGGGGCTGCGCCTTTTCCGCATGGGGCGGAAAGAGGCTGGCCTCCGCGGTGAAAGCTGAACGCAATCACCACGGACGTGACCGCCGCCGCCATGCCTTGGGGCATGTCCGCGGCTTGTGCAGCGGGGGCTGCGCATCACGCCGGTAAACCCGTCGTCTGAAGGAGAGAGATTGCATGTTTAATACGGATTCGCTTGCCTGGCAGTGGCATATCCCGGAGCTGGCCCGGCAGATTTACCCGTGGGTCAGCTGGCTGTACCGGGAGTATTACAGTCTGGCCGGTTTTTTTCTGGTTATCGGCCTGTTTTTCGGTCTGGCTGAACTCTGGGCCGGCCGAATGCGTTTTGTGGGGCTGAGCCATAAGGCGCGGCGGGAGTATGCCGATCGCTATAAGCGCGATAATAACCGGACTGTGCCATTTTCGGTGCTGGCCTCGCTGGATTCACCCGGGCGGATGGTCAGGGCACGGCGACATGTCTGGAACTACGCGTACTGGCTGACCGGCGCTGCCGGTCTGGCCCTTCTGGGGGGGCTGGTTGTCGCCGTGTTTATCGAGAGCTGGGGAGAAACCGTCCTGCGCCCGGACCTCTATGCGAACGCAGATTATTACCTGCTGCAGCCGGCTAACCTGTTCGGGATAGCCTGGTGTGCCGGAGGGCTTGTCGCCGGCGTCCTTCTGGCGCGGCTGCTGGCGTTCCTGCTGCTTGATGGTCATTTTGCGGCCGCTGACGAGGCGGTGAACGCGAAACTGAATCAGGAGAGCCGGCGCAGCAGCCAGCGGACCGGAGAAATGACAGACGTCCGCCACCTGCATTTCGGGGAGCCGGTACCGGTTAACGCGCTGGCCGATTTTTCCACGGAGCAGGCCCGGAAACAGCAGGCGGTGTTTCTGGGTAAGGATGAGCAGGGCCAGCCGGTGCTGGTCCCTCGTGATACCTGGCGCAAGACCAATATTCAGATCCTCGGCCTGCCCGGGAGCGGCAAGAGCGCGATGGCCACCAACGCGCTCATTCGCTGCGTACGCGATTTCGGGGACGCTGTGGTGTACTTCGACCCCAAAGGGGACGCGTGGGCGCCGCACGTCTTCCGGGCGCACTGCCCGGACTTCACCCTGCTGGATCTGCGGCCGGGGAAACCGGCGCAGCTGAATCTGTTCCGCGATCTCGACCAGTACGCCCTGAAGAATCTGCTGGTTGCCGGGTTTAACCTGAGTGAGACCGGCGACGTGGCGGACCACTACCGCATCAGCGAGCAGAAAGCGGCGAAGCTGATTGCGGAGCAGTTCCCGCAGGGGGCAAACATTCAGCAGGTGCTGGCGGCGGCGTACGCGTTGCCGGAGGCCCTGAAAAAGGACGTGAAGGGGCTGATCACCAAGCTGGAGAACGTGGCCGACCTGAGCGTCCTGCAGACGGACAGCGGTATCGATGTGGCGGGGATAATCAACGGCGGCGGCTGCCTGTACGTCATCGGCTCGATGGACGATGAGGCGGTGATCCGGGTGCAGAAGATGCTGTTTGCCCGCTGCGCGCAAATCATCATTGCGCGGGATGAGTTCCGGAGGTGGCCGCACGCGAGCATCATGCTCGATGAGATTAAATATCTGCTGTCGAAGTACGTGCTGAACGCGCTGGGGACGCTGCGCAGCCGGGACTGCAACCTGCTGCTCGCGCACCAGTCGCTGGGCGACTTCGGTCAGTGCGGGCAGGATCTGCCCGCTGATTTTGTGAAAACCACGGTACTGGATAACACGCCGATCCGCTGGTTCTATCGCGCGGCCAGCCAGGAGTCCGCGCAGTGGGCGGCGGGCCAGACCGGGGAGATCCGGGTGGACGTGGAGCGCCGCCGGGCCAGCCGGGAGGCGGGGAACGTGGAGCACATCAGCGGCGACAGCTTCATCCAGAAGGAGGCGCGGCCGCTGTTTGACGTGAACACCCTGCAACACCTGCCTGACGGGTTCGCGGTGATGACCGGGCTGGGCGTGGCGCGGCTGGCGTTCAGCAGCCCGCTGCGGGTTGAGCGCCGGGAAATTTCGCTGAAAACCTTCCCGGTGCTGGCGAAAACGGACCCGCTGGCGGAGTACCTGCCTCCGGCCGACGGCGGCGGACCAAAAGCGGATGATGATTTTGCGGGGCTTTACTGATGACACTGGAGCAGTACAACGTCAGCCACGCGAAGCGGCAGGCGCGGAACGCGGAGAAAACACGGCTGACCCTGCGCTGGCTGCGGGAAGAGCTGTGTTCCACGGCGGAGCTGGTTGCGCGACGGCTGGGGATTGCGGCGGTACAGCCGGTTTACCGCTTCCTGGACAGTCTGGTGGCGAAAGGGCTGCTGGTCCGGGCGAAATACCCGGTTGACGGCCGTCAGGTCAGCGTGTGGGGGCTGACGCCGCACGGGGTGGCGTTCTCGTTCGACGAGGACGAGCCGCTGACGGACGTTATTCCGTTTCAGCCGTCAAGGGTGTCGGCGGCGCAGCTGCCGCACCGGCTGGCCGTGCAGTCCCTGCGCCTCTCCATGGAGGGCCGGGGGGCCACCGGCTGGCGGTACCTGCACCGTATGGCCCTGAAAGGGATGAAAGTGCCGGACGCGCTGGCGGAGCTGGACGGCAGAACGGTGGCATTTGAGGTAGAGCGCACCGTCAAGAGCCGCAGGCGGTATCAGGAAGTGGTGTCCGGGTATCTGTTCAACCGCCGGGCGAACGGCATCGATGAAATCTGGTACATCTGCCCTGACCGGCCGACGCTTGTCCGGGTACAGCGGGCGATTCTGGCGGTGGATGAAATCGTGAATCCACAGACCGGCGAGGCCCGCAAAACGGTGGAGCTGGACCGGGAGAGGCTGTTCGCGTGCTTTAAATTTATGACAACGGAGTGAGGGATTATGGCGCTGTACATGGTATTTATTGAGGACGTGGAAGACAAAGACGGCGAGCGCTGCATTATGCCAACCAGCGAGCATCTGGAAGACATGGTGGTGCTCGCCTGGCAGACCGGGGCGTATGTTTTCTGTTTTGTCGACCGGGCCCAGCATCTGGCGATGATGAAATCCATCGGGATGTATGACGAGCGGCTCAACAGCGACGAAAAAGCCACGTACTTTTTCACCGGTGAAAATCCGCAATGGGAACGGGACAAACCCACAGGAATGAAGCTGTGTGATTACCTCTATCGAAAGGTGGAGCGGTTCGCCATCGAGAACGGTGTGCAGGTGGTTGATGCCGGGAAGTGCTCACCGGAGCAGATTAACGCGATGATTGAGGTGGTCAGCGAGCGGCACGGGGAAAGCGCGGTGAACGAGAAGCTGAAAGCGGAGCTGATGCGGGAATATAACAGCCGCTATTTTAACGTGCCGGTGCCTGAACTGCCGGAGGACAAACCCGCCCGCCGGTGGTGGCCGTTCGGCAAAAAATAACGCCAGCACCGGCATGGCCGGTGCTGTTATTCTTCCCCGAGCTTATCCCGCATCACCTGCCAGAGTGTTTCCGCATCCTCGTGAAGCCGTTCGCACATGTCGGCCGGGGTATCCATGTCCAGCTCGTTCAGCTTTTCCAGCAACAGCAGCGACTGATCCTTAATGAATTTAGCCATATTGAGGGCAGTTTTTTCCTGCTTCGTCATGTTCTCCATTCCCTTCGGTAAGTTCTCAGCTAAACCAGCCGGACCAGAAGCGTTTTTTCTTCTGTGTCAGTTCTGTTGTCAATCTGTCCACTTCGGCCTGGAGTTTCCGGCGCTCATCATCGTGCTGGCGGCGTTCTTCTTCCCGGGATGTTTTATCTTCCAGCATCAGGGTGACAGCCTGCCGGAGATCGGCCAGTTCCTTTTGCATTGCCAGAAGCTGTTCCTGTGGGAAATTTTTTTGTGTATTTTCACGGTGTGAAATGCCGGGAATTTGTTTCTCAGGGATATTCACATTTCCGTATACACGGATCAGTTCTGACACATCCACGACAGGGTTGTTTTTCCCGTCACGTGACACGGTAACCTTTCCCTGTTTTACATGATTGTATAGCGTTCTTCTGGTAATGCCCGCGGCTTGTGCTGCCTGTGAAAGGTTGAGCAATGTTTTCGCCACTGTATACCCCTGATTTTATCGGGTGTGAAAGGTGTGTAATTTCTCACGGTAAATGTATCGCTGAATTTTACCCGTTTTTCCGTTCAGGATGTGGTTTTCTGACGCGCTGCGCTTGTCAAACCGGCGACGGCCACGCAATGAATTGCGCCCCCGTCATCGGTTATTAGAGGCTGTCTGCCCCCGGATACCCGGATTCTTTCTGATGCCTGACGGTGACGATCACAATCTGGTCCATTTCCCGGTCGTGGCGGTAGAGCATCACATAGCCACTGTCGCCAAACCCGATCACCAGTTCCTTATATTCCAGCGGCAGAAACGGCACCGGGCGGCCAATGTCTGGCAATGTTTTCAGTTGCTGGATAGCCCGGACGATCACCTCACCTCCTTTTCTGGCTGCCAGCCGATTTTTGGTTTTGAGAAAGTCCTGAAGGCGTTGTAAATCGCGCTGTGCCAGCGCGGAAATCGTTACCTGTGGCATGGCGGAGCATCCTGCTCGTTCTCAGTTCCCCAGGTACTTATCCAGGCTTCCGCTTCTTCCGCAGTAAGGTGCAGACCCGTTTCCTGATAGTGCTGCCATGCGGCCTGTCCGTCCCGCAGGTACTGGCTGCGCTTCTCTTCCCGGTCGATGTATTCGGTGATTGCCTCCAGCATTAGCGCGTGCGCTGAGCGGTGCCGGTCATCGGCCAGCGTTTTCAGCCGGTCCTTAAGTTCTTCATCGAGCCTGATGGATGTTGCTGATGACATAAAAGCCCCTTTGTAGTCATATGTATTACACATGACTACTTTAATCCGTGGCGGCGCTATTTGCCAGAAATACGGCTTTTGCTGCCCATTTTTCAGCTTCGCTTCCACTAATCAGGGCTGCTACAGGCTCACTCATCATCCAGGACTATTGCAGCCTGCGGGTTAAAGGACCTGTTACTGGCGGCAACCATCATCATTGAGCTTTTGGGTGGTGACTGGTCGCGGATCCTGTAAGCCGTCATTTTTCAGACTGAATTCAAAATTTATAACCTGTCGCATTGCCGGGTGCCCTGCGGGATATAGCCAGTGCCTCATTGCCGTCAGCGTTTCCCGAAAAAAAAGGTGACAGCCGGTAAGCGACACGTTGTCCACTCGTCCATCGTCCAGAATATC
>NZ_BMZO01000016.1 GCF_014652835.1 Limoniibacter endophyticus
AAAAAAAAGATCCTGGCATCCGGCAGTGATGGCAAATCTGATGCGTCAGGCACAGGAGGAAGATTACCGCCGGGAGCAGATGGCAGAGCTTGAGCGTTCAGCCCGGTCACATTTTGCGGATATCGGAGGAGAGGATGGCGGTTAAGCGTACCCGTTTTTTAGGTATCCGGGTGACCGATGGGGAGTACCAGCAGCTGCTGGAGCGCTGCAATGGAAGGCAACTGGCGGTGTGGATGCGGGAAACCTGTCTCGATACGCGCCCGGCGCGGTCGTTGCGGCTGCCGTCCATCGATCCGGTTTTGCTGCGCCAGCTTGCCGGGATGGGGAACAACCTCAACCAGATCGCCCGGAAAATTAACGGCGGCCAGTGGTCAGGCGCTGATGCCGAACTCGAGCGGCTGCGGCATGCCGTGCTGGAAAAGGGGGCAGACGATGATCGTTAAGTTTCATCCGCGAGGGCGAGGCGGCGGTGCCGGGCCGGTGGATTATCTGCTGGGGAAAGACCGCCAGCGCGACGGGGCCATCGTCCTGCAGGGAAAGCCGGAGGAGGTCCGGGAGCTTATCGACGCCTCGCCCTACGCCAAAAAGTACACCTCCGGCGTCCTGTCTTTTGCTGAACAGGATTTACCGCCCGGCCAGCGTGAAAAGCTGATGGCGAGCTTCGAGCGGGTTCTGATGCCCGGACTCGATAAAGACCAGTACAGCGTGCTGTGGGTTGAACACCGGGACAAGGGGCGGCTGGAACTGAATTTTCTGGTACCGAACACGGAACTGCTGACCGGCAGGCGTCTCCAGCCGTACTACGACCGGGCAGACCGTCCGCGCATCGATGCGTGGCAGACCGTGGTGAACGGGCGACTGGGGCTGCACGACCCGAACGCACCGGAGAACCGGCGCGCGCTGGTGACGCCATCTTCGTTACCCAAAACGAAGCAGGAAGCCGCAGAGGCTATTACGCGGGGCTTACTGGCCCTCGCCTCGTCAGGGGAGCTTAAAACGCGTCAGGACGTCACTGAGGCGCTGGAAAGCGCAGGTTTTGAGGTCGTGCGCACCACAAAGAGCAGCATCAGCATTGCCGACCCGGACGGAGGGCGAAACATCCGACTTAAGGGAGCCATCTATGAACAGTCTTTTAACGCTGGCGAAGGACTTAGAGCAGAAATCGAAAGCGCAGCAGCAGAGTACCGGCGAAATGCTGAAAGCCGCATTCAGCGAGCACGAGAAGTCTGTCAGAGCGGAACTGAGCGAAAGCGGGAAGAGAATCAGCGCCGCCATCCGCGCCCACGAGCAGGGTATGAGCGCGGCCATGCAGTCGAACCGCCTGAGCGTGATGCGTATGGTCGGGCGGACATGGCTGACCATCACGATGGTGTCAGGACTGCTGTTCGCCAGCCTGAGCGGGGTGTTGTGGTATCAGGGGAGCTTGATAGCGTCAAATCTGGCCGAAATCGACCGGCAGAACGCAGCGCTGTCGAAGCTGAACGCGAAGACCTGGGGCGTGACGTACCTGGAAGACAGCAACGGACGTTTTCTGGTGCTGCCGAAGGGGACGGCCGTAGACAGGACGCAGAGCTGGACGGTCGGGAACGGGCGGTCGAAGCAGAACGCGCTGAGACTGGTGAAGGAGTAAGTGCCGATGACCGAGCTGGAAAAACAGTTGCTGAGCGCATTAGAGCAGCTACAGCAGGACTACTCGAAAAGGCTGGACGAGTGGGAGAGCGCCTTCGGGGAATGGCGGAAAATGTCAGGGCTTATGCAACGGGAGAACGCGGCGCTGAGCGAGCGCGTGACGCGCTTGAGTCAGCAGGTGGAACGCTTGAGCGGGCAACTGCAGCGTTTGAGCCGGTAGTGCAGCGTCATGAGATGGCCGTGGCCGCAGAACGGGCGCACGAGCAACGGCAGCACGAAAAGGAACTGACGGAAGCGCGTTCCCGGCAGCGAAGCTATGACGGTCCGTCGCTGGGCTGAAATGCAGGAAAACAGGGTTCTCATCGGGCATTTACGCTGAAACCGGATGTCATTCACCTGGCTGCATGGCTATGCAGCCAGGTAAAATTTATCTGTCGCGAACGGGGCGGTTTATCGGGTGGTTTGTTGCCGGTTTTACCTGACTGCCACCCCGTTCGCGGCGAACCCGTC
Organism: Limoniibacter endophyticus; assembly: GCF_014652835.1. GTDB lineage: Bacteria > Pseudomonadota > Alphaproteobacteria > Rhizobiales > Rhizobiaceae > Limoniibacter > Limoniibacter endophyticus. The sequence goes on from NZ_BMZO01000016.1 coordinate 2,140, forward strand.
CGGGGCGGTGCGGGCAACGGGTGTTATGTTTAATCAGCGTGAACGGCAGATACAAAAAAGCCCCGGAGGGCTTTTAACTACTGACTTATTTTTTTGAAGATTTGCTGGGTTTCAATTTGTCAGTATTTCCCGGCGTTTTTTTATTGTCACGCTGGCGTTTATCAGGTTCCCCTGTTGAATCGGCAATTCGTTTCGGACCCGGCTTAAGACCCATAATCGTTATCCTTTCAATAGTTAAGAGGAAAGCCCTCAAGCTAGATATATTGACCGCGTTACGGATTATCAAGAGGGGCTAACAAGATTATTTTTTGTTCTTTTAGGTTGATTGTGGTACTGTTGATATACATGTATAGCAAATGGTGTTCGGGAGGTTTATATGCTTGCTATCCGGTTATCTGATGAGATTGAGTCCCGTCTGGACTCGCTGGCGAAGCAAACCGGCAGAACAAAGACGTTTTATGCGCGGGAAGCAATACTGGCGCATCTGGAAGACCTGGAGGATTATTATCTTTCAGCAGAAACTGCTGCACGCGTTCGCCGTGGTGATGAAGCAGTGCATTCGTCTGAAGACGTGAGGAAGTCACTTGGTCTGGACGATTAACTATTCCGATCGGGCGCTCAAATCGTTACGCAAGATGGACAAACAGAACGCACGACGGATTGTGGATTTTATGAGTTTACGCATTGCAGTTGCTGCCGATCCTCGCCAGTCAGGGAAGCCGCTCAAAGGTGAGCTGGGCGAGTTCTGGCGCTATCGGGTGGGAGATTATCGCGTTCTGTGTGAGATCCGAGATGACGAGCTTGTTATCCTTGCCGCCACGATTGGACATCGCCGCGAAGTTTACGACTGAAGCCCGCTATGCGGGCTTTTTTGATGCCGACAACAGGTATTATGGTAAATACTCGACTAACTACGTGTTCTACTGTTTGTCGGTTTTAGTTAACCAGCAGGTTGTCTTAACGATAATGTAGCCGTTATTTTTAACTAATAAGGTCATATTGTTAACGTCAGGCATAATAAAAGACATTATGGCCTCAGAGTTATCATCAGAAGCAGCTCTCTGCATTACTACTTCGATTCCCTTTTCTTTGAATCTATAAGTATCCAGTTGCCTATTAAACTTAGAAAGACCTACAACCATACTTAGTTTGTTATCTTTAACAGTAAGAGATGCTTCCTGAGTACCATTACATCGGTAGTAAGCGGTGTAACCGTCAGCAAAAGATCGACCGGGGAATATAAATGCTAGGAACGCAATTAACCAATACATAGTTGAGAATCTTGGTATTACACATTTCACTATCCTCTCTTTCATTTTTCGTTCACCATACTTTGTTATCTGATTTTTAATTTTTCTATTTTATAAACCAAGTCTCTACCAAAAAGGCGAAAATTATCCTCAAATAATAATAATTGTTTAAGAACATCCATGAAAGCAGCTGCTTCACCCTCAGTTATGGGAGCTACTCTATATAACATATAACCTGAGTTAAGGGTTTCTTTTATACTTTCTTCAATGCTCATTATAAATATTAGTGGATTATCATTTTTCTTCCCCCATGGGTTTCTAATTAATCCTTCGATGTACTCAGGTCCTTTGCGTCCTATTGCCTGCGCAATATTTTTTATTTCATCTGCGTGAGGGCTTTGTTGTACAGCTTTGTTTATGCCTGCTTGAGTGATTTTCAGAGACTCTACACCGTGTATGTTGTATGAGATAAAATGTAATAAATTAAGATGCAATGCAATTAATCCATTTTTGTTTACATCTGAGTATTTGGATAAAAAACGTAATGAAGTGTTAACTCTCCCTTGAAGCCTAACAATTGGGAGTGCTGCCTTGTATATTTCCTTCTCCGTTAAATACCGTTTAAAAAACATAATTCTCCGCCTCCGTATAGCGTGCCTATTTTATTTCGTCGTAAAACTTAGCTCTGAAATATTCCTTTAGAACCATCATGTCATTAATAATTGAATCTATCTCATCCATTTTTTCTTGGTATTCTTTTAATGGTGAAGGGAGCGGTAACTCAATATTTGAAAAGTGATTGGCGAGATAGGGATCAAGGTTTCTCATCCATTCAGGCTTTTCGCCAATGCGTTCTTCAACTGAAAGTGAACCTGATAATCTCTGGTTAATAAGATCACTTAGACTCATTTTGGTTTTATTCGAAAGCCGTTGTAAGGATTGCTTTAATCCTATATCTAGCATGATATTTGTTCTTTCTCTCATTACCCCCCCTTGCTATTGCGTTTTTTGTTGCGCACAAAGCTACCATTGCGCATTAAGAAACGCAATAAAAAAGGAGGGAGGGAGTGGTTTGTACATGATGTGCAGTGCGCTGAGGGCATCAGTGGCGGGTGTTTTTCCGTGGGATGGATGGAGCTCCGGGGATAACAGAACTGACGATCATGGGGAGGCGGTTTGATCGAAGGTTAAGTCAGTTGGGGAACTGCTTAACCGGGTAACTGGGTATACGAGACCGCAGATACCAAAACTGTTCTTTCAGTGTAGCCGCAGTTAGGCACCCACTTCAAGACCTCTCAATATCTCTCTCGTATATATCAACGCCGCATCCTTTTCTCCGGCCCTTTCTGATTTGAGCGCCTTTGCTTTATCCCGTTATCCGTGAGTCGGTCACGCCCGCCGCAGCCGAACGGCAGGAGCGCAGCTACCGAGTGAGCGAGGAGGCGTCATTTCATCTGTCCGTGCATGGTATTGCGGACGCTCCTGAGCCACATATCACACCTGCCACATGAGGCACTTTCATGAATCGTGCTCTCAAGCGTAAACGCTGTGACTGGTTCAGGGCTGCGCCCCGAAACCCGCTAACACCACTGACGCGCTGGCGCTTGTCCAACGCCGGAGCGACCCGGAAAACTTTTCCGTGCCGTCCGGCGTTTGCGAAGGAGGGATAATGCAGAAGCCGAAGAAGAAGCCGCTCGTCGTAAAAAAAAGATCCTGGCATCCGGCAGTGATGGCAAATCTGATGCGTCAGGCACAGGAGGA
>NZ_BMZO01000017.1 GCF_014652835.1 Limoniibacter endophyticus
AAAAAAAACTCCGATCTGATGCTAATATTTTATTGGCTGGGGTTGTAAGTTTAAATAAAGACAATAAAGATATTTGGGAAGATTATAAAAATGATGCTATTGCTTATTTGTCTAATAAATACGGTAAAAAGTTAGTTTCTGTAATAGAACACACCGACGAGGAAAATCCACACTTCCATTTTTATATAATACAAAAACCCGGACTGAAATTTGATTTAATACACGATGGTAAAAAAGCATTGTATGAAAATAAGGACAAAAAGAAACACGATCAAAATATTGCTTATTTAAATGCTATGAGAGACTTTCAAGAGGATTTTTTTAAAGTTGTAAGTTCTAACTATGGTTTAACGAAAGATGGTCCTAAAAGGGCCAGATTGAGCCGTAGTGATTACTTTAAACAATCTCGTGAGGTTTCATTGCTTGATCAAGTAAAGTTAAAAGCAACAGAAACAGGAAAGAAACAGGGTTATAGTTTTGCCGTTGATCAATTTGAAAAATCGTCTTGGTGGGGAAAAACAAAAATCGCCATTTCCTTTAAAAACAGTGAGTTTACAGCACTTAAAGCAGACTATAAGAAGTTGAGTAGAAGAAAAAACCATTACAAAAAGAAAGTTGATGAGGTTAAGGAAGAAATCAGTTCTGAATATGAAAATAAACTTTCTGAAGAATATAAAAAGAATAAGGCAACTTCAAGGAGTCTATATTTTACATTAAATGAAAATCAGTCTTTAAAGGAATATAAAACAAAATATGAGGATTTGAATAAATCATTTAATGAAACACTCGAAGAACAGAAAAAACCTCTTCTGGAAGAAAACAACACTCTTAAAACCGAAAACCAAAACCTAAAAACAGAAAACACTGAAAATAAAAAACAACTTGAAAAATATCAGGAGTTTTTTACTCGTGTGAAAAAATATTATGGTGATCGTTTTTCTGATTTTCTTGAAAAAATAAAACCTAAAACGACTATTAAGCCTAAATAGTCAAAAAGAATTTCGGGGGGTCCCCTCTGGGGTTCCGAAATTGTTATTGACTACACACCATAAAAATACCCTTGTTATGGTTGGAGCAGAACGAAGTGAGGCTTCAACCTGATAGACTGCAGTTAATGCCCTTGTATGGGTCTGTATGGGGATACGGTTTGTTTGGTGACCCATACAGGGCAGAACCCCGTAAAACTCGTTACAGAAGCTTCTAGCGGCCTTTCTGACGGTCTAAAACCGTCTTGGCCGGATGGATGGAAGGAACTTCCAGATCGTGGTTTTTGGTGTTGGTTTTTGGGGTTAAAAATCAACCCGGAGGGGCGGATTTTCCTTTACTTGATACAATAGGGATAACGTGGATTTGAAAAACGGTGCTTAAAAGTGGCTTGAAGCCTTGTCCCGTAAGGGTTTCCGTGGTGTTGGAGCAGGTGTTTTATGTCGAATGATTGACAAAAAAAATCCCCGTGTTAAGTTTTGAGTGTCGAAGTCAAAAACTATAATACGGGGATCGGTATATCTATGGAGAGAATAGATAATAAAAAAATAAAAGTCAAGTATGAAAAATTAAGTGATAGATCTGAAAAAGATAAACCGTGGGATATACATAGACACGATTGTGATCTTGTTGCTGATATATATAAACAATCGTTCGAGTTTGAAAGATACTTTGAAAGAATGAACGAATGTTCTGGTCATTTACAATATTCTGAAATGTTAAATCGTGAAACGGGTGAAATAGGTATTAAACTTAAATCGGCAAGATTTTGCCGAGTAAGACATTGCCCTGTTTGTCAATGGAGGAAAAGCCTGATGTGGAAAGCAAGATTTTATAAGGCTTTACCGGATATAGAAAAACAGTTTAAAAGTGCTCGTTGGATGTTTTTAACATTGACCGTTGAAAATTGTGATGTCAGTGAAGTAAGAGAAAAAATCCAATGGATGAATAAATCATTTATAAAAATGATACAAAGAAAGCATTTCAAAAACTATAACTTGGGTTTTGTGAAGACAACTGAAATAACAAGATCGAAAGATGGAAAAGCTCATCCGCATTTTCACATATTGCTTTTAATGAAGCCGAGTTATTTTAAATATGGTTATTTGAAAACTACTGATTGGGCTGAATTGTGGAGAGACTGTTTAGGTGTTTCCTATACACCTATAACAGACATTCGTATGGTCAAGGCAAAGCTGAACGGCGAAGCCAACAAATCAGCCATAGCTGAGGCTGCGGCTGAAACCTTGAAGTATGCTGTGAAGCCTTCTGATATGGTGAAAGATCCCGAATGGTTCCACGAACTGACAAGGCAAGTCCATAAGTTGAGGTTTGTATCAACTGGTGGAGTATTGAAAGATCTATTTAAGGAAGATACTTCCGAGAAAGATTTATTGCTGTTAAGTGAAGAAGAAGATACAGATAAAGAGCTAAGAATACTAAACTACAACTGGTTTAAAAAAGATAAAAACTATAAAAGAAAACTTGAGGATTAGTAAAAAAGGCACCGCGAAGGTGCTTTTTTTATGCCTTTGATTTTGACCTTCCCCGTAGGGGCCGCTGTTTATTCGAAGAATAAACATAGTCGGTCCCTATGTATATTATTTGACTTTTAAAACTGCGGATTTATTATTTAAATATAACGATAAAAAAAGAGGTGAATATTATGTCTTATCAGTTTATACATATTGAAGATTATGGAAGGGTTGTATCTAAAAAAACAAAAAATAACGGATCGAATGATAAATATAAAAAAGAAACAAAAGGTAGATCGGTTCGTGAAATAATTGCAGAGGCAAAAAGGGAAAACGGAAATTGTCCGCATGTTGAAAACCCGAAAGATCCTATTTTGCTTTTTGGTGTAGGTTTGGATGAAGTAGAAAAACTCGCTTATGAATATCACGACAATACAAAAATAACGGATAAAAACGGAAAAGAAAAAAAACTCCGATCTGATGCTAATATTTTATTGGCTGGGGTTGTAAGTTTAAATAAAGACAATAAAGATATTTGGGAAGATTATAAAAATGATGCTATTGCTTATTTGTCTAATAAATACGGTAA
>NZ_BMZO01000018.1 GCF_014652835.1 Limoniibacter endophyticus
GTGGAGCATGTGGTTTAATTCGAAGCAACGCGCAGAACCTTACCAGCCCTTGACATGCCAAGACGACTTCTGGAGACAGATTTCTTCCCTTCGGGGACTTGGACACAGGTGCTGCATGGCTGTCGTCAGCTCGTGTCGTGAGATGTTGGGTTAAGTCCCGCAACGAGCGCAACCCTCGCCCTTAGTTGCCAGCCTTTAGTTGGGCACTCTAAGGGGACTGCCGGTGATAAGCCGAGAGGAAGGTGGGGATGACGTCAAGTCCTCATGGCCCTTACGGGCTGGGCTACACACGTGCTACAATGGTGGTGACAGTGGGCAGCGAAGGAGCGATCCGGAGCTAATCTCCAAAAGCCATCTCAGTTCGGATTGCACTCTGCAACTCGAGTGCATGAAGTTGGAATCGCTAGTAATCGCGGATCAGCATGCCGCGGTGAATACGTTCCCGGGCCTTGTACACACCGCCCGTCACACCATGGGAGTTGGGTTTACCCGAAGGCAGTGCGCTAACCAGCAATGGAGGCAGCTGACCACGGTAGGCTCAGCGACTGGGGTGAAGTCGTAACAAGGTAGCCGTAGGGGAACCTGCGGCTGGATCACCTCCTTTCTAAGGAAGCGTCTTAATGTTTTTGTCCTTGTGGCGAATGCTTTTGATGCTTTATTGGAACAAGATCGGCCAAGTCAGGTCGATCGCCAGCAGCAAGAGCTGAAAGCTGCCGTCTTCGTTTCTCTTTCTTCCTCTTTTTGTCCTTGCGGCAGTTGGTTTTGCCAACGCCTCCGGACGGGGCGGTCAAACGTGACCGACGGCCAGTTGGGCTTGCGAAGCTTTGCTTTGGATGCGTCTGGTTGTTGATCTGTTTGCGTTCAGGGCTTGTAGCTCAGTTGGTTAGAGCGCGCGCTTGATAAGCGTGAGGTCGGAGGTTCAAGTCCTCCCAGGCCCACCATTGTCATGTGCTCTATTGATTGAGGGCCTAACAAATTGGGGCTTTAGCTCAGCTGGGAGAGCACCTGCTTTGCAAGCAGGGGGTCATCGGTTCGATCCCGATAAGCTCCACCATTTATGGTGTCGCATATCGGGTTGTTGTTTGCCTTTGCCTGTGCTGGAGCGCGCGGGGTGGCGGTGGCTTTATCCCGGCGTCTGTGGCCGTTTTCCCCTTGGGTGACAAAAAGAGTTGAGGAAAAACGAGTTTGCGGCTCAGCGATGGGCTGCCTGTTCTGTTTGACATTGTGAAGAGAAGGTTTGTTCGGGTTTTTAGCCACGCGGTCTATGGATTTAGGCTTTGTGAGCGAGGAAACGCCGGCATGGGACGCTCAATCCCTGCCATTATGGTTCGTCATACCCTGACGATTGGACAAACTTCGAGAAGCTGGTCTTTTCGTCAATGCTTTGATCCTTGCTGGATTATGGTGTGCCCCGCAGGCGCATCCCGGCATGTCTGGCGCTCTTTGGGCGGCCAGAAGGATGAGCATTGGCAATGAGAATGATCAAGTGTCTTAAGGGCAACTGGTGGATGCCTTGGCATGCACAGGCGATGAAGGACGTGATACGCTGCGATAAGCGTCGGGGAGGTGCGAATACCCTTTGATCCGGCGATTTCCGAATGGGGAAACCCACCTTAGATAGCTAGGAAATCAACTTTGTTGATTTCCGTTTCGGGCCAGATGGTCCGACGGCCGGTCGGCCTTGCCAAGCCTTTGGTTTGGTTGGTGCTTACTGGTTTGAGGAGACTGACAACGTTGGTTTCTAGTTATCGTTACAAGGTATCTTCATCTGAATAAAATAGGATGTAAGAAGCGAACGCAGGGAACTGAAACATCTAAGTACCTGTAGGAAAGGACATCAACCGAGACTCCGTTAGTAGTGGCGAGCGAACGCGGACCAGGCCAGCAGCAATGGTAAGAGAAGCAAAATAGTCTGGAAAGGCTAGCCATAGTGGGTGACAGCCCCGTATGCGAAATGCGAACCATTGTTCTTGAGTAGGGCGGGACACGTGAAATCCTGTCTGAACATGGGGGGACCACCCTCCAAGCCTAAGTACTCGTGCATGACCGATAGTGAACCAGTACCGTGAGGGAAAGGTGAAAAGCACCCCGACGAGGGGAGTGAAATAGTACCTGAAACCGGTTGCCTACAAACAGATGGAGCCTGAAATGGTGACATCGTACCTTTTGTATAATGGGTCAGCGACTTAGTGTAACAAGCAAGCTTAAGCCGATAGGTGTAGGCGCAGCGAAAGCGAGTCTGAACAGGGCGATTTAGTTTGTTGCATTAGACCCGAAACCGAGTGATCTAGCCATGAGCAGGCTGAAGGTTGGGTAACACCAACTGGAGGGCCGAACCCATAACTGTTGCAATAGTTCGGGATGACTTGTGGCTAGGGGTGAAAGGCCAATCAAACTCGGAGATAGCTGGTTCTCCGCGAAATCTATTTAGGTAGAGCGTCGGATTTATTCTCCAGGGGGTAGAGCACTGAATGGGCTAGGGGTCCTCACCGGATTACCAAACCTAATCAAACTGCGAATACCTGGAAGAACTGTCCGGCAGACACACGGCGGGTGCTAACGTCCGTCGTGGAGAGGGAAACAACCCTGACCAACAGCTAAGGTCCCCAAGTTATGGCTAAGTGGGAAAGGATGTGAGAATCCCAAAACA
>NZ_BMZO01000019.1 GCF_014652835.1 Limoniibacter endophyticus
TCAGGCGGCCTTTTTGTCTTCCTCAGCTGTGATACGGGCAATCGCATCCTTGAGCGCCTTGGCAAGATCGGTCCTTTCCCATGAAAAGGAGCCGTCACGACCGGCCTTGCGGCCGAAATGGCCATAGGCAGCCGTCTTGGCATAGATAGGCTTGTTGAGATCGAGATGACGGCGGATGCCCGATGGTGACAGGTCGATCACCTCGCGGATAGCCTTTTCCAGAACCGCCTCATCGACCTTGCCCGTGCCGTAAAGATCGACATAGACCGATAGCGGCTGCGCAACGCCGATGGCGTAGGAGAGCTGGATCGTACACTTGTCGGCCAGCCTGGCGGCAACGACGTTCTTGGCAAGATAGCGGGCGACATAGGCAGCCGAGCGATCGACCTTGGTCGTGTCCTTGCCGGAGAAGGCGCCACCGCCATGAGCGGCTGCACCGCCATAGGTATCGACGATGATCTTGCGGCCCGTCAGACCGGCATCGCCATCAGGACCGCCGATCACGAACTTGCCGGTCGGGTTGATATACCATGCGCAGTCGGCGGCAAGCTTGAGATCGCCCAAGGCTTCGCGAATATAGGGTTCAACCACCTCGCGCACCTTCTTCGACGACCAGCTCTCATCGAGATGCTGCGTGGAAAGCACGATCGAGGTCACTTCGGCAGGCTTGCCGTTGATATAGCGCACCGTGACCTGGCTCTTGGCATCCGGGCCAAGCCTGGCGGCATCGCCCTTGCCCTCTTTGCGGGCCGCAGCCAGCAGTTCGAGGATCTTGTGGCTATAGTAGATCGGCGCCGGCATCAGTTCCGGCGTCTCGTTGCAGGCATAACCGAACATGATGCCCTGGTCGCCAGCACCTTCAGCATTGTCGGAATCGGAGGCCTTGTCCACGCCCTGCGCTATATCGGCAGACTGCGCATGCAGCAAAACGTCGATCTTCACCGTGTTCCAGTGGAAGCCTTCCTGCTCATAACCGATCGCCTTGATGGCGCGCCGCGCCGCAGCGCGGAACTTGGAAGGATTGATCACTTCCCTGCCCGACTTGTCGGTCTTCATCAGGCTCGGCGGGACGCGTACTTCGCCAGCGATGACAACCCGGTTCGTGGTCGCCAGCGTTTCGCACGCCACACGCACCTCCCACGGATTCATGCCGGTCTTCTTGGCTTCGCGATAGACCAGATCGACGATCTCGTCGGAGATGCGGTCACAGACCTTGTCTGGATGTCCTTCGGACACCGATTCACTGGTGAAAAGATAATTCTGCCTTGCCACGGGTAAACCCCTCTTGAACGTTTCGTCGGCGACA
>NZ_BMZO01000020.1 GCF_014652835.1 Limoniibacter endophyticus
ACCAGGATGTTGGCTTAGAAGCAGCCATCATTTAAAGAAAGCGTAACAGCTCACTGGTCTAGTCAAGGGTTTTTGCGCCGAAAATGTACCGGGGCTAAAGCCATACACCGAAGCTTTGGGTTTGATCCGCAAGGGTCAAGCGGTAGCGGAGCGTTCTGTAAGCTGATGAAGCATCATCCGTGAGGAGGTGTGGAGGTATCAGAAGTGCGAATGCTGACATGAGTAACGTAAGGGGTGTGAGAGACACCCCCGCCGAAAGTCCAAGGGTTCCTGCTTAAAGTTAATCTGAGCAGGGTTAGCCGGCCCCTAAGTCGAGGCAGACATGCGTAGACGATGGGAACCACGTTAATAATCGTGGGCCTGGAGGGAAGTGACGGATCGCGTAAATTGTAAGGTCTTATTGGATTGATCCTTGCAGTGAAGCGGTTCCAGGAAAGAGCCCCTCCTTATAGACCGTACCCGAAACCGACACTGGTGGACTGGTAGAGAATACCAAGGCGCTTGAGAGAACTATGCTGAAGGAACTCGGCAAATTGCATGCGTAACTTCGGGATAAGCATGACCTTGCATCGGGCAACCGGTGTGAGGTGGCACAGACCAGGGGGTAGCGACTGTTTATCAAAAACACAGGGCTCTGCGAAGCCGCAAGGCGACGTATAGGGTCTGACGCCTGCCCGGTGCTGGAAGGTTAAGAGGAGATGTGCAAGCATTGAATTGAAGCCCCAGTAAACGGCGGCCGTAACTATAACGGTCCTAAGGTAGCGAAATTCCTTGTCGGGTAAGTTCCGACCTGCACGAATGGCGTAACGACTTCCCCGCTGTCTCCAGCATAGACTCAGTGAAATTGAATTCCCCGTGAAGATGCGGGGTTCCTGCGGTTAGACGGAAAGACCCCGTGCACCTTTACTATAGCTTTGCATTGGCATTCGTAACAGCATGTGTAGGATAGGTGGTAGGCTTTGAAGCAGTGGCGCCAGCCATTGTGGAGCCATCCTTGAAATACCACCCTTACTGTTATGGA
>NZ_BMZO01000021.1 GCF_014652835.1 Limoniibacter endophyticus
TGCGTATTCACTGCATGCAGCATTGGTACAACCTGAGCGACGGTGCCATGGAAGATGCCCTGTACGAAATCGCCTCCATGCGCCTGTTTGCCCGATTATCCCTGGATAGCGCCCTGCCGGATCGCACCACCATCATGAATTTCCGCCACCTGCTCGAGCAGCATCAACTGGCCCGTCAATTGTTCAAGACCATCAATCGCTGGCTGGCCGAAGCAGGCGTCATGATGACCCAAGGCACTTTGGTGGATGCCACCATCATTGAGGCACCCAGCTCTACCAAGAACAAAGAGCAGCAACGCGATCCGGAGATGCATCAGACCAAGAAAGGCAATCAGTGGCACTTTGGCATGAAGGCCCACATTGGTGTCGATGCCAAGAGTGGCCTGACCCACAGCCTAGTCACCACCGCGGCCAACGAGCATGACCTCAATCAGCTGGGTAATCTGCTTCATGGAGAGGAGCAATTTGTCTCAGCCGATGCCGGCTACCAAGGAGCGCCACAGCGCGAGGAGCTGGCCGAGGTGGATGTGGACTGGCTGATCGCCGAGCGTCCCGGCAAGGTAAAAACCTTGAAGCAGCATCCGCGCAAGAACAAAACGGCCATCAACATCGAATACATGAAAGCCAGCATCCGTGCCAGGGTGGAGCACCCGTTTCGCATCATCAAGCGGCAGTTCGGCTTCGTGAAAGCCAGATACAAGGGGCTGCTGAAAAACGATAACCAACTGGCGATGTTATTCACCCTGGCCAACCTGTTTCGGGTGGACCAAATGATACGTCAGTGGGAGAGATCTCAGTAAAAACCGGAAATAACGCCAGAAATGGTGGAAAAAATAGCCTAAATAGGCTGATTCGATGTGTTTGCGGGAAAAAAATCGGCCCAGATCCGCGAAATTTTAATCAGCGAGTCAGCTTGGGAAGAAATGACCTGCTTATTCGCACCTTCCTTAGCC
>NZ_BMZO01000022.1 GCF_014652835.1 Limoniibacter endophyticus
GCTTCGCTGGGAACGGCGAGGGATTGGCGCTCTGTTTTTTGCCCGATAGCGGTGTCGCATACTGGGGTTTGGCTGGTTTATCCGGTTCGGCCTTCAGGTTTTTGTGACTTTTGTTTAGGGTGAGGCCTTTGCTTTGATCCTTTTGGGTTGGCTTTGGTTTTGTTGGTCTGGCTTTTATTGCCTGTTTTGCCTGATGGCGATTTGGTGATTTGGCTGGTTTGTTTTGACACTTTTTGGTGTCTGTTCTTTGACATTTTTATCGAGAAGAAAGAGAAACGTGGGCGGCAGTCTTTTTCCTTGCTGTTTCCTTTCGGGTCCTTTGGGCCTGTTTGGATTATGACAAGATAGATTGGCGGCACGTTTGAGAGACAGTGGTGATGTTTTCTGGTTTTTGACTGGAAGGCTGAAGTACATTGGTTCTCGTCAAGATATTGAGCGTGACCATTAGCCAAGCGATTGGATTTTCAACTTGAGAGTTTGATCCTGGCTCAGAACGAACGCTGGCGGCAGGCTTAACACATGCAAGTCGAACGCACTCTTCGGAGTGAGTGGCAGACGGGTGAGTAACGCGTGGGAATCTACCTATTTCTGCGGAATAACACAGGGAAACTTGTGCTAATACCGCATACGCCCGGCAACGGGGAAAGATTTATCGGAGATAGATGAGCCCGCGTCTGATTAGCTAGTTGGTGGGGTAATGGCCTACCAAGGCGACGATCAGTAGCTGGTCTGAGAGGATGATCAGCCACACTGGGACTGAGACACGGCCCAGACTCCTACGGGAGGCAGCAGTGGGGAATATTGGACAATGGGGGCAACCCTGATCCAGCCATGCCGCGTGAGTGATGAAGGCCCTAGGGTTGTAAAGCTCTTTCAGTGGGGAAGATAATGACGGTACCCACAGAAGAAGCCCCGGCTAACTTCGTGCCAGCAG
>NZ_BMZO01000023.1 GCF_014652835.1 Limoniibacter endophyticus
GTCCATATCGACGGGGTTGTTTGGCACCTCGATGTCGACTCATCGCATCCTGGGGCTGGAGCAGGTCCCAAGGGTATGGCTGTTCGCCATTTAAAGCGGTACGTGAGTTGGGTTCAGAACGTCGTGAGACAGTTCGGTCCCTATCTGCCGTGGGTGTAGGAATATTGAGAGGATCTGTCCCTAGTACGAGAGGACCGGGATGGACGTACCTCTGGTGGACCTGTTGTGGCGCCAGCCGCATCGCAGGGTAGCTATGTACGGAATAGATAACCGCTGAAGGCATCTAAGCGGGAAACTAACCTCAAAACCAGTAATCCCTATCAGAGCCGTGGAAGACCACCACGTTGATAGGCCGAGTGTGGAAGCAGGGTAACCTGTGAAGCTTATCGGTACTAATAGCTCGATCGGCTTGATCATTCTCATTTTGCCAATGCTCATCTTGTAAACAAGATGAACCATTCGTCCGTGCGGGCAGTCAGCAAAGCTGACGTCTCTCCGGGCAGGGCGGGCCACAAGGCCCGGCGACCTGGCGTCTGTAGGCAGTATGATCGCGGTGATATATCGTGACATGCACTATCAAAACGCTGGGCAAAGCCCAAATGGACAAAAACGAAAAGACATAAACCGGCGATCGACCGATCGCCTGGCACGTTTGCCGCCCTCGCGGAGGATCAGCATCGCAAAGCGATGCGAAAGCGCCCTGTGCGCGCAAGCAAACGAACTAGAAACAGCTTCTCGAGCAAAAATCATGTGATTCGCCGACCTGGTGGTTATGGCGGAGCGCCTGCACCCGATCCCATTCCGAACTCGGCCGTGAAACGCTCCTGCGCCAATGGTACTTCGTCTCAAGAC
>NZ_BMZO01000024.1 GCF_014652835.1 Limoniibacter endophyticus
TGCAGGAGATGCTGGCTGAACGCGGAGTGAATGTCGATCACTCCACGATTTACCGCTGGGTTCAGCGTTATGCGCCTGAAATGGAAAAACGGCTGCGCTGGTACTGGCGTAACCCTTCCGATCTTTGCCCGTGGCACATGGATGAAACCTACGTGAAGGTCAATGGCCGCTGGGCGTATCTGTACCGGGCCGTCGACAGCCGGGGCCGCACTGTCGATTTTTATCTCTCCTCCCGTCGTAACAGCAAAGCTGCATACCGGTTTCTGGGTAAAATCCTCAACAACGTGAAGAAGTGGCAGATCCCGCGATTCATCAACACGGATAAAGCGCCCGCCTATGGTCGCGCGCTTGCTCTGCTCAAACGCGAAGGCCGGTGCCCGTCTGACGTTGAACACCGACAGATTAAGTACCGGAACAACGTGATTGAATGCGATCATGGCAAACTGAAACGGATAATCGGCGCCACGCTGGGATTTAAATCCATGAAGACGGCTTACGCCACCATCAAAGGTATTGAGGTGATGCGTGCACTACGCAAAGGCCAGGCCTCAGCATTTTATTATGGTGATCCCCTGGGCGAAATGCGCCTGGTAAGCAGAGTT